>CAWJUT010000007.1:0-25627 GCA_963846105.1 uncultured delta proteobacterium
GCGACGCGCTGACGCGATACGGGGCTGGCGGGATCGCGCGTCGGCTCGCTACGATGGGTGCGAATGCACGCCATCTTTGACAACTCGGCTCGCGACGCGCTACCGCTGGCACCGGGGGAGAACCGCTAACGCCATGCCGTCCCGTCGTGTTTCGCTGAGCGTCCCGGCTTCCGAGCGCATGCTCGCCAAGGCGCCGACGATCGCGGTGGACGAGGTGGTCATCGACCTCGAGGACGCCGTGCCCGCGGACCAGAAGGTCGCCGCCCGCGGCCGGGCGCTGGCGGCGCTCCAGGGTGCCCGCTGGCGCGCCGCGCTGGTGAGCGTGCGCGTCAACGCCCCGGGTACACCCTGGTGTCACGAGGACGTGATCGCGCTCGCCAGCGCTCCGGTCCGTCCAGCGAGCCTGATCGTGCCGAAGGTCGAGTCGGCCGCCGATCTGGGATTCGTCTCGCGGCTCCTCGATGGGGTCGAGCGTGCCAGCAAAGCGCCGACGCCGCTCGCGCTGCAGGCGCTCATCGAGACCGCGGCGGCGCTTCGCCGCCTCGACGAGATCGCCGCCGCTTCGCCGCGTCTCGAGGCGCTCATCCTGGGATACGCCGACCTCGCGGCGTCGCTCGGACGGTCGCGTGCCGGCGCCGAGGATCTCGATCGCTGGCTGCCCATCCAGGAGACGGTGCTCATCGCGGCGCGCGCCCATGCGCTGCAAGCGATCGACGGTCCCTACCTCCGCCTGAACGAGGTCGAGGCCCTGACGCGTGCGACGATGCGGGTCCGGGACCTCGGCTTCGACGGCAAATGGGCCATCCATCCCACCCAGGTCGCGCCGCTCGCCAAGGCCTTCACGCCCACGAGCGAGGAGGTCGAGCGGGCGCGCGCCATCCTCGCGGCGCTCGACGCGGCCGAACGCGCGAACGGCGTCGGGGCGGTCGCCCTCGACGGCGAGATGATCGACGAGGCGCTGCGGCGGTCGGCCGCACGCGTGCTGGCACGCGCGGAAGCCGCGGGAGGGGACGAGTGACGAGTCCGAGAACGGCGCCGAGAACGACGCTCGCGATCGATCGACGACCGCGGTGCGCCTGGGCGGTCCGTTCTATGAGGATCTCGCCGTAGGTCAGGTGTTTGCCGACGCGCCCGCGCTCACCCTCACGCATGGGCACGCGGCCCTTCATCAAGCGATCATCGGCGATCGCCTTCGCCTGCCGCTCGACGCGGCGCTCGCCGCCCGGGTGCTGCCCGGCGGCCGGCAGCCGGCTCATCCCAGCCTGGTCTGTGACGTCGCCATCGGCCAGTCCACGCTCGCGACGCAGCGGGTGATCGCGAACCTCTTCTACCGTGGCTTGCGGCTGCTGCGCGCGCCGGGGATCGGCGACACGCTGTACACGACGACCGAGGTGGTGGCGATGCGCGACAACCGCCGGCGTCCCAACCAGACCCCGACGGGGCTCGCGGTGTTGCGCGTCCGGACCGTCGACCAGTACGAGCGCCCGGTGCTCGACTTCTGGCGGTGCGCGATGCTGCCGCTCGGCGATGTGGCGCGCGCGCCGCAACACGACGACAACCTCGACACGATCGGCTCGCTCGACGGTCCGGTGACCCTCGACGAGGCGGTCTCCGGCTGGGATCTCGCTGCCTTCCGTGCGAGCGCATCGACGCGCGGTGCGAACGCGGCGGTGGCGGGGACCACCTGGGTGCTCGAGTCGGGAGAGACGGTGACCGCCGCCCCCGAGCTGGCGCGCCTGACGCTCAACCTGGCACGCACCCATACGGATCCGCAGGCGGGAGCGCACGGGCGGCGACTCGTGTACGGCGGACATACGATCGGCGTCGCCGCGGCGCACGCGACACGCGCCCTTCCCGATCTCGTCTACATCGTCGCCTGGCACGAGTGCCATCACGTCGCGCCGGTGTTCGAGGGCGACGTGCTGCACAGCACGATCCACCTCGAGCGCGTCGATCCCCGCGCCGCCGGCGGCGCGCTGGTCCACCTGCGGGCGATCGTGACCGCGGATCGCGGCACCGACAGCGGCGAGGTGCTCGACTGGCGTTTCGTGGGAGGTGCGTCGGCCAGTGAGCGCCGGGATCCTCGCCGGCTTGCGCGTGATCGAAGGATCAGCGTTCGTCGCTGCTCCTCTCGGTGGCATGACGCTGGCGCAGCTCGGCGCCGACGTGATTCGCTTCGACGATATCGGCGGCGGCCTCGACTATCGGCGCTGGCCACTCGCCGCCGACGGTCAGAGTCTCTTCTGGGCGGGGCTCAACAAGGGCAAGCGGTCGATCACCATCAGTCTGCGCTCGCCGGAGGGCCGCGAGCTGATCACCGCGCTCATCACGGCGCCCGGCAAGCAGGCCGGCCTCTTCCTCACCAACTTTCCCGCGCGCGACTGGATGGCCTATGAGAGCCTGTGCCAGCGCCGCGCCGACCTCATCATGGTGTCACTGACGGGGAATCGCGACGGCACCTCCGAGGTCGACTACACCGTCAATCCTGCGACCGGCTTCCCGTGGGCGACCGGGCCGCGCAACTTCGACGAGCCGCTCAACAGCGTGCTCCCCGCCTGGGACGCGATCCTCGGCGGTCTCGCGTCGGTCGGCCTGCTCGCGGCAGAGCGTCATCGCTCGCTCACCGGCGAGGGCCAGCTCGTGCGGCTGTCGCTCTCGGACGCGGCCTTCGCCATGGTCGGCAATCTCGGGCGCATCGCCGAGGCGCAGCTCGGGGGTCGTGACCATCGCAAGGATGGCAACTACCTGTACGGCGCGTTCGGCCACGATTTCGAGACCAAGGACGAGCGCCGCGTGATGGTCGTCGCGCTGACGGGGCGTCAGTGGTCGGCGCTCGTGCAGGCGACCGGCACCGGCCCGGCGTTCGAGAAGATCGAGAAAGGCACGGGTCGCGACTTCACCACCGAAGTCGCGCGCTTCGAGGAACGCGACCTCATCGCCGCGGTGTTGCGGCGCTGGTTCGCGGCGCGAACGCTCGCTGAAGTGCGCGCCGCGTTCGAGGGAACCACGGTCTCGTGGGGGCCGTACCAGACCTTCCGCCAGCTGGTCACCGAGGACACGCGCTGCTCGACGGCGAACCCGATGTTCCAGGAAGTCGAGCATCCCGGCGTGGGGACCTACTTGATGCCGCGCAGCCCCATCGAGTTCAGCGTGAGCGGCCGTCTCCCCGTCCGGCGTGCACCGCTGCTCGGCGAGCACACGGATGAGATCCTGGCCGAGGTGCTGGGGCTTCCCAGCCATACGATCGGCGACCTCCACGACCGCCGCGTGGTGGCGGGGCCGTCGGCCGCTGAATGACGCTAGGCGAGTCCGGAGACGGCCGCGAGGTAGCCGGATCCGTATCGCAGCGCGCGACGCTCTCCACTCTCCGAGAGGGCCAGCAGCATCTTGGGAGAATCTCGTAGAAGACCGGCTTGCCGCGCCCCTTGCCGATCCCGAGCGCCGCCAGCACGCCGGAGAACGGCTTCAGGATGAGGATCTCGAGGTAGTAGCCCATCGGGAACTTCTGCGCGAAGAGTTTCGCGAGACGCGGCTCCTCGGAAGCCGGCAACTCCACGGCGCGCGCCGTGAACGGCTCGACCGTCGTCTTCCCGGTGAAGTCGCAGGGCGCCACCTTGACGGTCGGGTTGCGGCGGATGCGTTTGACCTTGTAGTGGTTCACGTCCGTCCGCACGAACAAACGCCCGTCCTCGAGCACGAACCACATCTCGGTATCCACACCGGCGCCGTTCTTCTTGTAGCTCGTGAGCATGATGAACTTTTGGTTGCGAAAGTGATCGCGCGGATCGGACATGCGCGCCTCGTTACCAACTCTCGATCCAGCGTGCAAGAAGTCGAGAGCGTGGACGCGTGACGTTCCGCTACGGTCCGATCTGGATTCTCGCGCTCGGACAGCTGGCGGTCCTGCTGCTGTGGACGACGTACGATTTCTTCGTGCCGATCTTCCTGCAAGGCGGACGACCGGACTTCGACGCCGGCGATGTGCGCGGTTTCGGTCTGAACCCGGCGATCACCGGCATCGTGATGAGCCTGGACAACATGGCGGGACTCCTGATCCTGCCGTACATCGGTGCGCTGTCGGACCGGACCCGGACGCGATGGGGACGCCGCATGCCGTACTTGATCGTCGGCATCCCGATCGCCGCAGCCGCCTTCTCCCTATCCCGCTCACGCTCGGACGCCCGCTGTATCTCTTCATGGGGGCGATCATCCTGACCTTGCTGGCGATGGACGTGATCCGGACGCCGCTGACGGCGCTGATGCCGGACCTGACGCCGCCGTCGCGTCGCTCCCCCGGCGAACGGGATCATCACCTTCATGCAAGGGGTGGGCGCGATCCTCGGCTTCGTGGTGGGCGGCTGGCTGTTTCGCCGGTCGCCGCGCGGCACCGTTCGTGTTCACGTCGGCCGTGCTGGTCGCGACCACGTTCCTCGTCGTCGCCCTGATCCGCGAGCCCGCGCGGCCGGAAGAAGCGGAGAGCACGCCCAGTCTGCTGGCGAGCCTCTTCACCATCGTCCGCGATCGGGACCGCTCGGCGATGTTGCTGCTGGTGTCGCTGTTCAGCGCCTGGCTGGCGTTCAGTGGCAACCGGGTCTTCTTCTCCCGCTATGCGATCAGCGCGCTCCACCTCGACCCCGGACTGGCGAGCCGTCTCATGGGCCTGTTCGCGGCAGCGATGCTGGTCGGGGCGCTCCCGGCCGGCCTGCTGGGGGCGCGCTTCGGACGGCGGCGAGTGATCCTCGTCGGGTTTGCGCTCTGTGCCTGCGGGATGGCTGCCAACTACCTGGTTCAGAGCATCCCGCCCTTGCGACTGACGCTCATCCTCACCGGCTTCTCGTTCGCGCTCGTGCTGGTGAATGCCCTGCCGCTGGTGCTGGACCATGCGCCGCCGTCACGGGATGGCGCGTACTCGGGTCTCTACTACCTGGCGACGCAGGCGGCCGAGGTCGCGGGGCCGATCGTGGCCGGCAACGTCCTGCACGTGGCGGAGGATGCGCGGGCGCTCTTTCTCTACACACCGGCGGCGCTGCTGGTGGCGTTGGCGTTCATGCTGGGGGTGCGCGGCCGCGGGGTCGGGCCCCGGTCGGCCGCCGCCCATCCGTGAGCCAGGGCATCCTCCCGGGGCTGCAACTTCACCTTTGAATCGAGCGGGCGACCAATGCTAGAAGCGCGGCGGAATGTTCGGGACGGCAATCGATACCTTCTGTGGCCGTGAGGTGCGATGGTAGACGGTCCCGAGGGTGGTGCCGCGCGAGTGCCGTCACGATGCGGCAGGATTCGCTCGCGGCAGAGCGATCGAAGCGGACGGAAGCTTCGAGGGGAGGTATGGTGATGCGGAATCGGTTGGAGTCGGCAACGAAGCGGATCGAGATGCGGCTCTTCGCTCTTCTGGTACTCCTCGCCACCGTTGGTTGTCCTCCGCCGCCTCCGCCGCCCCACAAGGTAGGTCCCGAGCCCGAGCCCGTGGCACGTGGCGCGGTGATCTACGCCGCCTACTGCAAAGGGTGTCATGGCGCCGAAGGCCGCGGCGACGGTCCCGTCGCCATGACGTTCAGTCTCCATCCCGCCGACCTTCGCGAGCCCGCGCTGCTCGCCGGCGTCTCCGACCAGGAGATCGTCAACCGGCTGCTCGAGGGGACGCCGCTCCGCACCTCGACGCGCGCCCGCCACGCCGCCGCCGAGGATCTGCGGGTGAGCGAGGTCGCCGAATACATCCCGACGCTGTCGCGTCAGAACTGGGACCGGCTGCGCGCCGGCCGCGCCGTCTACGAGAAGACATGCGCGCCGTGTCACGGCGCCTATGGCAACGGGGAGGGCGTGCTCGCGGGCACTGCCAAGCGGGCGGAAAAGAATCTGCAGGAGACGCGCGCGTTCTACAAGAATCACGAGCTCGCGGAGGTCATTCAGAAGGGCTCGGGTTCGATGCCGCCGCTCATCGACAACATCGAGCCGGCGCAGATGGGAGCCCTGATCGCATACGTGCGCCACTTGTCGCCGGGCTACCGGACCTACGATACGTATTGCACGGGCTGTCACGGTGACGACGGACGCGGTGGTCATCCCGAACGTGCCGGTCTCACCGCGGAGCCCGCACCGCCCTTGAACGAGATGACGTTGGCGAAGTACACACCCGAGGAGCAGCGTGCGAAGATTCTCCACATGCTGCGACGTTCGCAGAGCATGATGCCGCACTTCCGCAATACGCTCGACGAACGTCAGTTGCACGACGTCGTGGCATTCTTGCGGAGTTGGTAGCGCGCTCGCGCGGGCGCGCGGTCGTGGTGCGCTGAGCGCCCCGCGGTCGCCGCCGGCACGGGTCCAAATCGAAGGGGCGTTGCGATGCGTGTGATGGCACCCAAAGCCTCGGCGACCGTAGCCGCCGATCTCGGACTCGCCCCTCTCTTCCGCGCGCTCGACGATCAACAGCGCGCGCACGTCCTCGAGCAGGCCGACGTCGTCGAGGTCGCCGCCGGAGAGACCATCGTCGAGGAGGGGAAGCCCGCCGACGAGCTGTTCGTGTTGCTCAGCGGCAGAGCCAACGTGCTCGTGCAGGGCGCCGACAGCGAGCTGATCGAGGTCGGATCGCTCGATCCGGGCGACACCTTCGGCGAGCTCGGCGCACTCTTGCGGGAGCCACGCGCGGCGACGATCGTGGCCGCCGAACCGAGCCGGCTCTTGCGGCTCTCGGACCAGGCGCTGGCCACCTTGTTGGAGCGGATCGGCCCGCTCGGGCTGGCGCTTGCACGGGATCTGGCACGCCATCTCGAGGAGGCGCTCGGTCAGCGCAACGCCTTGCAGACCGAACGCGCACCGGATCGCGTCGTGGTGCCGATGCAGGACCTGTCGCGGGTGCGCGCGTACCAGGCGCGCTACCTGCTCTCGACCGTCCGCAACCTCGTCAAGCGCAACCGGCTCCTCACCGCCCCGACCTATCCGTCGTACGTCACCGAGTTCAAGATCGACAAAGAAGACGAAGGCCGCTGGTACGAGCTGTTCGGCCTTCCGGTGCGTCCGACCTGGCTGGAAGGGTCGGGCCAGGTGCGGGTGCCGTTCACGTACCACGTGAGCGCCTGGACCCTTCTGCTCATGCAGCTCATCGAGGATCTGGGCGTCAACTTCCGCGACCTGTCCCATCTGCGCTCGAAGATCACCTACCACCCCGATCGGCCGTTTCTCGACCCCGGCGTCACCTACGGCCTGCAGGTGAACGTCGGCGGCACGGTCGCGCTCGCCGACGATCGCGTTGCCGTCCTCACCGAGACGCGGGTGACCGGTCGGGGTAGCGACGTCACGCTGAGCAGCAGCGATGTTTTCCTGGTCACCGGGGTGGACCGTGCCGTCGTCGAAGCGGCTTCGACGGACCGGGTCCGGTTCCGACGGCGACGTGGCCGTGCCCGAGCTGCGCCCGCCGGCGCTCGACCCGAAAGCATCCGGAACGATCAGCATCGCCCTCCGACTCACCGAGGACATCGGGGCTCGCTACGGGCGACTGTCGGGGAATCTCAACCCGGTGCATACCACCCGGGCGGCGGCGCGCCTCCTCGGTTTCGCCCGTCCGCACGTGCAGCACATGTGCATCGCCAATCTCGTCGTCCGCCACCTGACCGAGCAGCAAGGCGCTCCGCCGCAGCGACTCGACCTCACCTTCCTCCGTCCCGTCTACGTCGATCAGACCGTCGAGATCCGCCTTCAGGGCGAGCAGGTCGAGATCGTCGACGGCGAGAACCATCTCCTGGTCGCAGGGGAACAGTTGGGCCGTGGAGCGGTCAGCACCCGGCCGGTGCCGGCGGCATCCGCTGCGCCGGCGCCGGCGCCCACGCCCGGCCGCCGCACCCCGGCAGGCGCTGCGCGTCGACCCGGAGGCCGTCCGGGGCGTGCTCGAGCCCGACTACCGCGAGCTCCGCGAACGGATCAGGGCGCTGCTCGTCGACGAGCGGCTCGCCTTGCCGGAGGCGCTCCCCCGCGACGCGTACCGTGAGAAGGTGCTCGAGTGGGCGCGGATATTGGCGGCCGAAGGCCTGGGGGCGCTCGCCTATCCGGTGAGCTGTGGCGGCAAGGACGACCCCGCCGCCGCGATCGCGGCGTTCGAGACCCTCGCCCTCGGCGATCTGAGCTTGCTGATCAAGCACGGCGTGCAGTTCGGCTTGTTCGGTGGGGCGATCCTCAATCTCGGAACCAAGCCACACCACGACCGCTACCTCCGCGACACCGGCACGCTGGCGCTGCCGGGCTGCTTCGCGCTCACCGAGACCGGCCACGGCTCCGACGCGCGCTCGATCCGCACCACGGCGACCTACGACCAGAAAACCCAGGAGTTCGTCATCAACACGCCGGACGACGACGCCCGCAAGGACTACATCGGCAACTCCGCCTGCCACGGCCGCATGGCCGCGCTCTTCGCGCGCCTGTTCGTCGCCGGCGAGGATCACGGCGTGCACACCTTCATGGTGCGGATCCGTAACGACGATGGCACGCCGGCCGCCGGCGTGCGCATCGCCGACTGCGGCGCCAAGCTCGGGCTGAACGGCGTCGACAACGGGCGGCTGTGGTTCAACCAGGTGCGCATCCCTCGCGACGCGCTCCTCAATCGCTACGGCAACGTCAGCATCGACGGGCACTACTCGAGCCCGCTCGAGAACCCGTCGGCGCGCTTCTTCACGATGCTGGCCACCTTGGTGGCCGGGCGGGTCAGTATCGGTCTGGGCTCCCTCGGCGCCAGCAAGGTGGCGCTCGCGATCGCCGTCCGCTACGGCCTGCGCCGCCGGCAGTTCGCGCCGCCGAAAGGCCCGGAGATCCTTCTCCTCGACTACGTGACCCACCAGCGACGCCTGCTGCCGGCGCTGGCGACGACGTTCGCGTTCAGTATCGCGATGAAGCGACTGGTCGACGACTACGTCCGGGTGCTTCGCTCGGACAAGCCGCCGATGCGTGAGCGGATGCAGCTCGAGACGCTCGCGGCGGGTCTCAAATCATTGAGCTCCTGGCACGGCACCGCGACCATTCAGGCGTGCCGCGAAGCCTGCGGAGGGGCGGGCTACCTCGCGATCAACCGGTTCGCGGCGCTCAAGGCCGACACCGACGTGTTCACGACCTTCGAAGGCGACAACACCGTCCTGCTCCAGCTCGTCGCCAAGACCTTGATCACCGACTTCAAGCAGCAGTTCGAGGACATGGATCTCGGCGGTCTGGTCCGCTTCCTGATCGGGCAGGTGGTTGCCGCGATCGTGCCCGCGCCCCCGAGCCGGGCGAGCGACCGCCGGCATCTGCGCTCGAGCGAGTTCCTGTGCAAGCGTTCCGTTCGCGCGAGGAGCTCCGGATCTCGGACCTCGGTCGACGATTGAAGCGCGCCATCGATCGCGGCAGCGATCCGCACAGCGCGTTCATGCGCTACCAGGATCGTGCCCTCAAGGCGGCAGCGGCCCACGTGGAGCGCGTGACGCTGGAGCGGGTCACGGCCACCGTCGAGGCGTGTGACGACCCGGACGTGCGGGCGGTGTTGACGAGCGTGCGCGACCTTTTCGCCCTCTGGCACCTCGAGCTCGACCGCGGCTGGTTCCTCGAGAACCGCCTGTTCGCGGGCGTGAAGACCCAGGCGATCTCACGCGAGGTGAACGCGCTCTGCCGCGAGCTGAGACCGGTCGCCGGCGATCTGGTGCAAGCGTTCGGCGTCCCCGAGAAGCTGCTCACGCCGACCATCGCCGGCTGATCCGGGCGCCTACTCCGCTTTCTCCGAGTCCTGCTTCTCGAGTCGCTGCTCCAGGGCGCGCATCCTCGCCTTCAGGGCCTCGATCTCGCGGTCCTGCCGCCTGATGACCTCTTCGGGCGTCTCGACCTTCCCTGGCGCCGGCGCAGGCGCGGGCCGAGCCGGCTTGGTGCCGGCGGCTGGCGCTGGTTGCGCGGGTCTGGTCTCGGTTGCTGGGGTGCCGGTGGCGCCGGTTTGGTCTCGACCGCGGGCGCGGGCGCTGGTGCGGACGGTTCGGGTTCGACCTCGGCGGGAGCCGGCGCTGGCGCCGCAGGGTGAGGCTGGGTCGTCGCCGGCGGAGCGGGGCGCTGCCGTTTGACCTCGGCCGCCGGCGCCGCAGGGCGAACCCGTTTGGCATCGGCTGGGAGCTTGGCCAGGCGATCGTAGTCGATGACGAGCGTCCGCAGGTAGTGCGAAGCGACGATCGGCAGATCGGGCCGCGCGGTGGTCTCCGCCAGGCCCTCGGGAATGAACGTCACGACGCGCCACTTGAGCCCGGTTGCGTCGTGCGGCCCTTGTGCATCCCGGTAGACCATGGACCGCCGGGCGACGTCGACCTGATACTTCGTGAGCGCGACATGGAGTGTCGGCGTCTCGACCCAGAGGACTCCTTCGGTGGTCTTGAAGCCGTCGCCCGTCGGTTGCATGACCCGGAAGCCCACCATCTGATCCTGGTTGGCACGCGACAAGGCTTCGACGATGAGCGGAGTCAGAAAGCTCACGTCATCATCCGAGAACGGCCGCCTTCGACCGCGCCCGATCCCCATGTCCTCGAAGATCCGGTCCTCTTCGACCCGGAAGCCGGACAGGACACGCGCCACGAGTGCGCCGTCGATTCGAGCCGGATGGTTGGCGTGAAGGACGTTCTTCGGCTGCTGCTCGAGGTACACCGATCCTTTCGTGCTGTCGTGGACGAATGCCGCGTCCTTGCGCGTCGCCGCGCATCCGGCGGCGATTGCGCAGACGCAGACCACCGAAAGGGAGCCAGGGCGCGCCGCAGCCTATGCGTACGAACCCTGCGGCGAGCATCACACGAGTCGTCGTGGAGTCCACCGCCCCGCCCCGCCGTTCTTCTCGTAGATCTCGTCCGCGACGTGACCTTGCGAGTTGTCCACAGGTGAGACGCTCTAGCGGCTGGCAGGAAGACATGTCAAACGGCACGGCGACACGATCGGTGGCGCCGACTGGAAGCGACCGGTACCGCCGCCGGTTGCCACGCGCGTGCGCACCGCGCGCGCTCGGCGCACGCCGCGTTTGACACGCTGCCGCGCCGCCGACTAGGAGCGGCTGAGGCTGCCCATGGATACGCACCCTCCGTCGGACGCTGACGCTGCCGGTGGCGATCGTCGTCGGATCGTCGACTTGCTTTCGTCGGTGCCGCTCTTCAGCGGCTTCGGCCAGCCGGAGCTCGAAGCCATCGCCCGGGCGTGCGTCGAGACCCAGCACGCGCGCGGCGACGTCGTCTTCCGCGAAGGTGATGCCGGTCACACCTTCTGCGTGATCGCGAGCGGCGAGTTCGAGGTCTGGTCGGGACGCCAACCGGCGGAGATGGTGAGTCGGCTCGGCCCAGGAGAGATCGTCGGCGAGATGACGTTTCTTCTCGGAGGCCCACGTACCGCCACGTTGATCGCCTCGCGTCCCGCCACGCTGCTGTCGCTCGGGAAGGACGTCTTCGACCGGTTCGTCGGTACGAATCCGACGGCGCTCGAGCACCTCTCGCGCATGCTCTGCAAACGGCTGTTCGCGACCTCGCGGCACCGGGTCGAGGCGCGCGTGCTGACCGCGATCGGGGTGGTGGGTGCCGCAGGTCTCAAAGGCAAGACGTTCATCGCCGAAGCGCTCGCCGCGCTCCTCGCCGAGATGACCGGACGGCGGGCGTTGCTGCTCACGATCACGCCAGAGCGCCGGCGGGAGCGGGGCGGAAGCGCTGGCGGCGCGCCGCTTCTCGAGGACGTCGCACGCGGAGCGGACGAGTGGAGCGCGCATCTGACGTCGGACAGCGATCGTGACCCCGTTCACCTGACGGTTGCGACCCGACCGTCGGAGGACCACCAGCGCCACGCCGGCGATCTGACGGCGCTCTTCGCCAGGCTCGAGGACCGCTTCGGGTTCGTCGTCGTCGACCCGGCAGAGGCGGACGAGGGACTGGCCCGGGCGATCAGCGCAGCATGCGATCGCACGGTCGTGATCGAAGCCGCGCCAACGCAAGGCCCGTCCGTCGAGCCCGAGAACGGCGGCGCGCGACCGCTCAGCGTCGTCAATCTCTTCAATCGCACGACGGCTGCGATTCCGATCAACCACTGCGAGCCGTTCGTGATACCGTTCGACTCGACGCTCACGCCGCCCGATCCGCGCGAGCTGGCGCGGCGGATCCGGGACGACCCCTGGTCGCCGGTGGCGCGGCCGTTGTATCGCCTGGCGCGCAACATTCTCGGCGTCACCGTCGGTGTGGCGCTCGGCGGCGGCGCGGCGTTCGGCCTCGCGCACGCGGGTGTGCTCCAGGCTTTCGAGGAGGGCGGCGTCTTCGTGGACCTCATCGCCGGCACCAGCATGGGGTCGGTCATCGGTCTGGCCTACGCGACTGGTGCCCGGGCGCCTGACCTCGTCGCGCTCGTGCGAAAGATCGGGACCAAGTCGACCACGATCTCCGGCCTCCTCGACTTCACGATCAGTCGTCCCGGGATCCTGGCGGGCGACCGCTTCGAAAGGATCCTCAAGCCGCTCCTCGGCCAGGCGCGGACGTTCGAGGACCTTCATCTCCCATGTCGAACCGTTGCGACCGACATCGAGTCAGGGGAACGCGTCGTCATCGCCAGCGGGCGGCTCGATGAGGCGTTTCGCGCGAGCTGTGCGGTGCCGTTGCTGTTGGCACCGGTCCGCCGCGGTGAGCGGATACTCGTGGATGGCGGGGTCACCGATCCGGTGCCCGCCGAGGTCGTTCGCGAGATGGGCGCCGACCTGTGCATCGCCGTCAACGTCGTGCCGCCGCTCCGGCGTGACGTCTCCACGGCGCTGTCGCGGCTCTTCCGCACCATCAACGTCATCAACCCGCTCGCCTACCTCGCTCGTAGCCGCGGGCTGCCGAGCATCTTCGACCTGGTGATGAACTCGCTGCAGACACTCCAGTACGAGCTCGGAAAGTTCAAGGCGATCTCGGCCGAGGTGGCAGTGAACCCCGACCTTTCGGATTTCACGTGGTTGGAGTTCTACCGTCCCGACGAGCTGATCGAGCGCGGGCATGCGGCGGGCGAGCGAGCCGTCCCCGAGATCCGGAGGCTTCTCGAAGCCAAGCTCGCACGTTTCAAGGCGCCCCGGCGCGCGGGGGACGCGGCTCCCGCTGCTCCACCGTCGGTTGCCGGTGGTGACGATGCGACCGCCGATCTCCGCTGAGTCCGGTTCACCGCGGGGGATGCTGGCTGAAGAAGCTCCACAATTGCTCGCTCGCCGAGAACGTCTGGCTTTGATAGCCGAAGGGACACCCCGGTAGGCCGCTGCCCGCGGGTGGCTCACCGCCCGGCCACTGGTGCCCACCGTCGGGGATCACGCACAGAACGACGTCCGAGGCGCTCCTACACCTGCGGCGCGCCGTGCATGAACCGTCCCCCTGCTGGGCGTAGGGCAGCTCGTCGTCATGGCAGCCGTCGCGTACGCCCCAGCCGTCCATGGTTTCGGGCACCGACACGAAGGGAACTCCCGCGGCGCCACAACCGAATCCACCGTCGAAAGGAACGTTCAGGTCGCCCGTGCCGTGAATCTCCATGACCGGTACAGGACGCGCGGGCACGCAGCCCTGCGTCATGTTGCTGCCTGCCACGGACGCAACGGCGCGCACGCGATCGGCGAGGTCACAGGCCAGCCGATGCGTCAGCATGGCGCCGTTCGACATTCCTGCCGCGTAGACGCGGCGCCGATCGAGGCACAACGTGTCCCTGGAGCTCGTCGAGCAATGCTCGCATGAAGCCGACGTCGTCGACTCCCGTGTCGACCGAATAGCCGCAGCAGTCGCCGGCGTTCCAGGTGCGCACGCCGAACGGGCCGGCAACGCCGTCCGGCGAGACGAGGACGAAGCCCGCCCCGTCTGCGATCGGGATCAAGCGCGAGCTCTCTTCTACTTGCGCACCGCTGCCAAAGCCTCCGTGGAGGAGAAACACGATGGGCACGGGCGTGTCGTTCGCGGTTGCGTAGGTTCCCGGAAGGTAGACGCGAAACGTGCGGTCCAAACCTTGATGGCTCAATGAGCCGGGCAGCGATGTGCCCGGCGTGTACGGAGCAATCGCGCCACCGCAGCCGCCGCTTGGGAGCGGCGGTAACGGGGTTATCGGCTCGACCACGGACCGCGCCTGCAACTGGGTGTCGTCATTGCGCTTCAGGTCGGAGGGACCAAGAATACTCTCGAAGCATATGGTGCTTTGGTTGCGCGAAAGTTGCATCGTCAACGGCGTCACCAACGGCGGCGTGACGTCGGGAAGTGCGAAGCCGCGGCCCATCAACTTGATGCGCGTGCGCGCGCGCTGACTGCCGGCCAGCTTGAGCCGTCGGACCCCACCAATCATCGCGGCATTGTCCTTGTAGTGGTAGCCGGCGTCGCGAATTTTGCTCCAGCAGGGCACTTGGCCGCAGGTGCCTCCGGGAGTGAGCTCGAGCGTCATCCGCAAGCTGCTGCCAGCATAGAGACATGCGGTATACATGGTCGTCCCGAGCGGGTCGCCGAACTCGGTCTGCCACGTCGCCGGACCATTCAGCCATTTCCAGTCGACGCGATCTCCTGGAGTCGTCCGCATCATTAATGATCCTGAGACTACTGTTCGCTGCGAGACGACAATCGGAAGAGGGTGCAGGCGGGCAGGCGGCGTGACGCGGAAGATACCACGACGCGTTCAGAAGCAGAGCCGTCGCGGCGACAAGGACGCCGACGCCACTTCTGCTGCCTGCTCCTGGCGGCGGATCCTTCATTCGTTCTCGGCGCGCCGCACGCTCGTCAGCATGGCACGGACGGCTAGGACGGCGTAAACGGACATCGTGTCGTCCTGGTCGCGCCGAGCAACGATCGACGTCGCGTCGCAGACGATCTGCGGTGGGATCCGCCGACGAGTCGACCGTGGCACGGACGAGCCGCCTCTGGTAGCTCGCCCACTTCGTGAGCTGCACCGGGCCCACGCCATACTCCTCGTCGTCGTTCGTTGCTGCCCTCTGTGTCGCGGCGTCATCCTGCGACGATGGCAGCAACCGCCCGCTCGTCGAGCGGGCAGTCGGCGGCCCGGCAGTGGGACGAGGAGATCCTCGGCGCCATCCGGCGCGACAACCCGCGGCCGCCGGTCCACGCGCGCAATCTGTTCCACGTCTCGGCCGCCATGTGGGACGCGTGGGCTGCGTACGATCCGGTCGCGGCGCAGTACTTCGTCGACGAGCGCGCCACGTCCGACGACGTCGAGCGCGATCGCGCCATCGCGATCAGCTACGCCGCGTACCGCGTCCTCTTCCATCGCTACTCGCCGGCGCTGGCAATCGGCGGTCAAGCTTCGCAGGCGAGCTTCGACGCCCGCATGGACGCCCTCGGCCTCGACCGCGCCTTCACCTCGGTCGAGGGCGACAGCCCGGCGGCGCTCGGCAACCGCATCGCCGCCGCCGCCATCGCGTTCGGGGCGAACGACGGCGCGCAACGAGGCCGGCAACTACGCCGATCCGACCTACGTGGCCGGTCAACGAGCCGCTGGTCGTGAAGCTGCCTGACATCGACTTCGCGACCGTGCACGACCCCAACCGCTGGCAGCCGCTCGCGCTCGACGTGATGATCGGTCAGAACGGCGTGCTGCTGCCCGGGCAAGATCCAGCCGCTTCGTCGGCGCGCAATGGGGCGAGGTGACGCCGTTCGCGCTCACGCGCGCCAACCCGACCGATCTCTACCTCGATCCCGGGCCGCCGCCGCTGCTCGGCGGTGCCGGCGACGCCGATTTCAAGGCGCAGGTACAGGAGGTCCTCGAGCGGAGCAGCCAGCTCACCGCCGACGACCCGACGCTGATCGACATCTCGCCCGGCGACCTTCGGCAACAATCCGCTCGGCACCAACGACGGTCATGGGCATGGCCAGAATCCCGTGACGGGCGCCTCGTACCCGCCCCAGCCCGTCAAGCGCGGCGACTTCGGCCGCGTGATCGCCGAGTACTGGGCCGACGGCCCCGACTCCGAGACGCCGCCCGGCCACTGGAACACGCTCGCCAACGACGTCGCCGACGATCCGGGCTTCGAGCGGCGCGTGAGCGGCCAGGGCCCGGTGGTCGAACGCGCTCGAGTGGGACGTCAAGATCTACCTCGCGCTGAACGGCGCCGTGCACGACGCCGCCATCGCCGCCTGGGGCGTCAAGCGGCGCTACGACAGCGTCCGCGCCCATCACCATGGTCCGCTACATGGGCGAGCAAGGGCCAGTCGTCGGACCCGGAGCGGCCGTCGTTCGATCCCATGGGGCTGCCGCTGGTCCCGGCGTGATCGAGATCATCACCGCGGAGAGCTCGGCGCCCGGCGAGCGCCACGCGCCGCTCGTGACCGCCGAGGCCGGCGGCCAGGTCGGCGAGATCGCCGTGCTCGCCTGGCCCGGCGAGCCCGCCGACCCGACGACGCAGGTGAGCGGCGTCCGCTGGGTGCTGCGCGCGGCGCGTGGATGCCGTTTCAGCGCAGCACCTTCGTCACCCCGGCGTTCCCCGGCTACTATTCCGGCCACAGCACCTTCAGCCGCTCCGCCGCCGAGGTGATGACGCTCATCACCGGCAGCCCGTACTTCCCCGGCGGCCTCGAGGAGTTCGTCGCGCCGCAGAACGACTTCCTGCAGTTCGAGGTCGGTCCGTCGCACCGACGTCCGCCTGCAGTGGGCGACCTACTACGACGCCGCGGACCAGGCGGGACAGTCGCGCCTGTGGGGCGGCATCCACGTGTCGCGCCGACGACTTCACGGGCCGCATCAGCGGCCGCCAGATCGGCATCGACGCGTTTGCGAAAGCGCTGACGTACTTCGACGGCACCGCGCCCTGAAAGACTGATGAGCCGCTCCGCGAGTCGCGCTCGCTCGCGAGGGGACGCTTCGCGCGACCCCTCGGGCCCGGCTCGCGATCAGTGCCCGGTCTCCACCTTGATCGCGTACTTCATCGATTTGGCCTGGTCCCAGCAGTCGCGCATCGGCTTCACGAGGTCGCGATGCTCCTGGGTCTTCTCCCACTCGATGAAGGCGTCCATGCTCTCCCACTCGCTGGTGATGAGCCAGCTCTGCGGGTCGTCGATCGACTGGCACACCTGGTCGACGATGTGTCCCTTGACCCCCCCGGCGACGAGATGACGGATCGCCTCGTAGGCCTTGAGGAAGTCCTGCTCGCGGCCCGGCTTCAGGTGGATCTGAAAGACAACGCGCCCCTTCATCGAGCGTCCTCCTTGGTCTCTAGATCTTGAGCTTGAATCGAATACCGAGATCGAAGATCGGCCGCGCCTCGTCGTTCCCCGCAACCAGGGACGTACGGAACTCGCCGTCCCGGCTGCCGTAGTGGACGCCGGTCTGAACCTCGAGGGTGAGGTTCACCCAGATGGCGTACGCCATGTTCAGCTGGCTGATGACCGACGTGTCCGAGAGGTTGACGATGTTGAAGAGGATGAGGGACATGTCGTTCCAGCTGCCCGGCCCCTCGATGCTGGCGGTGAGCGCCACGTAGTGCTCGCCGATGTAGAACGACTCGAACAGTCCTGCATCGAGCAGCTCGTCGTAGGTTTCGGTGTCGTCGGTGCCGACCCCGTTGTAGAAGTACTCGAAGCCGAGGTCGAACTTGTCCTCCTCGCGGATCATCGTCGCCCACTGGATCCCCGCGACCCCTTGAAATTCGAAGCCTTCATCGTGCGAGGTGTCGAGCGTACGCGGAGGCTCGACGGCTCCTGTCTCTACGCAGACCTGGTTGACCGAGCCGAGGCCTGTGCAGTTCGGGGTCTCGATGTTCGATCCGTTGAGGAAGGCGAGCTCGCCGTAGATGTCGAACGGACCGACGCCCGCGGAAAAGTCCGAGCCACCCTGCGGCTCTTCCGCCCGCGGGGGGGACGACGAAGTCGAGGCCGTACTCGCCGGTGCCGAGGACCACGTCGTAGCGGAGCGCCGCGCCGAGATCCTTGAGCGTGTCGGCTTCCTCGAAGAGCAGGAACGCGTAGAGGTTCATGCGCCTCTTGCTCGAGCGGGTAGTGGAACTTGACCATGTCGACGCCGACGCGGAAATCGAAGGGGTCGAGAGGATCGAGCTTGTCGGGTTGCAGGAAGTCGGTCGGGTTCCAGATCGTGCCGGTTCCCCATTTCACGTGCTGCTGTCCCATCTGGATGAAGAGCCGCTGCGCGATGTCCGTCCGGATCCAGAGCTCGTTCAGCAGGAAGTCGGTCTCCGAACCCGACTCGGTGGGGTCGATGGTCAAGCGTCCGCTCCAGTAGCCACGCAAGCGGTCGCTGGCGCGCGCGTCGATGTAGAAGTCGCTGAGCAGCGGAGTCGAAAAGTCCGAATCGTTGAAGGCGGTATCCTCGCGAAATTCCGTGAGCGTCCGGAAGTACAGCAGCCCGCCGATCTGCGTGTAGTCTTGCAGATACTGTCGCAGCCGTTCTTCGGTGATCGGCGGCGGGCATTGTCCGCTCGCGGCGCTTCGCGGGCTCAGTTGCCTCGAAGTCCGACGTCGTCTCCCCGGGCAACGGGGGCGGAGTGGTCACGTCGGGATCTTCCGGTATGTCGCTGAAGATGTCCGCGTCCGACGGGCGCCCTTCGTCCTGCGCCAGGACGATCGCCGGACTCAAGAGGCCGACCAGCAACCCCAGACAGCTCGCCCATCTGATCAGACTCCCCGCGTACCCTGCGCATCCCCGTGTCGACCCCCCAGCCATGTGCCACCTCCAATCCGCATCAACCGGGCCTCATGCCCGACGCTCCTCCTACCAGGCTTCACCCCTTCCGTTCCACACCTTTTCAGCGGCTCTTTCCCTCGAGCCAGGCCTTGGTGAACATGTTGGGCTCGAGCGCCCGCAGGTCCACCTCCTGGGTCAAGATGTGCGTCTCGGTTGGCCTTCTCGACCTCGTCGTAGATCCGCATCTCCTGCGGGAACCAGACGTCGGCATGCTTCGACTCGCTGAAGATCTTCTTCCACTTCGGGTAGTACGAGCGTGCGCATCAGCTTCCCGGAGAGCGCGAACTCCTGCCGCTTCAGGATGTTGTTGTTCTCCTTGTCGACCCAGATGCCGCACCACCGGGTAGGCGGTGTCGACGCCGGCCTTGACGTTCAACAGGATCTTGTGGACCGTGTAGGCGCCGAGCTTCTCCTCGCCTTCGTACTTCGGGTCGTATTCCATGGCGAGCCGCGACTCGTCGAAGTCGGAGCGCGGCGAGTTGGTGCCGCCGATGCGCTCGCGCTCGGTCTTGCGCTCCCACTTGCCCACCGTCGGATCGTACTGGAAGAAGTTCTTGTCGACGCGCAGGTAGCCCTTGCCGGCTTCGCGTCTTGGGCTTGGTGAACAGGAACACCAGGGCATCGTTGGCGTCGCGCCGGTACACGACGCATCTCGTAGACGACGTCGGCCTTGTCGCGCTCCTTCTGCTCCATGAACATCAGCGACTTGTAGTCGCCGCTGTTGGTCTGACGATCGTCGAGCAGTTTCAACAAGTCTGCGAGCTGCTGCTGATCCAGGGCCCATGCAGCCGATGGAACCAGCATGCCGAGCAGCAGAAGCAACCCAGGCCACGACCACGCATCCTCTTCATTTGATCCCTCCTGCTTGTTGCATGGCGGTCACCGGTTGCAGCTGCGTCGCCCGATACGAGGGGTAGAGAGCCGCAACCGCACAGACCGCGGAAATGGACAGCATCGACCAGACGATCGTACGCGGATGAATCGACAGCGACAGGTGATCGGACATCATGCCTCGGCGGCGGCGGCGGGAAGCGGAACCTGCGAAGACGTTGAGGGCCGCGCCGATCAGGATGCCGGTGAGCGCGCCGGCGGCGGTCCCGAGCAAGCCGAGCAGGGACGCTTCGAGCATGAACATGGCGAGCACGCGGCCGCGCTGCATGCCGATCGCGCGCAGCGTGCCGATCTCGCGGGTGCGCTCGCGGATGGCGATCCACATCGTGTTCATGATCCCGATCACGATGATGACGAGCAGCACGCCGGTCAAGAGCCGCGACCAGGGCGTTGACCGTGCCGAGGATCCAGGTGATGAACGACATCTCGTCCTCCCAGCTGGTGACGTCGAGCTTCTGCCCGGTCCAGTCCTCGCGGTTCACCGACTCGAACTTCATCCAGAACGCGCTGCGCGGCCGGCTCCATCACCCGGTAGCCGGCCGCGTCGAGCTTCTGGCGCAGCCGCTCCTGCACCGCCGGAATGTCGTCCATGTCCTTCAGGTAGAGTTGCAGGACGCCGGTGGTCTCCTTGTCGAGCAGCATCAGTTGCCGCAGCAGGCCCGCGGAGACGTACATGTTCGAGGCGAGCTCAGCAGCCCGACTCCCTTGGCGATGGCGACCACCTGCACGTCGATGGTGTTGCTGGCGCCGCGGATGGTGTGCGCCGAGATGGTGAGCGGGTCGCCGACCTTCACGCCGAGCTTCTTGGCGTGCTGCTCGAAGAGCATCACGGTCTTGCCGCTCGCCAGGTCGTCGAGGTTGCCGCTCGCGAGCTGGACGGTCGTCTGGAAGCGCGGCTCGTGCTTGATGTCGATGCCGGTGAGGCCGACCTGCACCGAGCCGGTGTCGCTGATCACCTTCGCGCACGCCGCGCACCGCGCTCGACCACGTAGTCGAGCTCGGGCACCTCGCGCTTCGACGATCTCGAGCACCTTCTTGTAGTCGGTCACCACCGGCGCCGCCTGCCGGCCGTGACCTTGAAGAAGCCGCCGACGTTCACGTGGCCGGTCAACAAGGTGGTCGCGGAGTGGATCATCGCTTCGCGCACCGCCGTCGAGATCCCGAGCAGCACGACCAGGAACGCCGTCACCACCGCCACGCGCCGCCGAGGAAGAGCGTGCGCTTGCGGTTCTGCAGGAGGTTGCGGAGCGCGATCTGCAGGAGCTGGAGCCATCGTTCAATCCGTCGATCTGCATGGCCTCGAGCGGGGAGACCTGCGTGGCGAGCCAGGCCGGGTAGAGGCTCGAGAGCAGCTCACGATCAGGACGACGCCGAAGGCGATCACCACGTTCATCGAGCTCGACGACGGGTAGAACCGCGGTCCCGAGAAGAAGAAGTACAGCTCCTCGCTGACCGCCGGGATGCCGACGGCGCCGGCAAACCGCACCAGCGCCGCGCCGGCGAGCGCGCCGAGCGACCCGAAGACCAGGCCCACCACCACCGCCTCCAGCAGGAGCATCGCGACGACGAACGACTTCTGCCCGCCCATCGCGCGCAGCGTGCCGATCTCGCCGCACCCGCTGCAGCGTCGCCATGACGATGGCGTTGTTGATGATGACGAGCGCGACCGAGAAGATGATCAGCACGGCGACGTACAGGACGCATGCATGAGCGACCAGAGCCAACTGGCCGAGGATGCCGGCCGCCTCCTGCCAGGAGACCGCTTTCAGCTTGAGACCGCCGCTTGCCCCGGCTGCGTCGATGTCGCGGATCGTCTCGTCGATGCGGCTCGGATCCTTGAGGATGACGGCGGCGTTCAGCACCACGCCCTTTTCCCGCTCCTCGCCGTGTAGACCCGCCCGCTGGAGCTCTTCGCTGCTGGCGCGTGCTCTCGAAGGTGGCCCGCTCGTCGATGTCGCGCGGAGGTCGCGGTGGCGACGATCTCGCCGCCGGCTGCCGAAGAGCTCGTCTTCCGCCGTGGCGCGGTCGATCTCCTTCGCGCCCACGCCCTTCTTGATCTCCTCGATCTCCGCGCTGCTTGTCGGCGGTGAGAAAGCCGTAGAGCTCGCGGAACGACACCAGGTCCATCAGGTTCAGCCGCCCGCCAGCGCCGACTTCTCCAGCCCCTGGAACTCGAACGTGCCGTACACCTTCAGGTTCACCGACTGCACGTAGCCCGCTCGTCGTGAACGCCTTGATGGTCAACGTGTCGCCGACCCGCACGCGGTACAGCTCGAGCGACGGCGCCAGCCGCTCGTAGAACAATTCGTAGCGCTCGACGAAGTTGGCGTCGTCGATGGCGAAGAACTCGCCGAGCAGCTTGCCGACGTCGGTCTCCTTGCTGCCGAGCTCGTTCTGCAGCGCTCGACCGCGAAGCTTCGTCGTCTTGCGGCTCGTCGAGCTGGAGCAGGATCTCGCGCACCTGCGCGACGTTCTCCCGCACGAGCGCTGCAGCTCGGGATCGGTGGCGATCGTCTTGCCTCCGTCCGTCGATGGCCTCCTTGATCTTGTCCAGCCGCCGCGCCGTCTTCAGCTTCAGCTGCTCCTCGTAGATGTGCTTCGAGAACAGGAAGCCGCGCTGCCCGGCGGGACGGCCTTGCCGTCGACGATCCTCATGCGGTCGAACGATCTCGCGAAGCGCCCGAGATCGGTGCCCACGTAGCGCATGGAACAGCAGGTCGGCGTCGGCGACCTGCGGGGCGATGCGGTTCTCCAGGAACTCGAGGGCCGCGAGCGGGTCCTTGTCGAAGCTCGGCCCAGAACTCCTCGGACGCGGCGCGCTCGATGGCGGCGACGTCCTCGGGCTCGATCGGTCGCGCTCGTCCTGGAGCGACTTGGCAGATTGCTCGAGTCGGTCTGCAGCAAGGCGACGATCTGGCGGACGTGCTTCTTGAGCGCTTCGATGCTGCTCGCGGCTTCGGCGCCGACGCGCCGCCCTCCCGCGGGCGTCGACCGCGTCGCGCAGCTTCTCGAGCGTCGAGGTCGATGGTGTTGCCGCCGGCGACGATGGCGCCGCTTGATGCCCATCGGCACGACCGCCTTGACGTTCGGCACCGGCTCAGCGCCGTGCGCAGTCGCGCGAAGTCGTCGAGCGGCGCGAGGTCGGCCGCTTGCACCGAAGGTCGCCCATGACCTCGAGCGCGTCCTTCGACTTCGGCCGAGTAGACCTGGATGTGGCCGGCGACGCTGCCGATGATGCTGCGCGCTCATCGAGCGATCGACGCTGTCGAGCAGCGCTGCCCACCACGACCAGCACGGCGCCGAGAGAAGATGATGCCGCCGACGATGAGGGTCTTGAGCCGGCTGGCGAACAGGTTGCGGAAAGCGATCAGTGCCAGGATGCCGACGAGCGAGAAGGCACGCGCCATGGCCTCAATGCTCCGTCGCGGCGGCGTGGGCGACCGGTCCGGTCTTGTTGGCGGCGCACCCGATCCGCGAGCTTGCCGTCGGCGAGCCGGACCACCGCGTTGGCGTGCGACATCACCCTCGCGTCGTGGGTGGAGAAGATGAAGGTCGTTCCGCTCGGTCCGGTTCAGCTCCTTCATCAGGTCGATGATGTGCTGGCCGGTCACCGAGTCGAGGTTGGCGGTGGGCTCGTCGGCGAGCACGAGCTGCGGGCGGGTGACCAGCGCGCGCGCGATGGCGACGCGCTGGCGCTGGCCGCCGGACAGCTCGTTGGGCCGGTGCTTCTGATAGGCCGCAGCCCGACCCGCTCGAGCAGCGGTGCGATCCGCTCCTTGCGCTCGCGCCGCGGAGAGCTCGCCCTGCAGCAGCAGCGGCAGCTCGACGTTCTGGAAGACGCTCAGCACCGAGACCAGGTTGAAGCTCTGGAAGATGAAGCCGATGGTGTGCAGCCGCAGGTTGGTCAGCTCCCGCTCGGACAGACCGTTGGTGTCCTTGCCCTGCCACCTCGCACGGTGCCCGAGGTCGGCGTGTCGACGCAGCCGATGAGGTTCAGCAGCGTCGTCTTGCCGCTGCCGGACGGTCCGGCGATCGAGATGAACTCGCCCTGGTCACCTCGAGGGTCACGCCGCGCAGCGCGGGAACGACCACCTTGCCGAGCGGGTAGTCTTTGACGACATCACGCATCTCCACGATGCTCGGCATAGGCCTCTCGGGTCTCAGTTGGGGCGCGCCGACCGCGCCAGGGGGCTAGGCATTCGGCTTGCCAAGAAGCGTCTCGGCGTTCCGTGTGAACACCTTCTCTTCTTCTTCGCGAGTCAAACCGAGCGCCTTGATGATGTCGACGGTGCTCTGGGGCGGGGTGTGTACCGGAGGATGGTCGGTGCCGAAGACGACGTGATCGACACCCACCGCGTCGATCGCGGCACGGATCGCCACCCGATGGTAGCTCGCGGTGTCGAGATAGAGGTTGCGTGCCTGCTCGCTGGGTGGGCGGGTGGCGGCGGCCTTCAAATTTCCCCCCATCATCATGCCCGGGGGAGGCTTGAATCCCGGCGGCGGTCCCCCTCCGCTGCCCGCTCCGAACGCCGCCGCCCGCTTCATGCCCTGGTAGACCTCGTCCAATCGGCCGAGGAGCATGGGGAGGACGCCGCCGCAGTGGGCGACGACCATGCGCATGTTCGGGTACCCCTCGAACGTCCCCGCGATCAACATGCGGGCCAGGCAGACGCCGGTATCGTACGGGCGTCCGACCCATCCGTTCATCATCGGATGCCCGGCGGCGTCGATGCTGAGCGGGGAGGCGGTCGGGTGGAGAAAGATCAGCGCCCGTCGTTGCTCGGCGAGCGCGAAGGCGCCGCCGGCTTCCGCGTCGTCGAGATACTTGCCGTTGCGGCTGGTCGGAAAGCACAACCCCGTGAAGCCGTTCTGCAGCGCGCGCTCGGCTTCGCGCAGCCAGTCCTCGCCGCCGAACGGGTCGATCGCGGCGAGCGCGACGAACCGCTCAGGGTGACGGGCGACGAGGTCGGCGAGGAAGTCGTGCTCCTGCCGGACGTCGTCGAGGGTGAGCTTGGCCCCGGGCGTGGCGTCGAGGGCAAACGACAGCACGGTGCGGGAGATCCCCGCCGCCTGCTGGCGCTCGAGGTACCCCTCGACGTCGAACAGCAGACGCATGAAAGGCGGCACGCCCTCCTGTTCCCGGGCCAGGTGAGCATGAAAGTCGATGATCATGAGCGCACGCTGGTCAGATGCTGAGCTTCAGGTGCAGCTCACGGATCTTCTGCTGTTTCGGGTCGACCACGACGCGCCACGGCGTCATCCCGTCCAATCCACCCCAGTTCGTGAAATCCACCTCCGCCTCCGCCGTGTCTTCGCTCTTCTGGGTCACGCTTCGCAGCTTGAACCTGGCGTTCTGCGAGATGCGATGGTGCGGACCGAGCACGCCCATCCCCCAGAACTTGCTGTCGAGCACCATCCGGATGTCCGGTGCGATCCAATCTATCACGAGATCCATGTCGCCGTTGTTGAAGAATTCGTTGAAGGCGCCGGCGAACGCGAGAAAGATGCGCGAGAGGCGCGCCCCCGGCGCCTTGGGATCGATCTCGACCTTGGGCTCTTCCTGGACCGATCGGATGACGATCTCCGAGATCAGCGTCTTGTCGTCGAACTGCGTCTCCTGCAGGCCCCAGAGAGGCTTGGGAGCGTTTCCGCCCTGCAGCCGCCGGCGGCTGTACACGCGGCCGCCGTCCACCTTGTAGGGCTCCTGGATCACCTCGCGGATGACGTCGCCGCCCTTCGGCAGGAGATGCTTCCAGAGCTTCGTCGTCTTCTCCTTGCCGGTCGATTCGTCGTAGAAGCTGAAGACGCAATCGGGAATGGTGAACCACTTCGCGACGAAGGGCATGAAGTCGCGACTCTCGACGACCGGATTCAGCTCATCGATGTAGGCGCCAATAAATGCACGGAAATCCATCGACCTGTCCTTTCGTTCGACGCGGGTGGCGTCACGACGCTCTCCGCTCGCGCAGGTACCTCGGACCTCGTCACGGCCGCGTTCGTCTAAGCCGCGTTTTTCCTTCCGTGTCAAGCACTACCGCGCTTCGTTGGCCTCGAGCTGCGTCACGAATTTGTCACGGTTGGCCCC
>CAWJUT010000008.1:0-82919 GCA_963846105.1 uncultured delta proteobacterium
TCTCGGCTGCGGCCGCGACGCGCTGTGGACGCGCGCCTACACGGAGCGGGGGGCGCGTGTGACGGCGCTCGAGATCGACCCGACGCGCGCCCGCGAAGCCGCGGGTCGCCTGGCCGCAGCGCCAGCCGCGCCGCCATCCGGACCGCGCGCGAGTGGACGTGCGCTCGGGGTGATCCGGGGGGACGGTGAGCGCTTGCCGTTCGCTGCCAGCTCGTTCGCCTTCGTGCACTGCGCCCAGGTCCTCGAGCACGTGCGCAGCCCGCACGCCTTCCTGGACGAGTTGCGTCGCGTGCTCGTGCCCGGCGGCCACGCGTACGTGACGGCGATCAACCGTTTCGCGCTCCGCGACCCGCACTTCCACGTCCTCGGCGTCAACTACCTGCCGCGCGGCGTCGGCGACCGGGTGCTCGACTGGATGGGAGCCGTCAACCCCGAGGGTCAGACGCTCGCCGACATGCACTACTTCTCCCGTCCGGGCTTTCGACGCCTGTGCGTGGCGAGCGGTCTCGAGATGGTGCTGGATCTGAAGCGCGACGAGCGTCTCACCCGCCGCGGCGCGATCGGCGGGCGTCTCGCCGATCTGTGGGGCGTCGTGCACGGCGCGGCGTTCCACGCCCTGGTGCGCCGGCCCGACGCCGCGGCGCGCCGCGACCTGTGATTGCGCGGGCGCGACGACCGACGGAGCGGCGTGTGATCGATCGGTGCGGCAATGGATCGAGCGGCGCGTGACGGCCGAAGGCTCAGAAGATGTGGCGCTGCACGTCGAGAGCGACGGCGACGGTGCGGCCGTCATTCTCGGCCACGGCTTCGGCGGCAGCGCGCGCAACTTCCGCGCCCAGGCGCGCGACCTCGGGAAGCGCTACCGGCTGGTCCGCTTCGACGCCCGCGGTCATGCGCGCAGCGCCGCGCCCACTGATCCCGCGGCCTACACGCCCGAGGCGTTCGTCGCCGACCTGGGGCGCGTCCTCGATGGCGTCGGCGCGGCGCCGGCCGTGGTCGGCGGGTTGTCGATGGGGGCGGGCATCGCGTTGCGGTTCGCGCTCGCCCATCCCGAACGGATCCGCGGACTCGTGCTGGCGGCGTTCCCGGCGGGCGCGGCGACGCCGGGTACCTTCGCGTCGGTGGCGTACGAGTTTGCCGATAAGATCGAGCGCGACGGCCTCGAAGCCGCTGGCGCCAGGTTCGTGTGGGGCCCGGCGTCGGGCCTCGACGCGCGCGGTGCCAAGCTCGTGCGAGCGGGCTTCCTCGAGCACACGCCGGATGGGCTCGCGCACACCTTGCGCGGCCTGCTCGCGCGTAGCCGCCGGTCGCGGAGATCGTGCCACGCTCGGCGCGATCACCGTGCCGGTTCTGCTCGTCGTCGGCGCCCGCGACGGTCCATCGCTCGACGCCAGCCAGGCGCTCGCCGCGGCGCTGTCGCGCGCGACCCTCGTCGTCGTCGAGGGCGCCGGGCACCTCGTCAATCTCGCCAAGCCGGCCGAGTTCAACGCGGCGGTGGAGACGTTTCTGAGCTCGCTGGCGTGATCGCGTAGAGGACGGCACCCATGGCCGCGCCGCCGTAGATGATGACGAACGGTATCCAGGTGCCCCACTTGAAAACCGCGTACCAGGGCGCGAGGGCGAGCGTGATCGGCGCCAGTATGATGCCGAGGATGACGCCCCACGATCCGACGGCGTAGCCGATCATGGCGAGGCCCATGATGAGACCCCACACGCCGGTCACCATCCACACGAAGTACCCCACCTTGCGCGGCGACAGCTCCATGATTCCGCTCATAGCAACATCTGGCTTGGAGTGCTCGCCTGGGGTAGGACGCGAGTCATGGAAGACTTTCGTCCGGCTGTGGATTTCGTCGTCGACCGCACCAACCTCGCCACCTGCCGCTTCGTCCCCGCGCCGTCGGCCGGGGATGTGGATCTCGCCCCCGGCGAGGTGCTGATCGCCATCGACCGCTTCGCGCTCACCGCCAACAACGTCACCTACGCGGTCGTGGGCGACATGTACTCGTACTGGAATTTCTTTCCCGCCGCCGAGGGCTGGGGACGGGTGCCGGTGTGGGGTTTCGGCGACGTCCTGCGGTCGCGGCATGACGCGGTTCCCAAGGGCGAGCGTGTGTTCGGATACTTTCCGATGTCGAGCTGGCTCGTCATCCGGCCCGGCGCCGTGACACCAGCCGCCGTCATCGACGCCAGCCCGCACCGCACGGCGCTGCCGCCGTTCTACAACCAGTACAATCGCGTGACCGCCGATCCGCTCTACCAAGCCGCGACCGAGGATCGCCAGATGCTCTTCCGGCCGCTCTTCCTCACCGCGTTCCTGATCGACGACTTCCTCGCCGAGGGCGATCTTTTCGGCGCCCGCGCCGTGCTCTTGACCAGTGCGTCGAGCAAGACCGCCATGGGCCTCGCGTCGTTGCTCTCGGGAAACCGGCGCGTGCCGGGCGGTGTGATCGGCCTCACCTCGGCACGCAACGCGGCGTTCGTCGAGCGGCTCGGTTGCTACGACCGCGTCGTCACCTACGAGAACGTGGGCTCACTGCCGGCCGACACGCCGGTCGCGATCGTCGACATGGCGGGAAACGCCGATCTCCTCACCACCCTGCACCGCCACTTCGGAGCGAACGTGAAGCAGAGCACGCTCGTCGGCGTCACCCATCACGACCGCATGGGCTTCCCGCAGGATCTTCCTGGTGCTCCGCCGACCTTCTTCTTCGCGCCCGACCGCGCTCAGAAACGCGCCCAGGACTGGGGCGGGAGTGTCCTGCAGCAGCGCATGACGGAAGCCTGGCCGGAAGTTCCTCGAGGTCTCCGCAAATTGGCTGCGGATCAAGCGCGGCAGCGGGCCCGCCGACGTCGAGCGGGTGTATCGCGAGACGCTCGCGGGGCGGGTCAGTCCGGAAGAGGGACACATCCTGTCGCTGCGGTGAGGCGGGAGCCGTGCCGAGACGCCGCCCAGGGAGGTGCTAGGTCACGAGCAGCGGCTCGAGGACCGGGCCGATCAGGCTGGCGGCGAGTCGGTGTCCCTCGGCGGTGAGGTGGATGCGGTCTTTCAGGAGCATGCGATCGAGCCCCTGTTCGAGGAGCGGCGCGAAAACGTCTACGAACCGCGAGTGGTCCCCCGGCTCGTCGAGGGCCGTCCGCAGCGCGGCGCACCAGAGCGGCGCGCGCGAGAGGTAGCCGGGACAGATGTCCTCCGCCACCGGAATCAGCCCGATGAAGAGCGTCTTTCGCGTGCCCCGCGTGCGCGCTTCCTCCCGGAGGCGGAGCATTCGCTTGACGTATCCCTCGAGGTCGACCGTGGCGATGGTCGGGTAGCGACGCACCCGCGCCCTCCAGAGCGGGCCGACGAGCGGCCAGTTGGAGGGTTGCCAGCCGTAGAGCTGGGAGAGCCAGCGGCCCTCGTACATCGACTCGTGATCGGTGCGGGTATCGTCGGTGCGCATCTCGGCGGTCATGTATCGCTTCCTCAGCCGCTTGAAGAACCGGTGCCGGACCGTCATCGCCGCACGCACCCACGCCGGGAATTTCGGCAGATAGCATGCCGGGCCGACAGGGCACTGACAGACCAGCACCTCGGGTCGACTCCGTTCGAGCTCGACGATCAAGCGCTTCCGATAGGGGGAGAAGTCACTCGAACTCGCGCCGACCGAGAACTGCCACTCGCTCGTCGCGCGCGCGCGGATGTCGTTCGCAATGAGAGCCGCGAAGCGCAGATCTCGACCGACGCCGTAGCCGCGTGTGGCGCTGTCGCCGTAGAAGAGGATGGTGCGGGTCAAGTCCTGAGCCTCCGATCGGGTGCGGTGTATACGATGCGCGAGACGTCGCACGTCGGCGGCGCGCTGCCAAGTCGACCGGGGAATGAGAATGGGCAGGGGCGGAGTTGAACCGCCGACACGCAGATTTTCAGTCTATTCCGAGTTTACCACCACCTCGGTCACCGTCGGAGCCGAGAAAGCTATTGACAACTGCGCGCAACAGGCGAAGGCTGAATACGAGGCCGCGAAGGTGCGCGCCTCGCTTGATCGAACTCCGAAAGGAGGTCCGTCGAAATGATCGAGGAACAAGAGGAACAAGGGATGGACACGCCACCGGATCAGATCCGGTGCCGTCGAGCGTAAGCTCGCCGACGGCACCTTCCGAAGAGTCATCGTCGGATACCAAAAGATACTCCGGTTTCCATCCGGAGATACGACGAGCCGATGAGCCGTCGTGATGAGAAGCCTGACCACGGAGGCCACGTGGTCAGGCTTCTCTCTTTTCCGTACAAGAGACGCCGTCTCGTTGCGCGTTGCCCGGACCGAGAAGCCTCAGCGAGGGAACGCCAGGTTTCCCTTGCTCAGTCGGCCTTGTCCTTGAACTGCCCAAGGGGACCGGCTGTGTTCTTGATAGCGGGCGCGCTGTAGGTGGCCTCCCAACACTCACCATCGCTGTTCACGAGCTGGACCGTGATCGGCTGCGGGACCGGGATCGAGGGCATCACCAGATCGGCGCCCTTGCCCATGACGGTGATCTTCGCCTTGCCGGTCGACCCCTCTTTCAAGCGAATCTGCGCCAGGCCCTCGGGCGTGCGGGCTTTGTTCTTGTACTTGAAGCCCGTCGTTGTTTCGGACCACCCGCACGTGGGCCCCGACGCCGCTAGTGCATGGCCGATCAACGTGGAGGCCCCGTCGTAGATACAAAGCAAGTAGTCGGTAGTCGTCAGCGGCGAGCCGTAGTCCGCCTTCAGGGTCGCCGAGCCTTTCGTCCACTTCCAGAGCAGCTTGTTCTTTTCAGGATCGCCCGTCCGCTCCTTCAGGATCAGCAGGGCCTGCTCTTGGATTGCCGGTGCGCGACAACCAGCTACAGGCGCGACCGCACAGCTCGGCGTAGCCGCCGTCGGGTCGATTCTTCCGATCTGGCGGGAGGTCTGCTCCGTGAACCAGAGGTTGCCGTCCGGGCCGGCGGTGATGCCTAAGGGCCCACTGTTGGCGGTGGGGATGGGGAACTCCGTGAACACGCCGCTGGTCGTCACCTTCCCGATTTGACCGGCAAAGAACTGCGTGAACCAGAGGTTGCCGTCCGGGCCGGTGGTGATGCCAGCGGGCCGACTGTCGGCGGCGGGGATGCCGTACTCCGTGAACACGCCGCTGGTCGTCACCTTCCCGATCTGGTTGGCACAAGTTCCGTGAACCAGAGGTTGCCGTCCGGGCCGGCGGTGATGCCCAAGGGCCCACTGTTGGCGGTGGGGATGCCGTACTCGGTGAACACGCCGCTGGTCGTCACCTTCCCGATTTCACCGGCAAAGAACTGCGTGAACCAGAGGTTGCCGTCTGGGCCGGTGGTGATGTCATAGGAGTAACTGCCGGCGGTGGGGATGGGGTACTCCGTGAAAGTGCCGCTGGTCGTCACCTTCCCGATCTGGTTGGCACCAAGTTCCGTGAACCAGAGGTTGCCGTCGGGTCCGCTGGTAATGTCAGCCGGCGCACTGTCGGCGGTCGGGACGACATACTCGGTGAAGATGCCGGTGGGTGTCACCTTTCCGATTTTGTTGGCGCCGCGCTCTGTGAACCAGAGGTTGCCGTCCGGACCGGTGGTGATGCCGAACGGGGAGCTGTCGGCGGTGGGTATGCCGTACCTTCGTGACGGTACCGGTCGGCGTCATCCTCCCGATCCGGCTGGCTCCCGTGAACCAGAGGTTGCCGTCGGGACCAGTGGTGATGCCTGCGGTTACGGTGACAGGGTACTCAGCAACGCAGTCTGCACCAACAGCAGTCGCGCTCATGATGGTTCCACCGGCAAGAGCGATCGACAGCGCTGCCAGACGCGAGACGGAAGCCGTGACAAAACGAAGTAGTTCCATGGCGGCTCCTCCTTGGCTCCGGAACCGGTTTGTAGCGCCGCAGCAGCATGATTCTACCCCTGCGTTGGCGGCAAGGAAATCCCCATCAACGCAAACTGTCGAGCTGCTACGACCCATCGATTCGGACAAAGTGTGCGAATCTGACGGCGAATATAAGACCCGCGGCGCTGGTGCCGCGGCGTAACTATTCGGAGAAGCTCAGCGAAGAAGTGGGCAGGGGCGGAGTTGAACCGCCGACACGCAGATTTTCAGTCTGCTGCTCTACCGACTGAGCTACCTGCCCGTGACGTCGTGACCTGGTGGGCCGCCGGACGGTACCGGCTTCGCGTCGCCGCGAGCCGCGAACCCTAACAAAGGGCGCCTACCTTTTCAATTCGCGGTCCGGCGCGAGGCCGCTGCGCGTCTGGCTTTCGCCGGCGATCGCTTGCCGCGCTTGCCCTCGGCAACCTTGCGCTCGACGAAGTCGACGACGGATGCCTCGAGCGCGAGGCCGTCGAGGCGGTCGATCTCCTGCACGCCGGTGGGACTGGTGACGTTCACCTCGGTCAGATAGTCGCCGATGATGTCGAGACCGACGAACCAGAGGCCTTCGGCGCGCAGACGCGGCCCGACGCGCTCGCAGATGCGGCGCTCGCGGGCTCCGAGGACGACCTTCTGCACGGACCCGCCGACGTGGATGTTGCTGCGGTGCTCGTCCTCGCGCGGGATGCGCGCCATCGCGCCGAGCGGCTCACCGTCGAGCATGATGACGCGCTCGTCGCCGAGCGTCCGCACCTCGGGGACGTACTGTTGCGCCATGACCAGGCGCCGCCCGCCGTCGGTCATCGACTCCAGGATGGCATTCAGATTGCGATCGCGTGCGTTGACGTGGAAGACACTCAAGCCGCCCCAGCCATGCGGCGGCTTCACGATCATCTCGCCGCCGAGCGCACCCAGAAACTCCTTGAGCTGTGCGATGTCGCGCGTGACCAGCGTGCGTGGGATGCAGTCGGGAAAGTGGAGCGCGTACAGCTTCTCGTTGGCGTCGCGCAGCGCCCCCGGCCGGTTCATCACGAAGACGCCGCGCTCCTCGACGAGCGACAGCAGATGCGGTGGCGTAGAGATAGTCGTCGTCGACCGGCGGATCGGTGCGCATGAGAATCGCATCGAAGCTCGTGAGGGGCTCGACGCTCGACTCGAACAGCGTGTAGTGCAGATCGTCAGGGCCCTTCGGGCGGCGCACCTCGGCGCGCCGGCAGACGCGCGCGCACCTCGGGCCCTTCGGTGACGAGGTCGCGGTGGTCGATCATGAAGAGCCGGTGGCCGCGACGCTGCGCCTCGAGCATCAGGACGAACGTCGTGTCCTTGTCGGGGTGGAACGTGGGCAGCGGGTTGGCGACGACGCCGATGCGGAGCGCTGCCATGGGGGTCAACTCTCGTCGGCGGCGAGACGAACGACGCACGTCCCGGCGAGATAGTCGTGCCAGCCGCGCTTCTGAGGCGTGAGCATGACCATCAAGAAGCCGAGGCCGAAGAAGGTCGACGAAGCGCCGTAGGCGAGCGCCCGGATCAGGCTGCGCACGGTGCCGATGGTGGCGAGGTCGCGTGCTCGTCGTACGCCGATCCCGAGCAATGCCTTGCCGATCGTCTGACCGGCGCCGCGGTGGAGCGCCGTGAAATAGATCCCGGCCATCGCGATCCAGCCGATGGTGAGCAGGGAGACGAGCGTCATCCTCGGTGCCGGCGGCCGGTGGCGACCCGAGCGTCAGCAGGCCTGCTTTCACGCCGACGAATCCCGCCGCCGCGAGCGGCAGCGTGAAGACGCCGAGGACCATGACGTCGATCGCCATCGCGACGAGTCGCGTCAGCGCACCGGCATAGCGCGGCTCGGGCGCGCGCGGCGTGACTGGTCGCCAGCGCTCTGTCAGCGGGGGAAGCGCCATGACGTCGTCGTCGAGCGCGGGCGGTGGCGGGCCGGCAATCATCGCGATCATTCTCTGACGGCGGGCATGCTACGTCGCTCCTCTCGCCCAAACAAGGCGATCGCCGCCGCCCCCGAGATCTCCCCAGCGCGCCTGCACCAGCGCCATCGCGACCAGCGCCGCGGTCTCGGTGCGGAGCACGCGCGGGCCCATGGTCGAGCACGAGAAAGCCGGCGTCACGCGCCCGCGCGACCTCGTCGCCGCTGAGGCCGCCCTCCGGTCCGACGATCACGGCGGCGGTCGCCGGCGGCGTCGGCGGATCGGGCGCGGCTCCGATCGGCAGGGTATCGGCGCCCTCGAAGAAGAGCAGCCGGAGATCCAGTTGCTGCGCGGCGCTCACGGCATCCGCGAACGTCTGCGCCTTGCGCGATCGTCGGTACCTGCGTCCGTCCCGACTGCTTGGCGGCCGCGAGCGCAATACGTTGCCAGCGCTCGTTCTTGCCGGCGGTCGCACCGAGCCACCGAGAACGCGGAGGTCATCGGCACGATGGTCCGCACGCCGAGCTCGGTTGCCTTCTCGATGACGAGGTCCATCTTCCGTCCCTTCGGGACGCCCTGATAGAGCGTGATCGCGAGCGACGATTCGCGCGCCGGCGACGGTGGTGGCGGTGATGCGAACGATCGCGACGCGCGGCGAGAGCGTGAGGATGACGCCGGCGTGCTCCTTGCCGGCGTCGTCGAAGAGCGTGACGTGATCGCCCTCGCGCAACCGGAGCACCCGTTGCAGATGACGGAACTCGTTGCCGCTCAGCGTGGCGCGGTCAGCTGTCGACGTCGCGCGCGGTGACGAAGAAGCGCGGCACCTCACGACCTCCGCGTGGCGGCGCGCGCGCCGTCGCCGCGGCTGCGTCCGCTCGTAGCGCTGCGCTGGAAGACGGTCGTGACCCATGCGCCGCAGCGGGTGACTCGCTGCACCTTCCAACGCGCGCAGAGGAGAGCGGGGGCATCCCGCGGCGCGCGACGCGCAGTTCGCCCTCTGGGATGCCCCCGCCTCTCCTCTGCGCGCGTGAACGTCGCGCGCAGGCGTCCCTGCTGAGCACGGAGCACGCCGGAGGTGACGAGATGCCCGCCCGGAGAGACGGCGCCGCGAACGCCGGCTCCAGAGCGACGAGCGCGTCGACGTAGAGGTTGGCAACGATGAGCGGGTAGCGGCGACGCGCGTCGCCGCGGGCTGGATGGCTCCGGCCGTCGAGTCGCGCCGCGGCGAGCGGCTTGGTGGTGAGACGCACCCGTGGTCCCACGGCGTTCCGGCGCAGGTTGCCGCGCGCGGCGACGATCGCTTGCGGATCGGTGTCGATCGCGAGGACGCGGCGGACGCCGAGCTTGGCGAGCGCGATCGCGAGCACGCCGGTGCCGGTGCCGACGTCGAGCGCGCGCGTCGGTGGAGGTGTCGCGAGCCGCTCGATCGCCTCGAGGCACGAGCGCGTCGTGGCGTGCTGTCCGGTGCCGAACGCCATGCCGGGGTGGATGACGACGCGACGGCGTCCCGGATAGACGGTGCGATTCCAGGGCGGCACGACGACCAGCGTGCGTCCGGCGACGACGGGCTGGAAGTGCTCGCGCCAATCCATCTCCCAGAGCTGCGCATCGAGCTCGCGCCATCGCACCGCCGCGCGCGCGAGGCTGGGCTTGCCGCTGCGGCGAAGCGCGGCGCGCACGGCGAGTCGCGCGCGCACCGGCTCGTGACTCGGGAAGAAGCCGCGCACGGTCTCGTGCGTGCGGCGTCGCGCGCCGCGCGCGAGCTCGCGCACGCCGGTGATGACGCCCTGCGAGCCGGCCTCGACGAGGAGCGTCGCCGATACGCTCGGCCGCCGCGAGCGGCACGCGAATCGCTGCCTCGAGCCAGCGCGCGCCGGCCGCATGCCTCTTCGGCTGTCGCCGGCATACGAGTGGGCGCGCTTATGCCACGGGCTCGCGCGTAGCGGCAAATCGCGCTAGCAGACTGCCAGGTGCGCGTCATGACGTCCGTGCGTTTCCGCCGCGATCCGGCGCAGGTGATCCGGATCGGCCATCGCGGCGCCTCCGCGCTGCGCGCCCGAGAACACGCTCGCGGCGTTCGCCGCCGCGCTCGATCTCGGCGTCGATGCGATCGAGCTCGACTGCCAGCTCTCCGCCGACGGCGAGCTGGTGGTGATCCACGACGAGACGCTCGAGCGCACGACCGACGGTCTCGGTCCGGTCGGCGCGCGCACCGTGGGCCGAGCTGGCGGCGCTCGACGCCGGCTCGTGGCGCGACCCGCGCTTCCGCGGCGAGCGCATCCCGCGCCTCGCCGACGTCCTTCGCTCGTCGCCGGCCGCGGCCGCGGTGAACGTCGAGATCAAGAGCGCACGCGATCTCGGGACGATCGAGCCGAAGCTCGCTGCAGCTGGTCGCGGCGCACGACGCGATGGGCTGGGTGCTGTTCTCGTCGTTTCACGAGCCGGCGCTCCGCAACATGCGGGCGCTCGCGGCGCACTGCCGCCATCGGCGTGCTGTGGGATCGGCCGGCGCCCGCCGGCGCGGTCGACCTCGCGATCGAGCTCGGGGCCGGCTGCGTCGATCCCGGACGGCGGCTGCGTCGATCGCGCGTTGGTCGACGGCGCGCACGCGCGTGGTCTCGGCGTCTGGGTGTGGACGGTGAACGAGGTGGGGGAGATGCGACGCCTGACGCGCTCGGGGTGGACGCGCTGTTCAGCGACTACCCGGAACGCTTCGCGCTCCTCGCAGGCGCGTGAGTCCGCCGCGTCAGCGCGCTCGGCAGGGCCGCGGGTGCGTCCGACGATGTCAGCCGCGCTTGGCAGGGCGCGAGCGCGGCCCGACGATCGCCAGCGTGTACGCGTTGAGCGTCAGGTAGCCGCGCGCCGCGGCCTGCACGGCGGCGGGCGTGACTCGACCGAGCGCTTCGCGGTAGCGATCGCCGCCGTCGATGCCGAGACCGTACAGCTCGTTGAACGCCAGCTCGTCGCCTTGCGCGGTGTTGGTCTGCAGCGAGATCTCGTAGCTGCCGAGGAGGTACTTGCGCGCTTGCTCGAGCTCGCTCGGCCGGAACCGGCTCGTCGCGCAAGCGCGTGAGCTCGGCGAGCACGCCGGCGACCGCACGCTCGACGGGGATCGGGTCGCACGCGAAGTAGATGCCGAAGACGCCGGGATCGACGCCCTCGGACGCGAAGGCGCTCACGGCGTATGCGAGTCCCTGGCGGTCGCGCAGCTCGAGGAAGAGCCGGCCGCCCTGCCGCGAGAGGATCGCCTCGAGCGTCTTCGAGCACGGCGCGATCGGAGTCGGTGACGCGCCCGCCGCGCACGCCGAGCACGAAGTGTGTCTGCTGGCGATCGAGATGGCGTGTCACGCGCTGTGACCCGCGCGAGCGGCGGCGCCGGGAACGGGCGTGACAGCGGTCGCGGCGCCGGCAGATCGCCGAGCGCGGCCTCGAGGCGGTCGAGCATCCAGCCGGCATCGAGATCGCCGACGGCCGACACCACCAGGCGACTCGGGTGCGAGCAGGCGCCGATAGTAGGCGCTGAGGTGCCTGGCGCGTGAAGCGCGTCAGCGACTGGCGCGCTCGCCCGAGCGCCGGCATGCCGTAGGGATGTTGGCGAAAATGCGCCGCGTAGAAGAGCTCCATGGCGCGCTGCGCGGGCTCGTCGTCGCGGTTGGCGAGGGCGACCAGGGCTCGCGGCGGCGCTTCTCGATCTCCTCGGCCGGGAACGTCGGATGGCGCAGCACCTCGAGAAAGAGATCGGTGCCCTCCTCGGCGTGGCGGGCCAGGAACTGCCCGCGGAGCCCGAACGAGTTGCGACCCGAGAAGCCCTCGATGCTCGCCGGCCATCGACTCGACGGCACGGTCCGAGGCTGTCACGCGAATGATGCCGGCTGCCGCGGGTGAGCAGGCCGGCGATGAAATTGTTGATGCCGCTGGTCTCCGTGCGTTCCAGCAGAAGCCCGCCGAGCGTCGCCGCGCGGATCGCGAGCAGCGGCGTCGACGTGATGCTCCTTGACGATCAGGCGCACGCCGTTGGCGAGCGTACGGGTGGCGATCTCCCGGCGCGGCTTGCCGCGCGGGCGTGCCGGCGCGCCGACGCGCGCGGGACGCGCCGGGCGCGGAGCGGGGGACGCGTGCCACGCCGCTCCGAGGCTCTTCTCGGTCGGCGCCAGGCGCCCGGCGTCCGGCCCGACCAGCACCGAGACCAGACTCTCGGGGCGCAGATAGGTCACGGCGACACGCTGCACGTCCTCGCGTGTCGCGGTGGCGAGCTCGCTCAGGTAGCGGTGCTCGTAGTTCGGGATCGGCGAAGACGCACTGCGAGTAGCCGAGGAGACGCGCCTGCCCCTGCATCGTCTCCTTGCGGTACACGAACTCGCTTTCGAGATTGCCGCGCGCGCGCGCGAGCTCGGCGCGGCTGACCGAGCTCGTTCCGGACCCGCATCAAGTTGGCGGTGAGCTCGCGGGTCGCGGCTTCGATCTTCTTGCGCTCGAGCGACGCCAGGAAGACGAACAGGCCCGGGTCCTGGGGAGTGTAGGAGAACGCGGAGATCGAGTTGACGAGCTCCTTCTGCGCTTCGAGGATGGTGACCAGTCGCGTGCTCTCGCCGCCGGCGAGAACGTAGGCGAGGAGATCGAGCGGCACGGCGTCCGGGTCGTTGCGCCGCCGGGACGCGGAAGCCGAGCAACAGGTGATGCTCCTGCACCGGCATGTCGATGCTGGTGGCCACCATGCCGCGCTGCGGCGGCTCGACGGGGCGCCGGCGCGCGGGCAACGCGGCCGCCGGCCAGTCGGCGAAAGCCGCGGTGACCAGGCTCGCGCACGAACGTCGGCGCTGACGTCACCCACCACCACCAGCACGATGTTGTTCGGGGCGTACCAGCGGTGAAAGAAGCGCAGGACGCTCGGCCGGTCGAGGGCTTCGATGGTCTCGCGATAGCCGATCACCGGCCGCCCGTAGGGATGGGCGCGGAACGCGCGGCGGAAGAGCTCGGTGTAGCCGCGCGAGACCGGCATGTCCTCGGACCGCTTCCACTCCTCGAGCACGACCTTCAGCTCGCGCTCGAGCTCGTTCGCGTCGAAGGTGGAGTTGCGAAGCGCATCGGCGAGGATGTCGAGCCCGGTCGCGAAGTGCCGGCCGGCGACGACGAGGTGGTAGACCGTGTGGTCGGACGTCGTGAACGCGTTGATGAGCCCGCCCGACGACTCGACCTCGGCGGCGATCTGTCCGACACCGCGCCGCGCCGTCCCTTTGAAGAGCATGTGCTCGTGCACGTGCGCGACGCCGGCTTCCGGGTCGCGCTCGTCGGCGCCGCCGACCTTCACCCATGCTTGCAGCGCGACGACCGGCGCGAAGTGGTCTTCGCGCACGATCACCGAGAGTCCGTTGGGAAGCGTGAACGTCACGGTGCCCGGTGACCGCGGGCACACTTGCTGCACTCGCGACGGCGGTTGCTCGACGACGCCGTGTGCGCGATCGGTTTTCCTTGACTCCATCGGGGATTTGTCTAAAAGTGCGAGCCCATTCCGCGCCAACACGAAACGAGCGGCACGAAAACTCTCCAGATTTCGCCGGAGGGGGGTGAACTATTGCATGTCCGGAGTTAGGGTCAAGGACAACGAGCCCATCGAGAGTGCGATTCGACGTTTCAAGAAGCAATGCGAGAAGGCCGGGATCCTTGCCGAGCTGCGGAAGCGCGAGCACTACGAGAAGCCGAGCGTGAAGCGAAAGAAGAAGGCGCTGGCTGCCAAGAAGCGTGCGCTCCGACGCGCGAGTCGGACGCAGTTCAGCGGTTGAGTGATCGACGGCGAGGACCCACGGGTCCTCGCCGTCGTGTAGATCACGGGACGAGCGGGTGGGGTGGGTGGTGCGGCGGTCGATCAGCGGAAACGGGGCGTGCAGGTGTGAATCGCATCGACGTGGTCTTGACCATCGTCCTTGCACTCTTCGCGATCCGGGGATTCTGGCGCGGCTTCTCGCGTGAATTCTTCGGATTCATCGGGCTGATCGGCGGAATCGCCGTTGCGGCGGCCACTTACGCCGCCGCAGCGAACATGCTCCCGGCATCGGTTCCTGACCGGCTGCGTCCCATCGCGGGATTCGCCGCGGTCTTCTTCGCCGTCGATCTGACCGCCCATCTCCTCGGCGCGATCGTCACCCGTCTGCTCGGGCTGTTTTCTCTCTCACCGGTCGATCGCCTCGCGGGTGCGGTCTTCGGTACTGCCAAGGGTGCGATGCTGGCGGTGATCGCGCTGCTCCTCGTGCGCGCCTACACGCCGCTGCCCGAGCTGGTCGCGGCGGTCGAGGCGTCGCGCCTCGCGGGCCCGCTGCTCTCGCTCGCGGGGCAACAGCCCGAGGGATTACCCTCGCCGCCGGATGCGTCCGGCGCGGAGGAGCACTGAGCGTGGCCGGCCTCATTCCAGAGCAGACGCTGGTCGAGTTGCGCGAGCGCGCCGCCATCGTCGAGGTGGTGTCGGCGCACGTCGGGCTTCGCAAGGTCGGACGCAATCATCTCGGGCTCTGTCCCTTTCACGCCGAGAAGACACCGTCGTTCACGGTCAACGAAGAGCGCGGCATCTTCCACTGCTTCGGATGCGGAGCGGGTGGCAACGTCTTCTCGTTCCTGATGCGGATGGAGAACCTCCCGTTCCCCGACGTGGTCGAGCGTCTGGCGCGTCGCTACGGTGTGACGCTTCCGGAGCGCACGGCGCACGATCCGACGCTCAAGATCCGCGAGAGCCTGTTTCGACTGAACGATCACACCGCGCGTTTCTTCCAGCGCTACCTCTGGGAGAGCAGCCGAGGCGCGGCCGGCGCGCGACTACCTCGCCGAGCGTGGCATCGGGCGCGCGGTCGCCGAGCGTTTCGTGCTCGGCTACTCGCCGGCCGGCGGCGACGCGCTCGCCGGCAGGTTGCGCGGCCGCCGAACAACCGCTCGACCAGGCGACGCGTCTCGGCCTGATCGGCGAGCGGCGCGGCGGCGGCGGGCACTACGATCGCTTCCGTGCCCGTCTCATGTTTCCGATCACGGACTCGTCGGGCCGGGTGGTGGGATTCGGCAGCCGCAGCGTCCCGGGGACGGCGAGCGCCGATGGCGACCTCCCGAAGTATCTGAACTCCCCCGAGACGCCCCTCTATAGGAAGGGCTCCCACTCTACGGGTTGGCCCTCGCGCGCGACGCCATCCGCGGCGCCGATCGCGCCGTCGTCGTCGAGGGTTACTTCGACGTACTGGCGCTCGCCGAGGCCGGCATCGCCCATGCGGTCGCGTCACTGGGCACGGCGCTCACCGCCCAGCAGCTTCAGGTTTTGAAGCGCTTCACCCGCAACGTCGTTGCCTGCTTCGACGGCGACGCGGCCGGACAGAAGGCGGCCGAGAAGAGCCTGCCGACGTTCCTCGACGCGGGACTGTGGGGGCACGCGGCGTTTCTCCCCGCCGGCGACGATCCGGACACGTTCGTGCGGCGCGAAGGCGAGGCGGCGGCGTTGGCGCTCCTCGAGCGCGCGCAGCCGCTCCTCGAGTTCTACCTCGACCGGGCCGTTACGCCCGACGAGCACGCCCGCCGAGCGCGCGAGCGTCGCGCAGAACGTCACGCAGTTGCTGGCGAGAATCCGCGATCCGTTCGAGTACGACATCACGGTGCGCCGGTCCGCCGAGCGTCTGGGGGTCGCCGAGGAGCTGATGCGCCGCGAGTCGACGCGCACCACCAGTGCGAAGCCGCTCGGGCGACGGGAAAGCGGTGCGTCCGCACGCCCGGGCGCCGGCACGGAGCAGCGACGTGCGATCGACACGACGGGAAAAGCGCGATCGGCGCCGAAAGCGCCCGGCGCGGAAGCGCTGCTCGTCGAGCTGATGCTGAGCGACCCGGCGGCCGCCGCTCGGGTCGACGACGCCGGCGGTCTGGAGCTGTTCGTCGACACGGAATGGCGCGCGCTCGCCGAGGATCTGGTGGTCGCGGTCAAACGCGGCACCCCGCTCGATCCGGCGACCGTCCTCGCCCGACTCGACGACGCGACCGCGGCGCGCATCACCGGTCGCCTGCTTGCGGAGACGACTGGTAGCGCCGAAATGACGCAGATCGTCGACGATTGTCTGGCACGACTCCGCGCGCAAGCGTTGGAATCCGAGAGCCAGGTCCTGCTACGTCGGATCCGCGACGCGGCAGCGTCCGGCAACGATCGCGCCGTCGAGGAAGGTTTGCGCGAAAAGCTGGCGCTCGACCGCCAGCGTGAGCTACTTGTCCGGCAGCAACGAGAGGCCGAAGGCCTCGCGATTCACGATTCGATCGCCAAGGGGTGAGCGTGGAGACCCGCGAGCTCAAAGAGGTCCAGCGACTCATTCAGCTCGGCAAGACCCGAGGGTTCCTCACCCTCGACGAGGTCAGCGAGCTGTTGCCGCCCGAGGCGATCTCGGCTGCCCAGATCGACGACGTCATGACGCTGTTCGGCGAGCTCGACATCACGCTCGTCGATCGCCCGGCCAGTCCTGAAGCGCTGGCGCTCCCGATCGTGGACGCGGACATCGACGACGATCTCGCGGAAGACGAGGCCGACGAGGAGGATGAGGTGGCGGAGTTGCCACGCTCGGCCGACCCGGTGCGCCGCTATCTGAACGAGATGGCGCGCATCCCGCTCTTGAGCCGCGAAGGCGAGGTCGAGCTGGCACGCCGCATCGAGGACGGCAGCACGCAGGTGCGGCGAGTGGCGTTCGCGTCGCCACTGGCAGTCGCCTACGTCTGCGATCTCGGCGAACGGCTCGAGCGCAACGAGATCGACCTCGTCGAGATCCTCGGCGAGGACGAGGGCAGCGAGGATGTGAACGCCAATGAAGCGCGCCGGGCGCGCTTCGTCGCCGGCGTCCTGACGGTCCGCCGGACGCTCGGGCGCCGGCGCGCGAGCGCCGCCAGTCCCGCCAGCGCGGCGCGGGCACGCGAGCGCCGCATCGAGGCCATCACGGCGCTCAGCCTCGGACGTCGACACTTTGCCGCGATCGTCGGATCGATTCGCTCCGCGGCGGCGGCGGCGGTGCGCTGCCGGACGGTGCTGCGTCGCTACGAGGAGCGCTTCGGCTGCACGGCGAGCGAGCTGACGCGTTCGGCCCTTGCGTTCGGGGACGAGCAAGCGCGAGCGTACGCCACCGTCGCTGGTCCGCGAAGCCCAGAAGTTTTTCGGTCGCCATCGCCTCGCGACCGCCGAGGTCGCCGATCTCGTCGCGGAGATCGACGCCGCGCTCGCCGAGCTGAGCGGGATCGAGCACAGCGCCGGCGTCGGCGCCGCAGAGCTCACCCAGGTGGTCAGCATCATTCGCGAGGGCGAGCGGCGCGCGGAGGAAGCGAAGACCCAGATGATCGAGGCCAACCTCCGTCTGGTCGTCAGCATCGCCAAACGCTACACGCAGCGCGGCCTGCCGTTCCTCGATCTCATTCAAGAGGGCAACATCGGGCTCATGCGGGCGGTGGAGAAGTTCGACTACCGCCGCGGCTATCGGTTTTCGACCTACGCCACCTGGTGGATCCGGCAAGCGATCAGCCGGGCGATCGCCGACCAGGCGCGCACGATCCGGGTCCCGGTCCACATGATCGAAGCGCACGGCAAGGTCACGCGGATGGTGCGCGTGATGGTGCAGGAGACCGGACGCGAGCCCACCGACGACGAGGTGGCGGCGCGCCTCGCGCTCCCGCTCGAGAAGGTGCAGCGCGTCGTCCGCATCGTGCAAGATCCGATCTCGCTCGATACGCCGATCGGCGAACAGGGCGACAGTCCGCTCGGTGAGTTCGTCGCCGATTCGCGTGCGATCGGGCCCGCCGACGCGGTCGCCGCGCAGCACTTGTGCCAGCAGACCGCCCGCGCGCTCTCTACACTCTCGCCGCGCGAGGAGCGGGTGCTGCGCCTGCGGTTCGGGATCGGTGAGCGCAGCGACCGCACCCTCGAAGAGGTGGGCCAGACGTTCGCCGTCACGCGCGAGCGCGTCCGGCAGATCGAGTCCAAGGCGCTGCGCAAGCTCCGGCACCCGGCGCGCCGTCTGCATCTCAAAGACTTCGACAAAGAATGACCGGCGCGGCGCGCTGGATCGCGGCCGACGGTTTTGACGCGCGCCGCCACCTGCGGTATGCAGCAGGGACGCGTCGAGCCGCCCGCCGGAGGGCCCATAGCTCAGCTGGTTAGAGCGACCGGCTCATAACCGGTTGGTCCCAGGTTCGAGTCCTGGTGGGCCCACTCACCCGGAGGCACGAGGAGACCCTTGGGAAATCAGATCGAGCTGCTGGTGAATCTTCAGACCGTCGACCAGCAGCTCCGCGAGCGTAGCGAGGCAATCGAAGCGCACCGGCGTCAGATAGCAGAGCTCGAAAGCGAGCTCAGCGAGCAGCGCAAGGTCCTCGATGGTTGCCGTGCCGAACGCGCCGAGCTCGAAGCCCGCCGCCGCGAGATCGAAGGCGCCCTGGCCGACGAGGAAAGCAAGATGAAGGACCGGCGAATGCGCTTGAACCGCATTCGCAACGAGAAGGAAGCCTCGGCGGTGCGGCGCGAGATCGAGGTCGGGAAAGAGGGGAACCAGAAGCTCGAGGACGACCTGATGGTGATCTTCGAGGCGCTCGACGGCGTCGGCGCGCGCGAGACCGAGCTGCAGAGCGCCTTCGACGCGCTCGCCGCCCAGCGCGACGAGCAGCAGGCGGCGGCGGAAGTCGAGATCGGTGCGCTCTCCGAAGGGCTCGACGACTCGCGCAAGCGGCGCGAGGAGCTGGCCGCCGCCATCGACGCAAACCTCAGGCGCCAATACGAGACGATCTTCGTGCGACGCCGTGGCGTCGCGGTGGTGGAGGTCCGCGGCGGCAACTGCCAGGGCTGCCACATGCGCGTGTCGCCACAGCTCACCAACGACATCCAGCGCAATCTGCGCGTGATCGCGTGTCCCAACTGCAATCGCATCCTCTACGTCCGCACAGAGTCCGCGGGTACAGAAGCCTAGGATAGGGCCCTACGGTCGTGCGCTGCGGCGCGCGAGCTGATACCGTGCCGGCCACGGTCGGCTCAGAGCGAGGAGGCTCAAAGCACCGGACCGGATCGGACGGTCGCCTGTTCGGGTTTCCCGGCAGGAGGAAAGTCCGGACTCCACAGGGCAGGGTGGCCGCTAACGGCGGCCCGTCGCGAGGCGGGGAAAGTGCAACAGAAAGCAGTCGGCCGGCGGCTCGTCCGCCGGTCACGGTGAAACGGTGAGGTAAGAGCTCACCAGGTCCCGGGGTAACCCGGGACGCTCGGCAAACCCCACTCGGAGCAAGATCAAATAGGAGGGTTCGGCGGCCCGTCGTAGACCCTCGGGTATGGTCGCTGGAGCCGGCCAGCAATGACCGGCCTAGAGGAATGACCGTCGCCTCCGCGAGGAGGGCACAGAATCCGGCTTATAGATCCGGTCCGGTGCTTTGAGCCTCCTTCTCCCACCCCCAACTGGTCGTGCGTCTCGGCCATGCCGACCCCAACTGGTTGGGTGTCGCGGTCGCGGCTCAACTATTTGAATGAAGGGTGAAGATTCTTCTTGACAGGCGAGGCGCGCTTCCCTTAGAAGCGCGCGTGGGCCGATGTGGGATACGGAAGGCATGAAGTGGGAAGCAACGCTCTGACCGACGACGGTACTGAGGCAAGACAGTGTTTCTCGGTCGCTTCGATCATACCGTCGATCCCAAGGGTCGCATCAGCATTCCGGCCAAGTTTCGAGACAAGTTGCTCGGTGATCCGCGGCTCATTCTCGCGCCGCACTACGTGAAAGGTCAACCCAGTGTCGACGTTCACCCCCAGGCCGCCTTCGAGAAGCTGCTCGTGCAGCGCGAATCGGAGGACCAGTTCGACGCGCCGGCGATCGACTTTCAAGTGGGATACCTCGCCGAGTCGCAGGAAGTCGAGATCGACGCTGCCGGGCGCATTCTCGTGCCGCCCAACCTGCGGCAGCACGCGCGCCTGGTGAAGGACGTTGCGGTTCTTGGTGTGGGGTCGAAGTTCATCCTGATGGATCGGGAGAGGTGGGAAAAGGTGAAGGGCGAACAAAACGCCGAGGCGAGCGTGAACCGCGCACCGTACAGGAGCCCCGGAAGGTGAAGGTCGCCCGATAACGTGGTGGTGGTGGAGGGGCGGTGGAGGAAAGCGGGCGCGCCCGGAGTAGCAGACCGGGGGGTCACCGGGCGCGCCTTGCTGTTCGAGGGTGAAACTACATGTCGGTGTACCAGCTTCGGCCTTCTCCCGGTGGATGCGGAGGGGATGGGGGGATGGCGGGGGGTCGGCGGCATGTTTCGGTCATGGCGGAGGAGGTCCTTCAATACCTCCGCATACAGCCTGGCGGCCGATACGTCGATGGGACGCTCGGTGACGGCGGTCACGCGGAGAGCGTGCTCGACGCCGACCCCACCGCGGAGGTCCTCGGGGTCGATCGCGACCCACTGACGCTCGCGGCCACCGCCCGGCGACTCGACTCTTTCGGATCCAGATTTCGCTTCCAGTCCGGTAACTTCAGTGAGCTCGGCGACGCCCTTGCGGCGGTCGGCTGGGATCGCGCCGACGGCATTCTTCTCGATCTCGGTCTGTCTTCCCGTCAACTCGACGACCCCGAGCGCGGCTTCGGCTTTCGTGCCGGGCCGCTCGACATGCGCATGACCGCTGGTGTCGGGCCCTCCGCGGCAGACCTCGTGGCCTCGCTCGACGAGCGACGTCTGTCCGAGATCTTGTGGCGTTTCGGGGAGGAGCCGGCGGCGCGGCGCATCGCGCGTGCGATCGTGGCGGCGCGCGCCCGCGCGCCGATCACCGACACCGCTGCGCTCGTCGATCTGGTGACCCGTTTCGTGCCCCGTCGTGGCACCCTCCATCCCGCCACCCGTGTGTTCCAGGCTTTGCGTATCGCTGTCAATGACGAGATCGGACACCTCGAGCGCTTTCTCGCCGCCGTCCTCGATTGGCTCCGTCCCGCCGGCCGTCTCGTCGTGCTCTCCTATCACTCGCTCGAGGACCGCAGGGTCAAGCAGGCGTTTCGTGCCTGGGCGGCCTCCTGTACCTGCCCACCGGCGCTGCCGCGTTGCACCTGCGGGGCGCAAGCGCGCGTCCGTATCCTCACCCGCCGGGTGGTGACCCCGACGACCGCCGAGGTACAGGAAAATCGTCGCGCACGCAGCGCGCGTCTGCGCGCGATCGAGACCCTGGAACCCACCGCATGAAGGCTTCGGCGGCCGGCACGATGTGGAGCGGGCGCGCGCCCGCGGCTCGAGCCGCACGCCCCGGCGTCGTCGCAGCCGTGCGCGGCCGGCGGAGCGACCGCGAGCGCCAGCTCGCGCGCCGTGTAGGACTCGGCACGCTGATCGCGTTCGTCATCGCGCTCGCGCTCGTGTGGGTGCGACTGCAGATCCTCCATACGGGCTACGATCTCTCGACGGCGCGCACGCTCGAGATCAAGCTCATGCAGGAGCGGCGTGAGCTCGAGCTCGCGATCGCGACACTCACGTCGCCGGCGCGGCTCGAGGAGACGGCGCGCGTCCGTCTCCACATGGGTCCTCCCGGTCCGGGGCAGGTGGTGAGCCCGCCATGATGAAGACGCGCATGGTGGCGGTGGCGGGAGGCCTCGCCGTGCTGCTCGCGATGGTGACGGTGCGTATCGTCCAGCTCACGCTCACCAAGAGCGACGCGCTGGCGCGACTCGCCGCCCAACAGCATCGCGAGCGCATCCATGTCGCGCCGGAGCGCGGCGCCGTTCTCGATCGTCATGGAGAGACGCTGGCGTCGAGCGTCGAGCGCCCGTCGATCTTCGTGCGTCCACGCCGTGTGTCCGCTCCCGCGCAGGTCGGGCAGGCGCTGGCGCGTGCTCTCGCTCTCAAGCCCGAGCGCGTGGCAGCCAAGCTCGCGAGCAAGGCGCCATTCGTGTGGGTGAAGCGCGCCGTCAGCCCGGACGAGCGCGAGGCGGTGCGAGCGCTTCGACTCGACGGTGTGGGGGAGGTCGCCGAGGCGCGGCGCTTCTACCCGCACGGCAAGGCCGCCGCGCAGGTGATCGGCGTGGCCGGCATCGACATGCAGGGCATCGAGGGCGTCGAGCGCTACTATGATCGCGATCTGCGGGCGCTGCCGCGGACGCTCGAGGTCGAGCGCGACGCGCTCGGACGCGAGATCCTCACGCAAGGGGTCGAGGATCCCAAGGAAATGCAGGGGGCCACGGTTCAGCTCACGCTCGACGTCGCCCTCCAGCACGTCGCCGAGCGCGCGCTCGATCACGGCGTGCGCGAGGCCCGCGCGCGTGCCGGCACCGCCATCGTGCTCGATCCGTGGACCGGCGAGATCCTGGCGCTCGCGGGCGCGCCGGGCTTCGACCCGAACGACCGCGGGCCGGTGGGCGCCGCGATGCGGCGCAACCACGCGATCCACGACTTCTATGAGCCGGGCTCGACCTTCAAAGCGCTGACCGCGGCGGCCGCGCTCGAGCACGGGGTTGCCCGCGCGGGCGAGATGATCTTCTGCGAGAATGGGCGCTATCAGGTCGGGAGCCGCGTGATCCACGATCACCATCCTCACGGTTGGCTCTCACTCACCGAGATCCTGCAGGTGTCGAGCAACATCGGCGCGGCGAAGATCGGCGAACGGCTCGGCCGCGAGCGCCTCGGCGAGTTTCTCGAACGGTTCGAGCTCGGCCGTCCGACGGGCATCGATCTGCCCGGGCGAGGTCGGCGGCATTCTGCATCCGCCCGCCGACTGGTCGCGGATCGCGCTCGTCACCACCAGCTTCGGTCAGGGGGTGGCGGTGACGCCGCTGCAGATGGCGCGGGCGTTCGCCGCCATCGCCAACGGCGGACTGCTGGTCAAGCCGTACGTCGGCCTGCGCGCGATCGGCGCCGATGGCGCGGTGGTATGGGAGCACCGTCCGACCGTGGTCCGGCGCGTGATGCGCGCCGACACCGCGCCGCGCGGTGGGCGCCATGCTCGAGGACGTGCTCGAGGAAGGCGGTACGGGGACGCGGGCGCGGGTCGAGGGCTTCCGGGTGGCCGGCAAGACCGGCACGGCGCAGAAGGTCGAGGTGGGAACCGGGCGCTACTCGGCGCGCGGACGGATCGCCTCCTTCGTGGGCTTCGTACCCGCCGACGCGCCCCGGCTCGTGATCCTGGTGCTACTCGACGAGCCCGGGACATCCAGCTACGGCGGTGTCGTGGCAGCGCCGATCTTCTCCGCCATCGCCAGCGGCGCGCTCGAGCGCCTGGGCGTCACGACGCGTCGTCCGCCCGCGTTGATGGAGGTGCAGGCCGAGACGCCGGCGACCGATGCCGTGCCGCGAACGGCCGACGCACCGGTCGCGGGGATGCCTTCCTTCATCGGGCTCAGCTTGCGTGAAGCGCTCGAGCGCGCGCACGAGCTCGGGTGGACGGTCCAGGTGAACGGCAGTGGCTATGTGGCACGCCAGCTGCCGCCCCCCGGCGCGGCGGCCGCGCCGGGGAAGGCGTTGCTCTTGAGCCTGGCGCCGGCGAGCGGTGCGCTGTGATGCTCCGCGAGCTGCTGCAGGGCACCGACGATCTCGCGGTCTCGACGCGCGGGGATGACGCCGTCGAGGTGCGCGGCATCACCGCCGACTCGCGGTCCATCCGCGCCGGCGACCTCTTCTTTGCGCTTCCCGGGACACGCACGGACGGAAGCTTGTACGTCGCCGATGCCCTGGCGCGCGGTGCGGTCGCGATCGCCGGACCGCCGACGCTCACGGTGCCGGTGGGGGCCTCGTTTGTCGCGACGCCGGAGCCGGCGCGCTTGCTCGCCCGTGCCGCGGCACGCTTCCATGGAAACCCGACGGCGGCGCTCACCATGGTCGGCGTCACCGGCACCAACGGCAAGACGACCGTGACGTATCTGCTGGAGGCCATCTGGCGCGCGGCGGGCCTCCGCCCGGGCGTGCTCGGGACGATCAGCTATCGCTTCGGCGACGCGGCCGAGGCGGCGCCGCTCACCACGCCGCCCGCGCCCGAGCTGTTCGCGCGCCTGGCGCGCATGCGCGACGGCGGCGCCACGCACGTTGCCATGGAGGCGTCGTCGCACGCGCTCGTGCAGGGACGTGTGGACGGGGTCGAGTGGGACGCCGCGATCTTCACCAACCTCGGGCGCGACCACCTCGACTTCCATCGCGACCAGGACGAGTACTTCGCGGCCAAGGCGCGTCTCTTCACCGCCCTCGACGCCAGCCCCAAGCGCCACCGTGTGGCGGTGTTGAACGCGGCCGATCCGCGCAGCGAGCATCTGCGCGGCCGACTCGCGGTGCCGGTGGTGACCTTCGGGACCGGCGGCGAGGTCACGGCCGAGGACGTGCGGATGACCCTCGAGGGAACCGAAGCGACGCTGGTGCTCCGGGCGCCGGCGAAGCACGCGGCGCGCGCCGCTCGGTCGGCTGCCGCCGCCCCCGCGCACGCGGCGGTCACACGCGTCGCGGTGCGCGCGCACCTCATCGGCACGGGACATCTCGAGAACGTGCTCGCTGCCGCGGCCGCGGCCTACGCGCTCGGGGCGCCGGCCGAAGCCATCGCGCGCGGCGTCGCCGGGTGTGCGGGTGTGCCCGGACGGCTCGAAGCGGTCACGAGCGCCGACCAGGACTGCGCGGTGCTCGTCGACTTCGCCCATACACCCGAGGCGCTGGCGGGAGTGCTCGGCTCGCTGCGCGGACTCACGCGTGGCCGCCTGGTGTGCGTGTTCGGGTGCGGCGGCGACCGCGATCGCGGCAAGCGTCCGCTCATGGGTGAAGCCGTCGGCGGCTCCGTCGATCTCGCCGTCCTCACGTCGGACAATCCGCGCACCGAGGATCCGCTGGCGATCATCGCCGACGCCGAGCCCGGGTTGCAGCGCACCGCGCTGCCGCGCGTCGGCGATCTCGCCAGCGCCGCACGCGGTTACGTGGTCGTGCCCGATCGCGCTGCCGCGATCGCCGCCGCGATCGCCGCCGCGCGCGCCGGCGACTGTGTCGTCATCGCCGGCAAGGGGCACGAGGACTACCAGATCGTCGGCACGACCAAGCACCCCTTCGACGATCGGATCGTGGCGCGCCGCGTGCTCGCCGAGCGAGGGCGGCGATGACCGCGGGTCTGGTGCTGCGATGAGCTGGCGGTTGAACGATGTGGTGCGCGTCACCGGCGCCAAGGGGCCGCAGTGAGCTGGCGGTTGAACGATGTGGTGCGTGTCACCGGCGCCAAGGGGCCGCAGTGAGCTGGCGGTTGAACGATGTGGTGCGCGTCACCGGCGCCAAGGGGCCGCAGTGAGCTGGCGGTTGAACGATGTGGTGCGCGTCACCGGCGCCAAGGGGCCGCAGTGAGCTGGCGGTTGAACGATGTGGTGCGCGTCACCGGCGCCAAGGGGCCGCAGTGAGCTGGCGGCTTGACGACGTGGTGCGGGCCACCGGCGCCGAGGTGCTGGCGCGCGGCACCGCGACCGAGTTCTCGGGCGTCACCACCGACACCCGCACGCTCGCGGGCGGCGAGCTCTTCGTGGCGCTGCGCGGCGAACGCTACGACGCGCATCACTTCGCCCGCGAGGCGGCAGAAGCCGGCGCGCGCGGGCTGGTGGTCGAGCGCGCAGTCGAGATCGATCCGCGACGCGGCGTGACCGTGCTCGCGGTACCCGATGCGCTCCGTGCCCTGCAGGATTTGGCGGCTGCTCTGCGACAGCGACACGACCCGACGGTGCTCGGCGTGACCGGGTCGAACGGCAAGACGACCACCAAGGAGATGCTCGCGTCGATCCTCGAAGCCGCCGGCGGCGCCGCGAGCGTGCTCAAGACCAGCGGCAATCGCGAACAACCTGGTCGGGCTGCCGCTCACGCTGCTCCGGCTGACGGGCGGCGAGCGCCTCGCCGTGCTCGAGATGGGGATGAACGCGCCGGGCGAGATCTGGCGGCTCGCCGAGATCGCCGCTCCCGACGTCGGCGTGATCACCAACGTCGGCCCGGCGCACCTCGAGGGCCTCGGCTCGATCGCCGGGGTCGCGCGCGCCAAGGGCGAGCTGTTCGCGGCGCATGCGCCCGGATGCGGCGGCGGTGGTCAACGCCGACGATCCGCACGTGGCGGCTCTGGCGGACGGATTCGCGCGGCCGCGTGGTGCGCTTCGCGTCGCGTCGGCGACCGCCGAGGTCGGCGCCGAGGACGTGCGCACCGGCAGCTCGCGGCGCGGCGTCTTTCGGCTTGCGCGTCGGCGCCGCGCGCGCGCCGGTCACGCTCGCGATCGCCGGCCGCCACAACGTCGCGAACGCGCTCGCGGCCGCGGCCGCGGCGCACGCCCTCGGTACCGGCATCGAGGCGATCCGCGCCGGGCTCCTCGCGACCGCTGCCGGTCGGCAATGCGCATGCGGGTCGTGCAGCTCGCGAACGGCGTCACGTCGTCAACGACGGCTACAACGCCAACCCCGCCTCGATGGCCGCGGCGCTCGGCAGTCTCGCGGACCGGCGGCGACCCGACGGATCGCCGTGCTCGGCGAGATGCGCGAGCTCGGCGCCGGAAGCGCCGACGCACCATCGACGCGTCGGCGCGCTCGCGGCGCACTCGGCATCGACGCGCTCTACCTCTTCGGGCGACCACGCCGAGGACACGGCCGCCGGCGCGCGGACCGGCTCTGCCCGCGGAGGCGCGTGCACGTCGCTGCCGACCCACGCCGGCCATCGCCGACGCGATCGCACGCCGGCTCCGGGCGGGCGACTGGGTGCTCGTCAAGGGCTCGCGCGGCGCAGCGCATGGAGGAGGTGCGTGCGCCTGCTCGGCGGCGCCGAGCAGTGACATGCTCTACCGCTCCTCTACTCGCTGCACACGACGTACACGGCGTTCAACGTCTTTCGCTACATCACCTTCCGCACGCTGCTGGCGGCGCTGACGGCGCTCATCATCTCGTTCCTGCTCGGGCCGTGGCTGATCCGGCGTCTCTCCGCCATCCAGATCGGCCAGCCGATCCGCCCCGACGGCCCGGCGCATCACGGGTCAAGGCCGGCACGCCGACGATGGGCGGCACGCTCATCCTCTTCTCGCTCGTCCTCGCCACGCTGCTGCTCGCCGATCTCACCAACGCCTACGTCTGGCTCGTGCTGTTGGTCACCCTCGGCTTCGGCGTCGATCGGCTTCGTCGACGACTAGCGCAAGTCACCGGCCGGCAACTCGACGGGCTCTCGCGGCGCGCTACAAGCTTCTCGCCGCAGTTCGCGATGGCGGCGCTGGCGGTGCTCGCGCTGGTCGCGGTTCCGGGCTTCGAGCCGACGCATCGCCATGCCGTTCTTCAAGAACGTCAGGCCGATCTCGGCTGGCTCTACGTGCCGTTCGCGGCGCTGGTCGTGGTCGGCGCCTCGAACGCCGTGAACCTCACCGACGGGCTCGACGGCCTGGCGATCGGTCCGGTGATGATCGCCGCCGGCACCTACATGGTCTTCGCCTACGTCGCCGGCAACGCGAAGCTCGCCGAGTATCTGCAGATCCCGTACGTGGCCGGCGCCGGCGAGCTGGCGGTCTTCTGCGGCGCGCTGGCCGCCGCGGGCCTCGGCTTCCTCTGGTTCAACGCCTATCCGGCGCAGATGTTCATGGGCGACGTCGGCTCGCTGCCGCTCGGCGCGGCGCTCGGCATGGTGGCGCTGATCACCAAGCAGGAGCTCGTGCTGGTGCTCGTCGGCGGCGTGTTCGTCGTCGAGGCGCTGTCGGTGATCGTGCAGGTGGCGTCCTTCAAGCTGCGGCGGCAAGCGCATCTTCCGCATGGCGCCGATCCACCATCACTTCGAGCTGCACGGCTGGCCCGAGCCGCAGATCATCGTGCGCTTCTGGATCGTCTCGATCATGTGCGCGCTGCTCGCGCTGAGCACGCTCAAGCTGCGATGAGACGATGGCACGGCCGCGACACGACGAACCGCGCGATCCGTTGCCCTGGTCATCGGGCTGGCGCGCACCGGCACGGCGTCGCGCGCCAGCTGCTTGCCCGCGGCGCCGCGTGCGCGTCACCGATCGGCGTTCGCCGACGGAGTTCGCGACCGGGATCGCCGAGCTCATCAAGGCCGAAGGGGAGCGGCGGCCGGCGCCGGCAGCGGTCGACTCGACGTGCGCCTCGGCGCCGAGGATCTCGCGCTGCTCGACGGCGTCGAACTGGTCGTGCCGAGCCCGGGTGTCGCGGCCGACGCACCGCTGCTGCGCGAGGCCGGCCGGCGCGGGATCGCGATCGTGAGCGAGATCGAGCTCGCGGCGCGCTCGCTCGACGTTCCGCTCGCTCGCCGTCACCGGCACCAACGGCAAGAGCACGACCACGACGCTGCTCGGCGACATGCTGCGCAGCGCCGGCGCGCGGCCGTTCGTCGGCGGCAACCTCGGCACGCCGCTCATCGACGCGGTCGGCGGCGACTTCGCCGCGGCGGTCGCCGAGGTGTCGAGCTTCCAGCTCGAATGGGTCGAGCGTTTCCGGCCGCGCGTCGGCGTCTTCCTGAACCTCACCGACGACCATCTCGACCGCTACGGCGACCTCGACGAGTACGGGACGACCAAGCGCGCCTGTTCGCGCAGCAGGGCGCGACGACATCGCGGTGCTGAACCGCGACGATCCGTGGATCCGCGCCCACACCGAGGACCTCACGGCGCGCCGGCTCTGGTTCGGCGCCGGCACCGGCGCGGTCGTCAACGGCGACACCGCCGCGATCCGGCTGCGGCTCGACGGCCGCGAGGAGGTCTATCCGCTGGCGCGCGGTACACCTCGCGGGCGCGCACAACGTGAGAACATGCTCGCGGCGATCGCGGCGGCGCGCGCTTTCGGCGTCGAAGCGCCGGCGGTGCAGAGGGCGCTCGAGGGCTTTCGTGGCCTCGCGCACCGCCTGCGAGCTGGTGCGCGAGCGCGCCGGCGTGCGCTGGGTCGACGACTCGAAGGCGACCAACGTGGGCGCCGTCGTCAAATCGCTCGAGGGCTTCCCCGGCGACGTGATTCTGCTCGCCGGCGGCGTCGACAAGGGCGGCGACTATGGGGTGCTGGTGGAGCCGGTCAAACGCGCGGTGCGCCACGCGCTGGTGTTCGGCGCGGCGCGCGACATGCTGGCGCGCACCCTCGCCGGCGCGACCCAGGTCGAGGTCGTCGACTCTTTGAGCGCCGCGGTCGCGCGCGCCGCTGCGCTCGCCCGTGCCGGGGACACCGTCCTGCTCTCGCCGGCGTGCGCGAGCTTCGACATGTTCCGCGACTACGCCGCCCGCGGCGCCAGTTCAAAGCGTTGGTGGAGGCTCTATGACGGCACGGGCCGAGACCATCGGCGTGGGCGTGCGCGCCGGCGCCCGCACGCTCACCCGCCGTCACGCGCCGCGCGCGGCGCGCCCGGTGGCGGTGGTGGCGCGCGGCGGCGATCGCTGGATCGCGCTCACGGTCGCGGGCCTGGTGGCGCTCGGCGTCGTGATGGTCTTCAACATCAGCTACTTCTACGCGAGCGAGCGCTTCGGCGATCCGTACTACGTCTTCCGCAAGCACCTGGCGGCGATCGGCCTCGGGATGATCCTCTGCTACGCGGCGTCGCGCCTCGGCTCGCGCACCTACGAGCGCCTCGCCTACCCGGCGCTCGCGCTCATCGCGATCGCCCTGGTCGCCGTGCTGGTGCCCGGCATCGGCCTGGTGCGCGGCGGCGCACGGCGCTGGATCGGGCTCGGCCCGTTGAGCCTCCAGCCGTCCGAGCTGGCGAAGATCGTCGTCGTGCTCTACCTGGCGCGCTCGATCGTGCGCAAAGGCATGCGCATCGAGAGCTTCGCGCTCGGCGTGCTGCCGCACGTGATCGTCGTCGGCCTGCTGGCGGTGCTGGTGCTCCTCGAGCCCGACTTCGGGACCGCGGCGCTCCTCGGTCTGGTGCTGTTCACCATGCTCTTCGTCGGCGGCGCGCGCCTGCGGGATCTCGCGATGCCGGCGCTGGTCGCGTTGCCGCTCCTCGTCTGGGCGGTCGCCAGCAGTCCCTACCGGCTGGTGCGCGTCTTCAGCTTCCTCGATCCCTGGGCGGACGCCCGCGCCGCCGGCTTCCAGCTCGTGCAGTCGTTCCTCGCCTTCGGCTCCGGCGGGGTCTTCGGCGTCGGGCTCGGCGGCAGCAAGCAGAAGATGTTCTACCTGCCCGAAGCGCACACCGACTTCATCTTCTCGGTGGTCGGCGAGGAGCTCGGGCTGCTCGGCGCGCTCGCGTTGGTGCTCGCGTTCGCGCTCCTGGCGGTGCGCGGGTTCCGCATCGCCCGCCGCCATCCGACGCCGTTCGGAAGCCTGCTCGCGTTCGGGACGACGGTGCTGATCGTGCTGCAAGCGGGGGTCAACATGGCGGTGGTGCTCGGCCTCTTGCCGACCAAGGGGCTGGCGCTGCCGTTCGTGAGCTACGGGGGCTCGGCGATGCTCGGCGCGATGGTGAGCGCCGGCGTCCTGCTCGCGCTCTCCCGGGAATCCGGGTGAGGTGGTGCGACTGATGATCGCGGGCGGCGGCACGGGCGGGCATCTCTTTCCGGGCATTGCGGTGGCCGAGTGCGCGCGCCGTCGCGACCCCGACGCGACGATCCTCTTCGTCGGCGCCGAACGCGGCATCGAGGCGCGTGTCGTCCCGCAGAGCGGCTTCGCGCTCGAGACGCTGCCGGTGGCGCCGCTCCGCGGTCGCGGTCTGCGCGAGCGTCTGGCGGCGCTCGGCGCGCTCTGGTCATCGATCACTCGCGCGCGCGCCGTCGTCGCGCGTTTCGCTCCCGACGCGGTGATCGGCCTGGGGGGCTATGCCGCCGCGCCCGCCGTCCTCGCCGCCCTCCGCCACGCTCCGATCGTCCTCCTCGAGCAGAACGCGCGGCCAGGACTCACGACGCGCCTGCTCGCCTGGGCGGCGGAGCGGGTCTGCGTGACGTTTCCGGATACCGCGCGGTACTTCGCTCCCGGACAGGCGATCGTCACCGGAAACCCGGTCCGCTGGCGCGCCAGCGAAGACGCCGGGCCGCGTAGCCGCGATGCGAGAGCCGCGCGCGCGCGCGGCGAGCTCACGATTCTCATTTTCGGCGGCAGCGCCGGGGCGCGGCGGCTGAACGATGCCGGGCCGGCGCTGCGCGCCGCGCTCGGCGATCTCCCGGGGCTGCGCCTGATCCACCAGACGGGCGCCGAGGACGAGGCGCGCGTACGCAGCGCCTACGGCGAGCTCGGGGCGGCGGCCGACGTGCGGGCGTTCATCGTCGACATGGGCGCGGCATACGCGGCGGCGGATCTCGTCATCTGTCGCGCCGGCGCCACCACCGTCGCCGAGCTCGCGGCGCTGGGTCTGCCGGCGATTCTGGTGCCGTATCCGCATGCCGCCGACGACCACCAGCGCGCCAATGCCGAGAGCCTGGTGCGCGCCGGTGCGGCGCGCGTGGTGCTCGACAAGGAGGCGACGGGGGAGCGGTTGGCTGCCGAGGTGCGGGCGCTCCTGGCGGAACCGGAAACACTCGAGGAGATGGGGAGGCGTCTCAAGCAATTCGCTCGCCCGGACGCCGCCGAACGGGTGCTCGCGGTGGTCGATGAAGTGCTTCGAGGGCGCGCCGGGCGTCGTACAAAGGGAGGTCATTGAGGCAGAGATTCGAGGGCGCGCGCCGGGTGCCGCTCGAAGGGAGGCCAATGAAGAGGTGGTGCGGGGGACGCGCCGGGCGCGTTCGAACAGAGGTCATTGAGGAGCTGGGTCGGGTCGGTAGGACGTCGGGGCTCACGAGTCTCGGGCAAGGAGATCTCGTGGGCAGGGGTGGATACCCCCGGGACGGGGCGGTCCCGGGGGCCGGATGGGACGACCGCAGGTCGTGTTGGCTTGCCAAGGGGCTCGACCCAGCCCCTCAGTGACTTTAGTGACTTTTGCGGGCAGTCGTATAGACGGGAAATGGGGTTTGCAACCGAGGAACGGAACGGCAGGGCGATGGAGCTGACCAGCAAGAAGCGCCACATTCATCTCGTCGGCATCGGCGGCATCGGCATGAGCGGCATCGCCGAGGTGCTGTTGACGCTCGGCTTCACCGTGAGCGGCTCCGATCTCGCCGGCAGCGACGCCACCGAGCGGCTCGCCCGCCTCGGCGCCACGATCGCGCTCGGCCATCACGCCGATCGGGTCGGTCCGAACGTCGACGTGGTGGTGATCTCGTCCGCCGTCAAATACGCGAACCCCGAGGTGGTGCGGGCCCGCGAGCTCAAGATTCCCGTGATTCCCCGCGCCGAGATGCTCGCCGAGCTGATGCGCGTGAAGGTCGGCCTGGCGGTAGCCGGCACCCATGGCAAGACGACCACCACCTCGATGCTCGGCCACGTCCTCGCCGAGGAGGGACTCGATCCGACGCTGGTGATCGGCGGCAAGGTCAAGGGACTGGGCTCGAACGCGCGCCTCGGTCTCGGGAAGTTCCTGGTGGCGGAGGCCGACGAGAGCGACGGCAGCTTCCTCCTCCTCACGCCCACGCACGCGGTGGTCACCAACATCGATCCCGAGCATCTCGATCACTACGGCAACATCGAGCGCGTGCACGACGCGTATCTCCAGTTCATCAACCGGGTGCCGTTCTATGGACTCGCCGCCCTCTGCATCGACAACGTCGCCGTCCGGGCGCTGCTGCCGCAGGTCCGCAAACGCTTCGTCACCTACGGGCTGGCGGGCGACGCCGATCTGCAAGCCGTGCACACCCGCGTCGGACCCGAGGGCACTCGCTTCGACGTGCTCGAGCGCGGACGCTGGCTGGGTGAGATCCGTCTCCGCATGCTCGGTCGCCACAACGCCCAGAACGCGCTCGCGGTGGTCGCGCTCGCGAGCGAGATCGGCGTACCGTTCGAGACCATCGCGCGCGCGCTCGGTAGTTTCGAAGGCATCCACCGCCGCTTCGAGCTCAAAGGCGAGGTCGGCGGTGTCACCGTCATCGACGACTACGGACACCATCCCGAGGAGGTGAAGGCGACGTTGCGGGCGGCGCGCGAGGGCTTCGGGCGACGGCTGGTCGCGATCTTTCAGCCGCACCGCTACTCGCGCACCCGCGATCTCCTCGACGACTTCCTCTCCGCGTTCGACGACGCCGACCTGCTGGTGCTGACGGAGATCTACGCCGCCGGTGAGGATCCCATCGACGGCGTGAGCGGTGAGGCGCTGTACGAGGCGCTCCGCCGCCGCGGCCACACCGACGTGCGCTTCGTGGCCTCCCGGGCGGAGGTGGCGGCGGTCCTGCAGCCGCTGCTGCGCGGCGGCGACATGGTCGTGACGCTCGGCGCCGGTGACGTCCACAAGGTCGGCGACGATCTCCTGCAGGTGCTCGCCTCGGAGCGCCCGGCGGCACTGCAATGACCATGACCGCGCGCGCGGCCGCCGCGCCCGCGGCAGCGTCGGCCCCGGACGCGGACCTGCTCGCGGCGCTCGCTGCCGCCGGCGTGCGGGCTCTGGTGGACGAGCCGCTGGCGCGCCACACCAGCTTCCGCATCGGCGGACCGGCGGACCTGTACATCGCGGTCGAGAGCGTCACCGAGCTGCAGGCGACCCTGCGCGCGTGTCACAAGTGGGCGACGCCGGTGCTCTTTCTCGGCGGCGGCACCAACATCCTCGTGAGTGACCGTGGGGTGCGCGGGGTGGTGGTCAAGCTCGGCAAGTCCTTCGATTTCGTCGAATGGGACATGAGCCCCGAGGGCGCCGTGTTGCGGGTCGGCGCCGCGGTACCCTTCAAGCGACTCGTCTACCAGACCGTTGCCGCCGGCCTCGACGGCTTGCAGTTCGGTCGAGGGCATTCCCGGAACCGTCGGCGGCGGCCTCTTGATGAACGCGGGCGCGTTCGGCGGAGAGATCGGCCGCGTCGTCGAGGCGATCGAGGCGGTTGCGGAAGAGGGCGACGCGCTGCTGCTGCCGCGCGCGCGCCTCGGCTTCGCGTACCGCCGGCTGGATCTTCCCGTACGTGCCATTCTCACCGCGGTTCGCCTCCGCCTCACGCGCGGCGACGAAGCCGCGCTCGGCGCGGCGGTCGCGGATGCGCGGGCACGGCGCGAGCGCCATCAACCCAAAGGACACCCGAACGCCGGCTCGATCTTCAAGAACCCGCACGGCAGCCACGCGGGGCGGTTGATCGAGGAGGTGGGGTTGAAGGGCGCGCGCCTCGGCAACGCCGCGGTGTCGGAGCGTCACGCGAACTTCATCGTCAACCTGGGTGGAGCGCGGGCGGCGGACGTGAAGGGTCTGATGGACCTCGTGACCCGCACCGTGCGGCAGCGTCTCGGTGTCGAGCTCGAGGCGGAGGTGAAGCTGGTGGGTGATTGGTGACATCCGCCGCCTGACGCGCGGCGGAAACGGATGATGGTCGGCGAGTGGTGAAGCCGGCCGCCGGATGCGCGGCGGGCGGATGGATGGACGGATGGCGGGCGGCACGACGGAGGGGTGGCGGTGAAGGGCAGGTTCCGCGGCAAACGGGTGGCGATCCTCCTCGGCGGCCTGTCGTCGGAGCGCGAGATCTCGCGACAGTCCGGCGAGAAGGTGGCCGCCGCTCTGCGCACCCTCGGATACCGCGTCACCCTGGTTCCCGTCGGACGCGACCTGGCGTCGCGTCTCGCCCGTCTCCGGCCCGCGGTCGCCTTCAACGCGCTTCATGGTCGCTACGGCGAGGACGGCTGTGTGCAGGGCCTGCTCGAGGTGATGGCGATTCCGTACACGGCGAGCGGCGTGCTGGGGAGCGCGCTCGCGATGGACAAGGCGACGGCCAAGATCCTGTGGCGGGCATCCGGCCTGCCGACCCCGCCGTGGAGTCTCGTCACACCCGGGACGCGCCGGCCGACGCTCCCATCGGCGCTGCCGGTGGTGGTGAAGCCGAACGGCGAGGGCTCGAGCGTCGGGGTATCGATCGTGCGCCGGCGTGCCGATCTCGCGCGGGCGATCCGCGCCGCCGGTCGCTTCGGCTCGGACGTCCTGATCGAGCGCTACATCCCCGGCCGTGAGGTCACGGTCGGTGTCCTCGGCGGTCGGGCGCTCGGCGCGCTCGAGGTGGTGGCCAAAGGCGAGTTCCACACGTATCGCGTCAAGTACACGGCGGGGATGGAGGAGTTCTACATGCCGGCGCGGCTCGACCGCGCGACGACGCGCACGGTCGAGAAGCTCGCCGAGGCTGCGCACGCGACGCTGCACTGTGGCAGCTACAGCCGGGTCGACTTTCGCGTGCACGGCCGGCGCCCGTACTTGATCGAGCTGAACTCGCTGCCGGGGTTGACCGCGCTCTCCTATCTGCCGCGCATCGCCGCCCACCGTGGGATCACGTTTCCAGCGCTGTGCGAGCGCATCCTCGACGCGGCGACGCTCGGGGTGCGGGAGACGCGACGGTGAAAACGGCACGGCGGCGCGTCGGGACCGGTCAGCGGATGCGTGCCATGGGACGCGATCTCGGGCGACGGCTGCAAGCGACCGGGCGTACCCTCGACCGCGGCCGGCGGACCATCGCCCGCCGGCTTGCACGGTGGCTCGCCTTCGCGGGACGGCAAGCGCGGCGCGTGCCGGGCGCCGTCGGAAGGGAGACGCGACGCCTGCGCGCTGTCACGGCAACGGAAGCGGGGCGTCTGCGTGGCGCCATCGCGCGCCATCCACGTCGCGTCCTCGTGCTCGCGGTCTTCACATTCCTCGCCACCGCGGCTGCCGCCGGGCACGGCACGCTCACCGCCTGGGCCGCACGGCATCCATACTTTGCCGTCGACGAGATCGTCGTGACCCCGACCGTGCGTGTCCGTTCCGGGGCCCTTCTGGCGTGGAGCGGCCTCAAGCCCGGGATCAGCATCTGGAGCGTCGATCCGGCAGTCCTCGCGGCGCGCCTCGAGCGCCATCCCTGGATCCGCCGCGCCAGCGTCCGCCGCGAGTTTCCGCGCCGCGTCATGGTGGAGGTCGCGGAGCGTCAGCCGGCCGCGGTCGTCCTCATCGACCAGCTCTACTACGTCGATCGCAGCGGCACGGTGATGGCGCGGGTCGGACGCGACGACACCCTCGATCTGCCGTTCGTGACCGGCATCGAGGCGGCGGTGCTCGCCGGCGAGCGGCCGTTCCCGCGCCACGCCATCCGCCAGGCGCTGAAGCTCCTCCAGTCGATGCGAGCCGCGGGGCTTTCATTCCGCGTCTCGGAGGTGCATATCGAACGGGAGCAGGGGATCACGGTATTCCCGGTCGCGCCGCGTGTGGCGCTGGTCTTCGGTTGGAACCGGTTTCCACTGAAGCTCGAGCGCCTCGAGCGTGTGCTCGACGGGTTCGCGGGACGGGAGACCGAGATCAGGGAGATCGATCTCACCTACGGCGCGCAGGCGGTGATCCGCATGCGGCGGCCGGGGGTGGGGGACGGCAGGCGCAGGCCTCGAGTGGGGTGAATGGGGTGGCGGATGGGTAGACGGACGGCGTTGGTGGCGGGTCTCGATCTCGGCACGTCCAAGACCTGCGTGATGGTGGGTGAGGTGACCGAGCACGGGGTCGAGGTCGTCGGTCTCGGCACCGCGCCCTCGCGCGGGTTGCGCAAGGGCGTCATCGTGCACCTCGAGTCGACGGTGACCGCCATCCGTAAGGCGGTGGCCGAGGCGGCGGCGATGGCCGGCTGCGAGATCCACCAGGTCGTCGCGAGCCTCTCGGGCGCGCACGTCCGCGGGCTCACCAGCCACGGCGTCGTCGGCGTGCGCAACGGCGAGGTGTCGATGGGCGACGTCGAGCGCGTGCTCGACGCCGCGCGCGCCGTCGCTCTGCCGGCGGATCGCGAGGTCCTGCACGTGCTGCCGCAGGAGTTCGTCATCGACGACCAGGAGGGCATCAAGGAGCCGGTGGGCATGGCCGGCGTCCGGCTCGAGGCCAAAGTGCACATCGTCACCTCCCAGACGGCGGCCTCGCAGAACCTCCTCAAGTGCTGCAAGCAAGCCGGTCTCACGGTGTCGGACGTGGTCCTGGAGCCGCTGGCGGCTTCCGACGCCGTGCTCACCGCGGAAGAGCGGGACCTGGGAGTGGCCCTGGTGGACGTGGGCTGCGGGACCACCTCGGTCATGGTCTTCCATGCCGGGGCGGTGAAGCACACCGCCGTGCTGCCGCTCGGGGGCGGGCACCTGACCAACGACATCGCCGCCGGGCTCCGCACCCCGACCCTCGAAGCCGAGAAGATCAAGCAGCGCTTCGGCTGCGCGCGCGCCGCCAAAGTGCCGCCGCACGTCTCGATCGAGGTCGCGAGCGTCGCCGACCGCGAGCCCCGGGTGCTCTCACGCCACATCCTCTGCGAGATCATCGAGCCGCGCGTCGAGGAGATCTTCACCCTGGTGGCGCGCGAGATCATCCGCTCCGGTCACGAGGCTCACCTCGCCTCGGGCGTGGTCCTGACCGGCGGGACGGCGCTGCTCGACAGCGTGACGGACGTGGCGGAGACGGTCTTCGGCCTGCCGGTTCGCATCGGGACTCCTCACCACCTCACGGGACTCGCCGATCTCGTTGCGAGCCCGCTCTACGCGGCGAGCGTCGGGCTCGTGCTCGCGGGCGCAACGAGTGGTCGGCCGGGTCGCGTCGCGCCGATCGGCGACCACGGGATCATCGGTCGCGTTCGTCATCGGATGACCGAGTGGCTGCGGGAATTCTTCTGAGCAAGTGGGAGTGTTTGCGATGAAAATTACGTGACAGCGCTTGTGAATTGCGGTACAGGAGGTGTGGCATGAGGCGGCGGCAGGGACGTGGGGCGGGGGGACGCCACAGTGGCCGCTCACCCAAGGGCGTGAGCCGCGTGGTGACGCAAGTTGAAGGAGGAGGGGTGATGAGTGAACACACAGACGATCGTCTGAGCGCGCGGATCAAGGTGGTGGGAGTCGGAGGTGGTGGCGGCAACGCCGTGAACACGATGATCGCCGCCGGTTTGAATGGCGTCGATTTCATCACGGCCAACACCGATGCGCAGTCGCTGCGCATGAACACCGCGCAGATAAAGCTCCAGCTCGGCGCCCAGGTGACGAAGGGTCTCGGAGCCGGCGGCGTCCCTGAAATGGGTCGCAAAGCCGCCACCGAAGATCTCGAGCGCATCCGCGAGGTTCTGACCGGCTCCGACATGGTGTTCATCACCGCCGGAATGGGCGGTGGCACCGGCACCGGCGGAGCGCCGGTGGTAGCGCGGGTCGCCAAGGAGGTCGGCGCGCTCACGGTCGGCGTCGTCACCAAGCCCTTCCTCTTCGAAGGCAAGAAACGGATGCGTCAGGCCGAAGACGGCATGCGCGAGCTCAAGGCGTGCGTCGACACCTTGATCGCCATCCCGAACCAGCGCCTGCTCGCGGTCGCCGGACGCAACACGTCGATCGTCGAGACCTTCAAGAAGGCCGACGACGTCCTGCTGCAAGCGGTACGTGGCATCTCCGACCTGATCACCGTGCACGGTTTGATCAACCTCGATTTCAACGACGTACGAACGATCATGTCGGAGATGGGCATGGCGCTCATGGGGGCGGCTACCGCGAGCGGCGAGAATCGCGCCGTCGAGGCCGCGCAGAAGGCGATCTCCAGCCCGCTCCTCGAGGACGTCTCCATTCAGGGCGCGCGCGGCGTGCTCATCAACATCACCGGCGGACTCGATCTCGGGCTGCACGAGGTGAACGAGGCCGCCACGCTCATCCAAGAGGAAGCCGACGACGAGGCGAACATCATCTTCGGCGCCGTCATCGACGAGACCATGGGTGATCAGATCCGCATCACGGTCATCGCCACCGGCTTCGGTGAGCCGCGCGAGGAGAGCAAGTACGTGCCGACCGCGGCGAACGCCACCGCGTCCACGCCGTCGCGGACTTCCTTCGCACGTGACCAGTCGACGACGGCGGCAGCAGCGGCAGCGGCCGCCGCGGCGGGTCGTCGGGTCGTCCGCGTCGGCGGGGTCGACGACATCAACGGGACGGTGTGGAAGCAAGCGGCGGCCGGTGACCGCCGTGAGCCGATCGATCTCACCGTGCCCGATGAGGAAGACAGCCTCGATATCCCGACGTTCCTGCGCAAGCAGGCGGACTGAGCGAGCGCCCGATTCGGGCGACGAGGGTGCGGGTGTGCCTACGGCGCGCGTGCGCGCTCGAGCAAATTCGCCCGCCGGCACACCCACACACCTCGTCGCCGTCGCAGGCCGTCGCTTGAGCCGCCGGTGAGCGCCCGCCTATAATCCGGACCGCTGCGCCTGGGCGGCGCGGCGCCACGCCGGATGCGACACACGATACGGGAGCGCGCGCGCGAGCGACGCGCACAGGAACGACTGCTGTTCGCGCCGACGCGCGGCGGCGACCTCTCGATCTGCCTCGTCTACCCGAACACCTACCCGGTCGGGATGGCGAATCTCGGCTTTCAGGCGGTGTTCGAGATCCTCGCCTGTCATCCGCGCGTGCATTGCGAGCGCGCCTTCCTGCCCGACCGCGACGAGCCCGATCGCGAGGTGGTGTCGCTTCGAGAGCGGGCGCCCACTTCGCGACTTCGAGCTGCTGGCGTTCTCGCTCTCGTTCGAGACCGACTACCTGCACATCGTCGAGATTCTGGCGCGGCGCCGGCATCGCCGCCGCTGCGCGCGGCGCGCGGCGGCGGCCCGCTGCTCGTCGCCGGCGGCCCGGCGACGTTCCTCAATCCCGAGCCGATCGCCGATTTCTTCGACCTGTTCCTCATCGGCGAGGGCGAGGAGATGGTCCCGGAGTTCCTCGCGCGCTACTCGCGGCGCGCGACGGCGGCGGCGGTCGCGACGGGGTGCTCGATGCGGCGGCCGAGGTCGCGGGTGCGTACCGGCCGGATCGCTACGCGATCGACGTATGCGCGCCGACGGGACGATCCAGTCCGTGTCCTACCCGGGCCGGGCTCCGGGCGTCGTGCAACGCCGTCTGGTCGCCGATCTCGACCGCTTCACCACCGCCTCGAAGGTCCTCGCGCCGGAGGCGGTGTTCGGCGACATGTATCTCGTCGAGGCGAGCCGCGGCTGCGAGTGGGGCTGCCGCTTCTGCGCCGCCGGATACATGTACCGTCCGGTCCGCAACCGCAGCCTCGGCGACGCTCGAGACGGCGGTCGCCGAGGGCCTCGCGCGAGCGCGCGCACCATCGGCCTCGTCGGCGCCGAGATGGCGAGCCTTCCGGGAATCGCGGCGCTCTGCGAGTTCGTGCCGAGCGCGGCGGGCGTGCCTCGCCGTCGTCGCTCAAGGCCGACGTCATCTCGCGCCAGCTCGCGCGACGCGCTCGGACGCGGCGCCAATCAGAGCGTCACGATCGCGCCCGAGGCGGGATCGGAGCGCATGCGGCGGGTCATCAACAAGAACCTGACCGAGCCCGAGATCCTCCGCGCCGCCGACTGGCTCGTCGGGCGCCGGCGTCGACGCCGTGAAGCTCTACTTCATGATCGGGCTGCCCACCGAGACGCACGAGGACGTCGACGCGATCGTCGAGCTCACCGACAAGATCCGCGCGCCGCTTCCAGCGCGCCGGGGCGCGTCCGGCGCCTCACGCTGTCGATCAACCCGTTCGCGCCGAAGCCATGGACGCCGCTCCAGTGGGAGCGGATGGAGGACCCGCGATCGCTGAAGGAGCAAGACCGCGTATCTACGGCGCGCGCTCGGACGCATGCCGGGGCGTGACCGTCGACGTCGAGTCGCCGCGCGAGGCGTACTACGCGACGTTGCTGTCGCGCGGCGACCGGCGTGTCGCGAATCCTGTTGATCGCCATCCACGAGGCTGGCGGCGATTGGTGGCAGGTGATCCAGGGACTGCGGCGCGCCGGGGAGTCGGCCGGCGTCGACCCGGACTTCTACGTGCGCCGCGCGTACGCGTACGACGAGATCCTGCCCTGGGATTTCATCGATCATACGCTCCACAAACGCTTCCTCTGGGTGGAGCGCGAGCGCGCCTACGAGGAACGGCAGACCGCGCCCTGCGACGTGACCGTCTGCAAGCTCTGCGGAGCCTGCTAGTGTCCGGGACGGGGCACTAGGTTCTCCACCGTGGCGATCTCGGGCACCGGTGTCGATCTCGCCGAGGTAGCACGCATCCGGGAGGCGCTCGAGCGTCCGCGTACCGGCGCACGTTTCCGCGACCGCGTCTTCACCGCCGGCGAGCAGGCGTACTGCGAAGGACGCGGACACGGCCGCTATCAGAGCTACGCCGCTCGCTTTGCCGCCAAAGAGGCGACCATGAAAGCGCTCGGTGTCGGCTGGGGGCGCGACGCGGGCTGGCTGCAGATCGAGGTGGTGCGCGCGCCCGGCGGACGTCCGGAGATCGTGCTCACCGGCAGCGCCGCCTCGACCGCCGCCCGCGCGGAGATTCAGCACCTGCACCTCGCGCTCACGCACACCGCGGATCTCGCGCTCGCGCACGTGATCGCCGAGCGCTAGGAGCCGGCGGCCGGGCTGTCGCGGTCCGCGGCGCGGTCAGCGACCCTGGAAACGCGGCGGCCGCTTTTCCAGAAAGGCGCGCACGCCTTCGGCGTAGTCGGCGCTCTCGAAGCATGCGGCGATCTCGGCGCGCACCGTCGTCGAGATCGCGGCGCGCGGGGTCGCGCTGGCTCTCGACGATGGCGCGCTTGGCGGCGCGCAAGGTGAGCGGCGCGTTCTCGGCGATCGTGGTCGCGTAGCCGGTCGTGAAGGTCTCGAGGTCGGCTTTGGCGACGACCTGATTCACGAGGCCGATGCGCAGCGCCTCCTCCGCCGTGTAGCGGCGCGCCGTGAAGAAGAGCTCGCACGTCGCCGACGGTCCGAGCAGGCCGACGAGACGCTCGACGCCGCTGAAGTGATAGCCGAGACCGAGTCGAGCCGCGGGAAGCGCGAGTTGCGTGTCGTCGGCGGCGACCCGCAGGTCGGCGCATGCGGCGAGCGCGAGGCCGCCACCGATGCAGACGCCCTGGAGCATGGCGAGCAGCGGCCTTTCCAGTCCGACGAGCGCCTCGAAGGCGCGCGCGGTGGTCTGCTCGTAGGCCGCGGCCGAAGCCGCATCACCACGCTGCGTCTCGAACTCCGAGATGTCGGCGCCCGACGCGAACGCCTCGCTGCCGTGTCCGCGCATGACCACGACGCGCACCGTCGGATCGGCGGCGAGCTCCGCGACCAGCGCCGGAATCGCCTGCCACATCTCGAGCCTGACGGCGTTCAGGCGGCCGGGATTGCGGAGCACCAGCCACGCGACGCCGGCCGCGCCGCGCTGTAGGTCGACGCCGAAGGTACTCATCGCGCCCTCCGGCGCGGCGATTGACCGCCGCGGTCGCGTCTGCGAAGCGACCGACCATGTTCATCGGCCACATGGCAGCGGGGCTCGTGCTCAAGGCGCGTGTGCGTGAAGCGCCCCTCGGTATGCTGATCGCCGGTACCGCGTTCCTCGACATCGTTCATGGTCTCCTCGAGATCGTAGGTGTCGAGCACGTCGTCGTCCACGGTCCACCCGTGTTTGCCAACTGGGAGCTGGCGGAGATCGGCTACTCGCATTCGTTGCTGGTCTCGGTGCTCTACAGCGTCGCGTGCGGCGCTCTCGCGGCGCGTTGGTGGCGCTCCCGTGCGGTCGGGTGGGCGATCGCGCTCTCGGTGTTCTCGCACTTCGTCCTCGACCTGGTGAGTCACAACGCCGACCTGCCACTCGTCGGTCTGGGCCTCGAAGGCGATCTCAAGCTCGGCACCGGGCTCGCCCGCCATCCGGTGCCGTTCTTCGTTCTCGAGCTCGGCTGGTGTCTCGTCGCCTGGTACGTGTACGACGCCACGAACCGGCGATTGCTGCTCACGCTGCTCGCCCTGATGGCGCTCTGGGCCAACAACGTCTTCGGTTTCGCGCTTCCGCCCCCGCCGCCGGCGCCGTTTCTCGGCGTGATCACCATCGCGTCCTTCGCGTTCGCGGGCTCAAGTCTCTGGTGGGCGGCGCGGACGTCGCACCTCCCGCCTGCACGTCGCTGAGCGTCGACGGCTCACGGTCGGGCGGTTCGCCATCGAGCCCCAGGCGCCGGCGCCCCTCAGTGCTGGCCGCCGCTGGCGCCCGCCGGCTCGGGCTTGAAGCGTGGCATGACTTCGGTCGCGAAGCGGCGCATCAGGTCGCGGTTGAAGGGCGGCCGCAGGCTCACGATCAGCTTGGTGGCGCCGGCGTTGCGGTACTCGTGGATCCTGGCGGTGATCTGGTCGACCGAGCCGGTGAGCACCGAGGTGGCGATGCGCTCCCCGTACAACACACGCGCCGCCAGGCGGGTGGCCGGTCCGGCGAGCGGGATCTCGGTGATGTTGACGAGCGGCAGGAACACCGACACCTGGAGGTCACACGGCGTGCGGCCGATGCGCGCGCACTCCTCGCGCACGATCGCGAGACGGCTCTTGATGCCCGCCGGCGTCACGCCGGTCGGGACGTTCCACTCGTCGGCGTACTTCGCCACCAGCGGCATGATCCATTTCTTGCCCTTGCCGCCGATGACGATCGGCGGGTGCGGCCGCTGCACCGGCTTGGGGGCGAACGGCGCCTTCACCAGCGTGTAGAACTTGCCCTCGAACGACGGGTGATCAGCCGTCCAGAGCTTGGTGATCACCTCGAGCGCTTCGCCCAGACGCTCGGCCCGCTCCTTGTCGGTGTAGAACGGGATGCCGTAGGCGGTGTGCTCGGGCTCGAACCACGCCGCGCCGATGCCGAAGTTGAGACGCCCGGCGCTCACGATGTCGACGGTCGTGGCCATCTTCGCGAGCACCGCCGGATTGCGGTACGTGTTGCCCGTCACCAGCGTGCCGAGGCGCAGGCGTTTGGTCTCCATGGCAAGCGCGGCGAGCAGCGTCCAACCCTCGAGCGCCGGGCCATCCTTGCCACCGATGATCGGAATGAAATGGTCGTAGACCCAGGCCTCGTCGAAGCCGAGTTGCTCGGCGTCCTTCCAGGTGGCGAGAAGATCGTCCCAGGTCGTGTCTTCCTGGGGGGTCTGGATCCCGAAGCTGAGCGGCGGACGATCGGCAGCGAGCGCGCGCGACCCCGCCGCGAGGGCGCCGACCAGTGCTACGGAAAGGACGAGCATTCGCAGCCGCATGGGATTCTCCTCCTCGTCGCCTCAGAAACGTCCCGGGCCTCCTTAGCAGACTTCGTGGGCTGAAAGCCCACCCGCTCGTATCAAATCTGGCGCGGGATGGCAGCGACGGGCCTGTCTGCCACGCTGCGACCGCGAAGGAGCTAAGTCCGCTCCGAGGTCGTGAGAGCTAGGGTGCTCCAGATCCATTCGCATTCCGAAACGGAATAGAACCTCGCACTACGTGCACGATTTTCATTGCTCGCGGCGCGCGATCGATGGTATCGCGGTCCGAGGAGGAGAGCCCTATGGCCGTTTCTTGCTCAGCCGCGCGATCCCAGCACGGGCTCTTCCGTTTCGTTGGCGCACTCGCCGCGAGTGCTGCACTCGTGCTCCCGACGGGGATTGTGCACGCAGGATCGTACACACTTGCGGAGACGTACCTAAACCCGTCTCCTGCGTAAGACCGACTACTTCGGCCGGTCGCTCGCCGCGGTCGGGGCGAACGTTTCGTTGGTGCTCCAAAGGATCTGGATGAGGCGCCTGTGGGAGGCTTCGGCGCGGCCTATCTCCTCGATGGTGCCACGGGAACGCTCCTCCGAACGTTCATCAGTCCTGGCGCGCCGGTCGGCCAGGGCCTCGGCACCTCGGTGGCGGCTTTGGGCGGGGCCGTTCTCGTGGGCGCACCGTACACCGACGCCGGCGCGGAAAACGCAGGTGCCGTCTATATGTTCGACGCGACGACGGGCGCGCTTCTTAGGACCTTCCTCAACCCGACACCCGGCGCCGGCGATTTTTTTGGCTTCGCCGTCGCGGTCGCCGGCTCGAATGTGCTGGTGGGCGCTCCGGAGGACGACACCATGGAGGACGACGCCGGAGCCGCCTATCTCTTCGATGCGACGACCGGCGCGTTGCTGCAGAGCTTCTTCCATCCGTACGCCGGCTCACGACGACTACTTCGGCGGCTCGGTCGCGGGAGTGGGATCGAATGTGCTCGTCGGCTACTAGCGACTACGATCAGACCGGCACGATCGCAGCCGCCGGTATCAACGTCCTCGTGGGCGTGACCGAGGGCGCCCGCAACCGCACCAATGACGTGCATCTCTTCGACGGAACCACGGGGATGTTGTTGCAGTCGTTCGTGCCACCCCCGAGCACCTCCGCGGCCGCATATTTGTTCGACGGCGCCAGCGGTGCAGTACTCCAGGAGTTCCTTCCGCCGCCGGATGCCAGTGGGTATTTCGGCCATTCGGTGGCGGTGGTCGGCGACGATATCATCGTGGGAGACTTTAGCGGTGCCGCTCAGCACCGGCCGTAGCTGCCATGGTCTCGTTTACGTGTTCGATGCGACGACAGGCGCGCTACCAGCAGACGTTGCGGAAGCCAAGCCCAGGACAAGCCGATGTCTTCGGCTCGATGGTGGCGGCTGCTGGCGACAAGATTCTGGTCGGCGCCTATCTTGATCAGCACCTCGGGACTCGCCGGTCGTGCCTATCTCTTCGATGCCTGCGGGAATGGCGCGCACACGGACGGTGAGCAATGCGACGACGGGAACGTCACGAACGGCGACGGCTGCTCCTCCACGTGCAAGCTCGAGCTCTGCGGGGCTGCTCCCACGGTCGGCTGCCGAGCCCCGACGGGATCGGGAAAGTCATCGCTCAAGCTCAAGCGACGGAGTCAATCAGCGACTTCATTCTCGTGAATCGAGATCGGCTCATCTGGAAGTGGGGAGCCGGCGCCGCGACGGACGTCGGCGACTTCGGCGATCCGTCGAGCGGGGCGAGCTATGTCCTCTGTGTGTACGACAGCTCCGCGGCACCACAGCCGCTGGTGAGCCAGGCCGCTCCGGCAGGCGGTAGCTGCGGTGGTCGACCTTGCTGGCGCGCAACCGGCACGGCGGGTTTCAAATACAAGGACCGACTCCTCAACTCCGAGCGGCCTCGCCAAGGTCGGGCTCAAAGCCGGAGCGGACGGGCAGGCGAAAGTGCTCGTCAACGGAAGTGGTGAGTCCCTCGCGCTCGCGCCGTTGCCGCTCACGCCGACGGTCACAGTGCAGCTCAAGAACACCGAGACGGGCGTCTGCTGGAGCGCGGAGTACAGCAACCCGAGCACGAACGACACGGGCCAGTTCAAGGCCAAGAGCGACTAACAGCCCGCGATTCGCGTCGGTCTATACCCAACGCTACGAACGCGAAGCCGTCGTCCATAGGGTCTGAAACTTGACCTTCAGGGTAGGTAGGAAGGCGAACGTCCGGGAAGGGGTGTTACGTCACCCATGAAGACGGGCTGTCAATGACGTTGGGTTCGCTTTGATCATCATCCTCCTGCACAGTGCAGGGTCGCGATCCGGCACGGATCGGCGCTCACCACTCACCCATTCGGGGTCGACGATCGCCCCATGTTTCGCTGCGGGAGCAGGCCCATACAACCGATCGGGCTTGACGCCCATTAACGTAACCGGGGTGTCCTGCTCGCACTGGAGCGCGCTTCGCGTGGTCATCGCGACGAGGTCAGCGTGGTGTGTCGGTTGATAGGCCGTATGAACGGCGTGTTCGGTTGTATCAATGAAGACGGGCTGCCCTCCGCCGCGATAAGGTTCGCGGCGGACCGCGGGGTCATCCGTGACGGAGCCCCAAACACAAAGGAGGGCAGCCCTATGGAACAGTACGCCGTTGGCCTCGATGTGCACAGCCGGCAGAGCGCATTCGTGATCGAGGAGCCAGACGGGCAGGTGATCGCGCGTGGCGAGGTTCCCACTGACCTGCCCCCCAAATCCGCCGACTCTTTATGCTGCTAGTCCTGCCTGGGTAGCGTACTCGGTTGGGGTGCGGTTCCCGAGCGCACTGTGGGGTCGCACCTCGTTGTAGTCGGTCCGCCACGCCTCGATCTTCGTGCGCGCCTCGTCGAGATCGAGGAACCAGTGCCCGTTTAGGCACTCATCGCGGAACTTGCCGTTGAACGACTCGATGAACGCGTTGTCGACGGGCTTGCCGGGCCGGATGAAGTGGAGCGCGACGCCGTGAGCATAGGCCCAGGCATCGAGCGCCCGACTGGTAAACTCCGGGCCGTTGTCGACGACGATCTGCTTGGGCAGCGGGCGGGTCGCGGCGAGCTGGTCGAGCACCCGCGCCACGCGCTGTCCGGAGAGGCCGTGGTCGACTTCGATCGCCAGGCATTCCCGGCTGCCGTTGTCGACGATGTTGAGCGTGCGAAAGGTCCGGCCTCGTGCGAGCGTGTCGCCCATGAAGTCCATCGACCACCGCTCGTGCGGCCGGGTCGGCACGGGCAGCAGCACCCGACACCTAGCCGCGAGTTTGCGACGCCGCCGGCGCCGGACGGCCAGGCGCTCGGCGCGATAGAGCCGATACACGCGTTTGTGATTGCACGCCCACCCGTCCCGCCGCAGCAGGATGTGGAGGCGCCGGTAGCCGAAACGGGGCCGGGCCGCGGCGACCGTCCGCAAGGCGGCCCGCAGCGACTCATCCGCGCGGCGACTCACGTATCGACAGCTCGACCGCGCCACCCCAAGTGCGGCACAGGCCCGGCCTAGGCTGACGGGAAAGTCAGCACGCAGCACGCCTACCGCCAGCCGGCGGGCTGCAGGCGTCACCATTTTTTTGCGACGACCGACTTCAGCATCTGGTTATCGAGCGTGAGATCGGCGACCAGGTGTTTCAGGCGTCGATTCTCGTCCTCGAGCGCCCGGAGCTTCTTCGCGTCGCTCACGTCCAGGCCGCCGTACTTGGCCCGCCATCGGTAGAACGTGTGCTCGCTGATGCCGTGCTTGCGGCAGACATCCTGGACCTTTTGCCCGGCCTCGGCGGCCTTCAAGATTTGGATGATCTGCTCTTCGCTGAATCGACTCTTCCGCATCGTGTCCTCCCCGCCACGCGGGAAGGACTAGCAGAATCTATCGGCCAGATCGCGGGGGGCAGGTCAGCGGACGTCGCACCTCCCGCCTGCACGTCGCTGAGCGTCGACGGCTCACGGTCGGGCGGTTCGCCATCGAGCCCCAGGCGCCGGCGCCCCTCAGTGCTGGCCGCCGCTGGCGCCCGCCGGCTCGGGCTTGAAGCGTGGCATGACTTCGGTCGCGAAGCGGCGCATCAGGTCGCGGTTGAAGGGCGGCCGCAGGCTCACGATCAGCTTGGTGGCGCCGGCGTTGCGGTACTCGTGGATCTGGCGGTGATCTGGTCGACCGAGCCGGTGAGCACCGAGGTGGCGATGCGCTCCCCGTACAGCACACGCGCCGCCAGGCGGGTGGCCGGTCCGGCGAGCGGGATCTCGGTGATGTTGACGAGCGGCAGGAACACCGACACCTGGAGGTCACACGGCGTGCGGCCGATGCGCGCGCACTCCTCGCGCACGATCGCGAGACGGCTCTTGATGCCCGCCGGCGTCACGCCGGTCGGGACGTTCCACTCGTCGGCGTACTTCGCCACCAGCGGCATGATCCATTTCTTGCCCTTGCCGCCGATGACGATCGGCGGGTGCGGCCGCTGCACCGGCTTGGGGGCGAACGGCGCCTTCACCAGCGTTAGAACTTGCCCTCGAACGACGGGTGATCAGCCGTCCAGAGCTTGGTGATCACCTCGAGCGCTTCGCCCAGACGCTCGGCCCGCTCCTTGTCGGTGTAGAACGGGATGCCGTAGGCGGTGTGCTCGGGCTCGAACCACGCCGCGCCGATGCCGAAGTTAGACGCCGGCGCTCGACGATGTCGACGGTCGTGGCCATCTTCGCGAGCACCGCCGGATTGCGGTACGTGTTGCCCGTCACCAGCGTGCCGAGGCGCAGGCGTTTGGTCTCCATGGCAAGCGCGGCGAGCAGCGTCCAACCCTCGAGCGCCGGGCCATCCTTGCCACCGATGATCGGAATGAAATGGTCGTAGACCCAGGCCTCGTCGAAGCCGAGTTGCTCGGCGTCCTTCCAGGTGGCGAGAAGATCGTCCCAGGTCGTGTCTTCCTGGGGGGTCTGGATCCCGAAGCTGAGCGGCGGACGATCGGCGGCGAGCGCGCGCGACCCCGCCGCGAGGGCGCCGACCAGTGCTACGGAAAGGACGAGCATTCGCAGCCGCATGGGAATTCTCCTCCTCGTCGCCTCAGAAACGTCCCGGGCCTCCTTAGCAGACTTCGTGGGCGAAAGCCCACCTCTCGTATAAATCTGGCGCAGGATGGCAGCGGCGGGCCGGTCTGCCATGCTGCGACCGCGGGAGCGGAGTCCGCTCCGAGGTCGTGAGAGCCTAAGGTGGTCCAGACCCCGTTTGGCAGACCGACCCGCGTCCCTAGACGTAACAGCTTGTCGCGCGTGACGCCGCAGCTCCCTCCTCTTGTCCATGGCCTCAAGCGGCTGAATCATCGCCTCGACGCCACCCCACGCTCGCTGCGCTTCAACGCGAACCCGCAAAGCTCCCAAGACCGTTCCGTCGCTCGACTCCCACCACGAGAACCGACCCCGTGGTCAGGACACTTATCAGTCCACGATCACCATGCCTTTGATCTCACCTTCACCCTTCAAGGAGCCGTCCGGGTTGTACAGCTTCCATGGCCCGACAGTCTTCCCATGGTCGTAGGCTCCCTCCCGCTGCTTTTGCCCGTTCTCGTAATACAAAATCCAGGGACCGTGCATCTCGTTGTCGAGGTAGTCGCCCTCACGTTCTTTGGCACCATTCTGGTGCCAAAGGGTCCAATGGCCGGTTTTCTGATCCTCGTTCCATTCGCCTTGAAGCCGCTTGGTCCCGTTGGGGTACCATGCCACCCAGTGGCCGGTTCGTTTGTCATACCTGTATGTTCCGGTGGCGTTCTTCTCGCCGCCTTCGTGAAACGACACGAACGGTCCGTGCTTGACCGAGTGCCCGGCGACGTCGAGCGTCTCACACCATTGAGCCGGACATCCGCCGGGACACACCGTGTCGAGGCTCCCCATCAGTCGCGGCTCGTACTCGACCTTTCCGTTGACGTTTCTCGTGCCCGGAGGGCATTCGACAGCGCTCACACGCGTCGCGACAACGAGGCCGATCATGGCGAGCACAATCCGGTTCATCGGGCACCCCCTTTCCCGTGCAGAGCCGATGCTTGCTGATCCTACGGTTGCCGACTCGCTAGGGTCAACGGTTCGCGCGGTCGACGAGCGCCACGCAAGCGGCACGCGTTCGGCTGATTTTCAGGGAGGTTCAGCAGCAGGGGAAACGAGGGTACGAGTACACGGGTCCCTCGAAGCGCCTGAGCCGCCGACATTCGCCGGTCCATCCGTCCGGCGCCCGGAGGCCGCTCGCGGTCGATCTCCCGAAGGCGGCGCATCACAGCGCGTGCCATGATCGAGTACCCGTGTGCCGTGGGATGATGATCCCGGTAGAAATAGGCGGGACACGGCTCGCGCGGACACAGGGCCTTGAAGATGATCGCCGTGTCAATGAGCGGCGTGTCTGTGCGCTCGGCAGCCGCTCGAATGTACCGATTCGCGTCGCCGTAGTTCTCCTCCTCGGAGGGGTACGTGAGCAACACGAGGCGGGCGCCGGCTCGCTTGGTGAGCTCGGCAACAGCGGCGAGGTTGCGGTCGAGGTCTTTGCCGAAGCGGCCGCGATACCGCCCCCGCTCCCAACCCATGCGGAACTCCGCATTGCCGAAGAGGATGGTCCCCGAGCCGCCGCGCTCGTCGCTGTGCTCGTCGCGGATCTCCAATCCATTTGGGCGTACCCCTGCGCTTGGCACCCGGCCGAGCATGTAGGCGAACCGGTAAACGCGAGAATGCTTCTGGATGAAGTGGAGCACGCTCGCCAGGAACGCTTGCGGCCCCTCGACAGGAACGGGCACCGTCCAGCAATCGTTGGCCCCGACCATGACGACGACGAGATCGGGCCGGAGCGCCTCCAGCATCGCCGGCAGATCCCGTCGCAGCCGTGACGAATTCGTGCCGGGATACCCGAGGTTGAGCGCTTCGATACGTGAACCGCGGGGCGCGCTGTTCCAGAACGATTCGAGCTGCCGCGGATAGGCTTGCGAGCGGTCCGCCACGTAGATGCCGTAGGTATTCGAGTCGCCGAGGCAGAGGACGCGCCGATTTGCGGTCGACCAAGACTCCGGGAGCGGTTGTTCGTGGAGCTTCGTCCAGGCAGCCGCGACCTGCAGACCGATCTCCAAGACGACCAAGCCGAGCACGACTCCAATCGCAATAAGCGCGCTCCGGCTGAGAAGAAACCGCGACCAGTGCATCGTCCGGCGCATCCTCCTCCGGCACGCCGCTACGCGCGCGCGAGCCGTGTGTCAACGCAAAGTCCGCAGCTGTATCCAGCACGTCGCCTCACGACATGGGTACGGGCCATGGTGCGCCACTGCCCGTCCCTTGATGCTGACTCTGCGAGGCTTCGCCCATAGACGACGACTACGGCGGATCCTTACATCCCGCGACCTCGGCGTCGCGCGCTCTTTCTGGACCGGTCAATTCACCCTAGAGCGTGCACCGAAAAGTCCCCTCATGTCCTCGCTTGAGGCAATACAAAGACGGTAGGTCCGATGAAGCGACACGGGTGAAGTAGCTTGACTCCACCAGGGAAGGTTTACTAAGGGACCGCCAGGCGACCTCAGGTGTCTCAACCATGAAGCTCTTGATGGCTCTTATGTTCGCGATGATTGCAATGCCAACCGCGGCTGCGGCGCTCTGCGGTGATGCTGACAACGATGGGAACATCACCGTAAATGATGGCGTCCGCGCACTGCGCTCTGCGGCTGCTTTGGACGGCTCTTGTCGTGACGATTCGGTGTGTGACGTTGATGCCAGTGGAACGGAGACTTTGATTGACGGAGTGAATGTCCTTCGCGCCGCGGCCCACCTTTCGAACCCATGCGACGATATCCCGGAAAAATGCGGAAACGGATTGTTGGATGCCGGAGAGGATTGCGAATACGTGCCGCCTTTGGTCATTGGCGGGCTGTGTGGCGAACCACTTTTTACGATGGCAGGCTGTAGCGGGGAGCTCTGCCGAGTGAATTGCCAGTGCCAGCCCCCTACTTGCGGCAATTGTCTGCTCGAAGAGGGGGAAGAGTGCGACGATCTCAATACGCAAAGTGGAGATGGTTGCTCGGCAGAGTGCCTCATCGAGTAGAGTTTCCTAACAGCCCATGGCGCTTCTAAGGCACGGGCTCGCTCGATCCGTGGTTGCAGCGATCGCTGTCGTAGTCGTTGTCGGAAGGTGTTCGGTCTTGATTCCGATCGGCCTTGTGATGACGGCAATGGGTGTGGTTTCACAATCGACTTCACGGCGGTCGCGTCGCGTTTCGGTCGCCGGGTGTGGTTCGCGGTGCTCGACTTGCCGCCCCGCCTTGGTGGCGTGATCTTGCTCGTACAAGGTGCCGTGGCGGTGGCGATCGGTATCATCGATGGGCTTTCGCCGGAAACGTTCGAGTTGATAGGCCCTATGAACGGCGTGTTCGGTTGACGTAACACGCGTTCTCGGACGTTCGTCTTCCTGCCGAGCGATGGGGAGTGGCGTGTAGAGATCTCGGGTCATGCGGGCCGGACGCTCCTCGTGACGACCGTAAAGGTGACAACCCTCGGGTTGGGCTTGCCTCGATCTCGTAGACACTCTGGTTAAGCTGCCCGCTGTTGCCGTTTGTACTGACGTTCAAATGCGATCGGGCTGACGTACCCGAGTGAGGAATGCAGTCGTTGGCCGTTGTAGAACATCTCCAGGTACTCGAAGATCGCGGGGCGCGCTTCTGCCCGTGTGAGCCACGCCGTCTCGTACACGAGTTCGAGCTTGAACGTCGAGAAGAAGCTCTCGGCGACGGCGTTGTCCCAGCAGTCGCCGCGCCGGCTCATGCTGGCGACGATGCCCTGGGCAGCGAGGTGCTGGGAAAACTCGGTGCTCGCGTACTGGCTGCCGCGGTCGGAGTGAAACTGGAGTTCCCAGGATTCAGTGGACACCCCGTCACCGCGGCTTCTGGGCCGCTTCGAACTGCTCTGGGCTCACGCCGCCTAGGTGACTGTGGCGGCGGGTTCGATTGTAGAAGCGATCGATGTAGTCGGCCACATCGTTCAGCGCCAGCTCTCGGTTCTTGTAGATCTGCTTCTTGATCCGTTCCTTCTTCAGGCTGCTGAAGAAGGACTCCGCGACGGCATTGTCCCAGCAGTTGCCCTTCCGGCTCATGCTCGGCTCCAGGTGATTGGAGCGGCAGAAGCGCCGCCAGGCGTCGCTGCCGTACTGCGTACCTTGATCCGAATGAATCACCGTGCCGCGGGGGCGTCGCCGGCGCACGGCCATCAGCACGGCGTCGAGCACGAGCTCGCGGTGAATGGTCGGTCCGCGCCGACCAGCCGACGATCTTGCGCGAGAACAGATCCATGACGACGGCCAGGTAGAGCCAGCCCTGCCACGTCCGAATGTAGGTGATATCCGTGACCCACGCCTTGTTTCGCCGCGTCACCGTGAACTGCCGCTGCAGGAGGTTGGGGATCAGGACGGATGGCTTGCCGACCGACCAGCGCCGCGTGCGATAGCCGTGCAGGGCGCGCAAGTGATTCACGCGCATCAGCCGGGCGACGCGGTGCTTGCTACAGGTCTCTCCGGCCTCCCGCAGGTCCAGGAAGACGCGAGGGGCGCCGTAGATGCCCTGACTCGCGGTGAACGACGCACGGATCAGGCGAAGCAGCCGGGCATCCTCTTGGGCCCGGTTCGAGATCGGGTGCGTGAGCCACTCGTAGTAGCCGCTCGGAGCCACGCCGAGCACGCGACACATCGCCTGCACGCTGTACTCGTCTCGATTGGCCTTGATGAACTCGTACGTCGAGCGGACTCGCCCCGCGCTCAGCTTCGTGGACATCGGCATCGCCCTCCGCAACTACCCGGATGCTAGCTACTGTCCACTAAATCCTGGGAACTCCAAGCCGCCTCGGGGGGAGCAGGATCGTTCTCTGTCTTCTCGCTCTTGCATACGTTTCGGATGCGTTCGCCGCTGAACGGGGCATTCAACTGACCCCCGATAGCAAGCGAGTGCTCGTGAATAAGGACGTCGGTCCCGAGCGGTGGGCGATCACGCTCAATAGAGATGATGGGACGGCCACTGGCAACGTTTTCTTTCCAGGCGGTGGCGAACCGGCGTTCATCTTTTGCGAGCCGTTGCCTTCGCCCAACGCGTTCTCTTGCTTCGGCGCTGGGCCATGTACGGACGGGCCTTGCACCGAGCAGTATCAGTTCATCGGTAATATCACGATTCCTTTCGACTTCTTTGAGCCGCCACTTGCGCAGAGCCTGACTGCCCAAAGCGATGGCGTGGGTGACGCAACGATCGCGGGTGTGGCCAACCTGCAGCGAGGCATTCAGCTCACCCCAGGTGGCAAGCGCGTGCTCGTGAATAAAGACGTGGGCGCGGAGCGGTGGGCGATCACGCTCAATAGAGATGATGGGACGGCCACTGGCAACGTTTTCGTTCCAGGCGGTGGCGAACCGGCGTTCATCTTTTGCGAGCCGTTGCCTTCGCCCAACGCGTTCTCTTGCTTCGGCGCTGGGCCATGCGTGACAAGGCAATGCGTGAGATCAGTACGTGTTCATCGACGATGTCGTCCTCCCTCAGGATTTCTTCGGCCAAGACTTTAGCATGAGCGGAACGATCGTCGCGGCAGCCGCGACGTTTGTCGACGGTGATGTAAACGACCCCGACTCACCGTTTGTTTCCAATGATGACTTCCAGCATGCGCAGAAGATCTCCCGTGCCCAGCACCGTGGGAGGCTACGTGAACCTTGCCGGCAGCGGACCAGCAGGCCGGTCTCAAACGGTGGGAGACGAAACCGACCTGTACCGCGTCTCGCTGACGGCGGGACTGGCGATCACGCTTTCGATCGGCGAAGATCCGGCGCTCGCGGATCTTGATTTGTGTCTCCACTCGAGTGCTGGACAGACGCTTGATTGTTCTGAAGGTACGGGTGCCACCGAAGTGCTGATTGCGCCTCCCGGGGACGTTCTTCGTGGAGGTGTTCCCGATTCGCGGGTGCCTCTACGTACGTCCTGACGCTCGGCCAAGCGCTTCCGCCGCGGTCGCACCGACTATGCGTCTAGGACACGAGTTCGTGGCAGGCGAGGTGATCGTTACCGCCAAGGTGACCCCGTCGGGTGCAGGAACCTCTGCAATCAGATCATTGGACGCGTACGCGGGCGCACTCGCAATGGCTCCGGTAGCTGGCGACCCCGGTCGAGAGATGCTTCTAGCTCTGGGCACTGAGTCGGAGCGTGTAGAACGTTCCGGCGACTGGACTTTGAGGCCGTCCACGCCGCATCCCGCAGACGGCATGCAAGTCTCTCGGAGGAGCAGAAGCTCCGCCGTGACACCGATCTTGGCGGTGAAGGTGCTTCGACGTCGCAAGGACATCGCAACAGCTGATTTGAACTACATCAGGAAGCTGTCCGCGATTCCGAACGATCCGCTCTACAACCGACAGTGGCACTATCCGCTAGTAAATCTCCCCCAGGCCTGGGACATCACAACGGGCTCCAGCAGCGTGAGCGTTGCTGTGATTGACAGCGCGTCCTGTTGAATCACCCGGACCTTCAAGGGCAGTTCGTAGCCGGCTTCGACTTCGTTCGCAATCCGGTATTATCGCTGGACGGAGATGGCATCGACCCGAATGCGAACGACCCAGGCGCCGGAGGAGGTATCCTGCCGAGTAGTTTCCACGGCACACATGTCGCTGGCACCGTGGCCGCTCGCACCAACAACGGCGTTGGTGTCGCTGGCGTCGCCTGGAGCGTGCGGATCATGCCATTGCGGGTGCTCGGCTTTCAGGGAAGCGGGACTGACTACGACATCGACCAAGCGGTGCGGTTTGCGTCGCGACTGGAGAATGATTCGGGCACAGTTCCCCCGCGACGTGCCGACATCTTGAACCTGAGCCTCGGTGGTCCGGGGTTCAATCAGGCCTCGCAGAACCTACTTGCGCAGGCGCGAAACGCCGGCGTCATCGTTATTGCGGCCGCTGGAAATGACACGACGAATGTGCCGAAATATCCAGCCGCCTACGAGGGTGTCTTGTCCGTTAGCGCGGTCGATCTACGAAAAGGCCTCGCCTACTACTCGAGCTTCGGGTCCACCATCGACGTAGCCGCACCGGGAGGCGACGACGTTAGCGACCTCGACGGCGACGGGTTCCAGGATGAGGTCTGGAGTACGGTGGGGGACGATTCGGGTGGCACCGTCCGTCTGACGTATGGTCAATCTATGGGAACGTCGATGGCGACGCCCCACGTAGCCGGCGTAGTGGCGCTCATGAAGTCGGTGACCTGGCATGACGCCGGCGCAGCTCGACAACCTGCTCGTGGGGGGTGTCATTACGGAGGACCTCGGAGCCCCCGGCCGGGACGCCCAGTTCGGTCACGGGTTGATCAACGCCCGGGCCGCCGTCGTGACGCGGCCCAAGAGCTTGCGGGCGGTCCTCCACCTAGTCCCAGCCCACTCCTCGTCGCGAGCCCTACCGCGCTGAATTTTGGCACGTCGCTCAGCGAAGCGTCGCTCCAGCTAACGAACGGGAGAGGCGGTTCATTGGCCGTGACGAGCGTGACGGACTCGGCGCCGTGGCTTTCGGTGGCACCGCTAAGCGTCGATGCGAATGGCTTGGGGACGTACCGGGTCACGGTGAACAGGGGAGGTCTGCAGTCGGGTACATTCAGCACGACAGTCACGGTCGTCTCGACGGCCAACACGTTGAGCGTACCCGTAGTGATGAACGTGTCCACGCTCACGACCTCCAATGCGGGTGTCCACTTCGTACTGCTGATCGATCCGTCGACGTTCGAGACCGTCGATCAGATCGACGTCGGAGCGACCAGTGGTACGTACTCCTATTCTTTCTTGAACGTGCCGCCTGGTCTCTACCTCGTCGCGGCGGGCACGGATCTGAACAACGACCGATTCATCTGCGGTCCTGGGGAGGCCTGAGGTGCGTTCCCTACCCTCGACGTTCCCGAGCTCGTGTCGTCAATCGGCACCGACCTGCTAGGCCTTAACTTCACCACTGGGTTCTCGACATCGATCACCGCTACTACAACGACAGGGTCGAGTTCCCCGAGTTTCCAGAGGGCGTTTCGGCGGCTCGAGCGGGGGGGTGGTGAGACCAAACGGTTCGGCGCTCACTAGTTCGAGGAACCCCGAGTGCGGTCTTACATTGCGACAAGTGCGAGGATCCCGCATCGGAACCTCTACCCAGTCAGCGATTCGCGGATCATTTCTAGTCGTGCTTTTGTGCGCCACTCCCTTCGCCTGTGCGAAGCTACATGATCTGCGGGGCGGAGCGTCCGAGGCAACGGTGGGTGTGAGTAGTGCGGCGGTGACGGGCGGTGGCACGGCTGACCGCGCGACCGTCATCAACGCTGATCACCCGTACTACGCTCGACTGGAAGGTGAACTATTCTCAAACCGTTGTGCGGATGACACCGACTGCTTCGTTGGTGGATGCTCCGGCGAGGTGTGCAGCGCAGAACGGGGAGTTGTGACCTCTTGCTCTGTTCTGCCAATCAAGATTCCGTCGGGAAGCAGCTGTGGATGCGTTCAAGGGTACTTGCCAGTGGTACCTCCCGAGGTCGATTCGTGGCACGCGGTAGGCCGGTAACAAAGGTCTCTCCGCGCTTCGGCGTAACCAGCGGATACGGCAAGAGGACGGAGGGCTCTGTCAGGTGCGTCACTAACGGTCGGTTGTTGCGCACCCGGCAGGGCTCGTTGAGTCGTCGCCCAGCGTCCTCAAACGCGCTTGACCAACTACAGCACGAAGCGTATCGGTTCAGCGACATCGCCAAGGAGGGCACTTTATGACGCACAGCTCGTTGGTCTCGATGTGCCGTTTTGCCCCGGCTCTCGTCGTCGCATCGTCACTGCTCCTGGTTCTCTCGTGGACGTCAGTGAGCAGCGCGTTCGTGACCGGGTCCATTCCCTCTTCGGAGAACTGCAAGCTCCAAAACAAGGTGGCGAAGAAGGCTGGCAAGGCGATCGGCGGCGCTGGAAAATGCTACGTGAAAGCCGCCAAGGCGCTCTGTAACGGAGACGACTTGGAGAGCTTGACCGACGACCTCGAGGAGTGCAAGGCGAAGGTCAGGGGAAAGTGGATCGACGCGACCGACAAGATCAAGGAGAAGAACCCAGACGCTCCCAGCTGTCTCACGGGAGCGGACGTCGGCCAAGTCTTCGACGATCTCGACACCGTCTTGCAGCGGTCGGCCAACCTGATCGCCTGCGAAGGAGTCGGACCGCTGGTCGACCAGCTCACCGGGCATAAGCCCTCCGATTGCGAGACGATCGGCAAGGCCGAGCTGAAGGTTCTGAAGCAGGTGAAGAAGCTCGCGCGCAAGCTCTCGTTCAAATGCCTGCATACCCTTTGCAAGAAGCGTCAGGACGGCGAGAGCTTCGATCTGGCGGAATGCGTCGATCTCTCCAAGAGTAAGTTCCTCGAGAAGACCGCGACAGTGAAGAACGTCCCGCAGTGTCTCCTCGACAATGCGCCGGTGATCGCCGACGCGCTCGAGGTGCTCCTCAGTGCCGATGCGGGCGTGCTGTTCTGCGAGAGCGGCGCGTCGATCGACCCGAGCGGCAGTGCTGGGGGGTGCTGCCAAGGTGACGGCTTCTGCACGCCCGCGGTGTCGCCGGCCGACTGTGACGTGGGGTTCGTAGCTCAGGGAACCTGCAACGAAACGCTGCTAGGTTGCGTCCCTCCGAGCTGCGGCATCGTCGACCACCTTACGTGCAACGCCGGGGCGGGAGACTCGTGCTTCACCTGCGAGCTCGACTGTTGTCCGGCGCCGGTCTGCGGCAACGGAATCTGTGAAGCGGGCGAGAACGTCACTAGCTGCTCGCCGGACTGCCGACTCACGTAGTCACCGCCGGTAACCGCACGGAGCCGCCGTCGCGAAACGCGCGGCCGCGGCTCCGCAATGCGGGCGTTGCTTCGTCAGATGGTTCGTCACGAAAGCAAGGATACCGCCGCGGGGCGGCCGCGAGCACGATCGTTCGTTCGCACGCTCGGCGGTGTCACGCTGCCGTGGCGTCTCCTGCGCGGCCACTGGGGCCGGCTGACACTCACGATCATCGCCGTCGCGTGGGCCGTCGCGGGAATCTGTTCGATGGACCTGATCGATCGCGCCGTCCTCGGCGCGTTCCGCGAGGTGATCGCGTCCGTCGGCGAGCGAGCGGATCTCCAGATCAGCGCGGGCAACGCGACGGCCTTTCCGAAGAGCCTCGCGCGCGCGGCCGTCGTGCCGGGCGTCGAGCAGATCATGCCGGTGATCAGCACGGCGGCGTACCTGGCGGACGGCACCGGGGAGGTCCTCAGCGTCCACGCATTCGACGTCATGGATCGCCGCGCGACGCGGTTCTACGCGATGTCCGATCGTATCCAGCTGCACGACTTTCGGGTTTTGCTGCCCGGTTCGGCCGTCGTGACGGCGGCGTTCGCGAACCGTCGCGGCCTCGCCGGCGGTGACCGCCTGGAGCTCGATACACCAGGGGGGCGCAAGGTCATCACGGTGCGCGGCGTGCTCGAGCCCGCGGCCCTCGCGCGGGCGGCGGCCGACGCGCTGCTGGTGATGGACCTCTATGCCGCGGAAGTGGCGTTCACGCGGCCTGGATACGTCAACCGCCTCGACATCGTCGTGAAGCCCGGGGCCGCCGTGAGCGAGGTGGCGACGGCGCTCCGTGCTGCGTTACCAGCGGGCATGCGCGTCGAAAGCCCCGCGCAGCGCCGTGCCGACTTCGACGAGATCCTCCGCTCCTTCCACGTCTTCCTCATGGGAATCCAGACCTTCGGGCTGGTCGCGGGGTTCATCATCGCGTTCAGCGGACTCTCGACGGTCTTCGAGAGTCGGACCTGGCAGCTCGGCGTGTTGAGAGCCCTCGGTGTCCGGGAATCCGTGGTGCGGCGCACCCTCGTCAGCGAGGGATTGCTGCTCGGCGTGATCGGCGTCGCGCTCGGGATCCCCCTCGGCATCGCACGCGCGTACCTCTCCTTGCCGCTCATCGCCGAAGCGACGGCCATCCAGGTGAACCAAGTAATTCCGTCGGCGGAGATCACGGTGGGGGCGCCGTCGCTCGCGCTCGCGGTGCTCGTCGGCTTCGGAACGGCGCTCCTCGCTGCGACCATTCCGGCCTGGCGCGCCGCACGGGTAGGAATTGCGGTGACACTCCGCACGCGCGGCGTCGAGCAAGCCGACGCGCGTCCGCGGTCGTGGGCCGTCGTCCGCGGACTGACCGTCGCCGGCGCTGTTGCCGCGATCGCGTTGCAGGCGGCGACGCGCTCTGCCGTGTGGGGACTCGTCGCCACGGCCTTCATCGCGCTCGCCACGGCGCTCGCCGCCCGGCCGCTGGTGACGTTGGCGGCGCGCTGGCTCGCCCCCGGCTTGCGCCGGCTTTGGGGACCGACAGGCACACTCGCCGCGGCGAGTCTCATCCGGAACCCGCGGCGAGCGGCGCTCACCGTCGCGGTGATCGGCGTCGGAGTCGGATCCATGCTCTGGCTGCGCGTCGTCGCGAATAGCTTCGAGCAATCGATTCGCGAGTCCTTGACCGGAGCGCTGCGTGCGGATCTCGTCGCGAGCTCGGGACACATGGCATCCGCCTACCTCCCGGCACCGGTCGAGGATGACGTGACCGGGGAGCTCTCGGCGCTTGCTGGAGTCGACGCCGTCGCAGCGGAGCGTCAGATCGACTGGGAGTACGCCGGTGCCCCCATCACCATCATCGCCGCCGACGCCGCGCGGGTCCTCGACGCCCGCTTCGGTCGCTGGCCGATCCTCGGTTCGCACTGGCCGGACGTCTGGGAAGCGCTCGCCGAAGGGCGGGGCGTGATCGTCGCGACGAGCCTGGCGCTCGGCCAGGGACTCCAGCTGGGGGATCGCGTCACGCTCACCACCCCGAACGGCCCCCTGGAGCTCCCAGTCGCCGCCGTGAGCACCTATACCGCGTCGGCACGCGGCACGATCTTCATGAGCCGCGACGTCTACAAACGACAGTGGGACGATCAGCAGGTCACGTTCGCGTTCGTGATGACCGCGCCGGATGCAGACGTCGGCGCTGTGCGCACGGCGATCAGCCGAGAGCTCGGCCCGCGCTATGGCCTGCGTGCGATCTCAGGCAAGGAGCTCGTCGAGTTTTTCACGTCGCAAGTGGGACGGGCGTTTGCCGCACTCTACGTCCTTGCCGGAATCGTGCTGGTCGTGGTGCTGATCGGCTTGGGCGACACCCTAGCTGCCGGGACACTGGAACGGACCCAAGAGCTCGCGATGCTGCGCTCCATGGGCATTCGGAGGCGCTACGTCCGTCGCATGATCGTGCTCGAGGGGCTCGTGCTCGGCGCACTCGGGCTCGTGCTCGCGATCGCCTCGGGGCTCGCCCTCGGAGTGCTCTGGACAAACGCGACGTTCCCCTACCTGCTGGGCTGGGTGCTCGCGCTGCGCGTCCCCTACGCGCCGATCGCCTTCACGGCGGTACTCGTGCTGATCGTATCGCTCCTCGCGGGCCTGGCACCCGCAGCGCGTGCGGCCGCGCTCGAACCCGCTACGGCACTGCGCTCCCAATGACGTGCCGTCCTGCTCGAGCAGGTGAGCAAGCGATACGGCGACGGTCCACAGGCGGTCGCCGCGCTGACCGAGGTGACACTCTCCGTGCGTACCGGCGAGTTCCTCGCCGTCATGGGACCCAGCGGATCGGGGAAGAGCACACTCCTCAATCTGATCGCCGGCGTCGACACTGCATCCCGCGGGCGAGTGGTAGTCGCCGGGAAGGATCTCGGCGCGCTCACGGACGACGCGCGAAGCGACCTCCGACTGCGGTCCATCGGCATCGTGTTCCAGAGCTTCAATCTGTTGCCAACCTTCAGCGCCCTCGAGAACGTCACCGTGCCGCTCGAATTTCTCGGTGTCGCATTGCGCGACGCCCGTCAGCGCGCCGGCGCCGTCCTCGAGCGGGTCGGCTTGCGAGACGACGCGCAACGCCGGAGGCCGGCGGAGCTCTCGGGCGGCGAGCAACAGCGGGTCGCCATCGCGCGTGCGCTCGTGACGACGCCCGACCTTCTGCTCGCGGACGAGCCGACGGGCAATCTCGACAGCGCGACGGGTACTGCCATCCTCGCGCTTGCTGCACGATCTGAATCGAGAGCGGCAGCTACGGTCGTCCTCGTCACCCATGGCGAGGTCGCGGCGCAATCCGCCGATCGCATCGTGACGCTGCGCGACGGCCGGATCGCGGGCGTCACGGACGGCACGGCCGAGGCCGGAGAGCCGGGGGAAAATCGACCATCGAGCGGCTCAAGGGGCCGCGGCTAGGCAGCATGATGCCCAGTGTTGGAGTCGGTCTTTCTCTCCGACACGAGCACGGTGAATGAGACGAAGCAGCGCGACCCTTCCTGCTGCATGATGATGCGTGAGAATCCTCCGTTTGTGGACCACAAAGGATGGAGCCGCGAGACCTTGCGATCTCGCGGCGTTGGGGTGGGCCGACGGTGTAGGTTATTGCGCCGGGGGCGGAAACGGCGCGTGAGGGTGGCGCGTGAGTATCCCGTCCGGGCGGGCGATCTCGCGGAGCGAGAGCCCGGTGGCGAGGAGCTGCTCGATGCGGGTGGCATCGACGATGACGCGGGACGCCCCAGGCGTTGCCCCGTAGCTCGTGCCCGGGCGAGATCGGCGGCACTTCCGCCAAGCTTCCACCAGTATGGGTCCTGCTTAAGGACCATGCTGATCGACGATCACGCGCCAATGCCACCACCTGCTGTCGCTTCGCCTCGCTCAAGACATTGGCCATCCCGGCGGGGAGCACGCCTCCCCCCCGCTCAATGTCTGGGCGCGCTACCGTTGGCCGGTTTTCAGGTGTCCATCATTGGCCGGTTTTGGGTGTCCACCGAGGCCTGCCGAGCGTTGCTGGCTTCCAGCAGCACCGTTTCGTCGCCAATGGGATCCTGGAGAAGCGCCGGTATCAGGAACGCCCGCAGCGCTTCCAGTATCGGCTCACCGAGAAGGGTCGCGATCTCTCCGGCATCGTGCTCATGATGCGTTGGGGGGATCGTCTGCTCGATCAAGACCAGGGCGCGTGGTGAAAGAAGTGGCTGGTGATGATCGCGAGCTGCACGCCGACGTGACAGACGGTGACCGGGGAGACGCGTCGACGTTCCTCGCGCCTCCACTTCAACGGATGACGAGGTTCGAGACCGAAAACGCACGAGATCGATTCTGTACCGGAGGTCGAGCTTGCGCATCAGGCTCCTGCGATGGCTGCGTACCGAGCTGACCTTGAGCGAGAGCAGGTGCGCGACTTCCCGCGTCGTGCTCCCCTCGGCGACCAGCTGGAGGATCTCGACGCTCGCGGTCCGTGAGCCTCGCGATGCGGCTGTCGGGCGGACGGCAGGCTGCCGCGAGCTCCTCGGTGAGCAACATCGTCGCCACCGTCGAGCTCAGGAACGAGCGGTCGTGAGCGAGCGAGCGAACGGCGCGCGCGATCTCCTCGATCTCGGCGTCATTCAGGAGGTAGCCGCGCGCCCCGGCGCGCAGTGCCGCGCGTACGCCGTCCGGGCGACTCCCGAGAACGAGATGCGCGTCCGGTCGCCGATCCAGGCGCACAGGGCGACCGTGTCCGCCTCGCCGGCGAGGAGAGATGCGACGTCCACCACCAGGACGTCGGGCCGCAGCTGTTCGAGCGCGCGCCCGACATCGTCGGACCTCGCGACGATCCCGACCACCCCGATTTCGGGGTCGGCGCCCAGGCCGTCGCTGACCTTCCTCAACAGGGCTTCGTTATCGCCGGCAAGCAGCACCCGGATTGCGCGATGGGTTGAACCGTCGCTCCCCGCGCGTCGCCGCGGATCCCCCTCCCACCCCAGCGCACGTGCTGGCATCACCTTCGGGCCCCCTCTCGAACGACAAGCCGGGGTGCAGCAAACCAGATGCCACTCGAGAAGACCGCGACAGCGCGAGGGCTGCGCGCCGCTGTGCACAATGTGTTTGCAGGACGCCGCTGTATTACGCGGCACGTCCGGTATTTTAACGGCCGATGCAGGGACCAATTTGGCGCGGTCCAAGGACGCTAGGTCTCGATCGAGCGCCGACGAAGTATTTCTTCTTGTTGGCGGCGTCGACCAGGTAGCAGGTGTCGTCGGCGAGGTAGTCGATCCGCTTCTTCTCGTTGCTCGTGTTCTTGAGGAGCCACTTGACGGTCAGCGTATCTCCCGGCCCGTCCCGGGTGCGAAGACGATGGGACCAGACGAGATGAGGAGGGCATTTCGGGCGTATCACCCGCATCGGCCACTGATCGAGCTTGAATACCCCGTCCTTCGTGCCGAGGGTGAGAAGCTGCGCACGGGCGGCGTCGCCTTTCATGATTTCAGCACCCTCTTCGCCTCGGTCGAGGAAGCCACTCTTCGTCGACGACTGCTGCCACTTCAATAAGCGAGGAAACGAGATCCTCGCCGAACGGGTCGCCGAGGTCATCATGGGCGGCCGAGGTCGGTCGCTCCAGCCGCGCTGACCCGTCGCCGTCACGCAGGCGTGAGGAGCCGGGCGCGCTCTCGGCCTGCAATTGACCCGGTCGATCCGAGTGCTCTGATCACCTGCTTTGACGCCATCCTACGGCCGCGCGCAAAAAGGAAGGTCTGCTGTGGATCCAGTCTATACGGGGCCCGTCGGCACAGCTGAGCAGTGGGAAGGGCGCTTGCTCGCTCACGCCACCGCCTTGACCGTTCCAACGATTGGAACGTCAAAGGCAGAATGGTGTGGAAATCCCGTCGGGGACGTTTTGATTTGCCTGGACATTATCCCCTCACCCGCCCAGACCGTTCATGGCGCCTATGACCTCGCGCCCGTAATGTACCGCCGTCGCGTGGCAGCACGGTGACTCGACGTCACGAAACCGATGAAAGTATGTGCAGCCGGCGGCCAGTTAGGGCCTGACGACTCGCGCTACTGCCTGCAGGTGAGCGCCGTAGCCCGTCGGTTGAACGCGCAGTCGGCCGCCACGAAGGCGCTCTCGCCGCAGGCGCCGGCCACGGCGTCCGTTTGGTCGCCGAGCACCAGGATCGCCTCGAGCGGCTCGTCGCCGGCAACCACCGGATAGACGCCATTCCTGCCCGTCACCTTAATGGTGACTCGCCGCGCCTGCGTCCTGCGTCGTCCTCGATCCGCATCCGGGTGATGCCGTTCAGCGGCGATCCGGTCGTGTCCCTGTACGTCCACGCGGTGTGCGAACGGTTCTGCTGCCAGCCGCGCGTGCCGTTCCCCGCGAACGACCCGCCGCCGAGCGTGACGTCGAAGCGCGTGGCGCTGGCCCCGTTTCGCAAGATGACACGCGCTCTGGCGTCGATCAGATCCTGAATACGTCCGGCCTCCACTGCGTGGAGGCCGGACCATGTCTCTGCCGGAGTCAGCCCTCTGACAATGCGAACCGCCGAATATCAGTAGCCCGACGATTCTCGCCACACCCCCGGCGGTCAACGTCTACTGGGTCAACTGGTTCCGGCTGCGGCGTCAATTCTTGGCCATTGGCCGCAGAGTCGGTGAGCTGGAACGTGCTCGTGGCGACACCCTGTATTGCCGTTGGCGTCCGTCACGGTTGCCGTGAACGTCACGAAATTCTCATCGCGTGCGCTGCCGACGAACGGCGCCGCCACGACCCAATTGAGGACCGTGCGCACCGCTGGCGTCCCGTCTTCAAGGAGAATGACTTCGCTTCCGGCTACGTTGAAAACCCGCGCAACATTCAGATTCGCATTGCCGCCAGCCGCCCCGGAAGGCACGCTGAACCGGAAGTCGAAGCCGGGAACGTTGCGGTTCGGATTGTCGATGCCCGCGGCGGATCGTCGATGCGGCCGAATTGGCAGCGAGATCGGTGCTCGTCGGGTCGAACAGGCCGTCGGAGGCGCCGAGTTCGTCGACGACCATGCCACCCTCCTTGTCGATGATGTCGACCTGGATATAGTGAGCGACCCGTTGGGCGGCGCTTCGCCAAGTGACCGCGCTCGGCTCGCGCGGGCGATGATCTCGACGATCGGCGCGGCGCCGCCGGCGACCCTGTTCGGCTCACCGGGTTCTGGGTCAAGCCGTTGCTCGCGGCCCAAGGGGCCCGTCACGGACTCGGCGACGTTGACTTTCACCTGTCGAGGTGATCCGCCTGCGTCGTCGACGAGGCGACGGTGACGTTGAAGCTGTCGCCCCCGCTGGTCGATGGACCGAGCAGATGCCACCCGGCCCAGATTGTCACGCCGGTACTGGTGTTGTCCGTTGGCGACGTCGAAGAGCGGCCCCAGATTCGTGTGGGCTGAATGATCTTTCCGTCCGGCGTGATCAGGTCTTCGTCGGTGAAAACGAGCAGGCCCGGGAACTGAGGATCGGGGCTAAAGAGATCTTCGGTTCCGGATGTTGACGTCTTCGTCGACGGACGTTGTTGTTGTCGCGTGTATGATTTCTGCGACGATCGCGAATCCCGTACTGTTGGGGTCCCGGCCCCGATGCGCGAATCGCCGGCGCGATCAAGGCCCTATCGAGCGGCGATGCCATCCGCACCTGCGGCACGAGGCCCTCTTGTCCAAAACACCGCGGTTGTTCACCAGCCGCGTGACTTCCGGGAATGTGGCGGCCTCGAACGAAAAAAAAAAAAAAAAAAAAAAAGGGGGGGGGGGGGGGGGCCGGGGGTGCTGAAGAAAGGCGCCGCCAAGGCGGGCGTCGACGAGCCACACGCCCGCGCTCACCGTGGCCGCTACCAGCAGATGTTTCATAAATGTCATACGAATCTCCTTTTCGTTGTTCGGTCCTGGCCCGTTCCACCGGGCCGGTTGCATGGTTGATTGGGTTTGCGGTTGGTCCCATGCACGCGACGATAGGGCGCGGCGCCGTCGCGGACGATGGAACCGACGTGAGATTGGGGTTAGAAGGGGTTGAAAGCGGTTCCTCTCCGGGTGCCACGATGGAAGTGGATCGACGCCTGTTGTTCGATGATTTCTCCCTCGATCTCAGCACCGAGCAGCTGAGCTGCGGCGGCGAGGTGGTGCCCTCACCCCGAAGGCGTTCGCGGTCCTGCGCCGGCTGGTCGAAGACGGCGGGAAGGTGGTCTCGAAAGAGGAGCTGCTGCGCGCCGGGTGGGCCAAGACCCACGTCAGCGACGGCGTGCTCAAGGTCATCATCCTGGAGATCCGCCGCGCGCTCGGCGACGATCCGGCGGCGCCGCGCTTCATCGAGACGGTGCCGCGCCGGGGATACCGCTTCATCGCCCGGCGCAGCCGTCCGGCAAGCGTCGCCCGCGGCGAGGCGCGCGGCGCACTGGTCGGCCGCGACCGGGTGCTCGCCCAGCTCGAGGATCGACTCGCGCGCGCGCAAGCCGGCCAGCGCCAGATCGTGTTTCTCTCCGGCGAGGCCGGCATCGGGAAGACCACGGTGCTCGATGCATTTCGGGCGCGCGCCGCGGCTGATCCGGACCTGCTGGTCGCGCACGGTGCGTGCCTGGAGCACTATGGGGCGGCGGAAGCGTATCTGCCCGTTCTCGAGGCGCTTGGGCGATTGCTGCGCGAGCAGGGTGCCGAGCGGGTGGTCCGCTTTGTTCAAGACGCACGCTCCCACCTGGTTGGCGCAGTTGCCGTGGCTGGAGGACGGGGCGAGCGCGAACGCGCTTGCCGCGCGAGGCTGCTCGGGGTCACCAAGGAGCGGATGCTGCGTGAGATGGCGGAAGCCCTCGAGGCCCTGACCGCGAAGACCCCGCTCCTGTTGGTGCTCGAGGATCTGCACTGGAGCGACTACTCGACGCTCGACCTGCTCGGCGATGCTCGCGCGCCGCCAGGAACCGGCCCGCCTGCTGGTGGTCGGCAGCTATCGCTCGGTGGACGTCATCGTGAAGGCGCATCCTCTGCGCGCGCTCATTCAGGAGCTGCGGGTGCGCCGCCAGTGCGAGGACATCGCCCTGCCGTTCCTACGCGAGCCGCATGTCGCCGCGTATCTGGCGCAACGTTTCGGCGGGCATGCGTTTCCGTCCGAGCTGGCGCTCGCCGTGCACCAGCGGACGGACGGCAATCCGCTCTTCATGGTGCGGGTGGTGGACGAGCTCGTGGCCCTTCGCGTGTTGGAGCCGGAGGACGACCGCTGGCGGCTGAGAAGATCCGTTGCGGAGATCGCTCGAGCCGTTCCCGAGAGCCTGCGCGCGCTGGTCGAGCAGCAGATCGATCGCCTGCAACCCGAGGTGCAGCGCTTGCTCGAAGCGGCGAGCGTGCTCGGGAACGAATTCACGATCGCATCGGTTGCGGCCGGCCTCGGCTCGGATCCGGTGGAAATCGAGGAACGCTGCGATGAGCTGGCGCGACAGGGGCAGTTCCTGTCTGCGTCGGCATTGTGGACGCGACCCGACGGGACGAAGGTCGCGCGCTACCACTTCACCCACAGCCTCTATCCCCAGGCCATCGCCGAGCGGGTGCCGGCCGGCCGGCGCATGCGACTGCACCAGCGGGTCGGCGAATGGATCGAGCACACCTACGGCGCCGACGCCACGGCGATCGCGAGCCGGCTGGCGTGGCACTTCGAGGAGGCGGGCGACGTACCAGCGCGCCATCCGCTACCTCATCCTGGCGGCGGAGAACGCGGCCGGGCGCTTCGCCTACCGCGACGCGATCCGCGTGCTCGAGCATGCGCGATCGCTCGTTCCCCACCTGGCCGCGAACGCCCGCGGCAAGCTCGAGATCGAGCTGCTGCAACGCATCGGCGATGCGCACTTCGGCCGCGGGGCGATGATCGAGTGCGCCGAAGCGTACGAAGCCGCGGCGGCCCAGGCGGCCGGGGCTGGGCTCACCTCTGCTCGAGTCGACGCACTCAGCGCCTTGGTCGTTCCGTTTGGTCTCATCGATCCGGACCGCGCCATGGCGGCAATCGAGCAGGCCGTGCGCCTCAGCGCCACTCTGGGCGATCCGCTGCTGCACGCGCGCACCGAGCTGCTGGCCGCGGTACGCGGCTCACGTTCGACAACTGGCGAAGAGAGGACTGGGAGATCTGTGCGTCCGCCAGCGAGACGATCCACCGCTTGAGCGATGCCGGCCTGCCCGCATTTGACAGGACTGTCTACGCACATCTGCAAGTGGCTGCGGGGCGACTACGCGGGAGCCCTCGAGAACCTCGAAGCCGACATCCCGAAGGAGAACGAGTCCACCAGCCCGGTGGTGCACTTCCTTGCGCTCAGCGGGAGAACGCTGGCGCTGCTTTATTCGGGCCGGCTCGGCGAGCTGGCGCAACTGCTGCGCGCCGGAAGGGAGATGGCCGAGAAGAACGGCAATGAGCCATGGCTTTTCGTCTTCCGCGAAGCGTGGCTGCGCGCGGCGATTTTGGATTTCGCCGGCGCCCGCCAGCTGTGTGAGGAGATCGTCGCACGGAGCGCCGACGCATACTGGCGCGGACAATCACAGGCCATGGGCGGGATCGCCGCCGGGTACGCCGCTCTGGAGCAGGGGAAGTACGACGACGCGTCGCGGAGCTTCGCACGAGTGCTCGACCCGAAGGAACACCCAAGTTCTTCCTCCATTGGTACTGGCGAATGAACGCCCAGCTCGGGCTGAGCAACGTTTGGCTGGCATCCGGAAATCTTCGCAAGGCACGCGCTCGAAGCCGAGCGCTTTCTCGAGTCCGCCTTGTCGACCGCGGAGCCCAACCTGCAGGCGCTGGCCTGGGAGGTGGGGGCACGAGTCGCGATGGCGGAGAAGGACTGGAAAGGTGCGGAGGAGAAGATCGAGAAGGGCCTCGCGGTTGTGCAGAGGTTCGAGATTCCCGCGACGGCGTGGCGCGTTCATGCCACCCGGTCCGATCTGTACCGGCAGGCGAAGGATGAAACCGCCGCGGAAGCCCAGCGGGCGCGTGCCGAAGCGATCATCCTCGCGCTCGCGAGCTCGTTCGCGCCCGACGACCCGCTGCGCCACGCGTTCCTGGCCGCGGCACCGGTTCGCCGGATTCTGCGTGTTCGAGACGGGAACAAGGGCGGGCGCCAACCGCGGGTTCCACGATGAGTCGGTTTCTCACGCCGACGGCGGCGACGATCGGCGAGGCGAGCGGCCGCGCACGGTATGGCCGTGCGCGGTGGCGCACAACGGCTTCGGCATTTTCATGCAACGCCCACGTGCACCCGTACGCCGACGCCGGCTCCAGTTTCCCGGCCGCTACCGGTGCGCCACGACGGCGCCCGAGCGTTGGCGACCGCGATCGATCCTCGGTGTATCTCCGCGCTGCGGCACCAGGCGGGGGCCGGCGGGGCCGTGACGTGACGGCTCGTTGACCTCCGTACGCACCGCCGGCCCACCGGTCGCCGGGTGCTCGGGGCTGGCGAGGAGACGGACGCGCAAGGCGTCCGCATCGAATCCGAGCACGTCGCAGATGCTGGCGAAGGAAAACAGCCACTCGCGACGGTCGGAGCGTATCCAGGCCTCGGCTTCGGCAGCCCGCTCTCGTGTACGCGCGTGGCGACGCTGACGTCCCCGCTCGATGCACCGCATGGCGTCCTCGAGGATCGCGAGCATGAGTGCGCAGGCGCCCGATGTGTCGCCAGCGCAGCGCGCACCCCAGGACCTCTGCGCCGGCAGGATCACCTCTGCCTCGAAAAGCATCGACTCGAACTCGTCGCTCATCGCGTGCTCCTTTCGGTCCAAGGTTGCGTCGGCATCTCGTCGCCCCGGTTCCCGTTGCGCAGCACCACCGCGAGGAAAGCCAGCAGCTCGCGCAGCGAGGTGACGTACGCCACTTGCCCGGACGTGACGTGCTCGACCCGCCCGGCCACGCGACGCGGCGGTTGGGCACACGCGTCTAGGTGCAGGACAAACGCGCGGTCAGGAGGCAACTCGAACGCAGAGGGCTTCGAGGTCGTGCGCTGGGATCTTTTCCGCATCTTGCGGTTCCGTTCCATGCACGCGAGGATATGGCGCGCGGCAGGTGCTGACGATGGAACGGACGTGAGATTGCGGTTAGGAGGCGGTTAGATAGTGGTTCCCACCCCAACCGGCGGTGTCGTTGCCGACTTCGGAACCAGCCTGTTGGTGGACGCCACCAAGCGGCTCCTGGCGCACTACCGTCCAGACGAATTGTCGCAGTGGGCAAAGTGGTGCGCGGAAGAGATCCACCCTCGTCGGCGGGAGATCGTCGGCCGCTTCGCTGGCTGACGCGCGATGCTCGGCGCTCGCCGAACGGCCTGGATCCGACCGCGAAGACCGATCCTGATCACCTGGTCGCCTATCGCCTCCACCAGACCGAGCCACGCGTCACCGACCGGCACACGGTGGAGTTCATCGATCAGTTCGGCGTACACACGCTCACCATCACGCGCGCCGACATGCTGCTCGTGCCGTCGGCCAAGAGCGTGCCGCCCGCGGCGGCGCCGCAGAGCTACGTGCCCGGGATCGACCACTTCAAGTGCCACCGCGTCGTGGGCGTGCGCTTCGAGCACATCCCCGGGATCACAGTGGACGATCAGTTCGTGGGCGAGATCGACGTCGATCTCAAACGGCCGCGGCGGTTCTGCGTGGCCGTGTCGAAGCAAGTAGGCGAGGGGCCCGTCGAGCCGCGACTCGATCCGGCGGCGCGCCTGCTCTGCTACAAGGAGCGGAGCCGGGCCGGTCGGCCGTCCCTCCCGGATGGCCCGCCGTGGGTGCTGAACCAGTTCGTGGATCCGGCGGAGCAGTTCGAGGTATTCGGGCCGCGCGAGCTGTGCGTGCCGGTACAGCCCGACCCGGGTGCGCCGACACCGACGACAACGCCAACGCCGACGGTAACCGCAACACCGACCCGACGCCGACGCCAACCGCCACCGCGACGCCGGCGTGCGGCAACGGCGTCGTCGATCCAGGCGAGCAGTGTGAGGGACAGGGCACCGGCTGCCTTCTCGGCGGTCAAGTCCCCGGCGGCGCATGCTTCGGGTGCACCTGCCAGTCCCTGTGTGGTGCCGTCGGCGTCGGCGGCGAGCCAATGTGTGCACCGTGTGATCCGGGTCAGGTCTGTTCCGTGTTCGAAACTGGTTATTGCGGCGGGTGCGCAGTGGGGGAGGATGCCTGTAGCGGGCTTGGCGACCCGAACTTCCCGATGTGCGGCGGCGGGGCCTGTCCGCCTGAGCGAACGTGCTATCCAGGGTCGGACGGGACGACTGACGGCTGTTTCTGCGGACCCACGGGCGTGCCGTGTGAAACCCAGTGTGGTGGCGTATGTCCCGAGGGACAGGTTTGCACACTCATCGCTAACACGACCACGTGTTCCTGTGAGACGCCATCATGATGAATGACCTGGGGCGCGTCGCTGGCCCGTAACGCCGATCGAGCGCGACGACCGACGAGTCGGGGAAGCCGCCGGGCCTCCCCCGACGTGGTTCGGCGCTAGAGCGACAGCGGCAATCCGCCGCCGGCGTGACGGTGGACAACCTCACGCGGTAACTGCTGGCAACATCTGCTACGGGTTCCAACCCTACCGGGTAGTAGGAAGCGCGGGCGATCCACTGATTCGAGGCGGGCTTGCACTGGAAGCGTTCGATCAGGCCGCCTCGGCCCGCCGCAGCAAATCCATCTCCCGCAGCCACGCGAGGAGCTGGTTCCAACTGGGAACCGTTAGGGACGTTCTCACTCGCTTCGCCGCAAATCGAGAAGATCGTTCGCAACGCGATGTTCCTGTCGTGATTGTCACGTCCGCCGGGTCGGCGGTAAGCGCGGACGACGGACGATCCGTACCTAGGAAATTTGTCTCGGACATTTGTCGACGATGTTTTCTCACGTTCGTTCTCTCCTCCGGCTTTTTGGAGATCCGGAGCCCCGTCCTGCGGACGGGGTCGTGGTCTCGGCACTGCTAATGATCCTGGTCGGGGCCGGTTGGCTCGCCATGATCGAGTACGCGCTTGCGAACCCTGGCGCTGCGCCTTTCCTGGATCGCGGATGGTTCGAGGTCGTATACAGGCTTGACGCCTGGATCTGTCTGCCGGCGTGGGTCGCGTTCCTACTCATGGGGCTCCTGGCGCGCAAGCGCTGGCCCCAGAGTCGACTGCTCGCCCATGCATACGCTCAGTTCTGGTTCCTGCAGTGCGCATGCTGGGGGTACCTCCTCGGACCGTATACTGATCTGTTCTGCGCTATGGGACTCTTCGTTGGTACCGTGAGTCTCGTAGCACTTCTCGGCGTGCGGATCGTGGGTCCTGGCGTCGTCACGTTCGTTTCGTTCATCGCCGCTACCACCGTGGCAGAGCGCGTGGGCATCCTGCCGTACGCGCCCGCCTTCGCCGAGGCGCCCTACCGAGCCGGCGAACTCTCCACGTTCTGGTTCATCTGGGGTCTCAACGCCTGGACGGGTCTCCTAGGCGCTGTCCTTATCTTCGTGGGGACGACGCAAAGGCTCCGTCGTGCCACGGCGCTGATCCGCCGCTACGTTCCCGCGCAGCTCGCGGAGAAGATCCTGACGGGAGAACATGCGGCCACGGCACAACCCCAACGGCGCAGGGTGACGGTCTTTTTCTCCGACATAGTTGGATTCACCGACGCCGCCGATCGAATGGAGGCCGAGGACCTCTCGGCGTTGCTCAACGACTATCTCTCTGAGATGGCGACGATCGCCGATGCCTTCGGAGCCACGGTAAGCCAGTTCGTGGGCGACGGGATCATGATCTTCTTCGGTGCTCCCGAGGCTACGACCGATCGGGACCACGCGCTGCGCGCCGTCCGTATGGCGCTGGCCATGCAGCAACGTATGTCGGAGCTCGGTGCCAGGTGGTTCGCGGAGGGCGTTCAGGTTCCCTTTCGCATCCGCATCGGAATCAATACCGGAGTGGCGAGTGTCGGGGACTTCGGATCCGAAGGCCGCACGACGTACTCGGCGATCGGGAATCAAACCAACTTAACGGCGCGCATTCAGGCTCGTTGCGAGCCGGGAAGGGTGCTCATCAGTCACGCCACCTGGGCATTGGTGAACGATCAGATTCCCTGCGAGGAGCAAGGTGAGATCGAGGTCAAGGGACTGCACTATCCCGTGCGGGTTTACGAAGTGATCTAGTCGTTGCCGGCACGAACCGCAGGTTGTCCGGGTGTTTCACTCGAACTCCACTCGGCGGCGGGCACAAGGGTAAGCCCGGGCAACGTCTGCCACTGGTTCCAACCCTGCCGGGTAGTGCCGGGAATACGCGATCCGTTGCTTCAACGCATGGTTGCACTGGAGTCGCTCGATCACGCCGCTTCGCCCCGCCGCAACAAGTCCATCTCCCGCAGCCACGCGAGGAGCTGGTTCCAACTGGGAACTGTTTGGGACGCTTCGCTCAGCAAGAGAGGTCATCTGCGAGACGGTTAGCCTCGATGTGACAGAAAAAATCGAGGGCGGCGCGGGCGCGACGTACTGAGAAGGCCTTTCATTGTGGTAGAGCGGGTGTTGCGAGCATCCAACATCCACCACAACGAAAGGCCATTCCCAATGCGACGAAGAAGAGCGGATTTGCGGGGGCGGGTCAATGGGAATCTCAGCTTGCGATTCGCGCACGAGGGGCTGACGTCGCACGCGGGGTTGGAATTCCTCCGTCGGTATCTCGGGACGAGCGGCGTGGGTGCGCGGCTGCGGCAGCTGCTCGGGACGGCACTGCCCCGCACCGACTTCGGCGTGCCGCGGATGGTCGTGGTGGTGCTCGCGCTGCTGATCGGCGGTGGCCGCCGCCTGCGGCACCTGCGCTACCTCGACGGCGATCCGGTGGTGCTGCGGCTGTGCGGACTGACGCGGCTGCCGACGCCGCGGACGGTTGGGCGGTGGCTGCGGGCCTTCCGGGTGCGCCATCTGCCGCGCGCTGCAGGCGCTCAACGCCGTGCTGGTCGCCCGTGCGATCCAGCACCTGGGCACGCGGCGGCTGACGATCGACGTGGACGGCTCGGTCGTGTCGACGGGGCAGCAGGTGCAGTGGGCGCAGCGGGGCTACAATCCGCATCACCGCAAGGTGCCGAGCTACTACCCGATCACCGCCTACGAGGCGCAGAGTGGCCAGGTGCTGCGCGTCCAGAACCGGCCGGGCAATGTCCACGATGGCAAGGGGGCGCTGCGCTTCTTGCGGGAGCTCTTCACGCAGCTCGTCACCACGCTGGGCGACGGCTACGTGCGGGAATTCCGCATGGATGGTGCCTTTTTCCGCCGCGACGTGCTCACGCTGCTTGACCGGCATGGCGCCGAGTACGCCGTCAAGGTGCCCTTCCACCCGTGGCTGGGGTTGAAGGCCCGCGTGCAGCAGACGCGCGTCTGGACGCGCGTGACGGAGACGGTGAGCTGTGCCGAACACCGGCTCGATGTCACGCCGTGGGAACGGCGGCTCCGCGTCGTCGTGTACCGCACCCGCGTGCAACACGAGACCGCCAAGAATTTTCAGCTCGATCTCTTCGACCCCAATGACGGGCACTACGAATACGCCGCCGTCGCCACCAACAAGACGCTCGGCGGCCCGGCCCTCTGGGCGTTCATGTGTGGGCGCGGCACGCACGAGCAAGTGTACGGCGAGCTGAAGCACGGCTTCGCTTTCGGCTGCGTCCCGACGATGCGGTACGCTGCCAACAGCGCCTGGCAGATCCTGAGCGTGCTCGCGTTCAATCTCGTGCGCGGCTTCCAACTGACGACCACCGCCGAGCGGCGGCCGGCGACGCGCAAGCGGCGCACCGTCTTCCGCTTCGAGACGATCCACACGCTCCGCTACCTCTGCTTCGGGCGGGCCGGCGTCCTCCTCTACCCCGATGGCTACGCCACCCTCGATGTCGGCCCCGCGCCAGCGGTCGTCGACCGCTTCAGACGCCTCGACCGCCTCCTGAAAGCGGCGTAGTTTTTGTCACATCGAGGTTAGGTCGTGCCCGCCCTATCCGTGCCGAGCCAACCTTGTTGCAACGAACTCCGATATCGTCTTCCCTGCTCGCTTGGCGTCGCGGCGGACTCTTTCGAGAAGCTTCGGCGGCAGTCGAAGTGTGATCGGCCTGTTGCCGGTGGGCGGCCTGCCAGCGCCCACTCGTGGACCCCCATGGCCGGGAAAAATACCTGGCCCGATGCGCCGGCCATCTTGATCGGCTCATCGGTGTAGACGATTCGCTTGTTCATAGAATGCCTTGCCCTTTCTCCAGTATCCGGAACCTATGATTCGGACTGCTCGCCGGCGGGACCCTAAAGCGCACGGTCAACACTCCGCCACGCACCCGCCCGAAGGCAAAGTACCGTGCCTCAAATCGACTATGCGAGGCGTCCTCGGCGAGCACGACTCGGGGGTCATCGAACACCTGCGTTGCGAGTTCGAATGAGACGCCATGTTTGGCAAGATTGTCACGGGCCTTCTTCTCGTCCCACTCGAACTCCACTGCAGCACGATAGCTGAGCGCGCTTGATTGTCAATGGTAGAATTCAAGAAGTAGCGAAGAGCGGGGGGGGGGAGGGCGCACGATGGTCCGCCTCGCTCACCGACACCTGCGGCCGAAAGCGCGTTGCCTACCGCGAGGGTGAGAGCGTCAGGGCACACTTCACGACGGCAACCACGCGAATCGGTTGCTGTAGTAAGGTACAAATCCCGTCGGGGACGTTCCTTGCGTCACACAGCGCCAACCATCAAGTCTCGGCTCGCGGTTGACGTTTCGGCCCTTGGAAGGTGCCGGGCGACTCGATCATCGCCAACGGCGTGCCAGGTACTCGGCGAATGAGCTTGACGTTCAGGCCGGCAGTCGAGCGGCGCGTTGATGAGCGTCGCGTAGAACTAGTAGAAGAGCGACCGTCGGATAAACGCGCGTCAACCGAAAAGCCCCTTCATCCCGGCCATCGACTTATCGTTGACAGACCGTCATCGACTGCGGGAGAGTACCGGCCGCGCACGAAACCCCGACACTCTCGACGCAGATCCACTCAAACCCTGGAGCGCACCATGAGACACCCCTATCTTCCTCTCTGCCCTGCTTGCCCTTGGATTGCTCGTTGCTACGCCGGATCTCGCCGTTGCAGTCGATGCCGATTTTGACGGTTCCGACTCGGCGGTCGACTGCGACGACAACGACCCGAACCGGTTCCCCGGCAACCCCGAGATCATCGCCGACGGCATCGACCAGGACTGCTTCCAGGGCGATCGCTGCTATCGCGACCTCGACAACGACAGCTACGTGGTCAACGCCAGCACCTTCCAGGACAGCTTGGACCTCGACTGCACCGATCCCGGCGAGGAGCCCGACGCGGTGCAGACCAACGACTGCGATGACGCCAACCCGAACCGGTTCCCCGGCAACCCCGAGATCATCGCCGACGGCACAGACCAGGACTGTGACTCGTTCGAGCTGTGCTATCAGGATGCCGACAACGACGGCTACCTGGTGAACGCCAACGCCACCATCATCAGCCCGAACATGAGCTGCGGCGACCCGGGCGAAGAGCCGACCAATACTCTGGTGGGCGACTGCGATGACAACAACTCGACCCGTAACCCCGGCGCGACCGAGGTCGTCGACGACGGCGTCGACCAGAATTGCGACGTCGGCGACATGTGCTATCGCGACGCCGACGACGACGCTCATCGTCCGAGTTCGAACCCGACCGCGACGACGCCGAGCAACGACCTCGACTGTCTGGACGCGTTCGAGGGTCGCCCGAGCGACCCGGCGGACGACTGCGACGACAACAACCCGAACCGGTTCTCCGGCAACCCCGAAATCATAGACAACGGCGCCGACGAGGACTGCTTCGGCGGCGATCAATGCTACGCCGACGTCGACAACGATGGTCACCGTCCATTCGCTGTTGGCACCGTGATGTCCGTCGACCTCAATTGCACCGACCCCGGTGAGGCGACCGGCGCCGATCCGGCCGACGACTGCGACGACACAAATCCCGAGCGGTATGGCGGTAAGGCCGAGGTCGTCGACGACGGCATCGACCAGGACTGCAACGGCGGAGATGTCTGCTACGTCGATGTCGACGATGACGGAACCCGCCCCGATAGCGTCTCCACCGTGACGTCCGCCGACCTGAATTGCACCGATTCAGGTGAGGCGGCCGCCGCCGATCCGACGGGTGACTGTGCCGACACGAACCCCGCGCGGTATCCCGGTGCGGTCGAGGTCGTCAACGACGGCATCGACCAGGACTGCAACGGCGGAGACCGGTGCTATCTGGACGATGACAACGACGGATTTCGCCCGGTCGTTACGGCGTTTGTCGAGTCCGTCGATCTCGACTGCTCCGACGTCTCCGAAGCGACCATCGTTGATCCAGCAACCGACTGCAACGACGACGATGCCTCCGTCAATCCCGGCGCCGCGGAAGTCTGCCAACCCGCGGGCGTCGACGAAGATTGCGACGGGATGATCGACGACGACGATCCCTCGACGATCGACAAGACGGACTTCTACGCCGACGGCGACGCCGACGGCCATGGCGCGGGCGTGCCGATACTGAGCTGTCTCGCCCCCGTCGACCATGTGGCGCTCGCGGACGACTGCGACGACACCGATCCAGACATCTATCCTGGCGCTCCCGAGATCTGCGGCGACACCACCGACAACAATTGCGACGATCGTCATGGACTGCGCCGACTCGGGATGCGTCACGGATCCGTCGTGTGACTCGCCGTGCGCCACCGGGCCCCAGGTGTGCAAGGTTCCGGGCGTGACGCGGTTCACTCTGCGGAACGCCAGCGACGACCGTCGCGACAAGATGACGTTCAGTTGGACCTTCGGTGACGCGACCACCGGAGCAGAGTTCGGCGACCCGACGGACGATACGCAGTATATGGTTTGTGTCTGGGATTACGTCGCCGGCGTCCCGCAGCTCGTGATGACGATGGTGGCGCCGCCTGCGGGCAACTGCGCCGGACGCCCATGCTGGCGGTCGAGCGGCAACGACGAAGGGTTCACGTACCGCGACCTCGGTCTCATACCCGACGGTCTCAAGCAGGTGACGCTGCGATCCGGGCCGCTCGGAGAATCTCGGGTGGTCATCAAAGGGCGCGGTCTCGAACTGCCCGATCCGGTGATGCCGTTCGCGCAGGATCCACAGATCACGGTGCAGCTCGTCAATAGTCTCGGCAACTGCTGGGGCGCGGACTATGTGAGCCCGGCGCAAGTGAACACCGGTACGCGTCTCAAGGCGAAGGAGAAGCCGTAGATACAGACGCTCTGGTTCCAACTCTGCCGGGTAGTAGCGAGGTCGGGCGATCGCCTGGTTGGAGTGGGCGTTGTGCTTGTTACGCCGCCTCGGCTTTCCTGAGCAAGTCCATCTCCTGCAGCCACGCGAGCAGCTGGTTCCAACTGGGCACCGTCGTTGGCTAGACCAACTCAGCGGCGATCCGGCGGACTTCGAATGGGATCGAGGCAACCGCGCCAAGAATCGAAAGCATGGAGTCGAGCCCAAGATGTGGAGGCGATGTTCCGGTTTCCACTCTTGTTTGCCGGGCGAATCGTCGAGCCTGGAACATGACGAGCTCAGGTGGCTAGTCCTTGGCCGGAACCGACGCGGACGCCGATTGGCGCTCGTTCTCACGCGACGTGGGGCTCGGGTTCGTGCGATCAGTTGCCGACCGATGCGACGCAACGAGAGGAAGGTCTATGAGGAAGGGCCGAGTCCGCAAGAGTAGGGACGCGCAGGTCGCCGAATTCGAGCGGCGGGATCTGGGTGGGGACATCCGTCGCGTGGGTGGCGCCCGACTGCTGCGCGTGCGGTCGAAACCAACGTCGATCTTCTTGATTCAAGACCTCTTGACTGATCCCCGGAAGAAGGCGGCCAAACGCGGGCTCGGCTACCAGACAATGCTCGAGATGATCGTGCGCGAGCACCTCCACGAATACTGATCGTCTCCGTCACGCCTCAGGCCGCCTGCTTCACCGTCAGGACCACGCGAAGCGGTTGCTGAAAGGCAGCAAATCCCGTCGGGGACGTATAGTTCCTTGACCGTCAGACCTCGCCCTCGATCCGCCAAGCCTCGCGCAAGCTACATTGTCGAACGACGCTGCTGGATCGTTGGTCGGTGCGCGAGCTTGTCTCCGTGACAAAGATGACAACGAGCGCGGCCGCACCCTCCCACCCGTTGTCCTTTGCGGAAGCGACCCGCCTGCAAACGCGCATCTCGGCAGAGCAGGGGGCCGGGTCCGTGGCTGACCAGGTGACGCTGCCACACGCGCAACGTTTGCGCGCGTTCGACGGCCGCTCGCTTCATGTCCCTTCCACGCAGCGTGAGACTACGAAGGGCGCTCCGGACGATTGGCCAGCCGGAGATCCGCCGCAACAGGCAACTCAATGAGCTCGTTGCGCAAGAGCCGCGTCGAGAAGAAAAGCACTTCCAGGTTTTCTCGATCTCGCCCGTCTTCGGGTTCAGGCGCGCGACTACCTCGTCGCCAAGTTCTTCCCCGGACTCCTGCTCGGGGTACGGCTGACACGTGCCGATGTGCAGGATGTCGGCCTCGCGATCGTACTTGAAGTCGTAGTTTCGCTGCCATTCCACTGCTCCTTCTGCCAGCCGTCGTGCCAGGTACGCGGTAACGATCCAGTGGCGGCCGCCCGGGCGCGGCATCGCTGACGACGATCACCACGACGTGCTCTCCTGCCGACCAACCGCGATGCGGTAGCCAGTCCAGCTTCTCGTGGTTCAGGCGGCGAGGTAGTCGCGGATCTCGACCTGCACCCCAGCCTGCGCTGCGGCGTCAGCCGTGCGGAGAAGCTGCGCAGTCGTTGCCTCGTCGATGTACTCCTCGCCGCAGTTCGCGCACACGTCAGCGGGCACGCCCCGCACCACGACCGTGGCGCCGCCGCGATCGAACGCGACCGTGATCGCGCCAGGCCGCCTCTCACCGTTCCTGCAGATGACGCAGTTCACGTGATCCTTCTCCTGGTATAGTTCGCCTCCCACCGGACGGGATCAGGCTCGTACACCGTCACGACGATGGTCTCCTGTCCGTCGGGTGCCTCGGCAGCAACGACGTGAAGCGGCCGATCGCGGCACCATCCAAGCACGAGCCGGCTAGACGAGCCGAGCGCCGCTGGCCACCGGGTGCACGCTAACGAGTCGGCGGTGCTGCTGTCAACGCGAGTAATCGCGGGCCGGTGGCTGAAGGCCAGGCACCCATCGCGGGTCTCAGGGCGGCGGAGGGCAACCCGTCCCCTCGGAGTGCTGGTTCCAACCTTACCGGGTAGTCTCTCTGCCGGCCGCGCGCTTGCGGCGTCTGCATCATTCGGCCGCGAGCGTGAGTCACGCCGCCTCGGCCTTCCTGAGCAAGTCCATCTCCCGCAGCCACGCGAGCAGTTGGTTCCAACTCGGCACCGTTAGGGACGCTCCTTGCAATTGTCTTCTCATCCCGCGAGGCCGAGAAGAGTCATCACGGCGCGGTAAAGACGCAACACCTCGTCGTCTGCGAGCCTGCCGATCCTTGCGTTTGCGAGAGAGCGGGTGGCTCAGGAGAACGGGGCAAGATCCCTACTCCGGCAGCCCCGCTTGCCGCAATCCGACCGCGAGGGCTTCGCGGTAGTCCTTCTCCACGAATCCCGCGAATTCGATGAAGGCCGGGAGGCGGAAGGTCGGCTCCAGCTCCAGGAGCCGCCGGGCGACCACCTTCGCCTCCTCGATGCGGCCGGCCAGGGCGAGCGCCGCCGCCTGCAAGCGCGTAGAGAACGCTGAAGCGCGGGTTCGCCTGGACCGCCTTCGCGAGGCATGCCGCCGCGTCGTCGTAGCGCCCGAGGCGGAGCCGCACGGCGCCGAGGGCGACATGGCCCTCGTAGCTGAAGTGGATCGAAGGGACTGAGGCGCAGCGCCCGATTCGCATAGTCTTCGGCCAGCGCCGGGTCGCCGCTGCAGCCATGGATGTGCGCGCCCCAGTAGAGCGCGGTGGCGCAGGAGCCGTTCAGCGACAGCGCTCGGGCGATGGCGCCCGACGCCGCCTCGAAATCGCGGGCGAGATGCAGGACGGTGATGGCCGCGATGGCGAGCGCCGCGGCGTCGTCGGTGCCGAGCGCGAGCGCCAATCGCGCATGGCGCACGCCCTCGGTCCGGTCGGCCTCGTCGAAGCCTCCGCCGCGGAAGCGTGACCTCGTGGCACAGCGGCCAGGGCCGCGTGGGCCGCCGCGTAGTCGGGGTCGAGCTTCAGCGCCTCTTCGAGATAGCCCGATCGCGATGGAGGCGTCCTCGGGCATGGCCGACTGCGTGTGGGGCAGGGCGCGTAGGTAGAGGTCGTAGGCGTCGAGATTGTCCGGCCGCTTGCGGCGCGCGCGCTCGATCTCGGCGCGGCGAACGCTCGGTTCGATGATCCCGACGATGGTCTCGGTGATCCTGTCCTGGAGATCGAAGACGTCTTCCAGCACGCCGTCATACCTGTCGGCCCAGACGTGCGTGCCGGTCTCGGCCTCGATGAGCTGTCCCGTGATGCGCAGGCGATTGCCGCCCTTGCGCACGCTGCCCTCGAGCACGTAGCGAACGCCGAGCTCGCGCCCGACCTGCTTGATGTCGATGGCCTTGCCCTTGTAGGCGAAGCTCGAGTTCCGCGCGATCACGAACAGCCAATTGATCCGCGACAGGCCGGTGATGATGTCCTCGACCATGCCGTCGGTGAAGTATTCCTGCTCGGGATCGCCGCTGATGTTCTGGAACGGCAGCACGGCGATCGACGGCTTGTCGGGCAGCGCCAGCGGCAGGCTGCGGCGCTTCCGCGACGGCCGCCAGGTCGATCCGATAGACGCGCACCGGGCGCGCGATGTTCTTCAGCGTCTGCTCGCCCAGATCGACGAAAGTCTCCGGCAGCTTGTCGCGGACCTGGCGCCAGGCATCCTCCGAGAGGCGTGATGCCGCCGGGCTCCGCGATGCCTTCGAGCCGCGCCGCGATGTTGACGGCGTCGCCCAAGAGGTCGGCGCCATCGACGACGACGTCGCCCAGGTGAATGCCGATCCGGAACGCGATGCGGCGGTCGGCGGCGATCTCGGCGTTGCGCTGCGCCATGCCGCGCTGCACGTCCAGCGCGCAGCGCCCGGCGTCGACGACGCTCGGAAACTCGACGAGGATGCCGTCGCCGGTGGTCTTGATGATGCGGCCGCGATGGGCCGCGACGGCCGGATCGATCAGCTCCAGTCGCACGGAGCGTAGCCGCGCGAGCGTGCCTTCTTCGTCGATGCCGACCAGCCGGCTGTAGCCGGCGACATCCGCCGCCAGCACCGCCGAGAGCCTGCGTTCGACGCGTTCGGTCGCCATCGCCCGTTCTTCCCGAGCGAGAATGCCCTACCGAGTCGCCGCCGCGCAACTCTAGGAAGGAGAAGAGGAGACCGCAATCAACAAGACGTGGACGCCAACGTCGAACCGGCAACTAGATCGAGAGG
>CAWJUT010000009.1:0-143102 GCA_963846105.1 uncultured delta proteobacterium
GCCGAACTCCAGAAACGCTCGCCGCGCTGCGTCAGTCCGGCAGTCCACGTCCACGGTGCCGATCTTCTCGTTCAGGTCGACGAACTGCTCGGCCAGGATCTCGCCGTTGAGCAGCGCGTCGAGCCCGTACTGCACGCCGACGTTGTCGTACGGGCAGGCGCGCGAAGCCGCCGGCGGCGTACTCGGCGCTCCGGGTCGGCTCGGGGCTCTGGTCCCAGAGCTCCGGCGGCCGGCGGCCGATGATCGAGATGTTGAAGTCCGGCACGCTGCCGCGGCAGCCGGTCGGGTTGTTGACCGGATGGTAGTCCTGCTCCGGCGGCAGGCCGCAGCCGCCCTCGGGATCGACGACGGGCGCGAACAGCGCCTCCCACGCCACGCAGGAGCTCGGGCTCGCGTGGCCGTTCACCGCCGCCTGCTGCGCGGGAACGGCCCAGAGCTGCGGCGACGTGCGCCGTGTAGTAGTTCAGCAGCAGATGGCAGTCGATGACCTCGAGGCCCGTGGACCAGTTGTCCGAGAAGCTGCAGTTCGGCTGGATGCCCTGCGAGCAGCCCGGGGTAGGTGTTGGCCACCATGTGCTGGCCGATCGAGCCGCCCGAGCAGCCCTCGGCCGATCGTGTAGCGGATCTCGCCGTAGGTCTCGACGATGTGCTCCTTCAGCATCATCACCGACTCGGCCGACGTCGTCGTGTTGCAGTTGTTGCCGAGGACGTTCAGCGAGGACGTCGCCACCATGAAGCCGCGCGACAGCGCGCGGTCGTTCTGCACGTTCTGCGCGTCGGACTGGGAGTGGATCGTGCCGCAGCTCGCGCCGAACGGGTAGTGAGCTTGCCGTTCCAGCCCGCCTGCGGCGCCCACGGCTCCCAGGGCTTCGTCGGGTCGAAGAGCACCGCGACCCGGTAGATGCCGCGGTTGTGCGTGCCGGTCTCCTGCCGAATGACGTAGGGCACCGTCGTCGCCCTGGTCGGTCGTCGTCGTCGCGACGTCGCGCGGCGGGTTCGCCGGGTCGTAGGGCTGGAAGCCCGCGCCCGCCAGCGGGCTGGTAGAAGAACTCGTAGATCGTCGTCGGGCGTTGCACTGCGCGTCGTCGGCGCGCCCGAGCCCGTTGCCCTCCGTCGTGCAGAGCCAGGGCTGGACCTGCTCGCCCGAGAAGACGGGGCCGCCGATCGGGTGGTTGGTGATCGTGATGCGGGCACCGGTGACGCCCGGCGCGCGTGCGGTGAGGACGTTGTCGCCGAGCGACAGGCCGGTGACGACGCCTAGGTAGCGGCCGTTCGGTCGCAGGGCGAAGGCGCCCGTCACGTCCGTGCCGTCGACGTCGACGTCGACCTCGGAGGCGCTCGTCGTTGCAGGGAGCACGACTTCTACCAGCGCATCGCCGCCGCTGATCAGATCGGCGCGATTGGAGAGCACCTCGGACGGCCGAGCGCACCGTCAGGGCATGCCGCCGCCGTCGGGTCTCTTCACCATCCACTGCCTGGCGTCGTTCTTCTGGCTGACACCGCCCGCCGATCCACCGAAGCCGACGCAGTAGCTGTCGCCGCCGTTGATGCCGAGGACGAAGCCCCCGCTCGTCCCGGGATTCGGCGGGACGACCGTGACGACCCCGCGCGGGCCCGTCGACGTCGATCTTCAGCCGGAAGGTGCCGCTCAGGCGTCTTCTTGATGCTGGCGCGCCTGACCGGGTGACGTGGCTGGTTGCGGTTCGACCATTTGTAGCCGAGCGAGCCGATCCGGCTCCAGCCCGAGCTCGGCAGGGTGAAGGTCTGGCGCGAATCCGTCCCGCCGTTGGCGATCACTGGAGCGTGGCGCCGCTGGCAGTGGGGTCGCCCACGACCGTGTTCGAGCTGCTGCCGCTCCTGCGCCGATCCCGTGACTCTTCCGCTTCGCGAGCGGCGTATCCGCTGATCTGCAGCTTCTTTCCGAGGATCATCTGCGTCGCGGCGCCGGCGGGGCTGCTCACGAGCCAGGAGAAGAAAACGAGCGCGACCAGGCGTCCCTCGGATGAGCGTGTGCATGCGATGTCCTCCCGGGTGCCGAGCACCGATGAAGCGGCAGCCTTTCAGAGGGGCAATGTCGCATCAATCCGCTGACTCCGGCATTTCGGGCGCAAACATACGTCATTTGTATGGGTGAAGGCGGATGAGCCGCCCTCAAGCGGGCTCTCCCAGCAGTCGCATGCGAGCGTCGCCTCAGCGCGGCGGGGCTTCTCCCAGTCGAGGACCCGGATCTGATCCAGTGGCTTCCTCACCGTGCCAAACATCATCACGGCCCGCAGACCGTCCGTGAAGAAGGGCGTGCCGTCCTCCATGTGACGAGGAGCCGAAGGCGGCGATGCCCCCACCCCTCTCACCCAGCCGAACCGCGTCAGCTTCTGCGAGCGGAGCATGTCCTGCACGAGGTAGTTCCGGGCCTCATCGACATCGGGGTCGACCTCGTGCCCGACGATGTTCTTCCAGTTGTACGACAACCCGATGTCCCGACTGATCTGGCCGATCCACACTGGCTTGCCCTCGAAGCGCAGCGGCGTCTGCCAGATGCGCAGGTGGTTTCGCTCCCGTGCCGTCTCGCGCGCCTTCTGGAGCGACACATCGTGACGGCGGCCGAAAACATAGACGGGGCTGATGGGCGCGTACCGGTACTGGCCGCCGAAGAAGTACGACCGGAACGTCTTGAGGGCTGACCGCCGCTTCAGGACTTCCGCCACGTGCCAGCCCGCGCGCGCGAAGTTCGGGGTGATCTCGTCACGCGCTCCGATCAGCACGAAATTCAGCGGGTCCTCGATGGCCTGGCCGTTCTCCGTGGTCGCGCAGCACGGCATCGCCTCGAGCGCTGCGCGCAGCGCGCCTTCATCCACATCACGGGTCTGGTCGGGGCTGTAGAGGGTGTCGTGATCGACCTCTTGATAGTCGGCGTGCAGGCCTGGGACCCGCACCATGAATGCGAACTCCTCCAGGCTCGGGGGGCCGAGCAGCTCGACGATCACCGCCTTGACGCCCCGATCCAGGTTGGTGAAGACCCAACCGGCGATACGCTGCGTCGGACCCACGTACAGAGGGATCGCGCTCGCGAGGAAATGAGCTTGCATCTCCTCGTTCGCCCTCGCCGAGAAGCGGTAGCGCACGCGATTCGCTGCCTCGAGCGGAGTGAAATAGCCGGGATCCAGGCTGAGCGGCAGGAACCAGTAGGGCCGGTCGGTGCCGTTCTCGACCTGGAGCCAGACCGGCTGGATTCCCTTCGTGGCGAGAGACACGCCGAACAGCCGGCTGCTCTCGTCATCGCTCGGGACGGCCACGGTCACCCGGATATCGTCGCGGGTCTGCGTCGCGGCGCGCTCGAGAAAGGGCACGCTGGTCATGGGCTGCGGCCTGTAGTGTGCGCAGCCCATGAACGCCATCACGCAGAGAAGACGACCCTGCCATCCCGACCGGCGTGCGCTTCGATTCCTTCATGAACGGCGCCGCGCGCCCCCCAGACCCTGCTCGTCGGCGATGCGAGCCAACGCCTGGTCTTCCGGAAAGACGAATTGCGTTTCGATTGCCCGGTCCAGCAGCTCCAACTCGGTGCGCAAAGACGCATGACGATGCTCTGGCAGCGTCTGTATGAGATTCTCCCCCATCGCTCGCAGGCGCCGCGGGATCTGAATGCTCCCTATGCCGCTTTTGCGTATTTCGCGGAAGGCGAGGTGGACGAAGTCCTCCCAGTTCGGCGTCCGAAGGATCAACCGCATTTCGCCGTCCGCATCGGTGATGACGTCTCCGCCCAGACGTCTGAGACCCGCCTCCCGCAGGAGACGGTGAAGTTGATCGATGGCAAGCACGGCCGTTGTCGGGTCGTTGATCGCGGCGGACAACGCCTTGAGCGCAATGTCGACGAGGATGCGAAATGCAAACGTCGGATCCTGGTCGATGGTACGCTCGCCGCCGAACGCAACGAGCGAGCGCAGCATGCGATCATCGAGCGCGGCGGCACCACCGTAGAGAAGGAATAGCGGCTCGTCCACGGCGACGAAATCGCCCACTTGCGGGAATACTTCGAGCACACCCTGGCAGCGACGCGCCTCGGCGAGCAGCTGCGGCACGTTCACGGCGAGAAGAACTCCAGAATGTCCCTCGTGAGCCACGATGCGCGCCGGTGTCTGCGCAGGCGGGGGGAGCTCTTCGAGCAACGGCGGATGGCTCGTCAGTTGCGGATACATGCTGTCGATGACCGCCAACCCATCCTTCGCCAGACGTGCAACGATGGTCACCGGGCGCAACATTCTTGCCGCGTAGTCGATGAGATACAGAAACAGCATGATCGAAAGAAGACCGAGGATGCCGGTCACCAACAGATCGAATTGATTGACCTGCGCGTCGATCTGGTTCGCGACGCGCAAGGCCAGGAGCATCGTGAAGAGGAAACACGCCACGATGTATCGTATGCGATTGTCGCGCAGCAGCGTGGTCGCAATGATGCGCGGCGTGTATTGGCCGCTCGCAATCTGGATCGCCACGAGGAGCGAACCGAAAGTGAACACGAGGAACGACATGTTCAACGTGACGATCGCGTCGAGCGAGACTCGCGCCCCCGGGAGATGCAGGCCAAGAAAGGATGTGAGGTCTATGCGTCCGGTAACGAGCAACCAGTCGCCCATCGTGTGCACCAAGCGCGCAATCACCAGGTAGGACGGTACGGCGACAAACGGGAAGAGCCACAGCGACGACTTGACATAGCTGGTGAGCGCGTACCGGTAGTTCCAGGGAATCCTCATCGCGACGGGTGCGTCCGCTGTCTCATCGCAGCAGCACCTGCACCGCAATGATCTTGACGATCGTCGCGCACGGGTAGCAGATCGCGTAGCCGACATCCGGGCGGTCCGTCGGCGCCAGGCGTGCCGCCGCGGCGAGGATCGCCGGGTTGCCGGTCGCGCCCGCGCAGATGCCGAGCAGGTCGTCGAAGGGGATGCGCAGCGCGTATCCACCTCCCAGTACGATCAGGACGAGGGTGAGCAACACGGCGGCGCCGCCGAGGATGATCGGTATCCCGCTCGACGCCACCGTCTTCGCGAACGGCTCGCCGGCACCGATCGCCACCACGCCGATGAACACGGCGAGTCCGAGATTCCGCAGCACCAGGTTCGCCACCACGGGCATGGTCCAGCCGATCGGCCCGGTGCGACCGAGCCAGCCGAGCACGAGCGCCATGACGAGCGGCCCGCCCGCGACGCCGAGCGCGAAGCTGCCGCCGCCCGGCAGCGGAATCGGGATCATCCCGAGCAGGAGGCCGAGCGCCATTCCGATGCCGACGGAGACGAACGACAGCTCGGCATTGCCCTTCATGCTGTCGCCGAAGAATCGCCGGGCCTCGGCCTGCCGCCCCACCGGAACCGCCATCACGAGGCAATCGCCGAACTCGATCACGAGGTCGGAGGCAGCGACCATCTCCGCGTCGCCACGCCGAACGTGCGAGATCATGACGGGGAAGTCGGGCAGCGCGATCGTCCCCAGCGGCTTGCCCGCGAACTCCGGACGCGACACGTACACCCGCACCACGTCGTAGTCGGCGCGATCGTGGCTGAGGAGGCCCGGCTCCTCGCGCCCGACGATCGCCTTGGCGTCCTCGAGGCTCTCCGGACCTCCGACCATCAGCACGCCGTCGCCCTCGTGCAATCGCGTCTGGGCGATCGGCGGCACGTTCATCTGCTCGTGCCGCACGACCACGATCTTGACGTCGGCCGGCAGCGCCGCCGCGAGATCGCCGATGGTCCGGCCGTCGCTCTCCGGTCCGATGACCAGCTCGACGAGCCGCACGCCGTGTGCCGGCGCGTCGAACGTCGGTCTGACCAACGCCGCCATGATCGTCATCAGGATGATCGGCCCCGCCACCCCGAACGGATACGCGACGGAATAGCCGACCGTCGGATCCAGGTTGCCGGCCACCGCGAGCGCGGCTTGCAGCGTCGGCGTGTTGGTGCCGGAGCCCGCGAACAATCCGGCCGCGGTCGCGAGCGAGACGCCGAGCGGCCCGGCGACCGCCCGCGCCACGACGAGCGAGGCGACCACCGCGACGCAGGTGAGCGCCATGTACTTGAGGCCCGGCCCGCGAAGGCTCGCGAAGAATGGCCGTCCGTACTGGATGCCGATCCCGTAGACGCACATCAGAAGGCCGAGAGTGCCGACGGCCCCGTTCGGCGTCGACTTGGGCGCGATGGCGCCGATGAGGAGACCCGTGAACAGCACCGCGCCGGCCCCGAACGAGACGCCGGCGAAGGAGATCTGCCCGACGGCGTACCCGGTCGCGATGGCGAGAAAGAGCGCCAGCAAGGGGGACGACTCGAGGAGCGTGCGTATCAGTTCGATCATGACGGGGGTCGGATGACTATCATTGGCTCCGCAGCTCGTACTCCCGTCGCCGTCGGAAGGTCAAGGTTGAAACGGGTCCTCATACCTTGGGGGGCAAAAGATAGAGGGTGATCGCGAAGACCAGATAGACCGCCAACACCAGCGCGCCGGTGAACCACGCGGTGCGACCGCTATGGAGACCATGAGACGCGTGAGCGTCGCGAAGAGCATCATCACCACCGCACCCGGCCAGAACTGCAACGTCATGGGCGAAGGCCCGACGACGTAGCTCAGAAGCACGAGCACCGGCGCCACGAACAAGGCGATCTGCGCGGCGCTTCCGAGCGCAATGCCGATGCTGAGATCCAAGCGGTCCTTCCGCGCCGCCGCAGAAGGCCGACGCCATCTCCGCGGCGCCGCCCACCAGCGCCACGACGATGAAGCCGACGAACGCCTGGCTCATCCCGAGCTGCAGGGCGGCCCCTTGCACCGACGCGACGAAGACCTCGCTGATCAGCGCCACCACCACCGTCACGACGGCGAGCGTCGCGAGCGCGACGCCGATCGGCCAGTGCGCGTCGTCGTCTTCCGCGTGGTTCGCGGTGCCGAAGAACTCGCGATGCGTCCCGAGCGAGAAGAGCAGGCCCAAGCCGTAGGTCGCGATCAGCAGGATCGCCAGACAGAGGCTCAAGATCTGGGTGAAGGCCGCGCTCTGCCGGCGACTCCAGCCCGCCGACCGCCGACGGCACCAGCAGCGCGATCGTCGCCAGAAAGAGCTGCGCTCGCCTGCAGGCGGGCGTTCACGGGGTTGAACGTCTGCGCGTGGTGTTTGAGCCCGCCCAGCAGGAACGACGCGCCGAGCATGAAGAGCGTGTTGGTGACGATCGCTCCGGCGATCGACGCCTTCACGAGCATGTACTGTCCAGCACGGAGCGCGGTGATCGCGATCACCAGCTCGGTGAGATTGCCGAGCGTCGCGTTCAGCAGTCCGCCGACCGCGTCCCCCGTCTTGGCTGCCACGGACTCGGTGGCGTGGCTGAGAAGCGCCGCGAGCGGCACGATGGCGAGGACGGAAAGCGCAAAGAGCACGCGTGTGGGCTTCGGGCGCGAGCGCCTCGCCGGCGAAGACCATGGGCACGAACGCCAGGAGCCAGAGCAGGGGGGTGTGAAGGATCTCGTCGAGCAGTGCGTGCATGGCTCCTAGCCTCCGAGCGCGATCGTGACGAGCACGAGCGTCGTGCCCACGAGTGTCAGGCCGGCGGCGATCCGGATCGAGCGGCCGCCGACGACGCGCCCCCACCAGGCGCCGAGCAGGAAGAGCAGGCTGATCGCGGTCAGATGCGAAAGCCGCACCGCGCGGTTCGGGTCCGATACGAGCAGATAGGGCACGACGACGGGGAACGTGGCGAGGACGATCACCAGCGCGACGGCGACGCCGCCGAGCACGTCGGCGCGGTGCAGTCGCAGCACCTCGGGCTGCTCGCGCCGGAGAATGGCCAGAGTCCAGCGATGGAGCTGGGCGCGTTCCTGCGGGGTGGTGAGCTCGATGAGGGGCCCGTCGAGCTCGTTGCCGATCCGTTGCAGCGCGGCCTCGTCGCTGGGCGCGCGCAACACCTCGCGGACGAGGCGGGCTTTGCGTCCCCGTTCGAAGAGCGCCGTCAGCACGTACATCACGCCGTCGACGATGGCCCAGGCGAGGTTGCACCCGAAGATGCCGATGAAGAGCGCGCGGTTGTCCGCTGCCTCGTGTCCGAGCCGCACCGCGCCGGTGAAGCCGAGCGCCATGATGAGGCCGAAGAGGATCTCGCCCAAGCGATCGGCGGGATCCAGATAGTGCTCGAGGAAGTCACGCATCCAGCGCTCGCCTCACAACACGACGTGGGTCCGCACGCCGAGCACCCACGCGGTGCCGGCGCGAGGCAGGGCGGAGTCGATCACCTGGGCGTCGAGGGTGACGTGCAGCCACGGCGTCACGGCGACGTCATAGAAGAGCTCGCCGCCGATCTCGTCGTCGACGCCGAGACCCCGCAGGAGGTCTTCGTCGCTCATGCCGAGGCAGAACGCGCCGAGCCCCCACCGATCGCTCGTTCGTCCGGGAAACAGCCCGATGCCGCCGGTTCCGCCGGCCACGTTCCACCGCACGAGGTTGGGGTTGCCGTCGGAGAGCCCAACCCGCACGAAGACACCCCAACCCCCATCGCTGTCGCCCTGGAGGAACTGATGCGCGTTGTAATAGAGCGCCCACGTGTCCGTGCCGGTGGTCGGGACCGATCCGCCACGGAGGACGTCACGGATCACGGTACGCGGGTCGGCGGCAATGTCCGTCCGTTGCGTGTCGATACCGTAGAGCGCCCCGAAGGTCTGCGCGCCCGCTCGCATCAGAACGCTGTGGGTCACGGTCCACTCGGTCGAGAAGGTCGTACCGTGCAACTGGTCGAAGGGATTCTCCCGGCGGTCTCCGCGGTGCCGAAGATCGAGAAGGAGCCGGAGACGCGCTCGTGCGGCTCGTAGCCGACGCCCCCACCGAGGGAGACGTTCGGTACCGTCGCGTCCTCGACCAGCGAGTAGAGGAGCGCGCTGTTCAGGAAGTGCTGGTTGGAAAGCGCAGAACCGGCCAGCTCGTTGGCGTCACCCTCGGCCGTGTCGAGCAGGCCGCCGAAGAGCGAAACCTGCGTGCCGAAGGCTTGCGTGAGAGTGAGCGCCGTCATCGCCAGGGTCGCTTCGTCGAAGCGGTCGACGACGTTGGGGAAGAGCGCGTCGTTGTCGACCGCCGACACGCTGCCGGCGCGCTGCAGCACCGAACGGCCCGCGCGGCCTTCGAGCCGCGCGTTCACGAGCCCGCCCGGCCACAGCCCGGCCTGACCGGTGTCCAAGGCGAGCGCGAGAGTGCCGGAGAGGTCGTTCCCCGTGTCGTCCTCGTCGGAGACGCGGGCGAACAACGGGCCGTCGAAGCCGCCGCTCACCACGCCTTGAAAGGTGTAGGTGGCATCGAGAGCGACGGTGAGCCCCTGCGCCGCCAACCAGTCGCGCAGACCGCCAACGTCGCCGCCGAGCGTGGAACGCGACCAGAGGCTGCCAGCGTAGGGAGACGCCTCGGGCGCCTCCTCGGCCAGCACCGGCGACCACGCCGCGAGCAGCACACACACCAACGACAAGCTGAGCAACGGCGTGCGTCCTCGGGTCCAGCCGTCGGCGGTCGGCGGCTCAGCCAGACGACAAGAGATTCTAGCGGCCTGATTGACGTATTCTTCGGTCGTCAGACGTTCCCGCTTTCGCCTGGTGCGCTTCTCCGAATTGCCCGCCGCAGCTTGCGACAGTTCGTGACGCTGTGCAAATCTGGAGCTGAAGCCGCTCCTTCCCATGACGCGATCGATCTCGATACTTTGCGCGGCGTTGGTAGTGCTCACCCGGGCCTCCATGGCGGCCGCTTTCTCGACAGGTATCGCGACGACCAGCTTTCCGGTCCCCATGCAGGGGTGCAATTTCTGCCATGGCGGGGGATCAGTGCCGGCGGTGACCCTGGAATGCGTCGATTGCGACGGCGGGCTGCCGATCGTGGAACCGCTGTCGGTGCACGAGTTCAAGTTCACGGTCTTCGAGATCGGCCTCCAGGACAACGCGGGCCTCAACGTCTCGTCGGAGCTCGGAACACTCGCGACCGGCGGAACCTTCGCGAGCGGCACCCAGACGATCTCGGGAACCGGCGGGCGGCTCGAGATCACGCATACGGCTCCGAAAGCCGCCGCCGCCGGCATGACCGAGTTCAGCTTTCTCTGGACTGCGCCCGCCGCCGACACGATCGCGACGCTCGCGGCGTGGGGAAACGCCGTCAACGGAGACAGCAGCACGGCGGGCGACGCGGCGACCCGCGTCACGCTGGACGTGAGCGTCGGCGAGAACGTCCCGACACCAACCGCGACGCCCGGCGGTGGCAGCACGCCGACGCCGTCTCCGACTCCGACGCCGGGCGAGAGCTGTCCCGCGACCGTCGATCTCGGATGCACGACCGGCTTTGCGAAGGGCTCGCTCCTCGCCAAGGACGGCACGCCGGGCCGTGAGCGGCTGGTCGTGCGGATGCGGCAGGGTCCGGCGCTCGCGCAGACCGACCTCGGCAACCCACTCGACGCGGGACAGGGCGGGACGGGGACCGCATACGCGCTCTGCGTCTACGACGACGCGAGCGCGCTCGCCGTCGACCTCGACGTCGCGCGGGCCGGCGATCTCTGCGAGGGTAAGCCGTGCTGGCGGCCGATCGGCAATGCCCCGAACGACCCGAGCGGACCGGGCAAGGGCTACCGGTATCGCGACACGGCGCTCGCGTCCGACGGCATCTCGAAGATTGTCTATCGCGGCGGTCTCGCCGGCCGCTCGCAGGTGGTCGTCGTCGGCAAGGGCCCTTCCCTGCCGGCAGGCATTCCGGCGGCCCTGGAAGGTACGAGCCAGGTCACGGTGCAGCTCCGCAGCAGCGACGGTGTCTGCCTTTCGGTTGACCTCGCCGAGATCCAGGCGCAAGACTCGACGTTGTTCAAGGCAAAGTAGCGGTCGTTCGAACATCCCCCTGGAGGTACGCAGAAGATGCGCGCTGGGACTCTCGCGGACAGAGCGCGCGGCGCTCGCGCCAACGGGGTCGGACTCGTCGCCGCGGTCGTGGTCGCGGTAACGACGTTCGCCGGACCGGCGCTGGCTGCTCCGCAATCGGCCGATCAGCAGAACTGCTTGAACCAGCTGACCAAGGCGGGCGCCGGCGTAGCCAAGCAGCAAGGAAAGACCAACTGGACGTGCCTTCGTAACGCGGCGTACGGCAAGGTCGACAAGCTCGGGGACCCGGGTGAAACACTCACCGCCCAGGCGTGCCTGATCAACGACGTCGGCGGCAAGGTCGCGAAGAAGCAGCAGCGGACGACCGATCGCGACACCCAGTTCTGTCAGGCCGAGGGTGCGCCCGGCTTCGCCTATGCGGGCGCCGCGGCGATCAACGCGGCGGCGAGCGACGCCCCGCGCGGAATCGTCGCGGCCGTCTTCGGCGCGAACCTCGACGCCGCGCTCGCCGACGCCGACGTCGACGGCAACGGGGCGAAGTGCCAGCACGAGGTCCTGCGCGGTGCGAACCGCATCCTCGACAGGATGTGGCGCGTCGCGCGCACGAGCGTGCAGAACGGCCTCAAGGGCAACAGCCGCCGAGCCGGCGCCGCTTCCGATCTTCCCGCACATACCGGCGGCAACCTGGTCGGCGAAGTGCTCGTGCAATCGATGGAGGACCTGCAAGGCAAGATCCAGAAGGAGGTCGATCGCCTCACCAGCAAGGCACTGGCGCGCTGCCCCACCGCAACCACGCCGCTCGCCGAGCTCTTTCCCGGTGCGTGCGCCGACGGAGCGATCGGCACGCTCGTCGAGTGCGTCGCCGGCGTCGCGCGCGGCCAGTTCTACGCGAGCGTCGCGGGCACGTACGCAACGGCCATCGCGTGCGACTTGACCGACGATGGGATGCACGACGAGAGCTGCGTAGGCGCGGCGGATCGCCGGCATCTGCTCGACCGTCTGGGCTACGGGCCCGATGCATGGACGATCGGGCGCATCCAGGCGCTCGGATTGAACGGCTACATCGACGAGCAGCTCGCCCCGGACGCGATCGACGACAGCGCCGTCGAGGCCGTCGTCGCGAACCGCTACCCGAGCTTGTCGCTCAGCGTGGTCGAGGTGCGCGATTGCTACCCGAAGGACCCCCCCGCGACGTGCCCGCCGGGACACGAGGGCGGCCTCAAGAACGACGTCTGGAAGGAGATGGAGGAGTCGGAGATCTACCGCGCCGTCGCCACGCGCCGGCAGCTCGAAGCGCTCCTCGTCGATTTCTGGTTCAACCACTTCAACATCACCGGCAGCGTCGGCCAGCAGAAGTGGAACACGCCTTCCTACCTCCGCGATTCGATACGCCCCTGGGTGCTCGACAACTTCGAGGAGAGCGTGCTGCGCATGGCGCGCGGTCCGGGGATGCTCGACTACCTCGATCAGAGGGTCAACCAGGTCGGAGTGCCGCCGGGCACGGGCTACAACGAGAACTTCTCCCGCGAGCTGCTCGAGCTCCACACGATGGGCGTCACCGGGGCGTACAACGAGACCGACGTGAAGGAGGTCGCGCGGGCGCTCACGGGATGGCGTGAGGAGTGGAACAACGAGGGCAACTTCGATCCCGACTACCCGGGCTTCCGCTATCAGGACAACCGCCACGACTACAGCACACCGAAGCTCGTGCTGGGGGAGAGCATCAGCTCCACGTCGCCGAACGGCGAGCAGGAAGGCTTCGACGCCATCTCCCTGGCCTCCCATCATCCCGACGTCGCGTCCTTCCTCTGCGGCAAGCTCGTGCGACGCTTCGTGGACGACGATCCGCCGTTCCGCCTGGTGGATGCGTGTGCGACGGCATTCGTCGTGCACGAGGACGACGCCGATCAGCTCCGCAAGGTCATCGAGGTGATCCTGAAATCCCCCGAGTTCCAGCTCTTCCCGGAGTATCGCAAGAGCCGGGTGAAGAAGCCGGTGGTGTTGATCCCGAGCCTGCTGCGCGCGGTCGGCGCCAATCCCGATCCGGCCGTGACCGACTACCGGGACGTTCGCGTGTTGCTTGCCGATCTCGGCGAGCGCATCCGGAATGCCGATCCTCCGACTGGATACCCCGACGTGTCGATCGTCTGGGCAAGCCCGGGCGCCATCGTGCAGCGATTCAACCTGCTCGAGACGGCGGCGGTCGACCACGCGGCGAGCTGGGGGGTATCGGGCGCGCAGCCGAGCGCCGACGTGGTCGACGACGTGATCGCCGTCCTCTTTCCGGTCGACGGCGTCGCGCCGGCGACGCGGGCGGCGGCGATCGCGTATCTCGACTCCATCGCCGCGACCGACGCGCAGAAGGTGCAACAGGCGGGCGCGTTCCTGCTCGCGAGCCGGGATTTCCTCACCTACTGAGAGGACGAGCCATGAACCTCACGCGACGACAACTCATCAAGAGCGGTGGCGTCCTGGCGACGGCGTTCTTCCTGCCCGCGGGCGCGCGGCGCGCGCTGGCCGCCGGTGAGAAGGTGCTGGTCGCCATCTTCCTGCGCGGCGGCGCCGATCCGCTGAACCTCGTGGTTCCGGCCTTCGACCCGACCTACTACTCGGTGCGGCCCGACATCGCCGTCGCCGCCGGCACCGAGCTGCAGCTCGGCAGCGGTGACAGCCACGGGTTCGGCTTCTTTCCGCTCTGCACCCAGATGAAGCAGATGTACGACGCCGGCGAGCTGCTCGCGATCCATCTGGCGGGGAGCACGGACCCCAGCCGATCGCATTTCGACGCGCAGGACTTCATGGAGAAGGCAGCCCCGGGCAACAAGTCGATCACCGACGGCTGGCTGAACCGCTATCTCGCCACGATCGGCACCGGCGATCCGATCACCGGCCTGTCGATCTCGGATGCGCCCCAGCTCGCGATGCGAGGCGCGGCGCCGAACGTCGCGTTCTCGGCGATCAACACGTTCCTGATCCAGGGCGACTTCGCCGCCGCCCGGCGTGCCGCGCTCGAGAGCCACTACGCGGGCTCGACGGATACGCTCGGCGTCGGCGTCGACGCGGCATTCTCGGCGATCGACGTCATCCAATCGGTCAACACGGCGACCAGCGTCACCTACCCGAACAACAAGCTCGCCAAGGCGCTCAAGGACGTGGCGGCGATCATCAAAGCGGAGGTCGGCGTCAAGGTCGTCGCCGTCGATCTCGGCGGGTGGGACCATCACAGCAACCTGAACACCCAGCTCGGGCAGGTCGGCGGCGAGGACGGCGACGGCAAGGCCTACGAGCTCGACCGCTCCCTGAAGGCCTTCCGCGACGATCTCGCCAACGGCGGCGGCCCCAACTACCTCGACTCGACGCTCACGCTCTGCATGACCGAGTTCGGCCGCCGCGTGGCGCAGAACGGCGGCGCCGGCACCGACCACGGCCACGGTGGCGTCATGTTCGCCCTCGGCGGCGGCATCGCGGGTGGCCGATTGATCCTCAAGAACGACAATTGGCCCGGCCTCACGCCCGCGAACCTCTACATCGGCGAGGATCTGCAGGTGACGACGGACTTCCGTAACGTCTTCGCCGAGGCCCTCAGCGCACATATTGGAATGAGCCTGAGCGCGATGGCGCCGGTCTTCCCGGGCTTCACGCCGAACGCCAGCAACTTCCCGGGCCTGTACGCATAGTTTCTTTGGCTGGGTTCCGCGGAGCACGACGCGGCGAAGATCAGGTTCGCATCCGAGCAGCAGCTCTTGCGGCGAAACGTCCGCCGGTGATGCTCAGTGCTTGCTCCCGTCGTGCCGCGAACCGCCACCCAGCCGGTGTCCGGACGTACTGGTCGTGGTAGACGCCGCTCAGTCCATCACCTCGGTCGTTCCGTCCCAGGGAACGCGTATGCCACGACAAGAATGCCGCATCGGTTCGAAAAGCTTCGCACGTTCCCGCACGGACCGGCGGATGCCAGATGTATGAGCGGATCCGCTCAGCCCATCCGGTGAAGAGCGCAGAGCTTGTTCCCTGATGGATCTCGCAGATAGGCGAGATACATCTTCCCCATGCCGCTTTCGCGCACGCCCGGAGGATCCTCGCAGGTCGTCCCGCCGTTGGCGATGCCAGCGGCATGCCAGGCGTCGACGCTGGCCGGATCGGCGACCACGAAGCCGACCGTTCCGCCGTTGGCAGCGGTGGCCGGAGCGCCATTGATCGGCTGCGTGACCGCAAAGACTCCCGTCGGCGAAAGATAGAAGAGGCGTCCCTTCTCGTCCATGACGGCGGCCGGTATGCCGAGCGTGCCGAGCACGGCGTCGTAGAACTTCCTGGATGCGTCGAGGTCGTTGGCGCCGACCATTACGTGGCTGAACATGGCGTCTCTCCTCCTGATTGACGGCGCTACCGCAGGGAGAACGGCGTCTGGCTATTCGAGAGCGTGAAGATCGAGCTTCGCGTGCTCTTACCCTACGAGGAAGGATTCGCCAAGGTGCCGTGGTTGAAGTGCACGATGATCGTGTGCGCCTTACGGGCAGTTCTGGGCGCCCGATCCGTCGCTTCAACGTCACGCAGTGGGCGCGCGACGGCGGAACGGCCCGGTGATCTCGTAGGTGATCCCGAACCCGGCGCCTCGCTGCGAGCTGACGTACAACCTCTGCGACCTGTGATCGAACGCGGGCCCGGTGAGCTCGGAGTCGTCCTGGCCGACGACGCGCAGCAGCGGCGCCACGGTGCCATCCGGCGTGATCATCACCAACTCCATGTCGCCGCCATCCTCGGCGACGAAGAGATCGCCGGAGCGCGCCACCATGACGTTGTCGACGCCGCTGAGCTGCATCCCAGGATCGAGGGCCGCGTCGTAGAGGATGGTCAGACGCTCGGCGTGGGCGTCGTAGTGCCAGACCCGGTTGTCGCCCTTGGTCGTGAAATAGACGTGATCGCGCCGGTGCGTGATGCCCTCGCCGCCGTTGAACGGCGTGCTCGCGGGCACCTGCTGGCGCGTCGGCGTGTCGACGCCGATGATCGGATTCGGATTCGGGACCGGAAGCCACGTCACCACCTCGCCGTTCACGGCCGCGACTTCGAGGATCCCGGTCTCGAGATGCCGGCGTCGGCTCGGTGTGAATCGGTAGAGGCGGCCGTCGGGTTGGTCCTCGGTGAGGTAGAGTCGCCCACGGCGATCGACGGCGACAGCCTCGTGCTTGAAACGTGCCGAGCGCGGGGCGCTCGACGGCGCCGGCGACACCCGTTGGATCGCACTCCCACACCGACCCGTCTCGACCTCCTCACAGGTGAGCCAGGTTCGCCACGGCGTCGCTCCGCCGGCGCAGTTCCTGGCCGTGCCCGAGCAGATCCCGTAGGCGTCGACGATCGCGCCGCTGCGGTCGAAAAGCACGGCGCTGGCGCCGCCGCTCGGCGCGCCCTGCTCGCTGTTCGACACGTAGATCCAGCCGCCGTGACGGGCCCGCAAGACCGCGCCGCCATCTGGAAAGCCGTGCCACACGTAGCTGGTACCGGCGACGAGCTCGCCGGCGCGTGCGATCTCGCGGGCGGTGAATCCCGCCGGCAGCATGAGTCCGAGGGCGTCGGGGCCGAGCAGCGGACCATAGGGCCCGGGTCCTGTGACGGCCGGGAAACCGGCCAGCGCCTGTTGCAGCAGCGGGCGCGGTAGCATGCCGCCGAACGTGAAGCTCGCGAGCGCCTGCAGGAACGCGCGGCGGTGCACGCAGCCCTCATCGTCACAAACAGCCACGGTGTCAAACCGACGGGGCGGCGTCGCGATGACCTTCACGCTTCAAAAGCGCGCGCGATACTGGCATAGGGGGGGCATGCGATCCGATCGCCGCGCGTACCGGCAGCGCAGGTCGTCGTTGGCGCTCACCCTGGGCGCCCTGCTCCTGGCGTTGGCCGCCGGCTGCGGCATTTTCGGGCGTCGCGAAGTGCCGCCTCCCCCGGTGCCGACTCCGGTGCCGACCGCGACCCCGGAACCCCATCTTCTGCTGCGCCTCGACGAGCGACGACTGTACGTGATGATGAACGAGGTCAAGCAGCACCCGCTGGAGGGGTATCCGGTGGCCATCGGGCAGGCCGAAGTGGCCGACGCCGACGGGACGCTTTCAGATCAACGAGATGGTCGAGAATCCCGATTTCCTCATGTTCGATTTCAACGACGTGAAGAAAGGCGATCGCGGACGCATCCCGCCCGGTCCCAACAACCCGCTCGGTATGCGCTGGATAGGCTTCACATCCGCGCACGGCTGGCAGGTCGGGTTTCACGGCACCGCGAAGACCTCGGTGCTCGGACAAGCCGTGAGCCACGGCTGTGTGCGCATGTCGAATCCCGACGTGGTCGAGGTCTACAGCCGCGTCACGCTCGGAACCGTGGTGGTGGTCGAGTAGTAGTACCGCGATCCTCGAGCCGGCAGTCAGGCCGGGGGCAGCGGTTATGGGTACACGATGACGGTCGTGCCGAGCTCGACCCTCTCGTAGACCCGGATCACATCGGCGTTCCGCATGCGGATGCACCCCCCGCTGACGGCCTGACCAAGAAGCTCTGGCCGTGGCGTTCCATGGATCCCGACCGTCCACGCGTCGCCGTGCGCGAACCCGATCCAGCGATCACCGAGTGGGTTTTCGGGTCCAGGGGGGATCCGCTTGAGAATGCGCGAACGGTCGTCCGGGTCGATCTTGTCGTAGTACGGATGCTCGATCTTCTCTTCGACCTGGAATCGACCTGTCGGCGTCTCGCGACCCGCGCGACCCACCGCGATCGGAAACGACTCGACCGGCACCGGGGCGTCATCCCTCATCAAGTGGAGACGTCGCTCCTTCAACCGGAGCACCAGGTACGTGGACCCGTGGTCGCTCGGTATGGTCGGTATGGGTTGATCCGTCACCCGAGTCTGGGCTGCCCCGCGATCGGGCTTTGGGACCGTAGGCCCGCACGCGATCAGTCCCGACGCGACGATGACCGTCATGCCAAGCAGGACAGTCCCGCCGGTGAGCGAACGGAAAAGACGTCGGGCCATCGCTACAAATACGATGGGCGGCGAGGAACTGGAATCCTCGCCGCCCATTTGAAACCAAGACCGATCGTCTCGCTCAGCCGCCGCGGCGCTCGGTCGGCGGTGGCGGAGGAGGAAGAGGACAGGAGCCGGCGGCGGAGGCGGCGGAGGCGGTGGCGGTGCAGCGACTACCTCCGCGGGCGCGAAGACGTACTGGAAAGCGATGCCCGCCCGACGCCCATTGGCGCTCGACATCCGAATTGGGCCGCGCGACCATCTTGGCGTAGTCGTAGCGTCCCAAGAACCGGAGCGTCGCGTTCCGCGAAAGCTCGAAGGCGACGCCACCCCCGGCGTTGAACCCGGCACCGTCGTCGCTCATCTGGCCGCTGATGTCGCGATAGTAACCGCCGGCGCCGTTGATGAACCACTCGACCGGACCACTCAGGATCGACAAGCGCGGTCCGCCGGTGATCGAGAACACGCTTCCGACGTCGTCGTCGGTGTGCGCGCCGTCGCAACAATCGTGCTCACCGTCGTAGAGGAAGAACTGCGGATTGGCGAAGAGCGACAGCGCGAGATTCTCGCTCAAGTCGAAGCGATAGCCGCCCTCCATGCCGGCCGTTCCCCCGATGTCGGGGTCGATCGTCCTCCGGTACTTCGAGAGCGGGAATGCAGCCCCTATGTTGGCCCCGATCAGCGGCCCATCGGCCCGGACCTCGGCGGTCATGCCGCCCAGACCGACGACCGCGGCAGACAGAGCCACCGCGAGACCTCTCTTCACAAGACTCCTCATAGTCTCCCTCCTTAGCTATGGCACCCAATTGATGACGATGACGCAATACCCGGATGATAGCGAAAGTGCCACTTCAAAGCATACCCCCTGCTTGCTCGGCTGAACCAAGGTCGGATAACGCGGGGTTGGCCTACGAAAGTTGACATCGTCGGGGAGAAAGGGGATCTCGCGTCCGAAGGACGTATGTTTCCCTACCACGACGAGAACGAGACCCAGCGCTTCCCCGTCGTCACCATCGCGCTGATCGCACTGAACGGCGCCGCCTGGGTGCTGCTCCAGGGCGCCGGCGCGGTGGAGCCGCTCGCCAAGTCGGTCTGCGAGCTCGGGCTCATCCCCGGCGGAGCTCACAGGCAACGCGCCTCCCGGCTCGGCCTTCCCCATGGGCGAAGGTATCACGTGCCTCACCGATCCGGGCCGACAGACGCTCAACATCCTCACCTCCATGTTCCTGCACGGCTCGTGGATGCACCTCCTCGGCAACATGTGGTTCCTCTGGCTCTTCGGCAACAACATCGAGGACGCGATGAGCCGCCCCACGTACTTGCTTTTCTACCTGGTGTGCGGGCTCGCCGCGGCGTTCGCGCAGGTTGCCACCAACCCGGCGGCGGTCGTGCCGATGGTCGGCGCATCGGGAGCCATCAGCGGCGTGATGGGCGCCTATCTCGTTTTGTACCCGCACGTCCGCGTGTACACGATGGTGCCGCTCGGCATCATACTGACGCAGATGACGCTGCCCGCATGGGCGATGCTCATCTACTGGGCCTTCATCCAGCTTGCGAGTGGCGTGACCACGATCGGCGGGGAAGGTGGCGGCGTCGCGTTCTGGGCGCACATCGGCGGCTTCGCCGCCGGCGCCGTTCTGGTGCGCCCCCTCGTCCGCCCCGACCGCCTCGCCGACCATCGGCAACATCAATGGCAACCACAGCGCTTGCGCTGAGTCGCATCCGCGTGATGGCGTCAGCCGGTTGAAGCGCGCTGTAGACGATTCGCGCACGCCGCACGCACGGTAGGACACTTTGGCGGACGCACACGCCGAGCCAGCAGGAGTCGATCCGACGGCGAAAGGCCGACCGGGCTTTTCCGAGCTCGTACGCGCCGGCTGCGAAGGCTATGTCCTCCAGGGCATCGGCCTGCCGATCGCCGCCTATGTCTTCCATGGCGTGAAGCTCGTGCTGTTCGTCGCTCGGATGGATGTTCTTCGTGAGCTTCACGCCCGGGCTCGGCAGCCCGGTGACGTTCGGCTCGTGGTGGCACCGAGGGGATCGCCTTCCAGAAGGCGTTCCTCTGGGCGTGCCTCGTCGAGGTGCTGGGCTTCGGCTGCATGAGCGGGCCGCTCGGCTTCCACATCTGGCCGCCGTTCACCGCCTTCCTCCACTTCCTTCGCCCGGGGACGATCAAGCTCGCGCCGTTGCCGCGACTGCCGCTGTTCGGCGGCACGACGCGGAGCGTGGCTCGACGTGGCGCTCTACGCCGGCTTCGTGGCATCGATCGCTGCGCGCGCTCGTGGCGCCGGCGATCGGCGCGAGCGAGCTCGTGCCGATCGTCGTGCTGCTGCCGCTCTGCGCGCTCGGCGACAAGACGATCCCGCTCGCGGCGCGCGTCGAGCATCACTTCGCGATGATCGTCTGCTTCCTCCTCGGCGGGAACTGGATCGCCGGCGTGCAAGGTGGTGCAGCTCGCGATCTGGTTCTGGGCCGGCGTGTCGAAGCTGACGGTCGCCTTCGGCTACGTCGATCCCGGTGATGACGGTGAACAATCCGCTCGTGCGGAGCGCGTCGGTCCGCCGGCGCATGTTCGTCTCCTACCCGGACGACCTCACGCCCTCGCGCCTCGGACAGCGGCATGGCGCACGCCGGCACGTTTCTCGAGTTCGCCGCGCCGCTGACGCTGCTCTTCGTGACGCAAGCCGGCCCGCTGCTCAGGTCGTCGGTATGGTGCTTCGTCCTCATGCTGCACGGCTTCATCCTCGGCAACATGCCCGCGGGCGCCGTCTTCGAGTGGAATCTCCTCAGCCTCTACGCCGCGTTCTTCCTCTTCGTCGGCCATCCCGACGGTGACGCGTGCTCGACGTCGACTCGACTGCCGCTCGCGATCTACCTCGTCGTCGGCTGCATCGTGCTGCCGCTCGTCGGCAACCTGGTCGCCGTCGAAAGTCTCGTTCCTCGTCGCGATGCGCTACTACGCCGGCAACTGGGCATGGAACGCTTGGCTCTTCCGCGGCGAGAGCTACGAGAAGCTCGACAGGTTGAAGCGGGCCGTCGCCGCTCTTCCAGGAGCAGCTCGAACGCTTCGCGCCGGCGGAAGCGGCGAGCATGGACTCACGCGGCATGGCGTTCCGCTCGCTCCACCTTCAGGGCCGATGCCTCGGCCTGCTCCTCCCGAAGGCGATCGGCGGACGGCCGTTCGAGGACTATCGCTACGTCGACGGCGAGAACGTCGCCGGCTCGGTTCTCGGGTGGAACTTCGGGGAGGGGCATCTCTGCGACGAGCGATCTCCTCGCCTGCCATCCAGGAGCAGTGCGACTTCGAGGACGGGGAGCTGCGCGCGATCATGGTGGAGTCGCAGCCGCTGCTCGAGCTCGACACTGCACTGGCGGATCTTCGACGCGAAGCGGGGGCTCCTCGCCGAGGGTCATGCGCGTCTCGACGAGCTCGCGCGCCGCGCGCCCTGGGACTACGGCGACGCCTGATCGTCAAGCAGCCGGGAACCGGCCCTGGGCGCGGAAGCGCTCGAGGAAAGGGGCGTAGTCCGTCGGCTGTTGTTCGCTTCGCAGTCGATCGTTCGCGAACACCGCCCCCGGTTGCGCGCTACGGATCCAGATGTCGCCGACGGGCTCGATCCAGCTCGTGTCGTCGAATGTTCCGCCCCGCACGCTGAGGAGGCCGACGGCCGGGATCTGCCCGTGAGCGATACGACTGCCGCAGTCGCCACAGAACCAACCGAAGCGACGGTTGCCGGCATCCGACGACCACTCGAACGTGCGCGGCTCACCGTGGGTAAACGCGAAACTCGCCTCGAGGACGGTCACCGGCGTGGAGAACGCTCCGCCACCAATGACCTGACAGTTGGTGCAGTGGCAGTTGTAGACCATCAGCGGCGGCTGGGTGATCGCGTATCGCAGTCCGCCGCATTGACACCCGCCTACGAGTGGAAGTGCGACCATGTGCGTGCCTCCTCGGGCGTCCCTAACGGGTGCGCCGGGCTACCTCAAGCACCGATCAACGCGCCAACACTTGCCGGAGAGCCGCATCGAGGCATTCGACCGCCGAGGCACCCTTCCCGTCCGCGACCCGGAACGCCACGTGCCCATCCGGGCGAATCAGCACTGCGCCATCGTCGCCGATGCCGTAGCGCTCGAGGAAACCGGCGCCGGGTGCGGCCCAATCGCCGTCGGCGCCGATCGCGTGCGCGGCGACCGGGATGCCGATCCGCTCGCGTGCGCCGGCCGCCGCATCGACCCAATGGCGACCAGCGGGTCCGGCAAGCACGGTGAACCCCGGCCCGAAGAGATCGAGCGTCGAGCAGCGTTCGCCGCCGCGCTCGAGCAACACGTGCGGCGCCCGATGCCCCGGCCGTCCGCATGGTGCGTAGTCGATCACCTCATCGGCAACCGACGGGGGCTCGCTGCCGTCGGCCACGATCGCAGCCGATGCATAGCGGAAGCCCAGCTCCATACCGAGAAAGTTTCCATATCGCCGTGAGGCCGCGACCGCTTCCTCTGGAGAAAGCCGCTCACCTCCCTCGCCCGAAGCGGCGGCATTGATGCGGGCCACCATCAGCGAGTTCTCGAACGACCGATCACAGTTGTAACGGGCGACGGGGCGTCGTTCGGTGTCGTAGGTGTCGAGGAGCGCCGGCGCGGCGACGCCCGCGTGCACGAGCGCGAGCTTCCAAGAGAAGTTGTGCACATCTTGAATCCCGGTGTTCACCCCGAAGCCGCCGGTCGGCGGCAGCTGGTGCGCGGCGTCGCCGGCGAACAGCACGCGCCCGCAGACCAGCTGCCGCGCGACCGTGGCGTTCATCGTCCAGGTGCCGATCGAAAGGACCTCGGGGACGATCCGGGGAACGCCGACCGCGTCGCGGATCCACGCCACGCATCGTTCCCGGTCGTAGCGCGCGAACGTTTCGGCGCCCCCATCGTACGCGATCTGGCAGAGCCAACGGCCACGCGCGTCGAGCGGCTGAAACACGCCGCGCGTCTCTCCGCTGGCGACGAAGTAGAGCACCGCCGGTCGATGCGCGGTCCACGGATCGAGATCGGCTCGGAAGTACACGTTGACGAAATGTCCGATCCCACGCGGCCCGTCGAGCTCGATCGCGAGCTGCCGGCGTAGGCCGCTGTCGGCGCCATCGGCGGCGATCGCGTAGTCCGCTTCGACCCGGTAGGTCCGCCCGCTCGAGCGCTCGCGTACCGCGAGCACGACGCGATCGTCGCCCTCGGCGCCACCGCTCTCGAGGTCCCCGGCTTCGTGTCCGAAGCGCATCTCTGCGAGCCCCGACGCCTCGGCACCGCGGCGCAGGATGGGCTCGAAGACGTCCTGGGACGACAGCAGTGGCATCTCGGGACTGACGTCACTGCCGGGACCGCTGAAGCCCCCGGTCGACACCCGGCCGAGCTCCTCGCCTTCGAGCGTGCGCGTGTAGATGATCTTGCTCATCCATGCGCGCGGCAGGTTCACCGCGACGAGCGCATCGTGCACGGCGGTCCCCCACCCGCGCGCGATCTCCATGGTGCGGGTGTTCAGGTTGCGCGCCTTCGGGTGCCAGGTGGTCGCGTCGTGGCGCTCGACGAGAAGAGAGCGGACACCGTGACGTGCGAGCTCGAGTGCCGCCGCAAGGCCGACAGGCCCGCCACCGACGATCACGACCGGGACGCGATCCATTGCGAGCGCGACCCTACCGCATCGGGAGAGGATCCGGCTACCGCAAACGAATCAATCCAAAGCCGGCTGGTTGCGGCTAGGCCAGCAAAGAACCCCGACTTCGAGCCCACCCGTTCTCGCGAATGAGCTCGGTGACGCGTGCCTTGATGTCGTCACGGATGGCGCGCACCGTCTCGATGGGCTGACCTTTCGGGTCAGCCAGGTTCCAATCCGCACGGCGACGCCCCGGCACGAACGGACACTCCTCACCGCACCCCATGGTGACCAGGAGCTCGGCATTCTTCGCCAGCTCGTTCGTCAGCTTCTGGGGCCGGGCACCGGATACGTCGAGACCGACCTCACCCATCACGTTCACCACCTCGGGATGCAGATGCGTAGCCGGCTGCGTTCCGGCGGAGACCGCGCGCACGCGTGACGTGTCCGCCAGTGCGTTCAAGAATGCCGCCGCCATCTGCGAACGGCCCGCGTTGTGAAGACACGCGAAGACGACCGTCTTCACGACCCCCTCCGCTTCGAGCGCGTTCGAGAGCTGACCCAGCGATCCGTGGAGCAACCGCCGGGAGCGCCGGCACGAGCCAGCGAAAGAGGACCGTCGCCGCACTCGCGCCGAGAAGCTGCGCCGCAACGAAGGCCGGCGCATCTACGGGACGGATGCCCACAAACGTGTCACTCGCAGCTCGGGCAAGCGTCACGGCCGGGTTGGCGAACGACGTCGATGCCGTGAACCAGTAGGCCGCGGTGATGTATGCCCCGACCGCGAACGGCACCGCGATCGAGTGAAGTCGGGAGCACCCCCAGATCACAGAAAGCAGTCCGAAGGTCGCGACGAACTCGCTGAGCACTTGCGACGGGCCTTGTCGGACCTGCCGGGAGAGCGAGAAGACCGGAAGGTCGAACATCAGGTGTGCCGATGGCGACGCCGAGAAACGCTCCGAGGACTTGCGCGCCGAGATACGCTGGAACATCACGCCATGGGAGACGTCGCTCCCAAGCGAACGCGAGCGTCACGGCAGGATTGAGCTGCGCGCCCGAAAGCGGCGCGAAGGTCAGGATCAGCGCAACGAGCACAGCCCCGGTGGCCAGTGTGTTCGCGAGGAGCGCAACGGCAACGTTCCCGCCGGCGAGCCTCTCACCCATGATCCCGGACCCGACCACCGTAGCAAGAAGCAGAGCCGTACCCACGCCCTCTGCGACAGCTCGCCGCACGAGCGAAGGTGCGCGGAACTCATCACTCATGCACGTTTCGCGGCCTTCGCCCGAGGCGCGCGCGTCGTAAGCGCCGCGCGCACCGCTTCGAGACGCTCGGGCACCACGCGGTAGTAGACCCACGCGCCGCGTTTCTCGCGCTCGAGGAGCCCCGCAACGTGAAGAAGCTTGAGATGGTGACTGACCGTCGGCTGTGAGAGTCCCACGGGTGCCGTCACGTGACAGACGCACGCTTCCCCTTCCGGTTGAGCCGCGATGAAGCTCAGAACGCGAAGGCGGACGGGGTCTGCCAGAGCTTTGAACGTCGTCGCGAGCTCCTCGGCGTCGCTCTTGCTGAGCGCACCGTGAAGGACGGGCGGGCAACATGGAGAGACATTCGACATAGAGGCATATTGACATGTCTCGATGTCTGGCGCAATATCGAAGCACGTCGATATCCCAACGAAGGAGGAAGCACCCCATGGCGAACACGTTCCACGCTGCGATCTACGTCCGGAGCATCCCGGAGGCGGTCGAACAGTATCGAAAGCTCCTCGGTATCGAGCCCGCGAAGGTCCACCACGACTACGCGAAGTTCGAGCTGCAAGACCCGCCCGTCATCTTCTCGCTCAACGTCGGCGGGGAGCCCGGGAAGCTCAGTCATCTCGGCATTCGCTACCCCGGCACCGGTGAGGTGGCCTCCGAGATGGTCCGCGTGAAGCAGGCTGACGTTCCGTTGCTTCAGCAGGAGGGGACCACGTGCTGCTACGCGAAGGCGGACAAGTTCTGGGTCAAGGATGCGGACGGCATTCCCTGGGAGATGTATGCGCTCCTCCAGGACGTCGACGCCGAGACCGCCGCGGACGCGAATCTGCGCTCCTTTCTCGGTCAGAGCTCGAGCACGCCTGCTCGCAGCACCTCAGAGGCTTGCCGTGCACCCGACTGCTGCGCTCCAAGCGAGCCGTCGAGCGTCTAGGAGACCGTCATGTTGCTCACGCCAATCGAAGGGCCCGCCGCGTGGAACGGCGCTGAGCTCGCGTCCCGCACCGACTGGATCCATGTCCTCACACGACACGAGGTCGCCGACATCGAGCGCGTCGTTGCGGCGGTACGTGCGAGTCGGCAAGACACGCGAACAACTAACGCTCGCCGACGTGGCTTTCGATGCGCTCGCGCCCGCCGTCGCTTCCTGGCGGGATACGCTCGCGTACGGGCGCGGGTTCGTGCTGGTGCGCGGCCTTCCCGTTGAACGCATGGCGTTCGACGATGCGGTCGCCGCGTACTGGGCGTTGGGACTGCATCTCGGCAGTCCTGTTCCACAGAACTTTCAGGGCGAGCTGTTGACCGACGTCCGAGACACCGGCGCCGACCCCACGGCGGCGAGCACGCGGCTCTACAAGACGCGCGCGGAGCAGGACTTCCACACCGATGGCGCCGACGTCATCGGCTTGCTCTGCCTGCGAGGCGCCAAACGGGGCGGCGAGAGCCGCATCGTCAGCTCCGTGACCGTCGTCAACGAGATTCTGAGGCGCACTCCCTCATTGGTGCCCATCCTCTTTCACGATTTCTACTGGCACTACTTCGAGCCGCAGATGGAGACGCCGGTCCACTTCACGCGTCCGATCTGTCGCGATCAGGGGGGTCGCCTGAACACGTTCTTCATTCCGTGGTACATCCGCCGCGCGCAGGAGCTGCCCGATGTGCCGCCCATGACCGAGGAGCAGAAGGCCGCTCTCTCGGCGCTCGAGTCGACCGCCAACGACCCCGCGCTCTATCTCGACATGGAGTTCCGGCCGGGCGACATCCAGCTGCTGAAGAACTCGGCCATTCTCCACAAGCGAACGGAGTACGAGGATTGGGACGAGCCAGATCGCAAGCGCCATCTGCTGCGGCTCTGGCTCGCGGCGCCGGATTTCGACGACGGCGACGAGCAACTGCGGCGCGGCATCACGACCAGTTGAGCGTCAACGCGGCGCGTCCGACGTCAACCCGACGCACAGCCGGAGAATCCGGCGGATTTCGCCTGACGAACGCGGCGCACCAGCTCGTTCTGAACGTCGTCCCGCTGCCCACCGCTGACGGGTACGGTCTCAGAGACCGATGACCGCCGGCCGGGGATGTCCGGCCTGGCGGCACAGGTCCAGATAGACCTCCGTCAGAAACGCGGCATCCCAGACGCTCGCTACGTTCCCCTGCTCGTCGAGGTTCAAGTTGGCGCCGCGGATGGCGAACCACACGTCGGTGATCTCACGATTGGTCGGCGGCACGTGCAAGGTGTGGATCGAGCCCGCCGGCTCGTAGAGATAGGAGCCGGCGGTGTTGATCTCGGGATATTCCAGGTAACGCCACGAGCCCGAGAACGTCACCGCGAAAACCTCGCCGGTGTGCTTGTGGCGCGGCAAGGTCACGCCCGGCGCGAAGCGCGTTCGCACCACCCACAGGCCGTTCTCGACGCTGGCCTGCAGCAGCTGGATGTCCAGACCCTCCATGAAGGTCACGAAAGGCAGCTCGCTTTCGCCTCGGTGCAGTGCGGGAGGCAACACGGGAAGGGCGGTTGCTGTCGACGTCATCGGAATCTCCTTTCGCGCGACGAGACTCAGCTGAGTGTGCGGGCTATTCCCACAGGCCGAGCGGGTCGTCAAGTCAGTCGGCGAGCGCTGCGGTCGATCGCGATCCCGTCATGGCCTCTCGAGTATGAGGCCGCTCGTCGGCACGCCGGTCCCCGCGGTGACGAGCACGTGCTCGACGCCATCGACCTGGTTGCAGGACGTGCCGCGGATCTGACGCACCGCCTCGGCGATGCCGTTCATGCCGTGGATGTAGGCCTCGCCGAGCAGGCCGCCGTTGGTATTGATGGGCAGGCGGCCGCCGAGCGAGAGATTCTCGACGGTCGCGAAGTCCTTCGCTTCGCCGCGGCCGCAGAAGCCGAGCTCCTCGAGTTGCACCAGCACGAACGGGGTGAAGTGATCGTAGAGAAACGCGGTCTGGATGTCGGCGGGAGTGAGCCCCGACTGGGACCACAGTCTTCTTCGCCACCACACCCATCTCCGGCAGACCGGTGATGTCGTCGCGGTAGTAGCTGGTCATCAGCTCGCTCTCGAGGGCCGCGCCTTGCGCCGCGGCCGCAATCAGGGCCGGACGTTGGCGGAGATCGCGGGCGCGCTCGGGTGTCGTCACCACCAGGGCGACGCCGCCGTCGCTCTCCTGGCAGCAGTCGAGCAGGCGCAGCACGGGCTCGATGATCCAGCGCGAAGCCTGGTGATCCTCGAGCGTGATCGGCCTGCCGGTAGAACCACGCGTCGGGGTTGGTCGCGGCATGCTTGCGGTCGACCACCGAGATGCGGCCGAAGTCCGCGTTGGTGACCCCGTACTCGTGCATGTAGCGCCGCGCGTGGAGGGCGACCCATGCCGCAGGTGAAAGCAGACCGTACGGACCATACCAGTCGAGCCACGGCGGCAGCATGGTGACGGGTCCCCACGCGCCGCCGAAGCGCAGTCCGGAGCGCTCATTGAAGGCGCGATAGCAGACCACGACGTCGGCGACGCCGGTGGCCACGGCCATCGCCGCCTGCATCACGACGCCGCACGCCGCGCCGCCGCCGTAGGGGACGCGGGTGAACACCGACAGGCTCGCAATGCCGAGGTTGCGCGCCACGTCCGCTTCTTCGCTCGAATCCATCGTGAAGGTGATCAGACCGTCCACGTCGCCGGGCGAGAGACCGGCGTCGTCGAGCGCGGCTTTGGTCGCCTCGCACGCGAGCTGGAGCTCGCTGCGCCCCGAGGCCTTCGAGAACTCCGTCTGGCCGATGCCGGCGATCGCGGCGCGATTGTGGAGAGAACGGCTCACGTACCCGCCTGCGAAACGGGAAGGCCGAGCGTGGCCGTGCCGGACAGGTGATCGCCCCGGTCGTTGGTGGCGCGGAACTCGACCTCGACGATCCCTTCGCCACCATCGCGCGATTTGCCGGTCACTGAGCCGGTGAAGTCGAGCGTGGAGCCGGGATGGGCCGGCACGCCGAGGCGGATCGCGATGCGCTTCACCATCGCCTCCGGTCCGGCCCAGTCGGTGAGGAACCGGCTACAGAAGCCGTTGTCGGTCATGATGTTCATGAAGATGTCGGGCGAGCCCTGCGAGTTGGCGTAGTTGCGGTCGTGGTGCACGGGCATGAAATCGCGCGTCGCGATGGCGCCGGCGACGACTACCGTGGCGGTGACGTCGATGCGCATCGGCGTGACGGCGTCGCCGACACGGATCTCGTTCCAGTCGAGCCCGTTCACCGTCTCACGCTATCCTTCCTCTCGTCGGGGGCGGAACTGGGGCAGCGAAACGCCGGCATCGAAATGCTCGATGAACGCTTGCACCGGCATGCCGATGGTCACGCTCTCCGGGTCGACGTCACGGAGGTTCGAAACGATGCGCGTTCCCTCCTCGAGCTCGATCAACGCGACGATGTAGGTGCCCTCGAACCACGGCCACGACGGGTGACGGGGCATGACGAAGCTGTACACCACGCCACGTCCCGACGATTCGATCGTATCCCACGAGAGCGAGTTGCAGCGCGGACACATCGGACGCGGAGGATGGCGCAGCGCGGAACACCCTGAACAGCGCTGTATCAGCAGCTTGCCCTCCTTCAGCCCCTCCCAGAAGAACTTGGTGTCGGGCGTCGTCGTCGGAGCGAGCCGCGTGCTCATGACAACGCCGCCAGGTCGGGGACGAACTTGAGGATGCGAAACATCTGACGGCCGACGACGTCGCCCCGCTCGTCGCGATACGTCGTCACCCAGGTGATGAAGTGACCGCGTCCGATGCGCGTCTGCTTCTCCTCGGATACCGACTCGATCTCCATCGTCGAGGTGATGCGCTCGCCGAGCTTCAGATAGCGGACGATCTCGACCTCGGAGTTCGTCGCCAGCGTAGCGATGAATCCTGCCTGGTCGAGGCCCGCGAGAAGATTCGTGGTCGCCTCCACCGGCGAGCCGCCGCGTTCGGCGATCCCGGTGATCCTTGGCGTCGGCATCGTCCAGGTCTGCAGCATCATCGGCGGCGCGACGATGCCTCCGAATCGCGACGCCGCTGCGCGTTCCGGATCGCTGTAGACAGGATTGTGGTCCTCGAGCGCCGCCACCCAGTGACGAATCATCGGTTGGTTCACGGGATCCGGCGCCACGGACGGAGTGCCGATCGGCTTGCCGATGAGCGCGCGGAGCTCCGGCACCGCCTTGTCCTCGGTGCGATCATTCTCAGACATGGGGTCGCAGTAAATCCCGGGCGGCGGTCAGCACGCAACCGCGGGCGGGTGGGACTCCTGACCAGAGTTGCGCTAGCACCCGGGTGGGAGGAGCCCCTCGTGCAGGTCGAGAATCGCATTCAACCCGATGGCAATCAGATCGCCGCGTTGCAGCAGGCCGGGCCCGACGGCCCGATCGTCATGGTGAACCTCCTCAAGTTTCGCGAGAAGGCGCGCTACGCCGACGGTCGGGACGCGGATCTCTCCGGACGGGAGGCCTACCTCCGCTACGGCCGCGCGGTCGAGAAGCTACTGCGAGGGGTGGGGGGTCGTCTGCTCTTCGTCGGCGACGTGACGTTCCTCACCCTCGGCCTCGTCGAGTCGCTCTGGGACGAGGTTGCCCTCGCGGAGTATCCGAACCGCGCCGCCATGCTGCAGATGGCGCTCTCGCCGGAGTTTCAGGCGATCGCTCATCATCGCGAGGCGGGGCTCGAGGGTCAGCTCAACATCGAGACCGTCCCGACTCGGGCGACGATCCTCGGCACGCAGGAACAGCGACGATGAGCCTCACCATCGATCTGTACTGGTCGTTCCGAAGTCCGTACTCCTATCTCGCAACGCCGCGCCTGGTGCAGTTGCACGCCGACTACGATCTCGAGATCAACGTCCGACCGGTGTTACCGATCGCTGTCCGTATTCCCGGGTTCTTCGACACCGTGAACCCGCTCTGGCCACCCTATCTGCTGCGTGACACCATGCGCCTCTCGGAGTATCTCGGCCTCGACTACGGCTGGCCGCGGCCCGATCCGATCGTGCAGGATTTCGCCACCCGCAAGGTCGCCGCGGATCAGCCCTACATCTACCGTCTCACGCGCCTCGGCGTCGCAGCTGCTGAACGCGGACGCGGACTCGCTTTCATAGACGCGGTCTCACGACTAATCTGGAGTGGCAAGGTCGACGGCTGGAACGAGGGTACCCACCTGGCGGAGGCGACGACACGCGCGGGTCTCGATCTCGTCGAGCTCGATGTCTGCGTAGTGCGCGAGGCGGCGGTGCTCGACGCCACCATCGCCAAGAACCAGGAGGATCACCTCGCCGCCGGGCATTGGGGGGTACCCACGATGGTCTTTCACGGTGAGCCGTTCTTCGGGCAGGACAGGATCGACGTTCTCGTGTGGCGGCTCCGCCAGCACGGCCTCGCGCACCGCTAGCGGAAAGGAGAAGGGCGATGAGCGACACCGAAGGGACTTTCATCTGGTACGAGCTGACGACTCGCGATCCGAAGGCCGCGATCCGCTTCTACCAGGACGTCGTGGGATGGCGCACGCAGGCTTTCGAGGGCAATCTCCCCTACACGATCTGGTTGGCCGGCGACGGGGGCGTCGGCGGCATCGCCCCGCTATCGGACGAGGAAAAGAAGGCGGGCACGCAGCCGAGCTGGATGGCGTACGTGCGGGCCGACGACGTCGACGCCCTCACCAGCAAGGCGAAGTCCCTCGGCGCGCGAACGTCGGTCGAGCCGCGGGACATCCCGACTGTCGGGAGGTTCAGCGTCATCGCCGATCCGCAGGGGGCCGTAACTGGCACTCTTCAAGCCGTTCCCTTCGGATAGCCCACCGATGGATGACATGGCGCCCGGGCACGTCCGGTGGCATGAGTTACTCACCGACGACTGGGAGGCCGCGTTTCGTTTCTACGCGGGCCTTTTCGGCTGGCAGAAGCTCGACGCATTCGACATGGGCGAGCGTGGCACCTATCAGATCTACGGGAAGGGCGGCCGCGCTCTCGGCGGCATGATGAACAGACCCTCCGGCTACCCGCGCCCGCCACACTGGCTCTACTACGTCCACGTCGCCGACCTCGACGCCGCGCTCGGACGCGTCAAGAAGGGAAACGGGCAAGTGTGGAACGGCCCGATGGAGGTTCCCGGCGGCGACCGGGTCGCGCAGTGCGCGGATCCCGAAGGTGCACTCTTCGCGTTGCACGGCAAATAGCGGGCCCCACTTGTCCGGACAGTGCTGGAGCTGTGGCTACGCGATCGACGTGCCAGATCGCTATTGTCGATCCTGCGGCCAGGGCCAAGGCGAGTCGGTGGCCTGGTACTATCGACCGCTCGGAATCGCGTTGCTGACTCTCACCGCCCTCGGTCCGTTCGGATTGCTCCTCGTATGGCGTTCCCCGCGGCTCGGGCAGGCTGCCAAATGGATCGCATCGCTTCTGATCGTCATCGTCTCCGTCTACGTAGCGTGGGAGTTCGTGATTGCATTGCAGCAGTTCGAGTAGGGGACGAGTAGGCACGTTCGGGACCCAACCCATTGGTCGACGCGCCCGAGCATCGTGACCCTACTCCGCTGGTCGCTCCGTATCCGGTGGTACGAGGATGGTCGCGCGATGACCGGTCCGCTCTTGATACTGCGTCGCCAGTCGCGGACCGACCATCGTCGCCGTCCCAGATCGCGTCAGCAGGACGACCGCACCGCCGAAACCACCGCCTGTGAGTCGCGCCCCCAAGACGTCGTCGTCGGCGCGGGCGAGGTCGACGAGCGCATCGATCGCGGGAATGGAGACGTCGTAGTCGTCACGCATCGAGGCGTGCGACGCGAAGAAGAGATGACCCAATTCTGCAAGGTCGCCGTCGTGGAGGGCGCGCACCGCGGCACGCACGCGATCGTTTTCGCTCAGCACGTGACGCACACGGCGCCGGAGAGGCTCGGGAAGGTTCTCGACCGATCCGTCACGTTCTCCCTCGAGGTCACGCAACTGCGCGACGCCGAGGAGTCGGCACGCCTCCTCACACTCGCTGCGTCTGACGTTGTAACCGCCTGTGGCGTGCGCGTGTGCGATGCCTGAGTCGATGACCACGAGCTCGCCATCGGCGGGGAGCGGAACGTGCTCCCAGACGAGGCTGCGCGTATCGAGAAAAAGCGCCGACCCCCACGTGGCGACGCTCGCCGCCATCTGATCCATCACACCGACTCGCGCGCCGACGAAATCGTGCTCGGCGCGGTGGCCCACGAGCGCGAGCGCGACGTCGTCGAGGCGAAGGCCGAACGCCGAGCGCAGAGCCCGCAACAAACCGACTTCGAGCGCGGCGCTCGAGGACAGGCCGGCGCCGATTGGCACGGTCGACGTGACTCGCGCCTCGAATCCCCTGATGAAGTGTCCAGCGCGTTCGAGCTCGACGGTGCATCCTTGGATGTACGCGAGCCAGTCACGCCGAGGGGCAGCGTCCTCGAGATGATACTCCGCGAGCGGTGCGTCCTTCGTGATACGCGGGACATCGGCGCTCGCGATGCGGACCAGTCGATCCGTGCGTGGGGTGAGCTCGACGATCGTCCGTTGGGGTATCGCGGTCGGCAGCACCAGTCCGCCGTTGTAGTCGGTATGCTCGCCCATCAGGTTGACGCGCCCTGCCGCCGCTGCCGTCGCCGTTGGCGACCGACCGAACAACGTCTGAAAGTCGTCGAGGGGCTTCATGTACGTGCCTTGCCCAGCCATCGTTGTAAGAAGTTGTCGTGGTTTTGTCGAAACGCCCCTTTCCGCGGGCCGCAAATCGAAAAATCTTCTGAAAGTTCGGGCTCCTACCCTTGGCACGGGACGTGCCTTAGTGAATTGGTGCTAAGTCGCCCGGACGTCGACCACAAGCCCAGGATGGGCCGACTCCAGGAGCACTAATGAGGCCCCATGACGACGGCGTAGCCGATAATATGCCGACAGGAGCACAACCGAGCGGATAGGGACGCGTTATGGCGCCGTCCGGGAAGTGAGGACCGCGAACGTGCAACTCGGTCCGTTGTCGAAGACTAAGGAGACAGCAATGACATCACATGAGCGAGCGGGAATGGCATCAGCCTGGCGGTCACATCGATTTCTGGCTGCCGTCGTCGCGATTCTGGTTGCGCTCGGAAGTCTCGGAGCCCCTCGGGTTGCGCGGGCCCAACGCACGGAAGGGCCGACACCCCCACGCCTTGCGTTCTTCGATGGCGAAGTGTCGTTCTGGCGCCCAGGCGCTGAGGACTGGGCGCCGGCGCACGTGAACACGGCCCTCGCCGCCGGGGACGCTCTCTATGCTGGCGACGGTGCCAACTTCGAAGTGCAGGTCGGCACGCGTTCTTTCGTGCGCGCCGGTTCGGGTACCGAGCTCGGCATCGAATCGCTCGAGACCGGCTATCTCCAGCTGAGAGTCACTTCCGGCCATGCCGCGCTGGACCTGGACCGTTTGCCCGAGGGACAACGCATAGAGGTCGACGCGCCGAACGGCGCGTTCCTCATCGACCGGCCTGGCTACTACCGACTCGACGTCGACGATCGCACGACCTTCATCGCGCGCCGCGGTGGTCCCGTGACCGTCATCCCTGCGGGCGGCGAGACGACCGACATCCGTGAAGGTGGCCAGATCGTGCTGGAAGGTACCGAGACGGCTACGGTCGTCGCTGGGCCCGCCATCGACGTCGACGCATGGGATCGTTGGAACTACGACCGCACTGCGCGTCTCGGTGAACGGCCGCGGAGCGCCAAGTACGTCCCGCCCGATGTGGCTGGCGTCTACGAGCTCGACTACCACGGCGAATGGCGCGACACGCCGCGCTATGGGCACGTGTGGGCGCCTCGTGGCGTGGCCGCGGATTGGGCCCCGTACACGACGGGCGACTGGGTCTGGGATCCCTACTACGGGTGGACGTGGGTCGATGACGCGCCGTGGGGCTGGGCGCCGTACCACTACGGCCGTTGGTGCCTGGGTCGATGGGTACTGGGGCTGGGCTCCTGGGCCGATAATCGCAAGGCCTGTGTACTCACCAGCGCTCGTCGCCTTTTTCGGGCACGGCGGCGTGTCGGTCAGCGTCGGACTTCCGTTCGTCAGCTGGGTCGCTCTCGGTTGGGGCGAGCCTGTCGTTCCGTGGTGGGGGCCCGCCGGATTCGTCGGCCGGCCGTACTGGGGTGGATGGGGCGGACCGCGTGTCGTAAACAACGTCGTCATCAACAACACGACGATCGTCAACCCAAACAACATCGACAGATATCGGAATTTCGACGTTCGCAACGCCGTCGTGGGCGTCGAGCGTGATCGCTTTGGTCGCGGCGGTCGGCTTCGCGGAGGCGACGCCAGCCTTGCGCGGTTGACGCCGGAACAGACACGGGATCTGAGGCCCGTTCGCGGCAAGCTCGGAGTTCAGCCGGTAGCAGAGAGTCTCGTTCCGAAAGCGGGACGTGCGCAGCGACCCCCCGATCGCATCCGGAATCGCCCCGTCGTGGCGACGCGTGCCCCTCAGGATCCCGACAAGCGGCTGAGGGCCGCGGGCCTTGAGCCCGGTCGACGCGAGAGGTCGGCGCAACCGAGAATCGTGGAGCCTCGAGTCGGCTCACGCGGTCGATCTGAGCGGCGAAGCTCGCAGAGGGCGCGACGAATCCATGGGGCCCGATCGGCGTGACGAAGCAAGTCGCGGTATGGAGGGCGGGCGACCGGGGCGCGAGGAGCGCGGCCGGCGTGATCGTGACCGCACCATCGACTCCGCAGCGCCACCGCCACCCCCAGGGAGGAACCGCGATGCTCGCACGGCCCCCGAGGCACCTTCCGAACGTCGCGGCGGGCGGCCCTCACGCGCCGAGCGCGACAATCGTGGCCGCGATCGTGACCGCATCGACTCCGCGGCACCCCCGCCCGCTCCAGGCCGGGACCGCGACGCTCGCACCGCTCCTGAGCCTCCTTCCGAACGCCGCGGCGACCGGCCGTCACGCGAAGAGCGCGGCCGAAGCGAGCGTGAGCGCACCACGGAACCGGCGGCACCTCCTCCGTCGAGAGAAAACCGCGACGTTCGCGCTCCCGAGCCACCTCCATCGGAACGGCGGGGCGAGCGGCCATCCCAGGCGGAGCGCGGCCAGCGTGATCGGGAGCGCGCCACGGAGCGCGCAGTTCCACGTCCTTCAAGACAGCGCGACGCTCGAGTCGAGCCACCGCCGTCGGAACGGCGTGGTGGGGGCCGAGCACCACGGGCCGAGCGCGCGCCGCGTGAGCGAGAACGCACAGATCGAGCGTGAGGCCCGGCACCGCCACCGAGCGACAGCCGGCGAAACCGCGAGGCTCCGAGGCACGAGCGTCGCCAAGCACCGCCCGAAGTAAGGCACGAGCGTCCGGCGCAGGTTCAGCAAAACCGCCGGATGCTCAATCCCAGCGCGGCGGCGGAGGGCATCAGGAGCGCGGCAACCGTCACGACCGGAACAAGGACTGAACTGGAACCCCGCGCTGGCGTCTCCAGCTCAGTGCGGGGTCGCCTGTCCTTGCCGACGGAAATCTGCGGGATCATAATCCGCATCGGAACGTTCGAGGGACGGAACCGCAACTTTCCACGCGTCTCCCGCGTTGAGAGCGCCAGTCCCAAGGAGGGACCAGCCATGATGAAACGAATCCTCGCGATCACCGCAGTAAGCGCGTTGCTCCTGGTGGCCGGGGCCCAAAAAGCCGATGCCTATGGCGGATTCTCCATCGGTATCGGCATCCCGGGCTATCTATGTTGGACCGCCCGTCTATCCGGCGCCCTACTACTCCTACGCGTACTATCCACGACCCTACTACTACGGCCCCCGATACTATTCACCGTACTACTACGGCGGCTACGGCTACGGCGGCTACGGCTATGGTGGTTGGGGCGGCAGCGTACACTTCGGCGGTCATCGTTACGGTGGATATCGGAGCGGTTATCACCGGTACCGGCGTTAACGCCTTGCGATGAGCGCCGATGAGGTCCGATTCGTCGAGGCGAACGGCCTCAGATTCGGCTACCTCGAGTCGGGAAGCGGGCCGTTGGTTCTTCTCGTTCACGGCTTTCCCGATACGGCGCGTTCGTGGGACGCTACCCGCCTCGCGCTCGGCGAGGCGGGTTTCCACCCGGTAGCACCCTTCACACGCGGCTACGCACCAACTCAGGTCCCTCGAGAGGAAGCCTACGACTCCGATACTCTCGGGAGTGACCTGATCGCACTCATCGGCGCCCTCGGTGAGGAGTCAGCGGTCATCGTCGGCCACGACTGGGGCGCGAGCGCCGCGTACTCGGCTGCCGCCATCGAGCCCGATGCTGTTCGACTGCTCGTGACGGTCGCGATTCCGCATCCCGCTTCGGTTCTGCCAACGCCGAGGATACTCTGGGCAGTTCGCCACTTCTTCGCGCTCAGTCAGAAACGGGCTGTTCATTGGCTCCCGGACGGTGATTTCGCATACGTTGACGAGCTCGTGCGCCGTTGGTCGCCCAGCTGGAACGTAACCCCGAGCGAGACCGATGACGTCAAAGTGGTCTTCCGCGACCAGCGCTCGCGCAACGCCGCCCTTGGATACTACCGCGCACTCCGGCCGTGGCTTCCGGCATCTCACCGCAAGAAGATCCGCGTTCCAACGGTATGCTTCGCCGGCGAGCACGACATGATGCGGCCCTCGGCGTACGATCGCGCAGCAGTCCGGTTCACGGGGACCTACGAGGTCATCCGGATGCCGGGTGGTCACTTCATGCATCGCGAGCACCCGCGAGTGTTCACCGAGAAGCTGCTGGGTGTCCTCGCGCGCGTTCAGCCCGCGTCGCGACGCGGTAGTTGACGATCCTCAGGGCAGCAACACGACTTTGCCCAGGTTCTTGCGATCCTGAATGTAGTGGTGCGCTTCGGCCGCCCGGTCGAGCGCGAAGCTCGCACCGACGGTCGGCCGCACCTTGCCCTCGCGGTACCAGTCGAGGATGCGGTGCAGCCAGCCGACCAACATCGTGGTCTCACCCCACAGATGTCCCAGGTTCACGCCGATCAGCGCCTTGTTGTCGTTGATCAGCTTGGGCGGCGGGAAGCTGAAAAACGGTGTGCGCAGCAGCGTCCGCAGCAACGACATCAAGGACCGTGACTTGCCGGTTGCCGCGCTCGAGAGACCGAACATCACCAGACGTCCCGTCGGCGCGAGACAGCGGTAGCCCTTCTTCCAGTGCTCGCCACCCATGGCGTCGAGGACGACGTGCACACCACGGCCGTTGGTGAGCTGCTTGACCTCCCGCTCGTAGTCCTGGGAGCGGTAGTCGATGAGGTGGTGCACACCACGCTCACGCAGCACGCCATGCTTCGAGGGCGACGCGGTACCCAAGATCTCGGCTCCGTACACCTTGCACAGGTCGATGGCAGCCAGTCCGACGCCGCCTCCGGCGCTGTGGATCAAGACGCGCTCTCCCTCTTTGACCGCTCCCATCTGGATGAGCATCTGGTACGCGGTGAGGTAGTTGACCGGAATCGCCGCGCCCTCCTCGTAGGTCATTCCCTCGGGCAGCTTGATGACCTGCTCGGCTGGCACGCACACGACGTCGGCGTATCCGCCAAAACGCGTGAGCGCGAGGACACGGTCGCCGACTGCACCGGCGGCGCCTTCACCGACGGCATCGATATCGCCGGCGACCTCGTACCCGACGACCGCGGGCAGCTTGGGAGCGTCAGGATAGAGACCGAGACGCGCCATGATATCGGCGAAGTTGATGCCGCTCGCCTTGACACGGATCCGAACCTCTCCAGGTCGTGGCGAAGGATCGGGCGCGTTCCGGAGCTCCAGAACCTCAGGCGGGCCGACACGTGTGATCCATACTTGCCGCATGGCTCACGCCTCCTTGGCGATCCGGCGTCTCGAGACGCCCGTGCCGCGCGTCACCTAGTACGTCGCACGCACCGGGGCAAGGATCGCATCATGCGCCGGCTTTCTCGATCTTCGCCCACGTATCGCGAAGCGAAACCGTGCGATTGAACACGGGGCGACCGTCTTTCGAATCGGGATCGACACAGAAGTAGCCCTGGCGCTCGAACTGGTAACGGTCCCCGGACGCGGCGGCGGCGACACTCGGCTCGAGCTTGCACTCGACGAGCGACTGCAGCGAGCCGGGATTGAGGCAGGCCCTGAAGTCGCCCTCCCCGCTTTCGGGGTTCTCACGCGTGAAGAGACGATCGTAGAGACGTACTTCGGCGTCGACGGCGTGACGGGCCGAGACCCAATGCAGGGTAGCCTTCACCTTGCGTGCCGCGGCAGGTGAGCCACTACGCGTCTCGGGGTCGTAGGTGCAGCGTAGCTCGAGGATCTCGCCTTGCGTCCCCTTCACGACTCCGACGCACTTGATGATGTACCCGTAACGCAGCCGCACCTCGCGTCCAGGCGCGAGGCGGAAGAACTTGGGCGGAGGATCCTCGCGGAAGTCGTCCTGCTCGATGTACAGCACGCGCCCGAACGGCACCCGGCGCGACCCCGCGCTCGGATCCTCGGGGTTGTTGATCGCCTCGAGATCCTCGACGCGATCCTCGGGATAGTTCTCGAGCACCACCCGAAGCGGCCGCAACACGGCCATCACGCGCGGCGCCCGCTTGTTCAAGTCTTCGCGGATCGCGTGCTCGAGCATCTCGACCTCGACCGTGCTGTCGCGCTTGGCGACGCCGATCCGCTCGCAGAACTCGCGGATGGCTTCCGGCGTGTAGCCGCGGCGACGGAGCCCCGAGATGGTCGGCATGCGCGGATCGTCCCACCCGTGGACGTGTCCTTCCTCGACCAGCTGCAGAAGCTTGCGCTTGCTCATCACGGTGTAGGTGAGATTCAGGCGTGCGAACTCGATCTGCTGCGGGTGACACGCGGTCTCGAGCGTGTCGAGAACCCAGTCGTACAGCGGCCGGTTGTTCGCGAACTCGAGCGTGCAAATCGAGTGCGTGATGCCCTCGAGCGAATCCGAGAGACAATGCGTGAAGTCGTACAGCGGATAGATGCACCACCGGTCGCCGGTGCGGTGATGCGAGGCGTGACGGATACGGTAGATCGGCGGATCACGCATGGTGAGATTCGGCGACGCCATGTCGATCTTGGCACGCACGACGTGGGCGCCGTCTGGGAACTCGCCTGCCCGCATGCGCGCGAAGAGGTCGAGACTCTCCGCCGTTGGCCGATTGCGGTATGGGCTTTCGCGCCCAGGCTCGGTGAGCGTGCCCCGGTATTCGCGGATCTCGTCGGCGCTCAGACTATCGACGTACGCTTTGCCGCCCTTGATGAGCTGAACCGCGAACTCGTAGAGTCGTTCGAAGTAGTCGGACGCGTAGAAACACTTGTCCCGCCAGTCGAAGCCGAGCCAGCGTACGTCGGCCATGATGGCATCCACGTACTCGACGTCCTCTTTGGTCGGGTTGGTGTCGTCGAAACGTAGATGGCACACGCCGCCGTATTCGGCGGCGAGCCCGAAGTTCAAGCAGATGCTCTTCGCGTGACCGATGTGAAGATAGCCATTCGGCTCGGGAGGAAAGCGGGTGACGACGCCGGCGTGCTTCCCGACGCGGAGATCCTCGTCGATGATCGCGCGAATGAAGTGCGACGGTGCCGTAGGCGGGCTGACGGTCATGGCCGCCGCACCACTGACCCTATGAGCTCGGCTTCTTCGCCAGCTCTGCGTCGATCAGCTCCTTGAACTTCTCGAACGGCTGCGCCCCGGAGAGCATGCGTCCGTTGACGAAGAACGCCGGCGTGCCGCTCACGCCGACCTTGGCGCCGTCGGCAACGTCCTTGTCGATGGCGGCCTTGAAGGGCTTGTCGGCGAGACACTTGTCGAACTTGGCGGTGTCGAGCCCGAGATCCTTGGCGTAGGCTTTGAGCTGGTCATCGCCGAGCGCGGTCTGATTGGCGAACAGCTTGGCGTGGTACTCCCAGAACTTGCCCTGCGCGTGCGCACAGTTGGCCGCCTCCGCGGCGGGTCGCGCCTGCGGATGCATTTCGAGCGGGAAGTCACGAAACACCACGCGCACCTTGTCGCCGTACGTCTTCATCACTTGATCGACGACGTCCTCCGCCCGCTTGCAGAACGGACATTGATAGTCCGAGAACTCGACGATGGTGACCGGCGCCTTGGCGCCGCCACCTTTCTCCGGCCGCCCCGCCGTGGCGACTTCCACGACCGGCGCTTGCAGCGCGATCGTCGTCTTGTGCTTGCTCTTCAGCTCGTTGATGAAGGCGGCGCGACGCTCCGCGCCCTTCTGCGCCTTGAGATACTCGACGATGCGCGGCTTCAGCTGCTCGAGCGTCTGCCCCTCGAGGTCTTCCTTGTTCTCATCGTAGACCGCCTGGATCTCGGCGTCGGTGGGCGCGGTGACCTTGTCATCGACCTCCGCCTTCAGGAGCGCTTCGGGGGTGACGCCACGCGCTTTGGCCTCCTGCTTGACCAGCTCCTCCGCAACCAGCTCCTCGAGTCCCTCGCGGAGCGCCTCGAAGCGGGCGTTGTCGATCTCGATCAGCTTCGGCCGCACGTGATTCTCGAGCTCGGCGCGCGTGATCACGCGCGCACCGACCGTGGCCATCTTCGCATCGCCGGCGGGTTCAGCCCCGGCCTGCAACGTCGCCAAGAGCGACACGACGACCGCGAGCGCGGCCACCAATCTTCCTCGCATCCTGCACCTCCTTGAGAGTCGGCGGCGAAGCTATGGGGCGATCGACCGGAAATCAAGCGGGGTCGCGCCATCCATCAGGCATTGGAGCAGTCACGCGTGTCCGATAGGGTCGTCGACGATCGCAGCATGAAAGGAGCTCTTTCATGGGAGTCGACTTGAGACGCGAGGGCGAAGTCTTCGTGCTCACCATGCAGAGCGGTGAGAACCGCTTCAACCGGTCGTTCGTCGACGCGTTGAACGGCGCCCTCGACACCGTCGAAGCGGCGACCGGACCCGCGGCGCTGGTCACGATCGGCGGCGAAGAGAAATTCTACTCGAATGGTCTCGACCTCGCGTGGATGGCGGGAGACGGTGCCGATGAAGGGCCACGCTTCGTGAGCACGGTGCTGCAGCTGCTTGGCCGTCTGCTCACCTTCCCCGTCCCGACAGTCGCGGCGATCAACGGCCACGCGTTCGCTGCCGGCGCGATGCTCGCCCTCGCCCACGACTTCCGCGTCATGCGCGCCGACCGTGGCTTCTTCTGCCTGCCGGAGGCCGACATCCGGATTCCACTCGCCCCGGGGATGACGGCGCTGATCGCCTGCAAGCTCTCGCCCGTCGCGCTCCGCGACACGATCTTGACGGGCATGCGGATCGGTGGCGCCGACGCGCGCGAACGGGCGATCGTCGACGAGGCGGTTCCGGGGCCCGAGGTCCTGACGCGCGCGATCGCCCGCGCGGCCGCGCTCGCCGCCAAGGACCGCGCGACCTACGGTGCGCTCAAGCGTGGAATGTATCGCGTCGCGTTCGACACGCTGGCGAGTGGCGCCCTCACGGACTTCGCGATTCCACGTTGATCGACGTCTCGGCGGACTTGCGCGCCTGCCACAGCGTGAGCGTGCCGAAGAGCGTGGCGTAGCTCGCCGTCTCCCGCACGTCCACGAAGCCGCACTCCCGGAACATCGCGGGCAAGCGTCCGGCGGCGTTGTCGCCCGTCGACTCGAACCCGTCGAGGAGCTGCACGCCGAGGAAGAGCGCTCGCATGAGGACGTTCTGCGCCTTCCCCCAATCGGCGACATGCAGCTCGCCACCCGGCCGTAGCACCCGCCACACTTCAGCGAGCGCGCGCTTCTTGTCGCTGCTGGCGAGGTGATGCAGCATGAGGCTCGTCACGACGCGGTCGAATCCAGCATCCGGATACGGCAAGGCGTGGGCCATGCCCTCCGAGAAGGTTATCGACGCGCCGGCGTGCACCGCTTTGGCGCGCGCCCTTTCGAGCACCTCCGGGTCACCGTCGACACCGCAGACATCGGCCTGGGGCTCGGCCTGTTTGAGCAGAAGCGTGAGCGTACCCGTTCCGGCGCCGAGGTCGAGAACGCGCTGTCCCGGCGCGAGCTTCGCCTGACGGACGAGGGCAGTCTTGAACTCCTGCTCGCGCAGGGTGACGCTCAGCAGCGGGTCGTAGAGCCATGTGAGCCAGCTGAACCCCAGCGCTGGAACGTAACGTTGCTCGGCGGTCGCCATCAGTCCCCTTTCAATCCGAATCTAATGACGGTGATCGTGCTCGTGTTTCGCGTCGGCTGCCGCGCGCTTGCCTGCTCTGGGCGCGGCCGCATCCGCCCGGCGGAACGGGAGCGTCATGGTGAGCGGCGCGCGCTGGAGCTCGAGGGTGACGGTGATCTCCTCGTCGCCGGGCGCGAGCCGTGTGCCGATCACCCGCAGTGATTCACCAGCCGGATCGGGTGCCAGCGTCGATCGCCTCGCCGTCACGCCTTTGACGAGCACGACTCCCTTCATCCCCGCAACCGAGAGCGGCGTCATGAACGCGTCCAGCAGATAGACGCGGATCTCGTCGTCGGCGGTGGTGACGACCTCGAGATGATGCTCCCCCGCCATCCCTACGACCCCTCCATGGGGCGCGGCCTCGTGATCGTGCTCGCCGCGTACCTCCTCGACCTCGAGAAGCCGCGTACCATCGCGCTCCTCGATCCTGCCGGTGACGCGCACGCGATTGCCGACCTGCGCGAGCCAGCGCTCGCGCTCCTCGCTGGTCGAGTCCGGGAACGCGGCGAGATAGAGCCGCCCCGTCTCCTCGTCACGCACGAACGGTGGACGACCCTCCGCGATGCAACGGAGGGCGCACTCGCGGTGCGCCGGGCCGCGACCGGCTTCGCCCTTCTCCAGATAGCAGCTCGCGGCGACGATCTCCCCGGTGATCGTCGCGCGCCCGCCGATACGGGTCTCCGGGTCGGCGCCGAGGGCGCCGCGTGGATAGAGCGCCTCGATCGTATCGAGCACGCTGTCGAGTTGACGGAGGCTCGCCTCGGCGGCGCTCTGGTCGCCAGCGGCACCGGCTGCCCCGAGACGCTCCGCGAGCGTGGCGACGGAGCGCGCCGCACTCGCAAGCTCATCACGGCGATCTTCCGTGAGATCGCGGGAGACCGCCGGCAGCCGCGCCACGAGATCGCGGAGTCCGTCCGCAACCGGTCGCAGCTCGGTGAGCGTGCGCGTTACGATGATCGCGTGGACCTCGCTCTCGCGCGTCCGCACGAGCCGCCACAGCTCGGCGACCGTCGACGCGGCCGGTGAAGCGGCGGTACGGGTCAGCGCTCCGGTCGTTCCGGCGCCGTGTGTGGACGCCGCCCCGCCGGCGTGGTGCTTGTGTTCCTGATCTCGCGCCTCAGCGGCCGAGACGACCGTCACGAGCGCCGCGACGACGGCGAGCGATATGACGTCACGCATCCCGCGCAGCGTGCGCTTCGGACCCATCGTCGTCAACCGCCACCTACCGTCGTCTCTTGACACCCTGTGGATTTCGGGCAGCGTGCAGCGCACAGCACGCCCCCGAGGAGGTCCACTCCCATGGCAGAGGCTGCCAGCAGCGCCTTCAAGGCCGATCTTCGCGCCATCAGGTTCACGCTCTACGAGCACCTGAAGGTCCAGCAACTCTTCGAGCACGAGCGCTTCGCGCACATGTCACAGGCGGAGTGCGATGCCACCATCGACCAGTGCCTGCGCTTCGTCACCGAGTACACCGCACCGGTGAACGCCAGCGGCGACCGGACCGGGTGCAAGCTCGAAAACGGCAGAGTCACGACACCGGCGGGCTTCAAGGAAGCGTGGCGCAAGCAGTTCGAGCTCGGTTTCATGGGCTTCCCCATGCCGATCGAGGCCGGTGGTTTCGGCGGCCCGCATTCCGTCGTCGTGGCGCTCTGGGAGCTGCAGAGCGGCGCCAACACGGCGTTCAACATGTACCAGGCGCTGACCCACGGCGCCGCCGACCTCATCGAGGTCTTCGCGCTGCCCGAGGACAAAGCGCGCTTCCTGCCGCCCATGATGGCAGGTCGGTTCTCCGGCACCATGTGCCTCTCGGAGCCGCACGCCGGCTCCGACGTCGGCGCCACCAAGACACGCGCCACTCCGATCGACGGCAACCTCTACAAGATCAGTGGCACCAAGTGCTGGATCTCCGCCGGCGATCACGACCTCACCGAGAACATCATCCATATGGTGCTCGCGCGCATCGACGGCGCGCCGCCCGGCACCAAGGGTCTTTCCCTCTTCATCGTCCCGAAGATCTGGGTCAACGACGATGGCAGCCTCGGCGCCCCGAACGACGTCGTCACCGCGTCGATCGAGCACAAGCTCGGCATCCGCGCCTCCGCGACCGCCGTCCTCAACTTCGGCGAGAACGATGGCTGCCGCGGTATTCTGGTGGGCGGCCAGCCCCACATGGGCATGCGGCAGATGTTCCGTCTCATGAACGGGGCCCGCATCGCTGTCGGCGTGCAAGGGCTGTCGGTCGCCTCTACCGCCTACCTGAACGCGCTCGCCTACGCGCGCGATCGCATGCAGGGCCCGTCGGTCCGGCACTTCAAGGACCCCAACGCGCCGCGCGTGCCGATCATCGAGCACGCCGACGTGCGGCGCATGCTGCTCGAGATGAAGGCCAAGGTGGAAGGCATGCGCACGCTCGCGGTCAAGCTCGCCCTCCACGTCGATCTGGCGCTGGCGCTCGCCACCAAGGACCCGGCGAAGGCGCTCTACCACGAGGGCCAGGTCGACCTCCTCACGCCGATCGTCAAGGCCTACTGCTCCGATCAGGCGTTCCGCATCACCGAGCTCGCGATCCAGACCTACGGCGGCGCCGGCTACGTGCAGGATCATCCGGTCGAGCAGTACTGCCGCGACGCCAAGATCTTCTCGATCTACGAGGGCACGAACCACATCCAGGCGCTCGACCTGGTCGCCCGCAAGCTCCAGGAGCGCGGCGGCGAGAACGCCCGCGCCTTCCTGCAAGAGATCGGCGACTTCGTGGCCGCACACGCGAACCAGCCCGGTGTCGGCGCCGAAGTGCGGGCGCTCGGCGAGGCGAGCCAGGCTCTCCAGCAGGCGGCCGGCGCCCTCATGGAGTTCTTCATGGGTGGCAAGATCGAGGAGGTCACGCTGGTCGCCAACGCCTTCCTCGAGAGCATGGCCGAGGTCACGATCGCCTACCTGCTCCTCGACGCCGCCATCGTCGCCGAGACCCGACGCAGCGAAGAGGGCGACGAGCTCAGCCAGGAGGATTTCGATTTCTACTCGGGCAAGGTGCTGGCCGCGAAGCACTTCGTGAACTACTGTCTCCCCGCGATGCGTGCGCGGGTGGGCGTCATCATGGCCGGCGATCGCAGCGCGCTCGACGTCACCGATCGCGGCTTCTCGACGGCGTACTAGCGGTCGCGCGTCGTCAGAGTCGGCGGCGTTGCAAGAACGGTCAGTCCCGCGCCGCCTGCTCGCGCAGCGCGCGCCGCAAGAGCTTGCCGGTCGAGTTCCTCGGGAGCGCGTCGACGAAGGCGACGCGTACCGGCTTCTTGTAGCCGGCGAGTCGCTCACGACAGAAGTCGACGAGCTCACCCTCGAGGACGCTCGCGCCGGGCCGTCGTACCACCCACGCGCCCACGCCCTGACCCCAGCGCGCGTGCGGGACCGCCGCCACGCCCGCTTCGACGACCGCCGGGTGCGCTTCCAGCACCAACTCGACCTCACGCGGGTAGACGTTGAATCCCCCGGTGATGATGACGTCGTCGCTGCGGTCGACGAGGGTGAGAAACCCCGCCTCGTCGACGACACCGACATCCCCCGAGCGCAGCCACCCGTCGACGAGCGCAGCCGCGGTGGCTTCGGGATCGCGCCAGTACTCGCGCATCCTCTGCGGGCCACGAACGGCGATCTGCCCGACCTCGCCTGGCGCGAGCATCGTGCCGTCGGGAGCGAGCACCCGCACCTCGCTCATCGCCGTCGGTTGGCCGCAGGTACCGCGGCGCGCGTGATCGAGGTGGTCGGCCTTGCGGAGCGTCGTGATCGGGAACGGGCACTCGCTCAACCCGTAGACCTGCAACAGGATGGGTCCAAAGCGGTCGAGGGCCCGCGCGAGGAGGTCCGCGGGAATCGGCGCCGCGCCGTACACGATGGTGCGCAGACTCGCGAACGCATCCGGCGCCCCGCCGGGCTCGTCGAGGAGAGCCGCGATCATGGTCGGCACCAGGAAGATCGTCGTGACGCGCTCGCGCGCGATCGTCGCGCGCAGCTCGGCCGGGTCGAACCCGGGACAGACGACCGTCCGCGCTCCCCGCCAGATGGCGGGCGCCAGCAGCGCCTGGCTCGCGTGCGTGAGTGGCGCGACGTGCGCCACCACGTCGTCGGGCCCGAGCTCATGCAGCTCTGCCAGGAGAGTCCGCAGCGAGGTGAGCGCGCTCGCGTGCGTCAGCACGGCCGCCTTCGGCCGGCCGGTCGTTCCCGAGGTGTACCGCAGGCGGCCGACGTCCTCCTCGCTGACGGTGATCGCGGGCGGCGCATCACGCCCGGCCGCGATGCGCCGCTCGACCTCGGGATCGTCACCACTCACGTCGAGCATGGCTTCGACCGTCGTCGAGGTCGCACCCGCCGCGCCCGCGGCGTCGGTCAAGAGCACGCGCGCACCGGAATGCTCGAGCATGAAGTCGACTTCCGGCGGTGCGAGTCGGCGGTTGATCCCCACCCACACCGCGCCGGCGCGCAGCACCGCCAGCTCGGCGACCACGTGCGCCAGCGAGTCGGGCAGACTGGTCGCCACCCGATCGCCGCGGCCGATCCCGAGCGCGCCGAGCAGCCGTGCGAGCCCGTTCACGCGCCGCTCCAGGTCGCCGAAGGTGATCGTGCGCGCGCCGGCGCACACCGCCTCACGGTCGGGCCAGCGCCGTGCGGCGCGTCTCAGTGGCTCGGTCGCGTCCACGCACTGCGTCTCATCTCGAAAACACGACGATGTCGCAAGTGGGATCTCGAGCGCTCCGATCTCGGCGTTCCGAGCGCGACGTCGGGTGCTTCTTCGGTTGTCAGAACGTTGACAGCTCGCAAACGACGGTGGTAGCGTCTGCTTTGCGTAGGGGGGAGGAGCATGGCCCGCGAGCAGCGGCCAGCGATGGGAAGTGGACGCACTGCGGCGCAGAAGCGGCGCGCCGTACACCTCGCCCCTCTGCACGCACGGTGGCGGTGCTCGATCGCACGAAGCATACTTGATCGAGCTTTCGGCCGACCACTATACTTCTCTGCAGAGAATCGCATCGCACGCGGGGTTCTTGCGCGGAGCGGCGCCCGTCAGCGCGCAGAACCCGAAGTCCTGGTGAGAGCCGGGAAGGAGCGACAATGGAGAACGGGAAGAGCGCCTTTGAAAAGCTGATCAAGGACGATCGCGCCGCCCACGAGCAGAAGCTCTGGCAGGGCACGTTCCTCGAGTACCTCGAGCGGGTGCGCGAGGATCCCAGCGTTCCGAAGCTCGCGCACGCCCGCATCTACGACGTCATCATGCGGCCGGGCACGGCGGACATCCTCGAGACCGACGACCCGCGGGTGAAGCGGCTCTACAAGGACGAGTCGCGTCAAGGTCTACAACTTCTTCCGCGACGAGTTCTTCGGCATCGAGAAGACGATCGCGCAGATCGTCCGCTACTTCCACTCGGCCTCGCTGAAGGGCGAGGAGAGCCGGCAGGTCCTCTACCTCATGGGCCCGGTCGGCTCCGGCAAGAGCTCGCTGGTCGAGAAGCTGCAGCGCGGCCTCGAGGCGAGCGACGCCGTTCTACGCGATCGACGGCTGCCCGATGTTCGAGGAGCCGCTCCACCTCATCCCGCGCCACCTGCGCAAGGAGTTCGAGAAGATGCTCGGCGTGCACATCGAGGGCGACCTCTGCCCGGTGTGCCGCTTCCGCCTGAAGGAGGAGTTCGGCGGCCGCTACGAGGAGGTGCCGGTCGTCACGCCGCGTACTTCTCGAAGCGCAACCGCATCGGCATCGGCGTCGTGCCGCCGGTCGATCCGAACAACCAGGACACCTCGGTCCTGATCGGCAGCGAGGACATCTCGAAGCTCGACCTCTACTCCGAGGGCGACCCGCGCGTGCTCGACCTGAACGGCGCGCTCAACGTCGGCAACCGCGGCATGGTCGAGTTCATCGAGGTCTTCAAGAACGAGACCGAGTACCTGCACGCGATGATCACCGCGACGCAGGAGAAGGTGATCCCGGCGCCCGGCCGCCACGGCATGGTCTACGTCGACACCGTGCATCGTCGCGCACTCGAACGAGGCCGAGTGGCAGAAGTTCAGGGCCGACCACACCAACGAGGCCATCCTCGACCGCATCGTGGTGGTGAAGGTGCCGTACAACCTCCGCCTCTCCGAAGAGGTGAAGATCTACCAGAAGATCATCCGCAACTCGGACTTCCGCGCCCACGTCGCGCCGCACACGCTCGAGGTCGCCTCGATGTTCGCGATCCTCTCGCGGCTCGAGCCCAACGACAAGTGCGACCTGATGACCAAGCTGAAGCTCTACAACGGCGAGGAGGTCGTCGAGAAGGGCAAGACCAAGAAGATCGACGTCCAGGAGCTGCGCGAGGACGCCAAGCGCGAGGGCATGAGCGGCATCTCGACGCGCTTCATCATGAAGGCGCTCGACAACGCGCTCTCCGACAACGTCGAGGGCAACTGCATCAACCCGATCAACGTCCGCGAGGCGCTGATCAGCGATGGTGAAGGAGGCCGACCTCGCGCGACGACACCCGCAAGCAGTACCTCGAGTTCCTCCAGGACGTGCTCCACAAGGAGTACCTGGAGGTGCTCGAGAAGGAGATCACCAAGGCGTTCGTCTACTCCTACCAGGAGCAGGCCGAGGCGCTCTTCCAGAACTACCTCGACCACGCCGAGGCCTTCGTGAACAAGACGCAGGGTGAAGGACCGCAACACCAAGGAGGAGCTCCAGCCCGACGAGGGGTTCCTCAAGTCGATCGAGGAGCAGATCGCGATCATCGGCTCCGCCGCCGAGGGCTTCCGCCAGGAGGTGATCGCCTACCTCTGGGCGCCGAGCCGCCGCGGCGAGCGCGGTCACCTACCGCAGCTACGAGCCGCTCAAGGAGGCGATCGAGAAGAAGCTCATGACGTCGGTGCGCGACATCAGCCGCATCATCACCAAGGCGCGCACGCGCGACGAGGAGCAGAGCGGCAAGTACAACGCGATGGTGAAGAACCTGCTCGACAACGGCTACTGCGAGAGCTGCGTCGACGTCGTGCTCAAGTACGCCGCCAACAACCTCTGGAAGGACTGAGCCCCGGCGCGGGACTAGTCCTTCACGAGCCCGCCGGTGCCGATCGACTCGATCTTCCGCCCGTTCCGCCACTCGGACGCGGAGCGGAGCGATCGCTCGCGCCGGCGACCGCCTGCGCCACCGTCAGAAGGTCCGCGAGTCGATCCGCGAGAACATCGCCGACATCATCGCCGAGGAGTCGATCATCGGGAAGAGCCGCGACCGGGTGATCAAGGTCCCGATCCGCGGCATCCGCGAGTACCGCTTCGTCTACGGCGACAACGTTCCCGGCGTCGGCCAGGGCAACGGCGACTCCCAGACCCGGTCAGGTCGTGGGCAAGGCCCGCGGCGAGGGCCAGGCGGAGGGCGAGAGACGCGCCGGCGACCAGCCGGGCGCCGACTACTACGAGACCGACGTCACGCTCGAGGAGCTGATCGACATCATGTTCGAGGACCTCGAGCTGCCCGACCTCGAGCGCAAGGCGCTGCGCCAGCTCGAGGCGCTCGCGGTTCAGCAAGCGCAAGGGCTACCGCGCAGGTCGGCATCCGCGTCCGCCTCGACAAGCGCCGCACCGTCACGTCAGCGCGTCAAGCGCAAGCTCGCGGCGCAGCGACGCCTGGGAACATCGACGACGCGGACGCATCGACGACGCTCGAGGCGCCGGCCGACGACGGCGCGCGAACGCGCTTCCCCTTCCACGACGACGACCTCATCTACCGTCACATCACGACCGACGTCCGCAAGCGAGTCGAACGCCGTGGTCATGTGCATCATGGACACGTCGGGGTCGATGGACACGATGAAGAAGTACCTCGCGCGCAGCTTCTTCTTCCTGCTCTACCAGTTCATCTGCACCAAGTACCGCAACGTCGAGATCGTCTTCATCGCCCACCACACCGAGGCGAACGAGGTGACCGAGGAGGAGTTCTTCCACAAGGGCGAGTCGGGCGGCACGTTCATCTCCTCCGGGCTACCAGAAGGCGCTCGACATCATCCAGGAGCGCTACCACCCGTCGCTCTGGAACATCTACGCGTTCCACTGCTCGGACGGCGACAACTTCGACTCCGACAACCCGCCGGCGCTCACGCGCCGCCAAGCGAGCTGGCCGACGTCTGCAACCTGTTCGGCTACGGCGAGATCAAGCCGCTCGGCTCGCGCTACTACGAGAGCTCGATGCTGAACATCTTCCGGCGCCTCGACGCCGAGAACTTCCAGACCGTGCTGATCGAGCGCAAGGAGGACATCTGGCCGTCGCTTCAAGGCGTTCCTCGCGCAAGGACCGCGGGCAGCAGAGACTGAGTGCCGGTGGCCGAACTGCGACGCTCAAGGACCTCGAGTACTGGGACGCACGCATCCGCGAGAAGGTCGAGGAGTTCGGCCTCGACTGCTACCCGCAGGAGTTCGAGCTCTGCGACCACACCGAGATGCTCGGCTACATGGCGTACTCGGGCATGCCGTCGCACTACCCGCACTGGTCCTACGGCAAGGCGTACGAGAAGCTGAAGACCCTCTACGACTACGGCGTGTCGCGGCCTGCCGTACGAGATGGTCATCAACTCGAACCCCGCCCTCGCCTATCTGATGCGCGACAACTCGCTCTGCCTCCAGATCCTCACCATCGCGCACGTCTACGGGCACAACGACTTCTTCAAGAACAACTTCACCTTCAAGCGCACCCGCGCCGAGTTCACGATCGGCACTTTCAAGGCGCACGCCGACCGCGTGCGCGCGCTACATCGAAGACCCGTCGATCGGGGTCGAGCAAGGTCGAGACCATCCTCGACGCCGCGCACGCGCTCTCGCTCCAGTGCCGGCGCAACCTCGCGGTCAAGAAGCTCTCCGACGAGGAGGAGCGCGACCGGCTGCTCGCCGCCGCCGCAGCCGCCGCCCGATCCCTTCCAGCGCATCCACCGGCGCAGCGAGTACGTCGAGCCCGGATCTCCAGAGGCTCCCGCTCGCCCCGAGGAGGACCTCCTGCTCTTCATCCGCGACCACAATCCCTTCCTCGCCGAACTGGGAGCGGGACCTGCTCACGATCGTCGCACGAGGAGGCGCAGCTACTTCATCCCGCAGATCGAGACCAAGATCATGAACGAGGGATGGGCATCATGCGGTGCACCGCGAGATCCTCGAACTCGCTCGAGCTCCCGCAGGAGCTCCACCTCGAGTTCCTGGTCCGGCACAACCAGGTCGTGCGGCCGATCCCCGGCGGTCTCAACCCGTACCACCTCGGCCTCAAGCTCTGGGACGACATCAAGCGCCGCGTGCGACGAGCCGACGCGCGGACGAGATCCGCGAGAACGGTCAGCCCGACGAAGAGCGGCATGCGACATGCTCCTCGAGACGCGCGAGGCCGACCGCGACGTTTCCTTCCTGCGCCGCTGGCTCACCGAAGACCTGATGCGCGAGCTCGACCTCTTCCGAGTACGAGCCCAAGGGCGAGGACCTCGTCATCAGCCGACGTCGCCGACGAGGAAGGCTGGCGCGAGGTGAAGGAGACACTCGCTCACGCAGCGTCGGCATGGCGAGCATCCCGGTGATCCGCATCGAGGACGCCGACTTCGGCCACAAGCGCACGCTCTACCTCGTGCACGAGCACGACGGCCGCGATCTCCACCTCGAGAACGCCGAGAAGACGCTCGGCTACGTCTACCGCCTCTGGGGCCGCGAGGTCGTGGTCGAGACGGTGGTGAGCGGCAAGCGCACCTTGCTCACCTTCAACGACCGCGGCTTTTCCGCCAAGACCCTCAAGTAGCGTCGAGTCCGGTCAGCCCCGGACGACCATCGAGCCAGCTTCGGGTTCACGCCGCTCTGTCGGGACAGGGCGCCGACTCCTCGACCTCGCAGTCCGGGTCGCCGGGCTCGGACGCGTCGCACGCGAGCGTCTCGATCGTGCAGTCGCGGACCCGCGTACAGGTTCCCTCCTCTTCGAAGTCGTCGCCATCGAACTCGGCCTCGTAGAAGCATTCCTCCACGTCGCGCCGGACCTCACGCCGCCCGCTTCCGCCTTCCAGCGGGTAGGTCGTCGTCGTCAGCGTATCTCCGAACGTGCACTTCGACTCGAACTCCTCACCGCCGAAGAAGTACTCGACCTCGCTCTCGCACTCGTCGAGCTCGCACGCCACCGTCAAGGTGCAGTCACCTGAGCGGCACTGGCTCTCGGTTTGCTCGCAGGACGTGAACGAGCTCTCGGACTCCGAGCTCCCGCATCCCGCAAGGATGAAGGCCACAAATCCTGTGACCGCGACCGCAGTTGGCTTTCGCACGACCGGCTCCCTTCGTTGGTCAGATGCTACGGCTGTAGAACCGTGGTGAAGATGGTGCCCTCAACGATCTCCGTAGGCAACCTCGAACGAAGGTCTGATGGATCGAACCTGCCGTGACCGACTGGTCAGCGCTCGCGAAACGAAGTGCTCGTGCGCCGAGTGCGCGCCGAACGACCTGTGGCGCCGGCTGATCATTGACTACGTGGCTTCGCGCCATCAATGTGCGGCCGATGAAACGCGCTCTCGTCGCCGCTCTGTTGCTCACCCTCGCCAGCTGCGGCGACCAGTCATCGGCACCGCTCCCGAGCGACAGGAGCGGCGCCGGACCGCTCGAAGCGCGGTGCGAGGTCGGAGATCAGGTGCGGGTGACCGTCTTCGTGGAGGCGCCGAATGGCCGTGCGTTTGGCGTGCACACGCGCGTGCGATATCCCGCCGTGTTGGCCATTCCCGGTCGCGCGGACGATCAGTCCGTCTTCGACCGCGTACAGCTCGCCCCGGCACTGCCGACTCCCAGCCGTGGCGAGTCCGACGAGACGGTTCCGCACGCCCTCATCGTCGTCAACGACCAGGACACCGACTTCGACGGTGTGGACGACCGCATTCACGTTCTCGTGGCTTCGATCGACACCTTCCCCGATGGCAGGTTCGCCGACCTCAGGTTCGATTGCGTTTCGACAATCGCGTGGCCGAGCGCCGATCTCTTTGCGTGCGAGGTCGCGGGCTCACCGACGTCGACTTGAACAAGGCGTTGCACGCCTCGAGCTGCCACATCGTCGTCGCGCCGCCGCCCTCGGCGGCGCACGCTAGCTAGCGCGTCGAACGCAGAGCCATCCCGTCGAAACGCACGCGTCAGCGACGCGCGCGCGCGTCGACCTCACCCCGTACCTCGCTGATCAGGTGCGGCAGCGAGCGTTGCAACAGGAACGTCTCGACGAACTGCGGCAGCGACCGGCCGGTGTCCACCCAGGTGCGATAGTGGAGCAGCGTTTCCCGCCCGTTCGCGAGCGGCGTGAGCTGCCACGACCCTTCCGTCCCCGCGATGTCGTTCGCGACGCTCTTGTCCAGCACGAAGGCGATCGAACCGCGCTCGGGCTCGATCGTATTGATCACCCGGAAATAGACGTCGACCAGGAAGAACGACAGATACTCGTCGATCCAGGCGCGATTGCCCTCCACACGTACGATGCGGATCTTCTCGATGTTGCTCATGTAACCGGGACGAGACTCGAAGTCCGTGAGGACGGCCCAGACGCGCTCCGGCGGGTGGCGAATGATCCCCGCGGCTCGCACCCTGCTCTGCTCCGAATCGGTGGTGCTCTCGCCGCGGACCTCCGAGGTGACGACCTCGCCCGCCTCGAGCTGCTTCCACTCGTCGGCGGAGAAGGCGCCGCGCTCGCGTTCCCCGTCCACCTGGCACGCGACACACGACGGTGCCACCATTGCCGGGGGAAGCGGGATCGGCGTCGACTGCGCGATCGCCACCAGAGCCCAGAGCAAGCAGGATGTCGGCACGGCGGCCTGCCCGTCAGCCGAAGTATCGCGCGGCGTTGGTGACGATGTGCTGCGCGGTTCGCGTGGCCAATGCCATCACGGTGACCTGGGGCGGCACGGCGACGCTGGTCGGGAAGACGCTCGCGTCGCACACGAAGAGGTTCTTCACCGCGTGCGCCTCGCCGACCGCGTTCACGACCGCGCGGCGCGGGTCGCCGCCCATCCGCATCGTGCCCTGGGGCTGGTAGGAGAGGAACAGCGGATCGTTGGCGCGGATGCCACGCTCGCGAATGGCCTGATACGCGCCCTTCTTGGCCAGCGTCACCACCTCCGTGTAGGGAAGGAAGACTTTCTCCGCCCCGGCCGCAAAGCTCACGTCGCTCGCCTTCACCAGCGCGTCGAGAAGCTGCTCCTCGTCGGTCGCGCCCAGGCGATACTCGACGACCGGCGCGCTCGCATCGTTGAACTCGAGGCGCCCGCGGCTGTGGTCGTGGAGGAAGATGCCGATCGCGCCGAGGCGCGGGTAGAGCGTCATCAGCTCGCGGTGGGTCTCACCGTACCCGGGGAGGACGCTCGCGGCCGCCACGGGATGCGCGAAGGTCGGCACCAGCAGGTAGCCGCGGCCGGCGCTCTGCTCGTCGAGGCTCAGAAACTCGTCGACGACGTAGCCTTGCGGGATGCCGCGCCAGCTCTCGACCGGCTCCGGATAGAGCGCGCTCACCACGACGTGCGGATGCAAACGCAGATTGTGCCCGACCTGCCCGGCTCGGTCCGGCAGGCGGCTCTGGTGCCAGATGCGGGGCGAGTTGATGGCGCCGGCCGCCAGCACCACGACCTTCGCTCGCACTTTGAGGGCGTGCGCCGCTCCCGTGCGCGAGCGGTGGAAGATCCCGTCGACGCCGACCACATGCCCGCCCTGCGCCGCGATCTGCCGCACCTCGCAATCGGGCACGATCACCGCGCCGGCGCGTGATGCCGCCGGCACGTAGGTCGTGAGCATGTCGCCTTTGCGATCGTAGGTGCATCCGAGGGCGCAGTAGCCGGTGTTGAGGCAGCCGGTGCGATTGTGGAACGGCAGATAGCCCCGGTACCCCAGGTGCTCGCTGCCGGTCAGAAGCTTGTGACCGTTGGCGTTCAGTTGCTCGAGCGTGAGACGCTGCGCGCCGATCTGTTTCTCCACCCGGCGCACGTGGGGATAGAGCGCCTCGTAGCCGATGCCCGGGATCGCGAAGTTGCGCTCCCAGTACGCCAGGATGGCGCGCGGCGGGCGTACGCACAGACAGAATCCGGGCACGGTCGAGCCGCCGACGACACGGCCCTGCGAGACCAGCACCGTGTACTCCGCGGTCGCGGTGGTGCCGCCTTCGCGGTACAGGCGCGGGTACATGACCTCCTCGCGCTGAACGAACTCGGCGCTGCGGACGTAGGGACCATCCTCCACGACCACGACCGAGCGTCCGGCCTCGGCGAGCTCGCGCGCCGCGGTCGCTCCGCCCGCACCGGAACCGACCACGCACACGTCGGCGTCGAGCGTGACGTCGGCATCGACGGTGCGCGTGTCGAGGATCATCGCGACTCCCCGCCGCGCAGAACGGTGGCGAGCGGGACCGGCTCCTCGTGCTCGAACTCGGACTCGCCCGCCGCACGCCCGAGCCATGGTCCGTCGTAGCCAATCGCCGGCCAGGTGTCGGGTTGCGCGTAGTACCCGAGCGCGGCGAGCGTCTTGAGGGCGCGGAAGATCACCCGTCGTGCGCCGAGGCTGCTCTCCATCCAGCCGCGCAGGTACACGTCCTGGTCGACCGGCGAGAGTCGCGTGAACCGTTTCGCCTTCAGATCGAAGAGATGGGTGCCGTGCTCGACGACGCGCAACATGAGGCGCGCTTGGCCCTGCGTGGTCGGCGGCAGATCGTAGAGCAGACCGTCGATGAAACTGCCGATGTCCTCTTTCGCCTCCACTGGAAGGCCGAGAATCCGGGTTGCCGCGAGGGTGACGACCGCGAACTCCTTGCGGGTCAGGAACTTGAGCGAGCGCGGCGCCGGGGAGTAGCGGGCGCAGCCTGACGGCAGCACGGCGCCGAAGGCGAGGAGGAGTGCCCCGCCGAGACCGGTTCGGAGCAGCGCGCGGCGCGTGAGATCGACCTCGAGCGCCGCGAGCGCCGTCGCTCGCTCTGGCATCAGCCCGCGCCCTCCATCGGAGGGGCGCATGCTATGGTCCGACGCATCCGGCAGTCAAGGTGGATGGCGGTCGCCGCTGGCGCGTGCGCGCCGCCGAAAATGGTTGGCGGCACGCACAGGCACGCGCTATGAAAGAGGACGTGCCGCTGTACGAGTATCGCTGCACCGCCTGCAAAAAGCGCGTCACCGTGCTCACGCTCCGCGCCAGCGAGGAGGCGCACCCGACCTGCGATCGCTGCGGCTCGACCGCACTCTCCCGCCTGATGTCCCGCTTCGCCATGGTGCGCTCCGAGGACGCGCGCCTCGAGTCGCTGGCCGATCCATCGCAGCTCGGCGATCTCGACGAGAGTGATCCGAAGAGTGTCGGCCGATGGATGAAACGCATGGGCCGCGAGCTGGGTGACGAGCTCGGCGGCGACGAGCTCGGCGAGATGGTTGACGACATCGAGAACGCGGCCGACCACGAGCACGGCGAAGCCGGCGATGATGACGGGGGCGGCGGCGTGGGCGGCGACGACGGCGAATGACCGGCGCGCCCGCCCGTGAGGCGCGGTCAGCGCGCTAGCGATCGCGCGTCCGCATTGCCTCCTCCCAGTGCTGGCCGTCGAAGCGGCGCACCTCGAGCGCCGTCAGATCCAGGCCGTCGAGGCAGCGCGCGTTCACGTCCACCTTGTCGGGATCCGAGCGCGGCCGGTAGAAGGCCGAGATTCCGCAATGTCGGCAGAAGTAGTGCTTCGCGACCCGGGTATTGAACTCGTAGGTCACGAGCGCGTCGGCGCCGCTCAAGAGCTCGAAGCACTCCGGCGGCACGATCAGGTGGAGGTAGCCCTTCTTGGTGCAGATCGAGCAGTTGCACTCGCTGACGACGCTCACGTCGGCGGTCACCCGGATGCGTACGCGCCCGCAATGGCACGATCCGTCCATCGCGGCCGGCGTGCTCATTCCGCACCCTCCAGGAGGACGATCGCTTGCGCCGCGATGCCTTCGCGACGGCCGATCGCTCCGAGACCTTCACCGCGCGTCGCCTTGACGTTCGCGGCGTCGCCCGCCACCCCGAGGAGATCCGCGACCGTGGCGCTCATCGCGGCGAGGTGCGGCGCCAGTCGCGGCACTTCCGCGAGGATCGTGACGTCCGCGTTCGCGACCCGATAGCCGCGCGCGCGCACACGTTCCATCGCCGCACGCACGAAGTCGGCGCTCGAGCGACCCTTGTGCCGTGGATCCGTGTCCGGAAAGTGCCGGCCGATATCGCCGGCACCGATCGCTCCGAGAAGCGCATCGGTAAGCGCGTGCAACGCGACGTCGGCATCGGAATGTCCGGCGAGCGCTGGTCCCCCGGGGATCTCGACGCCCGCGAGGACCAGGCGGCTGCCGTCCCCGAAGGGATGAATGTCGAAGCCTTGCCCAACCCGGAAGCCGCCCATCGGCCGGAGGCTACGGGCGGCGGCGGGGTCGTGTCAATTGCGCCGTTGCGCCGATTGTGCGCGCCGGCGCGGCAAAACGGCGACCGCAACCCCGGCACGGTGCAGGCACCGGCCGGGCATGATAGCCTCCGCAGCCCTGTCCATGAGCGACGCAGCCCGACGCCCAAAACCAACCCGCGTGCAGCCGAGACCAGCGCCCCAGCGCGGGGATTTTCTCGCGACCCATTTCGAGGACGTCCTGGCGAGTCTCGGCGACGGCCTCGTCCTTCTCGACCTCGACGATCGCGTGGCGTTCGTGAGCCCGCGCGCCGAGGACCTGAGCGGTGTCTCGGCGGCGCAAGCCGTCGGGCGGCCCGCCGAGCAGGCCTTCGCGGCAAGCCCATGGATCGGCGAGAGCGTACGCCATCTCCATGAGGGCGGTATGCGCCGGAGCAGCGAGGTGGGTGAGCTCGCCGGCCCATTCGGTCGCCGCGTGAGCGTGGAGCTCATCGCCGCCCCCATCCTCGATGCCGTGGGGAACAGTGTCGGCACTTTGCTCCTCTTTCGCGACATGACGGCACACCGATCGCTCAGCGAGACCGAGGAGCGCGGCGTGCGTGTCGGCGAGCTGGCCGCCGTCGCCGCCGGCCTGGCGCACGAGATCAAAAACCCGCTCGGCGGCATCAAAGGAGCGGCACAGTTGCTCGCCGAGGAGCTCGCCGCCGACACCAACGTCAGCCGCTTCACCAGCCTCATCACCCGCGAGGTCGACCGGGTCTCGGCGCTGCTCGAGCAGTTGCTGGAGCTGACCCGCCCGCCGCGTTTGAAGCTCGCCGCGGTCAACGTGCACCGATTGTTGAAGGAGGTGTTGGAGCTGGAGCGCGCCGCCGCCTCCGCCGACGCGCTCACCGTGCGCCTCTCCTTCGACCCGAGCTTGCCCGACGTGTGGGCCGACGAGGCGCAGCTCCGCCAGGTGTTCCTCAACCTGGTCAAGAACGCGCTCGAGGCGATGGAGCGCGCCGGCACGCTCACGATCAGCACCCGCATGGAGACCGACTTCCACTTGCGCAACCCCGGGCGTGACCGCGGTCAGTTTCTCTCGGTCGAGGTCGAGGACACCGGCCCCGGCATCGCGCCCGAGGACTGCGAGCGGATCTTCGCCCCCTTCTTCACCACCAAAGCGAGTGGGACCGGACTCGGCCTGGCGGTGAGCCAGCGCCTGGTACGACAGCACGGCGGTTTGATCCACGTCGAGAGCACGCCGGGCCGCGGCACCCGCTTTCGGGTGAGCTTGAAGATCAGCAGCAGTGGGGGGAACTGACGTGGCGCGCGTTCTGGTCGCCGACGACGAAGAGTCGATTCGACTGGTGCTCGGCACCGCGCTGGCGCAGGCGGGGCACGAGGTCGAGACCGTCGCAACCGGCGGGGATGCCCTCACCGCGCTCGAAGGCGGCGGGTTCGACGTCGCGATTCTCGACATCCGGATGCCGGACCTCTCCGGCCTCGAGGTCCTGGATCGGATCCGCGCCACCGACAGCGGCGTGATCGTCATCGTGATCACGGCGCAGAACACCATGGCCAACGCCATCGAGGCGATGAAGCGCGGCGCCTTCAACTACGTCACCAAGCCCTTCGACCTCGACGAGGTGCGCGCGCTGGTCGCGCGTGCCAGCGAGATGCACGAGCTCACCCGTACCGTCGGCCGTATGCGCACGGAGGTCGGTGAGCGCTACGAGCCCGGCGTCACGCTCATCGGCACCAGTCTGGCGATGCAAGAGATCTTCAAGACCATCGGCCGGGTGGCGAAGAGCGATGCCACGGTCCTGATCGAGGGCGAAAGCGGCACCGGCAAGGAGCTGATCGCGCGCGCCATCCATTTCCACTCGCCGCGCTGGAGCGGTCCTTTCGTCGCGCTCAACTGCTCGGCCATCCCCCGCGATCTGCTCGAGAGCGAGCTCTTCGGTCACGAGCGCGGCGCGTTCACCGGCGCCAGCGAGCGGCGCGTCGGCCGCTTCGAGACCGCCGACGGCGGCACGCTCTTCCTGGACGAGGTCGGCGACATGCCGATCGAGCTGCAGGTGAAGCTGTTGCGCGTCCTGCAGGAGCGCGAGTTCAGCCGCGTCGGCAGCACCCAGGTGCTCAAGGCGAACGCCCGCATCATCGCCGCCACCAATCAAAGCCTGGAGCGCGCGGTGCGCGAGCAGCGTTTCCGCGAGGACCTCTTCTTTCGACTCAAGGTCGTGCCGATCGCCGTACCGCCGCTGCGCGAGCGACGCGGCGACATCCCGGAGTTGATCCGTCACTTTCTCGGCAAGATCAACACCGAGATGGGCACCGACATCGGTGGCATCGCTCCCGACGCCGAGGGGCTGCTTCTCCATCACCCCTGGCCGGGCAACGTGCGCGAGCTCGAGAATTGCCTGCTGCGTGCGGCGGTGTTGGCGCCGGGTCGCACGCTCACGGCCGAGGATCTCTCGCTCTCGGAGACGTCGCCGCCTCCGCCGCTGGCCGGCTCGCTCGCCGACACCTTGCGCAGCGCCGTGGCTGCGCTGGTGAATGACCCCGCCCGGCCGGCGCGCGAGCTCCATGCCGCGGTCGTCGCCGCCGTCGAGCAGCCGCTCATCGAGCTGATCCTCGAGCAGACCGGCGGCAACCAGCTCCGCGCCGCCGAGCTTCTCGGAATCAACCGCAACACGCTCCGCAAGAAGATCACGGCGCTCGGCATCGCGCTTCCGAAAGGCAGCAAGTGACCCTGCCCGCCCGGCTCTATTTCATCGTCGACCCGCTCGACACCGGGCGCGAGCCGGTCGAGCTCGGACGCGCCATGCTCGCCGGGGGTGCGCGCCTGCTGCAACTGCGCCTCAAACGTGCCGGCACCGCCGAGCTGCTCGCCGCCGCCCACCAGTTGCGCGACGCGACCGCCGCCGCCGGCGCGACCTTCGTGGTGAACGACCGGGTCGACATCGCGCTCGCGGTCGGCGCCGATGGAGTCCATCTCGGCCAGGAGGATCTGCCGGTCGCAGCGGCGCGCCAGCTCGTCGGCACGGATGTCCTGCTCGGCTTCTCCACGCACAGCGAAACCCAGCTCGCCGCGGCCGGCTCTGCGCCGGCGGACTACCTTTCGCTGGGCCCGATCTTCACCACCACCAGTCGTGCGCTCGCCGACCCGGTGATCGGCTGTGCGCGCTTGCGCGCCGCCCGCGCGCTCACCTCGAAGCCGCTGGTCGCGATCGGGGGCATCACCAGCGCCACCGCCCGCGAGGTGCTGGATGCCGGCGCCGATGCCGTCAGCGTGATCGCCGCGGTGGTGCGTGCGCCCGATGTCGCGCGTGCCACGGCCGAGCTGCTGGCGGTGGTCGAGCGATAGCGGGCCTCGTCGTCGCGCTGCGGGCGGTACGATTCCCATGCCGCGGGGAACGCGATAGTGTCGCGAGCCGCACTCCCCCGTGAAACGGAGGCTGCCATGGCGCACACGGTCTTTCACACCTGCTCGCTCTGCGAGGCGACCTGCGGGCTCACGTTCGAGGTCGAGGACAACCGCATCCTGTCGGTGCGCCCCGACGACGACGACGTCTTCTCGCAGGGCTACGTCTGTCCCGAAGGGCATCGCCATCGCCGACATCCACCACGACCCGGATCGGCTGCGCCGGCCGGTGCGCCGCAACGCCGCCGGCGACTTCGAGGAGATCTCCTGGGAGGAGGCGTTCGACCTCGTCGCCAGCCGCCTCGGCGAGATCCGCGACGCGGCACGGCAGCGATGCCATCGGCTTCTACTGGGGCAATCCGACGGGGAACAACCACGGCGCGCTCCTGATGCTGAGCTCGTTCACGAAGGCGCTCGGCACCCGCAATCGCTTCAGCGCCGGGCTCGCAGGACGCCAATCCCGCGCATCGTCACCTCCTACGAGCTGTACGGCTCGTCGATCTCGATTCCCGATCCCCGACATCGATCGCACCGACTACTTCCTCTGCCTGGGCGGCAATCCGATGATCTCGAACGGCAGCGTCATGACCGCGCCCGACATGCGCCGGCGCCTGCGCGGCGTGCGCGAGCGCGGCGGCAAGGTCGTGGTCGTCGATCCGCGTCGCACCGAGACCGCCAAGGAGGCCGACGAGCACGTCGTTCGATCCGCCCGGGCGGCGATGCCGCGTTCCTGCTGGCGATGGTCGCAGGTGCTGGTCGAGCGCGGCCGCGTCGACCGCGAGCTCCTGGAGAGCACGACCACGGGTTGGCCCGAGATCGAGCGGCGCCTCGCCGCTGTTCACGCCCGCGCGCGTCGCCGGTTTCACCGGCGTCCCCGCCGAGACCATCGACGCGCCTGGCGCTCGAGTTCGCCGACGCGCGCTCGGCGGTGTGCTACTCGCGCGTCGGCGTGTGCGTCGGCCGCGCACGCGACGGTCGCGACCTTCGCCACCGATCTGCTGAACATCGTCACCGGACGGCTCGGCAAGCGAAGGCGGCCCGATGTTCACGACCCCGGCCTTCGACATCAGCACCGTCGCCCGCATGACCGGCCTCGATGGCGTCGGTCGCTGGAAGAGCCGCGTGCGCGGCTTGCCCGAGACGCTCGGCGACCTCCCCGCGACCGCGCTCGCCGAGGAGATCGAGACTCCGGGAGAGGGTCAGATCCGCGCCATGGTCACGCTCGCCGGCAACCCCGTGCTTTCCGTGCCCAACGGCAAGCGCATCGGCGCCGCCATCGGCCACGCTCGACTTCATGGTGTCGATCGACATCTACATCAACGAGACCACGCGCCACGCGGACGTGATCCTGCCGCCGTGCTGGAATCTCGCCGAGGACCACATCGACTTGCTGTTCGGCTCGGTCGGCGTGCGCAACATCGCGCGCTGGTCGCCGCCGGTGGTCGAGAAGGGGCCCGACGAGCGCGCCGACTGGGAGATCCTGCTCGAGCTCGCCGAGCGACTCGGCGGGGGCCCGCTCGGCGAGCCCTGGCTCGACTGGGCGCTGCGCTGGCTCCGCCCGCTCGGCGTGCGCTGGACCCCGACCGGCACCATGGACCTGCTCCTGCGGCTCGGCCCGCACGGCGACCGCTTCCTGCCCTGGTCGAACGGCCTCAGCCTCGAGAAGCTCAAGGCCGCCCCGCACGGCATCGATCTCGGCCCGCTCGAGCCCGGCATCGAGCGGCGCCTCTACCACCGCGACAAGCGCGTGCACCTGGCGGCGCCGCGCATCGCTGGAGTCGATCGCCGCGCTCGAGCGCGACCTCGAAACGCCAAGGCCGCCGCGAACGGTCTCGTGCTGATCGGCCGTCGCGAGCTGCGCAGCAACAACTCGTGGATGCACAACGTGCCCTCGCTGGTCTCGGGCAGCGAGCGCTGCGTGCTCTACGTGCATCCCGAGGACGCCGCCCGCTACGAGGTGCGGGACGGCGAGATGGCCATCCTCGAGAGCCGCGTCCATCGCGGCGAGGTGCGCGTCGCCGTCACCGACGAGATGCGTCCCGGGCGTCGTCAGCCTGCCGCACGGCTGGGGTCACGCGGACAGCGCGCCATGGCAGAAGGTGGCGGGAGATCACGCGGGCGTCTCGGTCAACGACTGGGTGGACGACGCGGTGGTCGAGCCGATCATCGGCCAGTCGATCCTGAACGGCGTGCCGGTGCGTCTCGAGCCGCTGCATCGAGCGGCCTGACCTTCACGAAAGATCCCGCGCAACTTCCCGCGCACGAAAGGACCTAGCATGCGAATCCGGATCGCAATCGTCTCGCTCGCCCTGATGGCCGCGCCGCTGGCTGCCGCCGCGGATCCCGAGCCGAAGACCGAGGAGGAGAAGACCTTCTACGCCATCGGCATCAGTCTCGCCCAGGGCCTGGCGGGCTTCACGCTCTCCGCGTCCGAGCTCGAGCTCGTGAAGGCCGGCATGACCGATACGACGTTGAAGCGGCCGCTCAAGGTCCAGTTCAAGCCCTACTCTCCGAAGATCCAGGAGCTCCAGCGCAGCCGGATCGCCGCGGTATCCGCGGTCGAGAAGGAGTCCGGAAAGGCGTTCATCGAGAAGGCGGCCGCCGAGAAGGGCGCCATCAAAACGGCGTCCGGGATGGTCTACAGAGAGATCAAAGCCGGAACCGGCGAAACGCCCACGCCAACCGACAAAGTCAACGTGCACTACAAGGGCAGGCTCACGGACGGCACCGAGTTCGACAGCTCGCCCGGGCGAACCGAGCCCGTGGCCCTGCCGATGAACGTCATCATCAAGTGCTGGATCGAAGGCCTGCAGCTCATGAAGAGCGGCGGCAAGGCCCAGTTCGTGTGTCCCTCCGAGCTCGCCTACGGCGATCGGCCGCAGCCGCCGCACATCAAGCCCGGGGCAACGCTCGTCTTCGACATCGAGTTGCTCGAGGTCGTCCACTAACGTCTTCGCATGGCCGCCCCGGACCGCCTCGACCAGCTTCGCATCGACCGTTCCGACACCGACCTCGAGCGCCCGTGGGCGCGTCGCGGGCTCCTGCTCGTGGTGTCGATCGTCCTGGTCGCGAGCGCGGCGTGGTGGTTTCTCGCCGGCGCCGGGACTGTCGAGGTCGACACCGCCACCGTCGTCGAGACCGGCGGAGGACGGCGGAGGCTCGGTGCTCGACGCGTCGGGCTACGTCGTCGCCCGCCGCCAGGCGACGGTCTCTTCCAAGGTGACCGGCCGCCTCGAACGAGGTCGCGATCGAGGAAGGCATGAAGCGTCAAGAAGGACGAGATCCTCGCCCGCCTCGACGACTCCAACGCCCGCCGCGCCCTCGAGCTCGCCGAGGCCCGGGTGGCCGCGGCCAAGAGCGCGCTCACCGAGAACGAGGTGCGGCTGCGCGAGGCGGCGTTGACAGCTCGCGCCGCGACACGCGAGCTGGCGGCGACCGGAGTGGACAGTCAGTCGGCGCTCGACGAGGCGCTGGCCGAGCACGACTCGTTCGCGGCTCGCCTCGCGGCTGCCCGCGACGACGTCGACGGTCGCCGAGCGCGAGGTTGCGGTGCGCCGCCAGGACCTCGAGGACACGCTCGATCCGCGCGCCCTTCGACGGAGTCGCGATCTCGAAGGACGCGCAGCCGGGCGAGATCGTCTCGCCGATGTCCGCTGGCGGCGGCTTCACCCGCACCGGCATCGGCACGATCGTCGACATGAGCTCGCTCGAGATCGAGGTCGACGTCAACGAGGCGTTCATCCAGCGGGTGCAGGCCGGCCAGCCCGTGGTCGCCGACGCTCGACGCCTACCCCGACTGGAAGATCCCGGCGCGCGTCATCACCACGCGTGCCCGCCGCCGACCGGCAGAAGGCGACCGTGAAGGTGCGCATCGCCTTCGACGAGCTCGGCGATCCGCGGATCCTCCCCGACATGGGCGTCAAGGTGGCGTTCCAGAGCGATGCAGGATGCGGCGGCAGCCGCGCGCGCGCCGGTGCGCGTCGTCGTCCCGCAGCGCGCCGTGCGCCGCGAGGGCGACGCCGCCGCACGTCTTCGTGGTGCGCGACGAGCGCGTCGAGCGGCGCAGCCGTCGCGATCGGCGGCACGACCGGCGACGGCATCGAGGTGCTCTCCGGCCTGCGCGCGCGGCGAACGCGTCGTCGTCGATCCGCCCGCCGATCTCGCCGACGGCAGCCGCGTCCGGGCGCGCGCGACGCGAGAAAGGATGAGCCAGGGATGAGCGAAGCGCTGGTGCAGCGTGAAGGACGTCCACAAGGTCTACACGCGGGGCTCGGAGCGCATCGACGTGCTGAAGGGGCTCGATCTCGAGGTGCGCGCAGGGCGAGTTCCTCGCGCTGATGGGACCGTCGGGCTCGGGCAAGACGCACGCTCCTCAACCTGATCGGCGGCCTCGACAAGCCGACGTCGGGCCAGGTGCGTGGTCGGCGGCCGCGACCTGACACGCGCCATCGTCGCGCGAGCTGGCGCGCTGGCGGGCGGAGCACGTCGGCTTCGTCTTCCAGTTCTACAACCTGCTGCCGGTGCTCACCGCGGCCCGCAACGTCGAGCTGCCGCTGCTGCTCACCAATCTCTCGCGCGCCGAGCGCCGCAAGCACGTCGAGGCCGCGCTCGAGCTGGTCGGTCTCGCCGATCGCGCCGATCACTATCCCTCGCAGCTCTCCGGCGGGCAGGAGCAGCGCGTCGGCATCGCGCGCGCGATCGTCAACGACCCGACGCTGCTGCTCTGCGACGAGCCGACCGGCGACCTCGACCGCACGACCGCCGGCGAGATCCTCGATCTGCATCGCGGCGCTCAACCAGCGCACGGGAAGACGGTGATCATGGTGACGCACGACCCGCTCGCGGCCGCGCGCGCCGGGCGCGTCTCTGCACCTCGACAAGGGCGTGCTGGTCGAGGCGGAGGCGGCATGAAGTACCTCCATCTCCTCTGGCGCAATCTGCTGCGCCGCAAGCTCCGCACCACCTTCACGTTCCTCTCGATCGTCGTCGCGTTCTTGCTCTTCGGCCTGCTCATCGGCGATCCGCAACGGCTTCGACGCCGGCATCGAGATCGCCGGCGCAGAACCGGCTGCTGACGATCCACAAGGTGTCGATCATCCAGCAGCTGCCGTTGCGCTACCTGGCGACGATCCGGTCGACGCCGGGCGTCGCGTACGCCACGCACCTCACGTGGTTCGGCGGCATCTACCAGGACCCGAAGAACTTCTTCGCGCAGATGGCGGTCGACCCGGAAGGTCTCGCTGCGGATCTACCCCGAGTACGTGCTCGACGACGAGCAGCGCGCGCGCTGGATCGCGACCCGCACCGGCGCCATCGCCGGCCGCAAGCTCGCCGAGCGCTTCGGCTGGAAGGTCGGCGACCGCATCCCGATCAAGGCGACGTTCTGGCGCCCGAAGGACGGCAGGCCCGAGACCTTCGAGTTCGATCTCGTCGGCATCTACCGCGGGCGACGGCCCGGACGTCGACGAGACGCAGTTCTTCTTCCACTACGACTACCTGATGGAGCGCGTCGGCGACCCGGGCGCGGTCGGCTGGTACGCCATCGAGGTCGAGGATCCCGACGCGCGCCGACCAGGTCGCCGACGCGATCGATCGCCAGTTCGCCAACTCGCCGGCGGAGACCAAGACCGCGACCGAGAAGGCGTTCGTGCAGTCGTTCGCGAAGCAGATCGGCGACACCGGCGCCATGCTGTCGGCGATCGCCGCCATCGTCTTCTTCGTCATCCTGCTGATCGCCGGCAACACCATGGCGCAGTCGGTGCGCGAGCGGACGAACGAGCTCGGCGTGCTGAAGACGCTCGGCTTCACCGACCGACGGTGATGGGCCTCGTGCTCGGCGAGTCGATGCTGCTGGCCGGCCTCGGCGGCGTGCTCGGCCTCGCGCTCGTCGATCGCTCGCCGCGCCCGGGCTCGCGAAGCTGGTGCGAGAGCTTCCTGCCGGTCTTCTACGTGCCGCCGCGCGCGCGTCGTGCAGGGGCGTCGTGCTCGCGCTGCTCCTCGGTCTCGCGAGCGGCGGCCTGCCGGCCTGGTCGGCGCAGCGGCTCTCGATCGTCGAGGCGCTGCGGAGGCGCTGACGATGCGCTGGCTCGTCGCAGGCCTCGCGGTCACGCTGCGTGAACCTGAGGAGCCTCCGCCAGCGGCTCGGCTCGTCGATCGTCGCGGTCGTCGGCTTCGCCGGCGTGGTCGCCGTGTTCGTCGCCGTGCTGTCGATCGCCGAGGGCTTCCGGCGCGTGATGGAGAGCGGCGCCTCGCCGGACACCGCGCTCGTGCTGCGCTCCGGCAGCGACACCGAGATGTCGAGCGCGCTCGACGCTCGAGCAGACGCGCATCATCAAGGACGCGCCGGGTGTGGCGCGCGGGCCCGGACGGGCCGATCGCGTCGGCCGAGCTCTTCGTCGTCGTCGACGTCCCCAAGCGCGCGACCGGCACCGACGCCAACGTGCCGCTGCGCGGCGTCGAGCCGCCGGCCTTCGCGGTGCGGCCGCGAGGTCGAGATCGTCGAGGGCCGCCGCTTCCGCGAGGGTCGGAACGAGGTCATCGTCGGCAGCGCGGCGGCGCGCGAGTTCGCCGGCCTCGAGGTCGGCAACCGCATGCGCTGGGGCGAGAACGACTGGGAGGTGGTCGGGCATCTTCGCCGCCGAGGGCTCGATCTACGAGTCCGAGATCTGGGCCGACGCGCGCGTCCTGCAGCCCGCCTACCGGCGCGGCACCGACTTCCAGTCGGTCTACGTCGCGCCTCGAGATCGCCGGACGCGTTCGACAGCGCTTCAAGGACGCGCTCGACGTCCGACCCGCGGCTCGAGGTCGACGTGATGCGCGAGGACGACTACTACGCCGCGCAGTCGCAGGTGCTGCGCGACGCTGGTGCAGATCGCTCGGCAACACTGATCGCGGCTGCTGATGGCGGTCGGCGCGACCTTCGGCGCGCTCAACACCATGTACTCGGCGGTCGCGGCGCGCAGCGCGCGAGATCGCCACGCTTGCGCGCGCTCGGCTTCCAGGGCGGGCCGGTGGTCGTCTCGGTGATGGCGGAGTCGCTGCTGCTGGCGCTGCTCGGCGGGCTCGCTCGGCGGCGGCCTCGCCTACGCGGTCGCCGACGGCTACCAGACCGCCACGATGAACTGGCAGTCGTTCAGCCAGGTCGCGTTCAGCTCGACGGTGACGCCGCGCCTGCTCGCCGGCGGCATCGCCTACGCGCTCGCGATGGGCTTCCTCGGCGGCATCTTTCCCGCCGTCAACGCCGCGCGCATGCCGGTGGTGACAGGCCTGCGCCGCGTCTAGTCCGCGGCGCAGGCGATCACCAATCTCTAGCGTACAGGCCTAGTCGGCCTTGTCCTTGAAGATCTCGGCGTCGTTCTTCAAGGCGGGCGGGAAGCTGTACGTCGCCTCCCAGCAGAGGCCGCTGCCGCCGCCCTTGATGAGCTGCACCGTGAGCGGCGTCGAGAGCAGCGAGAGGTCGGGCGGCATCAGGAGATTCAATCCCTTGCCCTTGAAGATGATCCTCGCCTTGCCGTCGACGAGTCCTTCCTTGAGGAGAATGGTGCGGACGCCGTCGGAGAGAGCATTCTTGTCCTTGTACTTGAAGCTCGTCGTCTTCTCTTGCCAGCAGGGCTTCCCGTCGCAGGTTCCACCGGCCAGGGCGCCCGCGCTCATGACCAGCCCGCCGCCATCGTAGATGCAGAGGCCGTAGGAGTTCGTGGTGACCGGGTTGGCGTAGTCGGCCTTGGTCGTCGTGCTGCCCTTGATCCACTTCCACAGCAGGATGTCCTTGTTGTCGTCGACGGCATTGTCCTTCAGCATCACGAGCGCCTTGTCGCCGAGCGACGGCGTGCGGCAGCCGGCGACGGGCGCCGCGTCGCAGATCACCGGCTCGGGCGTCGCGGTCGGGGTGGGAGTGGGCGTCGGAATCGTGTTGTTCACGATGTCGATGCTGTCGAAGCTTGCCCGGTCTCCCGACGTGGTGAAATCGAGGTTGACCGCATTGCCCCACACGTCGAGCGACGCGTTCGTGAACACGCTCGGCGCCGTCCACATGAACGAGAACGTCGTGACGCCGGCGACCGCCGCTTTCGGCGCGGTGTGTGTGATCTCGTTCTCGCCGCCCGTGCCGCTGATCACCTGCGTGTTCGCCGAATTCGCGCCCCCGGTGGTCAGAGTCCCGAGGCCGAGGAACGGCGATCACGTTGAGGCCGGCGTGATCCTGGCTCCCGACCTCGAAGACCTCGACCGTGTACTCGTTGATCGAGTCCGGTGCCACCGACGTCGGCCCCGAGATCGCGACCATCGGCAGCTGGCCGCCGGTGTGACACTCGTTGCAGCCTAGGCCGGCTTCGTCGAAGCTCAGCGTCGAGATGCCTCCCGAGAAGGCCTGCGCCGCTGACGCGGCAGCCAGCGTCCAGACGAGGGTGAGCACGAGAGTCAGCATACGTCGATCGGCACACATGGCGTATCGCTCCTTGCCGGCGATGGTGCCGCAATGCCACCGGTCACGTCAATCGAAAACAGGGGCGACCGGGAGCCTGCCCAGGGGCGGCTCAGAACCGCTTCCGTGATGGCATCCTCGTCGCAGAACCGGGCCCCGGTCCGGTTGCCCCCGCAGCTGCGCGATTCATGGCGACGACCTGACGGGCACGAGTAGCTGGCTGCGTCGGTATCGATGGATCTGGCGGCGTTGATATAAGGGCCACGTAAGGTCAGCTCATGCGCGCCGCCGCACTCCGTACCTACCGTGAGCTCCTGCAGGCCGCGTGGGTGCGCGAGGTACCCGTCGGACCCGTTGACGAGACGCTGGTCCGTACCGGCCGCATTCTGCGCGACGCCAAGATCCCGTTTGCCGTCACCGGAGGCTTCGCCGTGATCGAGCACGGCTACGAGCGGTTCACGAAGGACGTCGATCTCCTCGTTCACGCGGATGATCTCGCCCGCGCGATGAAGGCGCTGCGCGCTGCGGGCTTCAGCGGCGGGCGAACGCCGATCGGGGCCAGGTTGCGCGACGGGCGTACAGGTGTCGATGTCGACTTGCTCGGTACTGCCTTCGCGGGGAGGAGCGTGCCTCGCGGACTCCCAGCGATTGCGCCGCCCTCTGCCGGTAATTCCCGTCGCGCACCTCATCCTCATGAAGCTCGAAGCCGGGCGGATCCAGGACGACGCCGATGTCGTTGCGCTGCTGAAGGCCGGAGCGCCACCCGTAAGCGTCACCCGCTACCTTCGCCGAGCGTGGCCCGAGTTGCTGCCGCGGTTCCGGCGACTGGCGGCGCGGGCTCGCGCCGAGCGCACCAGCCGGCCCCGCCGTCCACCTGTTGCCGCGGACGCGGCGCTGATTGGCCGCGTGACCGTCAACCGCGCGTAACCGTCCCCGTCGAAGAGATCGGCGCAACCTCCGGCGTGCCTGCGTCGCAGACCGTCCAGTCGCGCCAGGGCGAGCTGGAGGTCCTCGAGCTCGAACGAGCTCGAGGCCGGGTGATGCGGCCGCGCGCGACGGTCGACATGTAGACGATGTAGTTGTCGAACGCGCCCCCTTCCGGAAACGTGCCGAATCCACGGCCGACGCCCACCGATCCGTACCGTTCATGCACGAGCACGCCCGGCGCCGTATCGAACTGGATGTCGCGCGCGAGCTCCCACAATACGGCGGCCGTCTCGACGTACGCATCGGCGCCTTCGACGACACCCTGACCCGCGAGACGGCGGTCATGGACGACCACGTCGTCAGCGAGCGCGGCTCGCATGCGAGCCCGGTCGTGGTCACTGAACCCCTCGATGAACGCGAACATGGGTCCGACCACAGCCGCGGCGTCGGCGTCGATGGCAAACCATTTCGCGCTCACCTCACGGTTGGCGGCGCGCAAGTCGTCGATGTCGAAGGCAACGATCGAGACGATTCGTCCACCCTCGTCGACCTCCGTGACCCAGAGGAGCTCGATCTCGAACGGCCCTTCGGGATCGGGGGCATCGGCCTTGTCCTCGACGACTCCTCCCGTCCACAAGACACGTTCCAGACCCACACGCTTTCCAGCGGCGCCAACCAACTGTCGACGGAAGTGGACGTCCGACGGATACGTCTTCCAATCCTCGATCCACCACTCGACGTCTCCTGAAGCTCTCACATGGCGACGCCGGTCCTCGATCCTCGCGCCCGGCGCGCAGGCAGCCCGCATCGCCGCCCAATCACGTGCCTCGAACGCCGCCCGGACACGCTCGATCGCGGCGGTCGCCGCGTTGGGCTTTGCAAGACCGGCAAGCGGATCGCGACGAGGGGCTGGCGCGGATGGCGTCGAAGCGCGCGCGTGCTTGGTCGAGTTGATCGAGGTCGTACTGGTCGAAGCGACGGATCTTCTTCGACCCGTCGAGCTCGGCCACGATGAGACTCGGCTCCTCGAACGCCCCTCCATCCCGGGTGCCGATCCACGTCGGGGCATAGAGGACGCCGCGCTCGGACATCGCGAGGACGTTATCGAGTCGCAGCTGAACGTCCGGCGCCAGATCGACGAGCGATTGCAGGGCTCGTATGTAGGGCGCCGGTCCGTGCAGCGTCTCCCACCCGAGCAGCCGGTGATCGTTCACGGTCAGATCGGGAGCGAGAAGCGCCGTCAGGGCCTCCCAATCGCGGACCGCCAAGGCGCGGCGGAAGGCGCGCGTCATCGTCGCGTGACCGTAAACGGAGCCCTCGCCATGGTCATAGCGCTCGTCGAGCTCGGCGTAGGCGGCGTCGAGGTCGTCGGGGTCGAGCATGACCAGGGTGAGGAGCTGACCGTTGGCGTCTACTTCCACGACCATGAGTGCCTCGACCTCGCTCGGGCCGACGGAACGGCCAGTCCCCTCGAAGAGCTGCCGGACGAGCGCGAGTCGATCACCTCGCGTGGCGAGCACCTCGTGCCGGAAGCTCGATGAGCTCATCTCGAAGATCCTGCGCAGCGACTCGAGGTGCTGATCGCGATCGAGGTCGAGCCGGACCACCGAACGCCGGTCGAGCAGGCGGAACTCCGGCGCGAAGCCCGTGGACACGCGTGCCCAATCGTGAACTGCCCAGGCCTCGCCCGAGCGCTCGATCGCGCGTGTCGCCGCGTTGGTGATGCGCGGCGGTCGCGGCGATGCGTTCGACAGATCCTCGTAACGTGCCAGCGCCCGATCGATCTGGTCGACGTCGAAGATCTCCACCGAATGGGCGAAGGTTCCGTCGTGGGCATACACCATGATGAACGGGTCCTCGAAATCACCGCCATCGAGCGTGCCGTACCACGTCGTCACGCTCACGCCGGCACGTGCGGAGAGCCGGAGCTGGTGATCGAAGCGGAGGTCGCCTCGCACCCCGAGATTGTCGACTCGCACCGCGGGTGGCGAGATACTCGTCGCGGCCCAGAGGCGTGCCAGTTCCGACCAGACGGCGGTGGCTGACCAGCGTAAAATCGCTGGGCAGCAGGCGGGCTACCGTCGCCCAGTCGCGCTCGGCGGAGGCCTTGCGGAACGCCCGCATGTTGGCGAGCAGAAGCGCGTACGGCTTGCCCTCTCCGGCGACATAGCGAGCGTCCAGCTCGGCGTACGCGGCATCGAGATCATCCGGGTCGAGCATGACGCTGGCGACGTTGGCGCCGCGCTCGTCCACCTCGTTGATCGAGAGCCATTCGGTCTCGAGCGGGCCGACGTCGCCGCCGCTGCCCCGGTACACGACGCGGAAAAGCACCAGCCGATCCCCGCGCGTCGCCAGCAGCTCACGGTGGTGCTTCGATACGGCGAGATTGAAGGCGGCGCGATTGGTCTCGAGGAACTGCTCCCGGTCGAGCTCGAGCCGGGCCATCGAGCGGCGGTCGCTGCAACGGTAACCGGGGGCGTAGAGCGCGGTGACGCCGTCCCAATCGCGCGCCGCCCACGCGTGGTCGAAGCGATCGATCGTGCGCATCGCGGCGTTGGCGAATGGCGACGCCGACGTAGGCGTGCCCGATGCACTACGCGGTGCCGCCGTTGCGGGCGCCGCATGGCGTCGCGTGTCACGATTGCGGCTGTCGCGCGTCTGGTCGAGCTCGTCCGAAAGCGCGTCGAGCTCCGCGAGCGCGTCCTCGGCGCGCTCGACGTCGTACCAGACGAGGCGCGTCACGCGGCCGTCGCCGCCGAAGGTGACGACGTAGACCAGTTGGAGCTCGTAGGCGCCATCACTCTTGCGGTCGATCCCCGAGATCGTGCACTGGCACAGCAGCGCGTCGGACCGCAGGGCGAGGACGTCATCGACGCGAAAGGTAGCATCGCGAACGGCTTCGAACGCGATGCGCAGGCCGCGGAGGATCGCTTCCTTGCCACGTGAGGCCCCCCAGCTGACGAGCGCTCGCTGGTCGCGGAACTCGATGTCCGGCGCGAAGCTCTTCGCGATGCATTCGGGATCGCGAGGCCCGAGCAGGTGTGCTGCCGAGCGCGCCGTCGCCGCGGCGCGAGTGCGAGCCGGGCCCTCGGGAAGAAGCTCGGCATGGCGCTCGTACAGGCGCGTGACAGCGTCGCCGAGGTGACCGATCGTGAAGATTTCACTCCGCAACTGCCGTCCGTGCGGGTCGACCTCCAGAATGAACTCCTCGTCCATCTCGTAGGGGCCGACGTCGACTTGTCTCCCGGCCGCGCCGCTCGCCGATATCGAAAACCTGGCCAACGCGAGCGAATCGCCGAGCGTCGCCAGCGGCTCGTTCCGCCGATGCCGGGCTGTGGGCACGCCACAGCGAGCGGATGCTGGCGAGCGTTCCAGTCAGATCCCACGCCGCACCGGTGGAATGCTGCACGGCCGCGAAACCGTCCGTGAAGAGCGCGCGGAGTGCGGCTTCGTCCCGAGCCGCGAAAGCAGCGTTCATGCTGCGAAGATGTGCGGTCGCTGCGTTCTCAGGCACGCGGCGCGCGGATCTCTTCACCGCGCGAGATGGCGAGGCGGGCGAGCGCGCCGGCGAAGCAGCCGTCAGCTCGTCGAAGCGGGCGAGCGCCTCGTCCTCGTCGCTGGCGTCGAACCACTCGTCGCGGATCAACAAGCCGTCCGGCCCGAAGACCCAGAGAAAGATCATCGGCCTCTCGAAGGAGCCGCCGCCCTCTCGCGCCGTACCTACGGTCGTCCGGCGCATGAGAAGGACGTTCTCTTCTAGGCCGAGGATGGCGTGGTCGTGCTCGACGATGCCGCTCGCGACCTCGGAGCGGCTACGGAATCCGCTCGCGGAAGGCCTCGGCTCCGCGGGTGGAGGGAAATCCGACGGACCGGCTGTGTCGACGAACTCTACGTCGGGCGCGAGAGCGGCGGCGCAATCGATCCCCGACGCGCGCCTTCAACAGCGCCGCAACCGAGCGCGCCGTCGTTGCGGCGCGGGTGCGCCCAGGGCCGTCTGGTTGGAGCTCGGCGTAGCGCTCGTACAACCGCGCCGTGGCATCCCTCAGCCGGTCCCTCGCGAAGATACTCGCTCAGGACTTGGCGTCCCTGCTCGTCGACCTCGAGCAACGAAGAATTCCTCGATCTCGAAGGCGCCGACGTTGAATTTGTTCCCGACGAGGCCGGTCCCCGTTACCGACATCGCGGGACAGCGCGAGCGAGTGGCCGAGCGTCGCGAGCGATTCGGCCCGAAAACCAACTCTTGAACACGCCGCCACATGACGCGCGAAACGTGGCGAAGCACCCCTTCCCGATCCCACACCGCCCGGTCGGGATGGTGCAACGAACTGGATTCGTCGCCGAAAAGGAGGTGGAGCAGTGCGTCCTCGTCCTGCGAGGCACGCGACTGCAGCATCGTTGGTCGCGTCGCGGCATGTCGCAGACGGCAATGATTCCCTAGCACGCGACGCCGCGCGCGCCGCGCGGACGACGCGACCGCTGCCGGCGCTCACCGGGCGCCACCCGTCGGTGCGCGCGTCGGCGCGCCCGCTCGACCAGCAGCGTCGCGCCCTTCGCCTCCCACAACTCGATCGCCCGCGTCTCTTCGGCGGCGGCCTCCTCGTGCCGGCCCGCCGCGCGCAACGCCGTAGCGAGAGCGATGCGTGCGTCGGCGTGGAAGAGAAGCGCGTCGGTCGCGGCAGCGAGAGCGACGGCGGCGCGCGCGAAATCGACGGCGGAGGCGTGCTCGCCGCGCCGCGCAAGGGCTTCGGCTCTACGCCGCGCCAGTCGATGGCAGCCTGCAGATCGTCGCCGGCGAGCGCCTCGCTCTCCTCGCTGAGAGTTTCAGCCTCGGCCGCTCGGCCTTGCGCCAGGAGCGCGCGACCGAGCAGCGCCGCCGCCTGCGCGGCGTCGATTCCGAGACCGTGGGCTTTGAGGCCGTCGTACGCTGCACGCAAGGAGGTCTCGGCCGCGCCGGCGTTACCTTCGAGCAGCTCGATGAAGCCGGCGAAGACGTCGGCTTCGAGCAGACGATGCGTGATGCCGAGCTCCTCGACCAGACGCCGGGACGACGCGATCATGCGTCGCGCCGCTTCGGCGCGCCCGCGCAGCGCCTCGAGGACCGCCTGGCAACGCAGCGCCACCGCCTCGACCGCCGGCGCACCTTGAGTGATGCGCAGCACGCGCACGACGTCGAGACAGCGACCGCTGGCACGCGTGACCGGGCTCGGTCCCCAGAGCGCGGCGAGCGGCGCCCCGGCCAGGACGGCGTTGGCGCGCCGGCGATCGTGTCCGCGCCGCGCGGCGGCAAGCGCTCGATCGAGCGCCGCCTCGCACGCGCCGATCGCACCCAGGCGCGCGAGCGCGAGCGCATGGACCGAGTGGGCCTTCGCCTCACCCGCCGCGTCGGCCGACGACGCCAGCGTCTCCGCCGCGGCCGCGACCGCGTCGGCCGTGGCACGCAGCGCCTGCGGCTCCGTCAGCACCGCCAACTGGCCGGCGAAACACGTGTGCCACGCCCGCAGCCGCGGGGAGTCGCCGGTCAAGCGGCCGAGCTCCTCGATCGCGCCCGCCGCGGCACCGACGTTGCCGGCAGCCAGCAACGACTCGCACCAGTCGAGCGCCAGGTCGGCGCGCTGGGCATCCGCAACATCGAGCCGATCGATGGCGCGCCCGAGCAGGCTTGCCGCGACCGGCACGTCGTCGCGTCCGAGCGCGCGCCGTCCCGCCGCCGCAAGATAGCGCGACGCCCGCTCGCCCAACGCGCGACCGCGCGCGTCGATCGGACCGAGCTCGCGGAGGTGCTCGTGCGCTTGCTCGAGATGCCATCCGATCGTCTCGTCGTGCTCGACGGCCCCACCCACCTTGGCCTCGATCCAGTCGGCCAGGCGGCCGTGCAGATCGGCGCGCGTTCCCTTGAGCACGCGCCGATAGGCCGCGTCACGGATCAGCATGTGGTGGAAGCGCAGGGCGGGCTCGCCGAGAAACCAGCCGGGGTCGGGCTCGATCAGCTCGCTTCGCCGGAGCGACTCGAGCCGGCCGTCGAGGTCGGTGCGTCCGTCCTGGGGCAAGAGATGTTCCAGGGCAGCGCGCGAGAACTGGCGGCCGACGACCGCGGCGCGCTCGAGAACGGCGCGCTCCTCGGGACGGAGCCGCTCGATGCGGGCGGCGAGGAGCGCGTGGATGGTCGGGGGCATCTCGAGGCCGGCGAGCTCGACGGCGGCCGTCCAGCGATCGCCCTCGCGCTTGAGCGCGCCGTCCTGCACGAGCATGCGCACCAGCTCGCCGACGAAGAGCGGGTTGCCCTTCGCTGGTGGCGAGCACGCGCCCGGCGACGGCGGCCGGCAGCGCTTCGGCACCGATCACGTTGGCCGCGAGCCGGGTGGCGGCGGCGGCGTCGAGGCCGCCGAGCGTCACCACATCGGTCACGAGCCCACCCGGGATGGTCAACGACGAGCGCACGTCGCGCAACTCGGGACGCGCTGCCCCGAGGACGAGCAACGGCGCGCCGGTACCCCACTGCACGAGGTGCTCGACCAGATCGAGGAGCAACGGCTCTGCCCACTGGAGGTCGTCGATCGTGAGCACCACCGGTTGCGAGGCGGCGAGCGCAACCAGCAGGCGCCGCACGACGAAGAACGTCTCCTCGGGTGAGGCCGGTGCTCCGGTGAGGAGCGCCGCGACTCCGGCAGCGATCCGAACGCGATCGGCGTCGTCCGCTGACAGGACGGCTTCGATCGCCGCCCGCATCGCGTCGCCGCCCGCGCCATCGTCGATGCGAAGCAACGTACGCAGGGCCGTGGCGATGGGGGCGAAGGTCGCGCCCCCGGCTGCGTCACACTGCGCGGTCAGCACCGTCGCTCCGTCGCCGAGCCGGCGGGCGAACTCGCCGACCAGCCGCGACTTCCCGAGGCCGGGCGAGCCGAGGATCACGATCAGTCGCGCGCGCCGTTCGGCGACAGCCGTATCGTAGACACCGCGCACGCGCCCGAGCTCGTCGTCGCGTCCGACGAACGCGATCGCCGGAACGCCGGCGGGCCGCTCGAGCGAGACCACGCGGTATGCCGCCACCGTTTCGGCGCGACCTTTCAAGGAGAAGGCGCCGAGCGGCACCAACGTCACCAGCTCGCTCACCAGACGGCGCGTCGACTCACCGATCACGACGTCACCGTCGCGCGCCTGCTCCTGCAGGCGGGCGGCGACGTTGACGGGGTCGCCGATGATCTCGGTCTTCTCGCTGGCGACCACCTCGCCGGTATTGACGGCGACACGCAGGCCGGTCTTGCCGACCGCGCCACGCTGCTCCTCGGCGAGCGCGCGGAAGGCGCGCTGCATCTCGACCGCGGCGCGCACGGCGCGGATGGCGTCGTCCTCGGCGACGCGCGGCGCACCGAAGACCGCCTTGACGCCGTCACCGAGCAGCTGCGTGACGGTGCCGCCGTAGCCTTCGACGGCGCCGCGCATGGCCTCGTAGTAGCGATCCATGAAGCGGCGCACGGACTCGGCGTCGAGGCGCTCGTGCAGTGACGTCGATCCGACGAGGTCGGCGAACACGATGGTGACGATCTTGCGAGTTGCCGCGTCGTCGGCGCTGGCGCAGGCGCTGGTGCCGAGGGCAGCCCCGCACGCGTCGCAGAATTGAGCGCCCGGGCTCGGTCTCGGCGCCGCACGCCGGGCAGCGCGGCACGAGCGCCTTGCCGCAGCCCCCGCAGAAGCGCGCGCCCGCCCGGTTCGTCTTTCCGCAGCTTCCGCAGTTCATCGAGACGATACTTGCTCGCTATCTACTCGAAGGGGTTGCCACCTGGAAGGGGACGGGAAAACGCAGAGCACGCGGTGCGCTGTCCCGGTTCAATGACTGGAAGCGAAGCGTCTTGCGCGTCCCGTGTTATACCGGTTATACGGGAAAGCGTGAAGATCGCGATCTCTCTCCCTGACGACCTCTTTCGCGAGATCGACGAGCGCGCGCGCCAACTGCGTCACCCATGGAGCGGTCTCCGTTGGCTGGCGCGTGGCGGCTCGCCGATCTGCACCGTGACTTCGGGGCGGTGATCGCGAACACGGGAGCGGCTGGGCGCAGCGGCTGGACTATCGCGGGCCTTCGTACGTGCAGTGGCAGCGCGACTCGATCATCCAGTGGGGTCCCTCTCGTGTAACGCCAGCCCTGGGGTCGGTCAACGACGGCCTGGTTGCTCGCTGGGAGTCGGCTGGTGATAAAGGTGGCGTATCATGTTGCAGTCAGGAGAGGCGTTCACGCCCGGCAAGCTCGGGCCGCTCGCGCTCCGCAATCGCATCATCAAGAGCGCCACCTACGAGGGGATGTGCCCGGGTGGACTTCCATCCGACGCGCTCCGTGACTTTCACCGCCGGCTCGCCGCCGGCGGTGTGGCGATGACGACGGTTGCGTACTGCGCCGTCTCGCCCGACGGCCGCACCTTCGAGGATCAACTGTGGATGCGCGACGCGGTCGTTCCCGCGCTCAAAACGCTGACCGACGCCGTGCATGGCGAGGGCGCGGCGGCGTCGATCCAGCTCTCGCATTGCGGGTACTTCAGCCGCAACCGGCTGCTCACCACCCGGCGGCCGCTCGGCCCCTCCTTCCGCGTGAACGAGTACGGGCTCATGTCCGGCCTGCCGTTCGCGGGCGCGATGACGGAGGCCGACATCGCGGCGACCGTCGATGACTTCGGCCGCGCCGCCCACCGGGCCGTCGAGGCGGGCTTCGACGCCGTCGAGATCCACCTCGGACACGGGTACCTCTTGAGTCAGTTCTTGAGCCCGGCGATCAACCGTCGCCGCGATCGCTTCGGCGGCAGTCTCGACAATCGGTTGCGGTTTCCGCTGGCCGTCATCGAGCGCGTGCGTGACGTCGTCGGGCCCGGCCGCGCCGTGCTCACCAAGATGAACCTGCGCGACGGCTTCCGTGGCGGCCTCGAGATCGACGAGGCCGTGCAGATCGCGGCGCGGCTCGAGACCGCGGGCGTCGACGCGCTCGTCATGAGCGGCGGCTTCGTCAGCAAGACGCCGCTGTTTCTTCTCCGGGGCGGCATGCCGCTCGCGCAGATGATCGCGGCCGAGAAGAGTCGCCTGCATCGCTTGTCGCTCAGGCTCTTCGGCGGTCGCTTCATGAAGTCCTACCCGTTCGAGGAGATGTTCTTCCTTCCCGAAGCATGCGCCGTGCGCCGTGCCGTGCGCATGCCGCTGGTCCTGCTCGGCGGTGTCGTCTCCCGGAGCAACCTCGAGGCGGCGATGCGGGAGGGTTTCGAGTTCGTGGCCCTGGGACGCGCGCTGATCGCCGATCCGGACCTGGTCGCGCGGATGGAACGCGGCGAGATGGAACGCACGCGATGCAACTCCTGCAACCAGTGCATCGCCGAGATGGACATCGCCGGCGTCCGCTGCGTGCTCGACGGGCCACGGGCTGCCGCGCCCTGAATCGGCGGCCATTTAGCCACCCGGCTCACAACGCGGCACGGAGCTGCCGATGATATGTCCATGAGCACCCACGAGACACCAGCGCCGCCCAGTCCCCGCGAGCGACGCTTCCTGCGCTGGGTGGCACCGCTCGTGCTTTGCTACGTCGGGGCGTTCCTGGCGACCCAAGCCGTCATCGACAGCCTGTACCCGTCCTTCGCTGATTCCGCGTACGGGCAGCTGACGATCTTCTCGCTGTACGGCGTCGGGCTGCTGCAACTCATCTTCTGGATCAACCGGCGCCAGCAACGCATCCGCGTCGAGGACGGAACGGCGCCACCCGCACCGCCACCAGGTGCGACCGCGATGACGCCGCGAGCGGTCTACTCGTCGCTCGCCGGTGCGGTCATCGGCGCCGTCTGCTGGATGCTCCCACTTTGCTGGATGGCAGGGGATTGGCTCACGGGCGCGATCATCGTCGTTGCGGCGGCGCTCGCCTTCGTCATCGGTGCGCAGGCTGCCCTGCGCGCACCCGAGCGCTACTTCCGGATCGTTTCACGCGTCTCGCTCGCCCTGGCGGCGCTCACGCTCGTGGTCATGAATCTTCGCTGGGACGTGTGGATGCCGGCGTATCGTCAAAGTGTCCTCTATGACGGGCGCGGGGATCTGCCGCTCTGGGTCATGAACCTTCTCGTCGTCGGCATCTTCGCGTGGGTGGAAGTCGTCCTACGGCGCCGCGAGCCGGCGTAGGCGAGGATGGCGGCGACGAAGATCGGGACCCTCGCGCTCGCGGCGGCCGGGCCGGCGTCGCTGCTCGTCGCCGCGGTCGTCCTCGTATGGAACGCCGACGCGTTCCGTCACGGACCCGGCGTTCCTACTGCCGGCACCACCGAGGCGTGGAACCTCATCTGGCTCTGTGCCGCACTCGTCGTCGCCGCTCACGTCGTCTCGTTGATCGCGGCCGCCCGCTTCCTGGGCCGTCTGGCGACGAAGCGTGAGCGCCTCGGGTGGCCGATCGCGCTTGCAATCGCCTACGACCTGCTGGTCGCGCTGCCTTTCCTCGTGTGGGTGTTCGTGCTCTGAACTAGGTCCATGACGACCGGCAGACTCGACGGCCGCGTCGCGCTCGTCACCGGCGCGGGACAGGGAATCGGCCGCGCCACCGTCTTGAAGCTCATCGCAGAAGGCAGCCGGGTACTCGCCAACGATCTCGACGCCCCGAGCTTGCAACGCCTCCAGACCGACGTCGCCGGCGCGGGCGGCACGTGCGAGGTCTTTGCGGGCGACGTGACCGACGAGGACTTCGGCGACCGCGTGGTCGCCCACTGTCTCGACCGTTTCGGCGACCTCCACATCCTCATCAACAACGCGGGCTACATCTGGAACTCGCGGATCACGAACCATACCGACGAGCAGTGGTACGCGATGATGGACGTGCACGCGACCGGGCCCTTCCGGCTGTTGCGTGCGGCCGGCCGCCACTTCCGGGACATGGCGAAGGAGGGCCGCACGAATCCCGCCCGCAAGGTCGTGAACGTGTCGTCCATCTCGGGCCTGTTCGGAGAGGCGACACAGTTCAGCTATTCCGCGGCCAAGTCGGCCCTGGTGGGAATGACCCGGTCGCTGGCCAAGGATTGGGGGCGCTACAACGTCACCGTCAATTGCGTCGCGTTCGGATTCATCGAGACACGCCTCACGCAGACGTTCGAGGGCGAGATCCCGGAGATCGAGATCAAGGGCCGCAAGTTGAAGGTCGGAGTCGGCGCGGCGCAGGTCGAGATGATGAAGATGCTCGTTCCGCTCGGCCGTGTCGGGACGCCCGAGGAAGCCGCGGGCGCCGTCTTTCTCTTCTGTCTGCCGGAATCGGACTTCATCAGTGGTGAGATCGTCGTCGCGTCCGGCGGTCTTCGCATGTGAAGCCGCGCGATCACCGTTGACATGGCCCGTGGTGAGGACATACGTCGCCTCGAGGAGCCGAGCGTATGACGAAGAAGACCGTTCCCGACGCGTGGGTCGCGTTGCCGAGCGAGGCCGAGGTGCGGGCGATGATGCCTGGCGATGGCCCCTACGATTTCGGGTTCCTGCCGGCCATGGCGCGTCTGATTCTCGCCCACGACATGATCGGGCCGACCTTCGGCGCGCTCTTCGGACAGATCATGTTCGGGCCCGGTCACTTGGAGCGGCGTGAGCGCGAGATGATCGCGGCCGTCGCCACGGCGGCGCAGGACTGTCACTACTGACTGCAATCGCACGCAGAGTTTCTGCGTGTCGAGGGCGGTGCGGGAGATCTGGTGGAAGCGGTCAAACAACGGCGATGGCACGAGGTGAGCGGGCTTTCCGAGCGCGATCGGGCGCTGTGTGAGGTCGCCGAGAAGCTCAGCGCGACGCCGACGCGCATGCTCGAGGAGGACTGGACGCCACTGCGCCGCCTCGGTTTCGACGACCGGGCGTGCCTCGAGGTCGCGCACATCGTGGGCATCTTCAACCATCTAACGAGACTCGCCGATGGCTTCGGTCTGCAACTCGACGCCGGCACGCGTGCCGCTGCGGAGAGCGGCGTGCCGCTGCAACGCCGGCAAGCGACATGAACGTCACACCCCGGGCATAGGCCTCGACGCATGGACCTCAAAGATCGCGTCTGCGTGGTGACCGGCGGAGCCGGCGGTATCGGCAGTGCCTGTGCGCGCCGTTTCGCACGCGCGGGCGCGCGCGTGGTCGTCGTCGGCGACCGCGACGGTGACGGCGCGGCCCGGCGTCGCGACGGAGATCGTCGCGGCAACCGGCCGGGCGGGCGCGGCGATCGGTGTCGCGGCCGATGTCGGCACCGAAGCGGGCAATGCCGCTCTCATCGCGGCGGCAGAGCGCGTCGGACCGGTCGATCTGTTTTTCGCCAACGCCGGGGTCGCGCTCTCCGGGGGGCCCGAGCTTCCCGATTCGACATGGGATCTGGCGTGGCGGGTCAACCTCATGGCGCACGTCTACGCCGCCCGGTTGCTCCTTCCGGGATGGCTCGCGCGTGGCGAGGGCTACCTCGTGACCACCGCGTCCATGGCCGGGATCCTGACGTCGCTCGGCGACGGCGCCTACGCGGCGACCAAGCACGCGGCGGTCGGCTTCGCCGAATGGATGGCGATCACGTACGGTGATCGCGGCATTCGCGTCTCGTGCCTGTGCCCAGGAGGCGTCGACACCGCCATGCTGCGCGGCGCGATCGGCGATGCCGGAAAGGCCGCGGCGTTGATCGGCGGCGGTAACGTCCTCCAACCAGACGACGTCGCCGAGACCGTCGTCGCCGGCATCGGCGACGAGCGCTTTCTGATTCTTTCGCATCCCGAGATGCAGGGGCACATCGAACGACAGGCCGGTGATCGCGAGCGATGGTTGCGTGGGATGCGCCGCCTGCTCGCGCGCGGCTCGCTGACCTAGCCGGAGGTGGAGCATGCCGTTGGTTCGTCTCGACATATCCGCGTGGCGCCCTCAGCGCCGCTCAGAAGCGCGAGATCGCGGCTTCACTCACCGAGATCGTGCTCGACGCCGAGGTGGACGCGGTCACCACCGCCGGACGCATGGTCACGGTGGTTCACTTCAACGAGGTCGCGCCGGATGATTGGGCGGTGGGAGGCGAGATGAGGTCGCCCGCCGACGCCGGCGCCCCGAACCACTTCATCGTCGACCTGGTCGTCCTCCAGGGACTCCTCGAGGGTACGCGCAAGAGCGATGCGCACCGCCGCGTCACCGAAGCGTTTCAGAAGGCGTTCGGCGAGGGCGCCGATCCCATGCTGCCGCTGCGCGTCTGGGTGCTCGTCCACGAGCTCCGCGAGGGCTCATGGGGGGCAGGTGGTCAGACGGTCTCCGCGATGGATGTGGCGCAGTTCATCAACTCGGATCTCGACGCCGGCCGCCGGGAGGAGATCGCGACGAGCATCGCGAAGCAGCTCCGCCAATAGGCGCCGCAACCGCGCCTGGCGAGCCTGCGGTTGGCCATCGAAAGGCTTGACCGCCCTCGTCCGTACTTGGCACAGTCGCGGCGTGCCGTTGCCCCCGCATCCGCGCCGCTTGCTCGCGGTCTTCCTGCTCCTCGCGCTTCCGTTCGGCGTCAGCGGCGCGCTGGGATCGTCCTGCACCGTCGACAGCCAATGTGGCGCGGTCGAGACCTGTCATGGTGAGGAGACCTGCGGCGTCGGCGTCTGCGTGCCGGCGCTGTCACTCGCGACGTTTCCGATCGCCCTCCCCGGCGTCACTGCCTACAACGCCGCGACCATCTCCGTTCTCGATCACGCCGGCGGTTTCTATACCGGCTGCTGCGACACCCGGATCACCGCCTTCACGGGTGCCGAAGCGAACCGCGAGGACGGCGCCGTTCTCTGTCCTGCGGAGCCGGTGTTCCCGGCCTGCCTCTTCGCTAGCTGCCTGTGCGGATACCGGCATGCCCAGGGTCTGCCCTTCGAGGTGACCGGCGGATACTCGAGCCCGTTCGGACCCGAGTATCTCTACTACGACGGACACGCGGGCTGGGACTACACGTACGGCTTCGGCGTCCCGCTCGTCGCGGCGGCAGGCGGTACGTTGTGCAAGGCCGTCGAAGACCCCATCAACGGCCGGAACGGCCAGACGACCGCCTGGGACGGCTTCCACACCTTCTACATCGACCACGGCGTTGCGGGCGGCGTCGGACACGCGAGCTGGTACCTGCACGCGAGTGATCTCGCCGGCACCGGGGCGGGTGGCGAGGTTCTCAGCGATCTGCAACCGGGCGCGTGCGCACCGGTCGCTGAAGGTCAGCTCGTGGCCACCGTCGGAAACTTCGGATCGGGCGCGCCGCACCTCCACTTCGAGGTGCGCCGCTACGTGCCGGGAGACGGCGCCGAGGCTTTCTCCACACGGGTCATCGACCCCTATGGGTGGCGCGGCGACACCACCGATCCGTGGGCCGACCCGCTCGAGAACCCGCAAGCGTCATCGCTAGCGGAGCCCACCTGGATCGCTTGTGGGAACGGACGCCGCGAGTGCGGCGAGGAATGCGATGACGGCAACGTCGCCAGCGGGGACTGCTGCTCGGCCACCTGCGCGTTCGAGCCCGGAGGCGCCGCATGCAACGACGGCAACGCGTGTACGACGGGAGACGTCTGCGACGGCACCGGAAGCTGCGCCGGCAACGAGGCTCCCGCGTCCGTCTGCCGGACGGCCCTGCACGGCGCGGTTCGTCTCCGTGATCGCTTTCCGGATACCGGCGACACGTTCCAATGGACGTGGACCAAAGGTGCGTCCACGACGATGGCGGAGCTCGGCGATCCCGTGAACGGCACCACACGCTACGACCTCTGCGTGTACGATGAGAGCGCTGGCAATCCGACGCTCGCCCTGAGAGCGTCCGTGCCAGCAGGCGGCCTCTGCCGGGGCCGTCCCTGCTGGAGCGCGGGGACCGCGTACCGCTACACCGATCGCGACGCCAGCGCCGGTGGCGTGCGCAAGATCATCCTCAAGCCCGGCGCCGATGGCAGCGCGCGGATCGTCGTCAAAGGCAAGGGCGAGCCGCTCGAGGTTCCCGGGCTTCCCCTCACCCAACAGCCGCAGCTCACGGTACAGCTCAAGAACGACGTCGGTGGGTGTTGGGGGTCTGCGTTTCCGTCGCCTGCCATCCGCAGCGACGCCGTGCAGTTCAAAGACAAGCTCTAAGGAACCTCTGCACGACTGCGGCGGTTCTCCGGTGCCCGCGATACGGAGCTGCAACCGGCGACCGCCCTTGCCCCGCTCCCCCTCAGTGCCTGAAGCGTCCCGACTCGATGAAATGAACGACCTGCTCCGCGACGACGCGATCGGAGAGGATGAACGTATGTGATCGGGGGTGCTCCAGGAAGTCGGACATCCCATCGAGCTTCGCGCTCCGAACGGAGACGGTGCCGTCATCGTCTCCGGGAATCAGCAACGAGCCGATCGGGTTGTGGGTGCGGGTACCGGCGATGATGCCGACGTCGAAATCCGCGGGACCGAGACGATTGGGCAGGCTTGTCGGATCCGTACCGAGCTGAAGAAAGGTCGGACCGAAGTAGGTGCGCAAAATCCAGGACCAGGCGAGCGCATCGACGAGCTCGCTTCCGTGGTTGGGCGGCGCCAGCATGACGACCCGGCCGAGGTTCTCGGGCCGCGCGTCCCGCAAATAGGCGCGCAGCAGAATGCCTCCCAGGGAGTGGGTGACGAAGTGAACCTTGGCGGGAGGCTCGGAGCTACAGGTGTCGATGTTGCGTTGCAGGTAGCGCAGCAGGTGATCCGGATCGCCGTCCTTGGACGGATACGCGACGTTGTGCACGCGGAAGCCGGAGCTGGAGATGCGCCGCTCGAGGGAGCGCATCGAGCGGTCGGATCGCGCGAGCCCGTGCAGCAGGACGACGCAGTCGGTAGCGGGTGTATCGTTGGCCGCGGCCGCGCTGGCAAACGCGAGCTGCAAGGCAATCAGAAGAGCGGCGAAACGCATGGGTTGGGACAGCCGACCCGATTCAAGTGCGACGACGCGCCGATGTCAACGCCGTCAGCCGCTCGGCTTCTCAGCGGGAGAGCTCGAACGGGTCGCGGCCGTGGCAGGGGTTGCGCCGCAGCCGCCCGCGCTCGTCGATGATGTGCGCGTTGGTGACGTTCTGACCGGCGCAGAGCTCCATCAGACAGCGATCCGTGGACCCGTACCAGTCCACGCCGATGGGGGTGTCGCACTCGAAGATGCTGCGGGGACGGTTCACCTCGACGCGCACACCAGGCTGCGCGGCCGCCTCGTCGGCGGGGGCGCCGGCCGTCGCCAGTGCCGCTGTGAGCAGCAAGACTCCCACCGGTGTTTTACGCCGCCTCGCCATCGGCCTCAGCATGGGTGCGGCCGCCTCCCGATGCAAGCGGAGTCACTCAGCTTTCAGGGAAGAACGACGGGGCACCCGAGCGTATGTGCTTGATGGCAGACTCTGCTAGCCCGACGCACCAATGGCGAGCCACCGCCGATGCGACTCGACACGCCGCGGCGAAGCGCCGTCAGGGCTCGGGCAGCTCGTAGTCGCCGCCGCGCGGCCCCTCGAGCGCGTACATGTCGTCGCCCGCCCGCGCGTGATCCTCGAAGCGCATGTACTCCTTGAGGAACGTCACGCGCACTGTATCGGTGGGGCCGTTGCGCTGCTTGGCGACGATGATCTCCGCCTCGCGCTCGGCCTCCGGCCCGACGTCGCGGTTGTACTGCGCCTCGCGGTAGACGAACGCGATCACGTCGGCGTCCTGCTCGATCGCGCCCGACTCGCGGAGATCGGCCATGAGCGGGCGGCGGTCGGCGCGACCTTCCACCTGACGGTTCAGCTGCGAGAGCGCGACCACGGGGATCTGCAGCTCCTTGGCGAGCGCCTTCAGCGAGCGCGAGATCTCCGAGATCTCCTGCTCGCGGGAATCGGTGCGGCCCGAGCCACGCATGAGTTGCATGTAGTCGACCACCACCAGGCCGAGCTTCCTGCCGGTGGTGTTCATCAGACGGCGCGCCTTGGCGCGCAGCTCGAGCACCGACAGCCCCGCCGAGTCGTCGATGTAGATCGGCGCCTCCCATAGCCGGCCCGCGGACTTGGTCAGGTTGGTGAACTCGCGCTCCTTCAGGTGCCCGGTGCGCACGTCCTGGTAGTTGATGCGGGCCTCGGAGCAGAGCATGCGCAGCACCAGCTGCTCCTTGGACATTTCGAGCGAGAAGATCGCCACCGCGATGCCGTCGGCCTGCAGCGCCGCGTGGGTGGCGACGTTGAGCGCCAGCGCGGTCTTTCCCATGCCCGGGCGTCCGGCGATGATGATGAGGTCGGCGGGTTGCAGCCCTGCCGTGAGCTTGTCGAGATCCTGGAAGCCGGTCGGCACGCCGGTGATCAGCTCCTTGCGCTCGTAGAGCCGCGCCACCTGCTTCAACGACTCGACGAGCAGGTCCTTCACCTTGTGGAACGCGGGCTTGAACTTCTGCTCCGCGATACCGAAGATCTTGCTCTCGGCCTGGTCGAGGAAGTGCTCGATGTCCTGGCGGCCCTCGTAGCCCTCCGTGGCGATCTCGGTGGCGGTGGCGATGAGTCCGCGCAAGAGCGCCTTTTCCTTGACGATGCGCGCGTAGTAGCTGACGTTGGCCGCCGTCGGCACGCGGCTGGTCAGCTCGGCGATGAAGGGGGCGCCACCGATCTCCTGCAACTGGCCGCGCTGGCGAAGCGCTTCGGCGAGCGTAACGGCGTCGACCGGCGTCCCCTGCTCGTTCAGATCGAGCACCGCGGTGTAGATCTTGCGGTGGCCCTCGCGATAGAAATCCTCGGGACGGAGCTGCGCCTCGATGGCGCGATTGCACGCGTCGTTGTCGAGCAGAATCCCGCCCAGAACCGATTCCTCGGCTTCGAGATTCTGCGGCGGAAGCTTGCGAAGGTTCTCCTCGATGGTGGCCATCACCACACCACAGCCACCGCGCTTATAGACCCGGCGACGAAGAAAGCAAGCGAGAAGTTGTCTACTCGGCGCTAGTTGCGGCGCGCGCGCTGTAACGGGCGCGCTAGTCGCGGCGTGCGAGCGCGAAGAGGCGGTTGAACGCCGCGAGACCGTCGGCGATCCGCGGTCCGTACCAGGCGAGCGCCTTGCCATCGACGAAGTGCACGCGACCGGCACGCAACGCCGGCGTGTCCGCGAGTGGCGCGAGCGCCGGAAGGTCGCGCTCGGTGAACACGTAGGGCTCGTCCGGCAGCAGCACGACCTCGGGTGCTGCGGCCGCGATCTCCTCGAGCGTCACTTCCGGGTAGCGCTCGGCGCGGCCCGCCGCGACGTTGGCGCCGCCCGCCACACGCAGGACGTCGTGCGCGTAGGTGTCGGCGTTGAACGTCATCCAGGGCCGCTTCCAGATCGGACAGAAGTACGGAACCGGAGGAAAGCGCGCCGCCCCGGCGGCGACCGCTGCCACTCCTTCGGCCTGCAGGGCCGCGAGTTTCCTGCCCTCCTCCGCATGGCCGACGGCAGCCGCAAGCCGGGGGATCAGCGCCACCGCGGTCGGCGACGGTCTTGGACTCGCTCACGAACACCGTGAGCCCGGCCGCCGCGAGCGCCTCGAAGTCCTCGCGGCGATTCTCCTCGGCGTTCATGACGATGAAATCCGGCGCCAGTGCCTCGATCGCCGCGAGATCGGGATTCTTGGTGCCGCCGACCTTGGGAAGTGGCGCCACCCCAGCCGGCGGCTCGGTACAGTAGCGCGTCACGCCCACGACCGTCGTCGCCGGCGCCGATCGCGAACAGCAGCTCGGTCAGGCTCGGGACGAGCGAGACGATGCGCCGCGGCGCCACCGCAAGACGCAGCCGGCGACCGCGATCATCGCGCAGGTCCACCGCCGCGCTCGCGCAGGATGCGTTCCAGCTCTTCCTTCTCGCCGGGGGCGATCTCCTCCTCATGCGGGGGCTCGCCGATGACGCGCGCGCCCGGGACGCTCGCCGGCGGCGCCGGCGCCTCGGCCCGCCGCGCGCTGAGCCACCACAAGGTGAACGCCGCGATCGCGGCGAGCGCCACCACCGTGACCCACTGCGCGCCGCGCTGCCGTCGTCGCCGTGCCGCCATCGTCAGGCCGCGGCGCGCGAATCGATCACGGTCCAGCCGCGGCGGCGCGCCTCGCGTCGCAGCATCGGATCGGGATTGACGATCTGCGGATGCCCGACCAGCTCGAGCATCGGGAGGTCGGTCACCGAATCGGTGTAGAAGAAGCTCGCCGCGAGATCGATGTCGTGCTCCGCGACGAAACGCTTCGCCCAGTAGATCTTGCCCTTGCCGTAGCAGATCGGCTTGTGCGCCTCGCCGGTGAAACGCCCGTCCTTCACCACCAGCTTCGACACCAGCAGGTGCTCGATCCCGAGCTCCTCGGCAAGCGGATCGGCGAGATAGTTCGTCGTACTCGAGAGGATCGCGACGGTGTGGCCGTCGGCCTTGTGGCGCTCGACGCGCCGGATCATCTCGGGCACCAGATACTGGCGGACCATGTCGCGGTACCAGATCCGGCAGTGCGCCGCGATGTCGGCCTCGGAGCGCCCGCGGATCCAGGTGCTCGACTGCTCGACGGCGCGATCGATGTCGAGCAGATTCAACCGATAGCGCAGATACAGGTACATCGTGAGCAGCGCATCGCGACGGCGGATCTCGCCGCGCTTGCGCAGGAACTTCATGTAGAGCGGCCCCGAGTTCTTGGCGATGAGCGTCCCGTCGACGTCGAAGAAAGCCGCGATCGCCACGCCAGGAGTTCCGGCCGCGATGCTCCTACCGCTCGACGATCATCGCAATGCCCTGACCGCCGCCGATGCAGAGCGCGGCGAGGCCGAGACGGGCATCGCGATCCTTCATCGCGTAGAGGAGCGTCACCAGGATGCGGGCGCCGCTGGCGCCGATCGGGTGGCCGAGGGCGATCGCGCCGCCGTTCACGTTGACGCGATTCTTCGGGATGCGCAGCTCGCGGAGTACGCCGAGCGATTGCGCAGCGAACGCTTCGTTGAGCTCCCAGAGATCGATCTCCTCCTTGCGGAGTCCGGCGCGGGTGAGCGCCTTCTCGGACGCCGGCCACGGTCCCATGCCCATGATCGATGGATCGACGCCGGCCGCGGCGTACGAGCGGATCGTGGCGAGGATCGGGAGGTTCTGCTTCTTGGCGCGCTCCTCCGACATCACCACCACGGCAGCCGCGCCGTCGTTGATGCCCGACGCGCTCGCCGCGGTGACCGTCCCATCCTTCTTGAAGGCGGGCTTCAGAGCCGCGACCTTGTCGGCGCTGGTCTCGCGCGGGTGCTCGTCGGTGTCGAAGCGGATCGGGTCGCCCTTCTTGGCGGGAATCTCGACCGCGACGATCTCGTCCTTGAACTTGCCGCCCTTGATGGCGGCCGCCGCCTTGGCCTGGCTCTCGATCGCGAACTCGTCCTGCTCGCCGCGCGCGATGGAATACTTCTCGGCGACGTTCTCCGCGGTGATGCCCATGTGGACGAAGGTGATCGGACAGGTGAGGCCGTCGGCGATCATCGAGTCGAGGATCTGGTCGTGGCCCATGCGGTAGCCGAAGCGCGCCTTGCTGAGGATGTAGGGCGCGCCGCTCATGCTCTCCATGCCGCCCGCGACCACGACATCGGCGTCGCCGAGCGCGATGGCCTGGGCCGCAAGCGCAACCGCCTTCAAGCCCGAGCCGCACGCCTTGTTGATCCCGTAGCCTGGTACCTCCTTGGGAAGGCCCGCCTTGAGGTACGCCACCCGTGCCGCGTTGAGCCCTAGCCCTGCCGGCAGCACGTTGCCGAGGATCACCTCGTCCACCTGATCGCCGGGGAGGCCGCCGGCGCGACGCAGCGCTTCGCGGATCGCGATCGCGCCGAGCTCCGGGGCGGGAACCTGCGCCAGCGCACCGCCGAGTGTTCCGATCGCGGTACGTGCCGCGCTTACGATGACTGCCTTCTTCATGGAATCCTCCTGGAGAGATTCACTGCCAGCGAGCGTCTGTTTATTGCACCCTGAGCGCGGCTCTGGCAACAGCCGACCGCGAGAACGCCGCGCGCAGCGCTTCCCATCCGCTGCGGCGGTCCCAGCCGTCGACGCCGTTGTACCAGCAGAGCCCGACCTCTTGGGCGCCGCGCCAGCGTGCCGCGAGCGCCGAGCCAGAGGCGGGCGCCCGGTCCGTAGAACATGGTCGCCGCCTGGTCGAGTCGACGCAGCTTGCGGCCGACCCACGAGCGACGAAAACGCGTCTCGGCGCCGGCCATCGCGAAGTCGTCGCGCTCGAGCGCGTGCGCGATCTCTTCCGCCGCCCAACGGCCGTACTCGAACGCGAACGAGATCCCTTCGCCCATGAGCGGCTCGACGCCGGCGGCGTCGCCGACCAGCAGGACGTTGGCGGCGGCGAACGGCGTGCGCCCGACGCCCCGGATCGGCGCCGACTGATGCCGCACCCGCGCTCCGCCGAGCTCGATCTCGAGCGCCGCCAGTAGTGCGGTGAGGGCGGCGCCGGAGCCGGCAGCGCGCCGCGAGTACACACCCGCGTTCACGTGCGGACGACCGTCGATCAGACAGGGGAACGCCCACGCGTAGCCTTCGAGTCCGGCAGGCACGGCGCGAAAGTCGAAGTCGTAGCGGGCGCGCGCGTGCCCGTCCCAACGGCAACCATCCGCGATCGGGATGTCGGCCATGACGGCGCGGCCGATCGCGGCGCGCGTGCCGTCGGCGGCGAAGAGGCTCCGGCGCACGACGCTTCCCGAACCGTCGGCGCCGACGACGATCGGGGCGGTGTAGGTCGCGCGCGATGGCTGCGCGCGTGGCGCGGGTTGGGCCGCGGTCTCGACGATCGCCCCTGCACCGACGGTTTCCACGATCAGCCCTGCCCCGCCGCGCGTGAGCGCCTGCACCTTCTGCTCTTCACGGACCTCGACGCCTTTGTCGCGCGCGGCCGCGAGCAGCGCGGCGTCGAACTCGGCGCGCCGGATGACGGCGGCGAACCGGTGCCCGTCCATTTCGACCCGACGCCCGGGCACGTCGACGCGCGCACGATCGACCATGACGTGCGGCACGCTGAGCCCGATGCCGAGCTCGTCGAGGCAGCCGAGCGCGTGGGGAATGAGACCACCGGCGCAGACCTTGACGCGCGGGTGGCGCGCCTTCTCGAGGATCAGCGTGCGGCGTGCCAGCGCCGGGTCACGGCGCGCCAGGTAGAGCGCCGTCGCCGCGCCGGCGGGGCCGCCGCCGATGATGATGACGTCGCGCCGCTCCATTCGGCGAGCGAAGTTAGGCCAGGCGCCAGCGGCGTGCAAACGCCGGAAGACGTCGCCTCAGTGTTCGACACCCGTGTGCGTTCGCCATGCGACAGCAGTGCGCGAATGCAAACGCGCGCTCGTCGATTCGGCGTTGACGGTGCGAATCATGGCTCGTTACGCTCGAAGCGTTGGCTTACGCGGAGCATATCGGCCAACCAGGAGATGAATGCATGCGGTCCACTGTGATGCTGCGCCGCGCCCTCGCGGTTGTTCTCTGTGCAGGCAATCTGGCCGTCGCCCCGAAGCGAACGCGCAGACCCACCCGACACGACCTGCCGAGTTCGCGTTGTCGGCGGCGCGGAGGATCCTGATCGGCAATTCCGCTCGCGTACCGGCTCCGATCGCTTCGAATGGAGAGATCGTCCTCAACGATCGCTCGACGGTCGGGGACGCATACGCGGGCGAGTACCTGCGCGGGAGGATCCGCTCCACAGTGGACGGCAACGCCTTCTCGGGTGCCGGCAAGCTCGAGATCAGCACCCTCGCCTCGGTGTCGGGGAGCATCCTCGCGGACAGTTCGGCCACGGTCGGATCGTTCGCGGTGATCGGAGGGAACGTCACCTCGCGCTCGGGAACCGTCCGACTGTCCAGGCATGCGGCCGTGCTCGGGAACGTCTTTGCGGCGGATGAGTTCCTCGGCGAGCGCAACATCGTCGTGGGCCACCCCGACGATGCCGCGTCGGGCAACGTGGATGTCAGGGGCGATGCGCTGATCGCCGACCGGGGTGAATACTTCGGCAACGTCCGCTACGAAGGAAATCTCCGGCTGGTTGGCGTCGGCGATCCCGTCGTTCACGGCTCGCTGCTGTCGCTCGCGCGTGGCTCGCTTCCGCTTCCGCCAGCGCTGACATGGCATCTGGATGGCATCCGCGAACCGAGCATCGCCCCAGGCACCGTCCTGGTCGTGGTGAAGCGCAATCAGTCGCTCGCGCTCGCTCCTGGTGCGTACGGAGACCTCGTCATGGAGCGGAAGTCCTCGCTCGAGCTCGGGCCGGGTGTGTATACCTTCGCGCGCATCGCGATCGCGCAAGAGGCGGGGATTCTCATCGACCTGCAAGCAGCTCCCAACTCGTTGGAGATCCGGGTCAAAGGCCGGTCGAGGTTCGCGAGACGGCTCCGAATGGACCTCACGGGTGACCCGTCACACGTGCGATTCGTCGCCGGAGACTCCTTCTCCCTCGGTCAGGACAGCACCTGGTACGGCACGATCCACGGCTTCGAAGACGTGATGCTGGGGAAGAACATCACGCTCCACGGCTCGGCCTGGAGCGCCGGCGAGCTCGACCTCGGTCCGTACGCCGACGTGGACTGGGTTCCGCTGGCACCCTGAGGCCACTCCAGGAACCGCCTCGCTCGACGCCACAACCAGACGTCGCGCGACAGTTCGCCGGGTCCGACGTCGCGTTGTTGGGTCTGGCGTCGATCGACGCGGAGTGAAGATCGGCCGGAAGGCCAGGGCAAACGTCCGCCTCGCGACCAACTTGACTCACGCCGCAAGCGAACTAGAGTTGGTCGTGCGTGAGGCATGGAGCCCACGCTCATAACCCCGCCGGGAGCGACGAGCCCCCGCGAGAGGAGGAACGATGATGCATCCAGGATTGTTCTATTGGTGGAAGACCCACCTGCAGGGTGGCGGTCGTCATGCGTACGCCGACTGCGGCCCGGGAGGCGGTGAGGAGTTCGGGTGGCGCCCGCATCGCGGGCGTCGGGGCGAGATGTTCGCTGCGCCCCATCGCGAACGCGGGTTTGGAGGCGGCGGCTTCGAGGGCGGCGAGCTCGGCGCAGGGGCCTTCGGTGTACGCCGGCCCCTGCGCTTCCTGGCGTTCAAGCTCGACCTCGATGAGCAACAGGTCGCCGAGCTGGCGCGCATCTTGAGCGACCTGAAGACCGAGCGCGCGCAGGCCGAGGTCGACGGCCGGCGCGCCGTCGCCGGATTCGCCGACGCGATCAGCGGCGAGCAGTTCGACGCCGCAGGCGCGAGCAACGCCGGCGGCATCCGCGTGGTGACGGCGGAGCACTTGCGAGACGCCGTGGTCAAGGCGCTCACCCGCCTACACGCGCTTCTCGAGCCCGAGCAGCGCGAGCGACTCGCCTACCTGATCCGCACCGGCGTGCTGCAGATCTGAACGGAGTCGGGGAGCCGCTTCGACCTGGAGCGGCTCCCCGGCGACATCGTCTGAATGCCCGACGCCGGCAGCGCGATGGTGCCGGCCCCGAGGGGAAGCGCGAGCGCGGGACTCGGCCGCTCGCGGTCCGGCTCGAACCAACCGCTCACCCCAAAGCTACTTGACAACGACTAGCAGTTTCGCTATTTGTTCGCTCATCCCTTCCCCCAGGGATCCCGCCGTTGAACGTGGCGTTTCTCGTCGAAGCAAGGCGGCAGACACCCGACGTGCAGCGACAGCGCGCGCTGTCCTCGCGCTTCGACCACGGCGCGAGAGTCGACGGCTCGATGCGGAAGTCGAGACGATGCGGCGGGTCGAGCGGAGCAAACTGGCGGTCACGATCGACCACGACTTACGAGCAGCGTGTCGTGCCGAGGCCGCTGCACGCCGCGAGATCGGGTCGCTGGCGTGCGCGCTCCTCCGCCGCCGTGTCTACCAGCGCCTCGGTTATGCCCGCGTCGGCGACTATGCGCGCGAGCGCTTCGGAATCTCTGCGCGCACGCTCGAGAGCGCCGCCGCGGTCGCCAGGTGTCTCGAGACGCTCCCAATGGTCGCCGCCGCGCTCGCGCGTGGCGAGCTATCGTGGACCCAGGCGCGCCTCCTGTGTCGCGTCGCGGGACCTGAGAACTGAAGCGGCGTGGTTGGCGCGCGCCCGCGGCACGACCGTCGAGGCGCTGGAAGCGCTGATCGCGGCGGAGCGCGAGCCGAGCGAGAGCGTGCGGGCGACCGCGCCCGATCCGGACGATGAACTGATCGACGGTGAGCCCTGCGGGCGCTGGCGTCTCGCCTGCCCGGCTCGGCTGCGACCGCTCTGGCGCCACGCGCTCGAGCTCGCCCGTCGGGCCGCGGGGGCAGGAGCTTGCCACCTGGCAGGCTGCGGAAGTGATCGCCGCCGAAGGTATCGCCGCGCGACCCGCCGGCGGTGTGGTGGGCGATCGTGTGCTGGCGGTTCTGGTCCGGCTGGTACGCCGGTTTCGCCGGCAGAGTCGTCACGCGCGAAGGGTTGGGCATCGCCGCCGGAGGACGCCCGTTGCGGAGGCGGCGCCCGCCGCCGAAGGTGGCAGCGCTCGCGCCCGAGGCCGCTGCCGCCAGCGCTACCAACGCGTCCACCGGGAACCGGCAACGGCGCACCCGTCATGGCGGCGTGCGGCTCGAGCGCCTCCGACTGCGGCGCGGTGTCCGCCCCGAGCGTCTCCCTGCTACCGTTCAGATCCAGCGCGCTCTCGGACCCCTTCACACTCGACGCACAGCTCTGCGCTACGATGCAGGCGCTTTCGCGAGGCTGAGCCGCGCATTGGACGGCTCCTTCGCGTACTGGTTGATCACCAGCTCTATCGCGCACTCGGGTTCCCGTCCGTAGATCGCTACGTGCGCGAACGTCTCGGCTTCTCTATCCGGAAGGCGTGGGCGCTCCTCAAGGTCGAGAAGACGGTGCGGCGAGCGCCGGCGTTCGCCGAAGCCTATGCGCGCGGCACGGTATCCTGGGTGCGGGCGCTGGCACTGCTCCCCGTCGTCGATCGCGGAGACCACCAGCGACTGGATCACGCGTGCGAACGCGGTCACCGTCCGGCGCCTCGTGGATGAGGTGAACTGGGTGCTCGACAGGCGCGACATCGATGGTCCCGCGGCATCTCTCGGCCCGCCGCCTCTCGATACTGCTGCTCTTGCGGCCGATGGAGCCTTCCAGAGCGGCGCGGTGAGCGGGCGCGAGAAGTGCCGCAAAGTGTCACCGATGAGCGGGCACGTGGGGCCGAAATCCGCACGAGTGCCGAATCGGTGCGCAGTCCGCGGTGCCTGCAAAATGGCGCGGAGGCACGCCCGCGCGGCCGAGGTGTACGACGTGGAGATCGGATTTTCCGGGCCTGCTTCAGTGGTCGCGCTCGTGCGCGACGCTCTCGATGCTTCACCCGCGAAGGTGAGCCGCGTTGGGTGGCGCTCGAGCGGATGCTGCGTCGTGTCGTCGCCGACTGGGAAGCCGAGCCACGGCACCGCGATCCCGTGTTCGCGCGCGACGGCTGGCGCTGCACGGTGCCAGCATGCAGCGGACGGCGGAACCTCCACGACCATCACCTGCGCTTTCGCTCGCGCGGCGGCGGCAATGAACGAGAGAATCGCGTCACCGTCTGCGCTGCCCATCACCTCCACGGCATCCACACCGGCGTGATCCGTGCCTGGGGTGTAGCGCCGCACGCGGTGCGGTGGGAGCTGCCGCTCGAGTCCTACGTCGGGGACCGGCTAGTCCGTCCGCGGCTGGACGTTCGCGCGCACCCAGTCGACGATGTCGTCGGTCTGGCGCCGGGCGTGAAGATCTCGCCGCACGCCCGGCTTGCTTCAGCGTCGTGATGTCCTCGTCGCGGGATGATGCCGCCGCCGAAGATCGGCGATGTCGTCGCCGCCGCGCTGCGCGCAGCAGGTCGATGACGGCGGGGAACAGCGTCATGTGGGCGCCGGAGAGGATCGAGAGGCCGATGGCGTCGACGTCCTCCTGCAGCGCCGCCTCGGCGATCATCTCCGGCGTCTGGTGCAGGCCGGTGTAGATCACCTCGAAGCCGGCGTCGCGCAGCGCGCGGGCGATGATCTTGGCGCCGCGGTCGTGCCCGTCGAGCCCGGGCTTGGCGACCAGGATGCGCAGCCGGCGTCCGACACGCGCAGCCTCAGAGCCAGGCCGGGTCGCGGTAGACGCCGAACACGTCGCGGTAGATGTCGGAGATCTCGCCGACCGTGCACGTCGGCCTTCACCGCGGCGATCGATCGGCGGCATGAGGTTCGTCGCCGCTCTCGGCGCGCCGCGCGCACCGCGGCGAGGCGCGTCGCGCACCGTCGCCTGCGTTGCGCGCCTGCTTGACGCGCGCGCACGCGCGCCGACCTGCCGCGCGCTCGACCTCGGCGTCGACGCGCAGGATCTCGAGCGGCGCGCTCCTCGGTCGACCTGGTAGCTTGTTCACGCCGACGACGACCTTCTCGCCGCGGTCGAGCTGCTGCTGGTAGCGGTACGCCGCGTCGGCGATCTCCTTCTGCGGGAAGCCGAGCTCGATGGCGCGCACGATGCCGCCCATGCTCGTCGATCTGCTCGATGTAGGCGCAGCGCCTCGCGCTCCATGCGGTCGGTGAGCGCCTCGACGGCGTAGCTGCCGCCGAGCGGATCGACGGTGTTGGTGACGCCGCTCTCCTCGGCGAGGATCTGCTGCGTGCGCAGCGCCACCATGCACCGCCTGCTCGCGTCGGCAGCGCGAGCGTCTCGTCCATCGAGTTGGTGTGCAGCGACTGCACGCCGCCGAGCACGCCGGCCAGCGCCTGCACCGCGACGCGCACGACGTTGTTGAGCGGCTGCTGCGCGGTGAGCGAGCAGCCCGCCGTCTGCGCGTGCGTGCGCAGCGTCAGCGAGCGCGGGTTCGTGGCGCCGAAGCGCTCGCGCATGATGCGTCGCCCACATGCGGCGCGCGGCGCGCAGCTTGGCGATCTCCTCGAGGAAGTCGTTGTGGAGGTTGAAGAAGAACGACAGGCGCGGCGCGAAGTCGTCGACCGCGAGGCCGCGCGCGACCGCCGCCTGCACGTAGCCGATGCCGTCGGCGAGCGTGAACGCGAGCTCCTGCACCGCCGTCGAGCCGGCCTCGCGGATGTGGTAGCCGGAGATCGACACCGGGTGCCAGCGCGGCGCGTGCGCGGCGCAGAACTCGATCATGTCGACGACGATGCGCACCGACGGCTCGGGCGGGCAGATCCACTCCTTCTGCGCGATGAACTCCTTCAGCATGTCGTTCTGGATCGTGCCGCCGAGCGCGGTCCAGCGGGACGCCCTGCTCGCTCGGCGACCGCGAAGTACATCGCCAGCAGGACGCTCGCCGTGCAGTTGACGGTCATCGACGTGGTGACCTGGTCGAGCGGGATGCCGTCGAAGAGCGCGCGCCATGTCGGCGAGCGTGGAGACCGCCGACGCCCTCGCGGCCGACCTCGCCGCGCGCGCGCGGGTGGTCGGCGTCGTAGCCCATGAGCGTCGGCATGTCGAAGGCGGTCGAGAGGCCCGTCTGGCCCTGCTCGAGCAGGAAGTGGAAGCGCGCGTTGGTGTCCTCGGCGGTGCCGAAGCCGGCGAACTGCCGCATCGTCCACGAGCCGGCCGCGGTACATGCGTCGGGTAGACGCCGCGCGTGTACGGGATACTCGCCCGGCTGGCCGATGCCGTCTCGGCGTCGCGGCCGACGCAGATCGTCCGCGCGTGTAGAGCGGCTCGATCTCCATGTCGGAGACGGTGGAGAAGCGAGCCGGCGGGTCGGGCCGCGTCTTCTTTTTCGGATGCGCGCTCATGTCGGCTCGATGCGGGCGCGGCGCGTGGTGCGCGGACGCCGGCGCCGGCGCCGTTCCTGGAAGTCGACCGCGATCACGTGCCCGCCGCTTCGTCGATCCGCCGGGCGCACCGCCGGCCGGGTGCGATGCGAGATCAGCTTGCTTGCCACCGGCACCCACTCTTCGGGGACGAGGATCCTGATCGTCCCGAGGCTACCGATGCGCACCGGATCCATGCCGAAGCGGCCGTTCTCGAGCAGACACGGAATGCCCTGATGCTCGAGGAATCCTTTTACCAGATACGCTTCGGGCTCGAAGACGGTGGCGTGGCAGACTTTCCAGGACATGGGCGGCGCTTCGGTATAGATTATCCCCCTCCGCCTGCCAAGGCCAAGCTACGAAACGGACTCAGGAACCGCCCCGGACCGCACGCACGAAACGGCCGCTGTCCTTGCTGTTGAAATCGACGGCGCCGGACCCGAAGTTCAGCACCCACGCGAAACTGTCGCTGGCCGCGGAGGTGGTCGACGTCCAGTAGTTGAAGTTCGTCGTGCAGCTGCATCCGACATTGGCGCAGCCGGGAACGCATCCGCCATCGAAGCTGGCGCCGACCGCGGGATCGAGCTCCTCGTAGTCGACGATGCTCTGCAGCTCTTTCACGTGCGGGATACGCCAGTCGGCGTGCCCCGCCAGCCCCGTACCGCCTTCCGCGTTCACGTCCTCGAGCCAGTCCCAGATGGTCGCTTCCGGCGTCAAGTCGAGATTCGACCAGATGTAGGTGTTGTCCTTGTCGTGCAGGCTGCCGTCGTCGCTCTTCTTCTCCCACATGAGCCCGGTATTGAGATCGCTGATGGTGCCGTTGCCGTTGTCGACGAAGCGCAGTGGCTCGCCGAAGCGCAGCGTACCGTCGTCCGGCACGGCGACTGCTCCCGGAACGCCGTCATCGGTATCGGCGGTGTAGGCGGTGAGCTGACCAGAAGCGGGAAGCGCGCTGTGGCCACAACGAATGCCGACGATGTCGTCGGCGACGCGGCCCTCGATCGACGCGTTGGTGACGTCGAGGGTGGCCAACGCGGCGGTCGGCGTGGGAATCAGCGCCGCCATGTCCGGCCGGACGAGATCGAACCACTCGAGCGCACGCGGGACCTGCGCCGCGATCACCGTGTCGGCGCCGCAGTTGCTGGCGGCCTTGATGCAATCGAGCCACTCACCCATCGTGTCGAGCGACCCGTCGCCGCCGATGGTCGCGCAGTAGACGTCGATGGTGCGGGTATTGATCGGCTCGCTGACACCGGCGCCGATCCCGCGGATGTCGGCGAGCGTATGGGCCGCGTCGGTCGGGTCGCACGCCGTCGTGATCTTGTCCATCATCTTCTGCTCGGCGGGCGGGACCTTGGCGAGCTTGACGGCGCAGTTCACGGCAGCCGCCGAAGCATCGGGTGCGTTTCGTTGAATGATGTCGCGCGAGATGCTGGTGAGACAGGCGCCCACCGCTTTCAGCTTCGTGGCGGTGAATTTCGCCGCCGTCTTCTGCACCGTCTGCTGGCAGTGATGGAGACTGCTTTCCGGTGAAGCCGCCGCCGCGCGGGCAAGCACGGTGACGGCTGCGAGTGCGATGAGCGTCAGGCAGGGAGTCGGGAGCATCGGTGACCTCCTTGTCGGGGGGGGCGCCTAGAAGATGAACTGCCGCGTCGCAAGGTTGAAGAGGAACGTCTCGGTTCCGGTTCCGGTGTTCGTGGTCAGGACTACCGTCACGAGGTTCGAGCCGTCATAGATTTCCTCGATCTCGCTCACGTCCGGAATCTCGCCGCCCTCGATGCGCACCCTGCCACCGAGGATGGTGTTCGTTGCGGTTACCTCCAGATTGTCCAGCTCGACGGTGAAGTCGGTGGTCTCGTCATCGAAGATCGGGCGACGCGTCCAGAATGCCGTCGAAGACGACGCCCGAGTCGCTGCCGACGGCGCCTGGAGTTCCCTCGACCGAAATCGACTCGTCGTTGCCGGGATCGGTGAGGTCGAGGCCGATGAATGGATTTCCCTGGGCGGTTTCGATCGCACCGTCGAGCAGGACGTCCGTGAGCTCGCAATCCAAGAAGTCGATGGTGATCTCGTTGCCGGTCACGTCGACCTCGAACTCGCCGTCGTCGGCGGCGATTGTCGCAGGATCGCTCCCCCGGAGATGGCTGGGCGCGTTGGGTGACGACGATCGGCAGCGCATCGGAGAACAACGCCTGGAGGAGCTGGACGATCTGCTGGACTCGCGCCGTCGGTACGGACCCGCCGGCGACGCAATTCTCGGTGATCGACAATCCGGCGGCCTTGCGAAGCACGATCACCCCGTCGACCACGGTGATGGAACCGCTCACGTCGACATCGCACACCGCTGGTGTGCACGGGCTCGAGAGGAACGCGGCGGCCCGCAGAGTCACCACGCCGTCGTTCACCGTCACCATGCCATCGCCGTCGGCGTCGCCGCAGATCTGGGCATGTGCACTGGCGCCGATGGTCATCGTGACCAGCACCAACGCGGCAGCCGCCACCCGACGCGCAATTGCTCTTCCGGACGTCTCGTTCACGATTCCTCCTTCACGGTCGTGAAACTTTACACTCCGCGCCGCGCGCTATTCAAACGCGCGCCACGGATCTCCCCGTAGATGGAGAGCATGCGTTCGAGGTGACGCTCCTCGGTCAGGTCGGCCAGCGCCACGCGACGGCCGGCGGCGCCAAGAGCCTCGGCGTGGCTGCGGTCTCGCAAAACGCCCTCGAGCGTGTACGCGAGCGCCTCGGAGTCGCCAGCCGGCACCAGGTAGCCCGTCTCGCCCTCGACGATCTGCTCGGTCACCCCGCCGCCACGGCTGGCAACGACCGCCGTACCGCGCATCATCGCCTCCGCAACAACCAGGCCGAAGGGCTCCTCCCAGCGAGACGGGACGGCCTGGACCCAGGCCGGCGCCAGCGCCGGCTCGAGCGCTGCACGATCGACGTGCCCGAGGAAGTCCACGACATCACCAATCGCGAGCTCGCGCGCGAGGGCTTCGAGTCGCGGGCGCTCCGGGCCGTCGCCGGCGATCAGGAGCCGGCTCTCCGGTAAGTGGCGCCGCACACGCGCCATCGCGCGCAGTAGGACGTCGACCCCCTTCTTGCTCACGAGACGGCCGGCGAAAGCGACGATCGGCCGCTCGCTGAGCGGTGCGCGCTGCGTGCGCACCGGTACACCGTTCAATACCCAGCCATCGACGCGTATCCCTTCCGCCCGCAGCCGCTCGGCTACCCAGCGGCTGTTGGCGACGACACGGTCGAACACACTCAAATCGGTGAGCTGCCGCTGCACGGCCGCGCGCGCGACACCCATCCACGACATGCAGCCGTTGCGATGACAGACCGAGCCGGATGCTTCATGGCACGGGGTGCCGTTCGGCAGCGTCTTCGTGTTGAGTGGGCACACGAGGTTGTAGTTGACCACGTGCAGGAGGCTCGGCACCGAGCGAAGGAGCGGCAGGATCAAAGGAGAGAGCTGGGTGAGGAACATCTTGACGTGCACGACGTCGGGCTGGAATGTGGCGAGCACCCGGCGTAGCCGCCAGTAGGCGTGCGGGTTGATCGCCTGGACAACGCGCCGGGGCGGAGCGACCGTGCCGAAGCAGGTCGCGTCGGAGCGGATCGGCAGCGGCAGCGGCCGCGCGCTGCTGGTGAACAGGAACGCCTCGTGACCGCGGGCGCGCAACCCTTCGCGCAGCGCCGAAATCATCACTTCGGCGCCGCCGCTCAGTGTACCGTAGTCGTGGACGAGGAGGACGCGCACGGCCGCGCGTTCATTCTGCGAAATACGCGCGGTCTGCGGCGCAGAGATACGGATCGCGGATCAGGTCGTAGCGTCCGGCACGCTCGGCGGCGTCACCCGAACCGAAACCAAAGCCCCATGCTTGACCGCAGGCGTCCACGACCAAGGTGAGAGCGAGCAGGGGCGCGATGCGCGGCAGAACACGGCGGTCGGGGTGCGAGCGTAGTTGCGGCCAGAGCGCGCGCAACCTGAGCAGCGGGAAGAACGGGCTCCCGGCGACGTAGAGCAGTCGACGAGCACGCGACCACCCGCCGGTGCGCGCGCGTGTGGCCGCCGCGGCGCGCGCGGACATGATGCGCAGTCCGAGGATGGAGCCGACACGCGAGGGGTTCAAATGCTGCAACCGCGCCTGCGGCTCGCGATAGAAACGCTCGCCTCGTCGTTGCAGCTCTTCGAGCAGGCCGCCGTCGCGCGCCAGCATGTCGGGCAAGCGGTCGCCGAAGGCCGTCAGCACGGTGCGCTTGAAGGTGCTGTTGTTGCGGGCGATGCGCGCGACCTCGCCCACGGGCGCCGTCTCGTCGTGGAATCCGTAGGTGAGGAAGTGCTCGACCCAGCTCGCGGCCGTCGCCGGATTGGCGTTCCGGATGACGCTGCCGACCGCCGCCCACGGGCCTTGGTGCGCGCGTATGGTGGCGGTCGCCCAGCCCTGCTCGGGGTATACGTGATTCTCGAGCAGCGCCACCAAGGGAGCGCCGGTCGCGGTGACACCGAAGGCGAACGCGCGCTCGACCTCGTGGATCGCGCCCGCGGCAATGGTGCGCCACCCGCCGAAGCCCTCCAGCTCCCGGGGCTCGAGATCCGCGAACGAAGACTCGTTCGGACCTACGAGCAAGAGCTCCATGCGCTCGCGCTCGGCCTGCTGGCGCAGGTGCCGGATGGTGCGCCGGAGAGTGGCGAAACGGTCCGCCGTGACCAACACCACCGCCAACTCGGGCACAACCGCGGTCACGGCTGCGCCTCGTGAGGTTCGGGAGCGGTCGCCTTGCTCGTTGCCGCAGCCGCCCCGGGCAACGTCGACAGCCAGCCGAGCTGGTAGAAGCCGACGCCGACGGTGAGCAGAACGAAGAGCAGTGTCGCTTCGGCCCCGGAGAGCGGAGTCGAACGAATCGTCTCGCGAAACACCCGGAGCCGCTCGACGGCGTTGAGTGTCCGGGCCGGAACGACTCGGGCATAGCGACGCGCACTCCGTCCGTAGATGAAGAACTTCTGGAAGTAGATGCGCGTCGAGTAGATCTCCAGGTGATCGACGAGGGCGCGCGGCTCGTAGCGAACCGCCTCCGTGCCGTAGAGCTCCAGTGCTCGGTGCACGAAGATCACGTCGGCGCCGCGCCGCCGTCCGTCGAAGGGACCGAGCCGATCGAACATCTCCCGACGGGCGATCAGGTTGTTGGTATGGCCATAGTAGACGGTGGGGTCGTGGCTGCTCATCACGAACGCTTCCTTGCAGTGCTCGTACTCACCGAGGAGGCGTACGGCCAAAGAGCGACCGGCCGGGCGGTCCCGTCCCATCACGATCATCACTCGTGGATCCGTCATCGCCTCGGTGAGTCGGCGGAGCCAGTCGCGCCGGGGAACGCAATCGGCGTCGGTGAACGCGATGAGTCTACCCGTGGCCGCACGCAAACCGAGGTTCCGCGCGGCGTAGGCGCTGCGCCGGGGCTCGACGAGGAGTCGTGCCGCGGGGTAGCGGCGTGCGACGTCCTGGGACGCGTCGGTGGAGCCGTTGTCCACGGCGATCACCTCGCAGCGGCCCGCCTGGTCGTCCTGCGCCAGCACGCCTTCGAGGCAGCGCGCCAGGGTGGTGGCGGCGTTGAAGAAGGGCACGATGACCGAGACGTCGGTCATGCTTTGACTCGCGATGCTGCGGCTGCCGGGTTCGACTCAGGCATCGCGACGGTGCGGCCGCTCTCCGCCGACCGCTCCGCAGCGGCCACAACGGCGAGACTGCGCAGTCCATCGTCCAGATCGGGCCCTTCGGACTCTCCCGCGCGCGTCGCGTGCACGAAGTCTGCGAGCGCGAGCGCGAAGCTCCGCTCGCGCGGGGGCGAGAGGACGTCGCCGAGCATGCGCGGCAGCGACGCGAGCGCTGCGCCGGCCTCTCGAAAGCGCGTTGCCAGTCGGAAGTCTCGTTGGCAGGGAAGAAAACGCAGGCGCGAGGAGCGATAGCGGTCGAACGCGAGCCGGCCGCGCGATCCGTAGACCTCGAGATGGTCCTCCTCGACTGCGCCGAGCGTTGCAAACACCGTCACGAGCGGTCCGCGCTCGAGGCGCAAGGCGATCGTCGCGGTGTCGTCTTCGCTCGCCACCGAGCGCACGAGGGCGGCCACCTCGATGATCTCCTGATCGAAGAGAAATCGCACCAGATCGAAGTGGTGGCTCGCGAGGTCCAGCAACACACCGCCACCGCTCCGGCGCTTCTGCTTCCACTCCGGCAACACTCGCCGGGCGGCGCTGAAGACCGTCCGTACACCGACCACCTCGCCGAGGATCTCCGTGCGCAATGACACACGCAGATCGCGCACCAGGCGATGGAAGCGACAATTGAATCCGATCCTCCCCACCGTGCCGGCGCGCCGCCACGCCTCGACGACGCGCGCCCCGTCCTCGAGCGTCGTGGCGATCGGCTTCTCGAGGTACACGTGCAAACCACGCTCGAACGACGCGACGGCGGCCTCTCGATGCAGGGCGGGCGGCAAGCAGATCACCACTGCCTCGACCTCGCTCCGGGCGAGGAGATCGCGGTAGTCGGTGAAGGCGACCGCACTCGGCGCGAGGGAGTGGCATGCCGCTCGTCGCGTGGCGTCCGCCTCGGCCAGGGCCACGAGCTCCGCACCGGGCAATCCCGCCAGGACCGGAAGGTGCGCCTGCCGCGCGATCCGTCCGCAGCCGATCAGGCCGATGCGCAGGGGGTGCATGCAGCGCGAGTATAGACGAAGGCACCGCATCGCGTGAGATGCGGCGCGTCGAAGCGTGAGCGGCGCCACACCGCGTCGCAGAACAAGGCAATCTTGCAGCCCGACGCAGAATGTCTCGCATCCCATCCAGATGCACCTCGCCACCCGTAACGGCGATGTGCTGATCAGTCTTGGATTTTCGTCCCTCTATAGGGCTTTCGACGGGTCGCTTGGTTTGGCATCCGCGTTGCATCCCTTCACCGTCACCATGCGTGCGACCTTGACCGCCCTGCTGCTGACGACGGTGATGAGCGCGCCGCTGGCTCAGGGCGTCAACGCCCAGGACCACGCAACGGAGGCACTTCTTCTCTGTGAGCAGGCCGAGCGGTTGCCGGCCGAGCAGAAGGCTGCGGCGTTCGAGCAAGGACTCGCGCTTGCCGAGGAGGCGGTGGGTGCCGACAGTGACAACGCCCGCGCCCACTTTGCCGTTTTTTGTCATCTCGGAAAGCGCATGCAGCTCGACGGCCTGACCATACGCACCATTCGCGGTCTCGAGCCGGCTGCGGCGGGAAATCGATGCGACGCTCGCGCTCGAGCCCTCCTATCCCGATGCGCTGATCGCGAAGGGCGCCCTCCTTCTGAGCCTGCCGTGGTTCCTGGGCGGCGATCGCGACGAGGCCGAGCGCCACCTCGTCCACGCCCTCGAGATCGCCCCCGAGAACGTCCTGGGACAGCTCTATCTGGCACGGGCCCTGGCGGCGCGCGGTGTGCGCGACGAGGCTCGCGCCGCTGCCCTGAAGGCGCTCTTCGTCGCCGAGCGCGCCGGCAAGCGCGCGCAGGTCGAAGAGGCGCAGCTTCTCCTCGCCGAGCTCGTGTGACGCTTGCGAGCGGGCGTCAGCTCTCGAGCAAGCGCCGCGGATGCAGTCCGTTCACGTGCCCCATGAACGGCGGATGGATGCTGTAGCCGAGCAGTTGCTGCACCCGCGGCGACATCGCGCGCGCCCGTTCGCGGGGAACCGAGAGCAGGAAGTTCTCCTGCTGGCGCGCCCACGGCTCGCAGTACTGGTTGGAGAGCGCGAGACGGGCGCCGGCGCTGCGGTTGGCGCCGCCGCGGTGCACCAGCGTGCCGAGAAAGACGATGACCGACCCGGCCGGCATGGTCACGTCCTCGACCTTGCCGCGCAACGACGGGGGCAGCGGACCGGCCGGCGTCGGCGTGCGGTTGCCGGCTGGCGCGGTCGTGAAGTCGATCTCGTACAGCAGACGTCCGAACTGGTCGTCGGGCCAGTCGTGGCTCCCGGGCACGATCTGCGTCGCCCCGTTCTCGTCCGTGAACGGATCGATCGCGAAGATGGTACTGACGCTCACCGCGCGGCGCGGACGCGCAATGCGATAGAACGAGTCGTCGGTGTGGAAGGCTTGCGGCGTCTCGCCGGGATGGATGTTGATCGCTTGCGAAGCGGTGAGCAGATAGTTCTGCTCGAGAAAGGCGTCGCAGATGGCGAGGATGCGCGGGTGCTCGACGAGATCCTCGAACACCTTGGCGCGACCCACCAACGAGTAGACCCGCTCGGTCTTGTAGCCCTCGAAGTCGTTGCGGCCGAGCAGCTCCGCCCGGAGATCGGGTTCGAGAGCGCGGCGGATGGCGACGAGGAGGTCGGGGGTCAGGATCTCGGGGATGACGACGAACCCGCGCTCGCGGATCGCCGCGGTATCGCGCTCGACGACATCCGACATCAGTACTCGGGCTTCAAGTCGAAGTGGTGGGTGGTGTGGAGGTAGCGCACGGTGCGCGTCTGCGAGCGCATGACGACCGAGTTGGTGCTGGCGCCGCCGCGGAAGAAGCGCACGCCTTCGAGATAGTCGCCGGTGGTGACGCCGGTGGCGGCGAACATGACGTCGCCGTGGACCAGCTCGTCGAGCGTGTAGCGCTTCTTCAAGTCGCGTGATGCCGGCCGCGTAGCAGCGATCGCGTCTCGTCCTGCGTGAGCGGCGCCAGGCGCGCCTGCATGTCGCCGCCCGCGCAGCGCAGCGCCGCCGCGGCGAGCACGCCCTGCTGGCCGCCGCCGATGCCCATCAGGATGTCGATGCCCGGCCGCCGGCCGGGTGGTCGCCAAGCGCCGCCGAGAGGTCGCCGTCGCCGAGGAGCTTGATGCGCGCGCCCGCGCTGCGCACCTCGCGGATGAGCTTGGCGTGCCGCGGCCGCTCGAGGACGACCACGGTCAGATCCTCGACGTAGACGCCCTTGGCCTCGGCGAGCGCCTTCAGGTTCTCGGTCGGCGAGCGATCGAGATCGATGACGCCGCGCCCCTCGGGGCCGACGGCGATCTTCTCCATGTACGTGTCGGGACAATGGAAGAAGACGCCGCGCTCGGCGATGGCGATGATCGAGAGCGCGCCCGGTCCGCCGGTCGCGCAGATGCTCGCGCCCTCGAGCGCATCGAGCGCGACGTCGGTCGACGCTGCCGCCGCCGCCGACGCTCTCTCCGACGTAGAGCTGGCTGGTCGGCGTCGCGGGTGCCCTCGCCGATCACCACCCGTCCGCTGATGGCGATGGCGTTGAAGGCGCGCCGCATCGCCTCGACGGCGGCCTGGTCGGCGCCGGCCTCGTCGCCCCGCCCCATGAAGCGGGCCGACGCGAGCGCCGCGGCTTCGGTGACGCGCACGACCTCGAGCGCGAGATTGCGATCCATGACTCGCGTCCCGTCCTAGGCCAGGCGCTCCTCGATGCGGAGGCAGATCGGGATTGCCACGCACCGCGGAGAGTCTGCCGATGCGGGTGAGGGCCGTCCGCAGGTCGCGCTCGCGCGCCTCGTGGGTGCGGATGACGACCGGCACACCGTGCGCCGGCGCTCCGCTCCTTCTGGATCACGGCGCGATACTAATCTCGATGCCGCCCGAGGATGCCAGCGATGCGTGCCGAGCACGCCCGGGCGGTCGCGGACCATGAAGCGCAGATAGTACGCCGTCCTGAGCTCGCCCATCGGAACCGAGCGCGCGCGCCGGCTGCGGCGGAAGCCGAGCGGCGGCACGCGCGCCGCGGTGCCGGTGCAGGCGGTTGCGCGCGACCTCGATCAGGTCGGCGACCACGGCCGTCGCGGTCGGCATCATGCCGGCGCCGAGGCCGTAGTACATGCTCGAGCCGAGCGCCTCGCCGTCGACGAAGATGGCGTTGAACGCGCCGCTCACGTCCGCCAGCAGGTGCGTGGCCGGCACCATGGTCGGATGGACGCGCGCCTCGACGCCGCTCGCCGTCCGCTTGGCGATCGCGAGCAGCTTGATCGCGTAGCCGAGCTCGCGCGCGAAGCGCGATGTCGATCTGGCTCGACGTGGCGGATGCCCTCGGTCGGGATGTCCGTCGAGGCGGACCTCGGCGCCGAACGCGAGCGCGGTGAGGATGACGAGCTTGTGCGCGGAGTCGATGCCGTCGACGTCGAAGCTCGGGTCGGCCTCGGCGAGCCCGCGCGCCTGCGCCTCGGCGAGCACGTCGGCGAACTGCGCGCCCTCGCGCGTCATGCGTCGTGAGGATGTAGTTGCACGTGCCGTTGACGATGCCGTAGACGCCGCGCGTCCGGTCGGCCGGCGAGGCCCTCCTGCAGCGCGCGCACGATCGGGATGCCGCCGCCGACGCTCGCCTCGAAGCCGAGGTCGACGCCGCGCCGCTGCCGCGGCGCCGAAGATCTCGCGCGCCGTGCACCGCGAGCAGCGCCTTGTTGGCGGTGACGACGTCCTTGCCGTCGGCGATCGCCTCCAGCACGAAGCGGCGCGCCGGCTCGTAGCCGCCCATCAGCTCGATCACGATGTCGATGTCGGCGGTCGGCGATGGACCTGGCGGCGTCGCCGACCAGCATGCCCGCGGCAGACGGCACGCCGCGGTCGCGGCGTCGTGTCGATGTCGGCGATCGCGCACCAGACGGAGCGGCGCGCCGAGCGCGCCGTCGATCGCCGCCCGATGTGCGCTGCAGGAGCTTGACGACGCCGGTGCCGATCGTGCCGAAGCCGATCAGGCCGACCCGGATCTCGGACGGCCGCCTGCGCCAGCGGCTGGCGCTCCGGCACGGCCGGCGCCGAGCGCGCCGCCGAGCGCCTTGCGGATGCCGCGCACGGCCTGGCGGGTGCGGTGCTCGTTCTCGATCAGCGCGAAGCGCACGTACTGGTCGCCGTACTCGCCGAAGCCGATGCCGGGCGACACCGCCACCTTGCGCCTCGTGCAGCAGGAACTTGGAGAACTCGAGCGAGCCCATCGGCGCGGAACGGCTCGGGAATCGTGCGCCCAGACGAACATCGTCGCCTTCGGCTTCGGGCACGTGCCAGCCGGCGCGCGTCGAGGCCCTCGCACGAGCACGTCGCGCCGCACGCGGTAGCGCTCGGCGGATCTCGTCGCACGCAGTCCTGCGGCCCGTTGAGCGCGTGCGATGGCCGCGATCTGCACCGGCTGGAACATGCCGTAGTCGAGGTAGCTCTTGATGCGCGCGAGCGCGCGCGATCATCTCGCGGTTGCCGACGGCGAAGCCGACCCGCCAGCCCGGCATGTTGTAGCTCTTCGACAGCGTGAAGAACTCGACGCCGACGTCCTTCGCGCCCGGCACCTGCAGGAAGCTCGGCGCCTCGTAGCCGTCGAAGACGAGGTCGGCGTAGGCGAGGTCGTGCACGACCAGCAGCTCGTGCTCGCGCGCGAACTCGACGATGCGCTCGAAGAAGGCGAGGTCGACGACCTCGGTGGTCGGGTTGTGCGGGAAGTTGAGGATCAGCAGCTTCGGCTTCGGCCAGCGTCTGCTGCACCGCCTCGAGCAGGCGCGCGAGGAAGTCCTCGCCCGGGATGCAGCGGCATCGAGCGCAGGTCGCCGCCCGCGATGATCACCGAGTACTGGTGGATCGGATACGTCGGGCTCGGGCACGAGGACGACGTCGCCGGGGCCGAGCATGGCGAGCGCCAGGTGCCCGATGCCTTCCTTCGAGCCGATCGTGACGATCGCCTCGCGCGTCGGGATCGAGCTCGACGCCGTAGCGCCGCTTGTACCAGTCGCAGATCGCGACCCGCAGCTTGTAGATGCCGCGCGACACCGAGTAGCGGTGGTTCGGCGGCTTGGCGCCGCCTCGACCAGCTTCTGCACGACGTGCGGCGGCGTCGGCGCCGTCGGGGTTCCCCATGCCGAGGTCGATGATGTCCTCGCCGGCGCGCCGCGCGGCCTGGCTTCAGGTCGCCGACGACGTTGAAGACGTACGGCGGCAGCCGCTTGATGCGTGGAAAGTCCGTCGATTCCCGTCCCGTGAACGCGTGCTCGGCGTGATACGAGCTCCGCACGAACGGCCCTGCCGCCACGTGCCGGAACCCCAGTTCGCGACCGATCCTAGCATACTCGGCGAAAATCGGAGGCGCTACGTACTCGATCACCGGGAGGTGGCCGCGGGTCGGCTGCAAGTACTGCCCGATGGTCAGGAGGTCGCATCCGGCGGCGCGCAGATCCGCCATCGCGTCGTGCACCTCTGCCGGCGTCTCGCCGAGCCCCACCATGATGCCCGATTTGGTGGCCACTCCGGCTCGCAAGCGCTTGGCGAGGCCGAGCACCGCGAGCGAGCGGCGGTAGCTCGCCTGCGGCCGAACCGTCTTCGAGAGCCGCTCGACGGTCTCGAGATTGTGGTTGAAGACGTCCGGGCCGGCCTCCAGCACCGTGCGGAGCGGGGCCTCCTCGCCCTGGAAATCCGGGGTCAGGACCTCCACCCGCGCGGCCGGCGCCGCGGCCCGCACCGCCCGGATGGTGGCCGCGAAGTGCCCCGCTCCGCCGTCGGCGAGGTCGTCGCGCGCCACCGCCGTGACCACCACGTGGCGGAGCCCCATCCGGCGTGTCGCTTCGGCGATCCGCGACGGCTCGTCGGGATCGAGCGGCCGAGGACGTGCCGTGTCGACGGCGCAGAAGCCGCAGCGGCGGGTGCAGCGGGTTCCGGCGATCATGAAGGTGGCGGTGGGGCGCGAGAAGCACTCGCCGATGTTCGGACAACGCGCCTCCTCGCAGACGGTGGCGAGTCCGAGCTCGCGAAGCACGCGGCGGAGCGGCCGCGCCTCGCGCAGAATGCCGCGCCGCTTCGCCGCCCAGGCGGGAAGGCGGGCGCGCGATGGGCTGGGAGTCACGACAACCGGCGGATCAGAACCGCAGGGTGACCGAGCCCATCGTCGTGACGAACTGGTTGTCGTCGTTGCCCGGACGGAACGCGTGATGGTAGCTGCCATGCACGCCGAGCGCGACGTCGAGCATCGGGATCTCGTCGGTCTTGTTCTCGTAGAGCTGAAGACGGTTCCCTCGACGCCGAAACCGGCCTCGATTCCGACCGCGTCGTCGTCCTCGTCGCTCACCAGGGTCCCACCCGGGCCCTCGATGCTGTTGGAGTTCATGAAGTGGTACCAGCCGACCTGGAAGATGCCGTAGGGCCGCACCAGGAAGCGAGCCGGCAGGAAATTGATGCGCGGGCCGATGTCGACGACGAAGGTTTGATGGGTCTCGTCCGACTCGACGGCGAGCCCGGGCGCGGTCGCATGGAAGTTCTCGTTGTCGTTGAAGCTGTGCGTGAACTCCATCGTGAGGTCGACGTAGTCGATGAGCTCGTAGCCGGCCAGGATGCTGTAGGCCCAGCCCTGGTCCTGCACGTCCTGGAACTTCCCGACTGGAATCATCGCGCCGCCGCTGGCCTGAATGAACGCCGTGCCAGGCTGCGCGTGCGCCGTACCTGCCATCACCATCACGGACGCCACAGCGAGCAGAAGTCCACGCGTTTTCATGACGCCACCCCTTTCCCCACTTCGTTGAGGTTCTCGGCCCGGCCGGCGACGATAGCGAGGTGGAGTGAGAAAGGCAAGGCAGATTGGGGAGATGCGCTCGCGGCTGCGGCGTCGGCCGCGAAGACGCGATCTCGCGATAGAGCTTGCGCTACCCGACGCGTGCCAGCTCGAGCCGTCCTGCCCAGCGATCCTCGAGGACTTCGCGCAGCGCCGCCGACTCGGATCTCCGCAGCTCGGGATCGGCGGCGAGCCACGCGAGCGCGTCGTCGCGCGCGGCATGCAAGAGCGCGCCGTCGCGCAGCACGCTGGCGACGCGGAAATCGGGCAGGCCGGACTGCCGCGTGCCCAGGAACTCGCCCGGCCCGCGCAGCTCGAGATCCTTCTCGGCGATGCGGAAGCCGTCGTTGGTCTCCTCCATCACGCGCAAGCGCTCGCGCGCCTGGTCGCCCTGCGCGTACGACGCCAGCAGGAAGCAGAGCGAGCGATGGCTCGCCGCGGCCGACGCGCCCGCGAAGCTGGTGCAGCTGCGCGAGCCCGAAGTGCTCGGCGTGCTCGATCACCATCACGGTGGCGTTCGGCACGTCGATGCCGACCTCGATGACCGTCGTCGCCACCAGCACCTGGTACTCGCCGCTGCGAAAGCGGCGCATCGCCGCGTCCTTCTCGTCGGCGCGCATCTGCCCGTGGACGAGCCCGAGGCGATACCGCGCGAGCGGCCCGGCGCCGAGGTCACGTGCCATGCTGGTCGCGTCCAGCGAGATCGCTCTTCTCCGACTCCGCGACCAGCGGGCACACCACGTAGGCCTGGCGGCCGGCGTCGAGCTCGTGCGCGCACGATCTCGAGCAGGCGCTCGCGCTGGCGCTGCGATGAAGACGCGCGTCACGACCGGCCGGCGTCCGGGCGGCAGCTCGTCGAGCAGCGAGACGTCGAGATCGCCGTAGAGCGTGAGCGCCAGGGTGCGCGGGATCGGCGTCGCGGTCATGAGCAGGATGTCCGGATTGGCGCCGTGACGTTTCAGCGTCTGCGCGCTGCATCACGCCGAAGCGATGCTGCTCGTCGATGACGCCGAGGCCGAGCGGCGAAACGCGACGCCCTCCTGGATGAGCGCGTGCGTGCCGACCACGAGGTCGACGTCGCCGCGCGCGATCGCGCGCTCGCGTGCGGCCGCGCAGCTTGCCTTGTACGGCGCCGGTCAGGAGCGCGACGCGCAGACCGATCGGCGCCGCCAGGGCCCGGATCGTCTCGCAATGCTGCTCGGCGAGCAGCTCGGTCGGGCGCCATGAGCGCCGCCTGATAGCCGCTCTCGATCGCGACCGCCGCGGCGTGCAGCGCGACGACCGTCTTGCCGCTGCCGACGTCGCCCTGCACCAGCCGGTGCATCGGGTGCGGCGTCGCCATGTCGCGCTCGATCTCGGCGATCACCCGTCGCTGCGCGCCGGTGAGTTGAAACGGCAGCGTCTCGCCGAGACGTCGCGCGCGCGCCGCCGGCACGGTGAAGGCGATGCCGGCCTCGCGCGCGAGCGTGCTTTTCTTGAGCGCCATGCCGAGCTGCAGGTAGAAGAGCTCGTCGTAGACGATGGCACGGTGTCCGGGCGACACGGCGGCGTTCAGCGCCGCGACGTCGGCATCCGCGTCGGGCTGGTGCACCGTGACGAGGGCGCTCGCCAGGTCGACGAGGCCGCGCTCGCGCGACGATGGCGGCGGGCAGCGCGCTCGGCATGCGCGCCGCGTAGTGCTCGACCGCACTGTGCACCAGGCGTCGCATCGCGCCGACCGGCATCGCCGCGGGCTTGTTGTAGATCGGCACGACGCGCCCGGTCTCGGCGCTCTCGTCGGCGTCGAGAATCTCGATCTCGGGGTGGATGATCCGGGGCGTCGCCGCGCCGCGTCCGCGCGCCGCACGTGGCGCCTCGACGCGACCGTGCAGAAGGATGCGCTGCCCTTCGCGGAAACGCGACTGGAAGTAGCGGAGCTGGTGGTACCAGCACGAGCGTGAGCGACGCCGCTCTCGTCGCTGGCGGTCGCTTCCAGGATCTTGCGTCGGCGTCCCGCCCAGCGCTCCGTGATCCCGCCGAGCACGGCTTCCACCGTCGCCTCCTCGCCGGGGCGAAGCGTCGCCGATGGTGCGCACGTCGCGGCGGTCCTCGTAGCGAAACGGCAGGTGCAGGAGCAGGTCGCCGACCGACGTGATGCCGAACTTGCCGAGCTGCTCGGCACGCTTCGGCCCGACTCCCTTCACGAATTGCACCGGCATGCGCAATCCCTCGAGCTGGGCCGTCACCTTGCCGCTCGTGCCCGCGTAGTGGCGCGGCGCCGGCGCGGTCTCCACCGGCAGGGCCTTCAGCTCGGCGACCAGCTCGAGCATGCGCCGCAGCGCCGCCGTCGCGTCCGGATGATCCGGTGGCGCGAGGCGATCCAGCAGGACGCGCACCTCCGCGAGCGCCGCGTCGACACGCGCGTCACCGACCGAGCGCGTGGCGCGCTCCATCTTCTCGTGGATGGCGCGCATCGGCAGGGTCGCCCGCGCCATCTGGTGCGGCGCGCCGAGCAGGAACTCGAGCGGCGGCGCGAGCGTGCGCAGCAGGTCTTCGAGCGGCGTCACACCGGTCAGGCCTCCGACCGCAGCGCCTCCAGAACCTTTTCCGGATGCTCGGCGGCATCGGGAACCCGCTTCCAGTGCTTCTTCACCTTGCCGTCCGGTCCGATCCACACGGTCGAGCGGATGACGCCGGTGGTCTTCTTGCCGTACATCATCTTCTCGCCGTAGGCGCCGTACTTCTCCATCACCGTGCGGTCGGGATCCGAGAGCAGCGGAAACGGCAGCTTGTACTTGCTGCGGAACTTCTGATGCGAGGCGGCATCGTCGGCGGAGACTCCGAGCACGACGATCTTGCCCTTCGTCAACTCCTTCCACGCGTCGCGGAATCCACACGCCTCCTTCGTGCAGCCGGGCGTGTCGTCCTTGGGATAGAAGTAGAGAATCACGTCTCTCCCCGCGAAATCCTTGAGTGACACCGACTTGCCGTCGTCGTCCTTCAAGGTGAACGCGGGCGCCGCCTTGCCTTCCTCGATCGCCATCGTCGATCCTCCAGCCGCACCATGTACCTGGCCGACGCCTGACGGAGCAACCGAGGGCGTGCGCGTTCGCAGCCCACCTTGTGTCACCGGCGGCGGCGGCGTATCTGAACCCGACGCGACAGGGAGGATTCGATGCTCAAGCTCTATCACGCGCCGCTCACGCGCTCGGTTCGCATCTACTGGTTGCTCGAGGAGCTCGGGGTTCCCTACGAGCTCGAGACGGTGGCGTTCACTCCACCAACGACGCCCTTCACCCAGGCGACGCCGACCGGGAAGTTCCCCGCCCTGCAAGACGGCGACGTCACCATCTTCGAATCGGGCGCGATCCTCGAGTACGTCATCGAGCGCTACGGCAAGGGCCGCCTCGCGCCCGCGCCGGGAACGCCGCTTCGCGGCCCCTATCTCCAGTGGGTGCATTTCGCGGAAGCGACGGCGTTTCCGCCGCTCGGCGAGCTCGCGTTCCAGATGCTCTTCAAGCCGGAGGCGGAGCGCATTCCCGCCGTCGCCGAGGACGCCCGCAAGCGCGCCCTGGTGATGCTCGGGGTGCTCGACAAGGCGCTCGCCGGCAAGGACTACCTGCTCGGCCGCGAGTTCTCGGGGGCAGACGTCATGATGGGCTATACGCTCCAGGTGGCGAAGCTGCTCGGGGTGCTCGGCGACCAATTCCCGAACGTCACGAAGTACATGGCGCGCCTCATGGAGCGCCCCGCCTTCCAGAAAGCGCTTGCCTGACGCCATGACCCGCGGGAGCTGCCTCTGCGGTGCGGTGCGCTACGAAGTGTCCGGCGCCATCGAGGAGATCCACCATTGCCACTGCTCCCGGTGCCGGAAGTCGCATGGCGCCGCGTTCTCGACCTACGCGCGAGTCGCGCGCACCGAGCTCCGCTTCGTGCAGGGCGAGCAGCAGATCCGCCATTTCCGCTCGTCGGCGCCGGTCCAGCGCAGCTTCTGTTCGGAGTGCGGGTCGAACCTCATCTTCCGCTTCGACGGTCTCCCCGATGCCGTGTGGGTGGCCGCCGGCACGTTCGACGACGACCCCGGCAAGCGCCCGGAGGCGCACATCTTCGCGGCCTCGAAGGCCTGCTGGTACGACATCGCGGACGATCTGCAGCGCTTCGACGAGTACCCGCCCCAGGGCTGATCGCTCGCCGCAATCCGTTTCGATTCCCCATCCGTAGACTCTCCCAAAAGGAGGTCTCATCATGGGAATCGTCCGCACCACATCGATCGCGGCGCTGGCCGCGCTCACGCTCACCGCGCTGACCGGGCCGTCGCCTGCGCACGCCTCGAGCCACCGCGAGGCCCCGCTCATCACCGAGGATCCGGTCGCCGACAACACCGACGTCTACGCGTTCGTCGACCCCAACGAGCCGTCCAAGGTCGTGCTGATCTCGAACTGGATACCGCTCGAGGAGCCGGCCGGCGGTCCGAACTTCAATCGCTTCGGCGACGACGCCCGCTATGACATCAACGTCGACAACAACGGCGACGGCCGCGACGACATCGTCTACGAGTTTCGCTTCAAGACCACCGTCGGCAACCCGGACTCCTTCCTCTACAACACCGGGCCGATCACCTCCCTCGACGATCCCGACTGGAACGTCCGCCAGACGTACACGATCACGCGCGTGCAGGGCGGCAAGCGCACGGTGCTCGGCGCCGACCTCGCCACCCCGCCGGTGAACGTCGGCCCGCGCTCGACGCCGAGCTACGAGGCGCTCGCCGCCGCCGCCGTGCACACGCTGCCGGGCGGCATCCGTGTGTTCGCCGGGCAGCGCGACGAGGCGTTCCAGGTCGATCTCGGCTCGATCTTCGACCTCGCGGGCCTCAGGCCGTTCAATCCCTTCCACATCATCCCGCTCGACGCCGAGGCGGGCATCGACGACACCAGCGGCTTCAACGTCCACACGATCGCGCTGCAGGTGCCGACGAGCCAGCTCGTCGCCAAGGACCCGGTGATCGGCGTCTACTCGACGACCTCGCGCAAGAAGGTGCGCACCTTCCGCGGCAACGACGGCGACGATCTCTTCCAACGTGGTCCGTGGGTGCAGGTGTCGCGCCTCGGCATGCCGCTGGTGAACGAGGTGGTGATACCGCTCGGGGCGAAGGACCGTTTCAACGCGTCGGAGCCGCACAAGGACGGTCAGTTCGCCGCCTTCGTGCTCGATCCCGAGCCGGCGCGTCTGATTCCGATCCTCTACCCCGTCTTCACGTGCTTCCCTGCGCCGCCGCGCTCCGACATCGCGACCATCTTCCTCACCGGCGTCCCGGGGCTCAATCAGCCCGCCAACGTGAGGGCCGCGGAGATGATCCGCCTGAACACCGCGATCGCGCCGACGCCGGTCGGATCGCGCGACCGCCTCGGCTTGCTCGCCGGTCAGCTCGACGGCTTCCCGAACGGGCGCCGACTCGAGGACGACGTCGTCGACATCGAGCTCCAGGCGCTGGCCGGTGCCACGCCGCTCGGCGCCTGCAACGGGGTGTTCCCGAACAACGCGCTCGGCGACGGGGTCGACAGCAACGACGTGCCGCTGCTCCCCACCTTCCCGTTCATGCCGACGCCGCACCAGGGCTATTCACACCTCCACGACCACGCTTCCTGAGTGCGAGCGTGGCCCCGCTCCGCATCTACGCGCTCGTTGCCGCATGCTGGACGCTCGGCGTGACCACCACCGGTCACGCCGCGCCATTCCTGCCGCGCAACGAGCGTGAGGTGCTGGAGCGGGTTCCGCTGCGGCGCGGCGACCCGGCGGGGGAGGAGATCGTCGCGTTGCGGGCCGCGCTCGCGCGCGACCCGGCCGACGTCACGACCGCCACCGAGATCGCAGGCCGCTACCTCGAGCTCGCGCGCCGCGACGCCGACCCTCGCTATCTCGGCTACGCCGAAGCCGCGCTGCTCCCGTGGCGGCACCGCCCGGACGCGCCGTCCGAGATCCTCATGCTGAGGGCGTCGATCCACCAGAGCAGCCACGCCTTCGATACCGCGCTCGCCGACCTCGACACCGTGCTCGCCCGCGACGCGGGCCACCGCCAGGCGTGGCTGACCCGCGCGATGATTCTTCAAGCGCGCGGCCAGTACGTGGCTGCCGCAGAGAGCTGCGCCCGCCTGTCGCGCCTGAGCGCACGCCGCGGCACGACGCACCTGCTCGCGGTGACCTGCGCGAGCAGCGTCGCGAGCTTTCAAGGCAACGCCGCGTCCGCGTACGACGCGCTCGCGGGCGCCCTCGGCGCCGGCACCGTCGCGTCGACGGACGCACATGCCTGGGCCCTCGAGGTGCTGGCCGACATCGCCGTCCGCATCGGTCGGCCGGATGCCGCCGAGCGGCACTTCCGGACCGCCCTCGGGCGCGGCGAGCCCTCGACCTACCTGCTCGGCGCCTGGGCGGACTTCCTGCTCGATCAGAACCGACCGGACGAGGTGCTCGCGCTGCTCGGCGAGGCGCCGCGGGCCGACGCGCTGGTGCTGCGTCTGGCGCTCGCCGAACGCGCGCTGGCAGCACCGGCGCTCAGCGCGCACGTCATGAGCCTGAGCGAGCGGTTCGCCGCGGCCGCCGCGCGCGGCGACACGACACACCAGCGCGAGCAGGCGCGTTTCACGTTGCACCTGCTCGGGCGGCCACGCGAAGCCCTCGACCTCGCGATCGCGAATTGGGACGTCCAACGCGAGCCCGAGGATGCTCGCGTCGTGCTCGACGCCGCGGCCGCGGCGGGCGACCCGCGCGCCGCCACGCCGGTGCTCGCGTGGCTCGCCGAGCACCGCATGGAAGACGTGCGGCTCGCGGGTCTGCGCGAGCGGCTCGAGGGCACCCGATGAGGCCGGGATTCTCCCTCCTGTTGCTCGTCGGCGCGCTCGCGGCGTTCGCACCATCCGCCGATGCGCACAAGCCGAGCGACAGCTACCTGACGCTCGCGGTCGCGGGCGCGCGCGTCGACGGACGGTGGGACATCGCACTGCGCGACCTCGACCATGCGCTCACCCTCGACACCGACGGCGACGGCGGCGTCACCTGGGGTGAGCTGCGCGCGCGCCACGCCGACATCGCTGCCTACGCCCTGGCGGCGCTCACGCTCGCGTCCGACGGCGCACCCTGCCCGGCCACCGTCACCGAGCATCTGGTCGACCGGCACAGCGACGGCACCTATGCAGTGCTACTCTTCGAGGCCGCCTGTCCCGCCGCTCCGCTCGTTCTACAAGTCGGCTACTCGCTGTTCGCCGATCTCGACCCCCAGCACCGCGGTCTGGTGCGCGTCACCGCCAGCGGGCGCGCCCAGGCGGTGATCCTCGGCCCCGATCGCCCCGTGCAATCGGTCACACTCGCCGGCGCGCGCGCCTGGGAACGCATCGGGGATTTCGTCCGTGAGGGCATCTGGCACATCTGGACCGGCTACGACCACGTGCTCTTCCTCCTCGTCCTGCTGCTGCCGGCGGCGCTCGAACGTCACGGCGGTGGCTGGCACGTGCTGAGGATCGTGACCGCCTTCACGGTCGCGCACTCGATCACGCTCAGCCTCGCAAGCTTACGCGTCGTCGCGCTGCCGTCGGCGCTCGTCGAGTCCGCGATCGCGGCGTCGATCGTCGTCGGCGCTGCCAACAATGTCTTCCCGCTGTTGCACGCGCGCCTGTGGACCGTGGCCTTCGGCTTCGGGCTCCTGCACGGCTTCGGATTCGCGAGCGTGCTCGCCGACCTGAGCCTCGAACGCGGCGCGCTCGTGCCGGCCCTGCTCGGCTTCAATCTCGGGGTCGAAGCGGGTCAGATCGCGATCGTCGCGGCTTTCCTGCCGGTTGCCGTGGCGCTTCGAGAGACGTGGCTGTATCGCCGCGCCACGGTCGTTCTCGGGTCGGCCGCGATCGCCGCGCTGGCGGCGGTGTGGACCGCCGAGCGCGTGCTGGCGGTCCACATCCTGCCGTTTTGAACGCCGGTTACAGCACGCGTAGGAACGCGACCAGGTCCTGGCGCTCCTCGGCCTTCAGCTTGAGACCCAGCACCAGGTTGAAGAACTCGACGGTATCCTCGAGGGTCATCAAGCGGTCGTCGTGCAGATAGGGCGGCGACTCTTTGATGCCACGCAACGGGAAGGTCTTGATCGGACCGTCGGCGGACGCCATGCGGCCGTTGATCATGCGCTCCTTGTAGAACCGCTCGACGCGCAGATTGTGCATGAGATTGTCGGTGTAGTACGGCGCGGGATGGCAGGTGGCGCACTGGCCCTTGCCGAAGAACAGCGCCTCGCCGCGCTTCTCGCTGTCGGTCGCCGTGGCGGGATCGAGCCGGCCGAGAATGTTGAGCTTCGGCGCCGGCGGAAAGTCGAGCAGATCCTGGAACTCGGCCATGAAGTGCACCTGGCTGCCGCGCTCGAGGATGTTCACTCCTTTGCGCTGCGCTTGCACCGGGTCGCCATCGAAATAGGCGGCGCGTTGCTCGAACTCGGTGAAGTCCTCGACGCTCTTCATCGCCCGCTGCGAGCCGAAGAGCCGCTGGATGTTCACACCACGCAGCGACGGCGTGTCGATCCGGTGCCGGTGCGAGTCGGGGCGGATGTCGCCGACCGTGTGCGTCGCCGCGGTGGTATGGCCGTTGGCGTGGCAGTCGAAGCACGCCACGCCGATGTGAGGCTCGAGACTGCGCCGATCGTCGGTGGCATTGAACTGTGCCTGCGGAAACGGCGTCACCAGCAGCCGGATTCCCTCGAGCTGCTTCGGATTCAGGATGTCCTTGAAGAGCACGTGGAAGTTGGCGAGCGTCACCAGTTTCCCTTGCGACACGTCGCCCAGGTCCGGCCTGGTCGTGAGGAAGATCGGAGCCGGAAACTCCGGCAGCATGTGCTGCGGCAAGTCGAAATCGAGGTCGAAGCGCGTCAGGTCGCGATCGGTCTGCTTCTTCGTCTCATCGATCAGCGGTTGCGGGAATATCATCCCTCCGGCCTCGTGATGCGGATGGGGCATCGGGAAGAACCCCGCGGGCCAGACGTCCTTGGTCTTGATCTCCTCCGGCGACATGCCGGCGAGTTGCTCCCAGGTCACGCCCGCCGGGAGCGTCACGCGCACGCCCCCTTGCACGGGCTTGCCGCGCGTCATCGTGACGCCTGTCGCCGGACGGTCGGCGAGATCGTAGCGCTGACCCAGCAGGGTCTTCTGACGCTCCGCGAACTTGGCCTTCTCCGCGGACGTGCGCTTCACCAGTGCGTCGAAATCTTCCGCGCCGGCGGGACCGACGAGGAGACCGCCGAGAAGCAGCGCGGCTACCCATGGGGCTGTGCTCTTCATGGTCGTCATCCTTTCGTGGGGGTCAAGTGCTCGCCCTTGGCACGGACGCGCGCGTCGAACTTCTCGCGTTCGATCACGAAACGCTCGTGGCGCCCGGTGATGATGCGCTCGACGGCGTCATGCCCTTCGACTTCGAAGACGCAACGGCGACGATCGATCTCGACCAACCGTACCTGCACGCGCACGCTCATGCCGATCGGCGTCGCCGCCTCGTGCGTGAAGTGGAATCCGATGCCGACGCTCGCCTGCCCCGCTTCGAGGTGCTCGGCCATGAGCGCGGCGCAGGTCGCCTCGACGAAGCCGATCAAGCGTGCGCTGGCGTAGACGTCCGGCACCAGCGGCGTGACCCGTGCCGCCGAGTCGGCGTCGGTGACGGTCATGGTGGACCTCGCGCGTGAGCCCGACGGTCAACATCGACGGCTACGAACCCTTCGGTCGCGGCGCGCGCGCCATCTCGCCGTGGTACTCCTGCAGCGGTTTCACCGTGAGCGGCCCGCTTTGAGCTCGGCGATCGCCTCGGCCGCCGCCGCGCCGCCGGCGATGGTCGTGAAGTACGGCACGTGGCACTCGAGCGCCGTGCGCCGGATCGGGAACGAGTCGCGCAGCTCCTGGGCCTCGGCGCGCGGCGTGTTGATGACCAGCGGCGATCGTCGCCGCGCCTGCAGCGCGTCGACGATGTGCGGGCTGCCCTCCTGCACCTTGTTGACCGTCTCGACCGCGAATGCCGGCGGCGCGGAGGTGCGCCGCCGTGCCCGCGCGTGGCGACCAGGCGGAAGCCGCAGCGCGCGCAGCCGGCGCGCGACCGGCACGACGCGCCTCGGTCGCTCCTCCGTCCGGCACGCTGATGAAGACCGTGCCGCTCGTGCGGCAGGACGGTGCCGGCGGCGATCTGCGCCTTGGCGAAGGCGGCGCCGAAGGACGTCGTCGATGCCCATCACCTCGCCGGTCGACTTCATCTCCGGGCCGAGGACGCGTGTCGACGCCGGGGAACTTGACGAACGGGAAGACCGCCTCCTTCACCGCTCACGTGCGGCGGCACGATCTCGTGCGTGAAGCCGAGCGTCGCGAGCGTCTCGCCCGACCATGCACGCGCGCGGCGATCTTGGCGAGCGGCACGCCGATCGCCTTGCTGACGAACGGCACCGTGCGCGAGGCGCGCGGGTTGACCTCGAGGACGTAGACGTCGTCGCTCCTTGACGGCGAACTGCACGTTCATCAGGCCGATGACGCCGAGCTCGCGCGCCAGCGCGACGGCCTGGCGGCGGATCGTCGTCCTGCACCGTCGCGCGTCGATCGACGTCGGCGGCAGCGAGCAGGCGCTGTCGCCGGAGTGCACGCCGGCCCGCTCGATGTGCTCCATGATGCCGCCGATCACGACGTCGTCGCCGTCGCTGATGGCGTCGACGTCGACCTCGATCGCGTCCTCGAGGAACTGGTCGATCGAGCACCGGGCGCTCCGGCGACGACCGCGACGGCGCGGTCGCATGTAGCGCGCGCAGGCTCGTCGCTCGTCGTAGACGATCTCCATGGCGCGGCCGCCGAGCACGTAGGACGGCCGCACCAGCACCGGGTAGCCGATGCGCGCCGCGACGCGCGATCGCCTCGCCTCGACGAGCGGGCGATGCCGTTGCGGCGGCTGGCGCAGGCCGAGCTTCGTCGAGCAGCTCGGCGAAGCGCTCGCGGTCCTCGGCGCGGTCGATCGAGTCGGGCGAGGTGCCGATGATCGGCACGCCGGCGCGCTCGAGCGGCACGGCGAGCTTGAGCGGCGTCTGGCCGCCGAACTGCACGATCACGCCGTCGGGCTGCTCGCGCTCGACGATCGCGAGCACGTCCTCGAGCGTGAGCGGCTCGAAGTAGAGCTTGTCCGAGGTGTCGTAGTCGGTGCACACCGTCTCCGGGTTGCAGTTGACCATGATGGTCTCGAAGCCGTCCTCCTTGAGCGCGAAGGCGGCGTGCACGCAGCAGTAGTCGAACTCGATGCCCTGGCCGATGCGGTTCGGGCCGCCGCCGAGGATCATGATCTTCTTGCGCGTCGGTGACGCCGCTCTCGTCCTCGTCCTCGTAGGTCGAGTAGAGGTACGGCGTGTACGCCACGAACTCGGCGCCGCAGGTGTCGACCGTCTTGTAGACGGGCGCGATGCCGGCGCGCTGGCGCGCGCTGCGCGCACCTCGTCCTCGCTCGCGCCCGAGGAGCTGCGCCGAGGCGCACGTCGGAGAAGCCCATCTGCCTTGAGCGCGCCGCAGGCGCTCGGCGCGGCGCCGAGGCTGACGCCCGCGAGCGTCGCTCGTCGGCGACGATCTCGTCGATGTGTCGCGAGGAACCAGGGATCGATCGTCGACAGCGTCGACGATCTCGCTCGGTGCGTCATGCCCGCGCCGGAACGCGTCGCCGACGTACCAGAGGCGGTCGCGCGTTCGGCACGCGCAGGCTGCTCCTCGCAGCTCGCGCCGTCGACTCGCGGGCCGCGGCCCTTGTCGTCGAAGCCGTCGCGAGTCGATCTCGAGCGAGCGCAGCGCCTTCTGCAGCGACTCCTTGAACGTGCGGCCGATCGCCATCGCCTCGCCGACCGACTTCATCTGCGGGCCGAGGACGTCGCGCGCCTGCGGGAACTTCTCGAAGGTGAAGCGCGGGATCTTGGTGACGACGTAGTCGATGGTCGGCTCGAAGCAGGCCGGCGTCTCGCGCGTGATGTCGTTCGGGATCTCGTCGAGCGTGTAGCCGACCGCGAGCTTGGCGGCGATCTTGGCGATCGGGAAGCCGGTCGCCTTGGTGGCCAGCGCCGAGCTGCGCGACACGCGCGGGTTCATCTCGATGACCACCAGGCGGCCGTTCTCGGGGTGGACGGCGAACTGGATGTTCGAGCCGCCGGTGTCGACGCCGATCTCGCGGATGATCGCGATCGCGGCGTCGCGCATGAGCTGGTACTCCTTGTCGGTCAGCGTCTGCGCCGGCGCGACGGTGATCGAGTCGCCGGTGTGCACGCCCATCGGGTCGAAGTTCTCGATCGAGCAGATGATGACGACGTTGTCCTTGCGCGTCGCGCATCACCTCGAGCTCGAACTCCTTCCAGCCCGCGATCGACTCCTCGACCAGCACCTCGCTGGATCGGCGACGCCGTCGAGGCCCCAGCGCGACGTAGTCGCTCGAACTCCTCCTCGGTCGTCGGCGATGCTGCCGCCGGTGCCGCCGAGCGTGAGCGACGGGCGGATGATCAGCGGGAGGCCGATCTCGCGCGCGCACCGCCTCGGCCTCCTCCAGCGTGCGCGCGATGCCGCTGCGCGGCACGGTCGAGGCCGATCGCGCTGCATCGCCGCCTTGAAGAGCTCGCGGTCCTCGGCCTTCTTGATGGCGTCGAGCTTGGCGCCGATCAGCTCGACGCCGTAGCGCTCGAGCACGCCGCGCCTCGGCGAGCTCGAGCGCGAGGTTGAGGCCGGTCTGCCCGCCGATGGTCGGCAGCAGCGCGTCCGGGCGCTCGCGCTGCGATGATCTGCTCGACGCACCTCGACGGTGAGCGGCTCGATGTAGGTGCGGTCGGCGAACTCCGGGTCGGTCATGATCGTCGCCGGGTTCGAGTTGACGAGGACGACGCGGTAGCCCTCCTCCTGAGCGCCTTGCACGCCTGCGTGCCCGAGTAGTCGAACTCGCAGGCCTGGCCGATGACGATCGGCCCGGAGCCGATGAGCAGGATGGTCTGGATGTCGGTGCGCTTCGGCATGGCTCAGCCTCGATGCGCTCCATCAGGTCGACGAAGCGGCGGAAGAGGTAGCGCGCGTCGTGCGGGCCCGGCGACGCTTCGGGGTGGTACTGCACCGAGAAGAGCGGCTGGTCCTTGTGCGCGAGGCCCTCGACGGTGTGGTCGTTCAGGTTGACGTGCGTGAGCTCGGCGCGCGCCGCCGAGCGAGTCGACGTCGACGGCGAAGCCGTGGTTCTGCGAGGTGATCTCGACCTTGCCGGTGGTGAGGTCCATCACCGGCTGGTTGCCGCCGTGGTGGCCGAACTTGAGCTTGTAGGTCGGCCGCCGAGCGCGAGGCCGAGGATCTGGTGGCCGAGGCAGATGCCGAAGATCGGCACCTTGCCGATCAGCGCGCGCGACGTTCTCGCGCGCGTACGGCGACGGCGTCGGGATCGCCCGGGCCGTTCGAGAGGAAGACGCCGTCGGGCTTCGTGCGCGAGCACCTCGGCGCGCCGGCGTCGTCGCCGGCACGACGCGCACGCGGCAGCCGACGCCGACGAGGTTGCGCAGGATGTTGCGCTTGATGCCGAAGTCGTAGGCGACGACGAAGCGGCCGCTCGGCCGCCGCGCGCGACTGTCGGCGCTAGCCGCCCGCCGAGCTGTCCAGGGCGCCTCGTTCCAATCGTACGGCGCCGCGCAGGTGACCTCGCGCGACGAGGTCGCGGCCCGACCATGCCCGGCGCCGCGCCTTCGCCCTGCGCGACGAGCCGCGTCGCGGTCGAGGTCGACGCGTCGAGAGCACGCGCCTCCTGCGCCCCGTGGTCGCGCAGGTGGCGGACGAGCGCGCGCGTGTCGATGCCCTGCGATGCCGGGGATGCCGTGCTGCGCGCAGGTAGTCGCCGAGGCGTCTGCTCGCGCGCGCCAGTTGCTCGGCGGCTCGCCAGTACTCCTGACGATGAAGCCCGCGCACGAAGGGCCGCCGCGACTCGACGTCCTCGCGGTTGACGCCGACGTTGCCGATCTCCGGGTAGGTCATCGCGACGAGCTGCCCCTCGTAGGACGGGTCGGTGAGGATCTCCTGGTAGCCGGTCATCGAGGTGTTGAAGACGACCTCGCCCGCCGCCTCGCCGTCGGCGCCGAAGGCCGCGCCGTGGAAGACCGTGCCGTCGGCGAGCGCGAGGACGCTGGACGCTTCATCGTGCCGGCGCTGCGCTTGCCGCGCCGCCGACGCCGGCGCCGCCGACCGCGCGCCACGACGATGCGGCCGCCGACGATCGTCGCGACCGCGCGCCCGCGCAGCGTCCCAGCCGTCGAACGGCGTGTTGCGCGTCTTGCGAGCGGAACGCGTCCGGCGTCGACCGTCCAGCGCGCGCTCGGGATCGATCGACGGTCAGGTCGGCGACGGCGCGCCGCGCGCGAGCGTGCCGCCGGCGAGGCCGAGGATGCGCGCCGGGCCGACGCGTCAGCGCGCGCACCACCGTCGGCAGATCGAGCACGCCGGCTCGCGCACGAGCGCGCAGCGCGAGCGGCAGCGCGGTCTCGAGGCCGACGATGCCGTTGCGCCGCTGCCTCGAACTCGACGCTCCTTCTCGTCGCGGTGGTGCGGCGCGTGGTCGGTGGCGATCGCGTCGATCGTGCCGTCGGCGAGCGCCGCGCGCAGCGCCGTCGACGTCGGCGCCGCGTGCGCAGCGGCGGGTTCATCTTGGCGTTGCGTGTCGTAGCCGCGCCACGGCCTCGTCGGTGAGCGTGAGGTGGTGCGGCGTCACCTCGGCGGTGACGCGCGAGGCCGCGCGCCTTGCGCGCCGCGCGCACCAGCGCGACGCGCGCCGGCGGTGCTGACGTGCGCGACGTGGAGGCGCGCCGCCGGTCACGCTCGGCGAGCGCGATGTCGCGCGCGACCATGACCTCCTCGGCCGCGGCCGGCATGCCGCTGCAGCCCGAGGCGCAGCGCCGTCCGCGCCCTCGTTCATCACGCCGCCGGCGGCGAGGCCGCGGTCCTCCTCGTGCGCGATGACCGGCAGGTCGAACATGCGCGCGTACTCGAGCGCGCGGCGCATGAGGCCGGCGTCCATCACCGGCTGGCCGTCGTCGGAGACCGCGACGATGCCGGCCGCGCTGCATCTCGCCGATCTCGGCCAGCTGCTCGCCGGCGAGGCCGACGGAGACGCGCGCCGATCGGGATGACACGCGCGCCAGGCCGGCCGCGTGCGCGCGCGCTCGAGGATGACGCGTCACCGCGGCGCTGTCGTTCACCGGGCTGGTGTTCGCCATGCAGGCGACGCGCGTGAAGCCGCCGGCGACCGCGGCCGCGACGCCGCGTCGCGATCGTCTCCTTGTACTCGTAGCCCGGCTCGCGCAGGTGCACGTGCATGTCGATCGAGGCCGGGCGACGACCCAGAGCCGGCGGCGTCGATGGTGGCGCGCGCGTGCGGTCCGGCGCCGCGCGCCGCGACGCCGACGATGCGTCCCGCCTCGATCAGCACGTCCGCGACCACGTCGAGCGCGCGCGCCGGGTCGAGCACCCGGCCGCCGACAATCGCGAGATCAATCACTGCCCTCCTCGTTCACGCGGCGGCCTTCGGAGTCGACGTGGGAATAGATCACGACCTTGTCTTTGTGCTCGCGATCGAGCTCGCGCAACCGCACCCGCACGCGCTCGTGCGGTGCCGTGGGGAGGTGCTTCCCGACCTAGGTCGGCTTGATCGGCAACTGGCGGTGGCCGCGATCGATGAGGACGGCGAGTCGCGCGGCACGCGGACGGCCGGCCCGCCAGATCACCGTCAACGCCTCCTTGACCGTCCAGCCGGTGTTGATCACGTCGTCGACCACCACCACCACCGGTCGGCGACGTCGATCGGCTGCGCGTCGGCAGCACCGGAGCCCGGCCACCGCTGGATGCCTTCGGCACCGCCGTGGACGTCGATGACTCCGAGGTCGACCTCGGCGCCGCGCTTGCCGTGGATGCGCTCGGCGATGCGATGGGCGAGGAACGCGCCCGCGGTCTTGATGCCGACCAGCACCAGGTCGTTGAGCTCCGGGGTCTCGGCGAGGATCGCCTCGGTGAGCTCGTCGATGCTGCGCGCCGACTTCGGCGGCGTCCATGATCGATTTCTGCGGCCCGAGCTTGTACGGCTTGTAGGCGGCCTCCTCCGCCTGCTTGACGGAGTCGAAGATCACCAGCGCGCCGTCGCGCAGCCAGCCATCGAGATAGCCGTACATCGGCTCCTCGTAGACGTGGAAATGATGCGACTTGCGGTTGCCGATCACCTGGATGCGCGACTCGTGGTCGCAATAGACACACACCAGATGGGCGCGCCCGCCCGCCTCACGGTGGAGACGGAAGCGCCGCTCCGACATGCACCTCCTCGCGGCGGGTGATGCAGTTCGGGTTGCCGCAGCGCGGGCCCGATACGAATGGTGCCGGGCTCCGCCCGCGCCGGGCGCGGCGCCCGCGCCTCGGTCTGACGCTGCTCGAGAAGGAACGCGATGAGCGCCATGCGGATCGGCACGCCGACGCGGCCTGGCGGAAGTAGATGCTGCGCGGATCGTGGTCGAGCGCCGCCGAGATCTCCCCGGTGCGCGGCAGCGGGTGCATGAGCAGCGTATGGCGCATCGCCGGATCTTGGAACGTGTCGGCGTCGACGCGCAGGTACTCTTCGCTCTCCTCGCTCGCTTCCTGTCGCTCACGCTGCGGGCGCGTCATGTACAGCGCGTCGAGGGTGATGCGGCTCGGCGTGCCCGAGGCGCTCGCGCAGGTCGAACTCGGTGTCGGTGAAGAGCGCGAGCTGGTGCGGCTTCGCCGGCGCGAGATAGAGCGCATGGACGTCGCGGGCGATCGAGCGCAGATCCTCGGGCCGCGCCACCGTCGGGCGGTAGCCGTACTCCTCGGCGAGCTGCTGGAGGAACCAGTCGGGAAACTCCATGCCGCGTGCCGGCACCACCACGATGTTGGAGCCGAAACGCGCCAGCGCGCGCACCAGCGAGTGCACCGTGCGGCCGTGCTTCAAGTCCCCGCCCACCGCGACCGTCAGACCTTTGAGCGTGCCTTTGGCGCGCGCAACGTGTAGAGGTCGCAGAGCGTCTGCGTCGGATGCTCGTGACTGCCGTCGCCGGCGTTGATCACCGGCACGCCGGCATGCTCGGCGGCGACGCGCGCGGCGCCGTCCCAGAAATGACGCAGCACCAGGAGGTCGGCGTAGCTGGAGACGACCTTCGCGGTGTCGGCGAGCGTCTCGCCCTTGATCGCCGACGAGGTCTTCATGTCGGGGGCGCTGATGACCGCTCCCCCGAGCCGCCACATCGCGGCCTCGAACGAGAGCCGGGTGCGCGTGCTCGGCTCGTAGAACAGCGTCGCCATGATGGCGCCGGCGGCCGGCCGCGGCCTTTCCCCATTGGTGAGCAGGGCTTCCATCTGCTCGGCGCGGCGGAAGATCTCCTCGATCTCCGCGTCGGCGAGATCGGCGATCGCCAGAACGTGACGGGTCATCGCAGCGCTACCTCGTCGGCGCCGTCGAGCTCCCGCACGCGTACGTGGACGCGGCGGTGCTCGCCGGGCTGGATGTTCTGTCCGACATAGTCGGCACGGATGGGGACTTCGCGGTTGCCGCGGTCGATCAGGACCGCGACCTGGACGGCGCGCGGTCGCCCGAGGCCTCCCAGCACGTCGAGGGCCACACGCACGGTGCGTCCGGTCGAGATGACGTCGTCGACCAGCACGATCACGTGGTCGTCGATCGGCAGCGGCACGTCGGTCGCCGTCACCTCGATGCGCTCGCGCGGCTGCTCGACGTCGTCCCGATACGCGGTGATGTCGATCGATCCGACGCGGACCTCGGCGCCCGCGAGCTCTTGCAGCTTGGCGGCGATCCGCCCGGCCAGGTGAACGCCGCGCGAACGGATGCCGACCAGAACGAGTCCGTCGACGCCGCGGTTGCGCTCGTGGATCTCGTGCGCAAGACGGGACACCGCGCGCACGATCGCGGTGCCGTCGAGGAGGGTCGTCGGGTTGTCAGACATGCGCCGCCGCGCACGAGAAAAAGCCCTCCCGGCCAGGGCCGGGAGGGCTTTCGAACGAGTGAAACCCGAACGTGGAGAGGGTCACCGGACCGACCTTTCCTGACCTCGCGGGGTCAGATTAAAAGGTGCGATCGACTACGTACGCCCGGACGTCATGCGATGTCAAGCCAAGTGATCCCAGACCGCTCGACGATCCCCTTCGGTTCGGATGTATGAACGATCCTGACCGGCCGGTCGAGATGACGATCCGCCTCGACAAGTGGCTATGGGCCGCCCGCTTCTTCAAAAGTCGGGGGCTGGCTGCCGAAGCCGTCAGCGGAGGCTTGGTACGTTGGCAAGGGGCACGTACGAAGCCGGCCAAATCGGTGCGTATCGGGGACGAGATCGCGGTCAGGCGTGGAACGGATCAGGTGTGCGTCGTGGTTCGCGGCCTCGCCGATCGCCGCGGGCCGGCAACCGCGGCGGCGCGGCTCTACGAGGAGACCGAGGAGAGTCGCCGCGGGCGCGAGCTGGCAGCGGCAACTCGTCGTGCCGAGGCGGCGGAGCGTCCCCGACCGGGACGCCGCCCGACCAAGAAGGAACGCCGCGACCTGCGCGCGCTCCGGCGCGAGTGAGCTGGCTACGGGCCGGTGGACTTGCCCACGAACCGCTCGCGATCGTTTCGGCGCGCGCCCCCGAGATCGTAGCTCGCCTCCCAACACTCGCCGTTCGTGGCCTGGAGCTGCACCAGGACGGGGAGACTGAGCGGCAACGGGGAGAGCGCCAGATGCACACCCTTCCCCCGCACGACGACCTGCGCCTTGCCGGCCTCGCCCGGTCGAAGGTCGATCGAGGTCAGGCCCTCGGGGGTGCCGCTCCGATTGCCGTAACGGAACCCCCGGCTGCCCGGTGGGCGTCCCCGACCCGTCCAGCAAGGACGCGTGCCGCATCTGCCGCCGGGCCCGACCGTCGCACGGGCGATGACCGCGGGATCGTCGCCCTCCCCGCGGCGGTCGTAGACGCAGAGCGCGTAGCCGTCGGTGCCGATCGGGTCGCCGAAGTCGCTCGCCAGGGTCTGCTCGCCCTTCATCCAACGCCAGGCGAGCGAGTCCTTCGTCCCGCCGGTTGCGTCCCGGAGGTCGAGCCGGGACTTTTCGGCTTCCATCGGTACCCGGCATGCCGTGAGTGGGGCACCGACGCAGTCACCTTCGGGCGAGCACGTCTCGCACACCGGGCACTCCGGGAGCGACGGACCGCATACCGGTCCGAAGACGAAGGCGCCGAGCGCGCCGGCGTAGAGCGTCCCGAGGTCGGCATCGGCGGTGAGAGCCGTGATCGCGAAGCTCGTCAGACCTTTGTTGAAGGCGCTCCAGCTCCCGCCGCCATCGGTGCTGCGGAAGACGCCCGCGAACGGCGTCCCTGCGTACAACGTCCCGGCACTCTGCGGATCGGGCGCGAGCGCGGTCACGTCGGCGCTGTCGAGGCCGTTGCTCGTGTCCGTCCAGCTCGCGCCGCCGCTCTGGCTGGTGAAGACGCCATCGAAGAGCGTCCCGGCACGGACCGTTCCGGACCCGAACGGATCGACCGCGAGCGCGGTCACGGTCGAGTCGATGAGCGTCGTCGCCTCCCACATCGCCCCGCCGTCGTCCGTCTTCCATACTCCACCCGTGTCGGCCCCGGCGTACAGTGTCGCTGGCGCCGCCGGGTCGATGGCGAGCGCGAACACCGCCTGGCGCTCGAGGCCGCCGTTGACGGCGCTCCAGCTCGCGCCGGCATTGGGGCTGGTGAAGACGCCCGCGCCGAGGGTCGCGGCGTAGAGCCGGTCCGGTTGCGCCGGATCGATCTGGAGGGCGCTCACGCCGCTGACCGTGCCCGGCGTGACCACGTTCCAGCTCTCGCCACCGTCGGCGCTCTTCCACACGCCGCCGGCTCCCGCGTACAGCGCACCGCTTCCCGGGACCACCGCCAGCGCCGACACCCGCAACTGCGTGAGTCCCGTGCTCACCGAGGTCCAGCTCGCGCCGCCGTCCTCGCTCTTGAAGACGCCGCCGCCCTTGGTACCCGCGTACGCCCGCCCTGGACTCGTGGGATCGGTCGCCAGGGCGGTGGTCTCGAGCGCGGTGAGGCCGCCGTTCACCGCCGTCCATGCTTGCCCGGCATCGGTGGTCTTGAAGACGCCCGCGCCCGGGGTGCCGGCGTAGACGCTCGTGGGCTCGGCGACATGAACCGCGAGGGCCGAGACGTTGTGCCCGGTGATCCCTTCACCGGCCGGGAACCAGTTGGCCGCCCCGTCGTCGCTCGTGAAGACGCCGGCTCCGAGCGTCGCCGCGTAGAGCACGCCAGGACCCGAGGGAACGAGCGCGAGCGCCACGGCGCGCAAGCTCAGCAGGCCCTTGTTCATCGCTTGCCAGGTGGTGGCCCGGTCGGTGGTCTTGAAGACCCCACCACCGAGCATCGCCGCAAACACGGTCGCCGGGTTGGCGGGATCGACGACCAGCGCGAGGATCGGGCGGCGCGGCAGGTTGGTGCTGGCCGCCGTCCACGTGGCGCCACCATCCGCCGACTTGAAGACGCCGATGCCGAGCGTCGCGGCATAGAGCGTGTGCAACGCGCCGGGCTCGATCGCGAGCGCGCGGACGCTCGCCGCGTCGAGCCCGGTCGACGACGCGCTCCAGCTCGAGCCGCCGTTCACGCTCTTGAACACCCCGCCGCCCGCGTTACCAGCGACGCCGGCGTAGAGGGTTCGTGGCCGCGCCGGATCGATCACGAGCGCCGTCACCGGAGCCGCCAGTGACGCCGCGCCGGCCGGCTGCCAGGTCGCGCCGCCGTCACTGCTCTTGAACACCCCGCCGTTGGTGCCGGCGAAGACGATGGCCGCGCTCGTCGGGTCCACGGCCAGCGCGTACACGACGGGGTTCGTCAGGCCCTGGTTGACGGCGTCCCAGTTGGCGCCCCCGTCGCTGGTCTTGAAGACTCCCTGGTAGCTGGTGGCGGCATAGAGCGTCTGCGAGTCGGTCGCGCTCACGGCGATCGCGACGATGTCGCCGCCCTCGGGACCGTGCGTCGTCCATTGCGCCGCACCCGCGCGCCCGACGGCGCCGAGGACGACGAGGACCGCGCAGAGCGTGCGCACGAGTGACGACATCAGAACCCGCATTCCGCGGGGCTGCACAGGATCGCGCCTGCCGTCGCCGTCGTCGCCGCGCCGCTGTCTTTCAGATCGATGCCGCCCGGTGGATCGCCGCCGCTCGGCGCAAAGCAGTTCGCGCGCACGCCGACCGAGGCGCCCTGTCCGTTCGTTCCGGCACAGCCTCCGGACGCGTCGATCGGTGCGCACGCGCCGACCGTGCAGGAGCCGAGGGTGCCATTGCAGAAATGGTTGAGACAGGGACAGTCGGTGATGTTCCAGATGTCGGTCTGCACGCCGGCCCCGAGCGAGCAGAAGCGATTGCCGCCGGCGGAGCATTCTCCTCCGGACGCGCACGCGACGCCGTCGACGACCGAGCGCCCCTCGAAGTCGCCACCGCCGAAGTCGACGCGCGCGCGCGCGTCGCTGCGCACGACGAGCAGGCCACGCTGGCAGTCGCTGACCTGCGTGAAGCCGGCGGGCCGGGTTCTGATGCGGTTGCCCGTCCCCTTCACGCGCGCCGTGCCGCGGATCGAGAAGGCCGACACCCACGGGTTGGTGATCGTATTGTCCTCGGCGATGACCAGCGCACCCTCGTCGGCGCGCACGCCGAACTTGCAGTGGTCGAGGGTGTTGCCACGGAAGCGCAGGGTCGACGACCCGGCGGCGGCGTAGGCCTGACAGACGTTCTGGTCGAGCGTGCTGCCGTGGGAGCGGTTGCCGACGACCTCGTGCGAGCCGCCCGCCGCGGTCACGGGGGTGCTGATCAGATCGATCGTGTTGTCCTCGATCCGCGCACTCCCGCCGTTCAGCTGGATGGCCTTGTCGGTGCCGCATGCGCCGTTGCTGCCGTTGGCGAGCACACAGGCCCGCCCCGGATCCGCTGCCTGGTTCCCGAGCAGCGTCGAGCCGCGAATGACGTGCCCCGTTCCCGCCGAGGTGTCGACGGTGATCGCGTCCTCGCAGATGCGATCCGCCCGCACCGCCGCGATGGTGTGCCCGTTGCCGGCGCGAATGTGGATGCCCTCGGGGAAGTAGCGGTAGGTCAGATTCTGAATGGTGTTGCCGTTGCCCTTGAGCGTGAAGAGTCCCGGCTGAGGCGGCGCACAACCCGACGCGCATTGTCCGCACAGCGCCGTGCCGGCATACGAGAAGACCGCGCCCGCGCCGTCGAAGCGGATGTTGTTGTTGGTGAGGCAGACCGCGTGACGCTCGGGATCGCTCGCGCACGAGCTGTTCGGAAAGAGCGCGGCGCTCGCGGCGTCGTTCAGCATCGCGATCGTGCACGGCGCGCCCGCCACCGTGATCGTGCGCCCGGTCCACGCCGGATCGCCCGTGCAATCGTTGGCTTTCTTGATCGCGTCGCGGACGTCGACCTCGGCGCACCCGACGGTGCAGGTCGTTTGCGCGCAGTTGGTCGTGCAGGTGGTCGCGGCGGGCACGGCGCGCGGCGCGCCGAATCCGGCGACGGCGAGGACGGCGAGAGCGGTGAGTCGGGAGCGCAACATGGATCGACGAGCAGGCGCGTCGCGCCGCCGGGTGGGCGAGCGGCCCGATCAGGGCACGCCGGGTGACGGCGCCGCAGTGCGCGATGAGCCTACCGGTCTGCCACCGGTCCGCGCAAGACGAGGAACGACCGGAGCGGCGGCGGATCGCAGCCGGCCCTGGCGGCGTGATCAGTGCAGCTCGAAGCGCTCCCGCAACAGCTTCAGCAGGGCGACGTTGTCGCTGTGACCGGTCATGCGCGCCGTGACGTGCCGCGCAGCGGGCGCCCGAGCAGATAGAAATCGCCGAGGATGTCGAGAATCTTGTGGCGCACGAACTCGTCCGGGAAGCGGAGCGGCGTGTTCACCACCCCGTTCTCACCGATCAGGATGCAGTTGTGGAGCCGCCCGCCGCTGGCGAGCCCCATGCGCTCGAGCGCCTCGATCTCGCGCAGGAAGCCGAAGGTCCGCGCCGGTGCGATCTCGCGCTTGAAGGCCGCCGTATCGGTCAAGCGGAACGTGAACTCCTGCCGTCCGACCGGCGGTGGATAGCCGAGCGTATAGTGGACGCCGAAGGAATCGGAAGGATCGATGCCGATGTACTCACCGTCGCCATCGCGGTCACCGATCTCGTAGCGGCGGTCGATCACGATCTCCTCGACGCTGCCGCCCTGCTCCTCGATGCCGGCGCTCTCGATGAGCGTGCAGAACTCGGCCGCCGAGCCGTCGAAGATCGGAATCTCGCCCTGCATCTTCACGAGCAAGTTGGTGATGCGGTAGCCGTGCAGGGCGGCGAGCAGATGCTCGACCGTCTTGGCGACGATGCCGTTGTGGTAGAGCGTGGTGGCGTAGCCCGTCGAGTCGACGTACTCGATGCGCGCCGGGATGGTGGCCGCCGTCGAGATGCTGCCGAAGACGATGCCGCTCCCCGCCGGCAGTGGTTGCAGGATGAGACCGGTGCGGATGCCGGAGTGGAGTCCCTGTCCGTTGGCGACGACGCTGCGGCGAATCGTGCGCTGCGTCCAGGGAGGCGTGACGAGCCGGCCCGGAACCTCGTCAGCCGTCGCTTCGGCACCGACGCCGATGCCGGCGTCCGTGGCCGGCGCACGCGACTCGAGGGCGCGATCGACGACCTGCAGGAGTCCGTCGAGCGAGAAGGGCTTCTCGATGAAGTCGAAGGCGCCGAGCTTGGTCGCCGTGACCGCGGTCTCGATGTTGCCGTGGCCGGAGATCACGATCACCGTGGTGCCGGAATCCGTGTCGCGGATGCGGCGCAGCAGCTCGATGCCGTCCATCTCCGGCATCCAGATGTCGAGAATGACGAGCCGCGGGCGCTCGCTCTCGATCAGCGTAGCGCGCGTCGACCGTCCTCCGCTTCGAGCACGCGATAGCCTTCATCGGCGAGCACGCCGCGCACGCTTTCACGAATACCCGCCTCGTCGTCCACCACCAGAATCGTATCGTGTTCGGTACCCATCGCTCCCCCCTCCATCCTGCTCTAGTGCAAGACGATTTGCTCGACCGGGCCTTTCACCGGCAGCTCGACCACGAATCGGCTGCCATGCGGCTCGTTGTCCTTGATACGCACGAAGCCGCGGTGATCGGCGACGATCGTCGAGACGATCGCCAACCCGAGCCCGGTTCCCCCCTGCTTGGTCGAAAAATACGGCTCGAACAGACGCGCACGCACGTCGGGAGCGATGCCGCACCCGGTGTCGGCGACCTCGAGCGCCACGATACCGCTGGCACGATGATAGCGCGTGCGGACGTCGATGCGCGCGGTCTCGCCGTTGGCGGTGGCGCACGCCGCGACCGCGTTGTCGAGCATGTTGATCATGGCGCGTTTGATGCCCTCGCGGTCGAGCGGCAAGAGCGGCAGCGCTGGATCGCGATCGAAGCTGAACGCGATGTCGCGATGCCCCTCTTTGAACAGCACCATCGCCTCCTCGACCAGCGCGTTCAAATCCTCGGGTGTGTGCTCTCCCGCCGGCAGGCGGGCGAAGGTGGCGAACTCGTTCACCAGCGCCTTCAGCTCGTCCACCTGGCGCACGATCGTCCGCGTGCATTCCTCGAAGAGCGTGCCGTCCTCCTTGAGCTGCTCGGCGTAGCGCTTGTGCAGGCGCTGCGCGGAGAGCTGGATCGGCGTGAGCGGGTTCTTGATCTCGTGGGCGATGCGGCGCGCCACTTCGCGCCAGGCTTCCATGCGCTGCACCTTGACGATCTCGGTGACGTCCTCGAAAAAGAGCACGGCGCCGATCGGCTGACCGGCGTCGTCGCGCAGCAAGGTGCCGGTGAGCACGAGCGTGAGCAGGCGACCGGACGTCACCAGCGTGAGTTGACGCTTCGTGCGCGCCGGCAGATCGCCGCGCGCTGCGCCGCCGCGCAGCTCGCGCACGAGATCCACCGCCGTGCGCAGATCCTGACGCGCAAACACCTCCGCCACGTCGCAGCCGACCCCGGTCTCGGCATCGATCCCGAGCAGCCGCTCGGCAGCGTCGTTGATGGTGGTCACGCGGCCAGCCTGGTCGAGCGACACGACACCAGCGGTCACGTTGGCGAGGATCGTCTCCATGTAGCGGCGACGCTTCTCGAGCTCGAGATTGATGGTCTCGAGATCGGCGGTCATCTGGTTGAACGATCCGACCAGGGTGCCGAACTCGTCGTCGGGCGCGACCTGTGACGCGTCGGCGAGGCCGATGCGGTACTGCCAGTTCCCCTGCGCCACCTCGCGCGTGCCTTCCGCGAGCTTCTGGATCGGCACCGTGATGCCCTTGGCGAGGTAGAATCCCGTCCAGGTCGCGCCGAAGATCACCAGCAGCGTGACCAGGACGAGCGTGACGATGTAGTTGCTGGTGATCGGCTGCTTGAGAATCTTGAGTTGACGGTACTCCTGGAAGGATCGCGCGACCTCGGCGCTGCGATTGGCGACGCTCTGCGGCACGAAATCGTCGACGATGACGGCGCCGATCACGACGCCTCCGTCACCGATGATCGGCACCGCGGCGCGGATGATGTCGCCCGGATCGATCGCATGGATGCGCGTCTCGGTGCGTCCCGCGAGCGCCGCCGCCAGCAACGACGAGGCGCGTTCGAGCCCGACCTCGGACGGCACGTCCTCGGCCAGCGCCGACGCGCGCATCTGCTGGTCGGCGCCGAAGACCTCCACCATGTCGAGGTTGTATTCGCGGCGCTTGGCGGTCACGAACGCCGGCAACTGCTCGGTCTTCGCGGCGTCGAGGAGCCGCTGGCTCTGCACCTGTGCCGCCAGCTCACGCGCGTGATGATCGGCGTTGGCGGACGCGCCGGCGTAGTAGGCGCGCGCGACGTCGAGCGATCCGGAAAGCGAGTTCTCGATCTGCACGTTGAACCAGTTCTCGATCGAGCTGGTGATGAACCCGAGCGCGATGAAGAAGATGAGCACGGCGGGAAAGATCGAAACCGCGAGGAACGCCAGCACCAGACGGGTGCGTAGGTGGGCGCCGAGGATCCGCCGGCGGCGCTCGAAGACGAGCTTCAAGAGGTTGCGCGCCACCAGGAACACCAGCAGCACGAGCAGGATGATGTTGAGGTTGATGAGCAGGAAGAAGATGACGTTGTTCGAGAGCGAGGCGCTGCTGGAGAACTGCGGCAGGCGGACCTGGAAGAACGCGAACGCGAGCACGGCGAGGGCCGTGCACAGGATGATCAGGCCCTCGCGCCGCCGCTGCTGCTCGGCGAGGGGGTCGATCGCGTTCGGGCTTCTGCGATTCCATGGATGAAGCGGCGGGCATCCTAGGGACCGCCAGGTGGAACGACAAGGCAGGCGCCTGCGAGCGCTAGCGGCGAAACAGGTGCAGCAGGAGAGAGACCAGGACACTCACCACGAGACAGGTGGCGAGCGGCAGGTACAGGGTCAGGCCGTCGCGCCGGATCGTGATGTCGCCCGGCAGACGGCCGAGCCAGGGCACCCGCCCCACCGCGAACACGATGAGACCGAGCACCACAAGTCCAAATCCTGAGATTATAAGTAATTTTGCGACTCCGCCCATGAACGACGGTGACCCGGGGGATGCGGGATACTAGGGTTTGAGCGGCTCTTTGTCTAGGCCGACACATCGCGTCATTCCGACGCCCGGGCGGCTCTCAAAGCAGCCTCCCTTGTGGGGATCGAGCCCCCGGGGAAAGCCCGAAATGGCTGAAAGCATGCTCGGTTACGACCCGGCCCTTGGGCGTCCGGGCGAGAAAGCCCTCCTTGATGAGATACGGCTCGTAGACGTCCTCGATCGTGTCGCGCTCCTCCCCGACCGCAGCGGCGAGGGTGTCGAGCCCCACCGGGCCGCCGCCGAACTTCTCGATGATCGCCAGCAGAATCGCCCGGTCCATCTTGTCGAAGCCCCGGCGGTCGACCTCGAGAAGCTCGAGGGCGTCGGCGGCGACCGCCGCGGTGACGGTTCCGCCGGCGCGCACCTGGGCGAAGTCCCGCACGCGCCGCAGCAGGCGATTGGCGATGCGGGGCGTCCCGCGCGAGCGGCGCGCGACCTCGCCGGCGCCGTCGGCCTCGAGCGGCACCCGCAGGATCGCCGCGGAGCGCCGCAGGATCGCGCACAGCTCGTCCTCGCCGTAGAAGTCGAGCCGGAACTGCGACCCGAAGCGATCACGCAGCGGCGACGTCAACAAGCCGGTCCGGGTGGTCGCGCCGACCAGCGTGAACGGCTTGAGCTCCAGCTTGAGCGTCCGTGCCGACGGCCCCTGGCCGACGATGAGGTCGAGCTGGAAGTCCTCCATCGCCGGGTACAGCACCTCCTCGACCACCCGGTTCAGGCGGTGGATCTCGTCGATGAAGAGCACGTCGCCGCGCTCGAGGTTGGTGAGGATCGCCGCCACGTCGCCGGGCCGCTCGAGAACGGGTCCGGAAGTGGCGCGCACGTTGACCCCCATCTCGCGAGCGATGATGTAGGCGAGCGACGTCTTGCCGAGGCCGGGCGGCCCGGCGAGGAGGACGTGGTCGAGCACGTCGCCGCGTGCGCGCGCGGCCGCGATCGCCACGCCCAGGTTGTCCTTCACCGCCGTCTGGCCGACGTAGTCCACGAGCGCCGTCGGACGCAGCGACACGTCGAACGAGTGCTCGTCGTCGTTCAGCACCGGATCGACGACCGGACGTTCAGGCTGTTGCTGGTCGGAGCTCATGAGGCGAGCCTCCTCAGTGCCTCGCGGATGAGATCAGGAAGTGCGACCGACTGCGATGCCTGCTCGACGCCCTTGACGGCGCGTTCGGCTTCGGCCTGCTTGTAGCCGAGATTGACCAGCGCCGACACCGCCTCGGCGCCGTCGCCGCCACGGCGCGCTGGCGTCGCCTGCCGCAGATGCTTCTGCGCCAGCACCTTGTCGCGTAGCTGCAGGACCATGAGGTCGGCCTTCTTCTTGCCGATGCCCGGCACCGCGGTGAGGCGGCGCGTGTCGCCTTCGCCGAGCGCCCGCTCGAGATCCGGCACCTCGAGCCCCGAGAGGACGGCGAGCGCGACGCGCGGACCGATCGTCGCCACCTGGATGAGCATCAGGAAGAGGGTGCGTTCGGCGGGGTCGAGAAAGCCGAAGAGCTGCAGCGCATCCTCGCGCACGTGGGTGTGGACGTAGACCTCGACCTCGTCGCCGACGTCCGGCAAGCGGTAGAAGCACTGCAGCGACACCAAGAGCTGGTAGCCGACGCCGCCGACGTCGACGACGATCTGTTCCGGCGCCTTCTCGAGCAGGCGCCCGCGCACGCGCGCGATCACGTCCCCCCCACCCACGTGCCCGCGCGGCGCGGTCGTCGCGGCGCCATGAGCGCGCGCAGCCCGAACGAGTACATGTGACAGAGCGCGATCGCCAGCGCGTCGGCGGCGTCCGGGACGAGCCCTTCGGTGAGCCCGAGCTCGCGCGCGATGGCGCGCGCGACTTGCTCCTTCTCGGCGCGGCCGTTGCCCGCGATCGCCAGCTTCACCTCGGCCGGGCTGTACTCGGCGACGTCGAGGCCGGCGCCGGCGGCGACCAGCATCGCGACGCCGCGCACCTCGCCCAAGCGGAACGCGCTCTGCACGTTGCGGCCGACGAAGCTCTTTTCGAGCGCGACCACGTCGGGGTGCCAGGCGGCACAGTGCGCGACGAGCGCGCGGTGCACCGCGGCGAGCTTGAGTGGCAGGCCGGCATGCGGGGGCGTCGTGACGGTGCCATGCGCGAGGTGGCGGATCGCACCCCCCTCACGCTCGATCACGCCCCAGCCGGTCACGGCGCTGCCCGGATCGACCCCGAGCACCCGTACGCCGCGCGTCCTGTCCCCACCTCTCCTCACACTGCCGCCGCTCCTTCGCGACGCGCCCACTTCCGGTCAGGCGCTCAGCCGCTCGACCTCTTCCTGCGGGATGTCGACGTTCGCCGCCACCTTCTGCACGTCGTCGTGGTCCTCGAGCACCTCGAGGAGCTTGAGCGTCTGCTCCGCGTCGCGCCCGCGTGCCGTGATCGTGTTCTGCGGCACCATCGTGACCTCGGCCGACGCGGCCTTGATCCCGCCGCCCTCGAGGGCCGTCTTCACGTCCTCGAGCTTCTCGGGAGCGACCGTGACCTCGAACAGCTCGCCGGCATCGGCGATGTCGTCGGCGCCGCCTTCGAGCGCGATCTCGAACAGCCGCTCCTCGGCGACCGCGCTCTTGTCGACCGTGATCACGCCTTTCTTGGAGAACATCCAGGCGACACAGCCGGTCTCCCCGAGGTTGCCGCCGTGCTTGCCGAAGAGGTTGCGGATCTCGGCGACCGTGCGGTTGCGGTTGTCGGTGAGCACCGACAGCATGATGGCGACCCCCGCCGGGCCGTACCCCTCGTAGCTGACCTCCTCGTAGTTGACGCCCTCGAGCTCGCCGGTGCCCTTTTTGATGGCGCGGTCGATGTTGTCGGCCGGCATGCTCGCGGCCCTGGCCGTCAGCACCGCGGTGCGCAGGCGCGGGTTGGCGTTGACGTCACCGCCCCCCATGCGCGCGGCGACCGTGATTTCCTTGATCAACTTGGTGAAGATCTTGCCGCGCTTGGCGTCCTTGGCAGCCTTCTTGTGCTTGATCGTGCTCCACTTCGAATGGCCGGACATGCCGTTCCTTTCCCCTTCCGCCCTCGCCGGACGGCGTGCGTCTCTCGATCTGGCGGGGCAAGGTGCCGAGAGCTGGCGGGCGCCGCTCGCGTCGGATGGGTATCTGGTTGTTACCACAGCCTGGACAGCGGCGTCCACACGAACGAGCCCACGACGGAAGCGGATCGGCCATGCGCGGCTTGAGCCCACACCTTCGAGCGCGCTAGTGTCGTCCTGGTCTC
>CAWJUT010000010.1:0-80526 GCA_963846105.1 uncultured delta proteobacterium
GACGCGGCGTCCGAGTCGACGCCGTCGGCGTCGCAACCGCGGGAAGCTTCGACGAAACGAGCTGGGCCGCGCAGACGTCTGGTCGGCCACCAGCGACCGATGCGATGGCCAGCGCGAACTCGGCGCGTACCGCGTCGCGACTCGCTTGCCCTCCGGCCACGACCGCACCACGTCGAGCGTCTTGTCGTCGAACTCCTGCTTGTCGGGCAGCGGGCGCCGAGCCAGTCGCGGTAGAAGGTGTCGAGGTCGGGCAGGAACTCGAAGTCGGGCGGCGCGCCGCGCGGCACCGCCTCGACTTCGAGCTGCGTGCCGCAGCCGGGGCAGTAGTACTCCCGCACCTGAATCCACGCCGGGTCCGGCTGCTCGCGAGCCGCGGTAGACCTCGCGAAGCGCCTCCTCGCGTCTCCCGGACGTGGATCAGCGCTTCGAGCTTCCAGTTCACGCGGTAGTCGCCGAACTCCTGCCCGCAGCGGCACTTCACGATGCGCTCCGAGCCCTTCTGGACGATGAAGAGCGCCGGGGTCAGCGGCAGCAGGATCGGCTCCTTCCAGGGCACGCGCTTCTGCAGGATCGCGAGCCACTTCTCGAAGCGGTCGCTGTCCTTGGCGTCCTTCATGATCTCCTGGACGCGCGGCCACGGGAAGCTGGCCGTCTACGAGCTGTTCGATTTCGGCGACTGTCGTATGTCGCTCATCGCGATCTCTGCCTCAGAACGTGAAGTCTTCCGGCAGCTGCCAGAACGCCTTGATCTCGTGCGCGTAGGCCGGCGACAGCTCCATCGACGTCCGCCACATCGCGCTTGACGGCGTCCGCCATGCCTTCCCTGGCCTGCACCTTCTGGCGCTCCTGCTTCCACCACTCCTTGAACGGCACGCCGCGCTGCTTGCGCGCCGCCCGGATCTCGTCGCGCTTCTTCGCGGTCGCGGCGGCGTCGACGCTCCACTCGCCCGTCGCCGTCCTTGCCGCGACGACGCCGTAGATGTCCGCGGCGACGCGCGGCGCGCGTCCAGCCCTGGTCAGCTCGTCGCGCACGAGTCTCCGGGTCGCGCTCGAGCGGGTCGCCCAGCGCCTGCGCGCCGGAGATCGGGTGGATGACATGTCGTACTCGTGGAGCTGCTCGGGCGTCACGAACGGCGCGACGACGTTCAGGTTCGAGCATCGTCGGCCTCGATGTGCTTCGCGAGGTCGGGCTCCATCGGGGTCGCCGCGCTCGTGCACGAGCGGCTTCTGCGCGTCGATCAGCTCCTTGACGTTGGTGCCGATGCGCGTAGCTCGGCGCGGTCGGGCCAGGCGGGGTAGGCGCCGAACATGCCGTGGTTGCCGACGACCTTGCTGCGCATGCCGGCGCAGCCGCACTGGTACTCGATGCCCGGGCGTGTTCTTGATCATCCAGACGGCGGTGTGGCCGAGGCCGCCGCGGAACTTGCCGTAGCCGCCGGAGTCGGGCTCGACGTTCCGGCCGAGGTAGATGATCGGGTAGTAGAGCTCGCTGATCTCGGCGTTGCCGAAGTCGGCGTTCGGCGTGTAGATGCACCAGGCGCTGTTCTCGCCGTCGGCCATGCCGCGCGCCGGCGCGCCGTTGCTCGCCTGCTCGAGCGTGAGACCGGCGACGTACATGCCGAACTGGTTGATGCCGGAGAACTCGGCGCGTCATCGTCGTCGCCGGCGCCCGCCGCGACTTCCTCGATGAAGCCGCGGGTGTAGTAGACGCGGCCGAACGTCTCGTAGAGCGAGCTCATCCACATCACCGCCGGCGCCCAGGCGACGCCCGAGGCCGCGAAGTAGTTCACGGGATACGGGTTCGCCCACGAGCCCTCGCGGCGGCGTCTCGAGCTCCCAGGCGGCGACCGCGCCCCAGTTGAACATGTCGAAGCCGACGATGTGCGAGTAGGCGTTCAGGAGCGCCGAGGTGCAGCGCCGTCGGGGTGATGTTCTCGCCGAAGGGCACCCAGCCGCTGGCGCCGCGCGAGCGAGAACTTCACCTTCGCTTCGGCGTCGATGGTGATCTCGAGCGGCTGGTTGAACAGGACGTCGACGTTCTGCTGCGGCATGATCACGCGCTTGCCCGCCATCGCCAGGTCCTTGAAGTTGGACTTGCGGATGCGGCCCGGGACGCCCTGCGTCTTGCACGCGGCCGACGGCGTAGCGGCGGCTGTCCTCGACGTACTCCGCATCGACGTCCTGGAAGTAGTCGAGGCCGTACTTGTCGATGAGCTCGATCACGCGGTCGCGGATGGTGATCATGCCCGCGAGACGGCCGCGCGCGTCGCCCAGCACCCAGTCGGGCATGCGCGTGCGCGACTGCATGCGCATCTCGTACCAGGGGAAGTAACTGGTCGTTCTCGCCGACCTTCTCCATCGTCACCGGGACGCCGTCCGAGAAGGCAGTCGGGGTTCAGGAAGCCGATCGAGCCGGCAGTGATGGCGCCGGCAGTCCATGACGTGGCTGACGCCGGACGCCCAGGCGACCAGCTCGCCCTCGTAGAAGATCGGGATCGCGGCGTCGAAGTCGGGCGGGTGGATGCCGCCGTAGTGCGAGTCGTTGTTCTCGAAGATGTCGCCGTGCTTGATGCCGGGGTACTTCTCGTAGTCCAGCTCGATGTAGCGAGCGGATGAAGCAGCGACAGCAGGCCCGGGTGCGCGGTGATGCCCTTCGAGGTGGCAGACGGCCTCGCCGGTCGGCAGGTGCAGGCCCCAGAGCGCGTCGCCGCCCTCGACGGCGATCGGCGACGACGAGACGCGGCAGCCGACCGTCCAGGCCGGTGTTGCAGATGTTCAGGAGGATGTGCCAGACCGCCTCGTACTTGCCGGGGTCGGCCTGCTTGCGCTTGAGCGTGGTAGACCGAAGAGGCAGCCCGTCTCCTCGAGGAGCTGATCGTTGCGTCGCACCTGCTCGAGCAAGGTCGGGCGCACAGTCGCGTCACGGGCTGGCATCGCTGTCATTTCGGCATCCTTTGTCCACCGGCGGCAGCGTCCCGGTCGCGCGCCACCGCGAAAATGAAACACGTTCTAGGAAGCCGTAGCATGCCAGGAATGCCGGTCTCCATGCAACGTGCGGCGACTCGACGAGCGTCACGGCGGAAATCCCGAGTCAGATGACTGCGCGTCGCAAGATCGCCGCTTTCGCGCTAGTCTCGATGTCGCCGAATGATTCCCCACGTGGTACCGCTTCTGCTGATGATGGCGGCCATGACCGTTGCCGGCTGTGTCGGTCGGCAGCCGCCGGCTGCGCCCGACGCCGCCACTGAAACGCCGCTTGCGCGCAGCATCAGGGCCGCTCTGTCGGCTCCCCAACCGAGCGGCATCGAAGGTGAGTCGATCGACGTCGAGGTGCTTCGTCGCATCTACGCCGAACGTCGGTATCTCCCTCTCTGGCTCGACGAAGCCGGCGAGACCGACGCGCGTTCCGAGGGGGTGCTGGCGGTGCTCGCGGATGCGGCGAGCGATGGACTCGACCCACGCGACTATCACGCCGACGCGATCCGCGGCCTCCTCATGACGCCAGGACCCGACGACGCCGTAGCGCTCGAGTTACTGCTTGCCGACGGTGTCGTTCGCTATGCCGTGCATCAGACGAGTGGCGTCCGTCCACCGGCGGCGCGCAGCCCCGAGGCCTCGCTCGAGGAGGGGGATCCCGATGCCGGAACCATCCTACGCGAGGTGGCCGGCGCGACCGACGCGGGCGCACACCTTCGCGGCTTCGCGCCGGCCCATGAGCCGTATCGCCGCCTGCGCGACACGCTCGCGCTCCATCGTCGCATCGAGGCGCAAGGAGGCTGGCCAGTCGTTCCGGAGCGAAATCTCCGTCCCGGAACGAGGGATCCCGCGGTAGCCGTTCTGCGACGACGGCTCGTGATGAGCGGCGACCTCGATGATGGTGCGGGTGCGTCGCTTCGATACGACGATGCCCTCCTCATTGCGGTACGACGCTTCCAGTGGCGGCACGGCATCGGAGCGGACGGCGTCCTCGGGACGAGTACCGTCGCGGCGATGAACGTGTCCGTCGCCAAGCGCATCGAGCAGATTGTCGTCAACATGGAGCGCTGGCGTTGGTTCGGCGCGGAGCCCGGTGAGCGCTACGTGAAGGTGAACGTCGCCGACTATTCGCTCGCGCTGGTACAGAACGGATCGACGGTCCTGACGATGCCCGTCGTGGTGGGGAGGACGGACTGGCGCACGCCGGTGCTGAGCAGCGAGATCGACCGCATCATCTTCAACCCGAGCTGGACCATCCCATCGAGCATTGCGACCAAGGAGATCTGGCCCAAGGCGCATGCGGATGCCGGCTACCTCCAGCGTCAAGGGATCGTCGCGCGCCGTGTGCCGCCGCCGGAGTCGAGCGATCCGGACACGGACGGTAGGCCGGAGCGCGGCACCGTGCGTCTCCGCCAAGCTCCCGGACCGCAGAACCCTCTCGGCCGGGTGAAGTTCGAGATGCCGAACCCCTTCGGGGTCTATCTCCACGACACCCCCTCGCGACGCGCGTTCGCGCACTCACGACGAGCGTTGAGTCATGGCTGCATCCGCCTGAAATATCCGCTCCGCCTCGCGGACGCTCTGCTGGCTGGAACGGACGGCTGGAGTGACGAGCGCCGCGAGGAGATCCTGTCGACCTGGGGCACGAAGAGCATCGACCTCGCGACCCCGGTGCCCGCGTACGTGACCTACGAGACCGCGTGGGTCGACGAGATCGGTGCTCTCCATTTCCGCGAGGACGTCTACGAGCGTGACCAGATCCTGCGCCGGGACGATGGCCGCCGCAGGCCGCGCGCCGCTCGACGCGCGCTCACGCAGGCAGAGCTCCCCCGAGCGCGCCATCGCGCTTCCCTAGGACCTGCCGAGTCAATTGCCGCGGACGCGCACCTCGACGCCGGCCACCTCATCGAGCACGATCAACACGTCGTAGAATTCCTTGCCGGCGATCGTGGTGAGCAATACCGTCTCGGTCCCGACCGTGCCGAGCTTGCCGCGATACGATTTGCCGTTGGTGAGCACGAGCTCGACGTCGCGGCCCTCGCCGAGGCGCGTCAGCGCATCGCGCAAGCTGCCGGCGGCGGTGAGCGGTGACTTGGCGGCGTCGTCGGCGTGACTCGCGCTCGGCATCCCGAGCCCGAGCAGCAACACGACCAGCAGGGTCATTCTCCTCACGCATCGATGGATCATCGCCTCCTCCTTCCGTGGTCGGCGCGCGTGGCGCGCGCGAACTTCTACGCACGCCATGCCGAGCCGTCAACTGTCGTGATAGGGTGCGGCCGCACATGGCCATCGTGCTCTACCACTGCCACGACGCGCGCTCGCTCAGACCGCTCTGGACCCTCGAGGAGATGGGTCTCGAGTACGAGCTGCAGGCGCTGCCGTTCCCACCGCGCGTCCTGCAACGCGACTATCTCGAGGTGAACCCGCTCGGGACGGTGCCATACATGATCGACGGCGACGTCCGGATGAGCGAGTCGTCCGGTATCTGTCACTACCTCGTCGAGCGCTACGGCCCGACGCCGCTCGCCGTCCCCGCCGCGCATCCGGAGTACGGCCGCTATCTCAACTGGCTCTACTTCAGCGACGCGACGCTGACGTTTCCGCAGACGATCTATCTCCGCTACACGACGCTCGAGTCGGAGGAGCGCCGCCTGCCGCAGGCCGCGGAGGACTACAAGCGCTGGTTCGCGGGGCGGCTGCGCGCGGTCGAGACCGCCACGGCGGATCGCGAGTTCCTCTGTGCCGGCCGTTTCACGATCGCCGACATTTGCATCGGCTACGCGCTGCACCTGGCGCGCAACATCGGGCTCGGCGACACGCTCGGGCCGAGCGCGAGCCGCTACCTCGACGCCTTGAGCGCACGTCCGTGCTTTCAACGGGCGAGAGCGCGCTGATCGAGGCCGGTTTCGAGCGCCGGCGGCGCTGATTTTCGTTGACAGTCGCTGCACCGCTCGTGCTAGACGGCATCGAGCGAGGAACCGTGGCCGAGCGAACCCAGACCCACAGTCGGTGCTGGAAGGCGATGGTACTCATGGTGCTCGGTCTCGCGATCGGGGCCGACCGCACCGCGCACGGGACGGTCCTCGCCGACACGATCGACGCCGCCGGCGACAGCATCACACGCGGCTTCAACGCGGGCTCGTGCACGTACGGCGATCAGGTCGCCCGCAACTGGTCGACCGGCGACGACCACGGCACGAACTATTGCGCGACCGGGAGCGACCTGACGTTCAGCCACGCCGAGCGTCTCGAATGCGCCAAGCCGGGAGACATCACGAACCTGAACGACGCGGCGAGCGGCGCGACCATGCGCGGCGACTTCGCGGCGCAGGCGACCACTGCGCGGACGAACCTCTCGAGTCATCCCACCCCGCGCTACATCACGGTGCTGATGGGGCACAACGACGCGTGCACCAACACGACCACCAAGACCGGCAACACCTGCAGCGGCGATCAGGATCCGAACAACTACTGCCGCACGACGGCCGCCGCGTTCGAGCGCGAGTTCCGCGAGGGCATGGACCAGCTGATCCAGGTGCCGTCGACGCGCATCCTGGTCTCGGCGGTGGTGCGCGTCTCCGAGCTCTGCAACTTCGGCTCGAAGTCGAGCTGCGGCCTCGGCTTCGGCACCTCGTGCAGCTTCTTCTGGCAGAACTTGTCGACGATCTTCGGCGGCAGCGGCGTGTGCCGCTCGCTCACGGCCGATTGCTCGAACACGCGCCGGATCGACATGTACAACACGACTCTCGCCTACAACGAGATCCTCGAGCGCGTGAGCGCGGAGTACGACGCCATCCCGGCGGGCGGCACGTCGGCGACCGGGCGCCGTGAAGGCCGCCGACATCGGCATCCGCTACGTCGAGGGGCCCTTCCACTATCGCTTCCCGAGCGCCGACATCTCGTGTTGCGACTGCTTCCATCCGGCGAACAGCGGCCAACAGAAGCTCGCCGAGGGGACGTACGCCGGCTTGCAGTGCAGCCCGCTCACGCCGTGCTGCGCGCCCTCCGCGGATCCCCTGGTGAACGCGACCTGCTCGGCCGTCGACGAGACGAGCTTCTACCCGGGCGGCTTCTGGGCGGGGAACCCGTGCGGCAACGGCATCATCGATCCCGGCGAGCAGTGCGACGGCGGCAGCACGAACGGCATGACCGGATCGTGCTGTCTGGCGAGCTGCCAGCTCGCGGGCGCGGGCGCCGTCTGCCGTGGGGTCGCGGGGCCGTGCGACGTACAGGAGATCTGCGACGGCGCGAGTGCGATGTGTCCGGCCGACGCGTTCACGTCCGGCGGGACGTGTCGCCCCACCGCCGGGATCTGCGATGTCGCGGAGAGCTGCAGCGGCGCGTCCGCCGCGTGCCCGAACGATGCGAAGAGCACGGCCGAGTGTCGTGCCGCGACCGGGCCCTGCGACGTCGCGGAGAGCTGCGACGGTGTCGACGACGCGTGTCCGCTGGACGTCTTCCAGCCGAGCACGGTGACGTGCCGGGCGGCAGCCGGTGTGTGCGACCTCGCCGAAACCTGCAGCGGCGCGGGGCCGGCGTGCCCGGCTGACGGGAAGAGCGCGGCCGAGTGTCGCGCCGCGGCCGGGCCTTGCGACGTCGCGGAAACGTGTAGTGGCGGCGACGCGTGTCCCGCGGATGCGATGGCCGCGAGCGGAACGTCGTGTCGCGCCGCCGCCGGCGTGTGCGACGTCGTCGAGACGTGCGACGGCGCATCGCCTTCCTGTCCCGCCGACGCGAAGAGCACCGCTACCTGCCGGCCCGGGGCGGGGCCGTGCGACGCCGCCGAGACCTGCGACGGCAGCGGGAATGGTTGTCCGGCTGACGTGTTCCAGCCGAGCACCGTGGTGTGCCGGGCAGCCGCCGGCGTGTGCGACCTCGCCGAGACCTGCACCGGCACGAGCGCCCTCTGTCCGAACGACGCCAAGAGCACGGCGCAATGCCGCGCGGCCGCGGGGCCGTGCGACGCGGCGGAAGTCTGCAACGGCATGAACGACGCATGTCCTGCGGACGCCATGGCGACGAGCGGCACCGTGTGTCGGGCCGCCGCCGGCGTGTGCGACCTCGTCGAGACCTGCGACGGCGCGTCGTCGAGCTGCCCCGGCGACGCGAAGAGCAGCGCCGAGTGCCGGGCGTCGGCGGGTCCATGCGACGTCGCGGAAACCTGCGATGGGAGCGGGAACGACTGTCCGGCGAACGCGTTCGAAGCGAGCACCGTGGAATGTCGCGCCGCGGCCGGCGTCTGCGACGTCGCCGAGCACTGCACCGGCAGCGCGGCGGCGTGTCCAGCCGACGCGTTCACCGCCTCGGGCGTCGAGTGTCGCGCCGCCGCCGGCGTGTGCGATCTCGCGGAGGGCTGCACCGGCAACGATGCCGCCTGCCCGGCCGACACGAAGAGCAGCGCCGAGTGCCGCGCGTCGGCAGGGCCGTGCGACGTGGCGGAGAGCTGCGACGGCGCGAGCGACGATTGTCCGGCGGACGAGCTCGCGCCGCCGACGGTGGAGTGTCGCGCCGCCGCAAACGCATGCGACCTCGCCGAGAGCTGCACGGGGACGAGCGCCGCGTGTCCCGGCGACGCGTCGCTGCCCGACGGGACCACATGCGACGACGGCGCGGCCTGCACGACGCCGGACGTGTGCGTGAGCGGTACGTGCCAGGGCGATCCGGAGATCTGTGGCGACGGCCAGCTGCAAGGCGGTTGCGGCGAGCAGTGCGATGATGGCAACGCCGCGGACGGCGACGGCTGCTCGTCGAGCTGCCAGCTCGAGAGCACGCCCGGCTGCGGCGCCGCGCCTGCGACCGGCTGTCGGCAGCCCATCGTGTCCGGCAGCGCGTCGTTGCTGCTACGCGACAAGGCGCCGAACGAGAAAGATGGGCTCAAGTGGAAGTGGAAGCGCGGCGCGACGACGCCGAAGTCGGACTTCGGTTCGCCGACGACCGTGACGAGCTACCAGCTCTGCATCTACAATGGCGCGTCGACGTTGGTGTCGAGCGCGGCCATCCCCGCTGCCGGACTCTGCGCCGGACGGCCGTGCTGGAAGGAGACCGGTACCGGATTCAAGTACGCCGACAAAGACGCGACGCCGAGAGGGGTCACGCGCGTCGGGCTCCGCGAGGGCACCGTCCCAGGGCAGGCGAAGATCCTCGTGAAGGGGAAGGGCGGGAATCTCGACATGCCGAGCTTGCCGCTCGGCCAGCCCGTCACGGTGCAGCTCAGAAACAGCGAAGGCGTCTGCTGGGAAGCGGTCTTCAGCGCGCCGGCGCTGCGCAATCAAACGGATCAGTTCAAGGACAAATCGGACTGACGGCGCGACGCGCGCGTTCAGGGCCGGATCGCCCGCCGCGATCGTCACATGCGATGCCGCCGCGGCGCCGCTCAGGGAGGTGTCTTCCGCAGCTCCTCGAGCACTGCGGCGGCCTTCGCCCTCAGCTCCGCCGACCGCGCTTGCGATGCGAGCGCTATCATGAGTTCCTGGGCGCCTTCCCCACCTGCCGACGCGCGGAGAATTTCCGCGAGCGTCGCGTCGGCGACGGGCTGAAGCGTCGAGAGATACGCCGCCTCGATCTCGGGATTGGCCGCGAACGTTTCGAGCAATGCCGCGCGCGCGTCGGTCCGCACCGCCGCGCGCTCCTCGCCGACCGCAGTGTGCAGCAGGAGGCCGGTCGAGGGCGTTTCCGTCCCGAGCGCACGCGCGAGCGCGCCCCTCACCTGGACCGGCCGCTGGAGAATCTCCGCCTGCGCTTCTTCGTCCGCGAGAGCAATGGGCGAAGACGTTCGAGCCGGGGAGGGCAGCATCGTGACCGGCGGTCCGGCGCCGAGCAGCTCGATCGCGCGCAGCTTTCCATCCCTGTCGTACCTCAAGAGAAAGCTATGGTCGCGGAGCAACGTTCCGAGCGCCTCCGAGAGCTGGACTCGTTCGAGCCTGACCGTGACCTCGCGCGTCGGCAGGCCGCCGCGGATCTCGGCACCCGTCTCCGCGGCGATCGCCGCTAGCACGCGCGCGAGCGAAGCGCCGTCTGCATGCAGCGTCAACCGACCCTCTTCGTAGCGGACCACCTCGGGGTCGCCTGCAAGCGGTTGGTCGATTCCTGCATCGGGCGCGCGGGGTGTCTCCACTGAAGCGCGCGGTGGCTGCGGAATCGACGGTTCAGGCGTGCCCGGTGTCTCCGCCCACGCTCGGTCGACCAGCGCGAGCACGGCCGCGCTCGCGGCAAGCAGGAGCACCGTGCAGCTCGACAGCGTGATCAGCCTGAGGCGCGCGCGCGTCTCTTGCGGTTCTTTCGTGAGCATTGCGGCCGGTCGACATGTGACGATCGTTCGAGCTTCGGATGCTGGGAGGTCATAGACGACATTGACGGCGTGGCAAAGTCCAGCGCCGGCGGAAGCCCCTGGGCGATCATCCGGGCTTCGTTCAGTGCTTCACGGAAAACGTCTGGATGTAGTATCTCCAGCTCTTCTACTCGGATCCATTCTAGATCGGCAGGGGTAACCAGCAGCCGACCCTCGTCGTCGGTGCGCCACAGTTGATAGGGCCGGACGCCCCGATCACGGCCGCGAACGCGGCTCGACCAGGCTCTCGACGATCTGGCCGAGTTGATAGGCGGGATGAATGGCCTGTGGTTAACGTACCGCCTGTTCTCGGACATTGGCCCTTCTACTCCTCAAGCCGAGCAGCCGCGGACGACAAGCGCTCCGAGGCCGCGATGGAAGACCGCAAGAAGCAGGGGTACTTCTGATGCCGGCGGCGGGAATGGCATTGCGGTCGACGAGGGGGCTCATGCTAACCACTTCAAGAAGGCCGGGCACGACGTCCTCAATGAGGCATCAATGACCACGTTGCTCGAGCGCGCACGCGAACTCCAGGCCCGGGGAATCTTCCTCGGGGGCCCCCCCAGCCGATTCGAGATCGCTGGGCGCAAGCTGCTGATGACTCTGTTGAGCGAGGGACTCGTGCCCTCCTCCAGAGTGCTGGATATCGGATGCGGCTGCCTGCGGGGGGGATATTGGCTCATTCATTTCCTGGATGAGGGGCGTTATTTCGGAATCGAACCGAACACGACGATGGTCGAGGCCGGCATGAGCGTCCTGCTCGAGCCAGGGCTCAAGGAGTCGAAGCGCCCAGGATCGATCACAACGATCGATGGGACTTCACGGGGTTCGGTGAGACGTTCGACTATTTCACCGCACGCTCGATATGGACGCATGCTTCCAAGCGGCAAATCCAGACCATGCTCGACGGCTTCGTGAAAACGGCCGCCCCCAATGCCGTCTTCTTGGCTTCATATCAAAGGGCCAACCTCTTTCGACCCGACTACAAAGGTGATCAGTGGGTTGGGAAGAGCCACGAGTCGGGGGTCGGAGGGATGGTGCGTCACAGCTTCAGGTGGATCCAGGCGGAATGTCGACAGAGAGGGCTCGTGACAGAGGAGATCAAGAAGAAGGAGCTCACCTTTGGGCGTCAGACGTGGCTCAGGATCAAAGCGGATCGCGGACGAACCTCGGTTGGAGGTGAGTGACGCCAAGTGGGGGTAGCGTTCCTTCGAGGCGTTCGAACGATATGACCAGGAACCACATGCTGGAGCAGGTCGAGTCCCTCCTCCCGCCCGCGATGGAAGACCGCGAGAAGCGGGGGTGTTTCTGATGGCGCCAGGGACGACGGGTGCAAACCACGGGAATCCATACGCCGCCATGGACCTGCTGCGGTTCACCACCACGGGCAGCGTCGACGGCGGCAAGGGCACGCTGATCGGTCGGCTGCTCTACGACACCAAGCGATCTTCGAGGACCAGCTCGAGCAGATCGATCGGCCAGCAAGAACAGCGGCGAGTCCGGGGTGAACCTCGAGCCGAGCAGAACTTGCGGCTGGGCTCCGTCCTCGACTGCGGGAACCGCTCAGCGCCGCAGCACCCGATGCATGCGTTCGGCCCACTCCGGCGGTGCGAAGAGCCAGCAGCCGACGACCATGCTCAGCGAGAAGAACGCAACCCCGTTCAAGACGACCGCGATTCCGAGGTGAAGCGCCACGATCGCAGCGACGCCGAAGGGCGCCAGGCGCGGCCACCAGACGAGCCAGGGCGCAAGGCCCTCGACGGCGATCGTCCCCCACGTCGCGAGTTTGCTGATCCATCCATTCCACACGTAGCCCGCCTGCGGCCAGAAGCCGCGCGACCACAAGTTGCTGGCCAGCGACAGGTAGATCGCGTCCCCCTCGAGCCACGCGCCGTCGTCCACCAGCTTGTTGGGCAGGCTGATCAGGTAGATGAGGACGAAGTTGATTTGCAGGCAGCGGACCGCCCAGGTTCCGGACACGGGGGCTGGAATGCGCCCCGCGCGGGCGTCGAGTGACCACACGGCCTCTAGCGGCGCAAACATCGCCCAGAAGGTCAGCATCCGGAACACGAGATCCTCGCCATTGATGACCACCGGCGAGCGATGAATCACGGAAGTCGCCATCACCCAGAGGACGCACGCGGCGATCCGCGTGCGCCAGCCGACGATGAAGCAGAGCGCGGCGACGACGGCCACGATCCACCAGGCATGCAAGGGGACGATGCCGTCGCCGAGCCAAAACACCGACCACCAGTCCTCCGCCGGAGGCGCCGGGATTGGCGGGCTCGCGGCGGGCACGTCGAGAGCGAGGATGCCATCGCGCCCGTAGAAACGCTGCCAGTGCGGCAGGAGAAAGCAAAAGTAGAGGAGCATCTCTCCGCCGAGGAAGATCCGGAACATCGCCAACGGACGAGGATCGACCGGCGCGCTGAAGAACGTCGCGACGCAAGTCCAGAGTCGGGTGCGGGCCGACACGGTCACGCACCGCTCCGCCAAATGCACGGAAAGACCTCGCGGGACCACGCCTGCTCGCTCGTCTTCAGGTGGTCGCCCGACGCCGATGCCTCCGGTCGCGTTCGCAGCTCCTGCGTGCGGAGCTCGAACACGACCGCCTCCATGCGCCGCGCCTCCTGAGTCGGAAAACGGCGGCAGAGATACTGAGCGTAGCGCTCGCGCGACGTCTGATCCGCGTACAGGTTCAGGTGCAGCTTGGGCTCCTTGAAGTCGAGCACCAGATCTTGGAACACCCTCCGTCGCGTCTGCAGCGGGAGGGGGAGTAAATGCTCGCCGGCCTCGCCGTAGCGTCCGCTGATCTCGTAGCGCCAGTTGAAGCGGCTCTGACGACCGAACATGATCCAATGGTTGTCGAGACCGACCAGGTGCGCGTAGCGCTGCAGTAGCCAGCCGGCATGGCGGACCCGCCACGCCGTGAGCGGCGACAGCGTGTCGCCGATCCGGCGGTCGATCGCCTCGGCGAGGGTCGCTGGGCGGTTCGCAAACGCGATCGCCCCGAAGTTCAGCAGAACGAAGAAGACGACAACCCACCGCCGCATACCGGGCGCGAGCATAGCGCCGCACACTCATGAAATCGAAACGGTGCTGAGGGCCGCCGCGACCGCTGTCGACGTTCGTCGATCAACCTCGGCGTCCATCATGAGAGACTTGCACGGACAATCTACGCGAGTCCGTCGTGACTGTCACCCGCGCGCCGAGTTGCCAGCCAGGGCGCCCTGTGCGATCAGCTGAACGGGTGAACTGCCTCAGCTTCAGCCTCTACGGTTCGGCCACGATCTACTGTCGGGGCGCCATCCGCAACGCGGAGCTCGCGCCCGAGATCTATCCGGGATGGACGGTGCGGTTCGCCGTCGACGCCTCCGTACCTCCGGACGTCGTCGAGCGCCTGCGCGCGCTCGGCTGCGAGGTCGTGCTCATGCACAAGTCACTCGGACCCGAGTACGGCAAATTCTGGCGCTTCCTGGTCGCGGCCGAACCCACCATCGAGCACTTCGTGTGCCGCGACGCCGACTCGCGCCTGAACGTCCGCGAGAAGGCGGCGGTCGACGAATGGCTGGCATCGGGACTGACGTTCCACGTCATGCGCGATTCCATACACCACTCCCGCCGTATGATGAGCGGCATGTGGGGCGGCGTCGGTGGCGCCATTCCCGACATCGCGCGTCGGATCGACGAGTGGGGACGGTACGAGCGTTGGGGCGACTCGGACGCGTTCCTCTCGGAGACCGTGTGGCCGCTCGTAGCCGATCGTTGTCTCTGTCACGACAGCGGCAACCACTTCGGCGACGCCCGTCCGTTCCCCGACCATCCACCGCTCACGGGCACCTGTTTCGTCGGCGAGATCGTGCCCGTCGACCGCCCGCCGCTCGACGTCTGGCGTGAGGTCGGTGTCCTCCGCGATCAGGTGTTCGCGCTACAAACCGAGCTCACGCGCCGCGACGCCGAGATCCACGCGTACCAAGCCGAGATGGCCCGCCGCGACGCGCTCGGTGCTGCGACTGGTCCGGATCCGGCTCATCCCGGTCTTCACCGACTTCGAGGCCGCTTCGAATCGCCAGCGAGCAGCGACCATCGCTGGCGCCGCGGCCGACGATGTTGCAGACGCTCTCGACGCTGACGGCGCGCTTCGCCGGCGCGCTGCGTGCCGGCGGTCTCGGCCATGCGCTTTGGAAGGCGGCGCGGGGGTGGTGCAGCGCGCCGGTGCGGCCGCGAACGAGGACCTGGTGGCGCTGCGCCGCGAGGTCGTGGCGCTCGACGACGAGGTCGTGACGCTACGCAGCCGGATCGGCTCGGCTCGCCACCAGGTCGCGGCGCTGCGCCGCGAGCTCGCAGCTCGCTCGCAGTCGGCGGAGACCGTCGAAGAGAGCCGCATCATGGCGCGCCACCGTGCGCGGCGGGTGCTCGGACCCCGGATCTCGCCGCCCCTGCGCGTGCTCTACGCGCTCGAGTTCTTCCCGCACGTTTCCGAGTCGTACATCGCGACCGAGATCGCCTGGATGCGGCGCCAGGGGGTCGAAATCGAAGCCTGGTCGGAGCGCGAGCCGCCGGTGCCCGAGGCGACCGAGGTGATCGTGCACCGCGGCTCGCTGGCGGCGGCGATCGCGGCCTTCCGTCCGCGCATCGTGCACGGACATCACCTCGAGCAAGCGCTCGGCTACGCGCCGATCGTCGGCGCTGCCGGCTTGCCCATGACCGTGCGCGCACACGGCTTCACGCTCGACGTCGCGAAACGGGCGGCGATCGACGCCAGCGACGCGATCGTCGCCGTCTTTCATTTTCCGCACATGGTCGGCCCAGTCTCGGCACCGGGGGCGGAGAAGATTCGCCCCATGACCTGCTGTTTCGACCCCGACGTCTGCTACCCGCAGGGTCGCAAGGACCCGCGACTCGTGGTCCGGACTGGGTTGGCAAGCCCGACCAAAGACCTCGGCATGTTCCTCCGCCTCGCGATGCGTTTCCCGCGCCACCGGTTCGTGCTGATCCCGTGCTGGAGTTTCGGTATGCCCGATCACCTCGACGAGCTGCTGGCGCAGAATCGCGCCCTCGGCGACCCAGTCGAGATCCTTCCCAATCTCCCGCACGCCGAGGTGGTGGACATCACGCGGGCGGCGGGCGTCTACCTGCACACTCACGCGCTCCTCGACGACTACGGCATGCCGATCTCGATCGCCGAGGCGATGGCGACCGGCTGCTACGTGATCGCCCGCCGCGGGCCGTCCACCGAGGCCTTTCTCGACGGCGCCGGCAGCGTCTACGACACGGAGGACCAGGCGGCCGAGCTGCTGCGCGCCACCGAGGGCTGGGATGGAGAGCGCTGGCGCCGGGCGCGCATCGCCGCCCTCGACCGCGCCCACGGCGCGTTCGCGGCTCCCGACGTGCTGCCCCCGCTCCTCGAGGAGTGGGTACGGCTCGTGGACGGATGGGACGGGGCGCGGGTACGCGAGCAGCGTGATCTCGACCGCGTCGTGACGGGCGCGCGCGAGTGCCCTCCTCTGCCCCGACCAGCCCCGACGAACGGCCGACATCGAAGCGCGGGCTGACCGTCCGGGATTCTTGTGGCCGTGGACTTAACGATCGGATCCGCGTTTCGTGACAGTAGTCGTTGCCCTTCGGCCCGTCAGTCGCCGGACGCGTCGCTGGCCAACTGCTCGGCGTACCGCTGCCGTAAGCTCCCCCGTCAAGGACACGGCGCATAAGTGGACTCCGACGGGGTTTGGAGCCGGGCAAGAAACGCGTCGGTGGGATGCGTCCGAGCGCGTCGTGCGGCCGGCGGTCGTTGTAGGTGAGCAGCCACTCGTCCGTGAGCGTTTGCACCTCGGTGAGCGAGGCGAAGACGTAAGTGTCGAGGACTTCGTTGCGGTAGGTGCGGTTGAAACGCTCGATGAAGGCGTTCTGATCGGGCTTGCCGGGCTGGATGAAACGCAGCTCGATATCGTGCGCCTTGCATTCCTGGCTCTTAACTTGGCCGCGATGCAGTCGGGGTGATCGACGATCTGGCGCCCGTTGCGCTCTACGCGGAGAACGCCAGCACCGGGCGGCGTCGAACGATGGGGCACCTCTGTTGGCCTGGCGACGGCCTCTTGGGCGGCCTCGGATGAATGGCTCTTGGTGATATGGTGAGGACCGATGAAGCTCCTTGAGGTCAACGGTGGGCGTCTCGCCTACTGGGACTCCGGTCGCGGGGCGCCTCTCGTGTTCATTCACGGCGCGGCCACCGCCGGCGAGCTGTGGGCAGGGGATCTGGAGCCGCTCGCCGCCGACCACCGCCTAATCGTTTACGAGCGTCGAGGCTACGGCAGTTCGAGCGCATCGCCGCGTAACTGGCAGTCGCACTGCGACGATGCCGCCGCCCTCATCGACGCGCTCGACGCCAAACCGGCCGTCCTGGTCGGCTACAGCGCCGGCGCGAGCATCGCGCTCGACCTAATCACCTCCCGACCGGACGTGGCCACGTCGCTCGTGCTCGTGGATCCGGCCGTGAACCTCAAGCGCTGCCTCACGCCCGGGTTTCTCAAGGCGGTGATCGGCACCCGCCTCCTCCGCGCGCTGCGCAACGAGCGGGTCGGCGCGGAGTACTGGCTGCCTATGTGACCAGCTACTGCACTGGCGGCACCGGCTTCGACCGGGCCTCGCCGGAGCGCCGCGAGGTCCTTCTGGCGAACGCCTCGGGCATCTACGCCGATTACGCCTCCGGCCTGCCCACCATCGAGGAGAAACGCCTCGCCAGCATCCAGGTGCCGATCACCCTGATCGAGGCCAAGCTCAGCCCATCCTTCCTGCGGCGCTCCTGCGCACGGTTGCGCGCGGCCCTACCGCAGGCCCGCGTGTTCACCATCGCCAACGCGGGTCACCACATCACCGTCGATGCGCGTGACGAGCTCCTGGCGATTCTCCGCGAGAGTGCGCGCGGCGCGTGAGGTGTGATGCTCGGCGTTCCGCAGCTGGCTCCGCACAGCGAGCCGCTATCAACGCGCAGCGACCAACGTTGAGTGACGAGTGGAGTGCAGTTACCTGCAACTGTTGAACAAAGCTGTCAGCGACAAGCGCCTAGTCAGTGACATCACCACCCGCCACCGGGCGGCTGCCGATCACGCAGAGCGGGCAGCCCGAGAGGCGATTCTCCTCGTCATCGACCATGCGACGAGCAATCGCTGCGACCAGCTCGACTCGGGCGTCGATGCGGTCCCCGCAACCGCGGCCGCGGCGCGTCCTCTTGCGGCGGCTAGAGCGGAGCCCCGCGGACCCGGCTCTCCCAGCGCTCAAGACGAGGGAGCGCCTGCGTGATCTGGACGCGAAGCTGACGCGCGATCTCTCGGCATGCCGACACGGTTTCTTGGAACAAATCCGGCAGTTCGTCGTTCGTCCCCGCAAACGCGCCAAGGCTGAACACCGGTACGCCCGGGCCGACGCACCGTTCAGCAGCCTGCGCCAGTTCTGCATTCACCGCGAGGACCAGGTCGTTGTTCGTGACGCTTTGGGGATCGAGTTGCGCTGCTCGATGGTCGCTGATGTCCAAGCCGACCTCTTTCAACGCCCGAATGGCAACAGGCAAGGCGCGCCCGCCCACGCGGGCCATCGTGCCGGCGGAGCGCACTTGAATGCGGTTCAGGTGGGGATGCGGTCGTACAATGTCGCGGAAGATCGCCGCGGCCATCGGGCTGCGGCATGTATTGCCGGCACACACGAAAACCACGGTCCGAGTTCGCGGTTTCCTAGAGCGAACGGTGGGGTGCCGTCGTCTCCTTTTGGCGTCGTCTGTCAAGGGATCTCCCCCGCCACCGACGCCGCGGCGTACGCGTCGGGCGGCGTGGGCCAGCCTCCGAGGATGCCGGGGACGGCCTCCCCGCCCGGGCGGCAGATCACCACCACGACCTGCTCGCGGGGGTTGTAGGTCGTTGGGACGAATCAGGTGGCACGGGCATGGTGATCCCGGGCTCATAGCGCAACTCCAGTGTTTGGGGCGTGACGACCAGGACAACGGCTCCCAATCCCCAGACGAGCCAGCCGCACCAGCTGAGCGCCGCAATCGATTTCCAGTGCTCGAGAATGAGGTCGAAATCAGGGTCCTGGGCGGACTCGGGGATCTCCTCAGGCAGCAGCGGATCAGTGATCTTGTGTGTTGTGTCGCTCATGCAGCTCCTTCTCATACGGGGAATGCTTGCCAATCTAGCGGGTTGGGATGACAACGGCTGACAGCGAAACGCCTATAGATATTCCAACGATGATGAAACCGCCCAAGGTGCACGCGAGCGGCAAGATGAGATCACGGCTCGCGCTCGCAGCGACCGTGATCCTGGCCAACCTCGTCGTCCTGCCGACTCGGCCGGTCTTGAGCTGCGGTCCGATCTCCTGTCGACCCAACATCTTCGGAGGCGAGGATTGCACCGGACCAGGAGGGCGCTCCATGTCCCGTCCAAACATCTTCGGCGGGTATGACACGAGGTACTCCGACGGCTCCTCCTCTACATCTCGGCCGAACATCTTTGGCGGCGACGACATCACGACGCCGCACGGGCGGATCGACTCGCGATCGAACATCTTTGGCGGCAGGGACTACCACCTCCCGGACGGCACGCGCGTCCAGTCGCGTCCCAACATCTTCGGCAGCGAGGACTTCACGTTACCGGATGGGACACGCATCACGTGCCGCCCGAACATCTTTGGCGGACGTGATTGTGACTAAGGCGGCCCTCTGGGTATGCGCGGCATCCTGCGTGATCGTCGGCACGATCCCGGCGCGGGCCGCGCCGATGGCGCCACGCTCGTCTCTTTGGCACACCATCGCCAACGCGACGCTCGACTGCGCGAGCTGCGATCGTGCGGTCGTTCTCATCGACGGGAGTTGATAGGCCGGATGAACGGCCTATTGGTTAACGTAACGTCCGTTCTCGGACGTTCACCTCTGAAGCCGAGGCGGATTGCGGAGCTTGAGAGCAAGACAAATCCGCGAAGTACGATGGATGCGAGATAGTTCTCCGACAAGCTCCGCGAGGAAGGCGAGATGTCGCGAAGTCGAAGAACACCCCCGGGAGCCCTTGAGACCGGTCATGGAACCGGCCCGAGCGTGCGTGTAGCGTCGCCTTGCCGGGCGGCAGATCCTTGGCAGCGCCGAGGGTAGAGCGAGCCGTCGCTGCAGCGCAGGAGGTAGACGAAAGGCACGGCCTCAGACTCTCCTTCGCGTGCCGCTCACCTCGGCCGTGCGCACGCCGAGCGGACGGGCGAAGCTCAACTCGTGACCGTCGGGGTCTGGGAGATGGAAATACCGCTCGCCCCAGGGAGCGACACGCGGTGGAAAGTCCGGCGCCAAGTCGAGGCCGAGCACGCGCTCGTACATCGCGTCGACGTCGGACACGTAGAAGATGACGCGGCCCCAGCGACCACGAAGACCAGTGTCGTCGTGGACAGCCCGAGATTGAGGAATCCGGAGCCGGTGCGAAAGCTCGCAAAGGAGGCGTGCTCGCCTCCGGAGCATAGCTCGAAGCCCAAGCGGCAGTAGAAGGCGACTGAGCGCGCCATGTCGCTTACGGCGAGCGTCATGGCGCTAATCGACTCGATCCTCGGGCCCGCCTCGTCGTTCATATCTTCGGGTCTACCTCATTTCGGCGCACAGGCGGAGTCCCCCATTGTTTGCGGCCCGTGGTCTGGCGAAGAGAGCTATGCTAGCGACGCGCCCACGCCTCGAAATCGGCGCAGCCGTCCGATCAAACGCAGAATCGCACCCTCGAGAACGGGCTCGGCGCAGCAGCGGCCGGGAGGGGCTCGAGCGGAATCTCGACGCTACTCGGGATCCGCGCCAACGAGCTGCCGCTCGAAGCCATGCGCCGCGCACCCGCCGCCGTGCTCGGCGCGTTGGCTGCCCGCCGCCACCCGGTTTGGGTCCCGCGCACCGCGGTGACAATCAGATTCGCGTTCAGTTGCAGCGTACGCGTATGCCCATTGCGACCCTAGCGACGGATCTACTTCGTGCAAGCGCGCTTCACTTGCGCATCAGTCATCCCGCTGTTCTTCATCGCGAGTACCTGATCCACGGTGCAGGATCCCATGGCACTCTCTGCCGGCTCGCTCGCAGCCGGCAACTGATCGGTCTTGGCAAAGACCGCAGAATCGACTTCAGCGCTCGAGATCTCCTCAGCCAGAATCTCCGCGAGTTCATCGATCAAGCGATGGTAGCTTCGTAGGTTGTTCCCACTACTTATCAGCGGTTGAGTTAGTGACCAGACGAGCGCGGCGTTCGGCGTGCTCCAGAGCTCGGCGCTCTGAAGCGTGACGAAGTCGGGTCGGAACGTCATGGGAGCCGCATCGCGAAACTCGCCGAGGACCAGGCGAAGGACGTAGTCGGAGTTTACTCGACGCCCCGCCAGGATCGCCGGCCTCACGTCCGGAATAGTGACGCCGGTGAATTCCGGCGCATCCGTCGTCAACACAGACCAACCATGCTCCTCGAACCGACTTCGCACCTCCGAAAGGAGATACTTGCCGGTCCAGGGCGAGATCGCGTGGAAGACCCGGTCCTGCACCATGTCCCGCGGTGGGAGAATCAAAACCTTGCCCTTGGGAATCGCAATGAGTCGCTCGGCGTCTGGCCGTACCCCTCGGTGGCAGGCGGGAAGCGTCATCATGAGAACAATCAAGCTAGCGATCCGAAGGAACATGACCATCACTCCCTGTTCGCATTTAGCTATGCTGGCTTGGGCAGTTCTCCGGTAAGGTTATTCAAGCGATGAAGTCGCAGACATCGCGGACACCTAGGTCTTCTCATGCACAACTATCTCATTGTCCCGGTGCTGGTCACCAGCACGCGCAGCTTGACCCTCCCCGAGGATCCAGAACCGATCGCCAGCATTCAAAGATCGCATCGTCCAACCCAACTTCTGATACCATTCCGGATCAATTTCCGGATCTAAGATGTCTAACCAGAACGGCTCCTCATCATTGGTAACGAGCTGAGCTAGTGCCGGGTACTGTCCAATCGTATCAGCCGCAGTGATATCGGGGACGTAAAGGAGACATGCCGAATCTACGTCGTCTGCTTGCGTAGTGTTCGCATCCCCTACGATCACACTGACTCCTGCGGCAGCGAGCACCGGGCCCGCCCACTCGCTCGGCGTTGATGTGTCGAGCAGAACAGCTCGACGAGCCCCACAGAGCTTCAGAGCCACGGCGTAGTAACCATCACTACCTCCCAAATCTACCCATGTGCGGCCGGCAACTTGAACCCCCTCGGCCTCCCAGCTTCGCACCTCCTCTACAGCCGCTGCGATCATAGCCGCCAGACAGCTCGGGCCACCGGACCTCCAAGCTTCGTTGCGATAGCAGTGGGCTTGCCTCGATCTCGTAGACACTCTGGTTAAGCTGCCCGCTGTTGCCGTTCGTACTGACGTTCAAATGCGATCGGGCTGACGTACCCGAGTGAGGAATGCAGTCGTTGGCCGTTATAGAACATCTCCAGGTACTCGAAGATATCGCTGGGCGCGCTTGCTGCCCGTGTGAGCCACAGTCCGTCTCGTACACGAGTTCGAGCTTGAACGTCGAGAAGAAGCTCTCGGCGACGGCGTTGTCCCAGCAGTTGCCGCGCCGGCTCATGCTGGCGACGATGCCGTGCGCGTCAGCGAGGTGCTGGATAGTCGGCGCTCGCGTACTGGCTGCCGCGGTCCGAGTGATGGAGCAAGCCCCGGCGGCGGCCGCCGGTGCTCAGGGCCATCGCAGAGCGCGTCGAGCGGCGAGCTGCCGCGTGATGCGCGTCGCCGAGCGCCCAGCCGACGACGCGCCGCGAGAAGAGGTCGAGGATCACGGCCAGGTAGAGCCAGCCCTCGCGCGTCCGGAGGTACGTGATGTCGCCCACCCACGCCGTGTTCGGGGCCGCGACGGCGAAGTGCCGCGCCAGCACGTTCGGCGCCACCGGCAGCGTGTGCTGCGAGTCGGTCGTCGCGCCGAAACCGGCGCCGGCGGCGCGCCCGCAGAGCCCGTGCTCCCGCATCAGCCGCGCGACCCGCTTCCGGCCGACGCGATGCCCGCGGTCCCGGAGCTCGCGCTGCACCCGCGGGCTCCCATAGCGCTGCCGCTTCTCGCATGAGATCGCCGCGACCTCGACCGCGAGCCGCTGGTCGGCAATGGTCCGGCGGCGCGGGCGGGCGCGTCCGCCACGCGTAGAAGCCCGCCCGCGACACCTCCAGCACCCGGCACAGCTCACCGCACCGGAACGTGGCCTTCTCCGCCTCGATGAACGCGAATCTCACTCGCTCTCCTTGGCGAAGAAGGCCGTCGCTTTTTTTAGGATCTCGCGCTCCATCCGCAGCCGCTTGTGTCTCGCGCCGCTAGCTGCGCCTAGCTCCTCGCGCTCGCTCGGTCGTCAGCGCTCCCGTCGGCCCACGTCCCGCATCAATCTCCGCCTGCTGGACCCACCGCGTAGTGCTCGTCTCCGTCAGATCCAGCTCACGCGCAATCGCGATGCGTCTTGTCGCTGTCCCGGACCAACCGCACGGTCTCCGCCTTGAATTCGGCCGAGAACTTCCGCCGCTTCCGCTTCTTCGTCCCCATCGACACCCTCCTACCGCACTTTCGTGCGAGTATGGGGTGTCCACGAAACCGAGGCAGGCTCACAGAGTCTGTCGACAAGAAGGGGGGGCTTGGAACGCCACCAATCGGTGTCAACCGGAATTCCCCACACCTCCCACGTCCTTCCTCTTCTCCGGAGCGGTTCCACAGAGTGGTTGATAGCCCATCCTTAGACCCTGCAGCCAGGGTGAGCTGAATGAAGCTGCACATGTCCGCGACAAGACGCCCGCGGAGTCTCAGAGAACTTTGGCAACCGTGGGTGAAGTTGTCGTTGAGGGGCAGCGCACGCGGAATTGCGTTGCAAAACTGGCTCGGCGTGCCGTTGCTGGAGGTATGACCGGAAGTTGTGGATCGTGGAGCCCGTGACCCCGGCGGCGTATCCTCCCGCCTGATCGACCGCCGCCCCCTGGCGCGCGGCGGGAAGGAGGCGGCATCCATGCTGAAGGTCGTCGGCAACGAGGCGGCGCAGGACGAGGTGGACGGGCGATCCCTGCTCGACGAGATCGCCCGCGAGGGAGCGCGCCGGATGCTCGTGGCGGCGCTGGAGACCGAGGTCGCCGCGTACCTGGAGGCGCACCGCGACGAACGCGACGCCGAGGGCCACGCCCTGGTCGTCCGCAACGGCAAGGGCCGCACCCGGAAGGTGACGGTCGGGGCCGGGACGATCCCGGTGAGCGCGCCCCGCGTGAACGACCGGCGGACCGACCAGGACGGCGAGCGGCGACGGTTCACGAGCCGCATCCTGCCGCCCTACATGCGCCGCTCCCCGAAGGTGGCCGAGGTCTTGCCCGTGCTCTACCTGCGCGGGCTGTCCACCGGCGACTTCCGCGAGGCGCTGGCGGCGTTGCTCGGGGACGATGCCGCCGGGTTGTCCGCCACGAACATCGCGCGGCTGACCAACGAGTGGGAGACCGAGTACCGCGCCTTCCAGAAGCGGAGCCTCGCCGACCGCGACTACGTCTACGTCTGGGTCGATGGCGTCCACTTCAACGTCCGGCTGGAGGACGACCGCCTCTGCACGCTCGTGATGATCGGCGTGCGGCCCGACGGGACGAAGGAGCTGATCACGGTCGAGGACGGCTACCGCGAGAGCGCCGAGAGCTGGAAGACCGTGCTCCGCGACCTGAAGCGCCGGGGCATGCGCCCGCCCGTCGTCGCCGTGGGCGACGGGGCGCTCGGCTTCTGGGCGGCGGTGCGCGACGTGTGGCCGAAGACGCGCGAGCAGCGGGACTGGTTCCACAAGCTCGGCAACATCCTCGACAAGCTCCCGAAGCGGCTCCAGCCCCGCGTGAAGGCCGCGCTCCACGAGGTGATGTACGCCGAGACCCGCGAGCAGGCGCGCGAGGCGGTCGCAGCGGTTCGCCACCGAGTACGGCGCCAAGTGACTATATTGTCAATGGCGTCGTGTCGTACAGCTCAGGCCGCTAATTTCTCCCGGTACTCCTTCGGCGTGAGGTAGCCGAGCGCCGAGTGCGGCCGGTCGGCGTGGTAGCGATCGAGCCATCCGCCGCGATCGCCGGAAGGCGTGGTCGCGGTCCTCGAACGCGGTGGAGCCAGACGCACTCCTGCTTCAGGGTCAGGAAGAAGCGCTCGATCATCCCGTTCTGCTCGCGGCGTGTACGGCGTGATGTACTCCTGGTCGAGCCCGTAGCGGCGCACGACCGCCACGAAGACCTTCGCGCCGAACACGAGGCCGTTGTCCGACCGCAGCGTCAGCGCGTTCGGTGCCGGCATCGATCCGCCGCTCGCGCAGCGCGTCCTCCAGCGCCGCCGCCGCGATCTGGGCGATGCCCGACCGCGACAGCCGCCAGCCCGACGATCGTCCGGTCGCAGCAGTCGATGATCGCCGTCAGGTGGCACCAGCCGTCGCGGCCGCAGAAGAGATGCGTCGTGTCGATCGCCCAGCGTTCGTTCGGCCGCGTCGGCGCGCGACACCCAGCCCTGCGCACGCGCGGCCGCTGCCCCTGCGGCCGCTGCCGCACCTGCCAGCCGTTGAGCTTGAGGATCCGATGCATCTTCTTGCGGTTGATCTGGCCGGTTGCAGCTGCGCGGCGCACGCAGCGCCGTGATCATCCGCAGCCCGAGCGCCGGCTCCGCCTCGATGATCGCTCGCGGATCAGTCTCGCCAGCGCCGCGTCGATCACCGGACGCGCGGCCGGCCGCGTGGCGGTAGTAGAACGTCGACCGCGGCACGCCGAACCACCGGCAGAGCTGCGCGATCGACACCGCCTTGCCTTCCTGCACGCATCTGGCCCTGCACCGTCAGAAGGCTTTCTCGTTCCCGGCCGTCAGGCCGCCCATTTTTTTCGGGCGTCGAGCTCCAGCACGAGCTCGCCCACCTTCGCCCGCAGCTCCTGCGACCTCCTGCTCGTGCACGGCCTGCTCGTCCTCGGCGTCGCCTTCAGCCCGCGCTCGCCGGCCTTCACGAACGTCTCCATCCAGCCCTCGACCTCGGACTGCTTGAGGTCGTGCTCGCGGCAGACGTCGACGAGCTTCGTCTCGCCCTGGATCAGCTGCAGCAGCAGCTCGACCTTCCGCTTCGCCGTCCACCGCTGAAACTCCTTCTCCATCGTCTCCTCCGTCCGGACTCGGGTGCTGTACCCTGTCCAGTTCAGAGGGGAACCACCTCACGCCGTCACGACGCTGGAGAAGGACGCCGACGCGCTGCTGACGTTCTTCGACTTCCCCGCCGAGCACTGGAAGCATCTCCGCACGTCGAACGTGATCGAGTCCCCGTTCGCGACGGTGCGGCTGCGCCAGCGCGTGACGAAGGGCGCGGGCTCGCGCACGAAGGGGCTGCTGATGGCCTACAAGCTCCTCGACATGGCGCAGGCCCGCTGGCGACGGCTCGACGGCGCGCACCTCCTGCCGCTCGTGCGCGATGGGGTCGCCTTCGTGGACGGCGTGCAGCAAGCGAGCAAGCGCGGCAAGCCCGGAGCGCGAGCCGCGTAGAGCCTCCCTCGCGTCTCCCGATTCACCTGTCCACATCCACCCGAAAAATCCGGACCCTGTCCGAGGCGTCGGTGGATCAAGCCAAGTTGGCCGCTTACGTTTTTCGATCGCCTGATTTCAAGCACTTCGCGCGAGCGTACGAAAGGCGAAGGTGGCCGAAAATCTGATGCATTCGGACAGCGGCGGAAAGACGACGAAGATCGCTTTCGATGCGCGCGAGCGACCTTCGCGCCGACCTGTGACCGACGTCCTGATGAAGGCGCTCGGCCGCCGTGGCAACCGTCCGGCGCACGTGCATTTCTTCATCGAGGCGCCAGGCTATCGCACGCTGACAACGCAGATCAATTTCGGTGACGACCTGTCTGCGCGCGATGACTTCGCCTTCGGTACGCGACTACATCATTCGGACGTGAACACCGGAGTGTCACCCATGCTGTCGGTCTATTCTGTTACCTATGTCCCCGATTGCTCAGGCCCTAATGCTGCGTAATCCGTGATGAGTAATGGTTGGCAACCAACCGCCAGCGCCCGTCCTGCTTTACCCATACTCTGGTAAACCGCGTGTCACGGGGAACAGCTTTGCCTTTGTCTTGACCACTCATTGTTGAGAGGCCCGTTTCCACAGCCGTGTTTTCGTAGACGCGCACCTGAACCTCGTCGGTGACGATAGACTGAAACGTCAACTCACCAGACGTGAAATCCGAGATCACCTGCGCCTTTGTTCTCACTGTGCCGCTCGGTCCCACGCCGATAAAATCATCAGCGTAGATGCGGTCAAGGGCCACCGCATCAGCACCGATCTGCGCGCGAATGCGTTCACTATCCAGCTGTTTTATGGCCTGCTCAACGCTGCTTCTTTGATCTCTGCTTGTGCCCTGCTCTTGCCCTAGCACAATACAGGTTGGTGTAAGTGCCAGGATGGCTATGACGAATGTCCATCTCATCAGAACTCTCCTCCAAAGAATCTGTGGCCAGTCAGGGCCGCCTAACTTGATTTAGACAGTTCCGCATAATTCGACGAGCGCTGACCGGCCTCGCAGGCTAACGCGCGACGCCATCGACGACTCGGAAAGTCGAAAACGTGCATGATCCCGCAGTCTTCCCTCACGAACCCTCGAACCTCCTGAGCGGCGTTAGCCTGCGAAGGGCTGCCGTGTATCACGTGGCTAGTTCCGGGTCATCGAGCAGCGGACTCCGATCGCGCAACGACCCCGAGCACCGTGTCGCCCTGAAGATGCTGCGTGTTGACCTCGGCCGAGAAAAGCGGACACCGTGGCCGAGATCGGGACGAATGTGGTCAGCGGTTTCCCCCTTGCGGCGCGGCGTCTCTTACCACGACAGACCCCGTCGCCCGAAGGAAAATCTGACGGTTTGGCCGGGTTTGGGACGGGACCGGCCAGCAGCGCGCCGCGTCAGATTGCTCCATTCTGGAGCAGTTCGAGATGAAAGGACGCGAGAGCCGGGGGGCTCGGTTCCTGCGAGCAGCGGCCGAGACTGCAGTGCGCGCCGCCGTGATCCACAACTTTTGACAATAACTCCCGTTGCTGATGGGTCGTTTCTCTTCCACATCGACTATGACGGCAAAATGGCTTCACTGGAGATGACGTCGCACGGAAGAATCCGGCAGGCCGCCGGTCCGCGGAATACTGCGTTGATAGGCCGGATGAAAGGCCTATTGGTTAACGTAACGTCTCGTTTTTTCTCGGACATTATAGCTCTTCTATTCCTTCAAGCCGAGATGCTGGCGCGGGGCTTCCACGAGTGGCTGTGCGACGAGATCCGGCAGGGTCGCGTCGCGTGGCCGCGGCGTTGAATGACTGTTGCCGCAGCATCCCGACGCGGCTCGAGGCTCACTCCCGTTGCCGTGGTCCTCTCGGCGGAGTCGTGACCACGCGCTATACTCCGGCCATGCAGCATCACGTCAGAGTCGCGGCGCTCGCGCTCGTGTTCGGCTGGACGGCTACGGCTGAGGCGTCGGTCTTCGCGTGGCATGAGGGAACGACGCTCCACCTCTCGAACGATCCGGCGACGCCACCCGCGCACACGGCGGTCCGACGCTTCGACGCACGCGCCCGTCCGCCGGCTTCGGCGACTCGGACGGAAGCGGACACAACCGCACCCGAGAGCCTCTCCGTGTCGCGAACGAATGACCCGCGATCGGCGACGCCGCCGCTTGCTGGCTGGGAGCCGTGGCGGGTTCAGGGTGCCATCGTCATCGCACCAACGATCGTGGTGCGGCAGCGCGGCCCTGCTGTGACGATCATCGACGATGTCTCTTCCCGCTACCGCTATCCGTTCCTGCCCTCGGGATTCATCGGTCACGAGCACCCACAGATCCCCTTTCTCCGCGGCCGACGCCTCGTGCCGCACTCGCATTTCTTCCCGCGCGGCCGTGCCGGGCTGTACACGCCATACGGCCACTTTAGCTCGGAAGGACTGGTCGTCCCCTCCGTGCCCATCTACTGAAATGCGTCCGAGAACATTCTGCTCTCCCGCAACGCGCGTTGTCGGCAGCATCGATCGACGGTCGGCGAGAGCGAATCAACGCAGGCTCGCCATCCGCTCAACCGATCCCGTCGGATGATCGCCCAGCCAGGCGAGCACGGCAGCGTGACGATCCCGCCGAGCTCGATGTCATCACGCGTCCCGGCGACATCCTCGTTGGTCAGTCGTCACCGCGCGGACTGATCCGGCAGGAGTCCGGCAGCCGCCTCACCCTACGACGACGCGAGCTGGTCGCATTCCTGTGTCCAGATCGCGTGACAGGCCACATGCAGATAGATCGTGCCTCCCTTGGTCAGCTCGACCTCGTATTCGACCTCGCCGGAGACGATCGGATCTAGGCAGCCCGAGCAGCGCTTGCCATCGCCGTGACCACCCCAGACTTGCTCGCTGTCGTCACAGGGCAGCGCGCCCGTCCTCACCATGGTCCGGATCCGCTGTCTCAATGCAATCTGATCCACAGCCGTGCCTTGCTACCGGGTCTCCGGATCTGTCTGCGATCTGTCGTGCGCGGCTGAAGCGTAGGCCGGTCGGCGGCACCGATCAAGTGCCTGGGGTCAGAGGTCCGAGAAGGGTTTCAAGTCGACCGGCAGATCTTCGTTGACTCGCGTGTCACGAAGGGCGGACACTGTATGTGCACACCCCAGCAGTAGTGCCGTGCACGTCCGAGTCGATCCCGAGTTCGGGTCTCGGGATAGAAAAAGGGGATTCACCATGACCGCCCTCACGAGATCGGCTCTGGGTCTCGCGCTTGCGACGACGCTCTCCCTTGCAAGCGCGGCCGACGCCCAGCAGCGCAACCTTTGCCTCGCGCGCAAGATCAAGTGCGTCGCGAAGAAGGAGTCGTGTGCGCTCAAGGCGATCGCCACGGGCTACGGGACGGGGGCGATCAACGCCGCGAGGCTCCAGAGGTGCACCGACACGTTCGACGGCGGCGCCAATCCGGCCAAGGGCTGCTTCGCAAAACTCGAAGCCGCAAACCACGGGCCATGTGTCACCTTCACCGACACCGCGGCGTTGGAGGCGAAGGCGGACGCTTTCTCGGGCGATGTGCAGGACGAGCTCGATCCGGCGCGGTCGTCGACCTCAACGCCTGCACGGCGGCGAAGCTCAAGTGCGTCCGCAAGAAGGCGAGCTGCATCCTCCGTGCCCACAGCAAGGCCGCGAAGACGTTTCACCCGCCCGATCCTCTTAGCTCCAGAAGTGCAGCGACACGTTCGACGGCGGCGCCGACCCGACCAAGGGCTGCTTCGAGAAGGCCGAGGCCAAGGGCGGGTGTGTGACGCTCGACGACACGGCGGCGCTCGAGGCGAAGGTCGACGCCTTTGACCTCGACGTCCGCTCCGAGCTCCTGGGCGGGGGTCGGGTTGGCTGCAACGCGATCAACAACCATCGCTGCACCGGCAACACCCCGTGCAACTGCAACACGAACGCCGACTGCGCCGTGGCCGGCTGCGGCGGCACCTGTGAGTTCTACTTCGGTCGCTACTTGCCGCTTTCGGCAGGCGGCCTCGCGACCTGCCTTGGCAACCAGTTCAACGGTACGATCAGCGGGACGTTCAACGAGCTCACCGGCGCGAGCGCCGGGTCGGCTTTGCTGCGCTCGAGCGTGTACATCGGTGGGCCAGTCGACAAGCCCTGTCCACGCTGCAACGGCGACGGCGCCAAGAACGACGGGGTCCGCCTCGGGACGTGTGACTCCGGTCCGAACGCGGGTCTCCCCTGCGATGCCAACGGAACGTCTCCGATCGAGGAAACGTTCGGGACGACGAGCCTCGATTGCCCTCCGGTCGAGGTTTGGAGAAGATCGCAGACCTCGCTATGGATCTCTCGCACACGACGGCGACCGCGACGGCCACCCTCTCGGCCGCGAGCCCGCCCTGCCGCGCACTTCGGATTTCACGACGCTCCCGTGCTTCTGCGACACCTGCAACAACGCCAACGGCGAACCCTGCGGCGCCAATGCCGACTGCCCCGATCCGGCGGGTCCGATCGGCCCGATCTGCGGCGGGCCGCGCTGCGTCGGCGGCACCAACAACGGCGCCGCTTGCACGGCGGCCTCGGAGTGCCCTAGCGGCACCTGCATCGAGCAGGGGCCTGGAGCGTCCACCAAACCGAACCAGTGTGTCGACAATACGTGCTCGCCCGACGGTGGCAACGAAGGGACGTGCGCGGCGGGTCCGTTCGAGGCGTTCTGCTCGCCGGTCGAGACCTACCGCGGGTGCATCGACGGACGCCGACTGCCCGTTCGCGGGCGACACCTGCACGCTCGGCAAGTTCCGTGACTGCTTCACGGACAACGGACTCTTCGGCGCCAGCGTGCATGCGAGCGGCGTCGCCGACCCGCCCGTGAATCACGAAGCCGACCCGACGCTGGCCTCCCTCTACTGCATCGGACCGACGAAGTCGGCGGCGGTGAACTGGTCGCGGGACTCCCGGGCCTCGCACGTCTCGAGCTCCCTGGTCACGCAACCGACAACGGCGACGACACCTCGCGTCCGACCGTGGTCGATTTCCTCCCTACCGCCGGCAGCCAGGGCGTCCTCGATCGCGGTTGGACCGGCACGTCCCACGACGCCCAGATCGTCGACTGCGGCCTCGTCACGGTGTCGGTCACGGGGTGCAGCATCGGCACGCAACCGGACTGCGGGGTTTCTAGCTACACCGGGCCGATCGCTAACCCAGGAGCGCCCTGAGCTCCTCATGCGCTGATGGAAACGCCCCGGGTCGAGAACGGAGGTTGATAGGCCGGATGAACGGCCTATTGGTTAGCGTAACGTCCGTTCTCGGACATTGGCTCTTCTACCTTCAAGCCGAGCGCACATGAAGGGGCTCTTCGCGGCTCTTGCCCAACAGCGGCCGGCACGCTAGACCCGGGCCGCGCGCGCCGCCAAGGCGCACCGCGACGGCACCGGCACGTACCGGTCGTAGCGTCGGAGGCGCGAGCGGCGCCTCAGACGGGGAAGTCCAACGGGAGTGAGGCGGCGAGTGCTGGAGGCGGTCGGGCGGTGTGCGGGTTTGGGCGTCGCGGTCGGGAGGCCGACGTGGCGCAGGATGCGCTGGACAACGACCGGGTCCCCGATCGTAGCGATGAGGCGCAGGCGGCCGCCACACGCGCAGGCAAGCACGTGCCGGATCGGCACTCCGCGGCGCGCGGTCGGTAGAGCTGCGGCGCCGGGGCAGGCGTGGACGCTGCGCGTCCCACGCGCTCGTCATCCGCGTCCGCGGCAATCCGCGCGAGACTACGAGTATCGGTGGATCAGGACCACCGGCCGCGCTCTCCAAGACACAGGGCGTCGCTGATGCGCTTCGCGCGCGCCCTCACCTCCGCGTCAGCCAGTAGATCTGATACTCGTCGATGCGAACGTGCCACTCGGGCGGCACGAAGAGCGTCGTGTTCGGGCGCCTCGACGACGGCGAGGCCGTCGACCTCGTTGCCGGGCCGCAGCTCGCCCATCTCCCAGATGTCGGCGCTTCTGCCAGCGGCCCTTCTGGAAGACCGGGCGCGTTCCCTTCGAGGCGGCCTTGGGCGGCTCGCGCTTCCCTCGAGCGGGTAACGCACGAGCTTCGGCTTCACCGTGTCCACCTGGGCGATCACGCTCACCTCGGTGACATGGTAGGTGGGGTTCGTCGGGCGCGCGGCCAGGGTGAACATCTTGGTGAAGACCTGCTCGTGGCGCGCCAGCAGATTCGCCGACATCCGCCGGCGTCGCCAGGCGCGCGACCGGCGACTCCACCTCGACGTCCTCGAGCTGGCCGTAGTAGCGCATGTAGGCGATCTGCTCGGAGCGAGATCTGGTCGCGGCGGAAGCCCTCGCTCTGCCAGCTCCTCGAGCAGCTCGCTTCTCGAGGCGTCTCCCAGGCCGCGCGTCGATCGCACCCGCCGCTTACATGGTCGCCGCCTCGTCGGCGCCGTACGGCGAGCATCGCGGAGACGCTCTTGTGCCGCCGGTGGGCGTAGTCCATGCACGCGCCGCCCCAGGCCGAGAACGCGCCGGCGTGCGGCACCGTGCACGACGCCCTTCCACGGGTAGTCGCCGGCGTAGCCGAGGAGATGCAGCGGGCCGCCGCCGCCGTAGCCGAGCGAGCACGTAGTCGCGGAGGTCGTGGCCGACCATCAGCGTGCGGACCAGGTGCTCGCGCATCAGCACGTTCACGAGGTCGACGCACTGCTCGGCGGCGACGTACGGGATCGAGCCCGAGGGGATCGGCGACCTTCGCCTTGAAGACGTCGTACGACTTCTCCTTGTTCACCTTGACGCGGCCGCCGAGGTAGTAGTGCTCGTTCAGGATGCCGAGCAGCAGGTTCGCGTCGTTGATGGTCGGGATCTCGTTGCCCTGCTCCTGGAAGACCGGGCCGGGCGTGCCGCCGGCGCTGTCGGGGCCGAGCTTGATGCGCTTGGTCTGCGGATCGAGCGGATGTAGGTGCCGGTGCCGGCGCCGATCGAGCGGATGTCGAGCATCGGCACGTTCACGTACATCTGCTGGAACGGCGGCTCGCGGTTGATCGGCAGGATGCCCGCGGTGATGGCGCCGGCGTCGAAGCTGGTGCCGCCCACGTCGGAGCAGACGACGTTCTCGAGGCCGATCGTCTTCGCGAGATAGTGCCCGCCCATGATGCCGCCGACGGGACCCGACATGACGGTCTCGAAGAGGCGCGGGTAGCGGATGTTGGTGACGCCGCCGTAGCAGAGCACGGTCTTGAGCGAGTGCGCGTAGCCGTGCTCGGCGAGCTTCTCCTCGATGCGTAGCGAGCTGCTTGCGGGCGGGCGCCGACGGCGTAGGCCTGGATGACGGTGGCGTTGGCGCGCGAGACCTCGCGCATCGTCGGCGCCACCTGGCTCGAGATGGCGAGCGGGATGTCGCGCTCCGCCTCGCGCGATGCACCTTGCGGGCGATCTCGGCGGCGCGCTCCTCGTGGCGCCGGGTTGGTGAAGGAGTGCAGGAAGACGATGGCGAGCGACTCGATGCCCTGCGGCGAGCAGCTCGCGCATGCCGCTGCTCGACCTCGTGCTCGTAGAGCGGGATGACGACGCTGGCCGAACATGTCGATGCGCTCGGTCGCGCCGCGCGTCAGTCTGCGCGGGACGAGCGGCTGGCGGTGCTTGCGGTACTGCATGTGGGTGATCTCGGACCACTCGGCAGTCGATGAAGGTCTGCGAGCCCCGGCCCTGCACGATCATGTCCTCGAAGCCGCGCGTCACCAGGAGCCCGGTCTTCAGGCCGTCAGGTTGATGAGCGCGTTCAGCATGCTCGTGCCGGTGTAGATGGCGGTCTCGACGTCCTCGGCAGAACGCGCGCCCGTCGCGCGCCGAGGTCGAGGTTCATGTAGCGCAGCGCCTCGTCGAGCGACTCGATGTAGCCGATGCTCTCGTCGCGTGGCGTGGTCGGGGCCTTGCCGATCACCGACCGGCCCTGCTTCGTCGACGACGATGACGTCGGTCATCGTGCCGCCGGCGTCACAGGCTACGAGATAGCGCGCCATGCGTGATCGCCCCCACAAAAATGAAACATGTTCTAAGAACGCCCACTATGCAGAAGTCGGCCCCACGATGCAACGTCAGCGCGTCGCGCGTCACGACCATGATCGACCCCACGACCGCCGCGTGACGCGTTCACGCCGGCTGCCGCCCGAGCAAGCGGCGGAAGAGGCGCACGATCGCCGTCCACAGCACCTGGAAGAGGATCGGCACGATCCGGATCGCCTGCTGGTCGGCGACGGCCGGCGCGGCCGCCGGCCCGGGCGCAGCCGCGGATCCGGACGGCGCCGACGCCGCCGCGGGCTCGAGATGCCGCTTGGCGCGCGGCGACGAATTGCAGGAAGAGCTGGTGCGAGACGCCCTGAATCATGCCGCGGCCGACCTGCATGATGCGACCGGTGAGATCGACGCTCGCCTCCGCCACCACCTCGGTCCGCCCGTCGGCGAGCGTGCGCAGCGTGCTCGACATCGAGCCCTTGGCGGTGCCGCCGCTCGTCTCCCGTCCCTCGGCCGACCATCTGGATGCGGTGCCCGGGCTCGTCGACGAGCGTGAGCTGGACGCGGCCTTTGTAGCGCGTCGTGATCGCGCCGACCTTCACCTTGACGTTGCCGAGGAACGTGCGCTCGTCGACCACCTCGTCGAGCTCCGCGCCCGGCATGCAGGTGGCGACCTGCCGCGGGATCCAGCATGAATCGCCAGACCGTGTCGATCGGGGCGCGCAACCTGGAACGTCTCCTGGATGTCGATCGCCATGCTCAGCCTCTCGCCGTCGCCAGCGCCAGTGCATCGACAGCGCGCGCGTAGTCGGTCGCGTCGTCGATGTCGGCGGGCGGCTCGCCTTCGATCGTGAGCTCGCGCAGCCACGCCGGATCGTCGCAAACAGCTCGCGCGCGCCCTGATCGCCCTCGAGCTCACGCAGCGCCGGCCAGATCCGGCGCGCGATGAACGACCGGGTGACCGGGGACGCGGCGTGCCGTGCGCCACGCTGCCAGACCGGCCGTACGGCCGCCGTCTCACCGGCGAGGAACGCCGCCGCGACCCGATCGATGAGCGCGCTCGTCACGCCGGGCTGATCACCGAGGAGCACCGCCACCGCGGTCGGTCCGCGGGTCGGTCGATTCCATGCCCGAGCAGCAACGACGTGCTCTGTCCGGCGCGTACGCCTGGTTCACGACCACCTGGACCGGCGGCGCGACGGCAGCGTGATCGCGGCGCGGACCTCGTCGGCGACGTGACCGAGGACGAGCACGATCTCGTCGAGTCGCGACGCCGGCGGCGGCGTCGAGCACGTGCTGGAGAAGCGGGCGGCCGGCGAGATCGAGGAGCTGCTTCGGTCGGCCCATCCGCAACGACCCGCCGGCGGCCAGGACGACCCCGGAGAGGAAAGCCGCGTGCCCGGTCATCGCGTCGTCGCCCGGCGCCGGCGCACCAGCGGCCGCGCGTCCCGTCCCGAGCGCACCGCCAGGATCTCGGCGAGGATCGCGACCGCGATCTCCTCCGGCGTGCGGCTGCCGATGTCGAGGCCGATCGGCAGTCCGGATACGCGCCAGCTCCGCGTCGGTGAATCCCTGAGCGCGCGCAGCTCGGTCTTGCGGCGCTCGTGCGTGCTGCGGCTCCCCATCGCGCCCACGTAGCGCGCGCCCGCAGCGGAGCGCGCAGGCGAGCGCCGGCAGGTCGAACTTGAGATCGTGGGTGAGCGTCACGACGAACGAGCGCCCGTCGAGTCGCTGCCGCCGCCAGCGCCTCTCCGGGCTGCGCGCGCACGCAGCGCGTCGGCGTCGGGAAAGCGCTCGCGCGTCACGTAGGCGCTGCGCGCGTCGATGACCGTGACGTGCATGCCGATCTGCTTCGCCATCGCGGCAGAGCGCGACCGCCGTGTGCGTGCCGCCGACGATGAAGAGCCGGAGCGGTGGCGTGAACGCCTCGACGAAGACGCTCGCGTCCTCGCCGCGGCACGGCACGCTCGACGACGCCGCGTCCCGCCGTCGTCGAGCAGCCGCAGCGCCTCGGCGGCGACCTGGCGTCGAGCCTCGGCATCGATGCGAGCCGACGCTCGTCCCGTCCGCGCCGACCGACGAGCGTGCGACCGAGGAGCGGCGGCGGGCGCGAGCGCCGATCGCCAGCGCCGCGGCTGCGCGACGCGTCGATCGACCGCGGCGCGGATCACGTCCCAGCTCCGGCGTCGCGACGAAGCGGCTCGATCAGCACCTCGATGCGCGGCGCACGCGAGACCCACCGCGAGCCCCGAGTCGTCGGCGATGCCGTAGCTGCGCCAGCGCCGGCGCGACCGGCGTCGAGGACCTGGCAGGGCGCGCTCGACGACGTCGTTCTCGACGCAGCCGCCGCTCACCGAGCCCGCCATCCGGCCGCTGCGGGTGACCGACCATGCGCGCGCCGGGCAGACGCGGCGCGGAGCCGTGCACGCGCACGAGCGTCGCGAGCGCGAGGTCCTCGCCTCGCCGCCTGCCAGCGATCGAGATCGGCGAGGAGGTCCCTCATGGTCGACGGCGCAGGCGCCCCTCCCGTCGAGCACGGCGGCGGCGACCAGCTCCTCGAGGTAGCGCGAGTCCCACCACGAGAGCTGGAGCTGCTTCGCGCGCCGGAAGTAGAGCTGGATGTCGTACTCGACGGTGAAGCCGATGCCGCCGTGCACCTGCTCGCGCCATCGCGGTGACGTCGCGGAAGGTCTGACAGGCGAAGAGCTTCGCCATCGGCGCCAGGCGCGTCGACCGGCCGGCCCGTCGCGCGCGCCCAGGCGGCCTCGTGCACCAGCGTCCTGCCGCCGTCGACCATGGTGGCGCGCGTCGGCGAGATAGTGCGCGATGGCCTGGAAGGCGCCGAGCGGCTTGTCGAACTGGTGGCGCGTCTTGGCGTAGTCGACCGTCATCTCGAGCGCGCGCTCGGCGCCGCCCATCGCCTGCGCCGCGAGCAGGATGATGCCCTCGTGCATCACCTCGTCCCAGGTCGCCCAACCCGACCGCGCGCGGCGCCGATGCGCTCGGACTCCGCGACCGGGACGTCGTCGAACGACGACCTCGTACTGCGTGTCGGAGGCCATGCTGAGCTGCTGCGTCAGCGTCGACGCCCGGAGCGGTCGGGTCGACGAGGAAGAGGTCGACGTCACGCTCGCCCGTGCCGCGTGCGCGCCAGCACGAGCAGGCGCGTCGCCGCGCGCGCGAACTGCACGTGCCGCTTGGTGCCGTGGAGCCGGTACGCTTGCCGTCGCTCGCGCGTCGCGGCGAGGTCGGACGCCCGCCGGGCCGTATCCGCCCTGCGGCTCGAGCCACGCCGGCGTGAGGATCGCCTCGCCGGACGCGATCTGCGGGCAGCCACGCGTCGCTTCTGCGCGTCGCTGCCGGCGCGCGCCAGCACGCCCGCGCTCATGACCGCGCTGACGAAATGCGGCGACGGCGCGAGCGCGCGGCCGAGCTCCTCGTAGACGATCGCGCGCTTCGAGCGCGATCTGCCCGGCGCCGCCGTAGCGCTTCCGGCAGCGTCAGCCCGAGGACGCCGAGGTCCGCCGAGCTGCTTCCAGAGACTCGGCCGGGTAGCCGATCGGGTCGTCCTCCATCGCGCGCACGACCTCGATCGGCGCGTGCGCGGCGCAGCACGCCGCGCACCGTGTCGCGCAGCATCTGTTGCTCTTCGGAAAAGTCGAGATCCATCGCGACGTCCTTCCGGCTCCGCATCCTCACGCGACCACTCCGTCGCGGTGCATGTGCGTCGATCTCCTGCGCGGTCACGCCGGCGGCGCGCAGCAGCGCGTCGGTGTCGGTCGGCCGCGTCGTCGCCACGTGCGTAGGTGCGACGCGCGTCGCGATCGGCCCCCGCCAGCACCGGCGCGAGCTGGCGGAAGCTGCCGTGCCGCGCGTGCTCGGCGTCGGGCGAACGCGCTGCGACTCGCGGAAGCTGCGGATCGTGGGCCAGCTCGGGACATCGCGTAGACGGGCGCGACGCAGGTGTCGCGCGGCGCCAGCTCGCGCGACCCAGTCGTCGCGGTCGCGCGTGGCGAACACGCGCCGGAAGTCGGCGCGAATCTCGTCCTGCCGCGCGTCGTCGAGCTGGTGCGGAATCCACTGCGTCGAGCCCGAGCGGCGTTGCAGAGGTTGCGCGAAGAACGCCGGCTCGATCGCCGCGACGGCGAGCCACTTGCCGTCGCGCGCCGCGTAGACGTCGTAGCAGGCGTAGCGTCCGGTCAGCAGGTCGCCGCCGGGCGCCGGCACCTCGCCGGTCGCGAGGTGCTGGTCGATGGGGAGCGACATCAGCGACAGCACGCCCTCGGCGACGCGAGACGTCGAGGTACGCGCCCTCGCCGCTCGCCGCGCGAGCGCACCAGCGCGGCGAGGATCGCGATCGCGGCGTGCATGCCGCCGCCGGCGCTGTCGGCGATCGTCGCGCCGGGAAGCGCCGGGCCGCCGTCGGCGCGCCGTCCGCTCATCGCGAGAAAGCCGCCGACCGCGAGGTAGTTGAGGTCGTGGCCCGCCCAGCGCGCGTACGGTCCGTCCTGCCCGTAGCCGCTCGTCGAGCAGTAGACGATCGCTGGGATTGACGCGCGCGGACGTCCTCGTAGCCGATGCCCATGCGCGCGGCGACGCCGGGCCGGAAGCTCTCGATCACCACCTGCGCCTCTCGCCGCGAGGCGCAGGAACGCCGCGCTGCCCGTCCGGCGCCTTCAGATCGATCTGCAGCCGCCGCATGCCGCGTCCGGCGCTGTAGCTGAAGAACGGCGGCTGGATCTGCACGCCGCTCTTCGCGCGGCGGCGGCCCGACCTTGACGACCGTCGCGCCGTAGTCGGCGAGGATGCGCGAGCAGCGCGACGCCGGCCCGACGCTCGAGAGGTCGAGGACGGTGATGCCGTCGAGGTGGCGGAGCGCGATCGGCATCGCGCGTCTAGAAGTTCTTCGGGAGCCCGAGCTTCCGCCGCGCGATGATGTTCTTCTGGATCTCGGACGCGCCGCCGCCGATCGTGTCGATCACCGTGTAGCGGTAGGTCGACTCGGCGCGCCCGTCCATCGGCGCGCCCTCGGTGCGGACGCGGAGCTGCGAGCCCGGGCCGACGATGTCCATCGACGCGTTGGCGACGCGCTTCGAGAGCTCGGTCGCGTAGAGCTTGTACTCCGACGCCTCGCACGTCGGCGCCGCGCCGCCCTTCATCGACTCGGCGACGAAGCGGAGCCCGAGGCACGCGCGCCACCTCGGCCTGCGTGACCAGCTGCGCGATCGTCTGGCGCACGATCGGGATCCTCGCGCAGCGGCCTGCCGTCGCGCGTCTCGGTCGCGCACGTACTCGCACAGCAGCTCGACGCGCTTCTCGATCGGCGAGTACGTGAACATCGTGAAGCGCTCGAGGTCGAGCGCCTCGGAGATGTACTGGAAGCCCTTGCCCAGCTCGCCGACGACGTAGTCGTTGCCGACGTAGACGTCGTCGAAGAAGACCGGGTTGGTGATCTCGTCGCCGATGGTCGGCATCGGGTGCACGGTGAGCCCCGGGTGCTTCATCGGGATCAGGAAGAGGCTGATGCCGTGCGTGCTTCGGCGCGTCGGGATCGGTCCGCGCGCCCACCCAGTACCAGTCGGCGAAGTGCGCCGAGGTGGTGAAGATCTTCTGGCCGTTCAGACGCCAGCCGTCGCCGTCGCGCGTCGCCTTGAGCGCCATCGCGGCGGCGTCCGAGCCCGCCTGCGGCTCGCTGTAGCCGATCGCGAACTCGACCTCGTTGCGCAGGATCTTCGGCAGGAACTCGCGCTTCAGCTTCTCGCTGCCGTGGCGGATGATCGTCTTGCCGATGATGCCGACGCCCTTGCCGATCTGCGGCGCGCCGACGGCGGCGAGGCGCTCGTTCAAGAGGTACTCGTAGATGCCGCTCGCCTTCGCTGCCGCCGTACTCCTTCGGCCAGGTCATCCCGAGCCAGCCGCGCTCGCCGATCTTGCGCATGAAGGCGCGGCGCTTCGGCGTGTCGACGAGCTGCGCCATGTTCTCGCGCGTGACGTCCATGACCTCGGGGTCACGGTTCTCGTCGATGAACGCGTCGACCTCCTCGGCGAACTCTCTCTGCTCCTCGGAGAACTCGAAGTCCACGCGCCGATCCTCCTGCTGCGCGTCGATACACCCGCGGCGCCGCCAGCGTCCAGCACGGCAGCGGGGTTCCCGCCTGGTCGTGGAAGCGAAGCGCCACCCGGGCGCCGATCGCGATCCCTCTCGGCCGTCCCGTCGGTCTGCAGCATCCGTCCCGCGTCGTCGACGAGGTAGCCGATGAGGCGCACGCCCTCGTCGAGCTCGACGAGCAGGATGACGAACGGCACCAGCGACGCGTACGCCGGCAGCGTCGGCGGGCGCATCACCGTCCACGACGCGACGACGCCGTCGCCCGCTGACGCGGGTCCAGACCGGATCCGGCGTCTGGCAGCGACGAGCAGATCGGACGCGGCTGCCAGAGCCACTTGCCGCAGCGGCCGCAGCGCTGGATCGAGCAGCTCGCCGCGCGCGCAGCCGTCCCAGAACGGCTGCGTGTCCGCGATCCGGGCACCGGAACCGGGAAGGCCAGCTTCGGATCGACGTCGCCGCTCACCACGGCTCCTTCGAGAAGACGATCGCGCCGGTCGGCACGACGTTGCCGCTCGTCACCAGCGAGTGACGGACGTTCGCGACCTGGCTGGTCGACGTGCCGCGCACCTGGCGGACGCCTTCGACGAGCAGGTTGAAGCCGTGGACGTACGCCTCCGAGAGCCCGCCGCCGCTCGTGTTGTAGGGCGGCGCGGCGCCGTCGGCCATGTAGGCGGGTGACTCGCCCTCGCCGCAGAAGCCGTACTCCTCGAAGCCGAGCGGAATCTGCGGCGTGAAGGCGTCGTAGAACTGCACCACGTCGATGTCGCGCGGCGTGAGCCCGGTGTTGCGCCACAGCTCGGGCGCGACGTACGCGGCGGCGTCACGCCGAGCTCGCTCGCCGTAGTAGAAGGTCATCGCCGTCATCTGCGGGCCCGAGCCCATGCCGAAGCCGGTGACGTACGCCGGGCGTCGACTTCAGGTCGGCGGCGCGCTCGGCGCTGGTGAGCACCATCGCCATCGCCGCGTCGGTCTCGAGGCAGCAGTCGAAGAGGCGGAGCGGGTCGGCGACCATGCGCGAGCCGAGGTAGTCGTCCATGGTCATCGGCTTCTGCATGAGCGCCGCGGGATTGCGCCGCGCGTGCTCGCGCTGCGTGACCGCGACGCGCCCGAGGACCTCGGGCTTCCAGCCGTACTTGTGGATCCAGAAGCGCGTGTGGAGCGCCATGCCGTCGACCGGCCGCACCAGACCGTACGGGCCGCTCGAACTGGTCCTGCCCGGTCGCGTGGAGCTGGCTCACCCACGGACGTCCGCCCGACGATCGGTTGCGCGCGCGCCAGACGACGACGACGTCCGCGAGCGACGTTCTCGATCGCGAGCGCCGCGTGCGACGACCGTCGGCGCGCCCGCGCCACCGCCGTAGTCGACCTCGCCGAACATGCGCAGGTTCTGGCACGCCGAGGATGCGGGCCATCTCCATCTCGGTGGTGCCTTCCCAGACGTAGCGGAACATGCCGTCGACGTCGGTGACCGTGAGCCCGGCGTCGGCCAGCGCCCCGAGGATCGCGAGCCCGCCGCGCGTGACGCTCGGTCATGCCGATGTCCTTCGAGAACGGCAGGGCGTGGATGCCGACGACCGCCGCCTGCCGGTGCCGCGCGGCGCGCGCCGGCCGGGTCATGACGCGGGCTCCGGAGACGATCTCGCTCGCATCTGCGTGGCGCAGTCAACTGTCTGATTCATTGATGGAAACTGACCGTCGGCCGGCCGGCCTTGATGCCTTTGCTCAGGCTAGCCTAGAGTGGACTCGATGTTTAGAGACTACTCCAAGTCGGCGGCGGCGAGCAAGAGGTGACGGCCCGCCCACGCCCCAATCTCGGCACCGCAGCCGCCGTGCGCAGCGCGCGCACGGTCGAGCGCTGGGACGACGAGGCCGACGTCGTGGTGGTGGGTTTCGGCGGCGCCGGCGCGTGCGCGACCATCGAAGCGCGTGACGCGGGAGCCGACGTGCTCCTCCTCGAACGCGCGAGCGGCGGCGGCGGCACCACGGCGCTCTCGACCGGTCAGATCTATCTCGGCGGCGGCACGCCGATCCAGGACGCCTGCGGCTTCGCGGACTCGCCCGAGGAGATGTGCAAGTACCTGCTCGCTTCCTGCGGACCGGGCGCGGACGAGGCCAAGATCCGTCTCTACTGCGAGCACAGCGTCGCGCATTTTCACTGGCTGGTCGCGCACGGCGTGCCCTTCAAGGACTCCTTCTACGGCGACGGCTCGTACACGCCGACCGACGACTGCCTCAGCTACTCGGGGAGCGAGCTCGCCTGGCCGTATCGCCAGATCGCCACTCCCGCGCCGCGTGGACACACCGTACAGCAGGAGGGCATCGAAGCGGGCGCGATGCTGATGCGCGCCCTCGTCGCCGCCGTCGAGCGCAGCGGCGCGCGCATCCAGACGGACACGCTGGTCGAGACGCTGATCGTCGACGACGATCGCCGGATCGCGGGCGTGCTCGCCAAGCACGACGGCCGGCTCACCTGCGTGCGCGCGCGGCGCGGCGTCGTTCTCGCCGCCGGCGGGTTCATCAACAACAAGCAGATGGTCGAGCGCTACGCCCCCGCGCTCCGCAAGTGCCGGTTCCGCGCCGGCAGCGACGGTGACGATGGCCGCGGCATTCGTATGGGCATGGGCGCCGGCGGAGCCGCCATTCGCATGGACGTCGGTTGCGTCGTCCTGCCGTTCACGGTGCCGAAGAAGCTCATCAAGGGCATCTTCGTGAACCGCCAGGGACAGCGCTTCATCAACGAGGACGCCTACCAGACGGTGGTCGGCGAGGCCGCCCTGCTGCGCGAGGGCGGCGAGGTGTTCCTGATCGTCGACAACGCGATCTACGAGCAGCCCTTCCCCCCGACCGAGCTCGCCGGCGTCGAAGAGACCATCGTCGATCTCGAACGCGTGCTCGGCTTTCCGTCGGGCAGCCTGCAGCACACCGTGGCCTACTACAACGAGCACGCGCGCGCCGGCGAGGATCCGCTCTTCCACAAGGCGGCCGACCATCTCGCGCCGCTCGTCCAGCCGCCGTTCGCCGCCCTCGACTACCGCACCGGCGCGGCGCTCTACACGGTGTTCACGCTCGGCGGCCTGCACACGCTTCCCAGCGGCGAGGTGTTGACCCCCGACGGCGAGGTCGTGCCCGGCTTGTACGCCGCCGGGCGCACCACCTCCGGGCTCGCCGCGCAGGGATACAGCAGCGGGCTGTCGATCGCCGACGCGACCTTCTTCGGACGTCAGGCTGGCCGGAGCGCCGCGCGTGCGGAACCGCTCGCATGGCCGACCTAGCAGCGGCAGGTTCCGCATCACCTGGTTCAAAGTTGTACCGCCAGCCGTAACGGATTGATCGTATCTGCGGGCATTTCCAGCATTGACGGGTACGGCTTGGCCTGGCGCGGGCGATGCTAGGGAACGAAGGCCCATGAAGTGCGCTGACTCGTCCCCCTCCGGCGCGCCACCGCGTCCGAGTGAGCAGCTTCGCCACCGCCTGCTGTCGTTGCATCTGACCATCGTCGTGGCGTTGGTCGTGGTGCTGATCGGCGTCGGCGAGATCGTCTGGCTGCGCGCCGAGACTGACTATCCGACGACACTGGGTGACGCCGGGATCCTGGTGCTGCTCGCCCTGATGGCCACCCTGGGCGGCGGCGTGACATGGCTCCTGTGGACACACGCTGCGGCGCGCATCACCCGACCTCTGGAGGCGCTCGCGCGCGCTGCCGATGATCTCAGCAGCGGTCGCGCCGGGGACGACATTCCGGTCGTCGGAGACGACGAGCTCGCGCACCTCACGCGAGCCTTCAACACGATGCGGTCCGCGGTGTCGGAGGCGCGGCGCGCGTCGAGCGTGCGCGCCGACGAGCTGGCGCAGGCTTGCGCAGCGCTGCAAGCGGCCTCTCTCGAGCGCGAGGAAGCGGAGGAGACGTCGCGCCGCCTCGCGGCCATCGTCGAATCGTCCGAGGACGCCATCATCGGCAAGACCCTCGATGGGATCGTCACCAGCTGGAACGTGGGAGCGGAGCGGCTCTACGGATACACGGCGGCCGAGATGTGCGGCCGGTCCGCGAACGTTCTGTTGCCATCCGACCGCAGTGACGAGGAGGCGCGCATCCTCGCCACGATTCGCAACGGCAGCCGTCTCGATCACTACGAGACCCAGCGCGTGCGCAAGGACGGAGTCGAGGTGCACGTCTCGCTCACCGCGTCCGCGATCCGCGACCGTACCGGCCGCATCACCGGCGTGTCCACCGTGTCGCGCGACGTCAGCGAGCGCGTGCACGCCGAGCAGGCGGTACGTCGGCTCAACGCCGAGCTCGAGCAACGCGTGCGCGAACGCACCGCCGACCTCACGCAAACCAACGTCGAGCTCGATCGGCTGCGCCAGCAGCAGCTCGCCGTCAAGGACCGCCTGCTCTCGCACGTCACGCACGAGCTGCGCACGCCCCTCAACGCGATTCACGGCTACCTCACCCTGCTGGTGGACACAATGACTGGAGACACCGCGACTGCCGAACAGCACGGGTATCTCGAGAATCTCCAGAGCAACGTCCTGCAGCTCGACAGCATGATCAGCGATCTGCTCGATGCGACCCGCGTCGAGAACGCCAAGCTGGTCGTCGAGCCGCAGCGCATCAAGCTTGCGGAAGTCATCCGCGAGACGCTCGACAGCGTGCGCCCGGCGGCGGCCGCGAAGCACGTTCGTCTCGCGGCCGATCTGCCGCGCACCCTGCCCTCCGTCCACGCCGACGCCCGGCGCGCGCGTCAGATTCTGACCAACCTGTTGGACAACGCCATCAAATTCACCCCGGCGCGCGGCAAGGTCACGGTGCAGGCGCAGCGCGGCAACGGCGCTGGCTTCGTGCGCGTCACGGTGACCGATACCGGCTGCGGTGTCAGCGCCGAGAGCAGGGAGCGTATCTTCGAGCGGCTGCAGCAAGGGGAGAACGCGCCCGCTGGGACACGGAAAGGACTCGGGCTCGGCCTGTACATCTGCAGGGCGCTGGTCGCGCGCCATGGTGGGCGCATCTGGGTGGAGAGCGCGCCCGGGCGCGGCAGCGCCTTCAGCTTCACGCTCCCGACCGACGTGGATGGGAAGGCTCGCGGATGATGGTCAGGCTGCGGGACGTTCGCGCCGCGCGTTGCGACCGGCTTCTCGCGTGTCGTCGGCGCAGTCTTGCGGACTCGGCAGTCGCCGCATGGCATCGACGATCGCATCCTCTCGGAGGTCCGTGAGCACCACGAATGCGACCACCACCGATAGGCACACCGGCACCAGCGCTACGACCCAGGGAATCAACTCGGACATCGCGACGCCTCCTATGGCCCCACCATAGACGCCATGGCGTGTGCAAAGTGGGGGGCCGATATCGATTCGTTCTCGAACGTGATCGCTGACGGTGGATGACCCAGGCGACGTTGCTTCGCCGGTAACAGCACGCTGCATGCCGCGCCGCGGACGACGCGCACCCCTCGAACGTTTGCGTCGTTAGCGAACGCGCCCGTGTCAATCGGCTGGCCGCGTGTACAAATGCGCGCGGGCTGATGTACACGTCGCGCGCTCGCACGCGACGAAGCACAACGGCGTGCTAAATGCCCTACTCGTTCATCTCGTACGCGCCGTCGAGCGGTGCGACGTGCTCCCGCCACACGCGCTCGTAGCGCGCGGGATCGTGCACCGCCTTCTGCGGATCATCCGCTGGCAGCACGCCATCTGCTTCGCCGTGCTCGATCGGCTGGCTGTAGAGCTGGAGCGCGAACTTCGACATGTCGCGGACCATGAAGTCGAAGATCTGATCGAGCAGATCGTCGTCGATGCGCGTAGATCGCGCGCGTTCTCGAGGATGAGCTGGGCGTAGACGACGAGCGCGAAGATCTCGCCGCCGGCGAGCAGGAAGTCGACGTCCTTCATCTGGTCGGGGCCCGGCGGGTCGCTGGCGAGCAGCTCGCGGAAGACCTCGGCCTGCTCGGCGAAGCGCTTGACGTTCGGCAGGTCGACGCCCTCGAAGGCCTGCTGGTAGTCGTGGAACTGGATCTGGCCGAGGCCCTTGGTGCCGCCCTGGTGGAAGAGGAAGTCGTCGTTCGCGGCCTGGCTCTGGGTGGCGACCGCCGGATACGTCGCCGGGTGTGAAGAAGAAGTTCGGCATGAACTTCACGATCAGCGCGATGTTCACGTGCACCGTGCCCTCGAGCTTCGGGAGGCCGCGGATGTCGACGGCGGCCTGGCTGAAGTACATGTCCTTCTCGAAGCCCTTGGCGGCGATCGTGTCCCACAGGAGGTTGATGACCTCCTCGCCCTGGGTGGTCACCTTCATCTTCACCATCGGGTTGTAGAGCAGGTAGCGGCGGTCCTCGCGCGACGCGACGCGCATGTAGTCGGCGGCGCGCAGCGCGAAGAGCTTCATCGCGACCAGCCGGCAGTACGCGTCGACGAAGTTCTGCCGCACGTGCGAGAAGTCGGTGACGTGCATCTTGTAGAGGACGCGGTTGCTGGCGTGCGTGATCGCCTCGTAGAGCGCGTGCGTGCAGATCCCGATCGAAGCCCAGCCGAGGTTGTACTTGCCGATGTTGACGGTGTTGAGCGCGGCGTCCCAGGCGTCGCGGCCGCGGTGCAGGATGTCGCCCGGCGCCGACCGGATAGTCGCGCAGCTCGAACTCGGAGACGTAGTTCTGGCTCGCCACGACGTTCTTGATGAGATGATAGCTCGCGTGGCGCGGGTCGGCGGCGAAGAAGACGTACTCGTCGCTGTCGCCGATGCGGCCGAAGGTCGAGACGATCGCGGCCTCGTTGCCGTTGCCGATGTAATACTTGCGGCCGTTGGCGCGCCAGCCGTCGCCGTCCGGCGTGAGGACCATGTCGGTCGAGTAGATGTCGGCGCCGTGCGCGCTGCTCGGAGAGGCCGAACGCGAAGATGCCGCCGTCCTCGAGCGCCTCGGCGGTGCGCGGCACGGATGGCCGGTTCTCGCTCATCCAGATCGGACCGAGGCCGAGCACCGAGACCTGCCAGGTGTACCAGTACTGCAGGCCGTAGAAGCCGAGGATCTCGGCGAACTCGGAGATGCGCCACGTGTCCCAGCGTCCGTCGGCGACGCCCTCGCCCGCCGGCGTGCACATGGTGGCGAAGATGCGGTCGGCGCTTCACGAACTCGAGGAAGTCGGCGTACCAGACGCGGCTGTAGTAGTCGTCGAGCAGCTTCGTCTTGCCCTTGGTCTCGAAGAACTCGATCGTCTTGCGCATGACCTCGGTCGAGCGCGCGTCGACGGTGCGGCGATCAGACTCTTTGGGATTCAACAGGATCATGCGCGGGATTAGAGTGGCCAGGGCAGAGGCTGTCAACCGATCGCGGGCGACATCTCAGGCGATCTCGTCGACGAGCCCCCATTCGAGAGCGGTCGACGCGTCGAGGCGAGCGCCGCTCAAGCAGAGCGAGGCGGTCCGCTGGCGGCCGATGCGTCGCGGGATGCTGACCGTCCCACCGGCTCCCGGCACGAGTCCCATCGCCACCTCGGGAAGCTGGAAGAAGGCGTCCGGCGCGCTGATGACGCGCTTCGCGAACGCCGGCAGCTCGATGCCGGCGCCGACGCAGGCGCCATGGACGAGGACGCGTGTGCGGTCGGCGCTGGCGGCGAGCAGACGCGCCGGGCTCCGCGTCGAGCGGATCGCGTGCGCGGTCGCCGGATCGGGCAGCGTCCCGAACTCGTCGAGGTCGCCGCCGCTGCAGAACGACGGCCCGCGACCGCTCAGCACGATCTCCGCGATCGACGGGTCGGCAACCGCGATGCCGAGCGCCTCGACGAGCGCATCGCGCATCGCGGCCGAGAAGGCGTTGTGGCGCTCGGGGCGGTTGAGCACGACGTCGAGACGCGCGCCCGCCCTGGTGGCGAGCACGGCGGGCTCTGAACCCGGCGTGGCGCGGGTGGTGCTGGGCCGCGCCGCGAGCCACGACGCGAACTCCGGGCCGCTCTGCAGCGTCGAGTAGGTGAGCGACTCGGCGACGAGCGCGTCGTGGATGGGGAGCGCCGCACCGTAGCGCAGCAGCTGAACCAGAGCCATCGCCGCGAGCGGCGAGCGCTCGATCCCCGCGAGGATCGCCGCCAGCTCCTCGTCCGACCCGACCAGCACGTCGAAACACTCCACGACGGCGGCCGGAGCCCGTGCGGCCGCTGCGCCCGTGATCGCGACCGAGGGACACGGCAGCTCCGCCAGACGCTGGCACGCGGTCGCAATCGCCGTGTCAGCCAACGCCAGCGCATCGACGCGACAGTCGACGACGAGCGCGATCGTGCCGGTCGCGACCGAGAAGCTCTCGGGCGCGTGCGGCGACTGAAGCTCGTCGATCGCGTCGGCCAGCGCGAGGCGCGCGACGCGTCGCGCCGGCGTCATGTCGCGAGCGCGCGCCGCATCGTCTGCCACGCCAGGGTCGCGCACTTGACGCGGACCGGATACTGCCGCACACCGGCGAGCGCTTCGAGCTCGCCGAGGTCGGCGTCCGACCCGTCAGCCGAGGCGACCCCGCCCGTGCAGACGCCCTCGACCCGATCGGCGAGCGCGCGCACCTCGGAGCGTGTCCGTCCCTTCAACCGTTCGGTCATGAGCGACGCCGAGGCGATGGCGATCACGCAACCCGCACCCTCGAAACCGACATCGCGCACGGTATCGCCGGCGATCTCGAGATCGACGTGGATGGTGTCGCCGCAGAGCGGATTCTCGCCATCGGCACCGTGCGTGGCGTCGCCGAGTCGGCCGCGATTGCGCGGCCGCTTGCCGTGGTCGAGGATGAGCGTCCGATAGAGCTGCGTCAGGTCCGGCATCAGCCGAGCGCCTCGCGCGCGGCGCGCAGCCCCTCGAGCAGACGATCGACGTCGTGGCGCGTGTTGTAGACCGCGAACGACGCCCGCACCGTCGCCGGCAGGTCGAAGCGCTTGAGAATCGGCTGCGCGCAGTGGTGCCCGGCGCGCACCGCGACCCCGTACTGGTCGAGGATCTGGGCGACGTCGTGCGCGTGCACGTCCGCGAGCACGAACGAGTGTCCGCCGAGCTTGTGCGCCGCCGTCCCGACGATGCGCACGCCCGCGAGCGTCCGCAGCGCGGACTCGCTGTAGCGCATCAGATCCTGCTCGTGCTCGACGCGCGCGGCGAGATCGATGCCGCCGAGGTACTCGATCGCCGCGCCGAGGCCGACCGCGCCGGCGATCGGCGGCGTACCGGCCTCGAACCTGTACGGCGGCTCGTCGTAGGTCGTCCGTTCCCAGGAGACCGAGCGCACCATCTCGCCGCCGCCCTGCCAGGGCGGCATGTCCTCGAGCAGCGCCGCCTTGCCGTAGAGCACGCCGACGCCCGTCGGACCATAGAGCTTGTGACCGGAGAAGGCGTAGAAGTCGCAGTCGAGGTCGCGCACGTCGACGGCGAGGTGCGCCACCGCTTGCGCACCATCGACGAGCACGACCGCGCCACGGTGATGCGCGAGCCGCACCAGCTCGCCGATCGGGTTGACGGTGCCGATCGCGTTCGAGACGTGGGCGAGGGCGACGATCCTGGTGCGCGCGCCGAGCAGATCCGTGAAGGCGTCGATCGCGAGCTCGCCGCGGTCGTTGACCGGGGCGACTCTCAGTCGGGCGCCGGTCTGCTCGCACACGAGCTGCCAGGGCACGATGTTGGCGTGGTGCTCCATCTCGGTGACCAGCACCTCGTCGCCGGCGCCGAGCCGCGCCCGCCCGTAGCTCGCCGCCACCAGATTGATCGATTCCGTGGTGCCGCGCGTGAAGACGATCTCGCGATCGTCGCCGGCGCCGATGAATCCGCGCACCACGCTGCGGGCGTGCGCGTAGGCCGCGGTGGCGCGTGTGGCGAGCGCGTGCACGCCGCGCCGGACGTTGGCGTTGTCCGTTTCGTAGTGGCGCCGCAGCGCGTCGAGCACGGCGTTCGGCTTCTGCGTGGTCGCGGCATTGTCGAGGTAGACGAGCGGTCTGCCGTCGACTTCCTGCGCCAGCGCCGGAAAGTCCGCCCGCAGACGCGCCACGTCGATGCCGCCGCGCGATGCATCGTAAGCGCCGCCACCGGGTCGCGGCTCGGGAGACGACGAGATGTCGAGCAGCCTGTGCGCCACATGATTTGTCTCGGCCAAGCCGCTCGGGTTGTCAACCGAGACTGTCGGTGTCGTACGCTGCCTTCATGACCCGTCGCGCGGCGGGCGGCGCGGCCTGTGATAGGCTCCCGCCCCCATGGAGCTCGGCGTGACGATGTTCACCACCGACCGCGCCATCGCGCCGGTCGAGCTGGCGCGCGCCGCCGAAGCGCGCGGCTTCCGCTCGCTGTACGTTCCCGAGCACACGCACATCCCGATCAGTCGTCGAACCCCGCCGCCGACCGGAGAGCCGGTGCTGGCGGAAGAGTACCGGCGCACCCTCGACCCGTTCGTCACCCTCGCCGCCGCCGCCGCGGTCACCTCGCGCATCCGGCTCGGCACCGGCGTCTGTCTGATCGCGCAGCGCGACCCGATCGTCACCGCCAAAGAAGTGGCGACGCTCGATTGCATCTCGGGCGGCCGGATGGTCTTCGGCGTGGGCTTCGGTTGGAACCGGGAAGAGATGGAGAGCCACGGGGTCGACTTCCCGCGCCGGCGCGCGCTGGCGCGCGAGAAGATGCTGGCGATGCAACGACTCTGGCAGGATGGCGAAGCGTCGTTCAGCGGCGAGCTGGTTCGCTTCGAGCCGAGCTGGTCGTGGCCGAAGCCGATCCAGCAGCCTCGCCCGCCGGTGCTGCTCGGTGGCGCGGCGGGTCCGAAGCTGTTCGCGCACATCGCGGAGTACGGCGACGGCTGGATGCCGATCGGCGGAGCCGGCGTTGCCGCCGCCCTCCCCCGCCTGCACGAAGCGATGCACGCCGCGGGGCGCGACCCCGCAGGGCTGAAGCTGGTGCTGCTCGGTACGCTTCCCGACCCGCGCAAGCTCGAGTACTACGCGTCGATCGGCGTGACCGAGGTGGCGCTGCGTCTTCCTTCGGAGGCGGCGGACGAAGTGCTGCCGGTGCTCGACGAGTACGCGAAGCTGGTCGATCGCTTCACCCCCCGAGGAACGGCGCCGTGAGCGCGCGGGCGCGGGCGGCTCGTCGCCGGCGCGAGCAGCAGAAGTCGCCGGCGCCGAGGACTTCCGCGCCGACGGCACCCACCGTCGAAGGGCAGCAACCCTGGATCCGGGAGATCGTGTACGCCGGTCTTCTCATCGGCGTCACGGTACTCGCCTACCTCCCGGCGCTGCGTGGCGGCTTCGTCTGGGACGACGACGAGATCGTCATCGCCAACCAGCATCTGTTCCGATCCCTCGACGGCCTGCGACGGATCTGGCTCGAAGGCGGAGCCACCTGGCAGTACTACCCGATGACCTACACCAGCTACTGGATGCAGTACCAATTCTGGCAGCTGGATCCCCTCGCCTACCACCTGATCAACGTTCTTCTCCACGGTGTGAACGCCGTCCTTCTCTGGCGGCTCCTCGCACGCCTGCGCGTGCCCGGAGCTCTCGCGGCGGCAGCGCTGGTCGCGCTCCATCCCGTCCATGTCGAGTCGGTCGCCTGGATCAGCGAACGCAAGAACGTGCTCTCGACCGCGTGCTCGCTGGGCGCGCTCCTCGCCTACACCCGCTTCGCGACCGAGACGTTCCATCGCTGGCGCTGGTACGCCCTGGCGCTCGGCCTCTTCCTGCTCGCCCTCTTCAGCAAGACCGTGGCGTGCTCGCTGCCGGTCGTGATCCTGTTCGTCCTGTGGTGGAAGCGCGGCCGTGTCGGATGGAACGACCTCGTGCCGCTCGCACCCTTCTTCGTCGCCGGAGTGGTGATGGGGCTCACGACCATGAGCATCGAAAGTGGACACGTGGGGGCCAAAGGATCCGAATGGGACCTCTCGTTCCTCGATCGCTGCCTGATCGCGGGCCGCGCCGTCTGGTTCTACGTCGGCAAGCTCGTATGGCCGGAGCGGCTGACCTTCATCTACCCGCGCTGGCAGATCGACGCCGGCGCGTGGTGGCAGTACCTGTTTCCCGCCCTCGCCGCCGCGGCCGTCGGCGCACTCTGGGCCGCACGGCAGCGTCTCGGCAGAGGGCCGCTTACGGCCGTGCTGGTGTTCGGGGTGACGGTCGCGCCCGCGCTGGGATTCATCGACATCTATCCGATGCGCTACTCGTTCGTCGCCGATCACTTCCAGTACCCGGCGAGCATGGCGCTGATCGCGCTCGGCGTCGCCGCGGCCGCGATCGGCGATCGAGCGATGGGGATCGCGCGCCCGCTGGCTCGGAAACGCGGCGTGCGTGGCGGTGTGCGCCGTCTTCGGCGTGCTCACGTGGCAGCAGTCGCAGGTGTACCTCTCGCTCGAGGTGCTGTGGCGCGACACCATCGCGAAGAACCCCTCGTGTTGGATGGCGCACAACAATCTCGGCATGCTGCTGAAGGGTCGGGGCCAGCTCGACGAGGCCATCAGCAATTTCCGGGCGGCGCTACGGGTGAAACCGGATCACACGGTGGCGCGCTACAACCTCGGGTTGGTGCTCGCGAGCCAGGGGAGACGCGACGAGGCGGCGACGGAGTACGAGGAGGTCATACGCACCGCTCCGGACTTCGCCGATGCGTACAACAGCCGCGGGTTGATGTACGCGTACGAAGGCAAGCTCGACCAAGCCGTCACGCACTACCGCGACGCGCTGCGCTTGAACCCGCGACTATCGATCGCGCACTACAATCTCGGCCTGGCGCTCGAGCGCCTCGGGAATCCTTCCGAAGCGCAGCAGCATTTCGAGACCGCGCTGCGCATCGCGCCGGGCTTCACGCCCGCCCAGAACGCCCTGCAGCGCCTGCGCTCGCGGTGACGGCAGGCGCCGCCGCGAACGGCGTCACGCCGGGGCGGAACGCGAACAGCCACTGCCGCCAGATGTTGCCTTGCGGATAGATGGCCTGATCGTCGATGCCGAACTCCACCGGGTCGTCGGGCGCGAGCGCCGCGGTGCCGAACATCCAGTCGAAGATCGAGAGGTTGTTGCCGAAGTTCACGTCGCGGCGCAGCGGATCGCGCGCGTGGTGCCAGCGATGCATCTCCGGACCCACGAACAGGTAGATCAGCGGCCCCAGGCGCACGCGCACGTTGGCGTGGTTGAGCATGCCGAAGAACACGTCGACCGACGACCAGATGAGCAGCGCCGGTTCCGACGCCCCGAACAGCGTGAGCGGCAGGAGAAAGACCAGTCGATCGATCACCTTCTCGAGCGGATGGAAGCGGACGCTCGCCAGGAAATCGAGGTTGGGCGAGCTATGATGCGTCTCGTGCAGCCTCCACCACCAATGCCATCGATGCTTGAGCCTGTGCATCACGTAGAAGAAGAGATCGAGCACCACGAGAACGACCGCGGCCTGCGCCCACACCGGAAGATCGGTGAGGAGCCCGCGGCCGCCGGGCAGGACCTGACGCCCGAGGTCACTGAGCGCGTCGGCCAGCACGAAGCTGATCGCGACCCGCATCAGATAGTGGATCGGGACGTACAACCCGTCGGCGATCACGCCCGGGCGGAGCAAGGGTTGCCGGCGCGCCGGCAGGAAGCGCTCGAGGATGAAGAAGACCAGGGCGATGGCCGCGAAGATTTTCAGCATGGTCGGCCGTTCGTTACCAGCAACGCTAGCCGGCTCGCAGCCGCCCGGTCAAGAAAGAATCTGCGACGGGAGCTGCTGCCGGCGCGGCGCGTGAGCCTATGGCGTCCAGCCGGGCGATTGCGCTGACCGCGGACCTCGGAGTAGACCGGCCGCGATGTCCGCCCCGCAAACCCTCCCCGCGCTCGTCCGCGATGCCGCCACGCGCTTCGGCGACCGCCACGCCATCGAGGACGGCGACGTCACGCTCACCTTCACAGACGCTCGCCGACGGCGGGATTGCTGGCGGCGCGCGCGTTCTGCGCCGCCGGTATTCGGGCCGGCGACCGGGTCGCGATCTGGGCACCGAACATCTACGAGTGGGTGGTCGCGGCGATCGGTCTGCAGACGGCGGGCGGCGTGCTCGTACCTTTGAACACCCGCATGAAGGGCGTCGAGGTCGGCTACATTCTCGCCAGGAGCGGCGCGCGCATTCTCGGTCGCGGTCGAGGAGTTTCTCGGCAACCGCTACATCGACCTGCTGCGCAGCGCCTGCGGCGGCGCGACCAGCACGCGTCCGGTCGCCGAGCTGCCCGATCTCGAGCGCATCGTCCTCGTGCGGGGCGCGGCCGCCGGCGCGCTCCCGTGGTCGGATTTTCTCGAGGCCGGCGCTGGCTTCCCGGCGGCGGAAGCCGAGCGGCGCGCAGCGGCCGTCGCACCCACCGACCTCGCCGACATCCTCTTCACCTCGGGCACCACCGGCAAGCCCAAGGGCGTGATGACGACGCACGGCCAGAACCTCCGCTGCTTCGCGGTGTGGAGTGACGTCGTCGGTCTGCGCGCCGGGCGATCGCTACCTGATCGTGAATCCGTTCTTTCACGGCTTCGGCTACAAGGCGGGCTGGCTGGCGTCGATCCTGCGCGGCGCGACGATCCTGCCGCAAGCGCTGTTCGACGTCCCGGCGGTGCTGGCGCGCATCGGACGCGATCGCGTGAGCGTGCTGCCGGGTCCGCCCACGCTCTACCAGACGATCCTCGCCCACCCGGATCGCCAGAAGTACGATCTCTCCTGTCTGCGCCTCGCGGTCACCGGCGCCGCCGTCATTCCGGTGGAGCTCATCCATCGCATGCGGCGCGAGCTCACGCTCGAGACCATCATCACCGCCTACGGCCTCACCGAGGCGACCGGAGTCGTGACGATGTGCCGCCCGGAAGACGATCCGGAGACGATCGCCACGACGTCCGGGCGCGCGATCCCCGACGTCGAGGTGCGCTGCGTGGACAAGAGCGGGAACGAGGTCGCGCGCGGAACCGCCCGGCGAGATCGTCGTGCGCGGCTACAACCTCATGCAGCGGATACTTCAACGACCCGGCGGCGACCGCCGAGGCGATCGACGCCGACGGCTGGCTGCACACCGGCGACGTCGGCGTCATGGACGAGCGCGGATACCTGCGCATCACCGACCGCCTGAAGGACATGTTCATCGTCGGTGGGTTCAACTGCTATCCCGCGGAGATCGAGAGCATCATGCTCGGGTGCGCCGGTGTCGGACAGGTCGCCGTGATCGGCGTCCCCGACGAGCGCATGGGCGAGGTCGGCATGGCGTTCGTCGTCCCCGCGCCCGGCGCGACACTCGCCCCCGAGTCGATCGTCGCCTGGTGCCGCGAGAACATGGCGAACTACAAGGTTCCCCGCCACGTCGAGATCGTCGACGCGCTGCCGATGAACGCCACCGGCAAGGTCACGAAGTTCGTGCTGCGCGAGCAGGCGCGCGTCGCCGGTCGATCGTAGGCAATCGAGAGCGGGGCGCGCCTCGGTTCACTCGATGTAGCCGAGCGCGCGCATCTTCTCGAGCAGGCGGGGATCGGTGACGTGCGCGGGCGCAGTGCCGAGGGGAACCGCTTTGCGCCGGTGCTCGGCGATGATCGTCGCGAGCGCGGCACAGTCCCTGGCGAGTGGTTGCTCGCTCGTGGCGTCCGGGGCCGAGGGCCGCTGCTCGTCACGATCGTCGGCGCCGTAGCAACGCGTCGTGCCGCTTTCCACGTCGGTGATCGCGGTGCGCCCCTGCTGCCGCATCGAAACCTGATTGATCCGGTCGTGCCGCGCGGCATCGACTCTATCGACCTCGCCCGCGATCGCGCGATCGAGCTGCACCGCGCCTCCGCGCGCCGGTCCGACCATGCTGACGCCGCGATGACCGGGGTCGGGCGCCAGCCCGAGCAGCTCGAGCACGGTCGGCGCGATGTCGAGGAGACTCGCCGGCGCGGTGACACGCGCGGCCGTCGAGCAAGCCCGGCGCCCAGACGATGAGCGGCACCTGCAGGACCTCGCGGTGCAAGGAACGCCCATGGCCCATGCCGCCGTGCTCGCCGAACTCCTCTCCGTGATCCGAAGTGAGCACCACGATCGAGCGCTCGGCGAGCCCGAGGCGTCTCAGCTGCCGCGATGAACGGCCCGACCTGGTCGTCGGTGAAGCGTGTCTCGCGATCGTAGTTGATCGCGTTGGCGCGCTGCGCGCCGGGCTCACGGCCGTGGATGTCGGCGAACATCGCGCGATAGGCGCGCGGCGGCGCGTAGGGAGCGTGCACCTGATAGGTGTGGACGAAAAGAAAGAAGGTGCGGTCGGCGTGCGCTTCCATCCAGCGGGTCGCGTCGGCGAAGGTCGCCGCCGCCTCGCCCCGGTACACGAAGTCGGCGCTGCGGCGCTCGCTGTAGGCGCTGAAGCCGCGCGCGAAGCCGGCATTCGCCCACACGCCGCCGTCCTCGGTGAACGCGCGCGTGAGATAGCCCTCCTGCCGCAGACGCTCGGTCAGGAGCTCGAGCCGCTCCGACGGCGCCGTGATGAAGCTCACCACCCCGTGCTCGCTCGGGTAACGCGAGGTGAAGAGTGACATGTGCGACCCGCTGGTCTCGGGCCACGGCGCCCAGGCGTCGGTGAAGACGATCGACTCGGAGGCGAGCACGTCGATCGCCGGCGTCGTCGGGCGGTACGCGCCGTAGGCCCCGACCCGATCGGCGCGCAAGGTGTCGAGGGAGATCAGGATGACGTTGCGACGTTCGGGTGGGCGGCGCGCCGGCACGGTGATGGTGGGATCGGCCCACAGCGGAACGACGACCGGACGACCACGACCGGCGCTGCGCGCCCGAAAGATGAGACTCACACGCTCGTCACCGATCACCGTGAGCGGGATCGAGGTCTCATGCCAGCGTCGCGCGTCGGTGCTGGTGGCTCGGATCTCCGTGTACCAGAGCAAGCGTTCGCCGGTGGTCTCCTCGCCGGCCAGCACCTCGAGACGCACCGGTGCGGCGTCGGCGATGCCCGAGGCGTCGCTGAGCGCATAGGCGAAGTGAAGATCCGCGTGCCGTGGTACGTTGACGTCACGCACGACCGCGTCGACGGCGCCTTCGGATGTCGCTGCCGTCAGCACCAGCGCAAGCGCGGAGGGCGGACCGGGACCGCGCGCCAGCTCCGGGAGCGTGATCGTGGCGCTGCGAGTTGCCGCTCGGGTCGGCGACCACGCGCACGACCGTCGGTGGGATGGACTCGACGCGGCGGCGCTGCAGGATGCCGGTGGCGATCATCTCACCGGCCGCGACCGAGCTCGGCACCGGAAACGTGAACTCGTCGCGCAGCCCTGATGGGATGCTCACCTGCACACGGACCTCGGGTGGAACCGCGAGCACCGGTCGGGTCTCGTCGGCGAGCGTATAGGTCGGTGGCAGCGTGCCGGGAGCGGATCTCACGAGGTGCAGCGCCTCGGCCGTCGAACGCTCCTCGCGTTCGCCGGCACAGCCGGCTGCCAGCGCGAGCATCACCACCGCCACGGCTCGCACCGCCTCGCGCATGGCCGCGGTCTTATCCCAACCCGGATTGTTCAACGAGGCGCCTTCGGAATCCCTCGCCGAGCCGGCGCGGGCTCAGGCGAGCGCGAAGCGTTCGCCCACGAGCCGCTCCGACAGCTCCCACAAACGCTCGGCGTTCCGCGGATCGAGTGCATAGGACTTGACGCCATCGGGAGCATTCGGCTCGTCGTTGATGCCGGCGACGTGGCAGTCCTCGAGGTAGAGGCCGCCACGGCCGCTCAGCTCCGGCGCCGTCGCCGCGAATACCGAGGTCGCGGCGCCGGCCGGTATGGACTTGAACTGGTACCCCCCGCCCGCCGGCGCGCGCGAGCGCAGGAACTCGAGGTCCTCTTGCCGGAGGTGGCGGCCGAGCTCGGTCATGATCGCGCCCGGATGGAGCGCGTTGGCGTGCACGCCGGCTGGCGCCAGCCGCCGCTCGAGCCCGACCGCGAACAGCACGTTGGCCGTCTTCGCCTGACCGTACGACGACCAGTTGTGGTAGGGCCGCCGCTCGAAGTTGGGATCGTCGAAATCGACCCCCGCGATGTGATGGCCGCGCGAGCTCACCGATACGATCCGGCTCGACGCGCCGGCGCGCAGCGCCGGGACGAGCAGGCAGGTGAGCAGGAAGTGTCCGAGGTGATTGGTGCCGAATTGCATCTCGAAGCCGTCGCTGGTCTTCGCGAACGGGCACGCCATCACGCCGGCGTTGTTGATGAGGATGTCGAGAGCGGAGTGCCGGGCCAGGAAGCGCTTGGCGAAAGCCCGGATGCTCGCGCGCGAGCCGAGCTCCAGCTCCTCGACCTCGATCTGCTGATTACCGGTCGACTCGCGGATGCCCGCGGCCGCCGCCTCGCCTTTCGGGACGTCGCGTGCCGTCACGACGACGTGCGCGCCTTTGGACGCCAGGGCGCGAGCCGTCTCGAGCCCGAGTCCTCCCGACCCGCCGGTGATGAGCGCCAGCTTGCCGCGCAGGTCGATGCCTTCGAGCACTTCGTCGGTGGTCGTGTCGGGACCGAACGTCGATCGATCAGCCATGTGCTCCGGTACGACTCCAACCTCGACGATGTCAAGCGACTTCGCGTTGCATCTCCCCGTCGATTCCTGCATAGTGCGGCTTCTAGAACATGTTTCATTTTCGCGACGGCCCCCAGATTCCGGCCTGCCGTCGCCCGCATGACGAGACCGACAGCGCATGTACCTCGACTTCACGGCGGAGCAGCAGTCGCTCCGCAAGCAGATCCGGAGCTACTACCGCGATCTCTTCACCGCTGAGCTGCGCGCCGCCCTGGACGCGGAGTGGCACGAGGTCGGCGGGCCGGTGTTTCGCCGCGTGGTGGGCCGGATGGGTGCCGACGGCTGGCTCGGCATCGGCTGGCCGAAGCAATACGGCGGCCAGGGTCGTACCGCACTCGAGCAGTTCATCTTCTGGGACGAGACCTATCGCGCCCGCGCGCCGCTGCCGGTCATCGCGATCAACACCATCGGTCCGACGATCATGCAGTTCGGGACCGAAGCGCAGAAGTCGGAGCTGCTCCCGCCGATCCTGAAGGGCGAGCTGTTCTTCGGCATCGGCTACACCGAGCCCGTCGGCCGGCACCGATCTCGCGTCCCTCCAGACGCGCGCCGTGCGTGACGGCGACCACTACGTGATCGACGGGCAGAAGATCTTCACGACGCACGCGCAGGATGCCGACTACATCTGGCTCGCGGCGCGCACCGATCCCGACGCCCCCAAGCACAAGGGCATCTCCATCATCCTGGTGCCGACCGACAGCCCGGGCTTCTCGGTCACGCCGATCTATACGCTCGGCGGCGAGCGCACCAACGCCACGTACTACGAGGGCGTCCGGGTGCCGATCGCGAACCGCGTCGGCCCCGAGCACGAGGGCTGGCGCCTGATCACGTCGCAGCTCAACCACGAGCGCATCACGCTCGCGACCCCGGGTCTCGCCGACCGACTGCTCGACGAGGTCTGGAGGTGGGCGGAGCGCACACCGACGCCCGGCGGCGACCGCATGCTCGACGAGCCCTGGGTGCAGCTCGACCTGGCACGCGTCTATGCCAAGCTCGAGGCGCTCAAGATCTTGAACTGGCGCTCGGCGTGGTCGATCACGGCGGGCGTCCCCAACATGGCCGAGGCGTCGGCCGTGAAGGTGATGGGCACCGAGTTCTTCGTCGAGTGCTACCGGCTGCTGCTCGGCATCGTCGGCGCCGCCGGCCTGGTGCCGCACGGCGAGCCCGGCGCGCTCTTCGGCGGCTTGCTCGAGCATGCGTATCGCAGCGCCACCACCCTCACCTTCGGCGGCGGCGTGAACGAAGTTCAACGCGACATCATCGCGATGGCCGGCCTCGGCCTGCCACGCGCGCAGCGTCGCTGACCATGGTCCCACTATGACCCAACGATCGAAGGAAGAGCTCGAGCGCACGCTTCAGACCTACGTAGGCATCGCGATCGGTCCGCCGATGGTCGCACCCGAGCCCGTGAACGAGTCGATGGTCCCCACTGGTGCGAGGCGATGGGCGACCGCAACCCCGTCTACACGGACGCCGCCGCCGCCGCGCGCTCGCTGCACCGCGGCCTCGTCGCGCCGCCCACGATGTTGCAGGCGTGGGTGCTGCGCGGCATCGAGATGGCCGAGCCCACCAGCACGACGTCGAACAAGCAGACTCGAGCTGCACCAGCTCTTGACCGACCACGGCTACTCCTCGGTGGTCGCGACCAACTGCGATCAGGTCTACACGCGGTATCTGCGCCCGGGCGACCGCGTCTCGACCACCACCGTGATCGAGTCGATCTCCGCCGAGAAAGCGACCGGCCTCGGCATCGGCTACTTCATCAATACCCGCGACGTCTTCCGCGACCAGAACGGCGAGGAGGTCGGCTCCATGACCTTCCGCGTGCTGAAGTTCAAGCCGCACCAGCAACCCCAGGCGGCGAGTGATCGGTCAGACACATCAGCCAAGCCGTCGCGTCTGCGCGCACCGCTCGGTCACGACAACGCCTGGTGGTGGGAAGGCAATCGCGCGCGGCGAGCTCTTGATCCAGAAATGCAAAGCGTGCGCGGCGCTTCGCCATCCGCCGCGCGCGATGTGCGGCGAGTGTCAGTCGATCGAGTGGGAAGCGGTTCCCGCCAAAGGCCGGGGTCGTGTCTATAGCTACACGGTTCTGCATCACCCGCAGTTCCCGGGCTACGAGTACCCGTTGGTCTGCGCCGTGATCGAGCTCGAGGAAGGAACCCGTCTGGTCTCGAACGTCGTCGGCTGCGCGCCCGAGGCCGTGCGCATCGACATGCCGGTGGTGCTCGCGATCGAGCAGATCGACGAAGGCATGCGTCTCCCGCTCTTCCGCCCCGCCAGGTGATCGGCGCGATGGATTTCACCTTCAGCGAAGACCAGATCATGGTGCGCGACCTGGCGCGCGGCATCCTCGAGAAGGAGGTCACGCCGGAGCGCCTGAAGAAGCGCGCCTCGGAAGCGGAATGGTGCGACCGCGCGCTGTGGTCGACGCTCGCGGAAGCCGGGCTCCTCGGACTCACCCTGCCGGCGGACGCCGGCGGCATGGGCTTCGGGTTTCTCGAAGCGTGCATCCTGCTGCACGAGGTCGGGCGCGCGGTGGCGCCGATTCCGGTGCTGTCCACCCTCGTCCTCGGTGGCCTCACGATCGCGGAAGACGGCAGCGCCGCGCAGCGGAAGGAGTGGCTGGTGCCACTGGCCGCGGGAACGGTCATCCTGACCGCGGCGCTCGCGGACGCACAGTCGTCGGAGCCGAGTGCGCCCGCGACACAGGCGCGCCGCGACGGCAGCGGTTGGATCGTGGACGGTGAGAAGCATTTCGTTCCCGCCGCCGACCTCGCGGCGCGCATCCTGGTACCGGCGACGATCAGCGACGGCGTCGGTATCTTCCTGGTCGATCCGCGTGCGCCCGGCGTGACGCTCACGCGTCACAAGACCTCGGGAGGCGAAGGGCTCTTCACACTGTCGCTCACGCGCGTCCGACTCGACGCACGCGATCTCCTCGACGGCAGCGCCGGCGGCGGCGCCGATCGCGCGCGCCTGCTGCACGAGCGCGCGCTCGTCGCGCTGTGCGCGATGCAGGTCGGCGTCTGCGAGCGCGCGCTCGAGCACACCAGCCGCTACGTCCGCGAGCGCGTCCAGTTCGGTGTGCCGATCGGATCCTTCCAGGCGGTCCAGCATCGCGCCGCCGACTGCTACATCGATCTCGAGGCGATGCGCTGGGCGACATGGCGCGCGGCCTGGAAGCTCGCGCAGGGCCTTCCGGCGGCGCGCGAGGCAGCGGTCGCGAAATTCTGGACGGCAGACGCCGGCGCGCGCATCGCCGCCGCCGCCCAGCATCTGCACGGCGGTATCGGCGTCGATCTCGACTACCCGATCCACCGCTATTTCCTGTGGTCCAAGGCGCTCGAGATCGCGCTCGGCGGAGCGACGTATCACCTCGCGCGCCTCGGCCGAGACATGGCCGCGAGCGGCCCGTCGGAGCTCCCATGAGCCAGAGCACTCTCACGCTGAAAGACGTCGGCGTCGGCACCAAGCTGCCCGAGCTGCCGATCGCGATCACCACCACCCTGATCGTGGCCGGCGCCCTGGCGTCGCGCGACTTCACGATCCTCCATCACGACAAGGCCGCGGCCCAGGGCGCGGGCATGCAGGACGTGTTCATGAACATCCTCACCACCAACGGCCTGGTCGGCCGCTACGTCACCGATTGGGCCGGACCCGACGCCGTGATCAAGAGCGTCGCGATCAAGCTCGGCGCCCCGAACCTGCCCGGCGACACCATGCGCCTCGCCGGCACCGTCAAAGCCACCGACGAGCGTGAAGGCGTCGTCGAGGTCGAGATCGCGGGCAAGAACTCGTGGGGCGATCACGTGACCGGCACGGTGAAGATCGCCCTGCCCCGCGGAGCGTGAGCCCCATGCCGGCAACCCTCAAGAACCAAGCCGCCATCGTCGGCATCGGCCAGACCGAGTTCTCGAAGAACTCCGGCCGCTCCGAGCTGCAGCTCGCCGCCGAAGCCGTCAAAGCCGCGCTCGACGACGCCGGCCTCGCTCCCAGCGACGTCGACGGCATGACGACCTTCACGCTCGATACCAGCGACGAGATCGAGGTGGCGCGCGCGGTCGGCATCGGCGATCTCACCTTCTTCAACCGTGTGCCGCATGGCGGCGGCGCCGCGGTCGGCGTCGTGCAACAGGCCGCGATGGCGGTCGCGACCGGCATCGCCGACGTCGTGGTGTGCTACCGCGCGCTCAACGGCCGTTCCGGCCAGCGCTACAGCGCCGGTGTCGCTCAAGGGGTCGCCACCGCCGACCTGATCCATTGGAGCTGGTACATGCCGTTCGGCTTGATGACGCCGGCGAGCTGGGTGGCGATGTTCACGCAGCGCTACATGCACGAGTACGGCTGCACCAGCCTCGATCTCGCCGAGGTCGCGGTCATGACGCGCCAGCACGCGGTCACCAACCCGGCGGCCTTCTTCTACGAGCGCCCGCTCACGATCGCGGACCACCAGAGCTCGCGATTCATCGCCGAGCCGCTGCGCCTCTACGACTGCTGCCAGGAGACCGACGGCGGCTGCGCCTGCGTGGTGGTGAGCGCGGCGCGCGCCCGCGATCTCAAGCATCCGCCGGCGTTCATCCGCGGCGCCGCCCAGGCGGCGGGCGCCCACCAGGAGTCGATGACGAGCTTCTACCGACCGAGCATCTCCTACCTTCCGGAGATGGATCTGGTGGCACGGCAGGTCTATGAGCAGTCCGGGCTCGGGCCGCGCGACATCGACGCCGCCGTCATCTACGACGCCTTCACCGCGATCGTCCTCTGGCAGCTCGAGTCCTTCGGATTCTGCGGCCGGGGCGAGGCCAAGGACTTCGTCAAGGACCACGCCTTGAGCCTGAGCGGCCGCCTGCCCACCAACACCCACGGTGGTCAGCTCTCCGAGGCATACATCCACGGCATGAACGGCGTGAACGAGGGCGTGCGCCTGATCCGTGGGACCGCCGTGAATCAGCCGAAGAAGAACGACCACGTGCTGGTGACCGGCGGTGTCGGCGTGCCGACCAGCGGCATGATTCTCGGCGGGGCGTAGCCGATCCACTCGGCCGGCGCCGACTAGCCTCGCGGCCGGCGAGGCGCTATCGGTGTGGCATGGCGGCCGCGCAGAAGCCGATCGAGCTCATCCTGACGCGCCAGCTCGCGAGCTCGCTGGCAATGCCGATCTTCCTCGTCGACGCCGACGGCACGCTGGTCTTCTACAACGAGGCGGCCGAGCGCATCCTCGGACGACGCTTCGATGAAACCGGTGAGATGTCGGCCGAGGAGTGGGCGACGGCGTTCGCGCCGGCCGACGAAGCCGGCCGCCCGCTGCCGGCCCCGCTCATGATCGCGCACGTCGAGCGCCGGCCGGTACACATGGAGCTGTGGATCCGCGGGCTCGACAACGTGAGGCGCGAGATCGGAGCCACCGCACTACCGCTGATCGGAGCCGGCGGCCGATACGTCGGGTCGGTCGCGATCTTCTGGGAGAAGGACGAGCCATGAAGGTCCGGTTGTGGGGCGTGCGCGGATCGCTCGCCTCGCCGGGGGCGGATACCGCGCGCTACGGCGGCAACACCTCGTGCGTGGAGGTGCGCGCCGCTGACGGCGCTGTCGTGATCCTGGATGCCGGAACGGGGATCCGACCGCTCGGACGCGCGCTCCCGTCGTCGATCCGCCGCGTCGATCTGCTGCTCACGCATCTGCACATGGACCACATCCAGGGACTCGGATTCTTCGCGCCGCTCTTCGACCCCGACGTCGACGTGCATCTCTGGGGCCCGCCGAGCGCCACGCTCTCGCTGCGCGCCCGCTTGATACGCTACCTTTCACCACCGCTCTTTCCGGTGCACCTGCGTGACATCGAGGGACTCACCTTGCACGAGGTGTCCGACCAAGCATTCCGGGTTGGCGAGCTCGAGATCTCGGCGGCGCCGGTCTGTCATCCCGGACCGACGGTGGGCTATCGCATCACGACGCCGCGAGGAACGCTCGCCTACGTTCCGGACCACGAGCCCGCGCTCGGCGTTCGCTCCTTCCCGGGCGCGGCGGCATGGACGTCGGGGTTTGCCATCGCCAAGGATGCCGACCTGCTCATCCATGACGGGCAGTATGGATCGGCCGAATACTCGCAGCACGTCGGCTGGGGGCACAGCGCCATCGAGCATGCGCTCGCGTTTGCGGCGCTCGCAAAGGTCGCGCATCTCGTCACCTTCCACCACGATCCCGCCCATGACGACGACGATATCGACCGTCTGACCGCGGGGGCCATTGCCGCGGCGCAGCCGGCGTTCGACGTGACAGCGGGCGCGGAGGGCGCGACGTTCGAGATCGGCTAGGTCCCACCCCCGCGACCGCTTGCACGTCGCGGCTGCCCACCTATAAACGATCGCACGCGACTTCACGCACGCCCTTCGGGAGAATCACCGTCCGATGACGAGCGAACACTTCGACGTGCTGGTGGTCGGCGCCGGGATCTCCGGCATCGGCGCCGGCTACCATCTGCAGAAGAGTTGTCCCGGATCGGACGTACGCCATCCTCGAAGCGCGCGAGCGACATCGGCGGAACCTGGGATCTCTTCCGCTATCCCGGCATCCGCTCGGACTCCGACATGTACACGCTCGGATACTCGTTCAAGCCGTGGACGAATCCCAAGGCCATCGCCGACGGGTGGTCGATCCTCGAGTATCTCCGCGAGACCGCGAGCGAGCACGGAATCGACCGGCACATCCGCTTCGGCCACCGCGTGAGGCGTGCCTCGTGGTCGACGGAGGACGCGCGCTGGACGGTCGAGGTGGAGCGCGGCGAACGGAAGGAGGTCGTGCGCTTCACCTGCAACTTCCTCTTCATGTGCAGCGGCTACTACAACTACGCGCAGGGCTATACGCCGGAGTTTCCCGGCATCGAGCGCTTCGCGGGCCGCATCGTTCATCCGCAGAAGTGGACCGAGGACGTCGACGTACGCAGGCAAGCGCGTGGTCGTGATCGGCAGCGGAGCGACCGCCGTCACGCTGGTGCCGGAGCTGGCCAAGAAGGCCGCGCACGTCACGATGCTGCAGCGCTCACCGACCTACATCATCTCGATGCCCGGGGAGGACACGCATCGCGAACTGGCTGCGCCGGCGTCTGCCGGCGCGCGTCGCCTACGGCATCACGCGCTGGAAGAACGTGCTGCTCGGCATGTGGTTCTACCGTTTCTGCCGGCGCAACCCGGGGCGCGCGCGGGCGCTGATCAACAAGTGGCTGCGGAAGGAGCTCGGACCCGACTCCGAGCTCTCCCCGCACTTCAACCCGCGCTACAACCCGTGGGAGCAGCGCCTCTGCCTGGTGCCGGACAGCGACCTCTTCAAGACCATGCGGGAACGCCGGGCGTCGGTGGTCACCGATCGAGATCGAGACGTTCACGGAAACGGGCCTGAAGCTGCGCTCGGGCGCCGAGCTCGACGCCGACCTCGATCGTGACGGCCACCGGGTTGAATCTCGCTGTTCCTCGGCGGGCTCGAGGTCACGCGTGGACGGCGTGCGCGTCGATTTCGCGCAAGACCTACAACTACAAGGGCATGATGTTCAGCGACGTGCCGAACCTCGCGCTCGCGGTCGGCTACACGAACGCGTCCTGGACGCTCAAGGCCGAGCTCATCTGCCGCTACGTCTGCCGACTGCTGAACCACATGGCGAGGACCGGGATGCGGCAGTGCACGCCCCGCCTGCGCGACGCGAGCATCGGGGAGGCGCCGTTCCTCGACCTCACCGTCCGGCTACGTGCAGCGATCGATCCACCTGTTCCCGAAGCAGGGCGCGAAGATTCCGTGGAGACTCCATCAGAACTACGCGCGCGACCTCCTGATGCTGCAGCGCGGGAGCGTCGAGGACGGCGTGATGGAGTTCTCCAATCCGGCGATCCCCGTCGTCGGCCGCGACGAGCCGGCGGCCAGGGCAGCCGCCGGCTGAAGCCGTCCGCGCCGCTACCGAGTACCGAGAGCTTTCCGAGAGCCTCCGTACGGCCGTCTGCATCCTGTCCCGGTCGTCCGGACGGATCGCGCGCAGCGTCGCCGTCCTCCCATCGCGTAGCCTCGCCTCGACGGGCTCGAAGTCGCCTTCTGGAGAGAGGGTTGCCATTTCGTTCGACCCGTAGCCGACCTGCCTCACAGCATCGAATGGATCGGCAGGAGGCCCAGCGCATCGGCTTTGAAGCGCCGCCACCAGCTGGTCTCGGGTTCCTTCGTGTAAACCCGAGCCGTCCCGCCGTCGCTGGCCGTCCACCTGAGCCTTCCCCGCTCCAGCGTGACCCGGTAGCTGTTCTCCGGTTTGACCCCGTCCTCGAAGAACTCGGCGACCATCTCGGCGAACTCAGGACTGTCGACGAGCAGCGCGAGCTCGGTGTTGATGTCGGCCGAGCGCGGGTCGAGATTGTAGCTTCCCACCACGACGTACCGGCGATCGACGACCATCGCCTTGGCGTGCAGCCCGGCGCGCGACTTGAAAGACGACGACTCCGACCAGCTCAGGCGCTGCGCGGAAGAGTCCGCTCGCAGCTCGTAGATCTCCGCCCCGTTCTCCAGCAGGTCGTCCCGGTACTTCTGGTACCCCGAGTGGACGGGGACGACGTCGTTCGAGGCCAGGGAGTTGGTGAGCACGCGGACCCTCGCCCCCCGGGCGTGGAGCGCGGCGACGAGCTCGACCCCGTGGTCACGGGGGACGAAGTAGGCGTTCTCGATCAGGACCTCCTTCTGGGCATTGGAGACCAGCGCGTCCAGCGTGGTGAAGATCCTGTGGCCGGTACCCTGGACCTTCTCGGGGGGGTCGTAGAGGACTCGCACCGGCGCCCAGATGAGGGTTTCGCGGACGTCCTCCATCTCGGCCGTGAGGGCTTCTACCGCTTCGTGGATAGGGTACGGGAGCCGGTCGCTCGCCATCTTCGCACGCATCTCCGCAATGGCGGCGTCGGCCTCCGCGCGTGTCGGCGGCGTGTCGACGAAGGCCGCGTATGGGACGGCGAACGGGCTGTTCCAGAAATCGTCGAAGACCGCCGAGGCGTCGCGAACCACCGGGCCGACGGCGACGGTGTCGAGGTCCCGGTAGTTCGACTCGCCGTGCACGCCGAAGTAGTGATCGGCGATGTTGCGCCCGCCCACGATCACGATCGTGTTGTCGGCGACCATGAGCTTGTTGTGGGAACGCCGGTTGGCGCGCGACGGGTCGGTGATGAAATCCGTCCAGCGTTTGCTGCGGCTGCGAAAGGGGTTGAAGGCACGGATCTCGATGTTGGGGTACGCCGACAGCCGCGCGATCGCGGTGTCACGATCGACGATGCTGTGGTCGTCGAGCAGCACACGCACGTGCACCCCGCGGTCGGCGGCCCGGATGATGCGGTCGCAGAGCAGGCGCCCGCTGATGTCCGCGTCCCAGATGTAGTACTGCAGATCGAGCGACCGTTCCGCGAGATCGGCCAGGGCGAGTCGCGCTTCCAGCGCCTTGTGCCCGTAGCGCATGTACATCACCCCCGACTCCCCAGGATGCTTGCCTGCCGCCGGCTCGAAGAGGCGGCCCAGCATCGTCCCGTGGTACTCCTGGAACGCCGTCGACGGAGAACGAGGGTATTTCGCATAGTGGACCGCGCAACCGGCCGCGACGGCGAGCACGAGCAGTGCACCGGCCCCGCGGCCGAGCCGTGACGCCGGTTCAAAGAGTCTCATGATGCCGTCCGCCGTGCGTGGCCGGTGGCGAGGCTTCGGTCTGCCGAAGCCTCGCCACCCGTGCCCGTGAGGACGTGAACGCAGCCCTGCTCGACTCGAGCAAAGCGAACCGTGATCGACTCGCCGTTGGCGGGGTGATCGCGGCTAGCTGCTGGGCTGGTCGACGTTCACACCACGCTCAGTCGTATCCCCAAACTTTGACCTGGTGGCCGTCGGTTTGTCACCAAGGATTTTGTAGTTGATCGTCACCGAATCTGAGGGTCCCCTCGTGTCCGGGAGCGGACTTCGGAGCCGTTTGTCCTCCCGCTTTCACGGTTCCGACATTCCAGATGGTATCGTCTGGACGACTTTTCCAGTGGAGGGTGGCCTTCGAGATCTCCACGTCAGCACCCTCGACAGAGATCTTCACGTCCTTGACGTCCTCCTTTATCCATTTCCCACCTTCGGCAGTGATCCTCACGCTTGGATCGGTGGATTTGATCGTCTGCTCGGAAAGCACGAACCACTCGTCTTTGGCTGTGGCCGTGCTGACGAGGCCCATCAAGACGACGGACGCGAGGCCAAGAGCCCCAATTAACCATCGTACCCTCATCGTTTCTCCTTTCATTCTGATCCCCGTTGGCCGGAGATCGTTCCGCCTACCGCTTGACCCGACCGCGTCGCACAGCGGTAGGACTATTGCGACACGGAGCCGGCCGTCATTGCGCCGGATTCGCCGCGGGTGCCTGGTCGGTCGTGCCCTCGTCCTCACCGCCACCGTGCTTGGTGTCGCGCTTCTCTTGGCGGCATTCCGCCCGTCCATGAGACACCTCAGATCTCTTGACACGCGGCGCGTTTCTCGATTTGAGCCGCATCGCTCACGAATCGTAGCGAGCGCGAGCTGGTCACCAACACAGGGTCACGATCAACGATCGAATGACCGCACGGGCGAACTCCCTTCGTCTCCTGGTCTTTCTCGTCGCATGCCTCGCGACGGTGGACGCGCGGGCGCAGCAGCCCTCGCAGGCCGAGCTTCTCGATCGCTTGCAGCGCCTCGAGGAGAACCAGACCAAGCTCTACGAGATGCTGAAGGCGAAGGACGCCCGCCTCGACGAGCTCGAAGCGGAGCTCAAGCGGACGAAGCAGGCGGAACAGCCGACGGCGCCGCCCGTAGCCGCGCCCGTCGAGACCGCGCCCGCTGCTCCCGTAGCCGCGCCCGTCGAGCCGACGCCTCCTGCCGATAGTGGCGGCGAGCTCGCGACCGGCCCGGTCCCGCCGTCAGCAGAAGAAGGTGTTCCAGAAGGGCCCTTCGGGAGCTATCGCGCCGGCCGTGGGTTCGGCTTCGCTCGCACTGAATGGGGCGAGGTGCGCTTCGGAATCTACACCTATGTCCGTTACCTGAACCAGAAAGGCCTCGAGGACGACCTCACCAATGGTCCCAGCGAGGGGAACGAGACCGACAAGCGCGACGACCTCGAGCTCAACAAGGTGAAGCTCGAGTTCAGGGGTTGGCTCCTCGACCCGCGCTTCCGGTACACGCTCTACAGCCTGGACCAACAACGCCGCCCAGGGGCTCGGCGCGCAGGTCGTGCTCGGCGGCAATCTCAATTGGGTGTTCGGTCCCGCGCTCACGATCGGAGGCGGGATCCTGTCGCTGCCGACCACGCGCTCGACGCAGGGCAGTTTCCCCTTCTGGCTGACGGTCGACCACCGCACGGGCGCCGACGAGTTCTTCCGCGGCTCGTACTCGACCGGGATCTTCGGCTACGGCACCAGTCACGGGTTCGGTTACTACGGCATGCTCGCGTCGAACCTGAGCATCCTCGGCGTCGACGCCGGACAGCTGGACGGCGAATTCACGACCGCATCGGTTGCGCTCTGGTGGATGCCGACGACGGGCGAGTTCGGTCCACGCTCGGGATTCGGCGACTACGAGGGGCACGAGCGAGCTGGCGACCCGCATCGGCGGCCACTTCACGTTCAGCCCGGAGGACCGCCAATCACAGCCGGGCTCGCGAGGACATCGACAACACCCAGATTCGGCTTTCCAACGGCACGATCGTGTTCGCGCCGGACGCGCTGGCGCCGGGCGTCGGCGTGGAGAAAGTCAAGTACTACATGGCCGATCTCGACTGGGGGCTGAAATGGCGCGGCCTCGCCCTCGAGGGCGAGTACTACCTGCGCTGGCTGAACGACTTCCACGCCGACGGGCCGCTGCCGACGCACAGATGTTCGATCATGGCTTCCAGGTGCTGGCGTCGGCCATGGCCGTTCCGAAGACACTGCAGGCGTACACGATGGGCTCGTACATCTTCGGCGATTTCGGCGACTCCTGGGAGGCGACGGCGGGCCTCAACTGGTTCATCTTCAAGCGCCGCGAGGTCCGCCTGAACTTCGAGTACCTCTACGAGCACAAGTCGCCGGTCGGCTACACGGCCGTGCCGCAGACGGTCGGCGCCACGGGCTCGGTCTTCAACGCCAACCTCGAGATGTCCTTCTGATGCGGACGGGAAAGCACGACTGCCGTATCGTTCCGGACGTGGCGGGCCATGGCTGCGCTCGTGCTGTTGGCGGCGGTCGCGGGGTCGGCTCGGACGGTGTCCGCCTACGACGTGAACGACAGCCACTTCCACCTCACCAACTACATCCAGGAAGGCACCGACATCCGGAAGTTCCTCGACATCATGGGCACGCGCGTCGGCCGCGTGGCGCTCTTCGGCATTCCGCTGCAGCAGCAGTGGTCGTATCGCGTCTCCGGCGACGCCGCGCCGGGCTACTACCTCGATAGCGACGCCGACCTCTACTACTACGCGTTCACCGACGCCTTCATCGCGATGGCGTACAAGTCGCTGTCGCGGAAGCAGCAGGCCCGCTTCGATCCGATGATCACCGGCTTCAACCCGACCGACATGTACGCGGCCGATCACATCCGCCGCGTGCTGCAGACGTTCCCGGGCGTCTTCTCCGGCATCGGCGAGTTCACCATCCACAAGGAGTTCGTCTCCTCGAAGATCGCCGGCGACGTCGCGAGCCTCGACGACCCCGCGCTCGATCGCATCCTCGACTTCTCGGGCGAGGTGGGTCTGGCCGTGATCATCCACAACGACATCCACATGCCGTTCGCCAAGCCCGAGAAGGCGCGCGTCTATTTCGATCAGCTGAAGGCGCTGTTCGCGCGGCACCCGAAGACCACCATCATCTGGGCGCACACCGGGCTCGGTCGCATCATTCAACCGATCACGGGCCACACGGCTCTCCTCGAAGAAATCCTGCGCGACCCCGCGCTCCAGCACGTCTACTTCGACATCTCGTGGACCGAGGTCGCGAAGTACGTCGTGGCGACGCCCGAGTCGCTCGGCGATCGTGGCCGGGATGCTCGAACGCCATCCGGACCGGGTTCTCTTCGGCACCGACGAGGTCGCGCCGAAGGACCAGAGCCTCGTACTTGCGGATCTACGACGAGTACGCGCCGCTGTGGAAGGCGCTCAGCCCGACCACGAGCGCGAAGCTGCGGATGGGAAACTACGAGCGAGTGTTCGATCAGGCGCGACGCAGAGTGCGCGCCTGGGAAGCCGCCAACGTCCGCTAACCGGGAGGGAGCCATGCAGAGCAGATCTCTTGCAGTCTGGATGCGTCGCGCGATGCTGGCGACGGCCGTCGTGATCGGGGCGTCCGGCTGTATGGCGGCCGGCGCCAAGGATCACGGCGCGGCGGTTCCCGAGGGTCACCGCGCCGCCGTCGCGAGCACGGCCGCACCACGGGTCGCGCCCGGCGCGGAGTCGTTCCAGGCGCTGGTGAACGAGGCGCACGCCAAGTTCGCGGGCGTGCGTGACGGCAAGAACGCCGACTACATCCCGATCCTCGCCACCATTCCGTCCGAGCTCTTCGGCGTCGCGATCGCGACCCGCGACGGCACGGTCTACACGGCGGGCGACGTCGACTACCGTTTCTCGATCCAATCGATCTCGAAGCCGTTCACCGCCGCGCTCGTCATGCAGCAGTACGGTGGGCCGGAGATCATCGCCGAGAAGATCGGCGTCGAGCCGACGGGGTTGCCCTTCAACTCGAAGCTCGCGCTCGAGCTCTACAAGGCGCACTCGGTGAATCCGCTCGTCAATGCCGGGGCGATCGCGGCGGTCAGCCTGGTGAAGGCGAAGAACGAGAAGGACCGCTGGCAGAAGATCCACGCCAACCTCGAAGCGCTTCGCCGGCAGCCCGAATCTGCCCGTTCTCGAGAAGGTCTATGACTCCGAGTATTCGACCGCCTTCGGCAACCGCGGCATCGCGAATCTGCTCTTCAACTGGGAGCGTTTGTACGCCGAGCCCGAAGAGTCGCTGCGGGTCTACACCCGGGAGTGCTCGGTCGGCGTCAACACCAGGGACCTCGCCATCATGGGCGCGACGCTCGCCAACGGCGGCGTCAATCCCAAGACCAGGAAGCGCGTGCTCGACGAAAGCAGCGTCCCCGAGCTACTCGCCATCATGTTGACGGCGGGCTTCTACGACGAGTCGGGGCGCTGGTCGTTCGACGCCGGCCTGCCAGCCAAGACCGGAGTCGGGGGCGGCATCGTCGCCGTCGTGCCCGGGCGAGTTTGCGATCGCCGCGTTCTCGCCGCGCCTGAACGAGGCCGGCAACAGCGTGCGCGCGCAGAAGGCGATCAGGCTCATCGCCGGCAAGCTCGGCGTCGGCATCTTCGGTCCAAACCCGGACTGATCGGCCGATGGCGTCAACCGGTGGGCTCGCAACGCAAGGAGGGGTGGCCATGAAGGAACGCGTGTTCGTCATCGTTCTCGTCGCCGCGGTGGTGGTGTCGTCGTGGCTGTCCACGGCAAGCGCCGCCAGTCCGGAGGTCGAGGAGCTGAAGCAGCAGATCCGGATGCTGCAACAACGTGTCGAGGAGCTCGAGAAGCGCGAGCAGGAGAAACCGCCAGCCGCGCCCGCCGCAGCGCCGGCGCCGCCGGCAGTCGCGACCGGTGCCGAGCCTGCCGTCACCGGCCACGCGCCGCGACGTCACAGGACCGTGGCTCCCTGGTCAACCAGCAGGAAGCGGCGCCGCGCCCCGACGATCTCACCCTCGATCCCGCAGTACCGGGGCTTCACGCGCATTCCGAACACGAACGTGCTGATCAAGTTCAACGCCAAGCCGCGCACCGACATGACGCTCGATCACGAGAACGCCGGTGACGACAACCGCTTCATCACCGCCAGGATCCCGGTCTCGGGCCAAGCCGACAAGGGCGGCGATCCGCGCTTCAACATCAACGCCAAGGGCTCGCAGCTGAAGATCGACGTGCGCGCGCCCGAGATCGCCGGCAAGCCGCGCTTCTACTACGAGAACGACTTCTACGGGTCGGGCGGCGGCGAGTTCCCGTATCGCATCCGTCATCTCTACGGGCAGGTGTACAACATCATCGTCGGTCAGACCTTCAGCATCTTCGAGGATCCGGACGTGTGGCCCGACACGGTCGACTACGAAGGGCCGAACTCCGCGGTCTTCGCGCGCCGCCCGCTGGTGCGCTACCTGCACCGGATCAACGACGAGTGGCAGCTCAACTTCGGCATCGAGCAGCCGGAGTCCGAGGTGGACACGACCGGCGAGGCGGACGCCCGCAGCATCAACAACGCCCCCGACGGCGGCTTCAACGCCCGCTGGGAGCGCAAGGATGTCGGGCACGTCCAGTTCGCCAACATCCTCCGCTCCATCAGCGTCGACGACTCCACGGAAGGCAAGCAGAACGTGCTCGGCTGGGGTCTCAACCTCTCGAGCGTCCTGGATAGCTGGGGCGACGACTCCTGGCAGGGCCAGGTGACCTACGGTCACGGGCTCTTCCGCTACAGCAACGACGACTTCTTCAACAACGATGCCGCGTTCGATGGTGACGGCGACCTCGAGGCGATCCCCTATCTCGGCCTCATGACCGGCTATACGCATCACTGGTCGCCGAGCTGGCGCTCGACGGTGAGCGGCGGCTACGTCCACCTCGACAATACCGCGTCGCAGGCCGGCGACGCCTACTACCAGACGGTCTACGCGTCCGCGAACGTGATCTACAAGTGGCGCCGACTCTCGATCGGCGTCGAGACGCTGTTCGGCCACAAGGAGACGAAGGACGGCTCCGACGGCGACGTCTTCCGCTTCACGGGCGGCCTCGTCTATTCGATCTTCGACTGACGATCGGCGCGCAGAACCGTCGCGGACAACGGCGTGAGGTGGCCCGTGTGCTCGCGGCGGTTCTGTGCGCGGTGCTCTGCGCGGAGCCCTGCCATGCCGCGGCGTCTATGGCGGGCGATTCCGACGCGGCGGGCGACCGCTGCGGACGCACCTGCCGTCCCGTCCGCGGAGCCCACTCCCGCACGACTGGGCGCCAGCTCCCCGAGTGGCTGCCGCCCGCGAAGTTGTTCTGGGATCAGGGGGTACGCTACCGGTTGTTCTCAGAACCGACGGTCGTCCTCGACGAGGGGCTGCCAGAGGTGCACCGCGGCGAACGGCCGCTCTTCGAGGGACGGATCGGGTTCAAGCTGCACGTCGATGCGGCGGCGTTCGTCGAGCGCGCCGGTATCGAGGAGGTTCCCGACGGTATCGACGTGCGGCGCGCGTTCCTCACCAGCAGCGGCTTCGTACACCTCCTGCATCCCGTGCAGTACAATCTCGAGTTCGGACTGCTCGACGAGGAGTTCTATCTCGACTCGGCCTGGCTCATGGTCCGTGACGTCCCGTGGATCGGCACCCTCAAGATCGGAGCCTTCGACACTTCGCTCGGGTTCGACAATCTGGTCAGCAGCCGCGACCGGACGTTCATGGAGGTGGCGGCCCCGATCCAGGCCTTCGTACCCGCCACGTCACCGGGCATCAGAGCCCGCCGGACCTTCGGCTCCGGCCGCGGCAGCTGGGCGCTCGGCTGGTTCTCGATCGGGCAACGGCGCGACGTCGGTGACAACAGTCGTGGCCTCGCGCGCATCGTCGGACGGGGCACGTGGCTCTTGCGTGATGATGAGGACGGCAGCCCGAGAGGATGGCTACCGTTGCTGCACCTCGGGCTCGCCGGAGGCTACACGTTCGCCGGTGCGGACGAGGTTCGCTACCAATCCCGACCCGAGAGCTTCCTCGCGCCGATCACCGTCGATACCGGCCCGATCGACGCGCGGCACGCCTTCGTGCTCGACGCGGAGGTCGCGGGGCGTCGCGGTCCGCTCTCGTTCCAAGGTGAGTACCTGCACGCATTCGTGGACCGGCGCCGCGGTGCGCTTTTCCGGCCTCTACGTCGCCGCGGCCTACCTGCTCACCGGGTGAGGCGCGTCCCTACGATCGCGAGCAAGCCGTCTTCGGCCGGATCGAGCCGCGGCGGCCGCTCGATCTCCGCGCGCGCACGTTCGGAGCGGCCGAATGCGCGGCGCGCTACTCATGGGTGGATCTCGACGATGGCGCCCGTCGCCGGCGGCCGCATGCACGTCGTGAGCGCGGGCTTCAACTGGTACTGGAATCGCTACGTCCGCTGGCAGTTCAACTACGAGTTCGCGGTCGATCGACGGCGGCCCGCTCGACGGCCGCCTCCATGTGTTCCAGGCGCCGCTTCCAGCTGGTGCTGTGAGAGCGCCAGTGTGCGCCACCGCCGGCAGGAACCGCTCCCTCGCGATGGCGCGATGCCGGCTTTGGCGCTATGGGGCTCCAGCCCGGAAGGCACTTCGCGGAGGCGTCCGATGTTTCATCTGACCATCATCTGGTTGCTGCTGATCGTCAGCTCGACGCCTGCGTCGACGGCGCTGGGCCAGGAGGACGAGCCGAAGAGACCGGCCACGGCCGCGGTGACACTCGACGGCGTCGATCTCTTCCGCATCCGGGGCATCTCGGCGATGCCGGCGGAGCAGCGCGCCCGCAACGTCTCGAAACGCATCGAGGAAGCGGCAGCGGACCCCTCGATCGCACCCGATTCCGTGCAGGCGGTCGCGCGTGACGACCGCATCGAGATCAAGGCCGGGGATCGAGAGCTTTTGCGACTCGTCGAAGCCGACGCGCGGGTCGAGGACGCACCTCTGCAGACGCTGGCCGCGTCCACCGCCCAGCGAATCCGCACGGCGATCGAGGACTACCGGCGCGATCGGAGTGGGGAGGTGTTGCGGCGCCATGCCGCCTTCGGCGCCGTCGCCACGGTCGTCCTGGCGCTCGCGATCATCTTGGTCATGTTCCTCTGGCGGCGCGTCGACTCGATTCTCGAGCAGCGATACCGGCGGCGCATCGAGGCGCTTTCAGACAAGACCTTCCAGATCGTCCAGGCAAAACAGATCTACGCCGCCTTGAACGGAATCGTGCACGGCGTGCGCACCGTCGTCCTCATCGCCCTGGTGCTGGTGTGGGCCTCGATGGTTCTCGACCTCTTTCCCTGGACGCGACCATTCGAACGGCGAATCGTCAGCCTCGTCCTGACGCCGCTTGCCACCCTGGCCGGCGGGCTTGCCGCCCACATACCGGATCTGGTCTTTCTTGCCATCGTCGCATTCATCACCCGCTGGCTTCTCGGGCTGCTGAAGCTCTTCTTCGACGCGCTCGATCGCGGCACGATCAAGCTGCGCACTTTCGAGCCTGAATGGGCCTGGCCGACCCATCGCATCATCCGCCTGGCCTTGGTCGCATTCGCCCTCGTCATCGCCTTTCCTTACATTCCCGGGTCGGACTCGGAGGCCTTCCGTGGCATCTCGCTCTTGCTCGGCATCGTCTTCTCTCTCAGCTCGTCGTCGGTGATCGCCAACACCCTGGCCGGCTACAGCTTGATCTATCGGCGCGCCTTCCGGATCGGCGACCGGGTGAAGATCGGAGACGTGCTTGGCGACGTCACCGAGATGCGCATCCACGTGACCCATGTGCGCACGCCGAAGCGCGAAGAGGTGGTCATCCCCAACTCGATGATTCTCGCCAGCGAGGTGGTGAACTACAGCGCCTACGCGCGTCAGGGAGGCATCGTCCTCCACACCACGGTCGGCATCGGCTACGAGGTGCCGTGGCGCCAGGTCGAAGCCATGCTGCTCCTCGCTGCCGAGCGCACTCCCGGGCTCCGGCGCGACCCACCACCCTACGTTCTCGTGCGCGCCCTCGGCGACTTTGCCGTCACCTACGAGATCAACGCCTTCTGCGTCGACGCACAGCAGATGTTCCTCCTCTACTCGGTCCTGCACCGCCACATCCTCGACGTCTTCAACGAGCACGGCGTGCAGATCATGACCCCGGCCTACGAGGGCGATCCGAACAAGCCAAGGTCGTCGCGAAGGAGCACTGGTTCGACGTGCCGGCAAAGCAGGAGACACCTCGATGAGCGAGCAACGTTCGATCGTCACGACGGTCATGCGAGGGACGCACGTCCTCGGCATGGCCTTGATCGGCCTCGGCGTGCTCGCGGCGCTCGCGCCTGCGCTCGCGGGCGCGCCGGTCGTCATCGTGGTCGGCGTGTTGGTCGCCGTCGCGGGCATCGCGCGCGCCGTGTTCGGCTGGCGCGCCTGGTCCGCCGGGAAGGGTCCGCTCGGGCTCGCGATCGGAGGGCTCGCGGTGGCGTGTGGGCTCGCCCTCGTCTTCAACCCGGTGTCGTCGCTCGGCACGGTGTCGACGCTGGTGGCCGCCTACATGATCGTCGACGGCGGTTCCGGACTGCTGTTCGCGGGCGGCTCCGCGACGACGAGGGACGCGCCTGGATGTGGGGAGACGCGTTGCTTTCGATCGCCCTCGGCGTGTCGATGTGGGTCGGCTGGCCCTTCTCGGGCCTGCGCGCGCTCGGCGTGCTCGTCGGCGTGAAGCTCGCATCCGCCGGCGCGGTGCTGCTGCGCGTCGAGCGCGGGATGCAGCACCTCGGTTCCCGCGTGGCAGGACTTCGCGACTCGCTACGACCAAACCCCTGAACGGCGCCGGGCGGCACCGCGATGGAGGCGCGCGTCATCCGCGCTCGACGGCGCCGGGAGCACATGCGAGGTTGCACGCGAACACGCAACCGCGCAGTCATCGCAGTGGCGAGCTACTAGAAAAGTGACGTGGCAGCGGCCGCTTGGCGTCCGGCCGCCACCTTTTCTGACCTCGCCTGAGCGCGATTTGCGATCGACGCCGGCGTCGCCCACGCTCCTTGCAGCCGGCACAGCGCTTGCTCCCTCCGTGGCTCGGTAGAGGCATGGAAGAGGTGGGCCCGGCGCATCCAGACACGTGGCCCAGCAGCCCGTCCCTGCCCTGAGGTCTCGGGTGATGGATCCGCAGCCGACGACGGTGCCACGTCCGGCCGCATCGCGGGCGATGCGACGGTGGCCGCTCGTCTACTTTCTGCTCGCCGCCTTCGACATCATCACCGTGCTCATCAGCCTGGCGCTGAATCACCGGCTGGTCGAGATGCACGCCGCCGCGCTCGAGATGGATCGTCGGTGGGCGGAGCGACTCGCCTCCTACGCCGATCTCCATCAGCTCGCGGGAGCCGTGAACGCGCCCGCCAACGAGATCTTCGACTCACGCGACATCCGGCGCGAGCAGGTCAAGCTGCGCGCCGCACGGCGGAAGTTCGACGCCGACATGGCCGCCGCTCGTGCCGTGCTCGAGCACGAGGGTCCTGATCCGCAGATCGACATCTTGCTCCAGGATTTCGGTGCCATCCGTACCGCGATGAACGAGATGGCCGCCGAGGCCAACATGACGTTCACGTACTTCTCGATCGAGGAAGAGGCGACGGCGGCGGCGCGCTGGTGATCATGCAGCGCGAGTACGCCAAGGTGCGGGATGCGTTCGCCCAACTCAAGCGCACATGCGCGACATCCAGGCCGACCGTTTCCGGCGCCAGTTGGCGAACGCCGCGCAACTGCAACGTCTCGAGTACGTGCTGGTGATCTTCGTGGTCGTGATGGTGGAGGCGCCGTCGTATACGGACGGAAGCTCTGCAACAGTCGGCGCGCGCCGACCTCGAGCGCCGGCGTGGCGAGGACGCGCTCGGCCGGAGCGAGGAGCGCTACCGCATGGTAGCGCGCGCTACCAACGACGCCATCTGGGACTGGAACCTGGCCACGGACGGCGTGGAATGGAACGACGGCGTACGCGTGCTGTTCGGCTATGCGGAGAAGGACGTGCGGCCGGACGCAGGTGGTGGTACCAGCACATCCATCCCGAGGACCGCGAGCGCGTGGTCGCCGGCATCGATGCGGTGATCCACAGTGGCGCGTAGCCACTCGGTCGAATGAGTACCACTACCTGTGCAAGGACGGCTCGTACGCGTTCGTGATCGACCGGGCTACATGCTCCACGACGACGGCGAGCCGGTGCGCATGAACGCCTGCATGACGGACATCAGCCGCGGATCGAAGCGGAATCGGCGCTGCAGCCAGCGAAGACCGTCGCCGAGGAGGCGAGCCGCGCCAAGAGCGAGTTCCTCGCCACCATCAGCCACGAGATCCGCACGCCGATGAACGGCGTCTTCGGCATGACCGAGCTGCTGCTCGACGAGACTCGAGACGCCGAGCAGCGGGAGTTCATGCTGCGAGCGCGCAGCTCGTGCCGAGAGCTGCTCGATGACCATCATGAACGACGTGCTCGACTTCTCCAAGATCGAGGCCGGCAAGCTGCGACCTGGAGCACGATCGAGTTCGACTGCGCACCGTCGCGACGGCGTCCTCGACGCGCTCGGGTGCGAGCGGAGCGCAAGCGGCTCGAGCTCCTCGCTCGCGTCGAGACGCGGTCCCGTCGCCGTGCGCGGCGACCCGGCCGCCTGCGGCAGGTCGCTCTTCAACCTGGTCGGCAACGCGCTCAAGTTCACCGACGCGGGCGAGATCGCGAGTCGACGTCGATCTCGTCGGGTCGGGCGACGACGGACTGGTCGGCTTGCAGTGCAGCGTGCGCGATACCCGCATCGGCATCCCCCCCGAGAAGAAGAGAGCCATCTTCGAGTCCTTCACCCCAGGCGGACAGCTCGACGACGCGCCGCTACGGCGGCACGGGTCTCGGCCTCACGATCTCGCCGGCGCCTCGTGACGATGATCGGCGGCACGATCGGCGTCGAGAGCGTCCCCGGCGCCGTACACCTTCTGGTTCACGCGCGCGTCGAAGCGGTCGAGTTCGCCGGCGAGATGCCGGCGACGGCCGGAGGAGTCGGTCAGTCGCTCCTTCCAGCGCTACGACGCCGCATTTGCCTCCCACTCGGGCTCGGTGAGACGATCGGCCATCCGAACCCCGAGGAGTCCCCATGCGCCCTTTCGCGATCGTCGTCCTGATGATGGGAGTCGTGTTGCCGAGCACGGGTCGCACCGCCGTTACCCCAGCGCAGAAGTGTCAGGCAGCTCGCAACAAGGCTGCCGGGGAGCGGACCGCCTGCGGGTTCAATGCCGGGGCCGCGGCGGTGGTGAAGCGCACGACACCGGACTACGCCCATGTGTGAGGCACGGTATGCACGCTTCGGTCGCGCGCGCGCGTGACCAGTTAAACGCTGCGTGCCCGCACCGCGACCCGG
>CAWJUT010000011.1:0-38300 GCA_963846105.1 uncultured delta proteobacterium
CTTCCGCTTCACGGGCGGCCTCGTCTATTCGATCTTCGACTGACGATCGGCGCGCAGAACCGTCGCGGACAACGGTGTGAAGTGGCCCGTGTGCTCGCGGCGGTTCTGTGCGCGGTGGTCTGCGCCGCGCCCTGCCATGCCATGGCGTCCATGGCGGGTGATTCCGACGCGGCGGCAGCGACCGCTGCGGACGCACCTGCCGTCCCGTCCGCGGAGCCCACTCCCGCACGACTGGGCGCCCGGCTCCCCGAGTGGCTGCCGCCCGCGAAGTTGTTCTGGGATCAGGGGGTACGCTACCGGTTGTTCTCAGAACCGACCGTCGTCCTCGACGAGGGGCTGCCAGAGGTGCACCGCGGCGAACGGCCGCTCTTCGAGGGACGGATCGGGTTCAAGCTGCACGTCGATGGGGCGGCGTTCGTCGAGCGCGCCGGTATCGAGGAGGTTCCCGACGGTATCGACGTGCGGCGCGCGTTCCTCACCAGCAGCGGCTTCGTACACCTCCTGCATCCCGTGCAGTACAATCTCGAGTTCGGACTGCTCGACGAGGAGTTCTACCTCGACTCGGCCTGGCTCATGGTCCGTGACGTCCCGTGGATCGACACCCTCAAGATCGGAGCCTTCGACACTTCGCTCGGGTTCGACAATCTGGTCAGCAGCCGTGACCGGACGTTCATGGAAGTGGCGGCCCCGATCCAGGCCTTCGTACCCGCTACGTCACCGGGCATCAGAGCCCGCCGGACCTTCGGCTCAGGCCGCGGCAGCTGGGCGCTCGGCTGGTTCTCGATCGGGCAACGGCGCGACGTCGGTGACAACAGTCGTGGCCTCGCGCGCATCGTCGGACGGGGCACATGGCTCTTGCGTGATGATGAGGACGGCAGCCCGAGAGGATGGCTACCGTTGCTGCACCTCGGGCTCGCCGGAGGCTACACGTTCGCCGGTGCGGACGAGGTTCGCTACCAATCCCGACCCGAGAGCTTCCTCGCGCCGATCACCGTCGATACCGGCCCGATCGACGCGCGGCACGCCTTCGTGCTCGACGCGGAGATCGCGGGGCGTCGCGGTCCGCTCTCGTTTCAAGGTGAGTACCTGCACGTATTCGTGTGATCGGGCCTCGGTGCGCTTTTCCGGCCTCTACGTCGCCGCGGCCTACCTGCTCACCGGTGAGGCACGTCCCTACGATCGCGAGCAAGCCGTCTTCGGCCGGATCGAGCCGCAGCGGCCGCTCGATCTCCGCGCGCGCACGTTCGGAGCGGCCGAATGCGCGGCCCGCTCTCGTTGGGTGGACCTCGACGATGGCGGCCGTTGCCGGCGGCCGGATGCACGTCCTGAGCGCGGGCTTCAACTGGTATTGGAATCGCTACGTCCGCTGGCAGTTCAACTACGAGTTCGCGGCGATCGACGGGGGTCCGCTCGACGGCCGCCTCCATGTATTCCAGGGCCGCTTCCAGCTCGTGCTGTGAGAACGCCAGTGTGCGCCACCGCCGGCAGGAACCGCTCCGTCGCGATGGCGCGATGCCGGCTTTGGCGCTATTGGGCTCCAGCCCGGAAGGCACTTCGCGGAGGCGTCTGATGTTTCATCTGACCATCATCTGGTTGCTGCTGATCGTCAGCTCGACGCCTGCGTCGACGGCGCTGGGCCAGGAGGACGAGCCGAAGAGACCGGTCACGGCCGCGGTGACACTCGACGGCGTCGATCTCTTCCGCATCCGAGGCATCTCGGCGATGCCGGCGGAACAGCGCGCCCGCAACGTCTCGAAACGCATCAAGGAAGCGGCAGCGGAGCCGTCGATCGCACCCGAGTCCGTGCAAGCGGTCGCGCGTGACGACCGCATCGAGATCAAGGCCGGGATCGAGAGCTTTTGCGACTCGTCGAAGCCGACGCGCGGGTCGAGGACGCACCTCTGCAGACGCTGGCCGCGTCCACCGCCCAGCGAATCCGCACGGCGATCGAGGACTACCGGCGCGATCGGAGTGGGAGGTGTTGCGGCGCCATGCCGGCTTCGGTGCCGTCGCCACGGTCGTCCTGGCGCTCGCGATCATCTTGGTCATGTTCCTCTGGCGGCGCGTCGACTCGATTCTCGAGCAGCGATACCGGCGGCGCATCGAGGCGCTCTCAGAGAAGACCTTCCAGATCGTCCAGGAAAGCAGATCTACGCCGCCTTGAACGGAATCGTGCACGGCGTGCGCACCGTCGTCCTCATCGCCCTGGTCCTGGCGTGGGCCTCGATGGTTCTCGACCTCTTTCCCTGGACGCGACCGTTCGAACGGCGAATCGTCAGCCTCGTCCTGACGCCGCTTGCCACCCTGGCCGGCGGGCTCGCGGCCCACATACCGGATCTGGTCTTTCTTGCCATCGTCGCATTCATCACCCGCTGGCTTCTCGGCTGTGAAGCTCTTCTTCGACGCGCTCGATCGCGGCACGATCAAGTGGGCACTTCGAGCCTGAATGGGCGTGGCCGACCCATCGCATCATCCGCCTGGCCTTGGTCGCATTCGCGCTCGTCATCGCCTTTCCTTACATTCCCGGTCGGACTCGGAGGCCTTCCGCGGCATCTCGCTCTTGCTCGGCATCGTCTTCTCTCTCAGCTCGTCGTCGGTGATCGCCAACACCCTGGCCGGCTACAGCTTGATCTATCGGCGCGCCTCCGGATCGGCGACCGCGTGAAGATCGGAGACGTGCTCGGCGACGTCACCGAGATGCGGATCCACGTGACCCATGTGCGCACGCCGAAGCGCGAAGAGGTGGTCATCCCCAACTCGATGATCCTCGCCAGCGAGGTGGTGAACTACAGCGCCTACGCGCGTCAGGGAGGCATCGTCCTCCACACCACGGTCGGCATCGGCTACGAGGTGCCGTGGCGGCAGGTGGAAGCCATGCTCCTGCTCGCCGCCGAACGCACTCCCGGGCTCCGGCGCGACCCACCACCCTACGTTCTCGTGCGTGCCCTCGGCGACTTTGCCGTCACCTACGAGATCAACGCCTTCTGCGTCGATGCACAGCAGATGTTCCTCCTCTACTCGGTTCTGCACCGACATATCCTCGACGTCTTCAACGAGCACGGCGTGCAGATCATGACCCCGGCGTACGAGGGCGACCCTGAACAAGCCAAGGTCGTCGCGAAGGAGCACTGGTTCGACGTCCCGGCAAAGCAGGAGACACCTCGATGAGCGAGCAACGTTCGATCGTCACGACGGTCATGCAGGGACGCACGTCCTCGGCATGGCCTTGATCGGTCTCGGCGTCCTCGCGGCGCTCGCGCCGGCGGTCGCGGGCGCGCCGGTCGTCATCGTGGTCGGCGTGTTGGTCGCCGTCGCGGGCATCGCGCGCGCCGTGTTCGGCTGGCGCGCCTGGTCCGCCGGGAAGGGCCCGCTCGGGCTCGCGATCGGAGGGCTGGCCGTGGCCTGTGGGCTCGCCCTCGTCTTCAACCCGGTGTCGATCGCTCGGCACGGTGTCTTCGCTGGTGGCCGCCTACATGGTCGTCGACGGCGATTCCGCGACTGCTGTTCGCGGGCGCGGCTCGCGACGACGAGGGACGTGCCTGGATGTGGGGAGACGCGCTGCTTTCGATCGCCCTCGGCGTGTCGATGTGGGTCGGCTGGCCCTTCTCGGGCCTGCGCGCGCTCGGCATACTCATAGGCGTGAAGCTCGCATCCGCCGGCGCGGTGCTGCTGCGCGTCGAGCGCGGGATGCAGCACCTCGGTTCCCGCGTGGCAGGATTTCGCGACTCGCTACGACCAAACCCCTGAACGGCGCCGGGCGGCACCGCGATGGAGGCGCGCGTCATCCGCGCTCGACGCGCCGGGAGCACATGCGAGGTTGCACGCGAACACGCAACCGCGCAGTCATCGCAGTGGCGAGCTACTAGAAAAGTGACGTGGCAGCGGCCGCTTGGCGTCCGGCCGCCACCTTTTCTGACCTCGCCTGAGCGCGATTTGCGATCGACGCCGGCGTCGCCCGCGCTCCTTGCAGCCGGCACAGCGCTTGCTCCCTCCGTGGCTCGGTAGAGGCATGGAAGAGGTGGGCCCGGCGCATCCAGACACGTGGCCCAGCAGCCCGTCCCTGCCCTGAGGTCTCGGGTGATGGATCCGCAGCCGACGACGGTGCCACGTCCGGCCGCATCGCGGGCGATGCGACGGTGGCCGCTCGTCTACTTTCTGCTCGCCGCCTTCGACATCATCACCGTGCTCATCAGCCTGGCGCTGAATCACCGGCTGGTCGAGATGCACGCCGCCGCGCTCGAGATGGATCGTCGGTGGGCGGAGCGACTCGCCGCCTACGCCGATCTCCATCAGCTCGCGGGAGCCGTCAACGCGCCCGCCAACGAGATCTTCGACTCACGCGACATCCGGCGCGAGCAGGTCAAGCTGCGCGCCGCACGGCGGAAGTTCGACGCCGACATGGCCGCCGCGCGTGCCGTGCTCGAGCACGAGGGTCCTGATCCGCAGATCGACATCTTGCTCCAGGATTTCGGCGCCATCCGTGCCGCGATGAACGAGATGGCCGCCGAGGCCAACATGACGTTCACGTACTTCTCGATCGAGGAAGAGGCGACGGCGGCGGCGCGCATGGTGATCATGCAGCGCGAGTACGCCAAGGTACGGGATGCGTTCGCCCAACTCGAAGCGCACGTGCGCGACATCCAGGCCGACCGTTTCCGTCGCCAGTTGGCGAACGCCGCGCAACTGCAACGTCTCGAGTACGTGCTGGTGATCTTCGTGGTCGTGATGGTGGGAGGCGCCGTCGTGTACGGACGGAAGCTCTCGCAACAGTCGGCGCGCGCCGACCTCGAGCGCCGGCGTGGCGAGGACGCGCTCGGCCGGAGCGAGGAGCGCTACCGCATGGTGGCGCGCGCTACCAATGACGCCATCTGGGACTGGAACCTGACCACGGACGGCGTGGAATGGAACGACGGCGTACGCGTGCTGTTCGGCTATGCGGAGGAGGACGTGCGGCCGGACGCAGCGTGGTGGTACGACCACATCCATGCCGAGGACCGCGAGCGCGTGGTCGCCAGCATCGATGCGGTGATCCAGAGTGGCATGACCCACTGGGTCGATGAGTACCGCTACCTGTGCAAGGACGGCTCGTACGCGTTCGTGATCGACCGGGGCTACGTGCTCCACGACAACGGCAAGCCGGTGCGCATGATCGGCTGCATGACGGACATCACCCGTCGCATGGAAGCCGAAGCGGCGCTGCAGCTAGCGAAGACCGTCGCCGAGGAGGCGAGCCGCGCCAAGAGCGAGTTCCTCGCCACCATCAGCCACGAGATCCGCACGCCGATGAACGGCATCTTCGGCATGACCGAGATGGCGCTCGACGCGACCGAGGACGCCGAGCGCCGTGATTTCATGCTGCGGGCGCGCAGCTGTGCCGAAAGCTTGATGACCATCCTGAACGACGTGCTCGATTTCTCCAAGATCGAGGCCGGCAAGCTGCGCCTGGAGCACGTCGAGTTCGACGTGCGTACCGTCGTGCGCGGCGTCCTCGACGCGCTCGGGTGGAAGCGAATCGCAAGCAGCTCACCCTCCTCGCCCGGGTCGGAGACACGGTCCCGTCGCCGTTGCGCGGCGACCCAGCCCGCTTGCGGCAGGTGATCCTCAACCTCGGCAGCAACGCGCTCAAGTTCACCAACGCGGGAGAGATCGCGATCGACGTCGACTGCATGGGTCGCGGCGACGACGGACTGGTCGCGCTTCAGTGCAGGGTGCGCGACACCGGCATCGGCATCCCGCCCGAGAAGAGAGAGACGATCTTCGAGTCCTTCACCCAGGCGGACAGCTCGACGACGCGCCGCTACGGCGGCACCGGTCTCGGCCTCACGATCTCGCAGCGCCTGGTGACGATGATGGGCGGCACGATCGGCGTCGAGAGCGTCCCGGCGTCGGCAGCACCTTCTGGTTCACCGCGCGCTTCGAAGCGGTCGAGTCCGCCGGCGAGATGCCGGCGACAGCCGGAGGAGTCGGTCAGTCGCTCCTTCCAGCGTGACGACGCCGCATTTGCCTCCACTCGGGCTCCGCGAGACGATCGGCCATCCGAACCCGGAGGACGACACTCCACATGTCCGCCTCTCTCGGACGTGCACGCTCTCGTCTCTGGTTGCTACACGAGAGACCGGGACGACGTGGTCCGATGTCGTGGGTCGGAGGCACAAGAATCCCACTAGAGTGCGGCGCTGGCGCGCAGGCTCTCGTCGCCGCTCTCGAAGAACGCTGATGAGGGCGGACGCAGTCCTCGGCTCGAGCACTAGTCTAATATCGGTATGATTGCAATCCTGTGTGCACAGCGAAAAAGCCGGACCACCACGGGTCGGGCTCCGGTTGCCCGGCGATCCAGGCAGTAGGCCGAGGCCGCGATCGCCAAAGGAAGGCACGGCGCCGAGCACATCAACGGGCGGACGCCGGCAAGCGTTGCACCGCCGTGACGCCCTCCGGTGAGCAGGTCGAGTGGCGAGCGGGCGGCTCACGACGGGCATCGCCACGAGCAGCATCCATAGCGGCGCGACGCCCACCAGACCGACCAGGTACGATGGCAACCCGGCCTCGAGCACGAACACCGGCGCGCCGAGCAAGCCAGCGGCAGCGTGGCCAGTTCGAGCATGAGCAGCCAACCCACGATGCGCTGAGTCCCCCGCATTCTCTGCACACCAATACGCGAGGTCACAACATCAGATCAGAAATATAAGCCCCCCACCGACCCCCATCGGACCTCACACCACCAACTCATCCCCCGTACACCGAACACCCACTCACGCCCCTGACCACATCCAGATACCTCCTCGCCCCCAACTCCCCATACCCTCCACCACCACAACGCCACCAAATCGACACCCACTGACCCCTCCGACCCCCTAACCATGCCAGAAGACCCCCTTCTTGCTACAACGCCTGACCCCCCATGGCCCCCCCAGAACCTCCACCCTCATCCCATCCGACTGTCCGCCCCCCCCCCCCCCGACAATCACACCCCACCCCCACCCCCCCCCCCCGCTCTCAGGTCCACCCTCATCACCCCCAACATCCATCCCACCACTCCTATCGCCCTACTACCGCGACACTCACTCTCAACCGCAACTCCCACCACCCTAGCAAACACCTCCCGCTCCTCCTCCCCGCCATCCTCCAATCCTCACTGCCCCCCTTATCTCCCACACACCATCACGTGTATCCCCCCCCATATCTCACCCCGTATTCGAGTCAGACCCTGCTCTTGCCTCGCCTCGAATGTCTGCGCGCTTACTCTGTGTCTCTGCATGACCACTGCATCTCTGAATCGCAGTCCGTCATCATCCTCCGTAACATCTCGCCCTCTCCATCATGCAGACACGCCTGGAGAATCACCGCGTGGCAGCCAATGTGCTCCCCGTATCCCGTACTCCACTCTCTCACGTGCCCCATTCGGGCCCCACTCCTATCACGGACTCACGGAATACCGCCCACTCCGCAAGAAGTCTTCTCCAGTCAGTCTCTGCGACGTCCACTCGACGCCCTACCCGAAACACTCTGACGCCACCGAGAAGACCATGAAAAGACCAGATGGAGTGCGCTGCATGTGTGCCTCTGCGAAATCCACAGCCATCGACCCGCATCCAGCATGACTGGCGCACGAACTCTGTCCGCAAGATCTATCCGATAGCGAGTACCCTATCCATCGGCTATGAGCGGCGAGGACCCGCCTCCTGTCCGGCACGATGGTGGTCAGGGACGCCGCGTGTCGCGGCGGCTGTCCCGCCGTGTGGCCCGGGAGGTTCTCCGAGGCCGAGATGCGCGAGGATCGTACCCCCGCGAGCCCGCCGATCGCCCGGCGGCACCGCTCGGCTACGATCTCGGCGTGGGCAGCACCTTCTGGTTCACCGCGCGCTCCGAAGCGGTCGAGTCCGCCGCATGGAGATGCCCGTGACGGCCGGGGGAACCGGTCAGTCGCTCCTTCCAGCGTGACGGCGCCGGCGCTTGCCTGCCACTCGGGCGCCGTGAGACGATCAGCCATCCGAACCCCGAGGAGTCCCCATGCGCCCTTTCGCGATCGTCGTCCTGCTGATGGGAATCGTGTTGCCGAGCACGGGTCTCACCGCCGTTACCCCAGCGCAGAAGTGTCAGGCAGCTCTCTACAAGGCTGCCGGGGAGCGGACCGCCTGCGGGTTCAATGCCGGGGCCGCGGCGGTGGTGAAGCGCACGACACCGGACTACGCGACGTGCGAGGCACGGTATGCACGCTCGGTCGCGCGCGCGCGTGACCAGTTCGGCGCCGCGTGCCCGCACCGCGACCCGGACGATCTTCCCGTTCCGCCCTCGTCGACGGTACCGGTGGCTCGTTGCACACTGACCGGCCAGGCCTGCACCGGCGACGCCGATTGTCCGGCAGCGACGGTTCAGGGTACCTGTGTGAGTTTCGGCGAGTGCGTGTACGCACCGTTTGACGGCGCGCCGACGACGGCCACGTGCACCGTGCAGGGCGGCGGCACGATGACGACGCACGAGTCCAACGCGTGCCGTTTTCTTGGCGACAAGAGCGGCTGCCCGGCGGGCGCACGATGTCTCGCCATCAATGCGCCGACGTGCAACAGTTCCGACAGCCCTTCCCAGGTGCGCCTCTGCGGCTCGCGTGCGAGTTGCACGTCCAATGCCGATTGCATCCTCACCGGGCCCAACGTGTGTGGACGCTGCGGTGATCTGGCGGTCGAGGGGAACGAGGACTGCGAGTTCGATCTCTGCGGTACGCAGTGCTCACCCACCTGCCAGTTCGCCGGCGCGTGCCGCGAGGTCGAGAGCCTCGACTGCGGATCGCCCTGCGCCACCGATCTGGACTGCGGCGCTCCGCTCGGCTCCTTTCGATGCATCCGGCCCGTGTTCTGTCCCTGAGCATCGCGGCTGCCGGCCCCGACGCGAACGCAATCCTCTGCGTGTGCGGGGAAGTGCGTTGCAAGCCGCGTGCAATTCCTGCATAGTGCGCGTTCTTAGAACGTGTTTCATTTTTGATGCCGGCCGCTGGGCCGCCCGCAGGCACGCGGCCCGAAGCGCCAACACCGTCGCGTCCAAGGAGAACACATGCGAGAGGCAGTCATCGTCGAGGCGCTGAGAACGCCGATCGGCAAGGGAAAGCACGGCAGCAAGGGCGGCCTCAGCGCGTTCCACCCGGCGCACCTGCTCGCGAAGATGCAGCAAGCGGTGGTGGAAAAGGCCGGCGTCGATCCGGCGGCCGTCGAGCAGATCATCGGCGGCTGCGTCACCCAGGCGGGCGAGCAATCGAACAACGTGACCCGCAACGCCTGGCTCACACTCGGCAAGGAATACAGCGTCGCCGGGACCACCGTCGACGCGCAGTGCGGCTCCGGCCAGCAGGCGAACCATCTGGTGTCGGCGCTCGTCAAAGCCGGCACCATCGACGTCGGCATCGGCTGCGGCGTCGAGGTGATGAGCCACGTCGGCCTCGGAGCCAACGTGCTGAACGGCCCGGGATTCTTCCAGACCGCCGACTGGCCCTGGGACTCGACGCTCGACCAGTTCCAGTCGGCCGAGCGCATCGCCAAGAAGCGCGGCGTGACCCGCGCGGACTGCGACGCGCTCGCGCTGCGCTCGCAGCAGAACGCCATCCGCGCCCGCGACGAGGGCCGCTTCAAGCGTGAGATCCTGCCGATCGACGCGCCCGTGCTCGGTGACGACGGCAAGCCGACGGGCACGACCCGGGTGATCGTCGCCGATCAGGGCATCCGCGAGAGCACGCCCGAAGGTCTCGCCGCCCTGCCCCCGATCGTCGAGGGCGGCGTGCACACGGCCGGCAGCTCCTCGCAGATCTCGGACGGCGCGGCAGCCGTCCTGTGGATGTCGCGCGACAAAGCGAAGGAGCTCGGTCTCAAGCCGCGCGCCCGCATCCTCTACGACGTCGTGGTGGGCACCGATCCCTACTATCTTCTCGACGGTCCGATCGACGCCACCAATCGCATCCTCAAGAAGTCCGGGATGTCGCTCAAGGACATCGACCTCTACGAGATCAACGAGGCGTTCGCCGCCGTCGTGCTCTCGTGGGTGCGCGTCTTCGAGCCCGACATCGACAAGCTGAACGTCAACGGCGGCGCGATCGCGCTCGGCCACCCCGTCGGCGCAACCGGCTCGCGCCTGATCGTCACCGCCCTCCACGAGCTCGAGCGCCGCGACAAGACCACCGCCTTCATCAGCATGTGCTGCGGGTCGTCGCTCGGCACCGGCACCATCATCGAGCGACTCTGATGGACGGGCGGACGCTCACCGGCAAGGTCGCCGTCGTCACCGGCGCGGCGCGCGGCCTGGGTCGCGTCGAGGCCCTGGCGCTCGCACGCCAGGGCGCGCGCGTCGTCGTCAACGATCTCGGCGCCACCGCCGACGGCTCGGGACGGGACGAGTCGCCGGCGCGCGCGGTCGTGGACGAGATCAAAGCGCTCGGCGGCGAGGCGATCCCGCACTTCGGCGACGTCGCGGTGTGGAACGACGCGCGCGCGCTCATCGGCACGGCGGTCGAGCACTTCGGCGATCTGCACATCCTCGTCAACAACGCCGGCTTCGTCCGCGACAAGATGATCTTCAACATGAGCGAGGACGAGTTCGACTCGGTCGTGCGCGTGCATCTGAAGGGTCACTTCTGCCCGATGCGTTTCGCGAGCGAGCACTGGCGCAATCAATCCAAGTCGAAGGGCGCCCCGGTCTACGGGCGCATCATCAATACCTCCTCGGAGGCGTTCATCTTCGCGTCGCCGGGCCAGCCCAACTACGCCGCGGCCAAGGCCGGCATCGTCGCCCTGACCATGTCGACGGCGCAGGTGCTCGAGAAGTACGGCGTCACCGCCAACGCCATCATGCCGCGCGCGCGCACGCGCATGAACGACTCGGGTACGCTCGCGGCGATGTTCGCGAAGCCCGAGGAAGGGTTCGACCTCTACGCGCCCGAGAACGTCGCGCCGCTGGTCAGCTATCTCGCGTCGCCGCAGGCGGCGCGCGTCTCCGGCTACGTGCTCATCGTCTACGGCAAGCAGATCACGCTGGTCGGCGCGCCGCGCCTCGCGCCCACCTTCGAGAGCGCGGACGCCTGGACGCATGCGAGCGTCGCGGCGACGCTCGGGCCGCACTTCGAGACCCAGCGGCCGATCATCGACGGCTTCACCGTCATGCCCTGAGAGTACGATCCTCGCGATTGCCATCACCGGCAGAGTGTGGGACTCCCGGGGCGCCGTGGTTCGCGAGACGAGTTCCCACCCGACCCCGCCGCGTGACGCGCGACCCGGCGCAACCGCTGTCGATCTCGCGGCGGACGAGCGCGTGCCGGCGCTGCGCGCGCTCGCCGCGAGCGCACTCGTCGGCCTCGTTCACGGCGTGCTCGTGCTGGCGGCGCCGATCTCGCTCCTCCACATCGCGCACAATCGACTGGCGAGCGTCAGCGACGCGCTCGTGCTGTTCGCCATCCTGAGCGCCGTCTATGGCGCCGCCAGCGCCGTCGTCTTCGTTCTCTGCTCCCTGCCCTGCGTCGCCTTCAAACTACCGCTCGGCCGGCCGCCCGGACTCGCGATCGGCCTCTTCGTCTTCCACGCGTTCTTCTGGGTGCTCTTCTACGAGCATGGGCTCACCTACGACCAGGTTCCCTTCGTCCAACCGTCGGGCGTTCGCGGAATGCTCCTCTTTCTCGTGCTCGCGGCGGTCGTGATCGTCGGCGTCGTCGCGCTCGCCGTGGCGTTGGCGAGCGCCCTCGCCGCCCGCCTCGCGCGCGCTGGCGCCATGAAACGCGCGCTCTCCGGCGCCTTCGCGCTCGCCGTGTCGGCGCACATCATCTTGCCGCTCGCGTTCGCCATGGCACCGGACGAACGACCGCCCCGGCGGCGCTTCGGGTGCCGCTGCGCCTGCGCCGCCACACCAGGAAGGCCCTGCGTTCGACGTCGTGCTGGTCGGACTCGACGGCGCCGACTGGAGAGCGATCGACCTCGTGTCTGCGCGCGGCGCGTTGGCGAGCTTCGCGGCGCTGACGCACGACGGCAGCAGCGCCGCGCTCGCGACCATCCGCGACGCCAACTCCGCCGTGATCTGGGCGTCGGCGTACACCGGGCACGAGCCCGCGCGCCATCACGTACTCGACTTCTACACCATCCAGCTCGCCGGCATGGGTCATGCGCTCTTTCCCGTGCACCGCACGTTCTTCAAGGAGCTGGCGGTGCGTCTGCAACGCGTCGGCCTGGCGACGCTTCGACCCGTCGACCGCTTCTCGCTCGCCGTGCACCCCATCTGGGACATCGTCGACCGCGCCGGTCTGTCGAGCGGCGTCGTCGACGGCTACTTCTACTCCTTTCCGGCGCTCGCGCCGCGCCATCCCGAGAGCTTCCTCCTCGCCTACGGCCTCGACGACGTCGTCGCACACGGCGAGCCGACCGGAATCGAGCGCTTCGTGCAGCCGCCGTCGCTCTATGGAGAAGTCCGGCCGCTGCTCGGCGCGCGCGATCTCTACTGGCAGTCGGCGACACTGCTGCATCTCCTTCGGACGAGACCTCGTCCGCGCTTGCTGAGCCTGTACACGCACCAGCCCGACTCGGTGCAACACAGAAACTGGAAGTGGCTCGAGCCCGAGCGTTACCTCCGCGTCACGGCTGACGGCCTGCAAGCGCGCGGTGACGCGATTCCGCGGGTCTATCGCGACATCGACGCGTTCCTCGGACGCTTGCGCGCCGCCGTCGGCCCAGAGACGGTGCTGATCGTGTTTTCCGATCACGGCCACGCGCCGACCATCACCCACCGCATGCAGACGCAGCACCGGCACGGTCCGCCCGGAATCCTCTTGATGGCGGGCGGGCCGGTGCGCCAGGGCGTTCGTCTCGAGCACGCCCACGTATTCGACGTCTTCCCGACGGTCCTCTATCTGCTCGGCCTTCCCGTACCCGAGGACGCCGCGGGCAAGGTGCTCACCGAAGCCCTCGATGCCGAGCTCGTCCGCCGCCGCCCGCCGCGCACGATTCCCTCCTACGAGTCGCTGTGGGTGGGAGACGAGTCGGCGCCGGCACCGTTGCCGCCCGCCCTCGAGGACGCGCGGCGCCGCGACGAGATCGAGAAGCTGCGCGCGCTCGGCTACCTCCGTTGATCAGCGACGCGCCGCGCGCCGCGCTCAGTGCAACGTACGCGGACGCCCTTCGGACGCCGTCATCGCGACGCGACCGAGAAGGTCGGCGAGGGCATCGAGATCGGGCGGCTTCACGAAGTGATGATCGAATCCCGCCTCGAGCGCCTGGCGTTTGTCGTCGTCGCGGGCATATCCGGAGAGCGCGATCAACACCGCCTGCCCGAAGGTCGGATGCTCGCGGAGGCGGCGTGCGAAGTCGTAGCCGTGCATCCCGGGAAGACCGACGTCGGAGATGATCACGTCGGGCGTCACACGCTCGGCTGCCGCGAGCCCGGCGAGCGCGTCGAACGCGATCTCGACGTCGTGACCCCAGCGTCCCGAGCACCAGGGCCAGACTCTCGGCGGCGTCGGCATTGTCCTCGACGATCAACACGCGAAGACCGGACGCTCGCCGCGGCGGCGTCCCGCGCACGTGACGGTCGTCACGCTCCTCGGCAAGCGTGCCGCCGACCGTCGGCAGATAGACGAGGAACTCGCTGCCTTGTCCGACGCCGGCGCTCCGCGCCTCGACGCGACCGCCGTGCATCTCGACCAGCCGGCGAACGACCGTGAGACCGATGCCGAGGCCGCCGCGGGTACGGTCGAGCGAGGCATCGCCTTGCACGAACATGTCGAAGACGCGTGACACGAGCTCGGGGGCCAACCCGACGCCGGTATCGCGCACACGAATCAGCACCTCGGTTTCCAGGGTCTCGGCGGTGAGCCAGATCGACCCCCCGGGCGCGGTGAACTTGGCGGCATTGCTCAAGAGATTCGCGATCACCTGCGCGATGCGGGCGCCGTCGGCGTCGAGAAGCACCGGCCCTGCCGGCAATGAGACGGTGACGTTGTGGCCGCGTGAATCGAGCGCCTCGCGCATCGTCTCGAGGGCGCGGTTCACGATGTCGGCGAGCTGCACCGGCTCCTTCCTGAGCGCGATCTTCCCTTGCGTGATGCGCGAGACGTCGAGGAGGTCGTCGACGAGGCGCACGAGGTGCCGGACCTGGCGCTCCGCCATCTCGGTCACGCGACCGCGATCACCGGCGTCGTGCGCGAGGAGGTGCAGCGCGTTGGCGAGCGGCGCGAGCGGATTGCGCAGCTCGTGCGCCAACATCGCCAGGAACTCGTCCTTGCGCCGATCGGCGTCGGCGAGCTCGCTCGCCCGCATCCGCAACTCGTCCTCGAGGTGCTTGCGCGGGCTGACGTCCGCGCCGACGCCCAACATGAGCTTGGCGCGGCCGCGATCGTCGCAGAACACCTGGCCGCGTCCCGCAATCCAGCGCACGCCCCCGCCAGGCGGCACGACACGGAACTCGGCGTCGTACCCGGAACGGAGCTCGACGGCCCGTGCGATCGCCTCGGTGACGCGCGCGCGGTCGTCGGGATGCAGGAGCGCCTGGAAGGCCTCGAACGTGCCCGCGAACCCACCGGGCTCGAGGCCGTGGATGGTCTCGAGATTCTCCGACCAGACCACCTCGCCGGTCTCGATGTTCCAGGACCAGACGCCCATCTGCCCGGCTTCGAGCGCGAGCCGCAAGCGTTGCTCGCTGGAAGCGACCTCGGCGTAGTCTTGCGCGCGCCGGCGCTCGGCGGCGTCTCGTTCGCAGATCGCCGCGGCGAGCAGGAGACCCGTCACGCCGACGATGGCCATGAAGAGCTGCACCATGACCAGACGCTCGTCGAGGGTGCCGACCGCGAAAGGCCCGAAGCCGTTCACCGTGCTCCAGATGACGAGGGTCGAGGCGACGAACGTGACCGTGGTCGCGCCGCGCTGCCCGAAGCGCATCGCCGCCGCGATCACGAAGGGGAAGACCGTGTAGTGCAGCGGGTAGCTCCCCGGCCAGAAGTCGAACGTCCCGACGAAGACGGCGAGGCTCACCACCACCACGCCAGCGAGGAGCGCGACCGCCTCGAAGACGCGCCGGAGCGGCCAGCGCCGCGGCGTCATGCCCACCCACACCAGGATCAAGGGCGCGACGACCAGGGCTCCGACGGCATCACCCACCCACCAGACCGACCACAGCTCGCCGAACTGGGCCCAAGGCACGACACCCCCGAGGCAGAGCATGGTCACGCCGATCGTCGCGCTCACGATCGTGCCCAGCAGCGCGCCACCGACGACGAGCGCGAGCACGTCGCGCAGCCGCGCGAGCGCGATGTCGAGTCCGGCGCGCTGCGCAACCCATCCGCCGAGAAGCGCTTCCAGGGTATTGCCCGTGGCGATCCCTGCCGCCACCGCTGCCGGCGCACCAGTCAGAAGATTCGCGACCAGCGCCCCGATGAAGATCGCCGGCGCGATGCGTGGACCGAGCAACAGGACGGCGGCGAGCGCGATCCCCGTGGGTGGCCAGACCGCCGTCACCTGATCGGCAGCGAACGCCATCGACAACCCCAGACGCGCCGCGCCGACGTACACGCACGCGAGCGCGATGACCGTCAGCCACCGCGGCAAGGCGCGGAGCCGTTCGACTGCCGGCGGCAGGACACCGCCCGACGATTCGTGCGCGGGAGCGACACCGCGGGGATCATAGTCCCGCAATCATTTTCGGTACATTCGGGTATATACCTAGTGTCACGGCGGAGCGCAGGCGAACATGGCTCGCCGGCCGATCACCTGCCCGCGCCCGCCATTGGCGGAGACGTCGATGTCCTCGAGCACGAAGCGGACGTCGTCGGCGTCACGCAGGCGAGGATCGTGTCGCCACACGAAGGAGCACAGCGCGCGCCAGCGCGGCTCGCGACCGGCAATCTCCTCCAGACCCCCGACACGAGCCTGGGTGGCCCGGAAGATATTGTAGAAGTGCCGTCCGAGGGGGCCCCCGAGCTCGCCGTCGTGCAGGCGTACGCGCTCGCCGGAGCGCGTGTCCCCTTCCACGACGTAGCTCGTGTAGAGCGGCGTGTGGAGCACGTCGAAGCGCGGATAGCAGGCGAACGGCCAGCCGTTGCCGATCCGCAAGGTTCCAAAGAGGAGGTTCCCGCCGAGCACGACGATCGCGGTGGCGTAGGCGAGCCGGGAGGGAAGCGCCGGGCGCGAAGCTTCCGGACCAGGCGGCTGGCGGGGCGCCGACAGGCCGAAACGTCGCAGCCAACCGGCGAAATCGAGCAGGCCGAGATAGCAGTACAGCAGTGAGCCGAAGGAGATTCCCAGGAGCACGTAGGTGGCGAGGTGGAACGCGAACGCGGCCGCGAAGGCGACCCTCCGGCCGACCGTGGAGAACAGCGCGAACAGGAACCCGATCTCGAACCCCACCGTGCCCAACGGCCCCCGCGCTCACGACCAGCGGATGCTCGGCGAAGGCGGTTCCGTGGTCGGTGAGGCCGGCCCATGCGAGCTTGCCGGCCAGGTTGATCAGGTTGTCGCTGCGCAACCAGTCGACGCCGGCGAACGCGAGCTTCCAGAATCCGGCGAAGAAGTAGGCGATCCCCATCGTGAGCAGCATGCAGCGGCGCGGGAAGCCGTAACGGATCGCCGGGTCGGGTGGCGGCGTCTGCCGTCCCCTGCGCCGCTGCCAGCGAGCCCGCACCCAGGCATCGATCCCGAGTCGATCACCGCACGGACTTGCCGCCAGCAGAAGCGCGAACCAGACGATGTGGTGACGATCGTGACCCACGTGACCGAACATGTGGGGGATGACGAAGAAGAAACACGACGACACCGCCGCGACCCAGGTGGTGAGCCGGGTTGCCAATCCGAGCGCGGCGGCGGCCGCGGAGAGACGGACGACGGTGCCGAGCGCCGTGACCGCCTCGGGGCTGGTGGGAACCAAGGAAGCGGCCCAGCCCATGCCGATCGGCATCCGGACGATCTCGGGCGGGAGCTGTGCGAAGCCGACGACCTGCTCGATGGAGAAGCGCGTCGCGATGACCGAGAAGACGACGACGCGCGTCAGTGCGAGGTTGATGCCCTCATCCGCATGGAGGAGGAAGCCCGACAGCCGCGCTGCGAGAGCGCGCCGATGCCGCCAACCACTCCACGCGCCTGCCAGCAGCGCCAGAGCGACGCCGAGCCGCGACATCGAGAGGCGCATCGCGGCGTCGTGACCGGTGAGCGCCACGACGAAGGCGATCGCGGCGGCGGTCGGCAGCGTGAAGTCTTTCCAGCGCCGCGGGATCGCGCGCGCGGGACTCATCTGCTGGAGGGTCGCCCTGGACAGTCGCGTATCCGCATGCGATCTCTGCGCGGACTCTTCATGGCCGATCGAGCATACGGGAACACTTCTTCCGCAACCAGGCGCATGTGGAGGCGGCGCGGATGCAAGCGCTCGTTCATGACTACCTGAACAAGCGCCTCTCCCGACGGGAGTTCATCGCCGCGATGGCGACCTCCGGGTTCAGCCTGGCCGCGGCGGCGTCGATCCTCGATTCACTGACGCCGCTGCTCGAGGCGGAAGCCGCGGTGGTCGAGAGCGGTCCCGGCTCCGTCACCACGGTCGAAGGCTCCGGCGGGGCGCTGCTGGTCGAGCAATTGCGCGCCGCCGGCGTCCGCTTCGTCTTCAACTGCAACAGCTCGGGCACCTGCGCGATCTTCGACGCGCTCGTGGATCGTCCGGATGTCCAGGTCATCCAGGTCTTGCACGAGGGGCAAATGATCGCGATCGCGCAGGGCTATACGTTGGCCTCGGGCAAGATCGCCTTCACGCTCGGCGACAGCGCCGGGTTCCCGAGCACGCTCACCAACATGTTCAACGCCTGGAAGGATCGGACGCCGATGGTCGTCGGCTCCGAGCGAGAGCCGACCTTCCTGCACGGCGGCCGGGATGCGTTCGAGGAATGGGACGACTTCTTGAGCCCGTCATCCAGCTTCACCCGTTGGCGTTGGAGCGTGGGTAACGTCGAGCGCATCCCGGAGATCACGCGCCGCGCCTTCACGATCGCGTCCACCCCGCCCGAGGGACCGGTCGCCCTGGCGTTCCCCAGAGACGTGCTTGCGACGACCGCCGCGCGCGCGGCGGTGATTCCCGGCGACAAGTTCATCGTCACGCCCAAGGTGGCGCCCGACCCGCAACTCGTCGAGCGGGCGGCACGGTTGCTCCTCGAGGCGAAGAACCCTCTCCTGCTCGTCGGGCCGGAGATCACCCGCAGCCAGGGACACGCGGCGGTGATCGCGCTCGCCGAACGTCTGTCCCTTCCGGCGATGCAGGCCGAGTGTCTGTTCGCCGACTTTCCCACCAACCATCCGCTGTTCCTCGGCGACTACATGATGCCGCCGCTGCCTCCGGAGTTCGATCTGGTGCTCAATCTCGGCGCCAAGATGCCCTTCGAGCCTGCCGCCGTTGCGCCCGACGCCCGCGCCATCCACGCCAGCATTCACGCCGATCTCATCGGCCGCCTGGTTCCCACCGAGGTCGGTATCGTCGCCGACGTGAAGGAGACCGCCACTGATCTGCTGACGGCGCTCGAAAGCCTGGCGACGCGGGCCAGACTCGACGAGATCCGCGACCGCGCGCCTGACCGGGATCAAGGCGCGTACGGATGCCATTCGCCTCGACATGGCGCAGGCGGTGCAAGCACGCTGGAACGGCAGCCCGCTCACCTGGGAACGCGTCGCCGGCGAGCTCGATCAGCTCCTGGAGAAGAACGCGATCATCGTGCCCGAGCTCGCAAACAATCGCTGGGACGACGGGCGCGTGCCGGCGCTCGGCCAGTTCACCTTCGCGCCCGGAGAGAAGACCAGGATCGGGAGGACGACCGGCGGTGCGCTCGGCTGGGGCGTCGGCGCCGCCATCGGCGTGAAGCTCGCCCTGCCCGATCGCCAGGTGGTTGCCTTGCAGGGGGACGGCGGTTTCTTGTTCGGGCAAGCGGAAACGCTCTGGACCATGGCTCGCTACGAGGTGCCGGTGCTCGTCGTCGTCTTCAACAATCGCAGCTACAACGGACCGCGCAACCGGATCATGAGGGACGGCGTGAAGCAGGCGCAGGCCGGCAAGGAAATGACCAGCTATCTCGGAGATCCCGACGTGGATTTCGCGAAGGTGGCGGCCGGATTCGGCGTCAAGGGAGAGGTCGTCACGACAGCGGATCAGGTCAAGCCCGCCATTCAACGAGGGATCGCGAGCACGCGTGACGGACGGCCCTATCTGATCGACGCCGTGATCGCTCGCACCGGCCTCGCGGCAGACTCCACGTGGTATCCCAAGTATTCCGTCGCTGCCGGCAGGACCGCCAAGGTCTGAGCGCCCTGCCCTTACGCTACCCATGAGCCCGGGCGCGGTCGTCGTCGGTGCGCACGCCAACGGCCTCGGCGTCATCCGCGCCCTCGGCGCGCTCGGAATCCCGATCGCCTCGATCTCGACGCGACGCTTCGACATCGCCCAGCACTCGCGCTTCGTGTCCGAGCGTCACGCGCTGCCGCAACTCCACGAGCGACGGGAGGCGCTGGTCGAGCTGCTCGAGGCGAACGCCGGGCGGTGGAACGGATGGGGCGTGTTCCCGACCAACGACGACGCGTTGACCGCGCTCGCCGAGCACCACGAGCGGCTTTCGCGCTCGTATCGCCTGCCGGTTCAACCCTGGGAGCTGGTACGGAAGATCGTCGAGAAGGACCGGATGCACGCGCTGGCGGTGGACGCGGGGATCGAGCTGCCGGTCTGCTACGGCGCCGCGACCCGCGAGACGGCGTCGCGAAGCGACCTCGTCTATCCGGTCCTGGTCAAGCCGATCCAGCATGACAAGCTGATCTCGCTCTTCGGAACCAAGCTCTTCCTGGCGCGCGACGCGCACGAGCTCGGCGCCTCGATCGCCAAGCTCGAACGAGCCGGAGAGCCCGGCCTGGTGGTCGACTTCATTCCCGGGCCCGACAGCAACATCTACGTGTACTGCGTCTACATCGACGCCACGGGCGAGCCGTCTCCGGGCATCACGGTGCGGAAGCTGCGGCAGAACCCGCCGTTCGTCGGCGGGGCACGCGTGGCGGAGATCGCACCGGAAGAGCCGCGGCTCCGCGAAGCGACCGTCGAGCTGCTGCGCCGCGCCGGCTTCCGCGGGATGGCCTTCGCCGAATACAAGCGCGACCCGCGCACCGGCCGCTTTCTCTTCATCGAGGTCAACGGCCGCGCCGTGCTGTTCAACAGCCTGCTTCCCCCGACCGGGCTCGACCTGGTGGCGATGGCCTGGGCCGACTTCGTGCGCGGCGAGCGCCCATACGCCCAGCCGACCGGTTGGACCGGCGCCTGGATCCATCTCCAGGCCGATCTGATGTGCGCCGTCCGCTATCGCCGCGTCGAGCGCTACGGCTTCCGCGAGCTGGTAGCGCCCTATCGACGTCCGGTACGCTTCGCCGACTGGTCGCTTTCCGATCCGATGCCGTTCGTCGCGCAGACCGCGCTCGCGGCGCGCGGTGCGTTCGGCGCGGTCAGGGGCGGTTAGACGTTCGCGAGCGCGCGTCGCGGCGCAAGGAGCTGGCGGCGCGCGTCTGCGGGTCGACGCGCGACTCGACGGCGCGGAACTTCCCGGTCCGCTCCCGCTCGCTCCGGCCGAGGTCCTCGTGCAGCGACGCCTCGATCTCGGCGTCGGCGCCGAGCAGCCGGCGCAGCCCCTCGATCGCACGGCTGCGCGCCTGGGGGAACGCGCCCGCGTCCACCGTCGCCAGCTTGAGCTCGAAGCGCCCGAGGTCGTGCTGGATCAATTGATACTGCAGGATCGACCGGTCGTCCTTCAATACCGACCACACGGCGCGCGGGTGGAGCTCTTCCCCGCTGCGCAGATGCAGCACGTCCTCGACCCGGCCCTGCACCTCGGTGAGCAGACGCTGGGTGCGCCCGCACGGACACGGACGGCCGGTGAGCGCGGCGACGTCGCCCATCGGGTAGTTGAGGAGCACGGTGGCGTGGTTGACGAGGTTGCTGATCACCACCTCGCCCGCCTCTCCGGGCGCTGCGCGCCCGCCGTCCGCTGTCCGCAGCCACACGTGACACAGGTCTTCGTGCACATGAAACCCCGTGCCGTGCTCGCAGAAGTAGCCGATCTTGAACGCCTCGGTCGCGCAGTAGCGGGAGAGCACGCGCGCCCCGAGCTCCTGCTCGATCCAGGCGCGGCCGTCCGCCGGCAGCGCCTCGCCCATGATCATGACCACCTTCGGCCGATGAATGGCGACGCCGCGCGCCGCCAGGGTGCGGATGAACATGTCGACGAAGCCACCGTAGGCGGTCAGCACATCGGGGCGGACGTCGTTGATCGCGGCCACGACGTCGTCGAAAGGAGCCACCATGGAGATCGAAGTCCGTCGCGGCGCCGGCAACCGCGTGCTCCCGGCGTAGAAGTCGAGCACCTTCTGGAAGTTCGAGGTCTCGTACGCGATGCGCAGCTCGCGAGGACGGAACGCTCCACCGCAGAGCGCGATCACCGGGGCGCGCTCACGCTCTCCGAACGCGATGTTCGCCAGCAGCGACCGCCGATCGTGATGGACCTCGAGCGGTCGTCCCGACCGTCCGCTGGTGAGAAACCCAAGCGCGCCTTTGGCGCGCGCGGAGGTCGAAAGAAAACGCGTGGGCTCGCGGCGGACGATCTCGGGATCGAGGAGCGGCAGCCTCTCGAGATCGGACGCGCCGCGGATCGCGCGCGGGTCGATCCCTTCGCGCGCGAAGAGCTCACGGTAGTACGGCACCGAGCCGGCCGCGTGCGCGACGATGCGCCGTACGCGCGTGTCGCGCAGCGCTTCGAGTCGAGGCCGCGGAAGAAATGGCGCGCGCTTCTGCCCGCGCAGATGCGCGAGCACGACCAGGTTGCCCCACCAACGCTTCATGAGCGGCGGGTGTCGAGGACGAAGCGGACGCCGCAGGCACGCGCCACCCCTCGGATGTCCTCGAACACGCTCTTCGCGAGCGGGATCCCGGTGGTGGTGCGCTCGGCCAGGATGCGCCGCTCGGGGTCGCCGGCGACCAGTACCGGCGTCGCTGCTTCGATGGGTGGCGTGGCGTGCAACTCGTCGATCAGCCGATCGAGATCGGCGCCGAAACCGCCGTCGGTCCGGAATCGCCCTGGATCGATCGCCAGCAGGAAGTGGCCGACGCGAGCGCGGGCGCCTTCGCCGGGCACGCGCAACGCGACGCCCGGGAGAATGGCGGAGAGGATCTCGACGGCGACGGCGAGGCCGTAGCCCTTGTGGCCGCCGTGCTCGAGGTCGCCTCCGAGTGGAGCGAGCCGCCGACCTTCAGCCGCCGCGCGGCCGTTGGTCGTGGGCCGCCCGCGCGCGTCGAGCGCCCAGCCGCTCGGTATGGGGCGGCCGCTCCGCCACTGCTCGACCATCTTGCCGAGGCTCGCGGCGCTGGTCGCCATGTCGAGCAGGAAGGGCGGATTGCGCGACGCCGGCGCGGCGAGCGCGATGGGGTTGGTGCCGAGCAACGCCTCGCGGCCGAGGGTCGGCACCACCGCCGGCGTCGGCGTGCTGGTCATCGCCATGCCGATCAGCCCCTGCTCCGCGGCCATCGCCGCGTAGGCGCCGGCGGCGCCGAAGTGTCCCGAGTTGCGCACCGCCACCACCCCGACCCCGGTGGCACGGCACTTCTCGATCGCGTGCTGCATGCCGACCGTCGCCGGAACGTGGCCGAGCCCGCCGCCACCGTCGACCAGCGCCGTCGTCGCACTCTCGTGGACGACCTCGATGCGGGGCGTCGGGTTCAGTCGGCCCTCGTCGCGGAGCCGTTGGTAGAACGGCAGCATGCAGCAGCCGTGCGAGTCGATGCCGCGCAAGTCCGCGTACAGCATCCGCTCGACGATGACGGCGCTCTGCTCCTCGGCGATGCCCCACGACCCGAGGATCATCCCGACCTGCTCGGCCAGCGCTGCCGCGGGCACGAGGCGCGGTCGCCAGAGGCGCAGCGCACCGACCGGAGCGATGCGATCGAGGGCGAGCGTGCAGGCCCAGAGGACGCCGGAGTCGCGCACGACCCGGGCAAACTCCGCGCGACGCCCCGCCATAGCGCTCAGTTCTCCATCTCGTCGCGCCCGAGCCAGCGTCGCAAACGGTTGCGGAGCGGGTAGAAGCGCGAACGCACGAACCCGAGGCCGCTCTGCATCCCACCGGGACGCGGCAGCGGCTCGATCGGTCCGTCACCGATCTCCTCGCGGATGTCGGGAAATCGCGCCCGCAGCCAGTCGTTGGCGATCAGGTCGAAGGAGAGCGTGATGCGCTCGCCCGGACCGGGATTCACCAGCGTGTGCACGCGCGTGGTGTCGAAGTAGTACAACACTCCGGGCTCCATGTGGTGCTTGAGAAAGTGGCCGGCGTTGGCCTTGTGCGAAATCGGCGAAGGAATCCGCGGTCAGATGGCGCGGTCCGACCACCTCGTCCGCGCTCGCATAGTCGGTCGTGAGCAGGAACGCCGCCGGCTCGGAAAGGATCGGAATCTGGAAACGGACGACGCCGGGTCCCTTCCAGCCGTCGTTGTGCCACGCGTACGAGGAAGCCGGCTGCCGGCGCAACAACCGGAACGACACCTTCTCGCAACGAAAGCTCTCGAAGAGGTCGCGGAGCGCCGGACAACTCGCGAGCAGCCCCGTGCACGGGAAGTTGTAGTAGGCGTACCGGTTGTGAGGATGCAGCTCGTGGTAGGTCGGTAGAGACAGCGCGTGTCCGAACGCTCCCCGTCTCCAGTCCCAGCCGGCAACCACACGACGCGTCTCGCGGACGAGGTCGTCGAGCGAACTCCCGAGATCGTAACGGTGGAGGATCACCCGGGCCGCACGGCGATCAGCTTGACGAAATAGCCGGTGAGGGCGCGCGTCGGCCAGCGCTCGAGGTGTTCGAGCGCCAGCATCGAGCGCACCAGCGTGCGCTCGATGCGCGCCGAGCCGAGCCGTTCGAGGACGCGCCCGAGCCAGATGCACGGCAGACGCGGGCTGTGCATCAAGCTGCCGACCGCCATCGGCTCGAAGCCCGCGTCGATGGCGAGCTGCGCCAGACGTCGCGCGCCGCAGTTGGCTCCGGTTTCGTACGGGACGAGCCGCAAACGCCGCAACCACCCATGCGGCAGGACGCTGCGCAGAGCGATCACGGGATTGGTGCGGTTGTCGAGCGTCAGGATGAGGCGACCGCCCGGTCGCAACACGCGATGCAGCTCGCGAAGGCTCGCGGCGACGTCGTCGAGCGAGTCCAGGTGGTCGAGCGTCGACGTCGAGACGACCACGTCGAACGCCTGGTCGCGGATGGGAAGACTGCCGACGCTGCCGCTCACCGGGTGCAAGCTCGGGTGCCGCTTGCGGGCGTGACTCAGCATGATCGCCGAGAGGTCGACGCTGACCACGGTCTGCGCGACCGACGCCAGCTTCGCATGCAGGCCGAGCGCGCCGACCGCCTCCTCGAAGGCGTCGGTCTTGAGCACCCGCTTCACGGGCGCTGGCGGCAGCCACTCGGCGAGCAGTCGCGCGTGCAGCTCGTCGCTGTAGCTGCGCCACAAGCGCTCCCGGTCCTGAACGCCCCAGGCCTTGGCGACGTCGTCCCAGTGCGGGACGCGACTTCTGAGCGTGATCACCCGAACCTTCGCGCGACGAAGCGTGGGGCGAGGAGCCCGACCACCTTCTCGGGAATCCAGCTCCGACGGTAACACTCGATGCCCATCGACACGAGCCGCTGCGCGAGGTCCGGATGCTCCGCCCTGGCGCGCACCGACGCGTGGCGTGCCAGCGCCTCGGACTCGGCGAGCCGGCGGGCTGGAACGCCTTCTTGCTCGGCACGCCGCATGAGGTCGGATACCCAGCGCCGCAGCCGTTCCTCGATCAGCGTGCCGATCTTCTCGAAACCGACGGCGGCAAACTCGAGGGTGCCGCCGAGGACGCCGCCGCAGTTGCTCACGAAGTCCGGAGGGTAGTCGATGCCGCGTTGGAGCAGCGCGCTTTCGGCCTCCGGGCTCACGGGATCGTTGGCGCCGGCGCACACGGCAGCGGCCGAGACGCGCCCCACGTTCCCGGCATGAATGCTGTGCAAGCGCGCGCACGGCAGCAGCAAGTCCACGGGCAGCTCGAGCAGATCTCCGCACTCGATGCGTCCGGGCTCATCCTCGACGAAGCGGCTGCCGACCTCGGCCGCGCGCCGCACGAGTCGGGCGATGTCGAGACCTTCGGGGCGATACAGCGCCCCGCGTGAGGTCGAGATGGCGACGACGCGGGCGTCGCGCTCGCCGAGCATGCGCGCGAGCGCGGAGCCCACCTTGCCGAAGCCTTCGATCGCCACGCGGCAGCCGGCGAGCGAGGCCGAACGTCGCTCGCGCAGCGCGATCGCCGTCGCCAGCACCGAGCGCGCGGTGTACTCCCCGGATCGGTTGGCCCGCCAGTCGCGCGACCCGACCGTCGCCCCGATCGACTCCATCATCCAGCGGACGTCGGCGGCGGAGGTGCCGAGGTCCGGGTCGGGCACGTACCTGCGCTCGCGGAGCAGCGGCGCGGCGGCGGTCGCGAACTCGAGCAGCAAGCGGCGTTTCTCGTCGCGAGGGGCTTCGCCGTCTCCGACGATCCCGGCCTTGGCGCCTCCCTGGGCGAGGCCGAGAAAGCCGTACTTGAGCGTCATCGCGCGTGACGCGGCGCGGATCTCGTCTTCCGAGAGGTTCTCGGCGATGCGCAGGCCGCCGCGCGCGCGACCGGCCACCGCGGAGTCGATGGCGATGAAGCCGAGCAATTGCGAGCCGCGAGCGATGCGGTGGAACGACTGGTCGGGGCTCGGAGGTAGCACGACGGACATATCTCAGCGCACGCGCCGCAGGCTCCGACCCGAGCCTCGGTATCAAAGTTTGTACAGGGGTTGGTCCCGAAGGGTCAACCGCGATTCGCACGCCGCGAGTCGACGAGACGATGAAGCGGCAGCCCCTACAGCGCGCCGTACAGGGCCGCGAGCATCGCGAACGCGCGCGTATCGCCGGTGGTGCCGGGCGACATCTTGTTCATGACGTACGCCCAGCTGACGCGCGCGTCGCAATCGGCGATGCCGAGCGAGCCACCCCAGCCGCCGTGGCCGAACGTGCGCGGATTCGGACCGAGGGGCAGATGCTGGCTGGTGAGCATGAACCCGAGTCCCCAGCGCATCGTGAACCCGAGCACGAGATCCTTCGCGTAGCGTTGCTCCTCGATCGCGCCGGCCAGCGTCCGCTCGCCGAGCAGACGTACGCCATCGAGCGTGCCGCCGCAGGCGAGCGCCGCCATCACGCGCGCCACGGAGCGCGCGTTGCCGTGGCCGTTGACGGCCGGGATCTCGGCTTGGCGCCATTCGGCTCGATTGGCGAACTCGGCACGCAACGGTGGATTGCCGATCACGCGCCCGAACAGCGAGGCGGGATCGACGGCGGCTGACGGGCCCGCGGCGGCGTTCTCCTCCTTGGTCGGCGCGACCACGTCGGCGATACGGTGGTGCTCCGCCGCCGGCAGGCCGATGTGGAAGTCCGCTCCGAGCGGCGCCGCGACCTCGTCGCGAAAGAAGGCGCCCAGCGTCCGGCCGCTGATCCGCCGCACGACCTCGCCGACGAGATGCCCGTAGGTGACGGCGTGATAGCCGTTGGCGCTGCCCGGCTCCCACTCCGGCGCCTCGGCGGCGAGCACCTCGACCATCCGCGGCCAATCGTAGAACGCCTCGGTCGGAAGGCGTTGTCGGATCGCGGCCAGGCCGGCGGTGTGGTTGAGGAGATGGCGGGTCGTGATCTTTTCCTTTCCCGCCTGCGCGAACTCGGGCCAGTAGCGTGCCACCGGCGCATCGAGGTCGAGCGCGCCGCGATCGACGAGCACGTGCGCGCACACCGCCGTCATCGCCTTGGTGGTCGAGAACACGTTGACGATGGTGTCACGGTCCCACGCGCGGCTGCGTTCGCCATCCATGTGACCGGCCCAGAGGTCGACCACGAACTCGCCGTCGAGCGTGGCCGCGAACGAGGCGCCGACCTCGCGCCCGGCCGCGAAGTTCGCCGCGAATGCGTCCTGGACCGCGGCGAAGCGTGGCGTGCAGTGGCCGTGAATCGTCGGCGCCGGAGCCATCCCCCCGCGTGTACCCGAGGCTGCCGTCTCCGAGCAAACGCGCCCTTCCCGCCCCTCCCACCAACGACGAACCGGTTGACTTGCTCGCGTCCCGCGTGATCCGATCTACGTCGGTTCGCAGCCGACTTTCACCTCTATAGAGTGCGAGCAATGGAGGCTTTCACCCTCCGGGATCAGCGGGCTCTCCTGGAATTCTTTCGGGAGATCCACGCGGAGCGCGATCTCGCGAAAATGCCGGGAGCGCTGCTCGACGCCATCGATCGGGTCGTGCCCTCCGAATACAGCGGCTTCCACGAGATCGATGCGAGGAACGTCGGGCTCGGGATCACGGCGCAAAAGCCGAACCTCGTTTCGCCGAAGGACACTCCTCGCTTCGTACACTACCTTCCCGAGCACCCCCTATTCCCGATCTACGCCCGCTCGCCCGGGACCGCCCCCCTCAAGATCTCGGACATAGTCACACAGAGGCAGTTTCGCCGCACCGGCCTCTACTCCGAGTGCTACCGAGCGCTCGGTGCCGAGCATCAGATCGCCGTTCCCAGTCCGGCTCGAGCCGGTTTCTTCCGCGTCGTGGCGCTCAACCGGAAGCGTCACGATTTTTCGGAGCGGGAGAGGCGACTTCTCGCTGTGGTCCAACCGCACGCGGCGCTCGCGTACCGAAACGCCGAGGCCTTGGCGCGCCTGCAGCGACACGTCCATATGCTCCGCCGCGCCTTGGACGAGTCCGGCCTCGGCGTAATGCTCGTGGATCCGAAGGGACGCGTACGGACACGTACGGAGAGCGCGCGGCTCCTCACGAGAAAGTACCTCGACCAGTCGTCGGGGAGCGAGCTTCCCACAAGCCTGCTGGCGTGGACGAGGTCACAACTCGCTGCAATCGACGGCAATGGCAGCCCGCACCCCAACCCTCTCGTCGTCGAGCGTGGGGACGAGCGCCTCGTGGTGCGACTCCTCGTTGATTGCGATCGCGGCGAGCATCTTCTCTTGATGGAAGAGCAGCAGACGACATTTCGTCCGAGCGCCTACCAGGCGATCGGTCTCGGACGTCGGGAAGCGGAGGTTCTCGCTTGGGTCGCACGCGGGAAGACCAACGACGAGACGGCGGCGATCCTCGGCCTCAGCCCCCGAACCGTTCAGAAGCACCTCGAGCACATCTTCGAGAAGCTCGCCGTTGAAACCCGGACCGCCGCGGTTGCGCGGGCGCGGGACCTGATCTCGTCGACGCGGCTTTGAAGCAGCGCCGGGACGCCTTGCCACGGTCGCGGTCCCGGCGCGCGCACCGTTCCTGCTCGGGAGTACGCCGAAAAGCGTATTGACCCAGACTCCGCCCGCACGATTCAACCGGGTCAGAGGAAACGACGGGCCCTTAAACAGCGGATTTCCTGCGTCTTCGACCAGGGGGGTCGCCATGGGAACCAGTTCTTGCTTGCGTCGGTTCGAAATCCTACTCGTCAGCTTCATTCTCGCGATCGGTCTGCAGTCCTTACCGGTTTCCGACGTCGCGGCGCGTGCCGACAAACCCGACGACGCCGAGGAAGAGCTCGAGGGCCCCGGCCACGCCTGCGACCGCGACCCGCCGGGACGGGCGCTCGGACTCGAGCGGAAGTGTCCTCCTCCCACCGGTTCGAGCGCCGGCATCGCGCGCGGCGATTTCGACTGTGACGGGCGGGCCGATCTCGCGATCGGCGTGCCGTTCGACAACGTGAGCATCGGGGGCACCACCACACCGCGCGCGGGCGCCGTGAACGTCGTCTATCAGTCGGCGGCCGCCGATCGTCTCTCGTCCGCCCGCAACCAGATCTGGCACCAGGGTCGTCAGGGTCCTGGTGGCACGGTCATCGGCACTCCCACAACCGATGATCAGTTCGGTGCCTCGCTGGCATCGGGGGATTTCAACCGCGACGGCTGCTCCGACCTCGCGATCGGCGTGCCCGGCGAGGAGGTGTTCGTGCGAGTCCTACGGCCATTTCCGCTGCCGCCGCTGTTTGCGCGCTTCGACAATGCCGGTGCGGTCCACGTCCTCTACGGGAAGCCAGTCGAAGGCCTGACGCCGGCGTTCAACGAGTATCTCACGCAGGGCTTCTCGACGCTGAGCTCGCCCTTCCTGACGCGCGGAGACTTTCCCGAGAGCAACGACCGCTTCGGATCGAGCCTCGCCTGGGGCGACTTCAATGCCGACGGCAGCGGTGACCTCGCGGTCGGCGTCACCGGGGAGGATGTCGTCACGGCCGGCGGCGTAGCCGTGGCGGATGCCGGTGCGGTGCAGATGTTCATCGGTCTTCCGAACCCCGCCGGCGTGCGGGGTCCGACTGACCCCGGGGGCCTGAACGGCGGCACCATCCTGATCCATCAGGACGTGCCTGCCATGCAGCTGGACTTCTTCAACTCTCGCGTTCCGGGTCGGGCGGAGACCGGCGATCAGTTCGGGCACACACTTACGGCCGGCCTCTTCAACGGCGATCAGTTCTTCGACCTCGCGATCGGCGTGCGCGCCGAAGACGTGGTCGTCAACGGGGTCGAGGTAGGGAACGCCGGCGCTGTGAACGTGATCTACGGCAGCGCCAACTGGCTTCAGGCGCTCACGCCGATCCAGAGTCAGTTCTGGAACCAGGCTTCGACGGGGGTCGCCGACACTCCCGAGGCCAGTGACCTCTTCGGCTCGGCACTCGCCGCGGGGAACTTCAACGGGGACAATTTCGACGACCTCGCGATCGGGGTGCCGACCGAGAACGATCGCGACATCGTCGATGCCGGCGGGGTGAACGTGATCCTGGGCTCGGCCAACGGCATCTCGCCGACGGTCATAGCCGGCGGAGGCGGAGGCAATCTATTCCTCACCCAGGACAGTGACCCCGGGGGCAGCTTTGGTGACGACGTCGTCGACCAGAGTGAGCCGGGCGACCGATTTGGTTCCGCGCTGGCCGCCGGGAGTTTCGACAGCGACGGCTTCGACGATCTCGCGATCGGCGCCCCGCGCGAGGATTTGAGGGACTTCATCAACGAGCCGGGCTGTACGTTCCTCAACAATGACGACGCCGGCGCAGTGACGGTACAGTACGGAAGCGCGCTGAGCTTTCTCTTCCCGCGCAGCCAGTTTCTCTTCCAGGGCGGCGATACCGCCGTGGCGCAGCCGCGCTTTCAGTACCCCATAAACTTCTTCGGCTCGTCCCTTACAGCGTGGAACTTCGGTCACGGGCCGAACACCGACTTGGCGGTCGGAGTCCCCGGCGACAGCCTGGACAACTTCGGTGCGAGCCCGCTCGTCTTCGGCCTCTGCTTCGCTCCCCGAGATGACGGCGCGGGCGCCGTCGAGGTGCTGTACGGCCAAGCCGGCGGCTTCAATCTCTTCCGTTCGCTACGGATGCTAAGGATATGGGCGAGCTCTCTGAATCAGAAGTTCCACCAGGTGACGGACTTTCCAACCCTCGGAATCTCGCTTCAAGGCTTCGCCGAGGAAGGAGACCGCTTCGGACAGACCCTGTACTGATCGATACGGAGGGCATCATGAGGTTCCCCGCAGCCATTCTGGGATTGGCAATTCTCCTTGGCAGCAGCCGCGTCGAGGCCGCGACGCTCCTGTCTGGACCGCTCACCGGCGACGCCGGCCACCTCGTGGCGTGCCATGCGGTCAATGCGAGCAACCGTGTGCTCGATCAGGTCGTCGTCGAGATCTTCACTTTCAATGGCACTGGGGAGGGCATCAATACGTGCTCTGACGTCGATCCCGGCTTCGTCTGCCCGCGGACCCTCACCTTGAGCCTCGGCAATCAGCACTACTGCCAGGTGACCGTCACTGGGGGCGGGAAGAAGAAACTCCGCTCGACGTTCTGCAACGTCACGACCGGCAACTGCTCAGAGGTCCGGTAGCACGTCACCCACTCGGGTGAGTACCAGCAATGGGTCACCCGAGCGCGGCGAGCCGCAGACGCATCGGTTGCAGCGTACGTTCGAACGGGTTCAAGACAAGACCGAGGTTTTCGAGCGTGACGGCTCCCAACAACCCTTCGTCGTTGGGTTCACCAAGGATGACGGGGCTGAACGCGTCGATCCCCTGATAGATGAACCGACACTCGGAGACCTGACGCCGGATGATCGTGCCGTCGACGAGCGTGAAATCGAGGGCGCGCTTGGGCACGAGCGAGAGCAGCCGCCAGACGGCCTCGGGTAGCAGCGAGTACGTCGCGCCGCTGTCCACCAAGAAGCGCACGGTCGCGCGCGCTCCGCCTTCCGAGCTGACTTCCAGGTCGATGTGCACCAGCCCCATGACTCCCTCTGCCACGCGGCGCACGGGGGAAACAAGAGCTACGAGTATTGCCGCGACACGTCGCCTTGACCGAAGGACGCGTCCGTGATCCGAGATGACCCGCATGGCGTTCACCCTGGGCGAGCTCAACGAGGCGATCGCCGCCACGATTCCCGACCGCGAGGCGATCGTCACCGCGACGCGGCGCCTCACCTGGCGCGAGCTGCAACTGCGATCGCGCCGGCTGGCGCAGGTGCTCGCCGGCGCCGGTCTCGGCTGCCATCGCGAGCGTGATCGACTCGCGCCGTGGGAGTCGGGCCAGGACCACGTAGCCCTCTACCTCTACAACGGCAGCGAGTATCTCGAGGGCATGATCGGCGCGACCAAGGCGCGCGCCGTCGCGTTCAACGTCAACTATCGCTACGTCGACGACGAGCTGCGCTACCTGCTCGGCGACGCGAGCACGCGCGCGATCGTCTACCATGCGAGCTTCGCGCCGCGCCTGGCGCGCGTGCTGCCGGCGCTGCCGCCGATGGCGCTGCTGCTCCAGGTGGACGACGGCAGCGGCGAGCCGCTGCTCCCGGGCGCGCGCGACTACGAGCAGGCGCTCGCCGCGGCGAGCGACGCGCCGCTCGCGGTTCGCCCGAGCGATGACGATCTGTACATCGTCTACACGGGCGGCACGACCGGCATGCCGAAGGGCGTCCTCTGGCGTTCGGTCGACATCTTCTTCGCCGCCATGGGCGGTCGCATCCCGGGGCAAGCACCGGTGGCGAGCGTCGAGGAGCTGGTCGAGCGCAGCGCCTACGGTGAGATGATGCGCCTGCTCGCCGCGCCGCCCTTCATGCACGCCGCGGGCCACTGGACCTCGTTCATCGCTCTCCACCAGGGCGGCACGGTGGTCGTGCCGCAGAACCCGCGCCGCCTCGATCCCGACGACATCTGGCGGACGATCGAGCGCGAGCGCGTGCTGACGCTGCCGATCGTCGGTGACGCGTTCGCGCGGCCGCTCATCGATCAACTGCGCGTCGCGCACTACGATCTCTCGTGCCTGCGTGTCATCGGGTCGGGGGGCGCCATCCTCTCGCCGCCGCTCAAGCAGGCGTTCCTCGATCTCCTGCCCGACATCATGATCGTCGACGGCTTCGGCGCCTCGGAGACCGGCGCGCAAGGCACGCGCGTAACCGCCAAGGGCGCGGAGATCGCGCCGCCGTTCAGCATGGACGAGCACACCCTCGTGCTCGACGACACCCTCAGCCGCCGGCTGGCCCGCGGCGAAGAGGAGCTCGGCTGGCTGGCGCGCACCGGTCACATGCCGCTCGGCTACCTCGGCGACGAGGCCAAGACGCGCCGGACGTATCCGACCATCGATGGCGTCCGCTACGCGATTCCCGGCGATCGCGCCCGGCTCGGAGCCGACGGCAGCATCCAGGTGCTCGGACGCGAGTCGGTGTGCATCAACAGCGGCGGCGAGAAGATCTTTGCCGAGGAGGTCGAGCAAGCGCTCAAGCGGCACCCCGCGATCTACGATGTCGTCGTCGTCGGCACGCCGAGCGAACGCTGGGGCGAGCAGGTCACGGCGGTGGTCGCGCTGCAGAGCGGCACGCAGGCGAGCGACGACGAGCTGCGCGACGCCGCAGCCGAGGTGTTGTCACGCTACAAGCTGCCCCGCGCCTTCGTGATGGTCGACGCCGTCCTGCGCACGCCGAGCGGCAAGCCCGACTATCGCTGGGCGAAGGAGACGGCGATGGCCAAGCTCGCCGCTGAATCTTCGACATGAAGCTCGCCGACATCGATCTCAGCAGCGTCGACTTCTGGACCCGCCCGCCCGAGGAACGGGAGGCCGCGTTCGCCACCTTGCGCCGTGAGCCGATCACGCTCTTCCGCGAGCCCGACTACATTCCCGGACTCCCCGCCGGCGCCGGCTTCTATGCGATCGCCCGTCACGCCGACGTGCTCGAGATGAGCCGCCAGCCCGAGCTGTTCTGCTCCGGGCAAGGCGCCACCACCATCAACGACATGCCGGTCGAGATGCTGGAGTTCTACGGGTCCATGATCAACATGGACGATCCCCGCCACGCCCGGCTGCGGCGGATCGTGTTCCGGAGCTTCACCCCACGCGTCCTCGAGAAGGTCATGAGCGACGTCGAGCTGGTGAGCGAGAGCGTCATCGACGGGATTCTCGACAAGGGCGCGTGCGACTTCGTCACCGAGGTCGCGGTCCGCCTGCCGCTCAAGATCATCTGTGAGATGATGGGCATCCCCGAGCGCGACTACGGCTTCGTGCTCGCGAAATCCAACATCATCCTCTCGAGCGGCGACCCCGAGTACATTCCCGAGGGCAGCGACCTGATCGCCGCGTTCATGGCCGCGGGCGCCGAGCTGGCGACCATGATGCAGGAGCTCGCCCGCTACAAGCTCGCCCATCCCGGTAACGACCTCACCTCGGCGATGGTCAGCGCCGAGATCGACGGCGAGCGCCTGAGCGAGCAGGAGCTGGCATCGTTCTTCATCCTGCTGCTGGCGGCCGGCAACGAGACCACCCGCAACGCGATCACCCACGGCCTGATCGCTCTCTGCGCGCACCCCGACCAGCGCGCCATCTGGAGCGCCGACATCGACGGCGTCGCGCCGACGGCCGTCGAGGAGATCGTGCGCTGGGCGTCGCCGGTCATCTTCATGCGGCGCACCGCCACCGGCGACGTCGAGGTGGGCGGACACCGCTTCCACCAGGGCGACAAGGTCCTGCTCTTCTACAACTCGGCCAATCGCGACGAGTCGGTGTTCGTGGAGCCGTACCGCTTCGACGTGCGTCGCGATCCCAACCCGCATCTCGGGTTCGGCGGTCCCGGACCGCACTTCTGCCTGGGCGCCCACCTCGCGCGCCGCGAGATCACGGTGATGTTCCGGCAGTTGCTCCGTCGGCTTCCCGACATCCGCATCACCGGCGAGCCGGCACGGCTGCGCTCCGGTTTCATCAACGGCATCAAGCACCTGCCGGTCGAGTTCACGCCCGGCGGCGCGCATGCATAGTCTCGAGCGGATCCGTATCGTCCTGGTGCGGCCGCGCGGCGCTGCCAACGTCGGCGCCGTGGCGCGCGCCATGAAGAACATGGGCCTCGGCCGGCTGGTGCTCGTCGACCCGCCAGCGCCTCGATACCGAGCAAGCGCGGGTGATGGCCGTACACGCCGGCGATGTGCTCGCGGCGCGCGCGGAGGTCCGGAGCCTCGACGAGGCGGTCGCGGATTGCGGCTTCGTCATCGGGACGAGCGGCCGCGACGCCGTCCGTGCCGCGGGCGGCGAGACCCCGCGCGCTCTCGCCGCTGAGATCCTTGCCGCGTGCGCCGCCAACGACGTCGCGCTCGTCTTCGGCCCCGAGGACCACGGGCTCTCGACGGAAGAGCTGGCGCGTTGTCAGCGTGTGCTGGCGATTCCCGCGAGCGATGCGTACGGATCGCTCAATCTCGCCCAGGCCGTGCTGGTGTGCGCGTACGAGATCTTTCTCGCAGCCGCGGCCGCGAACGGAAGCCCGTCATCGCCGCCGCGCACGCTCGCAACCAGCACCCAGACCGAGCTCATGTACTCGAAACTCGAGGCGGCGCTGCGCCGGATCGGCTTCCTGCAGCCCGACAGCGCCGCGCACGTCATGCGCCGGCTGCGTCGCATGCTCGGCCGCGCCGGGCTCGACGACGACGAGGCGCAGATTCTCCTGGGCGTCGCACGCCAGATCGACTGGGTGGCGTCGCGCGCCGGCTTGCAGGACGACGAGCGCGAACGGCAGCGGTAGCCCCGCCGCTCGTCGCGCGCCAGTCGCTCGATGAAGCGCCGGCGCTTCTCGGAATTCTTGTGCCGCTCGGCCCAGACCGTACGCAAGCGCGCGTCCACCTCTTGCATGACGCGCCGGGGCAGCTACAAGAGCCTGCATGGCCTACATCGCCACCGTCCCGCCGAGCCAAGCCTTCGGGGACGCGGCCGAGGTCTACCGCTACATGAAGCAAGTGGGCGGCGGGGGCCTCGTCGCCAAGGTCGTGCAGCTCTTCAGCCTACGCCCCGCCTCCATGCGCCGCATGATTCGCTCGTGGGAGATCGCGATGTGGATGGGGCGTGAGCCGCGCGCGAGCCGAGAGCTGGTGGCATCGGCGGTCTCGCGCTTCAACGAGTGTCACTACTGAATCGACGCCCACGAGGCCTTCCTGCAGGCTGCAGGAGGCGAAGCGAGCCGGGTCGCCCGTCTGATCGCGGGAACAGCCGCTGACGCGACCGATCTCGAGCGCGCGCTCATCGCGCTCGTCCGCAAGACCTTCGTCGAACCCGTCCACCTCACGCCCGCCGATCTCGATCCCGTCCGTGCGCTCGTCGGCGACGCGAGCGCCTTCGACTTCGCCATCGTCATCGGCGGATTCCACTACATCAATCGCATCGCCGATCTCCTCCACGTCGATCCCGAGGGGCTCCCGGAAACCCTGCGACCCTTCGAGACGCTGCGTCGCGTGGGCGTCTGGATGGCGAGTCGGCTCATTCGCCGCATGGACCTCGGCAATCGCGAGTATCCGCTGTCCTTCGATGACGCGCTCGCGCAATGCGCGTCCGTCGTGGAGCGCGCGACCGGCCAGGACCCCGCCCGCCTGCTCGCTCCCCTGCGAGCGCATCCGAAGAGCCTCGAGATCATCCAGCTCGCGCTCGAGGAGCGCGACGAGCGCAGCGGTCTCGACCGCGCGACGCTGGCCAGGATCCATCGCGTCGTGGAGGCGGCGCTGCCGACCACCCGCGAGGAAGCCGAGGGATTCCACGCCCGTCCGCAGGATCCCATCGAGGCGTTCGCGTTCGTCGGCACACGCTACGCCTACCGCGCGACCGAGGACATGATCATGGCGCTGCGGCGGGCCGGGTACGACGACCTCGGCATCCTCGATCTCGCGATCGCCGTGTCTGACGCGAACCAGTGGGCGCGCACGCACCGGCTGCTTGGCTTGGCACCGGAGCTGTTCTACGTGACAGAGACCGCGCCGGCGGCCTCACCGCTCGCTGGCGCCGCGCGCTCATAGGAGGGGATCATGAGCATCACACAGCGCTTCATGCAGTATGCCGCGGCCTTCGAGGAGTCGTACGTCGACGACGATTGGTCGCGGATCGGGAAGTTCTTCACCGACGACGGCGTGTACGCGACGGTCGGCCCGCCGCCGTTCGGCAACCGTGCCGACGGACGCGCGGCGGTGCTCGCCGGCTTCAAGCAGGCCCTCGACGCCTTCGACCGGCGATTCGACAAGCGCGAGGTCGCCCTGGTCGAGGGGCCGATCGAGCGCGACGCCCGTACACTCTGGTTCAAGTGGACGGGCACCTACCAGCGCGCCGGTCTGCCGGATCTCGTCATGGAAGGCGAAGAGACCGCGGTGTTCGACGGCGACCTCATCAAGCACCTCGAGGATCGTTTCACGCCGGCGACCGCGGACCAGGTGATGGCCTACGTCGCCGCCCACGGCGCGAAGCTCGCCACGCCGCCTAAGTAGTCCCCGCGAACCGTCGGCCGGAATCTCTGCGCGGTTTACCGGGCGGGCTAGCTCGATCCGGACCGAGCCCGCCGGTGATTCGCTCGTCTCGGCTACCGTCCGCGCAGCAGCGGCTTCACCTCGCGCATGAAGCGCTCGGCGTGCGAGTCGCCGCTGCCGACGCTCGCCAGATCCTGGAACCACAGGATCACCAGCTCGGCGCCGCGCTCGATGAAGAAGTTGAGCTCCTTGGCGATCTCCTCGGCGGTGCCGACGCAGCTCTCCTTCAAGAACCCCTCGATGCGCTCGCGCTTGGCGTGCGGCCAGTGGCGCTGGATGTAGGCCGCGCGTTCCTTCTCGTTGGCGAGGATCGCGCACGTGCGCTCGACCGAGATGCGCATGGTGGCGGGGTCGCGGCCGACTTTGCGGCAATGATCATGCAGAATGCCGAGCTTGCTCTCGAAGACGTCCGGGCCGCGATTGTGGTTCCAGCCGTCCGCCACCTCCGCCACCATGCGCAGCCCGACCTTCTCGCCTTGCGAGCCGATCCAGAGCGGCGGGTTCGGCCTCTGCAGCGGCTTCGGCTCGTTCACGGCGTCCTTCACGGCGAGGTACTTGCCGGTGACGGTGGCGCGCTCCTCGGTCCACATCGCCTTCATGATGCGCGCCGTGTCGGCCATCCGGTCGAGCCGTTCGCGGATCTTCGGAAAGGTGTAGCCGTACGCCTGGAACTCGTCCTCCTTCCACCCGGCGCCGAGGCCGACGTCGACGCGCCCGCCGCTCATGACGTCGACACAGGCGCTCACCTTCGCGAGGTAGGCGGGGTTGCGGTAGAGACCGCAGGTCACGAGTTGCCCGAGGCGGATCTTCGAGGTCGCCTCGGCGAGCGCTGCCATCGTCGTCCAGCACTCGAAAGTGGGCTCGATCTCGGTGCGCGGAACGGTGTGGAAGTGGTCGTACAGCCAGAGCGAGTCGTAGCCGATGCGTTCGAGCGTCTGCGCGACCCGCTTGGTCGTCGCCCACTGGGCGGCGCCACCCTCGATGCCGCGTAGCTCGAGCCGCCATCCTTGCGGCGCGAAGGTTCCGATCTGCACCATGGTCTAGTCCTCCTATCTTTAGCGCGCGCCGCTCGGCGCCCGCGCCCGCTGAGCGGCGCGGCGTGCGCGGAGTCGAGATACTCTTCGAGCCGAACGATCCGTCCGTCGCGCACCGTTCCGATGAGACAGGCGGGGATCGCCACCGCCGTCCCGTCGAGCGCCTTGCCCCGCAACACGTGCTGCTGCACGAAGCCCTCGGGGGTCCGCAGCCGGCGGACCTCTTCGTAGCGCAGCTCGCTCACGTTCCGGACGACCCATCGGAACACGCGCAGGTTCTCATCGAGCGACTGCGCGACGCCATCGGAGTTGTGCCACACGACCGCGTCGGGGGCGTAGACTCCACGCACCGCTTCGAAGTCGCCGGCGACGATCGCGGCGAGCAGACGCTCGGCGAGCTCGAGGTGCGGGTCGCCCATGC
>CAWJUT010000012.1:0-5000 GCA_963846105.1 uncultured delta proteobacterium
TCGGGTGCCCACCTTGAAATCAGAGAAGCTCATTTGCACTCGACTCCTGAATCAGTGAATTGCTTTGTCGACCAGGCCCATGTCGGCGCCGGCCATGAGTTTTTCCACGTCCATGAGAATCCGCATGCGCTCATCGAGCGTGCCGAAACCGATGATGTGGCTGGTGTCCGCTCCCGTGCCCAGCGAAGGCGCGGGCTTGATCTGCGCCGCGGCCGAGCGTGATGACGTCGGAGACGCCATCGACCACGACGCCGACGACGCGGCGTCGCCACGGTGAGGATGATCACCACCGTGGTGTCGTTGTACTCCGCGCTCGCGAAATTGAATTTGACGCGCAGGTCGATGATGGGCACGACCACGCCGCGAAGATTGATGACGCCTAACAACCAGTCCGGCGTATGCGGCACCTTGGTGACCTGGCTCCAGCCGCGGATCTCCTGCACGGTCAGGATGCCGACGCCGTATTCTTCACCGGCCAGCTTGAAGGTCAGGAATTGCTGCGCTGTCGGCGGCTTCGAGCGCGCCGCTTGCGTTGGTAGTTGCTCATGCGGCCTGCGGCTTCGCAACGCCGCGCTCCTCGGGTGCCTGGAAGCGGGTGATCACGCCCGGGATGTCGAGAATCAGCGCCACGCGGCCGTCGCCGAGCATGGTGGCGCCCGCAAGTCCGGTGATCTGCTTGAAATTGGTTTCGAGACTCTTGATGACCACCTGCTGCTGCGACATCAGCTCATCGACGAACAGGCCCACGCGCTTGCCGTCGGCCTCGACGATCATGAGCAGGCCGTCGAGCAGGTCGGTGTGATCCGGCTCGATGTCGAACAGGCTGTGCAGCCGCACGATGGGCAGGTAGTCGTCGCGCAGGCGGAATACCTGGCCGCCGCTCGCCACCGCGTTGACGCGTTCGCGCGTGACCTGGATGGTCTCGACGATCGAGACGATGGGCACCACGTAGACTTCCTTGCCGACGCGCGCCAGCTGGCCATCGAGGATGGCGAGCGTGAGCGGCAGGCGGATGCGGATGGTGCTGCCCTGCCCCTCCGTGGAGAAGATCTGGATGTGGCCGCCGAGCTCGTTGATGTTGCGGCGGACCACGTCCATGCCGACGCCGCGTCCGGACACGTCGCTGACGACGTCGGCCGTGGAAAAGCCCGGCGCGAAGATCAGGTTGAGGATGCGTTCCTCGGACAGCTCGGCGTCGCTCGTGACGAGGCCGCGCTCGAGCGCCTTGCTTGAGAATCTTGTCCTTGCGCAGGCCGCCGCCGTCATCGCTGACTTCGACGATCACGTTGCCGCCCTTGTGATAGGCGTGCAGGCTGATGGTGCCGTGCTCGGTCTTGCCCGCGGCCGCGCGCACGTCGGGCATCTCGATGCCGTGGTCGATGGAGTTGCGCACCAGGTGCACCAGCGGATCGCCTATCTTCTCGAGCACGGTCTTGTCGAGCTCGGTGGTGTCGCCGGTGACCTTCAGTTCGATCTTCTTGCCGAGGCGCTGGCCCAGGTCGCGCACCAGGCGCGGGAAGCGGTTGAACACGAAGCTGATGGGCAACATGCGCACGCGCATGACGCTTTCCTGCAGCGCGCGCATGTGGCGCTCGAGCTGCGCGAGCGCGCTGCGCAATTCACCGGCCTCGCGGCCTTCGAGCGGCGCGGCGAGCTGGCTCAATACGGATTGGGTGATCACGAGCTCGCCGACCGAATTCAGCAGCTCGTCGATCTTCTCGATGCTGACGCGAATCGATCCGCCGTCCGGGTTGGCGCTGCGCGTGGAGGCTTCGGCCTGCGGCGCGGCGCTGCCGCCGCTGCGGCCACCGGCTGCCGACGGGCACCGGCAGCGGCGCGCGGGCGTTGCGCTGGCGCCGGCGGGTTCGCCGCCGATGCGCTCGATGGTCAGTTCACATTCGCTTTCCGCCCACTCGAACACCGCGTGCACGGCGGCGCGATCGATCTCGCCCTGAACCTCGAGGTTCCAGCGCAGGCGGCAGACTTCCGGGTCGAGGTCGGTGAGCGGCGGGAATGCCACCGGCATCCACCGACACTTTCAGATTTCCGAGCGTCGCCAGCTCGCGCAGGATGCGCAGCGGATCGTTGCCGTGGCGAAGCAGGTCGGGGCCGGGAACGAACTTGATGCGCCAGCCGGGAATGCGGCGCCGGCTGCGCCGGCGCGGCACTTGCCAGGCGAAGGCGCGGCGGCAGCCGCGGCGTCGCCGGAGCGGCCGCGGTGCCGCGCCTCGCTCATGATGCGATCGAGCTCGGCGCGCAGCTTGGCGACGCTCGCGCTGTCGATCGCTTCCTTGCGCTGCGTGGCGACGAGCATGGCGCGCATGGCATCGCCCGAGCGCAGCAGCACGTCGACGATGTCCGGACGAACCTGGCGCTTGCCGGCGCGCAGCTGGTCGAGCAGCGTCTCGAGCACGTGCGTGAAGCCGGCCACTTCGTTGAACGCGAAAGTCGCGGCGCCGCCCTTGATGGAATGCGCCACGCGGAAAATGGTGTTGATCAGCTCGGCGTCGACTTCGCCGGCGGAAAGCTTCAGCAGCGCCGCCTCCATCGAGTCGAGCGCTTCGAAACTCTCTTCGAAGAAGATTTCGTGGAATTGCGTGAGGTCGAGCGTCATGCCGGGTATTCCAGCAGCGGGCTGACGCCGAGCAGGTCGATGGCCTTCTCGAGCGTGGCCGAACGCCCGGTCCACTTGTACGCGACGCCCTTCTCGAGGCAGTCGAGCGCGAACGCGACGATGAGCTGCACGCCGGCGGTGTCGACCATGCTCGACGCTGCCGCCGTCGATCTCGTAGGGTCCGGGCAGCGCGGCCTGCGCGAGCAGATGGGCGCGCACCGCCGCCGCTTCCTGGATGGTGCAGGAGGTGCCGAGGACCACGCGCACCGAGCCGCGTGGCGGAGGTCGACTGCGGCGGGGGCTGCCGATGCGGGAGCGGCGGCAACGACGGGAACCGGAACGATCGCGGCAACAGCGGCAACGGGCAGCGACGGCGGCACGGAAGGCCGCGCGCGCATGGCGGGGAGCCCGCCGCTTTCGAGCGCGATTTTTTGCGCGAGTCTTTCATGGAATCTGTCAAACCAGGTTTACGCGCATCCCGCGCCTGCACTACGTTGTCGGCCGTAATGGCGCTGATCGTTGAGGGGATATTCATCACATCCCTCTCAAGCGATTTTCATGGTTTGGCGTCCGGCCCTACGGGGTTCGCCGCATTCGTGCAGTCGCCTCAGCAGTTTGGCTTCCGCGCGCGTGGTGCCGCAGCTCGCGACGATCTCTTCGACGCTGGCGCCACTGCGCGCCATGCGGATCGCGGTTTCGTAGCCGCGCGTGTTCACCCGCCGAGGTGCCGGCGCGCAGCCGGCGCCGGAGCCTGGCTCTGGCCTGTGCCTGGGCCTGAGCCTGGCCTGGGCCTGAATGAGCCGCGTTCCGAGCGTCTCGATCGAGCCGCCGAGCGCGATCACCTGGCCCGACAGTTTGCGGATCTCGCCGAGCGCCGTTTCCAGCCGCGCGGCAATCTGTGCGTTGGCCTCTGCGGCCTGGCGCCGCGCGCTCACCAGCGCCCAGGCGAAGCCCGCGAACGCGCGCTAACAGCAGCAGCGCGCGCAGACCGTAGATCCACCAATCCGATGTCGAAGTGCATACCCGAGCTCCTGACAACCGCCGGGGAAACACGCGTCAAGGAGTCGACGGCGTGTGCCGGCAAGGAGGTACGGAGCAGGAACCGTGCCAGCGCTAATTTGACGGCTGGAATGAATCGCACGCTGGAAGCGGCCACGGGCGATGCGCGATGGCGCGGCGCGGATGCGGCCGGTTGCGCGATGGGTGTGCCGGAGCTTCCGGCTGCGCGGATTCGCCCGGCTGCGCCGGCTCGCTGGCCACGCCGCGGTCTTCACCGAACGCGTCTTCGGGCGCCTGGTCGCCGCCGAGGATGACGATGAGCACGCGACGGTTCGCGTTGCGTCCCTCGACCGTGTCATTGCTCTGCGCGGGACGGAATTCTCCGAGCCCGATGACGGCGAGCCGCGCCGGATCCACGCCGCCCCTGCGCAAACAGGTGCACGACGCTCGCGGCGCGCGCGGCGGACAACTCCCAGTTCGACGGGAACGTGGACGTGCTGATGCGGCGATTGTCGGTGTGGCCTTCGACGCGCACCGGGTTCGGATACTTGGCGAGCGTCTCGGCGAGAATGTTGAGCGGCGGCAACGCCGCGTCGGACAGCTTCGGCGACGCCGCTCGCGAACAGGATGTCGGTGCGGATCTCGACTTCGACCCAGGTGGAATCGCGGCGCACCGCGATCATGTCGGCGGCGACCAGCGGCGCCAGCGCCTTCTCGATTTCGTCGGCCACGCGGCCCAGCGCCGGCGGCACGATGACCTTGCCGTCGGCGTCGGGTCTTGTCGGATGTTCTTGCGCCTGCCCGTTGCCGATCTGCTCGCCGATGGCGATCGCCTCGAGCAATCTGGCGCGGCTGGCCGTCCATGGTCGCCTGCTGCACGATCGAGACGGCGATGTCGGCGCCGGAGCCGCGCGTCTTCTCGCCCACCTTCACCGGCTCGAGCGTCCTCGGCGCGCCGCGGAATGCGGCCTGCAGCGAATCGGACAGCACGCGGAACTTGCCCTCGTTGATCGAGGAGATCGCGTACATCACCACGAAGAACGCCAGCAGCAGCGTGACCAGGTCGCCATAGGGAATGGCCCAGGCTTCGTGGTTGGCGTGCTCTTCGTGTTTGCGCTTGCGTGCCATATAGAAGAATGGGGTCAGGCCCCGTTTCCGGGAAATGGTGCCAGACCTCGCGCGATCCTCTCTAACTAATGCCCTGCTGAGGTCTGGCACCATTTCCTAGGAAACGGTGCCTGACCCCATTTCAATGCAGGAAGCCATGGAGTTTCGACTCGATGGCGCGCGGATTCTCGCCGAGCACGATCGACACGATGCCCTCGATGATCATCTCGCGCACCTGGGTCTGCTCGGCGACGATGCCCTTCAGCTTGCCGGCGATCGG
>CAWJUT010000012.1:15000-94443 GCA_963846105.1 uncultured delta proteobacterium
CAGGGCGCGCCCCCGAGAGCGCATCGGCTGCATCTACCAGCGGCGCGAGAATGGTCTCCGCCTTCACCTCTTCGTGATGCGCCGCGATCGCGTTGACGATCTTCGCGGACTCGCCGTACTTGCGCGCCAGATCCGCGCCGATGATCGCGTGCGATCCCTCGACCTCGTGCGTCAAGGCTTTGCCGATATCATGCAAGAGAGCGGCCCGGCGTGCCTGCTTCTCGTTGATGCCGAGCTCGGCGGCCATCATGCCGCAAATGAAGGCCGCCTCGATCGAGTGCATGAGCACGTTCTGCGCGTAGGAATATCGGTAGCGGAGCATTCCGAGAAGCTTGACGATCTCGGGATGCACGCCATGGATGCCGACCTCGAAGATCGCTTTCTGACCGGCCTCCCGAACGCTCTCCTCCACCTCCTGCTCCGCCTTGCGCACGACCTCTTCGATCCGCCCCGGGTGGATGCGCCCATCGGAGATGAGTCGTTCGAGCGCAAGACGCGCGATCTCACGCCGGATGGGGCTGTGACAGGAGACGATCACCGCTTCCGGCGTGTCGTCGATGATGAGATCGACCCCGGTTGCCGCTTCGATGGCCCGGATGTTGCGCCCCTCACGGCCGATGATACGTCCCTTCATGTCGTCGCTGGGTAGATGGACCACCGACACGGTACGGTCGGCCACGAACTCACCGGCGAGTCGCTCGATGGCGATCGTGACGATCTTTTTCGCTTTGCGATCGGCCTCCTCGCGGGCCTCCTCCTCGACCTGTCGGATGCGCTTGCCGGCTTCGTGCTTCGCCTCGTCGACCATCTCTTCTATCAGCCGACGTTTGGCTTCCTCGCGCGTCAACCCAGCGACACGTTCGAGGGCCTCGCGCGTTTCGTGCACCAGGCGGGTGTACTCTGCTTCCTTCTGGCTGATGTCGTCGGCGCGCTGGCGAACGATTTGATCCTTGCGCTCGATGTCGGCTTCGCGGGAATCGATGAGCTCGACCTTCCGATCCAAAGCCTCCTCGCGCGCGGCGAGCCGTTTCTCGAGAGCCTGAATCTCGCGTCGCTCCTCTTTCGCCTCACGTTCGAACTCGGCACGCGCCTGCAGGACGGTGTCCTTGGCCTGGACCTGCCCCTCCTTGCGAATCGCTTCACTTTCCTTGCGGGCTTCCTCGACGATGCGGCGCGCCGTCTCTTCGGCACTCGCCGCCCGGCCCCGCGTCTGGTAGCGACGCAGCACCTCGAGCGCTGCCGCCAACAAGGCGCCCAGGACGATGGTGATGGCGACCGTCGTCACGTCGACGCTCATGGCTCGCGTACCTCCTCCGCCTGATGCTGCGCGCGCGGCGGATCGAGAGACGACCGCGGGACGATACAGCGTTGCTCGGTTACGATGAGGTCGACGCGCTGGTCCCATGCATCGTAGGGCAGGCGTTGAGTGACCTGCGCTTCGAAGGCAATTCCCACCGCGAACACCGAAGTCGCGCCACGAAGATTGGCAAGAGCTCGGTCATAGAAGCCGCCGCCGCGCCCGAGCCGGACGCCTTCGAGGTCGAAACCCAGACCGGGGACGACGACGAGGATTTCCGCCGCGCGGGGGATCGTGATGGGTGACCCTCCGTCGTGCGCGAGATGAACATCGTCATCCGCCGGTCGATAGCGCAGCCACCGAGGCTCGCTGCCTTCAGCGTCCGGTCGGTACATCGCCTTGCCGCTCCTCTGACCGTCGCGTACGAGCGCCGTCGCGTCCGTCTCGGCACCGATCGGCACGTACAAGAGCAAGGCGTCGCTCGAGGCGAATTCCGGTCGGGCTGCGACCCGTGCGGCGATCACCCGGCTGTGGGCTGCACGCACCGGCGCCTCGAGCGCTCGGCGCGCCTCACTGAGCAGCTGACGCCACTCTTCCTTTGTGTGTGCCATGCCCGGGTATCGCCGTATGGCGGCCGGGCGGAGATCGAACGATCGCGACGAGAACTACGTCATCAGTGGGTTTGGTGTACCTCGTACCCCGGGTGAACCCGTGACGCGCACACCACCATGAAGCACCATGGAACGATCAGAGCCTCGCTGTATCACTGAACAACCTCTCGATTCGTCGTCGTGTCTCCGTCCGCCGGCCGCTCGTCCAACCTGCACCCCGTCCGAAGCTGCAATCGTGACCGGGACGTCGTCGGTTACGGCCGCCAAGTCACCTGTGGCCCCTGAGGCTCCACCTCGTAGTGCGGACGCAACCGTTGAACTTTGCAAGAAAGTTTAGGGTCGATTGACATCAAGTGTCAAGCGAATCCTGCGTCTCGGAGCCGAGGAGCGCCGACACGAATTGCCGGGGATCGAACTCGCGCAGATCATCCACCCCTTCACCGACACCGACGTAGCGGATGGGGACGCCGAGCTCGCCGGCGATGGGAAGCACGACCCCGCCCTTCGCCGTACCATCCAGCTTGCTCAGAACGACACCCGTGACCTCGACGGCCTCGACGAACGCGCGCGCCTGAACCACCCCGTTCTGGCCGGTCACGGCATCGAGCACCAGCAGCGTTTCGTGGGGCGCACCAGGCACCTCGCGCGCGATGACGCGCCGCACCTTTCGCAGCTCTTCCATCAAGTTGCTCTTGGTGTGCAGTCGCCCGGCCGTGTCGACGATCACGACGTCGACTTCGCGGGCGATCGCCGCCCGCAGGCCGTCGTGCACGACGGCACCCGGGTCGCTCCCCGGCTGCGAGCGGACAACCGGAGCGTCCGCCCGTTCACCCCAGACGGCGAGCTGGTCGATAGCAGCGGCACGAAAGGTGTCGGCGGCAACCAGCAGCACGCGCTTACCTTTGGCGCCGTAACGCATCGCCAGCTTGCCGATCGACGTCGTCTTTCCGACGCCGTTCACACCCACCACCACGATCACCCATGGCTTGGTCGTCTCCGCCTCCAAAGGCTTGGCAGCGCTCTCGAGAATCGCCACCATCTGACGCTCGAGGTGCTCCCGGACCGATTCGTCTCCGTCGCGACGAGCCCGGAGACCCCCCACCAACCGGGCGGTCATCCCGGTCCCGACATCGGCGACGATCAACGCTTCCTCGATCTCCTCCAGGGCCCGCGCATCGATCTGGCTGCGTCCCAACACCGGCGCGAGCCCGGCAAGCAATCCCTGCCGCGTCTTCCGGAGACCGCGGCGCAGAAGCTCGTAGGGCGATGGGCTCGGTGCAGATGGCTTCGCTGGCGGAGCTTCACGAGGCCGGACCGCCGCATCGACAGACGGCTCGTCGCCGGGTTGCGCGACCACGTCGGCCGCTGGCGCTTGCTCGCCGCGGGCGACCTCCTCGGGAGGTGGCGCGGCCGCTCGTCCCGCGCGGCGCCGGCGCCGCACCAGAAGGAGCAGGAGGAGGCCCAGGACGACGAGCGCTATGCCGCCAACGGCCTCAGGCCCGATGGTCGAAACATCGATGGTCATCGAGAACGCTCCGCAGGGAGGAGACGAATTGGCTCGACGCTACTCGGGAAGGCGAACCGAGACAACCTTCGAGACCCCCGGCTCTTCCATCGTGATGCCGTAGAGGGTCTCGGCGACCTCCATGGTCCGCTTGTTGTGCGTGATGAGAATGAATTGCGAGCGCGTGCTCATCTCGCGAACCATGGCGTTGAAACGGCCGATGTTGGCGTCGTCGAGCGGCGCGTCGACTTCGTCGAGGAAACAGAACGGGCTCGGTTTCGTCAGAAAGAGCGCGAAGATGAGGCTGACTGCGGTGAGCGCTTTCTCTCCGCCCGAGAGCAGATCGAGCGGGCCGACGCGTTTCCCAGGCGGTTGCACGACGATTTCGACACCGCTGTCGAGGAGGTGCTCTTCCTCCGTCAGTCTCAATTGAGCTTTCCCGCCTTGGAACAGCTTGGGGAACACCTCGCGGAACGTCGCGTCCACGCGCTCGAACGTCTCGCGAAACCGCGTCCGCGACGTCCGGTTGAGGCGCGCGATGGTCTTGCGCAAATCCTCGAGAGCACGCTCGAGATCCGCGCGCTGCGCATCGAGAAACTTTTGTCGTTCCTCGAGCTCCGCCACCTCGCTGAGCGCGGCGACGTTGACGTCGCCCATGGTTCCGATGCGCTGCCGCAGGTGGGTGAGACGTTCCTCCTGCGCTGCCGAGTCGTCGTCGTCCACTTGAACGGCCGCGTCACCCGCCAGCTCTCGCTGATAGCGCTCACGAATGGTCTGCTCGAGATGCTCGAGGTCCGACCGTCGTTCGGCGGCCTGCACGTTGAGGGCCGCCAGCCGGCCGCGTACGGCCTCGAGTTGCGCCTGGAGATCGGCGATCGTCCTCTCGGCCGCCTCGGCCGCCGCACGGGCCGCCGCTCCCTCGACCTCCGCCGCCCCCACGGCAGCCCCGCGCGCCTCGACTTCGGCTTCGAGTGCGACGAGCCTGTTGGCGGCGTCGGCCGCATCAGCCCGGGTTCGCGTGAGCGTAAGGGCGTCGCTCTCTCGACGCGCCTCGACAGCGGCAGCGCGCTGCCGCGCTTCCGCGTCCGTGCGACGCAGTCGATCGATCATCTCTTCGAGAGTCGTTCGACGGGCCCGTTCCTCGGCGAGCGCGATGCGTCGCTCGGTGAGTGTGTCCTGCAACGTGCCGACGGCGCGCAGGCGCTCCAAGCGCGTCGCTTCAGCGGCCCCGGCGGCACGCTCGAGCTCGGCTCGTCGTGTTGCCGACAGGGCAAGCTCCTGGTCGAGCGTGGCGCCTTCCGCCGCCATGCTCTCCAGGCGTGCTTGCACGGTCTCGAGCTCCGCGGCGATGGCCGCGGCCTGCTCGGCGAGGTCACGCATCTCCAACCGAACCCGCTCGACGTCCTTCTCACCCCCAACCACGGCAACGGTCACCTTTGCAAGCTCGGCATCGAGCTCGCGTACACCCGCTTCGTGTCCCTCCACGGCGGCGGCGAGATCCTGCTGTCGCTTTCGCGCACTCGCGACATCGCGCTCTCGACTCTCGATCTCGACATCGAGGGCGCGGCGCTCGCGGCGTTCCGCCAAGAGGGTCTCCTCGGCGCGGTGGCTGCCCCCCGTCACCGCGCCATTGGCGTCGACGGTCTCGCCCGCCGGTGTCACGATCGTCCACGCACCACTGGTCGTACGCCACACCGCAAGAGCGGTCTCGAGATCGCGGGCGAGCAGTACATGTCCGAGCAATGCGGCAGCGACCTCGGCGTGCCCGGGTCGCGCATGGACCAAGTCGAGGAGACGCTCGACTCCGGGAGGGCACGGCGCGTCTGCAGGGACTCGCGCCGCGCGAGGAATGCAGGTGGCGCGACCGGCGCCGGCTCGGCGTAGGGCTTTGACGGCTTCGCTCGCGACCTCTTGGTCGCGCATCACGACCGCTTGCAATTGCTCGCCGAGGGCCGCGGCGAGCGCGCGCTCGTGCACCGCGGGCACTTCCAGAATCTCGGCCACCAGTCCAAGGGCATCGTCGCGAGACGAGCTCGCCAGCACCGCGCGCACGCCTTCAGCGTAGCCGGCGTGCGAGTCCTCGAGCTCGCGCAAGGAGTCACGGCGCGAGCGCACGCGCGCCAGGCCTTCTTTCATGCCGTCGAGCGTGCCGTCCCAGTTCGCGCGCTCTTCCAAGAGCCGCCGCAGCTCTTGGGCACGCACGCGCTTGGTCCCTTCCAACAGCTCGAGACGCGCTTGCAGGTCGAGCACCGTCTTTTCGCCCGCCGTCGCACGCGTCAGCGCCTCTCCTTCCCGAACCTTCAGCGCCGCCGCCTGAGCGTGCAGACGCTGGGCGCGGGCGTCCTCCTCGGTCCGGCGTGTCTCCAGCGCCGTACGGGTGTTCTTTGCGCGCGCCTCTGCTGCCAACGCATCGACGAGCGCAACCTTCGCGTCCTCGAGCTCTCGCTCGACCTCCGCCAGGGCGCCGGTCGCCACATCGAACGCCTGTTCCTGCTCCCTCAGCCCCGTCTCCGCGTCCGCGATGGCCGCCGAGAGCGCCACCGCCGTCCGTTCCGCGCCGCTGCATTCGGAGGCCATACGCGCGCACTCTTCGAGCGCCCGCGCATGATCCTGCGCCGTGGTCGTTTCTTGCTCCGACAACTCGACCGCCCGGGCCTCGAGCCGTGCGAGCTCGTGTCGGCACGTGTCGCGCGCCGTGCGCGCCTCGAACGCCGCCGCTTGCACCTGTTGAGCGCGTCGTTGCATCTGCGCTTCGGACTCGCGCGACGCACGCCGCGTGCCTTCGGCACTCTCGAGCTCCGACCCCAACGCTCCCTGTCGAGTGGTTGCCGCTTGCCGCTCGTCGCCGAGCTCGCGCAGCTCGGCGCTCATGCGCGCATGCCGTCGGCTCGCGAGAGCGAGGTCGAGGGTCTCGATCTCCGCTTGCAACGTCCGGTATTGCTCCGCCCGCTTCGCCTGTCGACGCAGGCCCGCGAGCTGGCGATCGACCTCGTTGAGGACGTCGCGCACCCGTTGCAGGTTGTCTTGCGTCCGTTCCATCTTGCGCTCGGCGACCTGGCGCCGGCTGCGGTAGAGCGTCGTTCCAGCGGCCTCCTCGATGAACAGCCGAAGCTCCTCGGGCTTGGCGCCGACCAATTGCTCGACGCGTCCCTGCTCGATGATCGCGTAGGCCTTGGTGCCAACTCCGGTACCCAGGAACAGCTCCGTAATGTCGCGCAAGCGGCACGGGATGCCGTTCATGAGGTATTCCGACTCACCGGAGCGCAGGTACCGTCGCGTGACCATGATCTCCGATGGACCGGCGGTGGTGATCGGGTGACCGGTTTCCTTGAGCAACGCGAACTGGTCGAGCGGCAGCCCGTCGGTCTCGAACACGATCGACACTTGCGCCATGCCGACCGGCGCTTGCCGCTCGTTGCCGCCGAAGATGACGTCTTCCATTCCCTCGCCGCGCAGACGCTTGGCGCTCTGCTCACCCAGCACCCAGCGGATCGCGTCGACGAGGTTCGACTTGCCGCAGCCGTTGGGGCCGACGACTCCCGTGACTCCCGGCTGGAAGCGCAAGACGGTGCGGTCACGAAAGGACTTGAAACCGACGAGCTCGATCTGAGCGATGCGCAGAGGTGCGGCTCCCAGGACGGCGTCGACGGGCGGGTTGCCGTCGTCGGTGCTCTCGGGCTCCGGCCAGGTCATGAGCGCGCGCTCGACGGATACTTCTTGCGGTGGAATCGCCACAGCCCCTCCTCACAACCCCCCGAAATTCCGGTGGCGCGCGGTACGCGGAGCACCGTGAGGGATGCTCGCACAGCACCCTGGGACTGTCAAGAAAAAGCGCTACATGATGATGCCCGCACCAGCATCGGCTACTACATCTTGACGGAACGCGGTGACGTGCTCTGCTGGCTCCGGACAAACGATCGGTCCCGCAGCGCACGCCGGCCCGGCGTCGTCCTGAATCAGGGTTCGAGCTCGGTGTTCCAGTACGACACGTCGACCGTGTTGAGGAACGGCCCCCACTCGCGGTAGCGGCGCAAGCTGAAGGCCTCGGCCATGAAGGGCGTCCATTGCGGGCGGGTCGGGCGTTTGAGGAGACGCATGCCCGCTTCCTCTGGAGTGCGGCCGCCCTTGCGGCGATTGCAGCGGTGACAGGAGCAGACCACGTTCTCCCATGTCGCGACGCCGCCCTGCGATCGCGGCACGACGTGGTCGAGGTTGAGATCGGCGCGGGGGAAACGCCCGCCGCAGTACTGGCACGTGTTCCCGTCGCGCGCGTAGATGTTGTAGCGGCTGAAACGCACGTGCCGCTTCGGGACGCGGTCGTAGGCGACGAGCAGGATCACACGAGGGACACGTACGACCCGGCTCACCAGGCCGACGGTGTCGTGCTCCACGCTCACGGACAGCTCGCTCCAGCTCTGGAAATCGAAGGTACGGTATTGGGCATCCACCGCACGGGCGATGTCCTGGTACAGCAGAATGAAGGCCCGGCGTACCGAGGTGACGTGTACCGGCAGGTACGACCGGTTGAGGACGAGCACTTTGGTGTTGAGGACCGACATGTGACGGGTCGCTGCCCCGGCGTGACGGTAGTATGCAGCTGTCGGGCCTGTCAAGAACTTTTCTTGACACGACGCGGACTTGCGCCCTCAGAACGGTGCCCCTATAGTGGCCGGAGACATCCCGAGCTGGTCACGAAGTCCGGCGCCGAGGCGACGGAGGGGGAGCAATGCAGGCGCGGTACGAACGTCTCCTGCCGTTTGTCGAGAAGCCGGGCCGCTACGTTGGAGGTGAGCGCGGCGCGGTGGTCAAGGACCCGTCCGTCGGTACGGCTGCGCTTCGCGCTGGCGTTTCCCGAGGTCTACGAAATCGCGCAATCGCACCTCGGGCTGCAGATTCTCTACGACATCCTGAACCGCCGGACCGACGTCTACTGCGAGCGCGCCTACGCCCCATGGATCGACATGGAGCCGCAGCTCCGCGCCAACGATCTGCCGCTGGTGTCGCTCGAAACCAGCACGCCGCTCGCGTCGTTCCACATCGTCGGCTTCAGCCTCCAGTACGAGCTCACCTACACGAACGTCCTCGCGATGCTCGACCTGGGGGGAATTCCCCTGCTGGCAGCGGAGCGTGGCCCCGAACACCCGCTGATCATCGCCGGCGGACCGTGCGCGTTCAATCCCGAGCCGCTCGCGCCGTTCCTCGACGCGGTGGTGCTCGGCGACGGCGAGGAGGCCGTCGACGACATCGTCGACGCGCCCATCTCGATTGGGATGGGAGCGATCGCAGCGCGCTGCTCCGCGGTCTGGCGGCGATCGACGGCGTCTACGTCCCCTCTCATTCGAGCCACGCTACGGCCCCGATGGGCGTCTGACGGCGATCGTCCCCGCGGACTCGGCTTCCGCCCGTGGTCCGCAAGCGCGTGCTGCGCGATCTGGACAGCGTACCGCTCCTCGATCGCCAGATGGTCCCGAACATCGACATCGTCCACGATCGCGTCGCGCTCGAGGTGATGCGCGGCTGCGTCAAGGGCTGTCGCTTCTGTCAGGCCGGCTACATCTACCGACCGCTGCGCGAGCGGGATCCGCGAGCACTGCTCGCGCACACCGAGAAGCTGCTGCGCGAGACCGGCTACGACGAGGTGTCGCTGCTATCGCTCAGCACCGGCGACTACAGCTGCGTCAACCCGCTGCTCACGGAGCTGATGAAGCGCTTGGCGCCCAAGCAGCGTGGCCGTGTCGCTGCCGTCGACCCGCGTCGACGCGCTGAACCCCCATCTCCTCGAGGAGATCCGCCGGGTGCGCAAGACCGGCTTCACGCTCGCGCCGGAGGCGGGCACGCAGCGGCTGCGCGACGTCATCCAGAAGGAGTACCAGGAGGACGAGCTGGTGCGCGCCGCCGAGCTCATCTTCGGACTCGGGTGGCGGAGCCTGAAGCTCTACTTCATGCTCGGCCTGCCGAGCGAGACCGAGGACGACCTGCACGGCATCGCCGACCTTGCCCGCAAAGTGTCGGCGGCGGGTGGCCATCGACGGCAGGTGACGGCGAGCGTCTCGACGTTCGTGCCCAAGCCGCACACGCCGTTCCAGTGGGCGGCGCAGCTCGACCATGGCCGAGACCGAAGCCCGCCAGTCCCTGCTGCGCCGCGAGCTCGGACGCCATCGCCTCCACTTCAAGTGGCACGACGCCCGCCTCTCGTATCTCGAGGGCGTCTTCTCGCGCGGCGATCGTCGTCTCGCTCCCACTCTGCTGGCAGCGTACCGCCTCGGCTGTCGCTTCGACGGCTGGACCGATCAGTGCCGCTTCGATCTCTGGCAACGCGCCTTCGCCGAGACCGGCATCGATGCCGACTGCGTACCTGCGCCGGCGCATTCTCGACGAGTGTCTGCCCTGGGATCACCTCGACAGCGGCGTCAGCAAGACCTTCCTGCAGCGCGAGCTGGCGGCCGCGTTCGCGCGCACGCTCACGCCCGACTGCAGCATCGAGCGCTGCACGTACTGCGGCGCGTGCGACTTCGCGAGCGTGCGCAACGTCACCTACCATCCCCATGGGGCGAAGGGCAGCGAGAATCGCGGCGCGGAGGTCGACAGCTGGGCGCGCGCGGCGCTCCCCGACAGCGTGGCTTGGCCGACGCAAAACTGGGCCCGGCTCGTTGATCGCGGCAGACCCGCTTCGCATCCGCCGGCGGCGACGGCCGGGGCCCCGTCAGAGTCGGTACCAGAGGCAGACGACGAGGCGAACCGGCCCGGCCGGCGAAACGGCCTTTCGCATCCGCCGAGCGGCGAAGCGTGTACCGATCCGCCCGGTATCGGCTATCAGGGTGGCGAGGGCAACGCCGAGGAGTGGCTCGGCACCGACCGGCAGGCGCTCGCACCCGGCGTGGACGCCGCCGCCACCTCCGCCGCCGTCCGCATCCGCCTCACCTATCAGAAGCTCGAGCGCGCGCGCTTTCTCGGCAATCGTGAGTTGACGACGGTCTTCGTCCGCGCCGCCCGCCGCGCCGGGCTTCCGCTCGCCTTCTCGCAGGGCCATCACCCGTTGCCGCGCATGAGCTTCGGCCCGGCGTTGTCCCTCGGCGTCGCCAGCCTCGCCGAGTTCATGGATCTCGATCTGACCGAGCTTCGCTCTCCCGACGACGTGGTCGCAGCGCTGAACGAGCAGTTGCCCGACGGCCTGGTGGTTCTGGACGCCGAAGCGCTGCCGCTCTCCGCGTCGAGTATCGACTACATGCTGCGCGGATTCTCGTACCGGGTGTCTCTCGAGCACCTGCCCCCCGGTCGCGTCACGGCCGAGGACGTCGACGCCCGCCTCGCGGCGTTCGAAAGCGCGCTCCGTCTTCCCCGTGCGCAAATCCAGTCGCGGCGGAGGGCACGTCCGTGAGCTCGACGCCCGCTTGCTCGTGTCCGTGCGACGCGACGATCCTCGGGCGCTCGTCGTCGACACCCACGTCACCCGTACCGCGACCGTCAAGCCCCACCATTTCGTCGCCGCCCTGCTCGATCTTTCGGACCTCGAAGCCCGCCTGCTGCGCGTGCTAAAGATCGGAACGACATTCGCAGAGGCAGTGCCGGCGGCTTCTACCGCCAGGCACAGCGCGATGGTGTGAACGTCATGTCGTCGGACGCCATTCTGATCAACGCCACACCCCGAGGAGACGCGAGTCGCGCTGATCGAGAACGGCACGCTCGCCGAGATTCACATCGAGCGTGCGCGCGATCGTGGCATCGCCGGCAACATCTACAAGGGCAAGGTGCTGCGCGTGCTTCCCGGGATGCAGGCGGCCTTCGTCGACATCGGGCTCGCCAAGGCGGGCTTCCTGCACGTCTCCGACTTCTATCCCGGCGTCGACGAGCTGCCGACCATCGACGCCGACGCCATCGAGCAGTCGGCCGAGGCGGAGGAGCTCAAGCCCCAGCCGAGTGACGATCTCGAGGTTCGAAGCGATCAGCGCCTGGTCGAGCCCACTCCCCTTCCCGAGTTCTCGATCACCGCCCACGCCTATGAACCCAATCCGACTCCCGCTCGAGGAGCGCCTGCGGCGCGGCGACGAGATCCTGGTTCAGGTCGCCAAGGAGCCCCTCGGCTCCAAGGGCGCGCGCGTCACGTCGCACATCTCGCTCCCCGGCCGCTATCTCGTGTACCTGCCGACGACCAATCATCTCGGGGTCTCGCGTCGCATCGAGGACGAGGCAGAACGGCAGCGCTTGCGCGACATCGTCCTCGACACTGAAGCCCCCGGGGGCAGGATTCATCATTCGAACGGTGTGCGTCGGCTTCAGCAAGCGCGAGCTTCAGGCCGACATGCGCTTCCTCATCCGTCTGTGGAATCGCATCTTGAAGCGGAGCGAGCACGCATCGGCACCGTGCCAGCTGCACTACGACATGGACCTCATCCTGCGCAGCGTGCGCGACCTCTTCACCGCCGACATCGCGCGCTTGGTCGTCGATCGCGCCACCGATCATCAGCGCATCCTCGACTTCGTCGATTCCTTCGCGCCCCGACTCAAGTCACGCGATCGAGTTGCACACTGCGCCGGAGCCGCTCTTCGACCTGCACGGTATCGAGCCCGCCATCAGCCGCGCCCTCGAACGCCGCGTCTGGCTCAAGTCCGGCGGCTACATCGTCATCGACCAGACCGAGGCGCTCACCACCATCGACGTCAACACCGGCCGATACGTCGGCAAGAGCAATCAGGAGGAGACCGTCCTCAAGACCAACCTCGAGGCGGCTCCCGAGATCGTCGAGCAGCTGCGCCTCCGCAACATCGGCGGCATCATCATCATCGACTTCATCGACATGGCCAATCCGGCGAGTCGCCAGACGGTCATGGACGCGTTCGAGAACGCCCTCAAACAAGACAAGATGCGTAGCAACATTCTCAAGATCTCCGAGCTCGGGCTCGTGGAGATGACGCGCAAACGGACACGCCCGAGCTTGGCACAGGTCCTCACCGAGCCGTGTCCGGGCTGTGAGGGCAAGGGGCGTATCCCGTCGGTCGCCACGATCGCCTACGACATCATGCGCCGCGTCCGTCTCATTGCCCGCATGACGCCCGGCGAGGGGCGCATCGTGGTGCGCGCGCATCGCACGGTTGCGGCCTTCCTCTGCGAGGACGAAGGTATCGCGATGGATCAGCTCGAGCGCGAGATCGGGTGCCGCATCACGGTCGAGCCCATCGAAGCACCCGACCATGCTCGCTTCGAGGTGCTGGCGGCCTGACGCCGCAGTCTCGCAGCGGCGTCCGAGCGCGAGCGAATCGTTGGTCGATCATGCGCAAACCCCACCACCTTGACACGGCGGAGGGCCTTTCTTATACGTCGCGGCCTCTGCCGGACGGGACGTCAATGGCGCGCGACATCGACCGTGGCACTTCCGGCCCGACCCCCGCGGGGGTGTTCGCTGCCGCACTCGGCCGCGCCACCTCGCTCGATCCGCTTGCACTCGCCGATGGCCACGCCCTGATCCGTTGCGCTGACGACGATCTTCCCGCCCTGCTCGCCGCCGCGACGACGCTGCGCGACCGCGGCAAGGGACGGACCGTCACATACTCACGCAAGGTGTTCCTGCCGATCACGAATCTCTGTCGTGATCGCTGCTCGTATTGCACGTTTCGCAAGGATCCCGACGACCCTGCAGCCTGGACGATGACACGCGCCGACATCGCCTCGTGGCTGGCGCGGGCACGCGCTCAGGGCTGCAAAGAGGCGCTCATGTGTCTCGGAGACCGCCCCGAAGCGGTTTTCGCGAGCTACCGCGAGACCCTCGCGCAGCTCGGGCATCGCTCGACCGTCGCGTACGTTCGTGAGGCATGCGAGATGGCGCTCGCCGCCGGCCTTCTCCCGCACACCAACGCCGGGCTGCTGTCGGCCGACGAGATGCGCAGCCTCCGATCGGTCAACGTGAGCCTGGGACTCATGCTCGAGAACGTCAGTCCACGCCTGCGCGCGCGCGGCATGGTGCACCACTACGCGCCGGACAAAGAGCCGGCGCGGCGGCTCGCCATGATCGCCGAGGCCGGTCGGCAGAGAATCCCATTCACCACCGGAATCCTGCTCGGCATCGGCGAGACGCCGGAGGAGCGCGTCGACTCGCTGTTCGCGATCGCCGACCTGCAATCGGCGTACGGCCACATCCAGGAGGTCATCGTCCAGAATTTCCGCGCCAAGCCGGAGATTCCGATGGCCGATGCACCGGAACCGACGGCCGGTGAAATGGCGCGTGCGGTCGCCGTCGCGCGGCTGCTGCTCGGTCCGGACATGAACGTGCAGGCTCCGCCCAACCTGAGTCCGGACGACCACCGCCTCTTGCTGCGTGCCGGCATCAACGACTGGGGTGGGATCTCACCGGTGACACAAGACTACGTGAACCCCGAAGCGCCGTGGCCGCAGATCGTCGCGCTGGCTGCCACGTGCCGCGACGAAGGTTTCGTACTGCGTGAGCGTCTGGCCATCTATCCTGAGTACGTGTGTGACGAGTTTCTCGATCCCGGGTTGGCGGCGCCGGTTGACCGTCTCGTGGGCGCGATCGCGACGGAGGGAACGTATGAATCCACGGCTTGCTGACGAGATTCGATCGGCAATCCCACTCGAGCGTCGCCTCGCCCGTGCCACCCCCGACCTGCGTGCCCTGCTCGAGGGCGCGCTCGACGGGCACGAGCTCTCCGTCGAGGATGGGGTGCGCTGCCTCACCAGCGAGGACGACGATGCGCTCGCGCTGATCGCCACCGCCGACGCGGTCCGCGCGACCGACAACGGCGACGACGTCACGTACGTCGTCAATCGCAACGTGAACTTCACCAACGTGTGCTTCGTGGGGTGCCGATTCTGCGCTTTCAAACGGCAACGCTGGGAGGCTGACGCCTACACCGTCCCGGTCGAGAGCGTGCTCGTGAAGGTGCAGGAGGCCGTGGATCGAGGCGCCACCGAGATCTGCATGCAAGGCGGAATCAATCCCGACATGCCGCCGTTCACGTACCGCGACATCCTGTCGGCGATCAAAAAGGCCTTCCCGGCCATTCACATGCACGCGTTCTCTCCGATGGAGATCATGTACGGATCTCGCCGGACCGGGATGAGCTATCGCGACTACCTCGAGATGCTGAAGGACCACGGGCTCGGCACCATTCCCGGCACCGCCGCGGAGATCCTCGACGACGACGTGCGGGAGATCCTGAGTCACAAGAAGGTGGACGTGCGCACCTGGATCGACATCGTCACGACCGCGCACTCGCTCGGCATCCACAGCACCTCGACCGTGATGTACGGCCACGTCGAGACGCCGCGACACGTCGCCGCCCACATCGCGCTGCTCCGCGACTTGCAACGACTGACGGGCGGAATCACCGAGTTCGTGCCCCTGCGCTTCATCCACCAGAATACCGAGCTCTACCGCGAGGGCCTGGTCGCGGATCCACCCCCCAAGGGCCTGTACGATCTGCGGGTCTACGCAACCTCCCGCCTGATGCTGCGCGGGGTGATCGACAACGTGCAGACCTCGTGGGTGAAGCTCAATCACGAGCTCGCGCAACTCTCGCTCATGGCGGGCGCCAACGATTTCGGTGGAACCCTCATGGAGGAGAGCATCTCGCGTGAGGCAGGGGCCGACGCCGGGGAATACACGCCGGTGGAAGAGATCCGGCGTCTCGTCACCGCGGTCGGCCGGCGACCGGTCGAGCGCACAACCCTCTACAAGAAGCTCGGCGATTCCTTGGAGAGCGACCCTGGTGGGAGCGCGACCGGCGCTGACGGTGCTGGCGGGCGGAGTCGGCGCCGCGAGATTCTTGCGCGGCCTGGTCCGCATTGCTGATCCGTCCGCGCTCACCATCGTCGTCAACACCGGAGACGACGAGCGATTCTTCGGGCTCGCCGTCTCCCCTGACCTCGACACCATCAGCTATACGCTCGCGGGTGTCGCCAATCCTCGTACCGGCTGGGGCGTCCGGGGTGATACGTTCGCCTGCCTCGGCGCGCTCGGTCGCTTCTATGGAGCGCCGTGGTTTCGCCTTGGAGACCGCGACCTCGCGACACACCTCTACCGCACCGAGCGTCTGGCACGCGGCGCCACACTCTCGACCGTCACAGCCGAGATCTGCAAGCGCCTCGGGGTACGGGCGCGGGTGCTCCCGATGTCCAATGACCCCGTGCGGACCGTACTCGAGACCTCCGCGGGCCGACTTCCCTTCCAGCGCTACCTGGTGGGGCACCACGCGCGCCCGACCGTGCGACGCGTCCGCTATCGAAGGTGCGGCTCGGGCACGTCCCGGTCCAGGCGTCCTCTCTGCGATCCGTGGCGCCAGCGCCGTCATCATCGCACCGAGCAATCCGTTCTTCAGCATCGGACCTATTCTCGCCGTCCCGGGCGTGCGCCGCGCGCTCGCACACCGCCGCGGTCCGGTGGTCGGCGTCTCGCCACTCGTCGGCGGCCGTGCGGTCAGCGGGCCGCTCGCCCGCTTGCTCCGGAGCGCCGCGCTGCCGACGTCGTCGGTTGGCATCGCAACTCGCTATCGGCCGCTGCTCGATGCGCTCGTCATCGATCGGCGCGACCGCCGCGACGCCCGACCGTTGGCCGCGCTCGGTTGCCGTGCCATTGTGACCGATACGCTCTTCACCACACCGGCGCGCGCCGCCAGGGCCGCCGGCGACATGCTCGCGGCGCTCGGCATCGCGTGAGGTCTGATACGGGTACGCTCGCCGTCATTCCGATCACCGGGCTTCCACGCATTCAGCCCCGGCGACGATCTCCCGGTGCTTCTCGCCGAGGCCATCGAGGCGAGCCGGGTCGGTCTCAAGCGCGGCGACGTCGTCGCCGTCTGTCAAAAGGTGGTGTCGAAAGCGGAAGGCCGAGTCGTCGAGCTGGCGAGCGTGGTCGTCTCGCCGAAGGCCGCCGAAGTCGCGACGGCGGTCGGCAAGGATCCGCAACTGGTCGAGGTCATCCTGCGCGAGACGACGCGCATCGTACGCATGACGGATGGACACCTCATCTGCGAGACCGGACCCGGGTGGATCTGCGCCAACGCCGGCCTCGACGAATCGAATGGTATCGCACCGGGTACGGTGACGCTCCTGCCCGTCGACGCCGACGCCTCAGCGGAACGACTGCGCGCGTTCCTGGCGACGAGTGCGAGCGTCGAGATCGGCGTCATCGTGACCGACACCTTCGGTCGCCCGTGGCGTCAGGGGCAGGTCGACGTCGCGCTCGGCGTCGCGGGGGTCGGCGCCCTCCTCGACTTGCGTGGCCGCACCGACATGATGGGACGCGACCTGCAGCACACCATTCTGGCAGTCGCCGACCAGATCGCCGCCGCAGCCGGACTGGTCATGGAAAAGGACGGCGGCATCGCCGCGGTCGTCGTTCGCGGCTTCAGCTGGCGCGCGACACAGGGCCGCGGTCGCGACCTCATCCGGCCAGCAGCCCTCGACCTCTTTCGCTAGCGGTTGCTCCGCGGTGAGTGAGACGCCGGGCGCGCCGTGTCAGGCGTGCTTGATGTGCGCACGCGGGCTCGAGATCAGCTGCCGACGCCGTTGTCGCGTGCCAGCAGTCGCTCCCGTTGATTGGCTTCCAGCACGGCACGGAGGACGCCCTCGAGCGCGGTCACCTCGCTGTTGACGGCGACCATGCTCTCGATGAGGGCAAGCCACTTGAGCGACGTCGGCTCGCCCGGATCCATCTCAGGGCACAGAGCGGCCACGCCGGTAGCGGCGCTGAGCAGGCCTTCGGAGACTGCTTCCAGGTGCTTGGCGATGTCGGTGAATGTGTCGCGGTCGATGATCATGCACCCTCCCGTCGAATCGGACGAACGCTCGTCGAAAGGTCCAAGAAAGATGCCACGTATTCGTCACGCCGCGTTGGTTCCGATGTCGCGTGTCGTCTCGTGAACATCGCTGACCCGTTTGTCGTGCGCGTCTGGTTAGTTGGCGCGCGGACGTGAGCGCGGGCGCATGCGCAGGATACGTGGCGGGGCTCACAGCGACCAGGTCGATCGAGCGCGCTCGCTCGTCGTGCAATCGCGCAGCAGTCGGATCCCTTCCTGCATTCGCGCAGGATCACGTGTTGTCGGGACTGGCCGGGTGCCGCCTGATGATCGCGTTTCGACGGACGGGACTACGAGGCGTTCGGGGAGGCATCGCCCACAGCCAACGCATCGTCCGCGATGGCGTGGGGCGCGGGGCGACCAGGACCATCCGTGCTCAAGCTCTCCAACAAGCGGCGCTCGAGAACGGCGAGCTCCTGGAACGCCGGTCCGGGAAGAACGACTTGCTCTTTGCCACCGCGTCCGCGACGGCTCTGCACGATGCAGCCCATCTCGGCGAGCCGGTTGAGGGCGTTGGCGAAGGCGATCGCGGAGTTTCCCTCCGGCTTCTGCGTCTGGCCGAGAAGCTGGTGCATCATGAAGCTCTTCTGCATGCGCGCGATCGCCGCTTTGCGCGACAGGCCGTCGGCGTCGAGGTCGAGCAGGGTCTTGGCGACGATCCAGTACGCCTCGCGGAAGTTCTCGAGGATGCCATCGCCGAAGGTCAGCAACACGTGATTGCGGCGGGCGCCGTCCTCCGCGATCGCACCCGCCTTGATGAAATACGCCACCACCGACTCGATCTCCGCGACCACCGCGGCACGCTCCGGAAGCGCGAACTCCCAACGGAACAGCTCGAGCCACCACCACACGTGCTCGCGTAACGCGGTTGGCGGAACGCCGCGGCGCAGCGCGTGAGCGACCAGTGACGGCACCAGGAAGAAATGGATGATGTTGTTCTTGTAGAAGTCGAGGATCATGCGCTTCTCGGGCGGCGCGTAGATGATGTCGCCCGCACGGTCCTTCATCCACTCGATGAGCTTGCCGCTCTGCAGGAAGCGCAGGCTCTCGAGGAAGTTGTCGGTGTTCCGTTGCAACGAGGCGGTCGGCGTCACCCCCTTGGCGAGCAGGAACTGCGTGAGCGCCCGCGCGGCGAGCGCGAAGTCCCCGTAGCGGATCGCCTGCTGCGGAGCCGCGAGCAGCACCGTCGACGATATCGAGGTCGCGCCCGCTACCGCGACATCGTTCACCTCGCGCAGCAAGCGGAAGCCGAGCTTCTGGATGAAGTGACGCTTCTCCTCCTCCACGACCGCATCCGTGTCGCCCTCCCGGAAACGCTCCTTGCGGTCCCCGAGCGCGGCGTTCAGCGAGATGGGCGACGCGAACGTCACGTACGCCGTCCCGTACTTCTGACGCAGCACGCTCCGCGCCCTGAGGAGGGCACCGATCGATTCCCGCTCCTTCTCGCCGCCGAGCAACTCCTCTTTGTACGCTTCCTCCTCGACGATCCGACCGTAGTGGATCGACACCGGGACCAGGTAGAGATCGCGGCGCACGCCCTCGACGAAGGCGTTGACGATCGCCGAAAGCATGCCGAGCTTCGGCGTCAGGATCTTGCCGGTCCGGCTGCGCCCGCCCTCGATGAAGAACTCCTGCGTGTACCCCTCGCGGATGAGGTACTCGAGGTACTTGCGGAAGACCATCTTGTAGAGCGGGTTGTCGTCGAAGGTGCGACGGATGAAGTACGCGCCCGCGCCGCGGAAGAACGGCGACATCGGCCAGAAGGCCATGTTGATGCCGGCCGCGATGTGCGGCGGCGACAAGAAGTTCTCGTGAAAGATGTAGGAGAGGATCAGGTAGTCGAAGTGGCTGCGATGGCACGGCACGAGCACGATGGGGTGCTGCTTCACGCACTCGATCACCCGCTCGAGGCCGCGCACCTCCAGGCCCGAGAACATCCGGTGCCAGATGCGATCGAAGAAGAACGCGAGGATCGTGAAGTAGGAGCCGTGGAAGTTGGCGGCGATCTCGTCGAAGTACGCGCGCGCCTCCTTGACGACCTTCTCCTCAGGAAGCTTCCGTTCGGCGGCGATCGTACGCACCAGCTCCTGGAGGTCGTCCGCGCCGAGCACCATGTCTCGCACCTGACGCTTCGAGCGCAACGTCGGACCCCAGACCACCCGCTCCTCGCGATAGAGGAAGATCTGCAACGCGCGCGTCAGGCGTCGCACGATGCGCTCCTCGCTCTCGCGCTCGTACTGCGCCATGAAGGCGTTGAGCGGGATCTCCGCGCCGACCGAGACCGTCAGGTCACGCGCATTCCAGATGTACGTGAAGAGACGCTTCAGATCGCTCGGCGCTTCGTGCACGCTGTAGACGAAGCTCGCCAGCCGCGATCCTTTGCGACGCAGGCCGGAGCCACGGAAGATCGCGAGCGGGACGAGGAACACGAGCTGCTCCTTGCCCCAGAGCCCGTGGACGATCTCCTGCAGGTAGTCCGACCCCTGCCGCGACTCCACCGCCGGGCGTCCCGGCCGCGGTCGGCCCATGCCCGTGCGGCGACTGCGAATGAAGAGCAGAACCGAACGCCCGTGCGTAGCGAGTTGCGCCACCAGGTCGCGCTCACGGAACCGCCGAATCTCCCTGCCGAAGAGATGGAGGGATCTGAGACCCGCCCAGGCGGCGGCGATCACGTCGGCCAGCGGACGCAGCCACAACGAGGAGACGCCGTTGGTAAACTGCGGGAGCGGCAGGTCTTCGCGCAACAGAAGATAGTTGATCAGGAAGTAGTCGACCAACGAGCGATACCGCATCACGTAGACGAGCGTTCCCTCGCTCGCGAGCCGTCGCAGCCGGTCGATGTCCGCCGGGTCGACACGGGCGTGACGAAAGGCGAGCCGCGCGAACCACCGCGGGATGAAACCGAACCGCCGCGCCATTCCGGAGTGGTGCGCAGCGCTCGGAGCGCTCGACGCGGACGATCCGACGTGGGCGGGGACGGGCGCGCTCTGACTCATCGACGTGTCCGGTAGTAGAGCGTGGGGTTGTCGCTGCGCTCCACCTCGTCGAGGTTCGCGATCGTGAGATCACCGAGCTGGTAGAGGTACTCGACGTGGGCACCGGCCTCTTCGAGCCCGAGGATGTGGGCATAGCCTTCCAGACGGCCACCGAAGAGCTCTTGCGTCAGATGCCACACGGTACGGGGCTCGCGGCACATGTCGCGCAGACGATCCAGCCGTTGCAAGTGAAACTCGCGAATCTCGTGGATCCGGCCGTAGACGTTGGGCATCTCGTCTTCGTGTCCGCCGAGCGCCAACTCGATCCCGCCGATGCAGTGAATCTTGTCGAGCGACTCGAGATAGCGCCGCAGCCCGCAGAACAGCGTGATGCATTCCGGCGATTGGTGCGGCGTCGTCCGCGACAGCACGTGATCGCCGGTGAACAAGACGTTGTCGACCTTGAGACAGATCTCGCCCGGACAGTGTCCAGGTGTGTGAAAGACCTGATAGCCGTTGCCGATCCGCATCGTGTCGGTCAACCGATCCGGGGTTTCGATCGAGGAGAAATTGTGCCGGTACTTCGACATCGTATACATCGACATCAGTTGCTTCTTGAGCTCCGGCTGCGTACCGGATCGATCGAGAAAGACGGCGAGGTCCTTGGACGCGACCACCATCCGCTCTTCCCACGCCGAGAGCACACGCGCGTCGAGCTCGTGCACCCAGACGCGCGCGCGTGTCTCGGTCGCGAAGTATCCGGCGTTGCCGGCGTGGTCCATGTGCGCGTGCGTGATCACGACGTCGGCCAACTCGCTGAGCGCGTAGCGGCGGCCGAAACGCGCCTCGATCTCCGCCAGGCCGGCATCGATGTCGCGCCGCGTGCTGTCGAGACGCGAGCCGACGTCGACGAGCGTCAACGTACCCGCGTCGTCGATGAGGTAGAGATTGTTGAAGTGCCCGGGAAAGGTTTCGACCGGGAAGCGGAAGACCGTGATCCCTTGTCGGGTGACGAAGCGGGCGACCGGCGCACGTTCGCGCGTGCTCACCCGCCCACCCTCACCTGCCGCTCGGTCATGCTGACGGTTCCATCGTTCCAGACGCTCACAGATACGCGTCCAACCCCCGGCGCTCGAGCTCCTGAACGACGCGCCGCACGTCTTGAGCGCGATCGCGACGGCAGATCAACAGCGCATCCGCCGCGTCGACGACGATCAGATCGTCGACGCCGACGAGCGCAACCAACCGCTCGGGGCTGAATACTACATACCGGGACGCGTCGACCGCGACAACCGGCGCCGCGCGCCCGTTCGCTTGCGCGAGTCCACCGAGCGCCGCCCAGCTGCCGACGTCGCTCCAGCCGAAGTCGCCGTCCACTACCAACACCGGCGCCGCCTTCTCCATGATGCCATAGTCGATCGACACCGCCGTGAGTCGCGCGTAGGCCCGCGCCAGAGCCGTCCTGCGGCGCGGGGCCGGAAGAGACAGCGCCGGCGCGAGAGTTTTCGTGACCGCCGGCAGATGGCGTGCGAACAGCTCGAGCACCGTATCGGTCCGCCACACGAAGATCCCGCTGTTCCATCGATAGCGACCCGACGCCACGAAGCGGCGGGCGCGGCCGCGTGTCGGCTTCTCCTCGAAGCTTCGCACCGCGCGCACGCCGGCACCGATCGGAGCGCCCAGCTGGATGTAGCCATAGCCGGTGTCGGGGGCCGTCGGCCGAATGCCAATCGTCACCGGGCAGCGCGCACTGTTCGCCCAGGCCATGGCGCGGCTGAGCGTGGAGCGGAAGGCGGAGACGTCGCGAACCGCGTGGTCCGCGGGCAATACCACGACGGTCGCGCGCGGCACACGGCGGGCGATCTCGAGGGTGGCGAGAGCGATGCATGGCGCCGTGTTCCGTGCCTGCGGCTCGATCAGAACGTTGCGTGGCGGGATGTGAGGAAGTTGCCGGCGCACCTCGGCCGCATGGTCGCTGTGCGTCACGATGATGGTTTGCCGCGGCGGCACCAGTCCGCGCAGACGATCGACGGTCGCTTGCAGCAAGGTACGCGAGCCGACGACGCGGAGCAGCTGTTTCGGCATGCGACGCCGGCTGCGCGGCCAGAAACGCGTCCCTGCGCCGCCGGCCATGACGACGGCGTATCGCTCGGCCCGCCGCGGGAGGCGGGGTCGCTCGCGAGGCGGGCGCACGCGTTTCGTTTAGGTGCTCGAGCGGCGAAAAGCAAGGCGCGCCCATCGTCGGCGGCACGCGCGACCAGCTTTCGACCCGACCGACTCCTTGCTACAAGCCCGTGCGGGCGATGGTCGTGGGCATTCTCTGGTTCATCATCCAACTGGTCGCGACGATGGTTCTCCTCCATCAGTTGCTCTGCCACACGGTCGCTCTCCACGAGACGCTCAACCTTCCCGAGGCGCGCGCGGTGCGGCTCACGCCGCGTGCGTTGCTCGCGGCGGCGCGCGCGTTCGTGATCGAAAGCCTCGGCGCTCATCGTCATCGTTCTCGCTCTCCCATTCGGGTTGCTCGCCTGGCGCCGCGTACCCCGGCTGCCCCCCGAGGCACGTCCACCGATCGTGTTCGTTCCGGGCTGGGGGCTGAATCGAGCGTGCTTCTTCCTCGTTCGTCACCGCCTGCGCCGCGACGGCTGGCCACACGCCGTCGGCCTCAACTATCGCACCGTGTACGGCGATCTCCGGCACGCCGCGTGTCGGTTGCGTGACGCCGTCGAAGCGGTGTGTCGGGAGAGCGGCGCCGAACGGGTGGTACTCATCGGTCATGGCATGGGCGGCCTCGTGTGCCGGGCCTACTTGCGCCACGAGGGCGGCATTTCACGAACCGCCCAAGTCGTGACCCTCGGCAGCCCACACCAGGGGAGCAAGATCTTTGCCCTCAGCACTGACCCGATGGCGCAGGACATGCGCGACGGTTCGGCGTTCTTGCAGGCGTTGGAGGAAGGCGACGCGATTCCCGAAGCGGTCGATTTCACCGCCATCTACGCCAGCTTCGACGCGCTCGTCGTTCCCGCCTCCCACGCCCAGTACTCGGGCGCCGCCAACATCGAGGTGGAAGGGACCGGCCACATCGGCCTGTTGTGGTCCGACCGCGTCTACACGTTGATTCGCGAGAACCTCGACTACGGGGCCGGCAACGCATCGACGCAACGCGCGACGTCGTCGTCATCGCAGTAGAAGTGCGGCGAGAGCCGTACACCGCCGCCACGCGCGCTCGCCAAGACACCCCTGGCGCGTAGCTTCTCGACCACTCCCTCAGGATCGGCCAGGCGCACGGTCGTGATGCCGGACCGTTCCTCCGTCCGCGCGCGATCCGATGACGACATGGTCACGGCGGCGCAACGCCTCACGCAACGTGGCGGTAATCGTCAACACCTCGCGCTCGATCTTTTCGGTGCCGATCTCGAGGACCAGATCGATGGCCGCGCCGAGCGCATGAAGGCCGAGGAAATTGAGACTGCCGCACTCGAACTTGCGCGTGTCGGGCTTGAGATCGAAATGATAGGGCACGTAGCGTCCGTGATCCGTCACGCTGCGCCAGCCGAGACGCTGCGGACGCAGCCGCTCGATCCAGCGCTGCGAGACGTAGAGAATGCCGCAGCCCTCGGGAGCGCACAGCCATTTGTGACCGTCCGCTGCCAGGCAGTCGATGCCGTCACGCTCCACGTCGATCGCGAGCGCCCCCAGCGACTGAATCGCGTCGACGCAGAAGAGGATGCCGCGCTCACGACACAACGCACCGATCGCCGCGAGCGGCCGCCGCTGGCCGGCCGCGAAATCGACCGCGCTCACGGCGACTACGCGCGTCGTGTCATCGAGCAGATGCGCGATCGCGTCGACCGTCAGGACACCGTCGTCGACAGCCGCCATGCGCGTTTCGACCCCCTGTCGCTCGAGTCCCCACCAGGGATAGACGTTTGCCGGGAACTCGCCCGCCGCCGTGACCACGGAGTCGCCGGCGCTTCCAGTCGACGCTCGTCGCCACCGCCGAGATTCCGTCCGAGGTTCCCCCGACGAACGCGATCTCGGTTGCCGCGGCCCCGATCAAGCGCGCGGCCGCCGCCCGGACCTCTTCCCCACGCTGCTCCCAGGCCGGGTAGTGGAGCAACGCGAAGTCACGCGCGTCGTCGACGAACGAGCGCACGGCCTCCGCGACGCGCCGCGACACAGGCGCGACGCTGGCGTGATTGAAGTACACGCAAGCGGCACTCACGGGAAACTCCGCCCGCCAGGGGGTGCGATCCATACCCTTCTCCGATCGGCGACGCAGCAAATTGGTACCCGCGCGGCGTCATCGCTGTGCTATACTCGCTCTCGGTTACACTAGCGATCGGCCGGAGGATACATGGACCACACGTCATCGACCCGCCTGCACGAGTTCTTTCGCAGCATGGCTCGCCAGAGCTTCGCCGAGGTCGGCGTCGGGGACGAGAGCGTGGTCGGATACGTCGCCGCGTTGATGACCGAGTTCGCGCGCGCCGACCGGCTGTACGCGCTCCGCAACCAGCGCGGACGCGTCGTCGACGGTGTCGTCGAGATGCTGGTCGCGTCGGCCCCCAAACCAACCGATCGGCGCAGCCTGTTTCGGACGCGCGCCCTCCGGAAGTACGTCGGCGACTACACGCTGTTCATGAGTGGGCTCTTTCGTACGCACGTCGAGCAATGCGGCGTCCTCGACTACTATCTCCAGCAGGGAAGCCGTTCGTACTGGGCCGTCTCCGAGCTCGGACTTGACGCACTACCACACGGGATTCCTCTTCTTCCAGCAACTGTCCAAGAACTTCGAGCACTACTCCGGCGCTCTCGACTACATGCGGAAGGCCTATTTCGCGCCCGTCGGGAGCGAGAGCCCATTCGCAGCGTTCCTGAAACAGGTCGAAGGCTGGATCACCAGCGGATTCTCCGATAACTGAGCCCGCCGTCCCGCCCCTTCCCGCGCGCCTGACGGTGACGCAGACGCGCATCCGTCTCGATCACTTCGTCCACGCGTGGCTGGGCGGCGTCGCGGGACGCCGCGAGGTCGCGTCCGCGCTCGCGGGTGCGGACGTGCGCATCAACGGACGGCGCGCCCGCAAAGGTACGCTCCTCCGCCGTGGCGACGAAGTCGTGATCCGGAGCTTTCCCTCGCCGGCGCCGCCGCCCGTCCCGGACGTCGCCCTGTCGATTCTCCACCTCGACGATGCCGTGGTCGTCGTCGACAAGCCGCCGGGCATTCCTTCCACACTCGGCCGCAGTCGTACGCCGAGCGTTGCCGCCCTTCTCCTTCAGCGCTTTCCCGAGATGGATGCGATCGACGCGCGTCACGCGGCGGGATTGGTCCACCGTCTCGACACCGGAACCTCGGGCGTGCTGGTTGCCGCACGCAGCACCGACGTCTACCGCCAACTACGGACCGCCTTCACGCGCAAGCGCGTCACCAAGGACTACCTCGCGGTGGTGCGCGGAACGATCGACGCTCCAGGGGTGCTCGCTCAGCCGCTCAGCCGGCACCCCCGAAGCCGGGGTCGCATGGTGCCGGCACGCACCACGGCGCGCGCCTGGCCGGCATCGACGGAGTTCACCCCGCTCCGCCGCGGCCCCGAGGTGACGCTCGTCCGCTTGCGCATGCAGACCGGGGTGACGCATCAGTTGCGCGTCCACATGGCCATGTTGGGCCACCCGATCGTCGGTGACACGCGCTATGGCCGGTCACCCGACGTGGGGGCTATCGCCGCCGAACCGACGATCGATGGCGCCGCAAGCAGTTGGCACTACCTGCACGCGCTCACCATCAGCTTCGCGGAACCCGCGTGCGCCTCCACGTTCGCGTCGCCGTTCCCCGCGCACTGGCGACCGTTGTTCGCCCGCTTGGGTTGGCCAGAGAGCGCGCACGCCGCTCTCTAGACGCTCAGGCCGCGGCTTGGCGGCCTTTCGGGCCCTTCGTGTCCTTCGGCTTCGTGCTGCAGGCCCCGCACAGATTGCGCACGTTGTTGGGATCCTCGGTCAGGCCGTCATCGACGTTGTGGCAGACCTTGGCGCATTCGGCGCAGATGAAGTAGATCCCCTCGATCGTCTTGTTGATGCGTTCGCGGTTCAGGATGCGGCCGCGCAACTTCTGGATGCGGATGCCGAGGAGGTCCTCGTACTGACGCTTGATCTTCCGCCGACCGGCCTCGTCTTTGGGTAGCTCCTCTTCCGGTCCGGCTTCGCGGTGGTCCTCCTCGTCGAAGATGTTGAAGCCCTTCTTTGCTTTTTCCTTCTTGACCTTCTTCGCCATCGGCTGGCGTCCTCCCTGCGAAATAAAAAATCCGGCAGAGGGTTCCGATCCCCCCACCGGACGGCACTCGTTCTCGTAGCGCGCTAGACCCCTCCAATTGCTACACCAGCGGCACGGTGAGCGTCAATCCCGTAACCCCCCGTCTGCACAAGCCCGGTGCGCTTGTCCCTCCCCCGAAGACGGTGGTACGGTCGCTGCGCCTCGGAGACCCTCGATCCGAATGGAGATCCGTCTCGAACCACAAGGCAAGCGGCTGAGCATCTCAGGCAGACGACGGGTCGGCGACCTCGTGCAGTCGCTCGGTGTCGTCGCGGGCACTGTCATGGTGATTCGCGGCGACGAGCTTCTGACCGACGACGAGATGGTCGAGGATTCGGACACCATCGAGCTGCGGGCGGTGATATCGGGGGGCGTGGCGTGAAGTGCCGGCGGTGTCCCGCGAAGGCGACCGTCCAGCTGCGCAGCCACAACTCCGCGTTCTGTCGCGAGTGTTTCATCTTCTTCTTCCAGCGCGGCGTGCAACGGGCGATCGAGCGCGAACACATGTTCACGCCCGACGAGAAGGTCCTGGTCGCCGTCTCGGGAGGAAAGGACAGTCTCGCCCTCTGGGATGTGTTGGTCGATCTCGGATACGCGACCGAGGGCCTCTACCTCGGTCTCGGCATCGGCGCCTATTCCGCTGAGTCACAGCGCAAAGCCGAGGCGTACGCCACACGCCGGGGTCTCGCACTCCGGGTGGTAGCACTCGAGGACGAAGGCGAGGGTTTGGCCGTGCCTGAGGCCTCGGCCTTCACACGCCGCCCCCCGTGCGCCGCCTGCGGCACCTTCAAGCGTCACCACTTCGACCGCGCCGCGCTCACGGGTGGCTTCCAGGTGCTCGCCACCGGTCACAATCTCGACGACGAGGCCGCGCGCCTGCTCGGCAACGTGCTGCATTGGCAACTTCCATACCTCGCCAAACAGCAGCCCGTCCTCGAGCCCTCGCATGCCAAGTTCGTTCGCAAGGTGCGGCCGCTGTATCGCATCAGCGAGTACGAGAGCGCCACCTACGCGTTCCTTCGCGGCATCGACTACGTCGTCGAGGAGTGCCCCAACAGCCACGGCGCCACCCAGCTCGCCTACAAAGACCTGCTCAACCGTCTCGAGCACGTCATGCCCGGCACCAAGCTCGCCTTCGTGACGGATTTTCTCCGACACGCGCGCCCGCTGTTCGCGGCGAGCGCGGACGGCGACCTCGGCGAGTGCACCCGTTGCGGCATGCCGGCTGCCGCGGAGCTCTGTGGGTACTGTCGTCTGGTCACGGAGATCGAGCGCCGACGCGCGCAGGTGGCCGCCCATTCCTGATCCCTCGCAGAGCTGGGCTCCCGCCGCGGAGCCTACGGACGCGGAGCGTCTGCGCGAAGGCGACACGGTGCTCTTCATCGATCGGAAGGCACGCCAGTATCTTCGCACGCTGCGTCGCGGCCGCCAGATCACCATCCGCGACGGCGTCATCGCCGCCGACGATCTGATCGGCCTTTCCGAGGGAATGGTCGTACGCTCGTCGATGGGTGAGCACCTGCAAGTGTTCCGCCCGACCTACGCCCAGCTGGTTCCAAATCTCCCTCGACAGGCGCAGGTGATCTACCCGAAGGACGTCGGCACGATCCTGGTGTGGGGCGACATCCAACCCGGCGCGCGGGTGATCGAGGTCGGCGCGGGTCCCGGCGCGACCACGATCGCGCTGCTGCGCGCAGTCGGTTCAGAGGGACGCGTCGTGACCTACGAGATCCGCGCCGAGTTCGCGACCATGGCGCGCGACAACGTCGCCCGCTTCTACGGTCCTGCGCCGCAATGGACCCTCACGATCGGCGACGCCTATGAGGGCTTCACGGAGCGTGGTATCGACCGGTTGGTCTGCGACGTGTCGGAGCCTTGGCGCATCGTGCCGCACGCCGCTGCCGCTCTGCGGGCGGGCGGCGTCTTCGTCGGCTTCATCCCTACGGTTCCTCAGATGCAACAGCTGGTCGTGGCGCTCGGAGGCGGCGGTTTCGCTGCCATCGAAGCCATGGAATCGTTGCAGCGCTTCTGGCACGTCACCGACCGTAGCGTCCGGCCGGAGCATCGCATGGTGGCGCACAGCGGCTTTCTCGTCATCGCCCGTCGACTCGCCGCACAGTCGCCAACGTGAGTCATCGCCGCCGTGCACACGCCGCCAGAATTTGTTGACTTCCTTTCTTTTTGTGGTGTAGCGTCCCGATCATCGCCGGGAGCAGCGTGAGGTCGAACGCATGACCAAGGAGGATCTTCGCCGGAAGGTCTGGCAGCTGCTGGAGCACAACGGCGTTCAACGCTTTCCTGGCACGCAAGGACGGATTCCGAACTTCATCGGCGCCGAGCGCGCCGCCGCACGCCTCGCCGAGCTCGCGGTGTGGAAGAAAGCGCGGGCGATCAAGGTCAACCCCGACGCCCCGCAGCTTCCCGTCCGCCGCCAGGCACTCGCCGACGGCAAGGTGCTCTACATGGCGGTGCCGCGGCTGCGCTCCGAGAAGTGCTTCGTCGAGATCGATCCGAAACGTCTCGGGCGGCGGGCGCTTCTGTCCGCCAGCATCAAGGGCGCGACCAAGCATGGACGATTGGTGAGCCCGCGCGAGATGCGCACCATCGATCTCATCGTCTGCGGCTCGGTCGGGCGTGCGCCGCGACGGCACGCGCGTGGGTAAAGGCGGGGGGTTCGCCGATCTCGAGTACGCGCTGTTGCGCGAGGAAGGCAAGATCAAGGAGACGACGCCGGTCGTCACCACCGTCCATCCGCTCCAGATCGTGCAGGAGAAGGTCGCCATGCTGGCGCACGACATCCCGCTCGATTTCCTGGTGACGCCCTTCGAGGTGGTCGCCACACGGCCGGCCTACCCGAGGCCGCGCGGCATCTACTGGGATCTCTTGAAGGCCGCGAAGATCGACGCCATCCCGCCGCTCCGCAAGCGCCTCAAGCAGGGCGGGACCGACCTGCCGTCGCGCCGCCTGTAACCGGCGGACGCAGGTCGAGGTTCGCGGCCGCGACGCAGACGCTGGCGATCCCGAGCAGCAGGGCCGCGGCGTTCAGTTGGACGGCCAGGCGGTGCAAGCGATCGAACTCGCTGCGGACGCCGGGATCGACGGTGGAGTGGTGCAGCGCCGATCGGAGAGCCTGGGCTCGCGGTTGCACGACGCGTCCGGCATACAGCGTTGCGCCGAGCATCAGCAGCACCATGACCGTGACCGCTGCCCAGGCTTTCCCGGGCGCTGCGCGCCACAGCACCACGGCGGCGATCAACGCCACCGAGGTCGTCACGGTCCCGAACGCGTAGTAGCGCGGGAAGAGCACACCCACCACCTGTCCGGCGCTCTCCTGCGGTAACGCACCGAAGACACCCGGTGCCACCACGAAAGAGAAGAACGTGATCGCGCCGACCCACGTCCCGAGCGCGAGCCAGAAGAGTATCTTCGCCAGTGCCATACCAGCGGCGGTTACTGCAGACGCGGACGCTCGACCGCACCGAGCGGACGGCGTGACGCGAAGCCTTCGTCGGAACGGTGCCAGAACGCGATCTGCTTCTCGCCGTACTGCCAGCACAAGAGCACGGTCGTGCCATCGACTTCGGCCGGAAAGTCGACGAGACCGAGGTCCAGGCCTTTGAACTGGCATCCGAGACGCTCGATCTCCCCCACGCTCGACTCCAACTCTTGAACGTGCGCGGCGAGATCGGGGCGCAGGCGAAGCACGTCGGCGGTGCTCCGCGCCGGTGGATCCTCGTCACCCTCGTCGTCCCGCATTTCGGTCCGCAGGGCGAGCGCCGCACGCTGCACCCGCTCCATCAGCATCTCGAGGCGAGGAATGAGCGCGTTCGCTTCCGCGATGGTGAAGCAGCGGGACTCGGACACGCGCGGATCCTAGACAGTTTCATCAACGAAGTCGAGTTACTAGCGCGATGCGCGCGCTGCTTCAGGGGTTGTGGACCCCCTTGCGCGTGTACTACTCTCGACCACGTACCGGGTTGATCGGCGGTCGCGGAGAGAGGGTCATGGCCAGCGGCGAAGAGTTCGATCCCGAGAAGTCCGAGGAAGCCGGCGAGCAGAAGTTCTACGGCTTCGAGGAGGACGTCAGCGGCATCACCGTCCCCACCGAGCTGCCGATCCTGCCGCTGCGCGGCGTGGTCGATCTTCCCGTCCGCGATCGTGCCGCTGCTGATCTCGCGCGGCGCGTCGCTCAAGCTGGTCGAGGACGCGCTGGCCGGCGACCGCATGCTCGGCCTGGTCGCGCAGAAGAACCCCGAGGACGAGAACCCGAACCCCGAGGGCCTGTACTCGCGCGGCACCGCCGGGCGCATCCTGAAGATGCTCAAGTACCCCGACGCGCAGCGTCCGCATCCTGGTCCAGGGCCTGCGCCGCATCGAGATCGTCGACTACACGCAGCGCGAGCCGTACTTCGCCGCGCCGCGTGCGCCAGCTGCACGACGTCGCTCGAGCCGTCGCAGGACCTCGAGGCGATGCAGGCGCACATGGTGAACCAGTTCGCCAAGTTCGTCTCGATGATCCCCTACCTGCCCGACGAGCTGCAGGTCGTGGTGATGAACATCAAGGATCCGGGCAAGGTCACCGACCTGATCGCCTCGAACCTGAACATCTCGCTCGAGGAGAAGCAGGAGCTGCTCGACACGCTCGACGTGCGCGCGCGCCTCGAGCAGCTCTCGCACCATCCTCAACCGCGAGATCGAGCTGCTCGAGCTCGGCCACAAGATCCAGTCGCAGGTGCAGACCGAGCTGATCGAAGAACCAGAAGGAGTTCTACCTGCGCCAGCAGATGAAGGCGATCCAGAAGGAGCTCGGCGAGGGCGACGCGCGCGACAGCCGAGATCGACGAGCTGCGCGAGCAAGCTCGACGAGGCGCAACCTGCCCGAGGCGGCGCGCAAGGCGGCCGACAACGAGCTCGAGCGCCTGCGCATGATCCCGCCCGAGTCGGCCGAGCACACGCGTCGTGCGCACCTACCTCGAGTGGCTCGTCGACCTGCCGTGGGCGATCGTCGACCGAGGACAACCTCGACATCCCGCACGCCCGCGCAGGTGCTCGACGAGGACCACTACGACCTCGAGAAGATCAAGGACCGCATCCTCGAGTACCTCGCGGTGCGCAAGCTGAAGAAGGACCCGAAGGGCCCGATCCTCTGCTTCGTCGGCCCGCCGGGCGTCGGCAAGACGTCGCTCGGCCGCTCGATCGCGCGCGCCATGGGCCGCAAGTTCGTGCGCCTCTCGCTCGGCGGCATGCGCGACGAGGCCGAGATCCGCGGCCACCGCCGCACCTACATCGGCGCGCTGCCCGGCCGCATCATCCAGGGCCTGCGCAACGCCGGCTCGAACAACCCGCTCTTCATGCTCGACGAGATCGACAAGCTCGGCACCGACTTCCGCGGCGACCCGGCGTCGGCGCTGCTCGAGGTGCTCGACCCCGAGCAGAACACACGCTTCCAGGACCACTACCTCGACGTGCCGTTCGACCTCTCGCAAGGTGATGTTCATCACCACCGCGAACCATGCTCGACCCGATCCCGCCGCCGCTGCGCGACCGCATGGAGGTCATCGAGCTCGCCGGCTACACCGAGGAGGAGAAGCTCGAGATCGCCAAGCGGCACCTGATCCCGAAGCAGATCGCACGAGAACGGCCTCACCGCCGAGCACATCGAGCTTCACCGACGAGGCGCTCGTCCAGATCATCCACGACTACACGCGCGAGGCCGGCCTGCGGAACCTCGAGCGCGAGATCGGCCGCGTCTGCCGCAAGGTCGCGCGCGCGATCACCGAGGGGCAGACCGAGCCGGTGCGCGTGCACCGCGGAGAAGGTGCGCGAGTTCCTCGGCCCGGAGCGCTTCTTCTCCGAGGTGGCCGAGCGCACCGAGCGAGCCCGGCGTCGCCATCGGCCTCGCCTGGACGCCGATCGGCGGCGACATCCTCTTCATCGAGGCGACCACGCATGGCGCGGCAAGAAGGGCCTCACGCTCACCGGCCAGCTCGGCGACGTGATGAAGGAGTCGGCGCAGGCGGCGCTCAGCTACGTCCGCTCGCGCGCCGAGCGACTCGGCATCGCGCCCGACTTCTTCGAGAACGCCGACATCCACATCCACGTCCCGGCCGGGCGCGATCCCGAAGGACGGCCCGTCCGCCGGCGTCACGATGGCCACGGCGCTCGCCTCGCTGCTCACCGGCCGCCCGGTGCGCGCACGACGTCGCGATGACCGGCGAGATCACGCTGCGCGGCAAGGTGCTGCCGGTCGGCGGCATCAAGGAGAAGGTGCTCGGCCGCGCAAGCGCGCCGGCATCGAGACCGTCATCCTGCCGCAAGCGCAACGAGAAGGACCTCGAGGACGTGCCCGAGAAGGTCCGCCAGGAGATGACCTTCGACTTCGTCGACACGATCGACGAGGTCCTCGAGCACGCGCTGGAGGACACCGCCGCCCCCTCGACCCGCGCCGGTGATGCGCCACGACGGCCGCGCGCCGCGAGCGTCTGATGCGATGTCGCGTCGGGACGTGACCGCGCGCTGAGCCGCGGCGGCGCGCCCCCGCTTCCGCTGCGAGACGCCACCCGTGGTCACGCTCGTCCTCGCGATCCACAACCATCAGCCCGTCGGCAACCTCGACGAGGTGTTCCAGCGTGCGTTTCAGCGCTGCTACGCGCCGGTCCTCGAGGTGTTCGGCAGACATCCCGCCGTGCACACGGGGTTCCACTACTCGGGACCGCTGCTCGAGTGGATCGAGGCGCACGAGCCCGGCCATTTGCGCGACCTCGAACGGCTCCGCGCCAGCGGCCAGGTCGAGATCCTGGGCGGGGGTTTCTACGAGCCTCTGTTGGCGGCCATCCCGCCACGCGACGCCCGCGGCCAGGTGGAGATGATGGGGGACTACTGGCAGGCGCGAAGCGGCGTACGGCCGAACGGCTTCTGGCTCACCGAGCGCATCTGGGAGCCGTCACTGCCGGTCACCGTGGCCGGCACTGGTCTCGCCTACACGCTCGTGGACGACACGCATCTCCGGCACGCCGGCCTGCAGACCCGTCGTTTCTCGGGCTACTATCTGACCGAGAAAGCCGGCGAGACGCTGGCGCTCTTTCCGATCGACAGACAACTCCGCTACACCATCCCCTTCGCGCTCCCCGAGCAGGCGGTCGAGAGCATCGCCGCCGAAGCCGATGGCACCGCGCTCACCTATGGTGACGACGGCGAGAAGTTCGGCCTCTGGCCGCACACCTATGAATGGGTGATCGAGCAAGGATGGCTCGAGCGTTTCCTCTCCGCGCTCGAGGGTGCCGCCGATCGTGTCCGCAGCGCGACGCCAGGTGAGTATCTGGCGGCGCACCCACCCAGTGGACGCGTCTACCTTCCAACCGCCTCCTACGAGGAGATGATGGAGTGGTCACTGCCGGCCGAGGCGATCGCGCCGTACCGGGCGCTGCGCCACGCGCTCCAGGAGCGCGGCGAGCTCGACCGCTACGGAGGATTCGTGCGCGGCGGGACGTGGGATTCGTTCCTCGTCAAGTACCCGGAGAGCAATCAGATGCACAAACGCATGCTGCTGGTCTCGGAGCGCCTGCTCGCCGCCGAGACCGCGGGGACGCCGGCTTCCGCCCTCCGATCGGCGCGCCGCGCCCTGTACCAGGCGCAGTGCAACTGTGCCTATTGGCACGGACTCTTCGGCGGCCTCTACGTGAACTACCTTCGCCACGCTGCCTACACGCATCTCGTTCGTGCCGATCGCCTGCTCGACTCGGCGGTCGGTTGTCCAGCCGGTGTCCGGCGCATCGACTACGATCGCGATGGACACCACGAGCTCGTGGCCACGACCGCCGACGTCGTGGCGATCATCAAGCCCGACTCGGGCGGCGCGCTCGTCGAGCTCGACTGGAAACCCGCGGACACGAACGTGCTCGACACACTCGCACGCCGGCGTGAGGGCTACCACGACCAGCTGCTGCAGGACTCCGACCCGGATCACACGCCACCGGCCGAGGGCTCGGGCATCTCCTCGATTCACGACTTGCAGCGTGACGTGTCTCCCGACACGCGTCGCGCGTTGGTCTTCGATCGTCATCCACGCCACAGCTTCGTGGACCATCTCTGGCGTCCCGACACCACGCTCGAGCGCGTCGAGCGCGCCGAAGCGACCGACCTGGTCGATCTCCCGCATGCGCCGTACGAGGTCGCGGGTTCCAGCGATGGACCCGGCTGGACGTCGCGTCTCGCCTGGCGCGGAACGGTGGACGACGCTCCTGTCACGCTCACGAAGACGTTCGCGGCGTCGTCCGACGGTGGCGGGGTCGCGGTCACGTACACGCTGGCGCACGAGGCACCAGGAGCAGTGGAATTGTGGTTCGCGGTCGAATGCAACATCGCATTGCTGGCCGGCGATGCCCCGGACCGCTACTTCGAGTTCTCGGCTCCAGACGGCTCACCCACCGAGAACGCCGACACGAGCGACCGTCGGCTGGCTAGCCGGGGAGCGGTCGGACCGCTCGGCGCCGTCTCGCTCGTCGACGACTACGCACGCCTGCGCGTCCGCCTGGCTACGTCCTTTCCCTTCGACCTGTGGCGATTCCCGGTCGAGACCGTGAGCCAATCGGAGTCCGGATACCAGCGCACCTACCAGCAGTCGGCTCTCTACTGTCATTGGCGCGTCCGCCTCACGTCAGGAAGACCGCTCGCGGTTCAACTCACGCTCACCTGCTCCCGACCGTAGCGAAGCGGGGGAGATTGCCGCCACCGTCGATATCCACTACGAGCGACTCGCCTCCCGACATGCCCGCTCCGCCACGCATACTCATGGCCGCGTCCGAGATGTCCCCGTTTGCCCAGACCGGCGGCCTGGGGGACGTGCTCGCCGCCCTGCCTGCGGCCCTCGCAAAGCTCGGCGCGGAGGTGCACGTCGTTCTCCCCGCCTATCGCAGCATTCCGTCGAGCATCGACGGCGACAGCGACACGCTCCCGCTCTGGACGGGCGCGGCCATGCGCGACGTCGAGCTGCGATCGACGTCGCGAGGTCCGGTGCGAGTCACCTTCGTCGTCGCCGACGAGTACTTCGGACGCGACGAGCTCTACGGCGGTCCCGCCGGCGACTATCCCGACAACGCCGAGCGCTTCGCGTTCTTCTCGCGCGCTGTCCTGGCATTCGCTGCCTCGGCTCGATCCCGCACCGGACGTCCTGCATTGCCACGACTGGCAGACGGCTTTGGTTCCGGTCCTGGCACGCCTCGAGCCGCCGCCCGACCGACGCCCGATCCGCACGCTCCTGACGATTCACAATCTCGGCTATCAGGGCATCTTCCCCGCCGAGGTGTGGCCGCTTCTCGGTCTCGACTGGTCGTACTTCACGCCACGCCATCTCGAGTTCTACGGTCAGGTCAACCTTCTCAAGGGCGGCATCGTGTTCGCCGACGCGCTCAGCACCGTGAGCCAACGCTACGCCAGCGACATTCTCGAGCCCGACCACGGACACGGTCTCGACGGGGTCCTCCGCGAACGGCGCCACCTCCTGCACGGCATTCCGAACGGGATCGACACCGATCGCTGGGACCCCGCCCGTGACGATGTGATCGCCGCGCCCTACTCGGCGGCAGACCTCTCCGGCAAGGCGCGCTGCAAGGCGGCGCTGCAAGCGGCGTTCGGGCTGCCTGCGGCTCCACAGACGCCGCTCTTCGCGATGGTGGGTCGCCTCGCCGATCAGAAAGGATTGGACATCCTGCTCGCGGCGATTCCGGAGCTCCTTCGCCTCGATCTCCAGCTCGTAATCCTCGGGCGCGGCGACGCGCGCTACGAAGCGGCGCTCGTCGCGCAGGGACGCCGGACGCCCGAGCGACTCGCGGTACGCATCGCGTTCGACGACCCCGCGGCGCACCAGATCGAGGCGGGGGCGGACGGCTTTCTCATGCCGTCACACTACGAGCCGTGCGGCCTGAACCAGATGTACAGTCTGCGATACGGTACCGTGCCCGTGGTGCGTGCGACCGGTGGCCTGGACGACACCGTACGCGACTTCGATGCCGCGACCGGCCTGGGCAACGGTTTCAAGTTCACTCCGCACACGTCCGAGGCGCTCGTCGGCGCCGTACGGCGTGCCGTCGACGCCTATCACCGCCCGGCCGACTGGCAACGCCTCATCCAGAACGGTATGGCCGCCGACTTCTCCTGGCTGGTGCCGGCCCGCCGCTATCTCGCGCTGTACTCGCAGATGCTGGCGCCCGCCGGCGCTCACCCGCGATGACGGCGGGTATACTTTGCCACAAGGGCCCGCGCCGAAATGACCGACGGCTAGCTCTTTGCTGAAAGGCCGGAGCGGCAGAGGGCCAGGAGCTCGGCGGGCACATCCACGACGACGTCCGCCTCGCTCGTCCGTATCGCCGCGCCGTTGAAGCCCCAAGTCACGCCACACGTCGCCACACCGGCGTTCCGACCCGTGGCGACGTCGATCTCGGAGTCGCCCACCATCAGGGTGGCGGCAACCGGAACGTCGGTCGCGCCCATGAGCTCCCGGAGACCGGTCGGATCGGGCTTCTTGCTCGGCAGCGAATCGCCGCCGAGGACCCGCGGGAACCGCGCCTGCAGACCGAGGCCGCGAATCATCGTGACGCTCATGTCCGCCGGCTTGTTGGTCAACACCGAGAAGACCGTTCCTTCGGCGGCCAGCGTATCGATCACCGCGCCCAACCCTGCGTACACGGCGCTGTGATCGAGGAGATGGATGCGATACCAGTCCATGAACGTCACGAGGGCCGGCTCCACCAGGTGCTTCCGGTCCGGTCCGAGCGCGCGTTCGACGAGCACACGCGCGCCCTGCCCGACGTAGCCCCAGAGCGTACGTGGCTCTTCCGGCGGCAGACCAACCGACGCGAGGCTGACGTTGACGGCCGCGGCGAGGTCGTCCTTCGTATCGACCAGAGTACCGTCGAGATCGAAGACGAGATGGCGAAAAGCGCTCGACATGCGCACCACTCCATCAGATGCGGGTGCCCGCGTCCGACCGCCGCGGTCCCGTGCGCACGCGTCCGGGGTGGTCGATCAGGCGGAGAACGACGAGCCGCAGCCGCAGGTACGCTGCGCTTTCGGGTTCTCGAACTTGAAGCCCGCGCCGTGCAACCCGGTCACGTAGTCGAGGGTGGTGCCCTGCAGGTATTCGAGCGAGGTCGCATCCACCAGCACGCGGATGCCCCCGGCCTCGATGACGGTATCATCGGGCTTCCGCTGGTTGTCGAAGCTCATCGCGTACGAGAACCCCGAGCACCCGCCTCCCACCACACCGACCCGCAGCGCATACTCCGGTCCCAGGGAATCCCGCTCCATGGTCGTCTTGACCATCGCGACGGCCTGCTCGGTGAGCGTGACCACGCCGGTTTCACCGGATGGCGCGGCCGTCTCCTGGTGTTCGTTCATCATGCAGGCACCGTAACGGGGCCGAGCCGAAGAGTCAATCGAGAGGCCGATTCTCCGTCACTCGCGGTGTGGCGATCTCGGCGAGCACGTTCCACTCCGGAGCGCATTCGTTGGCGAGCGTCACCTCGCGCCGGCGTTTCAACTTCTCGAGCAGCGTCGTACGATTCAAATGCAGCAAACGTGCGGCTTCCTTCTTGTTCCCGCCGCTGAGGTGAAGCGCGCGCGCGATGATGCGGTCCTCGATCGACGCCATCTCGTGGTAGAGGTCGATGCCCTGCTGATCGAAATCCCACGGCGGGGCTGCCCATCCGTTGACGCCCGCACGTCCGCCGCGCAGCTGCGACAGATCGGCGCCACGGATCGTCCGCTCGGGACCGCCCAGGACCACGAGCTGCTCGATCAGATTCTTCAGCTCGCGCACGTTGCCGGGCCAGCTGTAGGTCATCAGCACCTCGATGGCGTCGTCCGTGACCTCGAAACGCGGCAGTCCTTTGCTGACGTGCAACTGATCGAGGAAATGTTCTACCAGGAGCGGGATGTCGTCCCGGCGGTCTCGAAGCGCCGGCATCTCGACGGGCACGACACGCAACCGGTAGTACAGGTCCTCACGGAAACGACGCTCGGCGACCGCTTCCTCGAGATTGCGATTGGTGGCGGCGACGATGCGCACGTCCACCGAATGGGTGGTGACGCCACCCACCGGCTCGAACATGCCGTTCTCGAGCACGCGAAGCAGTTTCACCTGCAGCTTGGGGCTCATGTCGCCGATCTCATCGAGAAAGATCGTTCCGCTGTCGGCGAGCCGGAACCGGCCGACGCGCGTGCAGATGGCTCCCGTGAAGGCGCCTCGCTCGTGACCGAACATTTCGCTCTCCAACAGATCCTCGGGGATCGCACCGCAGTGCACCGGCACCAGACGCTGCGCCCGACGGCCGCTGCACGCGTGAATCGCTTGCGCCACCAGCTCCTTGCCGGTGCCGCTATCGCCGGTGATCAAGACCGTCGCGTCGGTCTCGGCCACCCGGCGCACGACGTCGAAGATCGCGCGCATACTGCGATGCCGCCCGATGATCCCGGCGAAGCTCTGTTCGTCGTCGTGGTCCGCAACCGCCGGAGCGACCGACCTCTGCACGACCGTGCCGCGCTCGCCCACCTCCACCAACTCCTCGATCTCCACTGCGCCCATGGCTCCCCCTCTTGCGTTTCGGTTCCACCGCTCCCGTTTGGGAGGGTCAGATAGCAAAGCAGGTGCCAGAAAGTTGGGCGTTCCATGTCGTGACCCTGTCTAGCGTCTTGAGTCACTGAATTGTCACGACAATCGTGGTGACGTGGGGCCTGCCAGCGCAACGGCTCTGCGATTCGCTGCAGGGCCGTACCGTACATCTTTGTTGTGGACCGGCCAAAATTTGGCGATCCGTCCCCGATGCCGAGCGTTTGCCGCGAGCGGTTGCGGGGAGCCCACCGGGGAGAGACAGTCGAGCCAGGTTCGCCCTGACTCCGCGGCGCATTCGACGGCCCTGGAAGAGAGCCAGCGAATTGACCGACAGACGAGCGCGGGGACTTGCGGGAGTCGCTCAGCGGCGTTTGGCGCCGCCGTACCCTTCCCATGCCCGCGACGGCGCGACGAGGCCCTCCTCGCCTGCCGCGGACCCCTCGCGATCCTGGTCGTCGGCCGTCGGGAGGATCTCCTCGCGAAAGATACGCACGTCGTTGGGCGCTGCGATTCCGATGCGCACCTGACCGCCCCGCACCGCCAGGACATGCACGGTGACGTCGCCGCCGATGCGGATGGACTCCCCGATCTTGCGCGTCAGCACCAGCATGGGATCAGCCGAGGAGCTCCACGGTGAGCTCGGCCAGGAGTCGTTCCGCGACCTCGCGGGCGGGTGGATGGTAGCGGTTCGCTGCCAGTCGGGTCCGCAGCTCCGCGACGAGCGGCGTCGAGATGGTATCGAGCGCACCGACTTCCGCGCGCAAACGTCTCGAGCGCTCGGCCGCGGGCGCTGATCGCGCCTGCGCACACGGGTTCCGGAACGTGGTCTCCCGTGCTGGTCCGTCGAACAGGGGCGGCGTGACGGATCCCAGATTCCGCGGCTGCCCAGCCGCTCGCGGCGATGGACGTCTCGTGATGCGCACCGAAGAGCTCGCCACGGGGGCCGTAGCACCCGTGCTGCTCAGGATATCGGCCGGTGGGTGGCAGAGCTTTAGTGGCCGACCAGACTTGTAGGAATACCGCCGCGTCACCGTAGCCCGCGCCCTCGACCCTGTACGCACGCTGGCATTGGAAGCTCATTCCGACCCTCCCACACGATCCCGCAGCAAACCCCGCAATCGCAGCAGCGCTTGAGCGTGCAATTGGGAGACCCGCGACTCGGTCAGCCCGAGCACCGCTCCAACCTCCCGCATCGTGATGCCGTCGTGGTAGTAGAGCGCGATCACGGTACGCTCCTTGTCAGGCAGCAAGCGTATCGCCTCACCCACCAGGTCGACGCGCTCGCGCGACAGCAGCGCGTGAATCGGCTCGACACTTTCGCCGTCGAGCAGCGCCTCGAGCTGTGCCGCCTCGCGACTGGTATTGAGGCCGAGATCCTCGACGCTGAACAAGCTCATCTGGCCGACCTCGGACAGAAGCGCGTGCAGCGCCGACAGCGTCATGCCGAGAGCGGCGGCCGTTTCCTCCTCGGTCGCCGGGCGTCCGAGTGAACCCTCCAGACGACGATAGGTCTTTTCGAGCACCGTCGCTTTCTGGCGCACACTGCGCGACACCCAGTCCATACCGCGCAGTCGATCGAGAATGGCGCCGCGGATACGGAACTGGGCGTAGGTCGTGAACGCCGCTTGTTTGCGCGTGTCGTACTTCTTGAATGCGTCGAGCAGGCCCTCGACGCCCCAGCTCACCAACTCGTCGATCTCGATGTGCGGGGGCTTGCGGACCGCCAACCGCTGCACGACTCGTCGCACCAGCGGCAGATACGCCCGGATCGCGTCGTCCGCCGGCCAAGCGGTACGCTCCGCCGGACGCGGCCGCGACACGGGCCCCGCCGGGTGTGATCCGATCCTCACACGGCACGCTCGGCCAGCAGCTGGCGAAAGAAGAACTGAAGCCCGCCCTTCGGCTTTGCCGCGGGGGGCAACGTCAGCACACGGTCGGCGAGAGCCTCGAACGCCCGACTCGCCGGCGCGTCCGGCGCCAGCTCGACCACCGTCCGCTGCCGGCGCACGGCGTCCGGCACCTCGGGGTCGTTGGGTATCGATCCCGCGAAACGCAGGCTCGCGTGCAAGAAGCGCTCGGCCACTCGTGAGAGGTGTGTGAAGGTCTTCTTCGCCTCCCACTCGCTGCGAGCCATGTTCACGAGGATCGCAAAGTTGTGTTCCGCGTAGCGCGTCGAGAGCACCTTGATGAGGGCGTACGCGTCGGTGAGAGCGGTCGGCTCGGGCGTGAGCACGACCATGATCTCCTGCGCCGCCATCGCGAAGAAAAGGACGTTGGGGGAGATGCCGGTGCCGGTATCGAGAAGCAGCACGTCGAGCGCGCCTTCGAGGCTGTCGACCTGCTCGAGCAGCCGCAAACGCTGCGCGTCGCTGAGCTGCGTCATGTCCTCGAAGCCTCGTGACGCCGGCACCACGCGGACGCCCGCGGGCCCGTCCACGAACACCTCCTGAATGGCGCACGCGCCGTTCAGCACCTGGCGAATCGTTCCGCGCGGCTGGAGCCCGAGCAACGTGTCGACGTTGGCGAGACCGAGATCGGCGTCGATGACGACGACGCGCTGACCACGCCGGCCGAGCGCCGCGGCGAGATTGGCGACCACGTTGGTCTTGCCGACGCCGCCTTTGCCGCTCACCACGGCGATGGCGCGAACGCTGGTGGACGCGGCTTCGCGCATTCCCTCGCCTGCTCCTCGCTCGCGCGCATGATCGGTCACGACTCGTTCTCTCCGTCCTCGTGTGTCTCGACGATCCGACTCGTGCGCGGCCCAAGGAGCACGACTGCGACGGGTCTTCGGCGCGCGCCAGCGCTTGCGGCCGGCACCGCCGGATCGCGAGCTCGCCCGCGATCCACGGCACCGGACGCGACGCACCTACCCGCCCCCGCCACTCCGCAGCCCTGTCGAACGAGCAAGACAGGTGCCACCGGGGATCATCGTGTGTTCGCCGCGCAGAGGCGCGAACCGGCTCGCGAATCTCGCGCGCGCGACTCGCGCTCACGAGGGCGGGTGCGGCGTGAGTGGCGGAAATATGAATATCGGTGCCGAGCCGAGGTCAGGCGATTGGCAGCGCCGCCTGCCCGGCGGCTATAGACGACGCTTGCGGATACCCTGCCCCAACTGCCTGTTTCAGAACGAAAATCGCATATCCAGACGAAAGCCTAGTTGCGCGACAAGTGATATGCCGATTATCTTGAATCCTCCATGGCCGTGTCCTTCCCCGTGAGGTGGCTCGCAGCCGCTCTTTGTCTGCTGTCCGTCATGCTTCGCCCAACCACGGCGAGCGCCGTTGCGCTCTCGTGTACGCAGCCGGGCGCCCCACCGCCAATACCCTCCTCGTCTGCAGGGCAATCCCTGCGTGGTGCAGCAAAACTTCGAGGCCGCCAACGGCTGCGAGCTCGACTTCGGCACGCGCACGGTGATCTTCAAGGGCAGCTTCGCCGTCGGCGGCAAGTCGTTGATCGCGCGCGCCGGTACGATTCGCGTCGAAGGGCAGCTGAGCGCACGTTCCGATAGCGACCTGCCGGGCGGAACCATCAACCTCACGGCACTGAACGACATCGTCGTCAGTGGTCGCATGGACGTCTCCGGCACCAACTCGGGGCTCATCCGCCTCGACGCCGGCGGCGCCGTCAATCTGCAGTCCGCCGGCACGCTGGTTCTGAACGGTATCCAGCAGGCCTCCCCCATCAACTTCGCGAGCGGCGGCTCGCTCCTCGCCTTCGCCGGCACGTCGATCACGGACGCCGCGACGCTCAGCGCCAAGGGAGGACCCGGGGGCGAGGGCGGCGCCATCACGTTCGTGGCCGGGACGAACATCAGCGTGACGTCGGCGATGGACGTCACCGGGGGATCCAACGACGGCGGCGACGTCGATCTGCTCGCCGGCGACAACATCTCGGTCACCCGCACGCTCGACGTCAGCAGCTCGGTCGGCGGGAGCGGCGGCGCGATCACGCTGCGCGCCGGACTCGACGCGATGGGCGGTGTGGTGCCCGGTGGTCAGCTCGACGTCACCGGCAACCTGACCGCCGACGGCAACAGCGACTCCGAGTCCGGGTACGACGGTGGCGGAGATCACGCTCTCGGCACTCGGTCGGATCACCATCGGCGCCAGCTCCGGTATCCACGCGAGCGGCGGAAGCCCCGAGGGCACGGGCGGCTCGCTCGACATCGACAGCAGCGATTTCACGGTCAACGAGGTCACGGCGCTCGACGGCGACCTGATCATGAATGGAACGGTCGTGCTGCGCGCGACCGGCCTCGACAGCGAAGGGGGCGAGGTCGACTTCACGAGCGGGCGCGACATGATCATCAACGGCACCATCGAAGCCGTCGCCGACAGCGCCGGGAGCATGAGCGCCATCGCCGGCCGGCATCTGCAACTGAACGGGGCGGTCGCGGCAGAGGCCGCGGGTAGCGAAGGCAGCGGTGGTGACATCGCGCTCAAGGCGGGGGTCGCCGATTTCGGCACGCTGACGATCGCGCGCAATATCGACGCTTCCTCCGGCACTTCCGGTAGCGGTGAAGACATGCAGCTCACCGGCTGCAACGTGGTCGTCCAGTCGACCATCGAGCTCGAGGCCACCGGCGGCGTCTCGACCGGCCGGCTCGACATCGCCGCTCCGGGCACCATCACGCTCGGCGACGCGAGTCGGTATCTCGCCACCCCCAGCGGCAGGATCTTCCTCACCCACCCCCCTGGGACTCCTCCCGTGATCGGCAACAACGTGTTCTTCAACCCCCAGCCGATGGACAACCCGGCGGCCACCTCGTCGCTCTATCCGCTGTGCCCGGTATGCGGTGACGGCATCCGCCAGACGAACGAGGTGTGCGACAACGGCGCGGGCGCCGACGGCGCGTGCTGCAACGCCACCTGCGACGCGTTCCTGTGTCCGACTCCGACCGTGACCGGTCCAACCCCGACATCGACTGCCCCGACGGCGACTCCGACGCGGACGCGCACGCCCACCCCGACCCGTACACCGACGGCAACGCCGACCTTCACTCCGGACATCAGTCAGCCGACACCCACTCCGGTGCTGCCCCTCGTACAACCCAAACCCGTGCTCGCCTGCGAGCGGAGTATCGGGAAGACCGCCAGCGCGCTGGTGCTGACCGATCTGCAGACGCTCGAGACCTGCAGCTTGCTGGCCTTCAAATGCGTGCAGACCAAGCCGCCCGGCGCCGAGCGTGACACGTGCATCGCGAAGGCCCAGGACCGTTGCGCCAGCAAGCGCACCAAGCTCGACCGCGCGATCATCGCGTTCAGCCAGACCATCGACGGCGCCTGTGGCGGCGCGCCTCCTCGCGTACCCTTGCTGCTGCTCCGGTCGGCGTCGGTGCTCAGCTTCGAGACGCTCGAGCCGACCTGCGAGGACGAAATCGGCATCTCGCTCGACTCGATCGGCGCGATCTCCGCGTGCATCCAGATCGACGGTACATGCCGGACCGAGCGCGCGCTCGCGATGGCCATCCCGCGCGTCGGCGATCTTCTCGATGCGCTCTTCGACGCCGAGAACGCCGGTCTCTGCGTTCCGCCGGCAACCGGCAATCTCTCCGGGCTCGTCGACACCGCGCAAGCGAAGATGGCCGTGCGCTGCCAAAAGACGCGCCAGCGGAACGGCGCGCAAGCTCTTGAAGCGGCGGCTCGGCGTGGCCCGCAAGTGCGTCGATAGCCTTCTCAAGTGTCGGCTCACCGGAAAGCCTCAGGCCACGTGCCAGAAGGCCGCCGACCGTTGTGCGAAGCAGTTGAACAGTCTTCGAACCGGCCCGAAGGCTTCCGCCCTCCAGCTCGCCGGTGCCCTGCAACGCTCCTGCGGTGCTCTGACCTCCGAGGCGCTGCTCGACGACGCGGGCATCGGCTTCGAGGGAATCGCCGATCGCTGCGCGGCCATCGGCGTCCCGGTGGTCACCGATCCGGGCGACGTCGCCGCCTGCGTCGCGCGCGCGTTCGATTGCGCCGGCAGCGCGATGGTCCGTCATGCCCTTCCGGCGATCGACAGCGAGCTGGCGCGCTTCGGTCTGGTGCTCGACAACGACCCGTTCTGCCTCCCTTCCACTCCGACGCCGACCATCACGGCGACACCGACGCCCGATCTCCCGGCGACCGACACCCCGACGCCGACCGACACCTTCACGCCCGCGCTGACTCCCACTCCGACCCTGACCCCCAGTGCCGGCGTGACGGCGACGCCCACCGTGACCGCCACGGCGGGCGAAACGCCTACGAATCCCACGCCCACGCCGACGGTCGAACCGCCGTCAGGCTGCGGCAACGCCGTCCTCGAGACCGAAGAGCAGTGCGACTTCGGCGACACCAACGATGGCGACGGCTGCAGCGCGCAGTGCCAGTTCGAGCTGCTCATACCGGGCGGCCGGACGCGCGCCGCCGACTGCATCGCGGAATGGGCGGTCATCAATCCGAACAACGATCCGCCGCTCGGCGCCGATGGACTTCCCAACGCGATCCAGACCTGCGTCGACGGCGACCCGAGCTGCGACGCCGACGGTATCGTCAACGACGAGTGCCGCTTCCGCGTTGCCCTCTGTTTCGACATCGCCGACCCGAACCTGCCGGAATGCACGCCGGGAGCGGGGGTGGCGCGTCACGTCATGCTGATCCCGCGACCCGCGGCGACGCCGGCCCGCAATCCGACGCGAGCCGCCAATGCCGCGGCTCTCCTGGAAGCGTATCAACATCTCGTTTCCGTCGTGCCGGACGGACGGAACGGCAATGTCCTGACCTTCGAACCGCCGGTCGTCACGGTCCCGCCCGACAACTGCACGGCGACGGCGGAATTCGTCGTACCGCTCCGCGGTCGTGCTACCCGCAACGAAAAGATCCGTGCGCGCACGATGGGTGCCCCTCTGCCCGGGGAGTCCAGCGGAACCGATGATCGCGACAGCCTCCGCCTGGTGTGCGTGAACCCGTTCGCTGACTAATGGATCTCGAAGCCAGGATCCGCACGCGAGCCGCCGCCCTCGGCTTCAGCGCATGCGGATTCGGCGCCGCCGTTCCGCTCGAACGCGGGGCTTTCCTCGCCGGCTGGCTCGATGCCGGATTCGCCGGAGACATGCACTATCTGGAACGGCGCCCGGATCGACGCTTGACCGTCGCCGGCATCCTCGCCGACGCGCGAACGGTCATCAGCCTCGCCTACCCCTACGAGCCGCCACCGCCGCCGCGTCTCGACTGGCGGCAGGAGCTCCGCGGCCGCATCGCCGCCTACGCGCTCGGCGACGACTACCACCACCTGCTCGAGCGCAAGCTCGACACGCTCGCGGCCTTCCTCGCCGCCGAAGCGCCCGGCAGTCGCACGCGACGGTACGTCGACACCGGAGCGGTGCTCGAGCGCGAGTGGGCGGTCCGTGGCGGCCTCGGGTGGTTCGGAAAGAATACCCTCCTGCTCAGCAGTCGACGGCGGCTCGTGGTTCTTCCTGGCCGAGCTGGTGACGACCGTGGCGCTCGCCCCCGATGCCCCGAGTGACAGCCACTGCGGGCGCTGTACCCGCTGCCTCGACGCGTGCCCGACCGGTGCTCTCGCCGACGGCCTGGTGATGGACGCACGGCGTTGCATCGCCTACCTGACGATCGAGCACCGCGGGCCGATTCCGACGGCACTGAGGGCGAACCTCGGTCCATGGATCTTCGGCTGCGACGTGTGTCAGGAAGTATGCCCGTGGAACGATCCGGCGGAGACGGTCGCGCGGCCTGAGACGACCACGGGACGTGACGGCCGGTGCCGACTCCGAGGACCCGTCGGCCTGGCTCGCCCCCGATCTCCGCGCCATCCTGGCGCTCGACGAGGCCGCCTTCCGTACTCGCTACGGACGGACGCCGGTCGCGCGTGCGAAACGTCGCGGTCTCTTGCGAAACGCCGCGGTCGCACTCGGCAACTCCGGGAACCGCGCCGCGATCGCGGCGCTCGTGCCGGCGCTCGACCGACGGCGAGCCTTTGGTACGCAGCCACGTCGCCTGGGCACTCGGCATCCTCGGTGGCGGCGTCGCTCGCCGCGCCCTCGATCGGCAGCGCCACCGGGAAAGCGATCCCACGGTGACGGCCGAGATCGACGCCGCGCTCGATCGCTGATCGACCGCGGCGGACGGCGTGAACCGCTAGTTCCCGAGACCGGACACTAACCGACCAGCGGCCGCGGCGTACCCGTCGAGCCCAGCACCGCCAGCAGGCCGTCCCGAACGCCGTCCGCCGCGGCCGCGGCAGCCGCTGGTCCGGGCTCGGCGACGCGCACACGACCGCCCGCGGTCATGTCGTGACCTCCAGCCGAGTCGCTGCCGAGCACTCGCTGCAGGATGTCGCCGGCGTTGACCTCGCGCTCGGTGGTGCGCAACGACACGTGCAGATTCTGCTCGAACGTCCCGATCGCACAGGCCCACTCGACGTCGTCGAGGCGCAGCAGAAAGTCCGCGACCTCCGCGACCATGTCCGGGTACTGGACTTCGGGCAGGATCGAGATCACGACGCGGTCGTAGATGACCGCTCGCTCGATGGCGTCGCGGAACGCCCGGAAGTAGACCTGGGGCACGCGCGCGTTCTCGATCTTCGCCAGGCGACGCTTGTTGGTGTACGGGTAGAGGAACTGCGCCGCCGCGATGTCGGCAGGCGTCGATTCACGCCCGAGATCCTGGGTCTCGGCCGCGATGCCGTAGAAGAGCGCGGTCGCGATCTTGCTCTCCACCTCGAGACGTGACTCGCGCAGGTACTCGGTCACGATGGTGGACGTCGCGCCGTAGTCCTCGCGCAGGTCGAGGAATCGCACGCCGTCATAGGTCGCGTAGGCCGGATGGTGGTCGATGACGACGGTCGGCACGATGCCGTGCGGAAGCGAATTGTTGATGCGTCCCGGCTGCGTATCCACGAGCACGATCTGCACGTCGGCGAGCGCCAGATCGCTGACCGGCTTCAGATCGATGTTGAGATAGGTGAGCATCGCCCGGTTCTCGGCTCGGCCGACGATCCCTCCCTGCGCGATCACCGCGTCCTTCTCGAGGAGTTTCTGGACGAGGTACTTGACGGTCGCGGCACTCGCCAGCGCGTCGGGATCGGGATTGTCGTGCGGCAGGATCACGAGCGGCGCTGGACCCTCCAGCACCTGAAGGAGTCCCGCGAGCATGCTTTTGGGGTCGATGCCCGCCATCGCGCGCGCCCGAAGGCGACCGGTGAATTATAGGACGTCGAGCGCCGATCTCCAAGGCGCCGTGGCAGGGTGGCGTCGCCTGTGGTACCAAACAAAGCGATGCAGAATCGCGGCCTTTGCGACAGTTTCGCTGAGCTCATCCGCGCCGGTGACCACTGCGACCTGGCACACGCGGCGTTGGTGATCGCCCGCATCCACTACCCGGACCTCGAGCCCTCGAGTTCTCTGCGGGCGCTCGACGGGCACGCGGCGGCTGTCGCCCCACGGCTCGAGGCGCATCCGCGCGGCGAGGGTCGCGTGCGTGCGCTCGCCGACTATCTCTTCGACGAGTGCGGATTCCACGGCAACGCCGACGACTACTACGATCCGCGCAACAGCTTCCTGAACGACGTCCTCGAGCGGCGTACCGGCATTCCAATCTCGCTGGCGCTCGTGCTCATGGAGACCGGCGCCCGCGTCGGTCTCGCCATCGAGGGCGTAGGCTTTCCTGGGCATTTTCTGGTGCGGACCGCCGGAAGCAACGGGCCGCTGTACCTCGACCCGTTCGACGGCGGACGCGTCGTCGGGCAGGACGAGCTGCTGGAACGACTGCGCGCCTTCCACGCCGGATCCGAGCTTCGGGACGCCGACCTCCGTCACACGCTCGCGCGATCGCTGAGCCCAACCGGTCCAACCGGGATGCTGGCACGCATGCTCGGCAACATCCTCCACATCTACCTCGATCATCGCGACCATCGGCACGCCCTGCAGGCGATCGATCTTCTGGTCGTCCTCGAGCCGACCAATCCCGAGCACCGGCGGGTGCGTGGCGTCTTGTACGAGCAGCTCGAGTGCTTCGCGGCGGCGCGCCAGGACCTCGAGCACTACCTGCGGGAGGCTCCGGAGGGGGCCCGCGCTTCCGAGGTGCGCGCGCACCTGACGCGCCTCGGACACTCGAGCCCCACGGTTCACTGAGCGTTCGCCATGCAGGACGATACCGGCCCGGAACGTCCTGCGACGGTTGGAATCTCCCACGGCACGCCTCGAGATTTCCGCCTGCGGAGCGCGCGCGCCGCCGGCGATCACGCGCTCCACGGCAAGCTCGATACCGCCTCGCTACGCTTTCTCGACAAACGCCAGCAGGTCTTCGCCGATCTTGCGGACGGCGAAGCGCGCCGCGACCGCGCCCGCGCGGTCAAGGCGCACGCCATCGCCTCGCTCGCCACCCTACTTCCCGAGCTCGAGCAGCGCTTCACGGCCAATGGCGGCGTCGTGCACTGGGCACGGGATGGTGAGGAGGCTTGTCGGATCGTGCTCGAGCTCGCCGCCCGCGCCCGCGTCCGCCTGGTCGTCAAGGGAAAGTCGATGGTTTCGGAGGAGATCGGACTGAATGCGCATCTCGGGGCGGCGGGAATCGAGGCGGTCGAGACCGATCTCGGAGAGTACATCGTCCAGCTCGCGGGCGAGCCGCCCTCGCACATCATCACGCCTGCCATTCACAAGTCGCAAGGACGACATCGCAGCGCTTTTCACGCGCCGCCTGGGAGAGCCGCGATCATACGACCGCCGAGGCAGCTGACGGCGGCGGCGCGACGCGTCCTGCGCGACAAGTTCCGCGCCGCCGGGATGGGCGATCACCGGTGTGAACTTCGCCGTCGCTGAAAGCGGCACGCTGGTGGTGGTCGAGAACGAGGGCAACGTTCGGCTCTCGCTCGACCCTCCCGCGTCTGCACGTCGCCATCATGGGAATCGAAAAGGTCATCGCCCGCGATCGAGGACGTCGCCGTCTTGCTCGAGCTCCTCCCCCGCAGCGCCACCGGACAGACGCTCACCGACCTATGTGTCTTTGGTCGCTGGTCCGCGGCGGGCCAGGAGACCGAGAGGGTCCGGAAGAGGTCCACCTCGTCATTCTCGACAACGGCCGCAGTCGCCTGCTCGCCGACCCGGTGCTACGCGAAGCGCTCTACTGTCTGCGCTGCGGCGCCTGTCTCAACGCCTGCCCTGTCTACCGGCGGGTCGGTGGACACGCGTACGGCTACGCCTACTCCGGCCCGATCGGAGCGGTGCTGGCGCCGGCGATGCTCGGCATCGAGCAAGCCGGCGATCTCCCGTTCGCCTCGACGCTGTGCGGCGCCTGTCGTGACGTCTGTCCGGTGCGTATCGACATCCCCGAGCTGCTGCTCTCCCTCCGCGCACGGGTCGTCTCCGAGCGTCCCCCGGGCGCGGCGAGCGCTGGCTGGTGCACGCCTGGAGACTGATCGCCGCCTCGCCGCGCCGCTATGCCTCCGCCACGCGCCTGGCGCGGGTTGGAAGCGCATGGCTTCGCCGCCTGCCCGGCATCGCCCGGCTCTTGCCACCGATCGCGGGCTGGGAGCGCGCCCGCGAGCTCCCGCGTCCCGCGGCGCGCTCGTTCCACGAGCGCTGGCGGGCGCGCGAGAACATCCGCCGGCGCCATGAGCCGAGAGGCCATCCTCGGGCGCGTACGTGCCGCGCTCGCCGACGTGACGCCGCCGGCACTCGCTCCCGTCGCCCCGGCAGCCCAGGTCTCCACCCCTTCCCTGCTGGAGCGCTTCATCGCCGAGGCGCGTGCCGTGGGAACGCACGTCGATGCCGTACCGACCGCAGAGGCCGCTGCCGAGCGTGCTGGTCACGATCGCACGCGCTCGCGGCGAGGGAACCCTGCCTCGTCACCTGGTCCGCGCCGCTCGCCATCTCGGTCGTCCAGGCCGCCCACCGTCGCCTCCCTGTTCTGGAGGTGACGGTGCTCGACGCCGACGCTCCGTCGACGACGATTGCCGCGGCCGACATCGGCGTGACCGAGGCCGATTGCCTGGTCGCCGCGAGCGGTACGGTCGTGCTTCGCTCCGCGAACCGTCATCGCGGCGCGTCGCTGCTGCCGCCCATCCACGTCGTCGTCGCCAGGAGCGACCTGCTGGTCGCTGACCTCGGGACGGCGCTTGCACGGGTCCGCACCGGTCCGCCGTCAGCCGAGTCCTGCGTCACCTTGATCACAGGGCCGAGCCGCACCGCGGACATCGAGAAGAAGCTCGTCCTCGGGGTTCACGGCCCGTGCGCCCTGCACGTGATTCTCGTCACGGCGGCGAGCGTGCGATGAAACTGCAACTGCTCATCACCTGTCTCGCCGACCAGCTCGCGCCGCAGGTCGGTGAGGCCGTGGTACGGGTGCTCGAGCGCCTCGGACACGAGGTGCTCTTTCCTGAGGCGCAGACCTGCTGTGGCCAACCGGCGTTCAACGATGGCTTCCGTGACGACGCCGCGGCCCTCGCGATACGGACGCTCGAGATCTTCGCATCGCCGTTGCCGGTCGTCGTCCCCTCGGGCTCGTGCGGCACGATGGTGCGACGCTTCTATCCCGAGCTCCTCGCCGGCAGCCCCCACGCCGACGCCGCGCGCGAGCTGGCGGCGCGGACGTTCGAGTTTTCGGAGTTCCTGGTCCGCGTCCTCGGGGTCGTCGACGTCGGCGCCCGCTGGCAAGGCGTCGCCACGTACCACGACTCGTGTCACCTCCTGCGTGAGCTCGGTGTCCGCGACGAGCCACGCCAACTGCTCGGTGCGGTCCAGGGCCTCTCACTGGTCGAGATGCAGTATCCCGAGCATTGCTGCGGCTTCGGCGGCGCCTTCGCCGTCAAGTTCCCGGAGGTGTCCGCCGCCATCATGGACGCCAAGCTCACCGCCTTGGAGGCGACCGGCGCCGACGCGGTGGTGGCGTGCGACACCGGCTGCTTGATGCAACTCGCCGGCGGCCTCGCACGTCGCGGCTCCCGAATCCGGACCCTGCATCTTGCCGAGATTCTCGATCCGGCGCCGAGCGCCGCTCGCGGAGGAATTGACGCGCAGCACGGCGGGCGTTAGCGTACCCTGCACCTCGAAATCCACCGGAGACCGTGATGGCGTATCCGATCGCTCCAGAACGATTCTTTCGCGAACGCTACGACGTGTCGGACGGCACGATCGAGCGCACCCTCGGGTCGGCGCTCGGCGGCCGTGCCGACGACGGTGATCTCTATTTCGAGTTTCGCACCACCGAAGCCGTCCTGCTCGAGGAGCAACTGGTCAAACGCGCCAGCAAGGACGTCTCGCAAGGCGTCGGCGTCCGTGTCGTCGCCGGCGACAAGACGGGCTACGCCTACAGCGACGACGTCACCGTCGCGACCTTGACCGAAGCGGCGCGTACCGCCGGATGCATCGCGACCGAGGGCGGCGATGCGCGCGCCGTCGCCATTCGCGCGACCCGTCCGGGACACGAGCTCTACGCATTGGACAGCCCGCCCGTCGACGCCCCGCTGGCGGACCGGATCGCGCTTGCTCGAAGCCGATCGATCGCGAGGCACGCCGCTACGACCCGCGCATCAAGAACGTGCTCGCGTCACTCGCCATCGAGCACAAGCTGGTCATGACCGCCACAGCCTCGCGGCACGGTCGTGGCGGACGTCCAACCGCTCGCCCGGCTGAGCGTCACCTGCATCGCCGAGGACAAGGGCAGCCGACAACAGGGCAGCTACGGCGGCGGCGGACGGCATGCGTTCGCCTTTCTCCTCGAGGGCGATCGTCACCTGCGATTCGCACGCGAGGCCGCGCGCCAGGCGATCGTGAACCTCGACGCGAGCGGCGCCCCGGCGGGTGAGATGACCGTCGTCCTCGGACCGGGCTGGCCGGGCATTCTGCTGCACGAGGCCATCGGTCACGGGCTCGAGGGCGACTTCAACCGCAAGGGCACGTCGGCGTTCACGAACCTCCTCGGCGCCAACGCGTGGCCTCCGAGCTCTGCACCGTGGTCGACGATGGGACGCTGCCGAACCGGCGAGGCTCGCTCAACGTCGACGACGAAGGCACCCCCACGCAGCGCACCGTTCTGATCGAGCGCGGCATCCTGCGCGGCTATTTGCAGGATCGCCTGAACGCCCGTCTCATGGGCATGCCGCGCGACCGGAAACGGCCGGCGCGAGAGCTACGCACACGCCCCCATGCCACGCATGACCAACACCTTCATGCTCGCCGGCGAGTCCACTCCCGAGGAGATCATCCGCTCCGTCGACCGTGGCCTCTACGCCGTCTCCTTCGGCGGCGGTCAGGTCGACATCACCAACGGCAAGTTCGTGTTCTCCGCCAGCGAGGCCTACCTGATCGAGCACGGCGCGATCACGCGGCCCGTCAAGGGCGCGGCGCTGGTCGGCAACGGCCCCGACGTGCTCACCCGCATCAGCATGGTCGGTCACGACCTCGCGCTCGACGAGGGCATCGGCACCTGCGGCAAGGACGGTCAGTCGGTACCGGTCGGCGTCGGGCTGCCGACGATCCGCATCGACGGCTTGACGGTGGGCGGAACGCAGGCGTGACCGCCGGTCTGCTTCGTCCCGAAGCGCTGCGGGACACGCTCCACACCACCCTCGATCGCGCCACCCGCGCCGGCGCCACGGCAGCGGACGCGATCGTGCTGCACGACCTCTCCTTCCGCGCCCGGGTCCGCATGGGCGACGTCGAGATCGCTCACCGATGCCCGCCAGAAGCGCCTCGGCCTGCGCGTCTTCGTCGACCAGCGTTCCGCCGTCGCCTCGACGGCCGACCTGAGCCCGACCAGTCTCGCGCGCTTCGCGGCCGACACCGTCGCGCTGGCGCGCGCCACGCAGCCCGACCCGGCCTCCGGCCTTCCCGACGTGGGTACGCTCGCCCGGGAGGCGCCCGACCTCGACCTCTACGACGCGGCCGCCGAGATCCCGGCGCCGGAAGCGAGCGTCGGGCGCGCGCGCGCCGCCGAGGCCGCGGCCCTCGGCGCCGACGCGCGCCTCAGCAACTCCCAGGGCGCGGAGTTCGTCGCAAGACGCCGCGATCGTCGGCTATGCCTCCACCCTCGGCTTCGACGGCGGCTACCGCCGCTCGAGCTTCCACCTGAGTGTGTCTCCGGTCGCCGCCGACGCTGGCCGTATGCAAAGCGACTACTGGTACACGCAGCGCCCGCCACCTCGACCGACTGGACGATCCCGAGAGCGTGGGCCGTCGCGCCGCCGAGCGCACGCTGCGCCGTCTCGCGGCGCGTCGGGTGCCGACGCAGGACGCTCCGGTGGTCTTCGAGCCCGAGGTCGCGGCGTCGCTGCATCGGCCATCTCGCCGCCGCCGTCGTCGGCCAGAGCCTCTATCGCGGCACGTCGTTCCTGCTCGGTCGCCTCGGCGACACGCATCGCCTCGCCGCAGGTCACGGTCGTCGACGACGGACGCCTCGTCGGCGGCCTCGGCTCGCGTCCGTTCGACGCCGAGGGTCTGCCGACTCGTCGCTCCGTGATCGTCGACCACGGACGCCTCGCGAGCTATCTCCTCGACACCTACGCCGCCCGTCGACTCGGGCTCGAAGCCACGGGCAACGCCGCGCGCGGGGTCGGCGACGTTCCGGCCGCGGCGCCGACCAACTTCTACCTGGCGGCCGGGCCGCACAGCCCCGAGGATATCGTCGCCTCGGTCGAGCGCGGCTTGCTGGTGACTCAACTCGTCGGCACCGGGGTGAACCCGGTCACCGGCGACTACTCGCGCGGCGCCGTCGGGCTCTGGATCGAGCACGGGACGCATCGCCTACCCGGTCGAGGAGATCACCATCGCGGGCAACATGCTCGACATGCTGCGCGACGTCGAGATGGTCGGCAACGATCTCGCGTTTCGACGCAGTATCGCCGCCCCGACGCTCAAGATCAGCCGCATGACGATCGCGGGCGCGTGAGGCATCACGGTGGATGAGCGACCCGAAGCGCCCGCGGGCGATGCGGCGCGCGTCTCGACCCCGCTGCCTGGGGCCGGGTCCGCTGGCAGCCGGCGGGTTCGCCGGCTCAGCGTGACGCGCGAGCAAGTGTTCGCCGTCTTCTTCTTCGCGGCGTTCCTCTTCCTGCTCTACCAGCTCTACCCGGTGTTCTCGTCGTTCCTGGCGCCCATCGTGTGGGCGGCGGTTCTCGCCATGGTCTGCTATCCCCTCTACCAGGCCGTGCTGCGCGCCACGCGTGGCCGCGCCACGGTTGCCGCGCTTGCACTGACCACGCTGATCACCGCCGCCGTGGTGGTACCGACCGTTTCGTTGTCGAGCGTGCTGACGCAGCAATGCGGCAGGACTGTCGGCGCAGCTCACGGAGTACGTCCGCTCGGGCCAGCTCCAGGCCAACCTGGAGCGGGTGCGCAACTCGCGCCTGGGACTGTTCATCCGCGGGCTCGAGCGTCAGGGGTGGGAGATCGACTGGGGCCAGCTTGTCCAGCGCACGGGAGACGCCGCCAGTGGCGTCGTCGTCACTCAGGCCACCGCGATCGCGCGCAACGTCGCGCTCTTCTTTCTCGATTTCATCGCTCATGGTGTTCACGCTCTTCTTCTTCTTTCGCGACGGTGAGCGCATGTACCGCGGTCTCCGGGAATTGATCCCGATGGATCCGGCCCACAAGGACGCCGTCTTTGGACGGCTCTACGAGACGCTGTCGGCGGTGGTCCGCGGCATGATCGTGACCGCGCTCGCGCAGGGGATCCTCACCTCGGCCGGTCTCTGGGCGATCGGTTTCCCGTTCGCGGCCTTGCTCGGCGTGCTCGCGGGCTGCGCGGCCTTCGTGCCGTTCGTCGGGCGCGTCGTTGGTCTGGATCCCGTGCATGCTCTATCTCGCGGTGACGGGAGATCTGGTACGCGCCGCCATCCTGCTCGCCTACGGCACGCTGGTGATCAGCATGGTCGACAACGTCATCCGACCGCTCGTGATCGGTGGACAGACGCGCTTGCCGACCCTGCTGCTGTTCTTCGGCATTCTCGGCGGCCTCGAGGCCTACGGCATGCTCGGCGTCTTCCTCGGACCGGTGCTGGTGGCGATCGTGGTCGCCTTCGTCAACATCTATCGCGAGCAGTACGCGGCCGCCGAGAGCCACTGGCCGGCTCTCTGAACGGCGGTCGCGTGCGCGAGGGCGGTGCCGGAGGTCGACGACGCCAGCGGCGCGCACCGGCGCCACCCGGGTGGGTCGTCCCGAAACTAGCGCCAGCTCGAAAGGCCGGCCAGGTCGTGGATGCTGGCGCGCTGGTTCAAGCGCTGGATCCAGGAGGCGACGTTCTTCCACTCCGGATCGAGCGTGATGCCGAGCGCCGGCAGAATCACGACCCGCGGCGCGAACGCGACGTCGGCGAGCGAGAAGTTTCCGACCAGCCATTGCCTGCCGGCGAGCGAGCCGTCGATCATCGCCAGCATGCGCGTCACCTGTTGGCGCGCCGTCGACAGTTTCTCCTGGTCGCGCTCACCTTCGGGCTTGCCGCAGCTCCCGCATGATCGTACCGGTCGCGGTGATGAACGCGTTGTCGGCGTAGTCTTCGAAGGTCCGCACGCGAGCGCGCGCCGCGGAGTCCGCCGGCATCAGCTGCGGGTGGGGATACTCGTCCTCGATGTACTCGTTGATCACCGTCGAGTCGTAGACGATGACCTCGTCGTCGATCAGAACCGGCACCTTGCCGAACGGGTTCAACTTCAGGAACTCGGGCCGCTTTCTGCTCCCCCGCCTTGAGATCGACGGGGACGGTCTCGTAGGAAAGGTCCTTTTCCGCCAGCACGATCCGAGTCTTCTGACAGAACGGACACTCGGGAGAATCGTACAGCTTCAGCATCGCTCACCTCGCCCACACCAGTCGTGTTCTCCGCAGCCCGGAGCCAGGACTCCGCCCGGGCGGGCCGTGGCCGGCGGCCCAGGAAAGCGGCACCTTATGGGAAACTCCTGGGCTCTGCAATTAAGCCGGAGAAATTTTCTTGGCCCCGCCCCCGACGTCCACGGCACGTCGGCTGCGCCGAATCAGGAGATCGTCAATCGAGGTGCTGGCGCCAGGCGTGGTACGAGCTCCGAACCAGCGGTCCGGATTCGACGTGGGAAAACCCCAGCAACCTCGCTTCGGCTCCGAGCTCGGCGAACTCGTCGGGGTGGAGGAAGCGCGTCGACGGGGAGCTGCTCGGGGCTCGGTTGGAGGTACTGCCCGAGCGTGAGGATGTCACAGCCGGCGGCGCGGATGTCGCGCGAGTACCGCGCGCACCTCGTCGAGCTCCTCGCCGAGACCGAGCATCAATCCGGTTTTGGTTTTGAGCGCCGGTCGCTGGCGTTTGGCGGCGGCGAGTAGCGCCGAGCGAGCGCTCGTAGCTCGCTCCCGGCCGGGCCCGCTTGTAGAGACGCGGCACCGTTTCCGTGTTGTGGTTCAGCACGCGAATCGGCGCCCGCACGACCATCGCGAGCGCCTCGCCGTCGCCCTGGAAATCCGGCATCAGCACCTCGACCGTGCAGTCGGGTACGCGCGCGCGCACCTGACGGGCGGTCTCGGCGAAGTGACCGGCACCGCCGTCGGCGAGGTCGTCGCGATTGACCGAGGTCACCACGACGTGCTCGAGCCCGAGGCGAGCCACCGCCTCCGCCACCCGCCGCGGCTCGTCGGCGTCGACCGTGCCGGGTCGGCCGTGCGTCACCGCGCAGAAGCGGCAATTGCGCGTGCAGGTGTCGCCGAGAAGCATGAACGTCGCGGTGTGGTGCGCCCAACATTCACCGAGGTTCGGGCACTGCGCCTCCTCGCACACGGTGTGCAGGCGAAGACTCTGCACGATGGCGCGCGTGTCCGTCACGGCGGTGCCGACGGGGGCGCGCACGCGGATCCAGTCGGGATGCTTGCGCGCGATCACGCCGCCAGACTCCCCACGACGCGCGCGCACTCGAAGACGTCGCAAAACGCGTCGATCACCGCGGCTTCGACCTCGTCCATCGCGGGACGACGGGCCGGCTCGCCTGCTCCAGCGACGTGACGCCCGTGCCGGCGAGCCCGCAGGGCACGATCGCCGCGAACGGCGCCCGCAGGTCGGCGACGTTCAAGGCGAAGCCATGCATCGTCACCCAACGGCGCACCCCGACGCCGATGGCGGCGAGCTTGTCGGTGCCCACCCAGACCCCGGTGAAGCCGGGCCGGCGCGTGGCGACGACGCCGAAGCACGCCGCGGCCGCGATGAGAACCGCCTCGAGGTTGCGCAGATAGCGGTGCACGTCGCGAGCTGCGGCGGGTCAGATCGAGAATCGGGTAGCCGACCAGTTGCCCGGGGCCGTGATACGTGACGTCGCCGCCGCGACTCGACGCGCACGACCGGCGCCGACTTGACCAGCACGTGCCGCTCGTCGCGCGCCGCGTCCGAGCGTGATGATCGGCGGATGCTCGACGAGCAACAAGCACTCGCTCGGCGCCCGCGCTGACCGCGTCGCGCAAGCGTTCCTGCAGGGCCAGCACCTCGCCGTAGTCGCGACGCCCGAGCGCGGCGACCCGAAGGGTCAGGCGCCGACCCGGAGAGTACGTCCGGGAACGACTCCATCTCACGCGCTCGCGACCAGGACGACCGGCGATCTCGAGGAGGCGCTTCAACTCCTCGAGGAAGCGCCCGCCCACCATCCCGTCGATGATCCTGTGATCGCACGACAACGTGACGCGCATCGTCCGTCCCGGTACGACCGCGCCGTCACGCACCACGGGTCGCTCCTTCACCGCGCCGACGGCGAGAATCGCGGCTTGCGGCGGGTTGATGACCGCGGCGAACTCGGTGATGTCGAGCATTCCCAGATTGCTCACCGTGAACGTGCCGCCGGAGAGATCCTCGCTGGTGAAACGTCCCTGCGGTGCCGCCTCGGCGAGGCGCCGCGCCTCCTGCGCGATCTCGGCGAGCGAACGCTGGTCGACGTGTCGCAATACCGGAACGATGAGGCCGTCCTCGACGGCCACCGCCATCCCGAGGTTGATATCGCTCTTCAGCTCGACCGCTCCGTCTTGATAGGACGAATTGAGCCGGGGATGGCGCTTGAGCGCCAGCGCCGTCGCCTTCAGCACCAGGTGCGTGTAGGTCACCGGCACCGGGTAGACCTGGCCGGCCTTGAGCGCGTCCTTCAGGCGCACGGCTTCGGTCATGTCGATCTCGGTGGTCAGGTAGAAGTGCGGAATGTCGCGGAACGCCTCGCTCATCCGCTTCGCGATCGATTGGCGCATGCGCGAGAGGGAGATGCGCTCGACCGGAGCGGCAGCCGCGGGAGCCGGCGCGGGAGCGGCCGCGGGCGCCGCGCTTTTCTGCCGCCGGCGGCGGGGCGGATGGCTCCGCCGCCTCGACGTCCTCCTTCACGATCCGGCCGTCGGGACCACTGCCGCGCACCTTGGTCAGATCGACGCCACGGTCGGCCGCGAGCTGGCGCGCGCTCGGCGAAGCCTTGACCTGTGCGGCGTCCCCGCCCGCAGGCCCGGCAGGCCCACTCCCTGCCCGTCCCGCTCGTGCGGCAGGTCCGTCGGTGGCAGCGGCCGACGGCGAGGCCTTCTGTCTCGGGCTGCTCGCAGCGCCCTCTTCGACGAGCGCGATCACGGCGCCGACGGCGGCGCTCTCCCCCGCGGCGATCTTGATCTCCTGCAGGATGCCGCTCTCGGCCGCCTCGAGCTCCATGTCGGCCTTGTCGGTCTCGACCTCGGCCAAGATCTCCCCGCGCGCGACCTGATCCCCGACCTTCTTCAGCCACTTGAGGATCGTGCCCTCTTCCATGGTGTCGCTCAGCTTCGGCATGACGATCTCGACGCTCATGGGGCTGGATTATAGAGATCGTGTCCGGGTTGCGAAACCACTGTCCGCACTCGGCGCATGGCGCTCACCCGCCGTGCGGCAGGGAGCGAACGAGAGGCGATGCAATCGACTCGGGCCGTAGGCGGCGAGCGCCGCCAGGTGCTCGCGCGTCGCGTAGCCGACGTGGTGGCCGAAGCCGTACTGGGGGTAGTCCGCGTCGTAGCCCCGCATGATGCCGTCGCGGTACACCTTGGCCACGATCGACGCCGCCGCGACGGAAAAGACGAAGCCGTCCCCGTGGGCGTACTTGGTCTGCTGCACGGCGAGCTCCGGGATCGATCGCGCATCCACCAGCACGTGGTCGGGCACGAAGGGCAGCGCTTCGACAGCGAGCCGCATCGCTTTCAGCCCCGCCTGGTACACGTTCAACCGATCGACCTCGTCGGCTTCGACGACACCGATGCCGATCCCGAGCGCGCAAGCACGGATCCGCTCGGCCATGCACTCGCGCGCGCGCCGTGTCAGGGACTTGGAGTCTGCGACACCGTCGAGTCGCACACCAACCGGCAGCACCACGGCGGCGGCGACGACGGGCCCCGCGAGCGGACCCATGCCGACCTCATCGACGCCGGCGACGCGCGTGAGCCCAGCGCTCCACAGCATCCGCTCGACGTGCGGCTGGGCGCCCCGCTTCCGCCGCCTGCCTCCCCGCGTGCGCAACCCTGTTGCCTCCTGGCGAGCGAGACGTGACACGCGAGCGCGCGCCCTGTCAAGCGAACGCGCGCGCCACGAACCAGTAGAGGGCCAGCGCCAGGATCACGCCGGAGAGGACGCCGACGACGGCACGGCGACGCGGCAGCCGTTGCACCACCACGATCAGCGGATACGCCAACAACACCACCAGCACCTGCCCGCTCTCGACGCCGATGTTGAACGCCAGCAACGACGCCACGAGGTTGCGCGGCGGGAGGTGCATCTCGCGCAGGATCGTCGCGAACCCGAAGCCGTGGATCAATCCGAACGCGAACGTGATGCGCCACCGTCCCTCGGCGGCGGTCGAGGACGATGTTCTCGAGCGCCACCCACGCGATCGAGAGCGCGATCGCGGACTCCACCAGTCGGCTCGGCAGCGTGACGACCTCGAGCGTCGCCAGCGCCAGGGTGATGCTGTGGGCGACGGTGAAGGCGGTGACGATGCCGACCAGGGCGCCGAGGCCGCCGCCCACGAGCAGGAGCGCGACCAGGAAGAGCACGTGGTCATAGCCGGTTGCGATGTGCTCGACCCCGAGCACGAAGAAGCGCTCGAGGGTTGCCCTGAGACCACCCTCCCCGAGCGTCACCTCGGTATCGGTACGCGTGAAGACGTGCTCGGCGACCGTACCCCGGAAGCGGATCGTGGCGAGATTCTGTCCGGGCGCCGCCGTCGACGCGAGCAATCCGTAGGCGACGTGCAACGGCGTCGCGTCCGGGCACTTGCCGCGCAAGCGGAAGACGATCGCACCACTCGGATCGAGGACGAAGTCCTGCAAGGTGAGCGGACACGGCGTGCCTCCTGCCGTGACCAGAAGCGCGCGTTCGAACCGGTGCCGGAGCGTCGGGTACGCGCTCAGGATTTCCTCGTTGGAGAGGGTGCCATCGCGGTCGGCATCGAACTCGGTCAGGTCGTGGTTCGCGATCGTGAGATCGTAGCGAACGCGCCCGTCCTCGATGGCGATGTCGGAGTAGCTGATCCCCGCCTGGTGCCCCCAAGCGCGAGGGGTCGGGAGCGCTGCGACGGCGATCAACGCGCCGAGGACCAACCACCCGGAGGATCCTCGCCGTGAAGCGAACGGCGCAGCGGCCTGGACCACGCCCTCAATGTGCTCGTGCGGGAGTCTCGCCGAGCGCGATCTTGATGATCTTGCGAACCCGGGGATCGGGGTGTGCCTCTTCCTGTTCGCGCAGGATGGCGATCGCTTCTCGCTTGCCGCTCCGTGGCAGCGCGAAGGCCGCGGCGGTCTGGGCGTCGAGGCTGCCATGCGCCAACGCGTCGCCGAGGGCCTGCAGCGCCTCGGGTGTCGCCTGACGGCCGAGCCCGTCAGCGGCGGCGTTCACCGTGGCCTTGTCGTTGCTGCCCTTGAGCGTGCGCGCCAGCAGAGCGACGGCTCGCTTCGACTGCTCACCGTGTACGCCGCCGAGAGCCTGCAGCGCGCCGAGCACGACTTCGCCCGAGGCATCGTCCGTCAGCATCTCGTCGATGCGGTCGAGTGACTTGGATGAGCCCCGGCGTGCCAGGCCGCGCACGGCCGCCAGACGAAGCGCCGGCTCGCTGCTGCGCGAGTACGTGAGCAGACGTTCCTCGTCGGGAAGCCGATCGAGGGTCACCAGCGCATCCACGCCCGCCGCCTGCAGCGGCCCTGGGCTGGTCGCGACTTCTTCCGCGATCGGACCGAGGCCGGCGGCGCCGACGCGCGCCAGCCGGACGAGGACGTCGGCGCGCTCACTCACCGCGATGCCCTCGTTGCGGAAGAAGTCCCGCAGCGGTTCGAGCGCGCCGGCATCCAGGAGCGGCGCCAGCTCGCGCCGTGCCTCGATGGCGGCAAGGGCACTCACGCGCAGCAACGGGACCGGCATCGTCAGCACGCTTGCGAGGTGGCGTGCCGTCGCTTCGGGATCGTCGCGCACCGCCAGGTATCGTTGTACCGGCTCGACCAGGACAGGATCACCGAACGGCGCCACGTCGGCGGCGGTATCCTTGCGCTCCGTCCATTGCAGATAGGACGATCCCGGAAGCGCTTGGCGGTACGACGAGTAGTTGGGAAGCGGCACCGCGAAGAGCAGCGTGCGAGCTCCGACGACGAAGTACGGCGTCTGGGTGTCGAACAGGATCTCCTGCACGACCTCGATCGGCGTGCCCGCGGTCGCGTCACCCTTGAGGACGACCTCCGGCACGATCCGGAAGACTTGCAGCGATCCGTCCCGGTAGGGGCTGACGCTCTCCACCCTGCCCCGCACGACGACCTGCGAGTTGTCGGCGAGCCCGAAGAGCGGGGCCGCGTGGCCCGCCCAGGGTGCCGCCAGGAGAGCGTACAGAGCCGTGGCAACGGCCGTGAGGGGCCGCGCGCCGGACACGGAGGGAATCATGCGGGAGGGGTTGTAGCGGGGGCGTCCCCGTTTGGGAACGCCCCCGCTCGGACTGGATCAGGGAATGGCGACGCCGTTGTAGAGACCGTCGCCGCCAAAATCGATGAACAGCGGATTGGAGATGGCGAGCGACGTGACACCGCACTGGCTCAAGTTGCCGTCGCTCAGCTCGGCCTGCGTCAGGTTGGTGATCGTACACGTGCCGAGGAACCCGCACGGCGGGAGACCGATTCCACAGGGCGTGCACGGAGAGCCGCTGCACGCGCGCGGCAGGATCGACTGCGGATTCATCGGGAAGTGCGGCTTCGAGAGACCGTCGTTGCCGCGCACGACGACGACGACCCACGAATCCTGGGTGATGGTGAGCGGCTGCGAGGCGGTCGCCGTGAGACGGGTTCCGCCGTTCCCGAGCACCACCGGAGCATCGACGACCGGGATCGAGAAGTTCGCCACCGGCGGGCAGACCTTCTTGACGCCGCCGACGAAGTTCGGCGACGTCGTCGTGCACGACGGCACGTTGTTGAAGTAGATCTCGACCTCGTCGAACTCGGCCCAATCGGGGCTTTGAATGTCGACCTGGACCGTCGCCGATCCTCCCGTCGCCGGCACGATGAGCGGCTTCGACAAGTCGTGGCCGGCCTCCAGCGCGGCGTCGCCGATGATCCTTGACGCGCATGAACGGCCCGTTGGTCCCGATCGTCCGTCCGGCGTTGACGTTGGTGGCGACCGTCGTCGGCACCAGCAGCGACGGGTCGTCGGTGAGCGGAGGCGACCATCGTACGCGGGCCACCTGCCTGCACGATCACCTGCGAGTGCGTATCGGAATCGAAGACCGCCGCCTTGCGGAGGAGCGGATTCGTGGAATTGAAGTTGTTCAGCATGTTGAACCAGTCGCCCATGTTCTCGCCGGTGGCGAGCGCGTTCTGGCTGCGGCTGCTCTCGATCCAGAACTCGAGGGCCGTGAGCTCGTCGGGAACCGGATAGAGGTTGGTGAGCGCCGGGTCCTGCCGCAGCATCGACGGCGCGGTGCTCGACTGCGGCGGCGCCACGGTGGTGTCGATACCGGCGACACGGAAGAACCCGAGCGTACCGCTGTTGAAGTGGTTGGCCTGGAAGACGACGGCGTTGTACGGCGCACCCTTCGCCAGCGCGCCGAACTCCTGGACGCTCAAGTCATAGCTGCCGTCCGATGGGTATCCCAGACCGACCGGGGCCAGCGCATCGCTCCAATCGACGGCGCCACCGGTGACACTGGCCGGATCCGTGGCCGAGAACGGATAGGCGTTGAAGTGGCCGATGTCGAAGGTGGTGATCTCGTCGCTGATGCCGGTCTTGATGAGACTCGACGCGCCGAGCGCCGCCACGTCGGCGGTGAGATCGGTCAGGAAGTCGTGGTCGGTCGCCACGAAGTAGTCGACGCCCTCCGCGAGCATCGAGATGATGCGCTCGTTCTTGCTGATGGTCGAATCCGGGCTGTTGATGAGGTGGACGTGGTGATCCGAGGAGATGAAGCCCGTCGTGTCGACGACCGGCACGAGCGCCGCGGAGATCACCTGCGGCGTCCCCGGCGTGCCCGCGACGACCGGCGAGCGTCTGCTTGTAGACCGACCACTCGGGACCGTGCGACACGACGAACTCGTAGGTCCCCGGCGGGATGGCGAACACGCCCGTGTCGCCGCTCGGCCCGGCGAACTCCACGTGTGGCAAGCCGTACAGGAATGCGGGCGTGGCGATCCGAGAATCCTTTTCGCGCGCGTCGTATCCGAAGACGCTGACCGATGACGGTCGCCAGGATCGCGTTCTCGGCGATCAGGGGATCCGGAGCACAGCCTGCACGCCGACGACCGAAACCTTGCCGGAGATCGGCAGCGTGCTGACGCCGTCGGTCGATCTGGACCTGGACGTAGCCGGTCGCGGGAAAGTCGAAGTCGACGATGGTCGCAGCGCCCGTGATCTCGATCGCCTTCTCGACCGGGGTCCCGTCCCCATCCTCGTAGAAATGGCCTGGGATCTTCGCCATCGCGACGTAGTCGCCGCGCGGCAGGGTGCCCTGGTAGAAGCCGCCGTCCTTGGTCTCGAAGACGTCGACGACACCGTACTGGGCGGCGCGATCACCCGGGGTCCGCACGATGCTGACGCGCGCGCCGTCGACCGGCTGCGCCGGCCGACCGTGACGGTGCCCTGGATGAAGCCGGTCTGCACGGTGGCGATGTCGCCGCGCGCCGCGAGCGCGTGACGGGCGTCGAGGACCTTGCCCATGCCGTTGTCGCTGACCGCGAACCAGCGCTTGAACGAGTTCATTCCGCCCGGGGCGATGGTCAGCATGCCCGGCGGCTTGTTGCCGTCCGGAGCGAGCAGGATGCCGACCAGGTTCTGGCCGTAGACCGGCACCGCGACGCCCGACTGCGTGAACGCGCTGGTGTCGTCGAAGATCTGCGGAATCAAGCCGTACGAGAGACCGGCCGCTTCACCGAAGCCGACCCAGCCGAGGTAGTTGAACGTCAGCTCACCCGAGGAGCTCGCCGATGCGGATCGCGGTCTCGCCGAAGCCGAGGCCCGGAGCGACCATCTCGAGCTGCCCGCCGCCGCTCGCGTAGTCCCCGACGTAGAGGTCGAGCTGCGAGCCGCCGGTGTTGTTGATGATGGTCTCGATCTCGACGAAGTTGTCGCCCGGCGTGAGCGTGTACTCGTTCAGGATCGTCGTCGAGATGTTGTTGTCGATCGCCAAGGGCGGCACGGATAGCGAGGTCGAGAAGCCCTTGATGGCGACGCGCGGATCGATCGGATCGAAGAGGTCGTCCGGTCCCGTGGTTCTGAGCAGCGCCGGACCGCCGGCCGAACCGTCGTTCACGACCAGGATGGAGGTCGGGTTGTCGGTGGACGAGATGTTGATGAGGGGGGTCATGGCCGAGATAGGAGTCGCGCCCCGCCGGGTACGGGCGCCCCACGGAAGCGGACCCGCCTTGCGCTGCAGGTCGGCATCCATCAGGTGGCCGCCGTAGGTCAGCATGAAGCTGAAGTCGCGGCCGATGTCGCGAATGACGAAGCGGACCTTGTCGTTCTCCATCAGATAGTCACCGACGCGACCGGTGGCGAGCGGGCCGCCGATCAGCTCCGACGTCGTCGTGATCTGACGCGCCGACGCGATCGGCTGGGTGGCGGTCGCCGGGTTGGGGAGGCACTTGAACACCAGGGTATCGGTGTCCTTGCTCCCGAGCGGATCGAAGATCCGCGCTACGATCTTGCGCCTTCCCGGACTTGGTCGGGCTGCGCAGCGGCACGATGAAAGGCGTCTCGGGACCGCACACATCGGCGGTGCCGGTCGGGATCAGGCCATCGAGACCCTCGTCGATGCCCTTGCGGTTGTCGCGGTTGAAGCGATTCTTGTGGGGCTTGTTGATGTCCGTGAGGCTCGGCCGCTTGATGATGTAGCTGTCGGCGCTCGTGGCCGTGCAGGTGAAGCGCGTTTCCGTGACGTTCAGACAGGCGCCGACCATGAACGTGCACTGACCCGGCGTCACGTCGTTGTCGCAGCTCGGATCGTTGTCGAGACACTGCACCTTCTTGGTCGGGAATCCCGTGTACGGATCCGTGGGTGGCACCGGCGTCACCGACCACTCGACGAAGCAGTCCTTGCCTCCGCTTCCGGCGGGGACGCAGTCGTTCACGTCGGACACCGTCCCGGCTGAAGAGCACGCCGCGATGGCGGCGTTGGGGACGATGGCACCGAGCGCGACGAGGATGGCGCCAGACATTGCGATGCGGGCGAGCGTTCTCATGGAATCCTCCTCAAGAAAGAACCTGGTTTTCCTCACGCGTTCGCGTGGGCACCGGGACGGCACCACAGGTGAAAAGGCACAGATGCAGACGGGACCCTAGTGGCTAGAGCGCCGTTTTGTCAAGGAAAATCGACAGCCGGAGGCGTGTGCTCGCGCGTCAGGCGCTGACCGGAGGGTTCCCGACCGCCAGCGAGAGGCGGCGGTTCCTGTGCGGCTCGAGACCCGTCGCCGCCGTCCACCGATCGGTCAGCGTGCCCAAGCGCTCGTGAAATCGCGGGCCTGGCGATCGATCGCCGGTGGTCGGGTTCGGACATGGGGCCCGGAAGGGCCATCGGCTCGGCTCGCTTGACTCGCCGGGCGGCTTACTCGACCCTAGCTCCTCCTGCATGCACGCCGACCTCTCGCCGCTCGATTCGGCAACCGTGATTCTGCTGCGCGAGCGCCAGGGCGCCTGCGAGGTCCTGCTCCTCGAGCGCAACCCGCAGTCGCGCGTCTTCGGCGGGGCACACGTCTTCCCCGGCGGACGGGTCGACGCCAGCGACCAGGCACCGGTGTTCGCGCGCGTCTCGCCGGGCTTCTCCGGCGAAGCCGCCGCGCAGCGCCTGGGCGGTGGCCTCGAGCCTGCGACGGCGCTCGCCATCTGGATCGCCGCCATCCGCGAGCTCTTCGAGGAGGCGGGCGTCTTGCTGGCCGCGCGCGACGGCGTACCGCTCGATTTCGACGACGCGACATGCCGCGCGCACTTCGGCGCCCAGCGCGACGCCCTCCTCGCCGGCAGGATCGGCTTCGATGAGCTGGTGACGCGCGAGCGCCTGACGCTCATGACCGATCAGCTGGTGTACTTCAGCCGCTGGATCACGCCCGCCGGCGCCCCGCGTCGTTTCGACGCGCGCTTCTTCGTCGCCCGCCTGCCCGCGGGACAAGAACCGCGGCACGACGAGCAGGAGACCACCGCGACGTTGTGGCGCACGCCAGCCGCCGCGCTCGCTGAAGCCGAACGCGGCGCCCTCATGCTCGCGCCCCCGACCGTGCGAACGCTCGAGGACCTCGACACGCTCGGCAGCGCGGATCGCGTTCTCGATACCGTCCGCGAACGTCCCTACCCGACGATCCTCCCGATCGTCGTCGCGATCTGCGGGCAGATGATGATCGTCTATCCGGGCGACGCCGCCTACGAGCGCGCGGCCGCGGGCGCCGCGATCGACGATGATCCGCCTGGACCGCGCAATCGTGCCTCAATGGACGGCGGCCGCTGGCGCGGCCTGCAGCGCAAGGACAGCAACGAATCCTAGTCGGCGGCCGCGGGCGCGGCCGGCAACGCAAGGACAGCGAGAGAACCGCGGCACACGTGGCCCCGGCGATGCGCGATCGACTGCGTCGTCCGGTGCGTCAGTTCGCGAGTGCGACCAGCGGCGCCAGCACACGCGCCGGGTCGAAGTGCTCGGCCGCGAGCGCCCGCGCCTCCCGGCAGTGCCGTGGATAGTCGGCCGCAATCGCCGCAATCGCCGCCGCGGCATCCTCGGGCGCCCGGAAGCTGAAGAGGCCCTTCCCCGTTGGAAGGGCGCGATCGAATCCCGTGTCCTGGTTCACCACCGGCCGGCCGGCGGCGAGATAGCAGGCACTGCGATCGCTGAACCAGCCGCTCGCGAGCCTGATGTTGACGTCCTTGGCGACCGTGAACTCGCCCTTCGAGCGGCGAATGAAATCACGGTAGCGCTCCGGGTCACGCGACACCGGCAGCGGATCGATCACCTCCCATCCGGCATTCTCCAGACGTCGAAGGTCGTCAGGGGAGGCTGGCGACGTCCATCGCGACCCGGAATCGCTCCCCCGTGCGCCGCGGCAGATCGAGGAACCGCAGCCACTCGGCGCGCTTGCGCCACGTGAACGTCTCGCCCGCGAAGACCAGATCGCGCCCGGCCGTATCCCACTTTCCCACGGTCGTGAACGCCGCGCCGTCATCCGCGGCGAGCGGCGTCCAGAGCTCGAGCGGCACCGGCTGGCGGATCGGCTGCCACGCGAACCCGCCCGCCGGCACACGGCACGACATCGTGCCGATGTTCTCACCGAGCGTGAAATGCGCGTCGTGCTCGGCGAGGTATTCGCGCAGCGGCGCATCGGCGGCGAGGCGAATCTGCGTGTACGCGGGATCGAGGTCGATGTAGACCGAGCGCGCCCGCGGTCGGCGCTCTTTGGCGACGCGATTCACGCCGCCGAGATTGATGAAGAGGTCGGCGTCGGCCAGTGCCGCGCGCGTCCGCTCGCACCCTACCCCGTGGTAACGGTCGGAACCCGCCTCCCAGAACCCCCAGGCGTCGCCGAAGCCGTGGCACTCCAGGAAGTCGGCTGGCGTGGGAAACCCCGTAGGCATAGTGCTCGGCCTGCATGCTGGCCGCGCCGGGCACGTACGCGTAGGCGTAGTAGGCGTTGTCCTCATAGAAGAACACCTCGCAGCCGAGGGAACGCAGGCCGATGAGGAAATGCAACGCCTGCCACGAGTAGCCCCCGATGGGATACCGCACCAGATAGCCGGCGATCACGACCTTCGGTCCCATGGTCAACGATCGCACCGGGGGACGCGCGATGCTATCGTCCGCGGACCATCATGGCGCGCCCCGATCGTCGCCTGCGCATCATCGTGACCGGGTTGCTCGGTCAGTACGCGTTCGGCGGCGTGACATGGGACTACCTGCAGTACGTCCTCGGCTTCCGTGCGCTCGGTCATGAGGTCTGGTATCTCGAGGACACCGGCGCGTGGGCCTACGATCCGGTAGCGGAGCAGCCGTCGGCAGATTGCTCCTACAACGTCCGGTATCTGGCGAAGATCATGGCCGAGTTCGATCTCGGCGATCGCTGGATCTACCGCAATGCGGCCGACGGCACGTACCACGGCGTTTCCGAGTCCTCTCGCCGAGACGCTTATCCGTGAAGCCGACGTCCTCGTCAACGTATCCGGCGCGTGCTGGCTCACCGAGGCGACCGCCGCGGTTCCGTGCAAGCTGTTCGTGGACGGCGACCCCATGTTCACGCACATCGGCCTCGCGATCGGTACCCGGGAAGACTTCGTCTCCCGCGTGCGCGACCATACCGCGCATTTCAGCTTCGGATTGAACGTCGGTCGGCCGAGCTGCCGGGTTCCCACTGCCGGCATCACCTGGCATCCCACCGTGCAACCGATCGTCCTCGACTGCTGGCAGCCGTGGTACGCGGAGCCCGAGACGGTCGCGCGCGCGCACCCCGTCGCGGGGGCATTCACGACCGTCATGAATTGGGCGAGCTACCCACCACAACGATTCGACGGCGAAGAATACGGTCAGAAGGACGTCGAGTTCCGCCGCTTCCTCGATCTTCCCGCCCATACTTCGCAGCCACTGGTCGTCGCCATGGGTCAGGGCGTGGGACAGAAGCGCCCCACGGCCGAGCTCGAGTCGCGAGGTTGGGTCATTCTCGAACCATCGGTCCATCTTCCGGACCATCAGACCTACCGCGACTTCCTCCGTGCCTCGCGGGCCGAATGGAGTATCGCCAAGAACGGCTACGTCAAAGCGTGGACCGGATGGTTCAGCTGTCGCAGCGCCTGCTACCTCGCGCTCGGCCGCCCGGCGGTCGTGCAGGACACCGGGTGGAGCGAGCATCTCCCCCACGGTGACGGTGTCCTCCCCTTCCGCGACCTCGACGACGCGGTCGCGGCGATCGAACAGGTGAACGCACGTTACGAGCATCACGCGCGCGCCGCCCGAGCCTATTGCGAGCAGGTCTTCGAGGCTCGCGCCGTGTGTGACGCGATGCTGGCGGTGACGCGCGCCTGAGCGTCGGTGGACGGCGTCGCGCCCGGTTCCGCGTTGGCTCCGGCGCGGGTCAGTCAGCCTCGTTCGCCGTGGAGAAGAGCGGCTGGTCCCAGCGGTCGAGGTAGGCGACCTTCTCGACCGGCTTCCGCCGCACCGGCCCGTGGCCTTTGCCCTCGGGATAGCCGAGCGGAAGGTAGGCGCAGGTGGCCCAGCCTTCCGGAATGTCGAGCAGTGCGCGCACCTCGGGCTCCTGGAGGCAGAGGAGCGTCGTCAGTGTCGCGCCGAGGCCGACGCCACGACAGGCGAGAATCAGATTCTGCACTGCGGGGTAGATCGACGCTCCACCCACCACCGACGGCCGGTCGAGATTCGCGTCCGTGATGGCGAGCTCAGGAAAGTGCACGCATACCACCACGATCGCCGGCGCTTCGTGGAAATGCTCGGCGAGATGATCGGCCGAGCGGATCATCCGTTCCTCTCGAACCCGCACTTCCGGCGAGAGAGAGCCGAAGCGAGCGGTGTAGGCGTCCCTGAAAGTACGCCAGAGCGCGAGGTAGCGCTCGCCCAGGTGGCGCTTGCGGTCGGCATCGCGCACGACCAGGAAACGCCACGGCTGGCGGTTGCCGCCGCTCGGCGCCAAGGTGGCCGCGGTCAGGACCTTGCGCAGCAGCGCGTCCGGAATCGGATCGGGCCGCAAGCGACGGACCATGCGAGCGGTCCGCATCGCTTCGAAGAGATCGAGCTCGGCCATCGGTACCTCCTGTCATGCGCTCAGAGCATCGTTGGATCGGTCGGCAGCCCCATCAACACGCGTCCGGTGAGCTCGAGCGTCGCGGGCGACACCATGAGATGCTGGGTGCCGACGTGGGCATCTCGAAAGCGGCGCTGCAACGGGTGGGAGAGGTGCACGGACGTTCCTCCGCCGAGGTCGTACATCGCGCGCGTCACATCCGCGGAGGTCCGCGTCGCGTGGGTCGCCGCGAGACGGAGCGCTGCCCGCTGCTCGGTCGACATCGTACCGGTGTGCGCGCGCTCCCAGGCCTCACCGATGGCCTCGTAGAAGAACGCGCGGGCCGCGCGCAGCTTCGCCTCGGCGTCGGCGAGTGTCGCCTGCGCCGTGCCGCGTTCCGCGAGCGTCCGTGCCGAGCCCTGGGATTTCTTGCCGCCCGCGAGGTCCACCAGGTCGGCGATCGCGGCGCGCGCGTTGCCGAGCATCACCGCGCCGATGCCGAGCGCGAGCAGCCCGAACACCGGGAACGCATAGAGCGCGCCGTGCTCGACGGGCGTGTCGGTCATGAGGGAGACCGAACGTACCGCCGGCACACGAATGTCCTTCACCTCCATGTCCCCCGAGCCGGTGCCGCAGAGACCCGAGGCGAACCACGAGTCGATGAGCGTCGCCTCCGCCGAGGGGAACAGCAGGAGGCGGTTGTCGATCATGCCGTTCGACAACTGCCTCGGCTTGCCGTTCTCGATGACCGCACTCCCACCCATGAGCCATTGACAGTTGATGCTGCCGCTCGCCCATTGCCAGCGTCCCGACAACCGATAGTGATCGCCCTCGCGAACCGCCCGGCCCATGGGCGCGAACACGCCGCCGATGATGGTTGTCGGCTCGGCGAAGATCTCGCGGGCGACGTCGTGCGCCAGGTAGGCGGCGACCACACCGCTGGTGGCGCCGATCATCACGCACCATCCGGCGGCGCAGTCGGCCTCGCCGATCAGCTCGAGAGCCCGAAAGAACGTCGCGGCGTCGGTCTCGAGACCGCCGAGGCTCTTCGGCACCGCCATGCGAAAGAAGCCGGCTTCGGCCATGGCGTGCGCGAGATCCGCGGGAAAGCGGCGTGCCTCCTCGATCTCGCGCGAGCGCAGGCGTACGCGTTGTTGCATTTCGGCCGCGCGGGCGACGATGTCCATCACGGTCGGTTCCTTTCGGGCCCTGCGCTCACTCCGGCAGTCGCAGGCGCGCGGCCACGTTGTTGCGCTGCATGTTCGACGATCCGCCGACGATCGGCATGAGGCAGACGTCGCGGACGTAGCGTTCCATGTCGTACCCTTCCGCACAGCCGTAGGCGCCGAGAATACGCTGGCATGCGAGCACGATCTCGACCGTGGTCTCGCCGATGAAGAGCTTGGCCATCGAGGTTTCGACCGCGCACGGGCGGCCCAACCCGGCGAGCCAGGCGGCGTGGTAGAGCATGTGACGGCACGCCTGCAGCTTGGTGCGCGCGTCGACGAGCGCGTGGCGCACCGACTGATGGGCGCAGATCGGCTTGCCGAACTGCCGGCGCTCCTGCGCGTAGGCCCAGGCTTCGTCGACTGCGGCAGCGGCGATGCCATACGCGACAGCGCTGATCTCGAGCTTTTCGACGTCGAGCACGGGTCCGGCGAGCATGCGCCAGCCCTGGTTCCAGCCTTCGGGGCCGCCGAGCACGTTGGCAACCGGCACGCGGACGTCCTCGCAGATGAGGTCGGTGGTGGCGGCGTAGCGCAGGCCGCTGTGCTCGATGTCGACGATCGTCACGCCCGGAAGCGTCGGCGGCACCAGCACGAAGGAGAGATTGCGATGGCGTCCGGCGTCGGGGTCCGATCGGACGAGGCAGAGGACGTAGTCGGCGAAACGCGCTCCGGTGCACCAGCGCTTGGTGCCGTTGAGCGTCAGCGTGTCGCCCGAACGTGTGGCGGTCATCGCGACGCTCGCGAGATCGCCTCCGACGTCGGGCTCGGAGAGCCCGTAGGCGAACAACAGCTCGCCGCGGGCGATGCGCGGGAGCAGCGCGCGCTTCTGCTCCTCCGAACCGTTCTCACCGACGTTCAAGCCGCCGTAGAACGCGCAGTGGATGTAGGGTCCCGCCATGGCGCCGCCGCGACGGGCGAGCTCCTCGACGACCGCGACGGCGGCGACGATGTCCCGCCCGGCACCGCCGTGGCGCTCGTCGATGGTCAGTCCACACACGCCGGTGGCGGCGAGCCGCCGGAAGACGTCGATCGGAAACGTGCGCTCGCGATCCCACCGGCGCACCGCCTCGCGCGGCATCTCGCGCTCGACGAAGCGGCGCACCGAGTCCCGTAGTTGCACGATGTGCTCGGGCTCGTCGGCAAACGCGCTCACGGCTCACCCGCCCTCGAACTTCGGCTTGCGCTTCTCCCGGAAGGCGCGCACGGCCTCCTGATGGTCGGCGGTCGAGTTGGTCATCATCTCGTAGGCGATCGAGGCGTCCATGAGCTCGTGCGCCAGCCGGCGGAGCGGAATGTTGGCGACCGTCTTCGTCCAGCGGATCGCCCAGGTGGCGCCCCGCGCGAGCTTCTGGACCATGGCATCGACGGCGCGGTCGAGCTCGCCGATCGGCACGACGTGGTTCACCAGCCCGATCCGCGCCGCGTGCTCGGCGGTCAGCATCTCGCCGGTCATCAAGAGCTCCTTGGCGCGTGCGAAGCCGATCAGCTGCGGCCAGATCACCGCTCCGCCGTCACCGGCGACGAATCCCATGCGCACGTGCGGGTCGCCGATCACCGCCGTATCGGCGGCGATGATGATGTCGCACATCAGCGCGATCGTCGCGCCGAGCCCCGCCGCCGCGCCGTTCATGCGGCACACGATCGGCTTCTCGAGCTCGAGCAGGCTGAAGACGATGCGCTTGGCGGCTGGCGCGAGGGCGCGGAAGCGCGCCGGCTCGTCGATCATCGCCTGAAACCAGCGCGCGTCGCCGCCGGCGCAGAAGGCCTTCCCTGCCCCGGTCAGCACCACGACGTCGCAGCCCTCGTCACGATTGATCTCGTCGAACACGCGGGAGAGATCGTCGTGCATCTCCTCGTCGACGGCGTTCAGTGTCGCCGCCCGGTCGATCGTCACGCGCAGGACGCGTTCCTGCCGTTCGAAGCGTAGCGTCCGGTAGCCTTCGTATGGCGCGATGCTCATCGGAATCTCCTCAAGTACTACGAGCGGCGCCCGGGTGCCTATCCCGCCGCTTCGCGCACCGCGGGCGCGCGGCGCCGAGCCGCGCTTCCGGGGCGCCTACCCCGCGGCCTCGCGCGATGGCGGCGCGCCGAACTGCGCTTGATAGAGCCGGGTGAAGGCGCCGCCGCGTGCCACCAGATCGTCGAAGGTGCCGGACTCCGCCACCTTGCCGTCGCGCAACACGATGATCTGATCGGCGTGGCGAACGGTCGACAGGCGATGCGCGATGACGAACGTCGTGCGCCCGCGCATCAGCTCGCGCAACGCCGCGATGATGAGCGCCTCGGTCTCGGCATCGAGCGCCGAGGTGGGCTCGTCGAGTATCAGGATCGGCGCGTCGCGCAGGATGGCGCGCGCGATCGTGATGCGTTGACGCTCCCCGTCCGAGACGGTGGCGCCCTGTTCGCCGACCAGGGTGTCGAGTCCCTCGGGCAAACGCGCGAGGAAGCCGTCCAGCTGCGCCAGGTGCGCGGCCCGCGCCACCTCTTCTTCGCTCGCCGTCGAGCGGCCGTACGCGATGTTCTCGCGCAGCGTCGTCGGGAAGACCAGTGCCGGTTGCAGCACCATGGCGATGCGGCCGCGCAGCTCACGCAGCCGGTACTCGCGCAGGTCGACGCCGTCGAGCAGCACCCGTCCGCCGACGCGGGTCGTAGAAGCGCCCGACCAGGCCGACGAGCGTGGTCTTGCCGACTCCCGTCGGCCCGACGATCGCCAGCACCTCTCCGGCACGGGCCGTGCACCTCGACGTCGCGCAGCACCGGCCGACCCGGCTCGTACTCGAACGTCACATGATCGAAGCGGATCTCGCCGCGCAGGTGCGCGACGTCGATCGCGCGCTGCCCATCGGGGAGATCGGGGGCGGTCTCGAGGATCTCGAGGACGCGGCGCGCTCCAACCCGCGCGCCCTGCAGGATCCCGATCGTCTGGGTGATGCTGTTGATCGGGCCATAGAGCGACGCGAGATAGCGTCGTGAACACCAGCAGTTGTCCGATCGTGAGCGTGCCGTCGAAGACGTGGCTCGCCCCCACCCACAGGACCAGCGCCGTACCGCCGGCGACGATCACGTTCACGGTCGCCGAGTAGAAGGTCTGCAGCACGTAGAGTCGCAGGTTCGCTTGCAGACTCTCGGTGCTCGAGGTGAGGAAGCGCCGGTGCTCCTCTTCTTCGGTGGTGAACGCCTGGACGATGCGGATGGCGGAGATTCCACGTTGCGTCACCGAGTAGAGCCGGCTCTCCTTCTGGCGGGCATCGGTCGCGACGGCGGTGACCCGACGGTTCATCATCGACACGCCGATGAAGATGAGCGGACAGACGCCGAGCGCGATCAGCGTGAGCAACCAGTCCATGCGCAGCATGACCGTCACCATCCCGAGGAACAGGGTGACGGCGGTGACGATCGGAAAGACGCCGTTCATGCTGAGCGCCTGGATCGCGTAGGTATCGGAGGTGACACGGTAGAGCAGATCCCCGACCTCGCGCCGGCTGTGAAAACGCAGCGAAAGCCGCTGGATGTGCTGGTAGAGGTCGCGCCGGAAGTCGTTCACCATTCCCTGCCCGATGGCGATCGTGGTGGCGTTGTTGAGCACGCTGAGCGTGCTGAGGAGCACGTAGAGGCCGACCAGCCCGAGGCACGCCGCGGTGAGCAGCGTCCGCGGCTCGACGCCGGCGAGACCGGGCCAGTCGAGCGGCGCACCGCCGAGCACGTTGTCGACGATCACCTTGAGCGGCCAGGGCTTCAGCAGCTCGCAGGCGCTGATCAGGAAGACCTGCAGCACCGCGAACACGAAGCGCAAGCGGTACGGACGCAGATACTCGGCGATCGTGCGGAGGATGGGGAAGCGTCGTGCCATGCCGGAAACGCGACCGTCCCTCAGCCGCGACGCGCCACCGCGGTGAGTCCGATCTGCTGCGCCACGATCTCCGACACGTGGTACATGCGTCCGCGCGAGCCGGAACGCCTGGTACCCGATCGAGACGGCCGTCAGGCTCCCGAGTATCGACGCGACCGCGAGGAGCTCGGGAACGCCGAAGTAGAGCGCCAGCAGGATCAGGCCGCCCCAGCCGCCGAGGGCGAACTTGCCGGCGCGCGACGTCTTGATGGTGCAGCACACGTTGAAGAGCCGCTTCTCGCCGCCGTGGTTCTCCACCGCGACCGGGACTTGCGACTTCGACCAGATGCCGCGATGGATCTCGAGATCCCAGCCGCTCCAGACCGAGGTCGATGCGCGATCAGATACTTGCGCGGCAAGAGGAAGCGGATCACGCCTTCGAGCAGCTCCTCCTTCTCCTGGCTACGCTCGCTCCAGTAGCGCAGCAGGAACTCGCGCGCCAGCCAGCGGATGCGCGGCGCCTGCGTCGGCTCGGCGAAGCGGATCGCGCTCGACGTCGGTGAGCCCCTCGATGCGCCAGAGATAGCGCTCGTAGCTGCGGAGCAGCGGCCCGAGAAAGATGAGGACGCGCCACCAGCAGCGCCCGCGCCAATTGTCGTGAAGCGCGGGTCGATGCTGGCGCGCATGGCGCTCACCAGCGACGATCCGAGCGTGATCGCGAGCGGCACGAGCGCGAGCAAGCGGTACTTGCCGGCGAGCCAGCGCCGCGATCAGCAGGAACAAGCTCGCCAGCGTTCCACTCGAGCGTGAACGGCAGGTACGCGAACAGCGACGACGGCGGCTCGTACAGCGTCTGGAAGAGCCCGCGGCCGAAGGTGCCCGAAGTAGATGATCGGCCGGCGCGAGAAGATCGACGCCGTGAGGTCGCCGTAGATGCGCCCGAGCCAGCGCGATTGGCCGAGCATGTTGAAGCGATAGGGATGCTTGAAATAGAGCAACGCCTCCGCTTTGCCGTAGCCGCGCTGTTGCTTCAGGTAGTCGCGCACCGTGTTGCGGCGGAAGTGCCAGACCATGGCGGCGGGGCTGAAGCCGATCGCGTAGCCCTTTGTTCTGCAGCCGCCAGCAGAGATCGACGTCGTCACCGGCGGCGGCGAAGATCGGCTCGAAGCCGCCGACCCTCGAGCAGCGCTTGCTTGGTGAACGCCATGTTGCAGCCCGGGATGTGCTCGGCGACCTCGTCGTTGAGCAGCACGTGCGTCGGGCCCGCCCGGCGACGCCGCGACGTACGCCGGCACGGCGCTGTCCTCGGGCGGCGGAAAGTTCGGCCCGCCCACCGCCACGAAGCCGCCGTGTACGAACTTGTAGACGAGGTAGCTCAGCCAGTCGGGATCGACCACACAGTCCGAGTCGGTGTAGGCGACGATCTCGCCGCGTCGCGGCTTGCATCCCGACGTTGCGCGCCACGCTGACAGACCGCGTTCTCCTGGTTGGTTGATCAGCCGGTGAAGCGTCGGCGTAGCCGCTCGGAGATCTCGCGCGTGCCGTCCTTCGACCCGTCGTTGACGATGATCACCTCGTAGTCGGGGTAGCGGAGCTTTTCGAGCGAGGCGAGGCACGCGTCCATGGTGCGCTCGGCGTTGTAGGCGCAGATCACGACCGACACGCGCGGGTAGTGCGGCAACGGCGGCGGCAGCGGGCCGTTGTACTGCGGCTTGCACCGCATGGAAGGCGGGCTTGCGCTGGCGGTCGCGGGTCGACCAGGCCGAACGCCCAGTCGTCGATCTGGAAGCCGCCGGTGAACCAATCGTCGGTCCACGAGAACACGCAGGTGCCCGCCAGCCCCGACTCGTAGGCGGCGCGCACCTGCCACGCGAGCGTCTCCGCCTGCGCGTCCTCGCCGTCGCGGATGGAATCGATGCCGAACTCGGTCAGCACCAGCGGACGGTCTCCGGCGATGTTCTGCAGCCGTCCGAGGTAGCGCCGGAAGTCCTCCTCGTGGTGCAGGTAGACGTTGAAGCAGACGAAATCGAGCGAACTCGAGAGTCGAGATACTCGGTCGGGCGGGAAGTTGGCGTAGCTCACCAGCGCGTCGGGAACGATGGCTCTTCACGTCGCGCCGAGCTCGCGGAGGAACTCCTGGACGCGCTCCGGCCCGTACCAGCGCACGATGTCGGGCGGGATCTCGTTGCCGACCAGGTAGGCCGAACACCGCCGGATGTCCTGCCGCAGTCGCGCACCGCACGCCGCGATCGTCTCGCGGATCTCGGCGACGGTCTCGGGGCTATCGAGGAAGCAGACGTGCTCGGCCCAGGGGATCCCGATCAGCACCCGCAAGCCGTGCGCCTCGGCGCGATCGAGCAGCCAGCGCGGCGGCACGGTGAAGGTACGGAGGTAGTTGGCGCCGAGCTCGCGCGATGAGCGTGAAGTCGCGCTCGACCATGTCGCCGCTCCGGGAACTGGTCGCCGTGTGACGCGGTGGCGAACGGACCATACGACACCGCCCGCATGTAGAACTTCTCGGCCGCCGGTCCAGAAGAACTTCCCCTGCACCGTCGGCGGCCCGGATTCCGAGGCGATGGCCGGGGTGACGACGCGAGCCGCGAGACTGGCGTGGGCGGGTGTCATCGGCAAGCGCGGACGCGACGATCGACCGCAACGGGCGGCCAGTGGACGCGCCGCTCGATGGAGCCGTCCTGCTGTTCGCCCACGGTCTGCACGCCGCGCAAGTGGGCCACTTCATGGCGCCCGGCCGCCGCGAAGTCAAGGACGCGCGCGAACGCGAGCCCGCGCGGTTGCTATGCGCTGCGCGACGCCCTCAGGCTGAGACGAACCCGGACGCCGAATCGCTTTCGGCCGTCCGAGCTGGGAATTGTCTTCGTCCACTTCTGCGCCGCGGTTGAATTTGAGTTGCACACGTGACCTACGACCTCGCGGGTCTCAGCATCCGCGCGAGCCAACGCGTCGCCCGTCGACGAACGTGGCCGCTGCGCTGAAGACCCTGCCTACTCAGTGCCGGGGGCGGGACTCGAACCCGCACGGGGTTGCCCCCACGGAGTTTTAAGCCCCGTGTGTCTACCTGGTTCCACCACCCCGGCGTCGAGAGCGCCGCGCCCCGAGTACCGGAGTCCCGGAAAGGACTGACGTTGCTTCG
>CAWJUT010000013.1:0-84691 GCA_963846105.1 uncultured delta proteobacterium
AAACGGGCGATTGACACCCCTGGGGCCACCCTCCACAAGAATATCAATGAAGGCTTTCGCCGCCGGCGTTGCGATCGTTGCAGGTGCCATGATCCTGCTGGTCGTCGCGACGTCGAGTACCGATGCTCAAACCTTGAGCCGCTGCTCCGCCAAGAAAAAGGGCTGCGTCTCGAAGAAGACGACCTGCCTGCTCAAGTGCCATAGCAAGGCCGAGAGGATCGGCTTGGCGGTCGATCCTGTGTGCACGCAGAGGTGCCAAGACAAGTTCGACGGCGGCGCCGATTCCACGAGAGGTTGCTTCGAGAAGGTCGAGGCGAGGAACGATGACTGCCTCACCTTCGATGACACGGCGACGGCCGAGGCGAAGGTGGACGCGTTCGTTCTCGACGTCGTCGGAGAGCTCGATCCCGACTTTCCGCTACCGGTCCTGAACAAATGCTCGGCGGGGAAGAAGAAGTGTGTCAGCAAGACGACGAAGGCGCTGCTGAGGTGCCACGCCAAGGCAGAGCGGAGGGGTATCGTCGTCGATCCACTCTGCATTCAGAGAGCACAGCGCAAGTTCGACGGAGCCGGCGACCCGACCCAAGGCTGCTTCGAGAAGCTGGAGACGAGGAACGACGGCCCATGCGCGACGTTCGATGATACGGCGGTGCTCGAGGCGAAGGTCGAGGCGTTTGTGAACGACGTCGTCTCCGAGCTCGATCCAACCTTCGTTACTCCGACGCCGATGGAGTCTCCGACGCCGACCCAGACCGCGATCGCGACGGCCACGGCGACCCCGACGCGGACGCCCACCCCGACGCCGACTCAGACCGTGGTCGTGACAGCCACGGCTACGCCGACGCGGACGGCCACGGCGACAGCGACTCAGACCGCGACGGCCACGACGAACCCGACGCGGACGCCCACCGCGACGCCGACCCAGACCGTGGTCGTGACAGCCACGGCTACGCCGACGCGGACGACGCGACTCAGACCGCGACGGCCACAGCGACACCGACGCGCACGCCCACCGCGACGCCGACCCGGACGCCTACTGTGACACCAACGCGGACGCCCACCGCGACGCGGACTCCCACGGCGACACCGACCCCGACCGTGATCGCGACGGCCACCGCCACGCCGGCGCCGGGTTGTGGGAACGGTACCGTCGAAGGTGCCGAGGAATGCGACGATGCTGGCAACGCGTCCGGTGACGGCTGCTCGTCGGCCTGTCAGCTCGAGAGTCTGAATCCGGCCCTCTGCGCCGGCGTGCCATCGGTCGCCGGCACCAGCCTCGACAAGGTCCTCGTGGCGAGCGGCTACGAGGCGCCGGTGCACGTCGCCGCGCCGCGGCTCGATCCGAGCCGGCGTCTTCGTCGTCGAGCAGCCCGGACGTATCCAGCTGATCAAGGACGGCGTGCAGCTCGGCACGGCGTTCCTCGACATCGAGGGCATCGTGCTGTACGGCGGCGAGCAGGGGCTCCTGAGCGTCGCCTTCGATCCGGACTACGAGACGAACCGGCGCTTCTTCGTCTACTACGTGAACAATGCCGGCGACCTCGTGATCGCGCGCTACGAGGCGACGCTCGGCAACCCCGACGACGGCGACGAGTCGAGCGCGCACATCGTCCTCACCATTCCGCATCCCGGGCAGAGCAATCACAACGGCGGCAACCTGAACTTCGGCCCCGACGGCTTCCTCTACGCCGCCACCGGCGACGGCGGCGGCGGCGGCGACCCGGGCGAGAACGCCCAGGACGACCTGGAGCCGGCTCGGCAAGCTCCTGCGCATCAACCCGGCGACGGACGCGGTCACGAACTGGGGGAAGGGTCTACGCAATCCCTTCCGTTTCAGCTTCGACCGCGCCAACGGCGACATCTACATCGGCGACGTCGGTCAGGGCCGCTGGGAGGAGATCAGCTACGCCGCCGCCAATCCCTCGGGCGTCAACTACGGCTGGGACGACATGGAGGGCCGCCACTGCTTCGAGCCGTCGACCGGCTGCTTGACGGCCGGGCGGACGCTGCCCGTTCTCGAGTACTGCAACAGCGGGTTCTCGGATCCAGCCTGCAGCACCTTCCAGTCCGAGAAGGGTCAGGCGGTCACCGGCGGGTTCGTCTACCGCGGCTGTGCCCTGCCGGATCTGCGCGGCCGGTACTTCTACTCCGACTTCTACACCGCCTTCATCCGCTCGTTCATGGGCGTGAGCGGCGGCAATGCGCAGAGCCTGCAGATCCACAACACGGACCTCGGTCCCGGCATCGGCAACGTCAGCAGCTTCGGCGAGGACACCCGAGGCGAGCTCTACATCGCGGACTACGACGGCGAGATCTACAGGATCGTCCCGGGGAGTTGACGGGCTCACGCTCGCGCTCCGGTGGCGGTCGGAGCCTGGAACCCGGTGCGAGTGGACGCCTCACCCGGGCGTCGCTAGAGTCGGCCCCCATGGTCACGCGGGACATCCTCGACCTGTCGCTCGCCGAGCTCGAGGCCTGGTGCGCCGAGCGCGACGCCCCGCGCTACCGGGCGGCGCAGATCGCGGCCTGGATCTACCAGCGGGGCGCGCGCGACTTCGCGGTGATGACGAACCTGTCGCGCCCGCTGCGCGAGGATCTGGCCGCCGAGCTTCCGGATCGGCTCGTCGACGGTAGCGGACACGAGCCGGTCGCACGACGGTACCGAGAAGCTGCTCGTCCGCCTGCGTGACGGCGCGGCGATCGAGAGCGTGCTGATTCCCGACGGCGCGCGCCTGACGCTCTGCGTCTCGACGCAGGTCGGCTGCGCCATGGGGTGCGGCTTCTGCGCCACGGCGACCCTCGGGTTCCGCCGCCATCTCTCGCGCGGCGAGATCGTCGAGCAGCTCCTGTTGGCGCGTGCGATGGTCGCCGCCGACGGCGAGGAGCGGCGCATCACCAACATCGTGTTCATGGGCATGGGCGAGCCGCTGCACAACTACGACGGGACGGTCGGCGCCATCGAGACGCTCGACGGCTTCCTGGGGCGTGGACTTCTCGCACCGCCGCATCACCGTCTCGACGGTCGGTCTCGTCCCCGAGATGCAGCGCCTGCTCGCGCGACACCAGCGTCAACCTCGCGGTCTCCCTGACCGCGATCGATCAGGAGGTGCGCCAGCGGCTCATGCCGGTCAGCAAGAAGTATCCGGTGGCCGAGCTGCTCGCGGCGTGCCGCGCGCTGCCGCTGCCGCGCACGCAAGCGCATCACGTTCGAATACGTGCTGCTCGCCGGCGTGAACGACGCCGCCGCGCAGGCGCGCGCGCTGGCGCAGGCGCTGGCCGGCATCCGCTGCAAGGTGAACCTGATCCCGTTCAATCCCTTCCCGGGGGTATCGTACGGGCGCAGCGACGACGTCACGGTGGCGCGCTTCCAGGACGCGCTCCGTCGCGCCGGCGTGCACGCGACGGTGCGCGAGAGCCGGGGACCCGACATCGCGGCGGCGTGCGGGCAGCTGGCGGCGACCACGGCGGGCGGCAGCGCAGCCTGAAGCGCCGCATGTCCGGGATCGGCGTCGTCGTCAACCCGCACGCCGGAAGCAATCTGCGCCGGTCCGAAGCACGCGCGCGCCGCTTCGAGGCGATCGTCGGCGACGACGGCTCGGTGCGGGTGACGCCGGATCTCGAGGCGATCGAGCGCGTGGTGCGCGAGTTCGTCGCGCGCCGGCATCGACATCCTCGCCGTCTGCGGCGGCGACGGCACGCACTTCCGCACGCTCTCGGCGCTCCGCCGGGTCGGCCGGCGACGCTCCACTGCCGCTCTTCCTGCCGCTGCGCGCCGGGACGATGAACTACGTCGCGCGCTCGATCGGCTGCATGCGCGGCAGGCCGGAGCACGTGCTGGCGCACGTCGTGCACGACTACCGCCACGGCCGTACGCACGACGTCGTCGAGCGCCATCTCCTGATCGTCAACGGCGAGCACGCCGGCTTCGTGATCGGCTGCGGGGTGGTCGTGAACTATCTGCAGCGTCTACTACAGCGAGCCACGCCCGGGTCCGCGAACGGCCGTCCGATTGCTCACGCGCCTCATCGGCTCGGCCCTCGCGGGAACGTCGTTGGTGCGCGGGGTGTTTCGCCGTGTGGAGGCCGACGTCGACTGCGACGGCGAGCGCGTGCCGTTCCGGACCTTCACCGTGATCCTCGCCGGCACGGTCACCCACGTTGCGCTCGGCTTCAAACCGATGTATCTGGCGGCGCGCAAGCGCGACCATTTCCATGTCCTGGCCGGGCCGATCGGGCCGCTCCGCCTGGCGCGCAAGATCATCCGCTTTCGTCGGGGATATCCACTGGAGGAGCCGGAATTCTACGACAACATCGCACGCTCGGTGACGATCCGATTCGCGCAGCCGACGCGCTTCATGATGGACGGCGACATCCTGGATCCGGTCGACCGGAGCTGACGATCGCGACCGGAGCCGATCCTGCCGATGATCCGGTAGGCTGAGCATGGTGACGCTCGGGATCATCGGCGGCAGCGGCCTCTACGAGCTGGCCGGCCTGGCGGACGTCGAGCGCAGATCGCCGTCGAGACGCCGTTCGGCGCACCCGTCGGACGAGATCGTGCTCGGGCACGCTCGGCGGCGCGCGCCTGCTGTTCCTGCCGCGCCACGGCCGCGGCCATCGCCTGCTGCCGTCCGAGCTCCACTTCCGCGCCAACATCTTCGCGCTGAAGACAGCTCGGCGCCGAGTGCGTGATCGCGGTCGAGCGCGGTCGGCAGCCTGCGCGAGGAGATCGCGCCCGGCCACGTGGTGGTGCCCGACCAGTTCATCGATCGCACCGCGGCGGCCGGATCGGCACGTTCTTCGGGCACGGCATCGTCGCGCACGTCGCCTTCGCCGATCCGGTCTGCCCGGTGCTCTCGACGGCGCTCGTCGACCGCGGCGCGGCGCAGCTGGCGCGACGGTGCACGCGGGCGGCACCTACGTCTGCATGGAGGGGCCGCAGTTCTCGACCCGCGCCGAGTCGGAGCTCTACGGCAGCTGGGGCGCCACGATCATCGGCATGACCAACCTGCAGGAAGCCAAGCTCGCGCGCGAGGCCGAGCTGTGCTTCGCGACGCTCGCGCTGGCCACCGACTACGACTGCTGGCGGCAGGACACGCCACGAGGTGGCGATCGACGACGTGCTGCGCGTGCTGGCCGCCAACGTCGCGCTGGCGCAGCGGGTCGATCGCCGACGTGGTCCGGCAGCTGCCGGCGAGCCCGGGTTGCGGCTGCGGGCGCGCGCTCGAGCACGCGATCATCACCGATCGCGCGCGCGATTCCCGCGCGCGTGAAGCGCGAGCTGGCGCCGCTCATCGGAAGTACATTCCGGAGGACTGCATGAGCCTGCTGGTCGTCGGCTCGGTGGCGATCGACACGGTCGAGACGCCGCGCGGCCGCGCCGACGACGTCCTCGGCGGCGCGGCGACGTACTTCGCGGTGGCGGCGAGCTTCTTCGCGCCGGTGCAGCATGGTCGGCCGTGGTCGGCGAGGACTTCCCGCGCCACGAGCTCGACTGGTTCGAGCGACGCGGCATCGACCTCGCGGGCCTCGAGGAGCGGCCCGGACGAAGCTGTCGCTGGAGCGGGCGCTACCACGAGGACATGAACGTCCGCGACACGCTGCGCTTCGAGCTCGGCGTCTTCGCCGACTTCATGCCGAAGCTGCCGGACGCGTATCGCGACGCGCCCTTCGTCTTCCTCGCCAACATCGACGCCGGCGCTGCAGGCGCGCGTGCTCGACCAGGTGCGCGCGCCGCGCTGGTCGGCTGCGACACCATGAACCACTGGATCGCAGGGCGCGCGCGCCGAGCTCGACGCGCTGCTTGCAGCGCGTGCCGCTGCTGGTGATCAACGACGAGGAGGCGCGCCTGCTCTCGCGGCGAGCGCAACATCGTCCGCGCGGCGCGCGCATCCTCGCCATGGGCCCGCGAGCGCTGCTGATCAAGCGCGGCGAGTACGGCGTCATCCAGTTCTCGGGCGACGTCGGTCTTCGCGGTGCCCGCCTTCCCGCTCGAGGAGGTCTTCGATCCGACCGGCGCGGGCGACACGCTTCGCCGGCGGCTTCATGGGCTAGCTCGCCGCGCTCGGGCGACCTCTCGGCGGCGGGGCTGCGCCGCGCCATCGTGTACGGCAGCGTGATGGCGTCGTTCGTCGTCGAGGACTTCAGCCTCGAGCGCCTGCGCACGCTCACGCGGGACGAGATCGAGCGCCGCTACCGGCAGTTCGTGAGCCTGACCGGCGTTCGACGTCTGCGTGCATGCCGCGGCTCTCGGTCGTCGTTCCGGTCTACAACGAGGCGCGAACGTCGAGGCCCTGCACGCCGAGCTGCGCGCGGCGCTCGACGGCTCGACGCTCACCAGTCGAGGTCGTGCTGCGTCGACGACGGCAGCACGACGGGACCTTCGCGGCTGCTCGCGGCCGCGAGCGGCGACGACCCGCGCTTCCGGATCGTGCGCTTGCGCCGCAACTACGGCCAGACCGCGGCGCTGGCCGCCGGGCTCGAGCATGCGCAGGGCGACGATCATCGTCACCATCGACGGCGACCGGCAGAACGACCCCGCCGACATCCCGCGTCTGCTCGCGGCGCTCGACGACGGCTTCGACGTGGTGACCGGCTGGCGCCGCGACCGCCGCGACCCGTTCCTGCTCACGCGCGGCTGCCGTCGCATCATCGCCAACTGGCATCATCGGCGCGATCACCGACGTGCGCCTCCACGACTACGGCTGCACGCTGAAGGTGATCCGCGGCGAGATCGCGAAGCGGGCTCAGGCTCTACGGCGAGATGCACCGCTTCATCCCCGCGCATCGCCGGCGACCTCGGCGCACGCGTCGTCGAGATGCCGGTGAACCACCGGCCGCGCACGCGCGGGGCGCTCGAAGTACGGCATCTCGCGGACGGTGCGCGTCGTCCTCGATCTGCTGACGGTCAAGTTCCTGTCCGGCTACTCGACGCGGCCGATCCACGTCTTCGGCATCGGTCGGGCTGCTGGCGACGCTGGTCGGTATGGTGATCACCGGCGTGCTCGGCTTCGAGCGGATCTTCTTCGGGCGTGCGAGCTGGCCGGCCGGCCGCTCGTGCTGCTCGGCATCCTGCTGGTCATGGGCGGCGTGCAGTTCGTCACGCTCGGGCTGCTCGGCGAGATGCTGGTGCGCACCTACCACGAGTCGCAGGCCAAGCCGATTTACACGGTGCGCGAGGTCCGCCAGGCGAGCCAGGGTGCGGGCGCCGGCGGCCGACGGTGCGTAGCCCGGGCTAGGGCTGCAGAAACGTATTTGACGGTGCGGCAGGCGGCCGGTAGCTTCGTAGCACTGTCGCGCCCGGCGGGCGCCCGGTGGGCTTGGAGGGAGGCGCGTGTGAAGCTCTGTGTGATCGGGACCGGGTACGTCGGGCTGGTGGCCGGGACCTGCTTCGCCGAGAGCGGCAACGACGTCATCTGCGTCGACATCGACGCGGCGAAGATCGAGGCGCTGCAAGCAGGGCAAGGTGCCGATCTACGAGCCCGGGCTCGAGGAGCTGATCCGGCGCAACGTCGCCGAGCGCCGCCTCGTCGTTCACCGACCGACCTGGCCGACGCGGTGCGCGGCGCCGCGATCTGCTTCATCGCCGTCGGCACGCCCGAGAGCGACGGACGGCGCGGCCGACCTGCGCGGCCGTGCTCGCGGTGGCCGAGCAGATCGGCGCGGCGATGGACGGCTACCGGGTCGTCGTCGACAAGAGCACCGTGCCGGTCGGCACCGCGGACGAAGTGCGCGCCGCGGTCATCGCGCGCACGACCACGCACGCCGTTCGACGTCGTCTCGAACCCGGAGTTCCTGAAGGAAGGCGCGGCGATCGAGGACTTCATGAAGCCCGACCGCGTCGTCATCGGCGGCCGCGAGCCGAGCGCGCCATCGAGATCATGCGCGAGCTCTACGAGCCGTTCGTGCGCACCGGCAACCCGATCCTCGTCATGGACAACCGCGAGCGCCGAGATGACCAAGTACGCCGCCAACGCGCTGCTCGCGACGCGCATCTCGTTCATGAACGAGATCGCGAACCTCTGCGAGCGCGTCGGCGCCGACGTCGAGCGACGTGCGCCGCGGCATCGGCTCCGACCGGCGCATCGGCCACCACTTCCTGTTTCCCGGGCGTCGGCTACGGCGGCTCGTGCTTCCCGAAGGACGTGCAGGCGGTCATCCACACCGCGCACGAGCAACGGCCTGCGAGTTCCCGCTGCTGAACGCGGTCGAGGAGGTGAACGACGCGCAGAAGCGACGTGCTGGTCGAGAAGGTGGTGCGCCGACTTCGGCGAGCAACCTGCACGGGCCGGCGCTTCGCGGTCTGGGGCCTCGCGTTCAAGCCGCGCACCGACGACATGCGCGAGGCGCCGTCGATCGTCGTCATCGAGGAGCTGCTCAAGCGCGGCGCCGCGCGTCGCAGGCGCACGATCCCGAGGCGCTCGCCGAGGCGCAGCAAGCGTCTTCGGCGACCGCGTCGAGCTACCACCGCGTCAACTACGACGCGCTCGCGCGGCGCCGACGCGCTGCTCATCGTCACCGAGTGGAACGAGTTCCGCCGCCCCGACTTCGCGCGCATGAAGCGAGCTGCATGCAGCCAGCCGGTGATCTTCGACGGCCGCAACCTCTACGAGCCCGACGTCATGCGCGAGCACGGGTTCACCTACTTCCCGATCGGCCGCGCCGCCGGTGCGCGCGCGGCCTGAGCGACGATGGCGCGGATCCTGATCACCGGCGGCGCGGGCTTCATCGGCTCGCATCTCTGCGAGCGCTTCCTCGCCGAGGGCCACGACGTCATCTGCATCGACAACTTCCTGACCGGCTCGCCCGACAACATCGCGCACCTGCTCGGCGAACCAGCGCTTTCAGCTTCATCCAGCAGGACGTCACCAACTACATCTACGTCGAAGGGCCCGCTCGACGCGATCCTGCACTTCGCCTCGCCCGCGAGCCCGGTCGACTACCTCGAGCTGCCGATCCAGACGCTCAAGGTCGGCTCGCTCGGCACGCACAAGGCGCTCGGGCTGGCGCAAGGAGAAGGGCGCGCGCTTCCTGCTCGCCTCGACCTCCGAGGTCTACGGCGATCCGCTCGTGCATCCGCAGACCGAGGAGCTACTGGGGCAACGTCAACCCGATCGGCCCGCGCGGCGTCTACGACGAGGCGAAGCGCTTCGCCGAGGCGATGACCATGGCCTACCACCGCACCACGGCGTCGAGACGCGCATCGTGCGCATCTTCAACACCTACGGCCCGCGCATGCGGCACGACGACGGCCGCGTGGTGCCGAACTTCATCGCCCAGGCGCTGCGCGGCGAGCCGCTGACGGTCTACGGCGACGGCTCGCAGACGCGCAGCTTCTGCTACGTCGAGCGACCTGGTCGAGGGCATCCTGCGCCTGCTGCGCAGTCGACTACAGCGGCCCGGTGAACATCGGCAACCCGCGCGAGATGACCGATCCTCGAGTTCGCCGAGCGCATCATGCGAGCTCACCGGCAGCAAGAGCGAGATCGTCTACCAGCCGCTGCCGGTCGACGACCCGAAGGTGCGCCAGCCCGACATCACGCGCGCGCGCACAGCTCCTCGGCTGGGAGCCGAAGGTCGCGCTCGAGGACGGGCTCGCGCCAGACGATCGACGTACTTCCGCGGCAGCTGCGGGATCGCATGAAGATCCTGGTCACGGGCGGGGCGGGCTTCATCGGCTCGCACGTCGTCGACGCGTACCTCGCGGCCGGCCACGAGGTCGTCGTCGTCGACGACCTGTCGACGCGGCAAGCGCGAGAACCTGAACCCGACGGCGCCAAGTTCCACGAGCTCGACATCCGCGACGCCGCGAGGCGCGCGAGCTCATCCGCGACGAGCGGCCCGGAGGTGCTGAACCACCACGCCGCGCAGATGGACGTGCGGCGCTCGGTCGCCGACCCGGCGTTCGACGCCGAGGTCAACGTGCTCGGCATGATCAACCTGCTCGAAGGCGGCGCGCGAGGTCGGCGCCGAGCGCGTGATCTTCGTCGTCCTCGGGCGGCGCCGCGTACGGCGAGCAGGAGACGTTCCCGGCGCCGGAGACCCATCCGCACGAAGCCGCTCTGCCCGTACGGCGTCAGCAAGCGCGCCGGCGAGCACTACCTCTTCTTCTACCACGCCGATGTACGGCCTGCCGTTCGTCGCGCTGCGCTACGCCAACGTCTACGGCCCGCGCCAGGACCCGCACGGCGAGGCCGGCGTGGTGGCGATCTTCACCGAGCAGCTGCTCGCGCGGCGAGCCGCCGACGATCAACGGCGACGGCAAGCAGACCCGCGACTACGTCTTCGTCGGCGACGTCGTGCGCGCCAACCTGCGCGGCGCTCGACCACGGCGTTCGTCGGCCCGGTCAACATCGGCACCGGCGTCGAGACCGACGTCAACACGCTCTACGCGCACCTGCGCGTGCTGACCGGCAGCCCGCACCCGGCGCAGCACGGTCCCGCCAAGGCGGGCGAGCAGCGGCGCAGCGTCATCGCCATCGAGCGCGCCGCCGAGGTGCTCGGCTGGCGGCCCGAAGTTCCGCTCGAGGAAGGGCTGCGACGCACCGTCGAGTTCTTCCGCGCCCGGCAACGCGCCTGAGGTGCGCGTCACAGAATCAACGCCGAGCGTCAGATTTCCTGGCTCCCGCACATACGGGAGCCGCAGTTTCGTAACGAAGAACAGCGCCGCTTTCATTGGCACGAATTCCGCTTGCCTAGACCGCGCCGGTAACCCCCTTTGCCGGTGCCGCCTCTCTTCATCTCGAGGCGGTTAGTTCACAAACGATGCATGTGAGCTGTCCGGCGCGCGCATGGCGCGGGCCGGGCTGTGCGGTCACGTGGCCGGTGGGTGTCGCTGCCGCCACGGTCGCGCGAAGGGGAGCGCGAGTGGCAAAGTGTCTACGGTTGGGGTGTGCCCAACGTCCCAACGCAAGAGAGGGACGTTCCGAACGCGCGCCTGGGGCTCACGATCGAGCGAGGCGCCACGCCTATCGACGCGCCATTACTCACCTCGACCAACGCCTGCACCGGTTTCGCCTCGATCACAGTGCCCTTGCGCCACTTTGGGGACGTCTTGAAGAAGCGTGTGAAAGTCCTGCGTCTCGTGACGCGTGGGTCCGACGACGTCCCGGATCGGGACCTGCTGCTGCTGGTATGTCTACCGCCTCCCTGAGCGGAAGCGCTGACGAGCCTCCGAGCCATTGCGGCGAGTTCAGCATCCGCGGACGCGCCTGACGGCCCGCGTCGGAAGGCTAGCTTCCCGTCAGGTTTCCGACGCACAGATATTACATCCCTTGACTGAATCTGTACGTGCAAGTAATAGGGCGGTGTGCGGCCGACGGCCAAGAGCCTGATTCTCGACCTGCTCTCCACCTTGCGCGGCGGCGCCATGCCGGTGCGTGCGCTGGTGGCGGCAGGAGCGCTCTTCGACGTCGCCGAAAACAGCATCCGGGTGGACCTCGCCCGCCTGGTGGCGCGGCGGATCGTCGAGCGCAACGAGCGCGGGCAGTATCGGATGGCGGCGCGCGCCGAGGCGGTGCAGAGCCGGGTCGTGTCCTGGAGCCGGCTCGACGAGCTGGTCGCGCCGTGGTCGGGGGGCTGGATCGCCGTGCATACCGCCGCGTTGCCGCGGAGTGATCGCACCGCGGTGCGGCGCCGCGCGCGCGCCTTCGACCTGCTCGGCTTCCGGGCGCTCGAGCCGGGATTGTGGGTTCGTCCGGACAATCTGCGCGGCGGGGTCGAGGAGGTCCGCCGGCAACTCACCGCGCTCGGTCTGGCGCCAACCGCACCTGTCTTCGTTCTGACTCATCTCGACTCGGCCACGGACAGACGCGCGCGTGGGCTGTGGGACGCTGCCGCGCTGCGGGCGGGGTATCGGAGTACTCGCCGGGCGCTGGCGGCGAGCGGGCGGTCCATCCGCGCGTTGACTCCTGAACGCGCCATGGTCGAGACGTTTCTCCTCGGCGGCCAGGCCATCCGCCAGCTGGTGCTCGATCCGCTGCTCCCGGAACCCATCGTCGCCACCCGGGAGCGGCGAGCGTTGATCCGCGCCATGCGACGATACGATCAGGTCGGACGGGGCTGCTGGCGTCAGTTCATGCGGACGCATGACGCGCTGAGCGGACGCTCGCCGGTGAATCTCCGCCTCGCGGGTGGAGGTGCAATGACTACTGCTCGAGGTGCTGCATGAACGACACGATCGACATACCCCTCTGGCGTCAGGTGCTTTCGCTCGACGAGCGCAAGGAGCTGCTCGCCATCGATCCGCTGCGCTCGTGGTGGATGATCGTCAGCAACTGGCTCTTCGTGTTTGCGGCGATGGCGCTCGTCGCCTGGGCGCCGAATCCACTCACCATCGTGGTGGCGCTCTTCGTGATCGGCGCGCGCCAACTCGGCATGGCGGTCGTGATGCACGAGGCGGCGCATCGGACGCTCTTCAAGAATCGCGCCCTCAACGACTGGGCGGGCAATTGGCTGGCGGCGTATCCGGTGTGGACCGACACGGCACCGTACCGGGCCTATCACCTCGTCCATCACGCCAAGACCGGCACGGCCGAGGATCCTGACCTCGGGCTGGTCACTCCGTTCCCGATCACGCCCGCGCAGCTTCCGCCGCAAGATGTGGCGCGACCTCTCGGGACAGACGGGCATCAAGCAAGCGATCGCGGTCTTCAAGCGCGACCTCGGCATCGCGCGCAACCGCAACATGCGCAACTTCGGCATGAGCGGCGGCGAGCGCGCTCAGGTCGGGTGGCACAAGATCGCGCCGGTGGCGATCACGAACGCCGTCTTGCTGGCGGTGCTCACCGTCGCCGGTCATCCGGCGCTGTATCTCCTGTGGGTGGTGGCGTGGCTCACGACCTATCGGGTGGTGACGCGCATCCGCTCGATCGCCGAGCACTCGATGGTCCCCGACCAGGGCGACATGCTGCGCAACTCGCGCACCACGCGCGCCGCCTGGTGGGAGCGCCTGCTCGTGGCGCCCAATCTGGTGAACTACCACTACGAGCATCACCTCATGATGACGGTACCGCACCACAACCTCCCGAAGCTGCACCGCTTGCTGCGCGAGCGCGGCGCGCTCGCCGAGGGCTGTGTTGCGGGCGGGTATCTCGAGGTGCTGCGACTTGCCGTCTCGCTTCCCGAGGCCGGGCCTGCCGAGCCGCCGGAGAACGAGGAGCAGGCGCCGCCGTCGCCGTGGATCGACGTCGCCGACGCCGGCGCCTGATGGATTCGATCGACACCCGCGTCACCCGCCTCCTCGGCGTCCGCTACCCGATCGTGCAAGCGCCGATGGGATGGATCGCGCGCGCCCAGCTCGCTTCCGCGGTCTCCAACGCCGGCGGCCTCGGCATCATCGAGACCTCCTCGGGTGAGCTCGACGCCGTGCGCGACGAGATCCGCAAGATGCGCGATCTCACCGACAAGCCCTTCGGCGTCAACATCGCCCAGCTCTTCGTCCGCGACCCCGGTATCGTCGATTTCGTCGTCTCCCAGGGCGTGCGCTTCGTCACCACATCGGCAGGCGATCCCCGCCAGTACACCGCCAAGCTCAAGGAGGCGGGTCTCACGGTCTTTCACGTCGTGCCGTCGCTCGCCGCGGCGCTGAAAGCGGTCGCCGCGGGCGTCGACGGGCTGGTCGTCGAGGGCGGGGAGGGCGGCGGCTTCAAGAATCCACGGGACGTCGCGACCATGGTCCTGTTGCCGCTCGTCTGCTCGAAGGTCGAGGTCCCGATCATCGCCGCGGGCGGCATCTGTGACGGTCCGACGATGGCCGCCGCGTTCGCGCTCGGCGCCGAGGGCGTACAGATGGGCTCGCGCATGGTGTCGGCGGCGGAATCGCCGGTGCACGACAACTGGAAGCAAGCGATCATCGCCGCCGCCGAGACCGACACGGTATTCTTGAACCGCTTCAGCCGCCCTGGACTGCGTGCGCTCCGCACCGCGCGCTCGACCACGCTCGAGCGTGAGGAGCACGTCGGCTTCGACGTCTTCGCGCGCGCCAAGGATCTCTACTTCGGGGGCGACATGGAGGCGTCGATCGCGCTCGGCGGCCAGGTCGTCGGACGGATCGACGCCGTGAAAGCGGTTGCCGACATCATCGCGGAGACGGTCGCCGACTTCCGTGCCACGATCGCGCGCCTCGGGAATCATGCCGAGAGTGATCGCGGCAACAGCCCCGCTCGCCGATGAGAGAGTGCGACGAGGCGGAATAGCCCCGCTCGCCGCCGCTCGCGCTTCACGCCGATCCGTGTAAGATTCCCCGCGTGCAGGATCCGAAGTTCATCCGCAACTTCTCCATCATCGCCCACATCGACCACGGCAAGTCGACGCTCGCCGACCGCCTGCTCGAACGCACCGGCACGGTCAGCCAGCGCGAGATGGCGGCGCAGTTCCTCGACGACATGGATCTCGAGCAGGAGCGCGGCATCACCATCAAGGCGCGCGCCGTGCGGCTCAAGTACCGCGCCCGCGACGGCGCCGACTACCAGCTCAATCTGATCGACACGCCGGGGCACGTCGACTTCTCCTACGAGGTGTCGCGCAGCCTGGCCGCGTGCGAGGGGGCGGTCCTGGTGGTCGACGCCGCCCAGGGCGTCGAGGCGCAGACGGTGGCGAACGTCTACCTGGCGCTCGACACCGATCTCGCGATCGTCCCGGTGCTGAACAAGATCGATCTCCCGGCGGCGGAACCCGACCGCGTGCGACGCGAGATCGAGGACGTGATCGGTCTCGACGCCTCGGGGGCGATTCTCGCCAGCGCCAAGCAGGGTACCGGCACCGACGACGTTCTCGAGGAGATCGTGCGCACGATCCCGGCGCCGCGCGGCGACGCGGCCGCGCCGCTGCGCGCGTTGCTCTTCGACAGTTGGTTCGATCCGTACCACGGCGCGGTCATGTTGGTGCGGGTGCTCGACGGCGTCATCCGCCCCGGCATGCACATCCGCCTGGTGGCGACGGGGAAGGAGGCGGAGGTCGACCGCATCGCGGTGATGGCGCCGACGCACGGTCGACGTCGAGAGCCTCGGCCCGGGTGAGGTCGGCGTCGTCATGGCCGGACTCAAGGAGGTCGCCGACACCAAGATCGGCGACACGGTCACCGACGCGAGCCGCCCGGCCACCATGCCGCTGCCGGGCTTCAAGGCGGTGAAGCCGATGGTGTTCGCCGGGCTCTACCCGGCCGAGGCGCACCAGTACGGCGCGCTGCGCGACGCCGTCGAGAAGCTGCGGCTCAACGACGCGTCGTTCACCTACGAGCCCGAGAACTCGGTCGCGCTCGGCTTCGGCTTCCGCTGCGGGTTCCTCGGGCTGCTGCACATGGAGATCATCCAGGAGCGGCTCGAGCGCGAGTTCGGCCTGACGCTGATCACCACCGCGCCGACGGTCGCGTATCGCGTGCGCACCACCGACGGGCGCACGCTCAGCGTCGACAGCCCGGCGAAGCTCCCGCCCGAGCAGGAGATCGAGGGCATGGAGGAGCCGTTCATCCTCGCCACCATCCACCTGCCCACCGAGCACATCGGCAACGTCATCGCGCTCTGCGAGGAGAAGCGCGGCATCCAGCGCGAGCTCAAGTTCTCGGGCGAGAAGCGCGCGTTGCTCGTCTACGAGCTGCCGCTCAACGAGATCGTCCTCGACTTCTACGATCGTCTCAAGTCGGCGAGTCGCGGCTACGCCTCCCTCGACTACGAGCCGCTCGACCTGCGGCCTTCGAAGCTGGTGAAGCTCGACGTGCGCATCAACGGCGACATCGTCGACGCGCTCTCGGTCATCCTGCACAGCGAGCGCGCGTATCAGCGCGGGCGGGAGCTGACGCAGAAGATGCGCGAGCTGGTGCCGCGGCAGATGTTCGAGGTCGTGATCCAGGCGGCGATCGGCAGCAAGGTGGTCGCGCGCGAAACCGTCAAGGCGTTGCGCAAGAACGTCACCGCCAAGTGCTATGGCGGCGACATCACCCGCAAGCGCAAGCTCCTCGAGCGGCAGAAGGAAGGGAAGCGGCGGATGAAGCAGGTCGGCCGGGTGGAGATCCCGCAAGAGGCGTTTCTCGCCGTCCTCAAGATAGGGGAGTAGCGGCCGCAACGGTGCGGTGGCGAGGTTCGCCGTTCTCAGAAGTAGGTGAGTGAGCGACCGCAACGGCGCGCGCCCGCTCGACCCGTGCTCGTACTCCCCTGGCGGGCGCGTGGGCGATCCTCTAGTATGCCGCGGGTGAGCAAGGTCCGCGGGGGCGTCGCCGCCGGCACCAGAGAGCGGGACCAGGCGGCCGCGCCCGAGGCGGGCGAGGCGGTCCCCTCCAAGTCCACCATCCGTGAGTACGCCGAGGCGTTGGCGGTCGCGCTGCTGCTGGCGTTGTTCATCCGTACCTTCATCGTCCAGGCCTTCAAGATCCCGTCGGGGTCGATGCTGCCGACGCTGCAGATCGGCGATCACATTCTCGTCAACAAGCTGCGCTACGGCATCCGGATTCCGATCGTCGGGAAGCGCATCCTGAGCTTCAGCGACCCGCGGCGCGGCGACATCATCGTGTTCATCTACCCCGTCGATCGCCAGAAGGACTTCATCAAGCGCGTGATCGGGCAGCCGGGCGATACGGTCGAGATCCGGCGCAAGCAGATCTACGTCAACGACCAGAAGATCGACGATCCGTACGGCACCTTCGTCGATGGAGCGGGCGAGCAGAGCCGGCTCACTCCCCGGGACAACTACGGACCGGTGACGGTCCCGGACGACAAGGTGTTCGTGATGGGCGACAACCGCGACCGCAGCTACGACAGCCGTTTCTGGGGGTTCGTGCCGATCGACGAGGTGAAGGGCAAGGCGTTCGTGATCTACTGGTCGTGGGATGGGGCCGACCGCTGGCTGCGGTGGGAGCGCATCGGCGACATGATTCACTGATGCCGCTGCCGCGTGCTCCATGGCGCGCGCTGGCGGCGGCGGCTGTGGTGCTCGCCGCGCTCCAGTTTTCGACCGCGAACCTGATCGGCAACGACTCCTATTTCCACATTCGCTACGCCGAGGTGATCCGCGACGCCGGCGTGCGCGGTTTTCCACCTCCCTTCCCGTGGCTCCCGCTCACCATTCTCGCGCCCGACCGCTTCGCCGATCACCACATGCTGTACCACCTGCTGCTGGTGCCGTTCACGTTCGGCGACCTCCGCATCGGCGGCAAGCTCGCGGCGCTGGCGGGCGCGCTCGCGTTCCTCGCGACGTTCGTCTGGTTCCTGCGACGCGAGGGGGTGCCGCTGCTCGCGTTCGCCGTGCTGGCGCTCGGTGCGTCGTCGGCGGACATGCTCTTCCGGCTCAGCATGACACGCGTGCAGGCGCTGTCGCTGGTGTGCCTGCTCGCCGGCTTCCACTGTGCGCTGCACGGTCGTCTGCTCGCGCTCGCCGCGGTGGCCTGCGTCTACGCGTGGCTCTACGACGGCTTTCCGCTGCTCTTCCTTCCCGTCGGCGCGACGATCGCGGCGGATCTCGTGGTCGCGCGTCGGCTGCGACCCGGGATCGCGTTCGCCGCGCTCGCGGGGATGATCGTCGGCCTGGTGGTCTCGCCGTATTTCCCCGAATATCTTCAGTTCATCGTCCATCATTTCGGCGACAAGCTGCTCCCGGGCGAGCCGGTGCGCGTCGGGCGCGAGTGGTTTCCCTACGATCCGGCGGAACTGCTCGCCAATGCGCTGCCGGCGATGCTGCTCATCGCGTTCGGCATCTCCGCCAGTAGCGAGCACGGTCTGCACCGCGACCGCCGGGGGCTGGCGGCGCTGATCGTGGCGCTGGTGTTCCTGGCGCTCACGCTGCGCTCGAAGCGCTTCATCGAATACTTCGCGCCGATGGCGACGGTGTTCGCGGCGCTCACCGGCGCGCCCGCGCTCCTTCGACTCGACGCGCGGCGGCGCGCGTGGCTCGCCGCGGCGCTCGGCGTGGTGGTGACCGCCAACGTCATCGGCGTGGGTTGGACACTCGTTCGCAAGCGCCAGCAAACTCCCTACGATCAGTACGCCGCGGCGGCCCGATTCGTCGCCGAGCGCGCGCCGCCCGGCGCCATGCTCTGCACCACCGACTGGGACGACTTTCCGTGGTTGTATTTCTACAATACGACCAGCACGTACTTGATCGGGCTCGACCCCACCTATCTCCGCGATCGTTTCCGCGACGCGTACTGGGAGTGGGTGGACATCTCGAAGGGCAATGTCGAGGACACCGGGCGGCGCCTGGCGACGCGCTTCCCGTGCGCCTACATGATGAGCGACCGCCTGCACGGGTCGTTTCTCGAGCGCGCCGCGCAGGACCCCGATCTCGAGGAAGTGCTGGCCGACGAGCACATGGTGCTCTATCGCGTCCGGCGTCCCGAGCCGCCGCCGGTCTATCCGACGGCGCCCTGACGCCGGCCGCCGGAGCATTGACAATGCCGGCGGGCGTTCGCTAGTGCTCCCGGTCGTCGCTGGCCATGCGAGGGACCAAGAAGGCACCGCGATCCCGCCCCCGGAGCGCGTTGGGCACGACCACGGTCACCGCTGGACCTGCGCCGCATCGTCGCGCCATCCGCGTCGTGCCACGCAGCAAGGTGCGCGCGCGCGCGCGGCACGGCACCGGATGCTGCCGTGCGCGAGCGCATCCTGATGGCGGCGCTGCGCTCGTTCGGCGACCAGGGTTACGACGGCACGTCCACCTCGACGATCGCGACCGCGGCCGGAGTCAGCCAGCCGATGGTGGCCTACTATTTTCGGTCGAAGGATGCGTTGTGGCGTGCCACCGTCGAGAACCTCTTCGCGGAGGTGCGAGCGGTCTTCGAGGGCATCGCCAACGAGCTCCGCGACATCGACGGCCGAGCCGTCCTGAAAGTTCTGATCCGGCGCTTCGTCATCTTCTCCGCGCGACGTCCCGAGCTGGCACGGCTCATGATGCGCGAGGGCGCGCTTCCCGGGCCGCGCTTGAAGTGGATGGTGCGGCACCATCTGCGCGAGCAGTTCTCGCTCATCGAGCGGCTGGTGCGCGCGGGGGTGCGCGAAGGATGGGCCAAGGACCTGCCCGTCGAGCAGATCGTCTTCCTGGTCGTCGGCGCCGCGGCGCATCTCTCGGCGGTTTCGGCGATGGCCCGCGAGCTCTACGGCCTCGACACCGCCGCACCAGCGACCATCGAGGTGCAAGCGGATACACTGATCGAGCTGGTGTTCCACGGCTTGAGCAAGGAAAGCCGCGGCCGCCGGCCGTGACCGATCGCGCCGCGCAGGCAGCGGCGCGCGTCGACGACCCATGAAGCTCGCGACGTTCACGCACGATGGTACGACCCGCATCGGAGTCGTCACCCCCGAGGGACTCGTCGATCTCGCCGTCGCCGCGCCGGATCTCCCGACCGAGATGACGGCCATGCTCGCCGGCGGCGCGGCCGCGCTCGCCCGCGCGGGCGCTGCCGTGGACGGCCGGAGCCCCCGCATTCCCCTGACCGCCGTCCATCTCGAAGCGCCCGTGCTCCGTCCTCCCAAGTTCCTGGCGATCGGTCTCAACTATGCCAACCACGTCGCGGAAACGGGCCGACCACGCCCCGACTTTCCGGTCTTCTTCAACAAGCAGTCCACGTGCGTTACCGGCCCGTTCGACCCGATCCATCGGCCGCGCGTCTCGACCATGCTCGACTACGAGGGAGAGCTCGGCTTCGTGATCGGCCGTCGCTGCCGGCACGTCCCACGCGCGCGTGCCGCCGAGGTCATCGCCGGCTACCTGGTGGTGAACGACGTGAGCGTCCGCGACTGGCAGTTCAAGGCGCCAACCGTGACGCTCGGGAAGTCGTTCGATACCCACGGCCCGATCGGCCCGTGGATCGTGACTCCCGAGGAGCTCGGCGATCCTCACACCCTCGATCTCCACACGTGGGTGAACGGCGAGGAGCGCCAGCACTCGAATACCCGCGAGTTGATCTTCGATTGTTTCGAGCAAGTCGCGACACTGTCGACCGTCTGCACGCTCGAGCCCGGGGACGTCGTGACCACGGGCACTCCCGGCGGCGTCGGCGTGGCGCGCGGCCTGTGGCTCGTCCCCGGCGACGTGGTGCGGATCGCCATCGAGGGCATCGGGGCGATCGAGAACCGGGTGATCGACGAGCCTCCCGGCACTGCTTCCATACTGGCGTGAAGCCTGGCATAGCTCGGTAGCAATCGCCCCCGAATCACCAAGGAGGATTTCGCTGATGGGTATCCGTGTGTTTCTGCTGGCCGCGCTCGTGGTCGTGACGGCTTTGGCGCCGGCGCCAGCGCGCGCCGACGTGCAGCCCGGCGATGTGATCAACATCGCCAACGCCGACAAGGTGAAGGATCTCGTCTCCCCCGCCATGTACTGGTGCGTCCAGCACGGCTTTCCGATGCGCATCGTCCCGACCCAGAAGGTCAACCTGCGCAAGGCGTTCGTCGAGGCGACCGAGAAATACTCGGGCCAGGTGAAAATGAGCGCCGACGGTCTCCGCTTGCAGAACTACGTCGCCGGCCGCCCGTTCCCGCACATCGAAACCAGCGACCCGATGGTGGCGATGAAGATCATGCAGAACTTCGCCTATGCGATCGCCTTCGACGATCTCGACCTCCGCAACTTCGACGCCGACACCGGCCCGATCTCGACCGAGCGACCGCTGCAGGTGGAGCGTCACTTTCTGATCGACCACTTCCGGCGCCTCTACTACATCGGCCGGCTGTACGTGGACCCGAAGCCCGAGATCCCCAACAAGGAAGGCTACCAGTACAAGGAGACGCTGCACCCGCTCATCGAGCCCTTCGATCTGAAGGGCGTCGGCTTCACCTACTATCGCTACATCGACCCGGCGAAGCAGGACGATAGCTGGCTCTACCTTCCGTCGCTCCGCCGCGTGCGGCGGCTCTCGACTGCTCAGCGCTCCGACGCGCTCTTCGGCCAGGACACCGACCAGGACAGCTACGGCGGCTACGCCGGCGCGCTCGCCTGGATGGATTGGAAGTTCCTCGGCGAGAAGGAGGTGCTCGGCGCGTTCCATACCGAGCACTTCCCGGTGAAGTGGGCGCCCGGCGCCGCCGACTGGGCGTTCGACGACGCCTGGGAGAAGCGCCAGGTGTACGTCATCGAGGGCATCTCCAAGCTGCCGCAGTACGCCTTCTCCAAGCGCGTGCTGTACGTCGACAAGGACATCTACGCCGTCCCGTACGCCGACATGTACGACCGCGCCGGCGAGCTGTGGAAGATCTGGGTCAACAACTTCGCGTTCCGCAAGGAGGCGTTCCCGGGCGCCAAGATCAAGTACGAAGAGGACACGCCGTTTCCGGCCGGCGCGACCATGATCGACATCCAGCTCGAGCACGCCACCAAGGCGTCGCTGCCGAGCCATCGCTTTCCGGGCGAGCCGGGCTGGTACTGGCACCAGGGCGCGAAGGAAGGAACGACCGAAGATCAGTTCACGATCGCGGAGCTGATCGGCTCGGGGCATTGAGCTGAAGGATCGGCCGGAAGCGAACGCGTCGTCGCCGTTGCTGCGGCGATGCGCTTCGCTCCGCGCCGGATGGGCTACGCGAGTCGCTTCGCGTTCGCGGACAGCTCGGCGAGCAGGCGATCGGCGCGCTGTTGCAAGCGGATGAAGCCGAGGGTGGCGAACGACGTCGCGCGCGCGTTCGAGGTGACGCGTCGCGGCCTCCGCTTCGCCGCGGCGTACTGCCAGCTCTCCCAAGCCGAGGAGCGCGGTCGCGACGGTCGAGCGCGACCCCAGCGTCTGGGCGAGGGCGAGGGCTTCCTGATAGTGCCGCTCGGCTTCAGTCCAATGCGCGGGTCCGAGGCGCAGCAAGACGTTGCCGAATGCCGCGGAGGTCAGTACTTCGCGCAGGCGCCCACCGCTGTGCGCCTGCCATCACCTCGCACACGCGCCGCGCGCGGTCGAGGTCGCCGACGGTGAGCAGGCTCTCGACCACGATCGCGCCGTTCAGAGGAATGCTGGCGCCCACCAGGCCCTCCTCGATGAGGTCGGTGTAGCGCGTGAACGGTCCCGTCTCGCCGAGCTCGGCGCGTGCCGCCATTGCCAGCGCCGCCGCCGCGCGTACGGTGCCCGAGGCGCTGATCGCCTGCGCGACCTCGAGGCTGCGCTCGGCCGCTTCGAGCGCGCGCGCGTATTGGGCGCGCTCGAAGTACACGCTTGCTTCCGTGGACATGGCGCCGCTCTGCGAGGTGCGGTTCCCCGCCTTGAGGGCGAGCGGATAGACGTCGAGGGCATGCTGCAGCGCGCCTTCGAGGTCGTCGCTGTAGTAGAGAACTCCGTGCAGCGCCCAGCGCGCGCCGAAGTAGAGATCGGTGAGCTGCTCGCGGTAGCCCTGGCGCTCCAGCTCGGCCATCACCCAGTTGATCGTGCGCGTGGCGAGCTCGAACTGCCCGTCGGTCAGGTAGCTCCATGCCAGTCCGCGCGAGACGCTGAGCACGTTGGTCTCGGTCCCGGCGCGCTGCGCGAGCGCGAGCGCTTCCTCGACCAACGCGAGGCCGGGCGCGAATTGATCGCGCGCGCTGCTCATCAGGATGAAGCCATGGAAGCTGAGCAGGCCGATCTGCGACGAGACGTCGCCGAGCGCCTCGGCCAGCTCGCGGCCGCGCCATCCGGCACGGTCGACGTCGACGGCGTGCGACGGACCGTAGAGCACCGCGATGCGGCAGAGACCGAAGGTGGCGTCGACGACCGCGCGCTTCAGGTGCTCGTCGTTGCCGTCGGTCTCGGCGAGCGCGGCCTCGGCGAGCTCCCAGCTCTGGCGATACAGATTCAAGGCCGCGGAGTACGACGGCAGTTGCTCGGCGCCGTGCGCGGCACGCAGGAACGCCTCGACCGCCTTGATGCGATTGTCGCTGCGTCCGTAGTGGTGGGCGAGCAGCGCCGCGCGCTCGGCGTCGGTCTCACCGGGATAGGCCTCGAGCAGGACGCCGACCCGCTCGTGCAGCTGGCGGCGCTCTTTGAGGAGGAGCGTTTCGTAGGCCACGTCCTGCGCCAGGCTCTCGCCGAAACGGTACTCGTCCTTGGAGAGCGCGCTCTTGCGATGGACGAGCCCGCTCTCTTCGAGCCGGTCGAGCTCGCCTTCGACGTCGATGCCCTCGCCATCGAGCAATTGTGCCAGCTGCAAGCGGCAGAATTGCCGTCCGAGCACGGCCGCCACCTGGGCCACTCGCTTCGCGTGGGTGCCGAGACGGTCGAGGCGCGCCGCGATCAGCTCCTGGATGGTGTCGGGGATCCCCACTTCGGCGACCGGGCGCGTGAGGCGGACATGTCCGTCGCCGCGCAGTAGATAGCCCTCCTCCTTGAGCGCGCGCGTGATCTCCTCGAGGAAGAAGGGGTTGCCCTCGGCGCGCGCCAGGAGCTTGCGCTCGAGCGCGGCCGGAAGCCGTCCGCCGGCGACGGCGCGGATGATGGCGGTGGCATCCGGGTCGGCGAGCGGCCGCAGGTTCAGCTGCGTGAAGACCGCGCGCGAGCGCCAGAACGGGACGTAGTCCGACCGGTGGCTCACGATCATCATGACGCGCGCCTGATCCATGCGCGCGACGGCGAGCTCGATCATCTCGCGCGAGGCATCGTCCATCCAGTGCAGGTCTTCGATGATCATGATCACCGGCGATTGCCTGCTCGTCCCGCCCACCAGCGCACCGACCGCGTCGAAGGTTTCTTGCTTGCTCTCGTCGGCTGAGACTTTGGCGACCCCCGGGGCGGGGATGGAGAGCAAGCGACACAGCGCGGGATAGACGTCGTCGACCCCCATGTCGCCCTTGGGCTCGAGCGTCCGCACCTTCTGCGCGATCTTCTCGCAGGCGCCTTCGACGCTCTCGCCGGGCGTGATGCCGAAGTGCTGGCGCAGCATGGCGATGATCGGCGCGTAGGGAATGCTCTGCGTGAGCGCCGAGCAGCGAGCCTCGAAATACGCGACCGGCTCGCCCGCCAGTTGCCGCTTGAACTCGTAGATCAGCCGTGACTTGCCGTTGCCGGCGTCGCCGACGATCGCGACGACCTGCGCCAGGTTCTCGGCCATGCGCTGATAGCAGGTGCCGAGCTGCGTCAGCTCGGCGCTCCTGCCGACGAACGGCGTCAGGCCGCGCGCCGCTGCGATCGCCATCGGCGTCTCGGCATCGCTCGTGCCGAGCACCTCGTAGGCAGTGACCGGCTCGCGCTTGCCCTTCACGGCGAACGGACCGGTCGACTTCACCTGAAAAGCGCCGCGCACCAGGCGATGCGTGGCGGCGCTCACCAGGATGGCGCCGGGTGGCGCCAGCGCCTGCAATCGCGACGCGAGGTTGGTGGTGTCGCCGATCGCCGTGTAGTCCATCTTCATGTCGTTGCCGACCGTGCCGACGACCACCGGTCCGGTGTGGATGCCGATGCGGATCTCCAACTCGGGGGCGCTCTGTGCGCGCAGCTCCCGGTTGAAGACGGCGAGCGCGTCCCGGATGGCGAGCGCCGCCTTGACGGCCCGGTGCGGCGCGTCCTCGTGGGCGATCGGCGCCCCGAAGAGCGCCATCAGCCCGTCACCCGCGAGCTGAGTGACGATGCCTTCGACCTTGTAGATCTCGCGGAAGGCGAGCGCCATGTACTGCTCGAGAAGATCGCGGTACTCCTCGGGGTCGAGGCGCTCCGCGATCGCCGTCGAGCCGACGAGATCGCTGAACAGCACGGTGACGAGCTTGCGCTCGCCCGCCGTCGCGAGCGGTGCCGAAGGCGTGGGCGGCGTCGCGGCCGCAGTGGTGGCGGCGGTGGTGGTGGAGACGCTCGAAGGTGCGTCGCTGCCTCCGGCCGCGATCGCCGTGCCGCAATCGGGGCAGAAACGGAAGCTCGCGCCGACGCTGGCGCCGCAGCTCGGGCACTTACGCGCGACCGGCGTGCCGCAGCTCGGGCAGAACGGCTTGCCGGGAATCAATTCGCCGTTGCAATTGACGCAGCGCACTAGCGAGACCTTCGCCTCCAAGCGTGGGTGAGTCAAGCACCCATCGCGACGCCGCACTCCGCGCCTACGCGGCGCGCTCCTGCGAGACGCCGCGATGACGTCGATACATCTCCGCCGCCCATTGGAAGCCCGCTCGCGCGGCGAGCGCGGCACGAAACGATGCGACCGGCTCAGGCAGCGGTCCCGGAAGTGCGTACGGATACTCGTGCGGTTGTACGAGTGGCGACAGCAGCGCCGCGGCGGTGAGATCGGCGACGCTGAAACGATCGCCGACCAGATAGCCCGACGGTTGCAACTCGGCTTCGATGCGGTCGAGGGCGGCGAGCACGCGCGCGCGTCCGAGCGCCGCGCTCTTCTCGTCGATGCGCATGTCGGTACGCATGATCGCCCGGACCGCCGGGAAGATCATGCGGTAGAGCGTACGCGTGACGGGCGGGCACTCGACCGTCATGAGCGCTGAGGTATAGTCGGCGTCCGGCAGGAGATCGTAGAACACCGCGCGGCGGATGTGCGGGCCGAGCTCCTCATCGAAGAACTCCTCGAGCTCGAGGGCGCGCTGCCGTGCGCCGGAGTCGTGTGGGTAGAGCGGCGGATCAGGATAGGCGTCCTCGAGCGCACCGATGATGCGCGTGGAGTCGGCGATGGCCCGGCCGTTCAGCACCACCACCGGCATCGACTTCTGACCGGTCATCCAGAGGACGCGCGGAATGTGCAGGCCGGGGAGCAGCGAACGGCGCGCGTGCGCGACGCCCTTGTAGTCGAGCGCCCAGCGCGCCTTCTCGTTGTAGTGGGATTGACGGAACTGCCACAGCACGGGAATCGTCGTCATCGTCGTCCCCGGCTCAGTGTCCGAGCATTTCCTGTAGATGGTCGAGGCAGCCGTTCCAGCCTTGTCCGTGACGATCGCGCTCGGCGACGTCGGGCAAGCTGTGGGTCAGCACGACCTCGGTCGTGGCGCCGAGATCGCGAAACTCGACGGTCACCAGGGTCTCGCCCATCTCGGACGAAGTACCCTCCCAGTTCCACGTGTAGACGAGCCGCTCGGGCGCGGCGACCTCGCGGTAGATGCCGGCGAGATGAAAGGTCTCGCCGGCGGGGTTCTGCATGGTGACCCGGTACCGGCCGCCGACCCGGAGGTCGACCTCGGCGGCCGGTACCGAGAACCCGTCGTTGGGAATCCACCACTGCGCGATCGCCTGCGGATCGGTCCACGCCCGAAAGACGCGCTCGCGCGCGGCCGGGAGGATCCGGCGCAGTCGAAGCGTCGTATCGGCGTCCGGCTGCGACGGAGAAGCGGGGCCGACGGCTCGTACGCGAGCCGCAACCCGACGTGGATCGGCTCCCTGACGTGCACGCTCTCTCATGGGTGCTCCTCGTCAGGACAGACCGAGCAGGGCGCGTTCCTTCTCGAGCACGCCGCGGAACGACGGCCGCTCGAGAACGCCCGCGACGTAGCGCGCCAGCTTCGGCCACCGCTTGGTGTCCGGCGCGATGCCGGCGTGCTTCAAGTTGACGAACTGCGTGCAGACGCCGATGTCGGCGATCGAGAACGAGTCGCCGGCGAGGGTGTTCTTCGGGCTGATCTGGGTCTCGAGGTAGTCGAACAGCGGCGGCAGCTCCTCCTCGACGGCCTTCTTCACCACCGACTCGTCCGTCGGCTGGTTGAAGAAGCGCGGGCCGACGATCTTCTGGAAGAAGATCTTCGGGCCGACGATCGGAGTCATGCCGCCGTCGGCGTACTCCTCGAACCAGAGTGCGCGCGCGAACTGATAGGGATCGGACGGGTAGAGCGACGGCGAGGGATGCGTGCGCTCCACGTAGGCGCAGATCACCGACGAGTCGGCGAGCGTCACGTCGCCGTCACGGTAGGCGGGAATCTTCCCGAGCGGACTGATCTGCTTCATCTCAGGGGTGAAGTTACCGGGAATTTCTTCGTTGAGATCGTACGCGATGCCCTTTTCGGCGAGAAAGACTCGTACCTTGCGCACGAACGGTGAGGGGCTGGCTCCGTAGACGGTCGGCATGCTTCGACTCCTTCTTGGGTCTGGGACCCGCCCGGCGGGCGAGCGAGTCGCGTTGATCGGACGATGCGAGGTAGCGTGCAAGCGCGTCGAGTTGGACGTCCCAGAAGCGGCGGTAGCGCTCGATCCAGTTCGCGGCGTCGCGCATCGGCCGGGCTACCAGCCGACAGCGGCGCAGCCGGCCGTCCTGGGAGCGGACGATGAGGCCGGCACCCTCGAGCACCCGCAAGTGCCGCGAGATCGCCGGCAACGAGACGTCGAAGGGCGCGGCGAGCGCGCCGACCGAGGTCTCGCCACGCGCCAGGCGCGCGAGAATCGTGCGTCGCGTCGGATCCGAGAGCGCAGAGAAGACGGCGTCCAGGCGGGCGGCGGCGGTGTTTTGGTTAACCACGTGGTTAAACGTAGAAAGGACGCCGGGCTAGGTCAAGCGGGGTGGCGCAGATTTCCGTCCTAGCGGAACTGGACCCAGAGGTACGTGCTGGCGAGGGCGAGGTACGCGATGCAGCTCACGACGAGCGCGATGCGCGAGCCCATTCCCGGACGGGCGAAGGCCGGCAGGCGCGGTGGCATGTAGATGTGATTCAGCGCCAGCAGGCCGAACGAGAAGACGACCGTGCCGAAGAACCCGGTGACGGCGCTGATCACCAACAGCTCGCCCGGTTGCGCGAGCGGCATGGTGGCGCAGGTGACGACGGTCACGATCGCGAGAAAGAGGTAGTACCACCAGCGCACCGATCGGCGCTGCGAGGCCGGAAAGAAATGGTAGACGATGTCGGTGTTGACGCGGCTCACGGCGTCGGCGGTCGAGAGCCAGGTATCCGACAGGAACGCCGCCGCGACGATCATGAAGAGCGCCTTCCCGACCGCGCCCCAGCGGAGCGCGAAGAACTCGCCCTGCGCCGCCGCGATGCTCCAGCCCTCGGGAAGCAGGCCGGCGGGCGTCAGCACCGCATAGGCGAGGAGGCACGTCATCAGCGTCGTCAGGATGTTGCCGACGATGCCGATTCCGGAGTCGACGCGCAGGAACCGATGCCAGTGCATCAGGCGAGCAGCGGCGGCAGGCTCGTCCAGCGGCACGTAGCCCACGTGGGGAACCGTTTCCGGCTTGCCGAGCAGGCCGGTCATGCGATCGGCATAGGTGGCGAGGCCGACGCCTTTCTCGCGCAGCCAGTAGGAGTAGAAGAGCGTCCAGAAGCCGCCGAGGCCGGCGAACGTGATGGCGGTCAGGAGCGGCGAGGCGTCTTTGGGCTCCCAGGGCCGTGCGAGCGGCGGCGGCGCGACCAGCCCGGCGAGAAAGCTCGGAACCTTCTCCAGCACGGCCGGGTGGGTGCAAGCTGCCACCAGCCCGACCAGCGTCGTCAGCGCCACCGCCCACATGAACTTCTCGATGAACCCGTAGAGGACCGGGCTGACGATCAGGGCGACGAGGAAGACCGCGATCGTGACGTAGGCCCAGAAGAGGCTTTGCTCACGCGCCGCCCAGCCGTACGGAAAATCGGTGAGCGCTGCGAGCGCCGTGCCGCCCGCCGACGCGAAGGCTCCGAACCAGAGGAACGACGCCAGCATCAGGATCCAGAGCGGGAAGGCGAACCACGGATGCAAGCGGATGAAGCCCTGCCAGATGCTCTCGCCGGTGAGCGCCGTGTAGCGGCCGATCTCGTAGGTGATCGGCCACTGCAGCAGGCTCGCCGGCAACAGCAGGAAGAGAAATGTGAGGCCGTACTTGGCGATGAGGTAGGGCCACCAGATGAGCTCGCCCGAGCCCTGGGCGAGCGCCATCCACACCACGCCGGGGCCGAGCATCACCCACCAGCCCCGAAACTCGGGCACCGCGGCGGGGCGCCACGCGGGGAGCAGGTCCCTTTGAAAAGGCACGGCGGGCGTGTAGCGGCTCGCGACCGCGCCCGCAAACGCGCCGCCGCGCTGATCTACGCCGAGCGCGCCTCCAGGCAGGAGCGCAGCATCCACGCCATCTTCTCGTGCTTCTCCATCACGCCGGTCAGGAAATCGTTGGTGCCGGCGTCGCCCTGATCGGCGCAGGTGACGAGATCGACGCGCAGGCTACGGATCACCGCTTCGTGGTCGGCGGTGAGCTCGGCGAGCATGTCGCGCGCCGTGAGAGGCTTCGGAGCACGCTCCTTCAAGCGGGTGTTCTTGCTGAACTCGGCAAGCGAGCCGTGCGCCCTGCCTCCGAGCGCGCGGGCGCGCTCCGCGACCTCGTCGACGATGTCGTTCAGCTCGTCGTACTGCGCCTCGAAGAACTTGTGGAGATCATGGAACTGCGGGCCGACGACGTTCCAGTGGAAATTGCGCGTCTTGGTGTACAGCACGTACTCGTCCGCGAGCGTGGTGTTGAGGATCCGTGCCACCACGGCGCGGCTCTTGTCGGTGATTCCGATCTTGACCTTGGATGCCATGACGTCCTCCTCCCTCAAGCTGCGGGATTGATCTGCGTGAAGTCGCCGTTGTGGTACGCCTGGGCGCGAAAGTCGGGCGCGGGTTTACCGATGCGAACGCTCATCATCTCTCCTTCGTTTGGGGCGGCAGTCGGCGCAGGTTCCGAGGAAGTGGATGGAATAGTCGCGGATCTCGAAGCCGCGTCTGCTGGTATTGGGTAGCGGCAGCCGATCGAGCGCCGGAGCTTCGAGGTCCCGGACCTTGCCGCACTCGCGGCAGACCAGGTGGTGGTGGCGATCGGTCTTGGCGTCGAAACGCGCCGTGGCGCCGGGATGGCAGACCTTGCTGGCTACGCCGACGCCCACCAGGGTCTCGAGAACGCGGTAGACGGTGGTGCGCGAGACGCCCGGGATGCGCTCCTGGATGGCGGCGAAGATCTCGTCGGCGGTGGGGTGGTCGTCTCGCGCTGCCAGCGCTTCCAGGATGACCCGCCGCTGGACCGTCAGCGGCAGGCCCTGGGCGCGACACGCCGCCTCGAATTGCGCTACTTTGTTGGTACTCTTTACCGGCCGGGTTTTCACTGCATCTGGAGATTAAGGGTATCCAGGAACGCTGTCAAGCCGCGTCGGCTCAGCAGGCCGCCCCGCGGGCGGCGCCGGCCGCGCCCGGACAGGGACGCGAGCAGCGGCGCGCGGCGCTCACGGCAGCACGCACGAATGGATGCTCGACTCGCCCGCGATCTCGCCGGCGAGCGTCTGGATGGCGCGCTCGGTGTCGGGGAGCGCGAAATCGTGGGTGTGCATGGAGGCGAGCGGTACACGCCCGGACTCGATCAGCCGGATCGCCGCCTCGTAGCCGGCGCTGGTGACCGCGAAGGCGCCCATGATCTGAATCTCTTTCATCACGATCAGGTCGCTCACGAAGTCGGGCACGGCCTTGAAGCCTTTCACGCCGGCCAGCACGATGCGGCCACCCGCCGCCGCATAGTGGAGGGCCTCGGCGATCGGCTCGGGCGCGTTGGCCGACACCTCCACCACCACGTCGGCGCCATGCCCGTTGGTCAGCTCCTTCACCCGCGCGCGGGCGTCCTCGGTCTCGATGTCGATCGTGTGGTCGGCTCCGAAGGCGCGCGCGAGCGCGAGCTTGGGGGCGTCGCGCGTCAAGCCGGTGACGATGATCGTGTCGGCTCCCGCGGCGCGTGCCGCGATCACGCTCGCCAGCCCGCGTTGCCCGGGACCGATCACCAGCACCGTGTCGCCCGGGCCGGTCCGTGGGATCTCGACCGCCCAGCGAAAGCCCGCCCCGAGCGGATTGAACATGACGGCGATCGACGCCGGGATGTCGGCGCGCACGCGGTGCACGATCGAGCACGGATCGAGGTACATGTAGTCGGCGTAGCCGCCCCAGAGTCCCGGCGGATGCGAAAGCTTCACGTAGCCGTGCGCGAAGAACCCGCGCGCCCGGCACATGGTGTAGCGTCCCGAGCGGCACATCCGGCACCGGCCGCACGGGATGGGCGCCTCGACGGCGACGCGATCGCCGACGTTCACGCCCCAGCGTTTCGCCGCCTGGTCGCCGATCGCCTCGATCACGCCGAGCGGCTCGTGGCCGGGTACCATCGGGTAGGGCACCGGCAGCAGCCCGGCGTACTGCTCGGCGTCGCTGCCGCAGATGCCGCACGCTTCGAGGCGCAGGAGCCCGCTATCGCCGGCGATCTCGGGGAGCGGCAGGTCGCGAAGCACGAGCTTGCGCGGACCTTCCTGCACGATCGCGCGGCTGGTTCGCTGCGGCATGCGCGCTCTTCTTCGGGTACGGAGGGGTCGGCGCGCGCGGCGTCAGGCCGCGCCCACCACGATCTCGGCCTCGGCGTGGACGGTGCAACTCACGGAGTTGGCGATGAAGCAGCCGTCGTGCGCCGCCTCGACCAGCGAGCGCGCCTTCGCTTCGTCGCCGCCCGGCGCGATGGTGATGCGCGGCTTCAACGCCACCTCGGTCACGCGCATCCTCTTGTCGGCGATCGTCAACGTTCCTTGCGCGTGGTCCTCGTAGGCGAGCACGTCGATGCCCGCGCGGCCCGCGAGCGCCAGATAGGTGAGCATCTGACACGAGGCGAGCGAGGCCACGAACAGCTCCTCGGGGTTCAGCTTCGTCGGATCGCCTTTGTACTGCGGCGCCCCCGAGGCCTCGATCGCCGGGCGATTGGGGAACTCCAGACGATGGTTCATCGGCGAGGCGCCTTCGCCGCCCTTGCGCCAGACGGCGTGCGCTTCGAAGTGATGCGTAGCTGGCATGGTCCCTCCTCGGACTCAGTCGGCGCGGTCCTTGAGGACGGTGCCGTCGTCCTTCAGGAACGGATCGCTGTACGTGGCGCCCCAGCAGAGGCCGCCGGTGTTCTTGCGGAGCTGGACGGTGAGCGGACCGGTCAGCGGCTCGAGCAGCGGCATCGGCAGGTTCAACCCTTTGCCTTTGACGATGATCTTGGCGGTGCCGGCCGTCAGACCTTCGCGCAGCGTGATCTTCTGCAGGCCGTTCGGTGTGAGGTCCTTGTCTTTGTAGTCGAAGCCCTTGGTCTTGTCCTTCCAGCACGCGTTCCCGTCACAGAGACCGCCCGCCGGCGCGGACATCCCGGTGACGAGGCTGCCGTTGTCGTAGAGGCAGAGCGTGTAGCCGTCGGTCATGATCGGGTTGCCGAAGTCGCTCTTCGGCGTGACGGCGCCCTTCACCCACTTCCACAGCAGCGTGTCGCGGTCGTCGGGGTCGCGATCCTGGAGCTTCAACAGCGCCTTCTCGCTGAGCGCCGGCGTGCGGCACACCTCGGGGGCGAGCGCGCATGCAGGCGTCGGGGTCGCTCCCGTGAAGCCGGTGTTCTTCATGATCTTCACGACGTCGGCGATCTCGTCGGTGAGCGCCAGGTCGATGTCGCCGTCGTTGTCGGCGTCGAAGGGAATGGCGCACGACGGATTCCAGGGCGCGTCGAACATCTGATCGAAGGTGAAGTTCCCGCTGCCGTCGTTCTCGTACACCAGCCAGGAGCCGGCGCCATACACGGAGAGGATCCAGTCGAGATCGCCGTCACCGTCGAGGTCGCCGAGATCGGAGGAGGGCGTGTGCGCGCCGGTCGGGACCGTCGACGGCGCGCCGAAGGCGCCGGTGCCGTCACCGATCAGCACAGCGCCATTGTTGCTGCTGCTGTTGGCGACCGAGGCGTCGATCTTGCCGTCGCCGTTCAGGTCGCCGAGGTACACCACCCAGACGAGGCCGCCCGAGCTCTGCGCTGCCGGCGTCGTGGCGAAGGTCCCGTCGCCGTTCCCGAGCAGCGTGCGGATCTCCTGGCCGATGAAGCCGCCGACCACGAGATCGAGGATGCCGTCGTTGTTCATGTCGGCGGTGGCGAGGCCGTATTCGCCGTTCACGCCTCCGTCGAAGAACGTCGGAGCGCCGAACGTCCCGCTGCCGTCGTTGATCATCAGCGCGAGGTTGTTGCCGGTCAGGCGCGCGTTGACGATGTCCATGTCGGCATCGCCGTCGACGTCGAGGACGACAACGCCGTGCGGGTCGCCGCCGTAGGTGATCGACTGGGTCGAGCCGTAGGTTCCGTCGCCGTTGCCACGCAGGATCCAGACCCCGCCACTGGTCGTCGCCGAGAAGCAGCCGTCGGTCTTGCCGTCGTTGTCGAAGTCGGCCTGCTCGTTCGGGCTCGCCTGCTGGCCGATCGCCTCGGGAGAGAGGAACGAGCCGAAGAGGCCGGAGCCGTCGGCGAGGCTCATGAACACCCGCACGTCGAAGCTGTCCTCGTTGACGGTCGCGAGGTCGAGAAAGCCGTCACCGTTCAGATCGGTGGCCTGGGCGCCGTAGATGCGCGTCGACGTGCCCGGGTTGGTGCGGTTCGACATCTCGGCGATCTCCGTGAAGACCGCCGCTCCCGCCTGGGCGGCGATCGAGTACTGAAAAGCGTAGCCCGCGCTGCGCAGCGGCGAGGTGTCGGCGGCGACGATGTCGTGCGAAAGGTTCACGGAGACGATCTCGCCTGCCGAGAACGGGTGCGACGGCGTGAGCGTCACGGTCTGGTTGCTGTTCGAGAACGAGAACGTTCCGCTCTGCGCGCCGGTGCCGCGCGCGAAGACTCGAAAGGTCGACGCCGTTATCGAGCTCGGCACCACCGGACGATCGAAATTGATGGTGATCACGTCGGTCGCGCCGGCGAGCGTGTGCCGCGCCGGACTGGTCGAGACGACTACGAGGTCGTCGCCGTGAGCCGTTGCGGCTCCGAGCAGCAACCCCACGACGACGATGGAGCACGACGCCGGAGTGTGACCTTGCTTCCAGTGCGACATGACGACCCTCCTCGGCGAGCACGGCACGCGTGCGTGCGAAGCCTGACGTGACGCGAATGTGCGATGGTAGTGAAGTGGCAGCGGTCGCGTCAACCGTGCTACAAGCGCCGACATGAGCCAACATCTCACGATGCGATCGGGCAACCCGGTACTCACCGCCGACACGTTCCGCGGTGCCGGCGTGCGGAGCGACGCCGACACCATGACGATCGGGGGCACCGTCAACAAGACGGGTCTGGCTCTCCTCATGGTGCTGGTTGCTGCGACCTACACCTGGAACCTCGGGGTCGGCGATCCACGCGTCGCCGTCTACACGATGGTCGGAATACTCGGCGGGCTGGTCGCCGTGATCGTCACCGCCTTCAGGCGCGACTGGGCCCCCATCACGACGCCGATCTACGCCGTGCTCGAAGGCCTCGCGCTCGGCGGGATCTCGGTCGGGTTCGAAGCGCGCTACCCCGGCCTGGTGAGCCAGGCGATATTCCTCACCTTCGGGACCCTCGGCGCTCTGCTCCTCGCCTACCGCTCGGGGCTGATCCGCGCCACCGAGAACTTCAAGCTCGGAGTCTTCGCCGCGACCGGCGGTATCGCCGTCGTCTACCTGATCAGCTTCGTGATGAGCCTGTTCGGCGCCAGCATGCCGCTCATCCACTCGAGCGGCACCTTCGGCATCGTGTTCAGCCTCATCGTCGTTGGCGTGGCGGCTCTGAACCTCGTGCTCGACTTCGATTTCATCGAACAGGGGGCCGAACGCGGCGTGCCGAAGTACATGGAGTGGTACGGCGCCTTGGGGTTGCTGGTGACGCTGGTATGGCTGTACCTCGAGATACTGCGCTTGCTATCCAAGTTGCAGGAGCGGCGATAACGCGCGGGATAGCCGCGCTCGCCATCGCCAGGCGACCGTAGCGACCGCGCGATGGCCGTCCCGCCACCCGAACAATCGAACCCAGCCTTCGCCCCGCTGAAACGCGGGGTGTTCCGTGCGCTCTGGATCGCGGCGCTCACCTCCAACGTCGGCACCTGGATGCAGGAGGTCGGTGCGGCGTGGCTCATGACCTCGCTGACGCCGTCGCCGCTGCTCGTCACCTCCATCCAGGTCAGCTCGAGCCTGCCGATGTTCCTGCTGGCGATACCCTCGGGCGCGCTCGCCGACATCCTCGATCGCCGCCGACTCCTCCTGGTCACCCAGACGTGGATGATGCTGGCGGCGACGGTGCTCGGGGTCACCACGCTCGTCGGGGCGGTGACGCCCGGCGTGCTGCTCGCAGTGACGTTCTCGACGGGCCTCGGCATGGCGCTCAACGGGCCCGCCTGGCAGGCCATCATCTCCGAGCTCGTCCCGCGCTCCGAGCTACCGGCGGCGGTCTCGCTCAACAGCGTCGGCTTCAACGTCGCGCGTTCGCTCGGTCCCGCTCTCGGCGGGATCGTGGTCGCGGCGGCCGGGCCGGGTCCGGCCTTCCTGCTCAACGCGGTGTCGTTTCTCGGCACCGTGTTCGTGCTCTACAGCTGGCAGCGCCGCGTGCCGTCGAATCCGCTTCCCGCCGAGCGTCTGGTCGGCGCGATGCGGGGGGATTGCGCTACGTGCGCTATCAACCCGCGCTGCAGGCGGTGATGGTGCGCGCCGGCGGATTCATGGTGTTCGCGATCGCGCTCGTGGCGCTGTTGCCGCTCATCGCCCGCCAGGAGCTCGGCCGCGGGCCGACCGCGTACGGCGTGCTTCTCGGCGCGCTCGGCGTCGGCGCGGTGACGGGTGGATTGCTGGTGGCGCGTCTGCGCGAGCGGCTTCCAGGCGAGCGATTCGTCCGCGTCGGGACGACCATCTTCGCGATCTGCGCCGTGATCGTGGCACACGTCCGAATCTTTCCGCTTCTCGTCGTCGTGATGTGGCTCGCGGGTGTGTGGTGGCTGGTGCTGATGTCGAGCTTCCACGTTGCGGCGCAGGGCGCGGTCGCCGGCTGGGTACGCGCGCGGGCGCTCTCGGTCTATCTGCTCGTCTTTGCCGGCTCGATGGCGACGGGAAGTGCGCTCTGGGGCGCGCTCGCGACGCAGATCGGCACGCCCTGGTCGCTCACCGTCGCCGCGGTGGGCATGGTGCTGTCGTTGGTGATCCTCGAGCGGTTTCCGCTGCCGGCCTTCGAAGGACAGGATCTCTCGCCGAGCGAGTTCACTCCCGCGCCTCGCGTCGATACCCCCTTCGATCGCGGCCCGGTGATGGTGACGGTGCGCTACCAGGTCGAGCCCGCCGATCGCCCGGCGTTCGAGACCGTCATGGAGGACATGGAGCGTCACCGGCGTCGCAGCGGCGCCATCGCGTGGTCGCTGTACGAGGATCCGCAGGATCCGGCCAAGCTCGTCGAAGTGTTTCTGGTCGACTCCTGGCTCGAGCATCTCCGCCAGCACGAACGCGCCACCGTGAGCGACGCGGAGATCCGCGCGCGCGCACGTGCGTTGCATCGAGGCGAGGAGCCGCCCGAGATCGCGCATCTGCTGGCGTTGGATTGAGGTACGAGGAGCGAGAATGCGCGGCGGAATAGCGGCGGGCGTACTCTTCGTGCTGACGGCCGGTGCCGAGATCGTCGGCTGCTATCTGCCGTATCTCTGGCTCCGGCATGGGCGGTCGGCGTGGCTGCTCGTTCCGGCCGCGCTGAGTCTCGCCGTCTTCGCCTGGCTGCTCACGCTGCACCCGCACGCAGCGGGGCGCACGTATGCCGCCTACGGTGGCATCTACATCGCGACCGCGACCGTCTGGCTCTGGCTGGTGGACGGTCAACGACCCGACCGTTGGGACATCGTGGGCGCAACCGTGTGCGTGATCGGCGCCGCTGTCATCTACTTCGGCCCGCGAGCACGATGAGTCGCTACGGGTTGCGTCGACGCCGGTTGACAGTCACTCTCGGTCTGTTAAGGAGTCGGCTCCGCACGCGCCCATAGCTCAGTTGGATAGAGCGTTTGACTACGAATCAAAAGGTCGGGTGTTCGAATCACCCTGGGCGCACTCGTAGCTAAGGCGACCGCCGACTCTCCGACCATCACAGAACTGTGATCGTTCTCTCCGAGAAACGGCCGAATCGTGGCCGTGTCGGGGAGCATCGTCCGCCGGGTACGCTCACCTCCGGCATGCCTTCGCTCAATCGTCTGGCGGAACGTCCGGTGTGCGTGTAGATCGCGATGGTCGTGCGACGATCCTTGCCCCACCTCTTCGCGCGTTCGGTGCCTGCGACCCTTCTGATCGGGGTCGCGAGCCTCCAGATCTATCTCGCCCACGTGCGACAGATCCTCACACCCGCGAAGGGCGGGGGGTTCGGCTTGTTCTCGACCGTGGACAAATTGGAGACCCGGAACCTACGCGCGTACTTGATCGGCGATACGGGGGAGCGGCCCGTCACGCTCGACGGCCTCTGGGGACTCCTGCCGCGTACTTTGTCGCTGCCGAACGACGCGGCGCTGCGCGGCGTCGCGCAGACGCTGCTGACGCGAGCGCCAGGGCCGTCGATCGTCGCGGTACGAGTCGAGGTCTGGTTGCGGGAGTTCGATTCGGCGAGCGGCGAGGCGCGGCGAGTGAAGCTGCGTGAGCTGACTGTTCGCAGGGACGACGCTCGTGCGGACTAGCGCGCTCACGCGCCTCTATCGCGCCGTTGCCGACGCGGACACGCTCGATCTCGTCACCCGCCTGACGCTGGTGTTCTTCCTGCTCGCGGATTGGATCGTCGGCGCCGATTGGCGGTTCACGCTACCGCTGCGCGCGATCGCGATCGTCGGACTCATCGCGCCGCCGTTCCACCGCAGCCGGAGGTTGTGGCTGATTCTCGCCCTGTTGATGGCGTCGCGGACGGTTCTCAACTGGTGGACGCAGGACAACCACGTGTTCCTCCTCACGTACTGGTGCCTCGCGGTGTACCTGTCGCTGACCACCGACGAGCCCGCCGGGACGTTGGCGGCGAACGGGAGGCAGTTGATCGGCCTCAGCTTCGCGTTCGCGGCGCTCTGGAAGGTCGTCCTCTCGAAAGACTTCCTCGACGGCGCCTACTTCCACTATACGTTCCTCACCGATCCTCGCTTTCAGGACTTCGGCGCGATCTTCGGCGGGATGTCGAGCGCGGCATACAACGAGATCGCGAAGGCGCTGGCGCAGCTCGGCGACTCCACCGGCTCGGTCGAGGCGGTGCACCTGCCGAGCACCTCGATGCTCGTCGCGCTGGCGAAGCTGTCGGCGTGGTGGACGGCGGCGATCGAGAGCGCATTGGCCGCTGCGTTCCTGCTCCCCAGGAGACTCGCCGTCACGCAGTACCGGCACGCGCTCCTGCTCCTCTTCGCGTGGACGACGTATCTGGTGGCGACGGTCGCGACCTTCGGATGGATCCTGCTGACGATCGGCATCGGCCAGTGCGAGCCCGAGCTCCGCCGGACGCGCTTTCTCTATGTCGCGACCTGCGTCCTCGTCTTGGCCTACGACTATCTTCCGCTCCTCCCTTTCGTCCGCTCCCTCGTCGGTCGGTGACGTGGACGCCACGGCTCCCGATCGCAGCTGGCGGGTGACGCGCGCCGCCCTCACGACACCCGTTCTCGCGCTCTTCTTCCTGACGTTCTTCCTGGTCCTCCTGGAGGCCGCCGCTCGGACCGAGCGGGTGGGTGTGCGACTTCTCGCCCCGAGCGTCGGCTGCGCGTCCCGGCCGTTCGAGGTGCAGCTCGCGCGCTTCGAAGCGTGGGTGCGACTCCACGGCCGCCCGGATTGCGTCTTCCTCGGCAGCTCCGCCGTGCTCATGGGCATCGAGCCCGACGTGTTCGCCGCCACCTACGAACGCAGTACCGGCGATCACGTCCGCTGCTTCAACCTCGCGGTCCCTGGCATGACCGCGTCCGACACGCGGGCGCTCGCGGCCATCGTTGCGCAGGACCATCGCCCCTGGCTCCTCGTCTACGGCACCTCGTTTCGCGACTTCAACGTCGCCGTGACGGGCCCGGGCCTGGATCGATTGCCGTGGGTACGACACCGACTCGGGAACTTCAGTCCCGAGGGATGGCTCGTCGATCACTCACGGGCCTACCGCTACTACCTGACCTATCGCGGCTGGAGCGACGCGAAGGAGCGGCGACACATGAGCCGACAGCTCCCCGGAGCGGCGAACGGATTCTGGCCGGGGCCATCGGCGCCGCCGGACCGCGAGGAGAATCTCGCGGGCGCTCGGTCGATCGTCGAGCGTGAGATACCTCCCGACCGCATCGCCGCGCGACATCTCCGAGCGTTCCGCAAGCTCCTCGCGCTGCAGGCCGACGGGCCGCAGATCCTGGTCGTCGAGATGCCGGGCGAGCAAGCGCTCTCCGAATATGTGGCCCGTAGCGAAGCGTACCGGCGATTCAGCGCGCGCCTGCGGCGCGAGACCCGGCGCGGCCAAGCGCCGCTCTGGGAATTCGGCACGACGATTCCGGCTGCGGTGCTCCCCGCTGACGGCTGGCGCGACCCGTTTCACATGAGTACGAAGGGGGCGGAAGCGTTCAGTCACTGGCTCGGCGCCCGGGTCGCCGAGGCGGTGCGCGCCGGGACGCTTCGCCCGCCCGAGTCGTCACCACTCGCAACCTCGGTCTCGCCGCAGGCCCCGCGAAGCGACGCCGGGACGGCGCGCGGGAAGCGGAGCGCCCGCGCGTGATCGTTGCGTCGGTCGAGTTCGCGGCGTTCGTCGCCGTTGCCGTGGCGGTCTACCACCTGCTCGACGCGCGCGCCCGCGTCTGGTGGCTGCTCGCGGCGTCGTACCTCTTCTACGCACTCTGCGCGTGGCGCTTCGTGCCCGTGCTCGCGGTCGTGACGGTCGTGACGTGGGCGGTCGCGCACCGCATCGCGATCGCCGACCGTCGCCGCCGCCATTGGCTCGCCGCCGGCATCGTCGCGATCATCGCGACGCTCGCGAGTCTGCGCCACCTCTTTCGCGGCGAGCCCTTCGCCGGTCCGTTCGTCGTCGTCGGCATCTCCTTCTATGCGCTGCAGGCGGTGTCGTACCTGATCGACGTGTACAGCCGGACTGTCCCGGGCCCACGCCCGCTTCGCGACGTCGCCCTCTATCTGGCGTACTTTCCGAAGCTCGTCGCGGGCCCGATCGAGCGCGCCCGCGACTTCCTTCCCCGGCTCGACCGCCCGCGTGCCGTAGACGACGCGGCGTTCGCGGGCGCGCTGACGTCGATCGCGATCGGCCTGACGCGCAAGCTCGTGGTGGCGGATCCCCTGGCCGCGCTGCTCGCTCCCGAAGCGTTCACCGCGCCCGCCGGTCTCGGCGCCGGCGTCCTCGTAGCGTCGCTCGCTCGGCTACGTCTTCGTCCTCTACAACGACTTCGCCGCCTACACGGACATCGTGCGCGGCGTGAGCGCGCTTTTCGGGATCGAGCTCAGCTCCAACTTCGCGCAGCCGTTCTTCGCCCGCAGCTTCAGCGAGTTCTGGAGCCGTTGGCACATGAGCCTCACGTCGTGGCTCCGCGACTACGTCTATCTACCGCTCAGCCGGGCGCTGCTGCGCCGCCGCCCCAGAGTCGAGCGCGACTCTGACGGTGGTGATCGCGTCGATGGCAACCATGCTCGCGAGCGGGCTCTGGCACGGTGCAAGCCTCCACATGCTGCTCTGGGGCGGCTTCCACGGCGTCTACATCGTCACGGAGCAGCTCACGCGCCTTTGGCGCCGCGACGCGACGGCCGCGGTGCGGCCACCGGCGCGGCAGGTTCTCGCCGCGGTCATGGTCTTCGCCGTCGGCACGGCGACGTTCTCGCTCTTCCGGATGCAGACGGGCGACGCGCTCGCGTTCTGGCGCGAGGTATTCCGCGGCGGTGCCGGAGCGGCGCCGGTTGCGGCGCTGATTCCGTACGTGCTGCTGTCGTTCGCGATCGATTGGGCAGAGCGTCGGCGCGCTGCCGAGGCGTTCTTACGCTGGCCGCGGCCGTGGCGTGCCGCCGTCGTCGCGACGCTCGTCCTCGTCTGGCTCGTGATGAGCGACCGGCATGCGCTCACGCCCTTCATCTACGGCGGATTCTGACCGTCCGCCGCCGCGCCGCCGAAGGCGCGCAAATATTTCTCGCGATTCGCCGGGCGCGCGAGCTTACCGTTCGAGGTCTTGATCACCCAGCCCTTCTCGACGAGCCGCACGTCGGCGAGCGTGACGTCGTGCTCCTGTGCGGCGCGCCGGCGCAGCAGCTTGCGAATGTCGTCGAGCGTCGCGGCGCCGACGTCCGGCTGCACCTCACAGACGAGGACGACCCGCTCCGTGCCGGCGGGCTCGTCGGGGACGCCGAACGCCACTGCCCTCCCTGCCCGCAGGCCGGGAACGGTTCCAGCGACGGCTTCGATCTCGTCCGGCTGGATGTTGCGTCCTCCCACGATCATCACGTCGCTCTTGCGGCCGCACACGAAGAGGTCGCCCGCGGCGAGGTAGCCGAGATCGCCGGTCAGGAACCAGCCGTCGCGCATGGCCTGCGCGGTGAGATCGGGGCGGCGGTGGTACCCCGCGAAGAGATAGGGACTGCGGAGCACGATCTCGCCGATGCGGCGCTCCGGTAGCTCCGCGCCGTCGCGATCGACCACCCGTAGCTCGGTCTCGGGGTACGGCCTACCGCACGAGACGATGGGGACGGTACCGGGAGAGCCGGCGGCCGAGGGGACGGCGCGCGCCTCGCGCTCGAGAGCGGCCGTCTCGATCCAGTCGACCGGCACCGGACGGGTGCGCTCCGTCGTCGTCGCCGCGCAGACGTTCTCGGCCATCCCATAGCCCGTGTGCAGGACGTCCGCGCCGACGCCGTACGGCCCGAACCGCTCCGCGAACTGCTGCAGGCTGTCGACACGGACGGGCTCACCACCGAGGAGGATTCTTCTCCACTGTCCGAGCTCGAGCCCCTCGAGCTCCCGCGTCCGCACCGCGCGCACGCAGTGGTTCAGCGCGAAGTTCGGCATCCAACAGAGCGTGCCGCGGAACTCGTGGATCGCCTGGAACAGCAGCGTCGGGTCGCGCACCCACCGGAAGGGCGACATCAGGACGCTCGGGATGCCGAGCACCAGCGGCAGGAGGAGACCCGTGACCAGCCCGAGGTCGTGGTAGAGCGGCAGCCAGCTCACGATCACGTCGGCGGGTGTGAGATCTTCGACCGTTACGTTCGCCTCGATGTAGCGGAGGAGCGCCTCGTGTGTTTGCGGCACGCCCTTCTGCAGGCCGCTCGTCCCGCTCGTGTACTGGAGATATGCGACGTCCTCACGGGCCGCCGGCGCGCGCGGACCGATCGGCGGTCCGGCAGCGGCGCCCGCGATCTCGTCGTCGGCGACGACGCGACAGCCGAGATCCGCGACCAGACCCGCCATCGACGCACGAAACTCGGCGGTCGTGACGACCGCGGCGGCGCGCGCGCCGCTCACCATTGCGCGTACGCGCTCGGCGTAGATCGTCGGCTCGAGCTTCTCGGTGAGGTAGGGGAAGATCGCCGGAACGGCGCCGACGTAGAGCGCGCCGAGGAACGTCGAGAGGAGGGCGCGGCTGTGCCCCATGACGAGGATGACGACGTCGCCGCGCCGGACCCCGAGCGCCGCGAGGCCGCCCGCGCACGCCACCGCCGCGGCATGGAGCGCACCCAGCTCGAGGGGGTGGCGGGTGCCGTCGTCCTCGAGGAACGTGATCGCGCGCGCGCCGGGCTCGCGCTCGACTCGCTCGAGGATCGGAGTCAGCAGGCTCGTAAAGCGTGCGAACGGCAGGCGGACGAGGTCGGACATTGGACTCTAGACGCGTGGCTTCCCCTCATGCGTCTCCGCGCCTTATCATCGTCCTCGAGGACGAGCGATACCGATGGCCGATGCGACGCGAATCAGAGCGGAGCTGCGCGAGTATATTTGCGGCGAGCTGATGCACGATCCCTCGTACGCGCTCGCGGACGACGAGCCGCTCATCACCGGTGGATTGATCGACTCCTTCGCGCTCGCGCTGCTCGCCGTCTTCATCGAGGCGACGTTCGACGTCTACATCCCCGATACCGACCTCACCGTCGAACGCATGGACACCCTCGACCAGATCGTGGCGCGCGTCCTCCAGGGCTGAGCGCCGGGCCGAACGATCAGCCGAGGCGTCGACCTCGACCGACCGTCCAGACCTTGCGCTGCACGATCACTCGCAGTTGCCGCAGGCTGAGGTGCAGTTGGAGCAGCAGTTCCCGTTGAAGCCGCAGTTGGCCTCGTCGCAGGAGCAGTTACCGCCCGAGAGCCCGGGCTGGCCGCACTCGCATTCCTCGCACCCGTCGGGATCATTGAAGCAATCCTCGGGGCAGGTGCACGGGTCCTCGCCGAGGCCGCTGTTGCAGTCGAAGTCGCCGCAACCCGGTGTCGCTGTGGGCGTCGGCGTCGGCGTCAGCGTCGGACTCGGGGTTGGAATCGGTGGCGCGGCGAGGATGCAGAGGCAGAGGACACCGACCGAGTCAAAGCACTCGAATCCGGGCGGGCACGTCCCATCACACACCCCCGCCTGCGAGTCGCCGCACGCGACTTCCGGCGTCGCCGTTACTGTGGGCGTCGGCGTCGCTGTTTCCGTCGGTGTGCTGTTTCCGTCGGTGTCGCTGTTTCCGTCGGTGTCGCTGTTTCCGTCGGTGTCGCTGTTTCCGTCGGCGTTGGCGTCTCCGTCGGACTTGGGGTTGGAGTCTCTGTCGCTACGGGGGCGCAGGCGCAGAGGACACCGAAACCGAACGTGTCTAGGCACTCTTCTCCGGGCGGACACTCCCCATCACACTGCGGCGCCTCCGCGTCGCCGCACGCGACTTCCGGCGTCGCCGTTGCGGTCGGCGTCGGCGTGGCCCCGCCCAGCGATGGGGGCACGCACAATTCGCGCGGCCCGAAGACCTCGAACGTCCCCGCTTGGAACTGGTTGAGCGTCGCGAGCGTCCCCTGGATCGGACGCGCGGACCGGCTCCGCACCTTGTAGCAGAGGAGACTCGACGCCGGATCGATCCGTACCTCGCCATTCTTCTCGACGGCGACGCACAACCGGCGCGGCCGCTTGATGTCCACCGTGATCGTCCCCGGGAACTGATCGTCGATCGTGATCCCGGAGCGCCGGAAGCGCGCGCTCACGACGCGGTGACACTTGAAGTGGTCGATGCCCGGCATGTAGCTCTCGGGTGCCGGATCGGGCGGGACGCTCTTCGCCGACGGCACGAGCAGCATGTCGGCGCGCGTGAGTCGGACCGTGAGCGTGCCGAACTGATTGGTCACCTCTACGGTCTTGCGGTCGGTGACGCGCGGCTGCGTCTGGTGCAGGCGGTAGGCGATCAGGTGATCGGGATCGCCGGGTGCGGTCGGATCCTCGCCGTTCTTGTTGGCCGGCGCGCAGAGGCGCTTCGGCTTGCCGACCGACGCCGTGCTGGCGTCGAACAGGTCATCGACGAGGGTGACGGTGCGCCGCACGCTCTGCCGTGGATCTCGTAGCACTGGAAGTGGTTGAGGCCGCCCGGGAGCGGCGTCGCTGTCGTCGTGGTGGTCGGCGTCGGGGTGGCCGTCGGCGTCGGGGTCGCCGTTGCTGTGGGTGCCGGCGGCCGCATCGGAAGTCGGCGTGGTCGCACCGGGCCGCAGCCGACGGAACAGACTAGGCATGCATTGAAGCAGCAATCGGGTTCGTCGTCGCACGCTGCGTCGCAGTAGCAGCCGCCGGGCGCCTGACTGCGCCGCAGAAGCGGGCGCGGCCAGCCGCAATCGAGGGGACAGTTCACATGCGGTTTCTCCTCCGGCGGCATCACACACGCCATCACCGCAGACCCCCGCGATCGCCGCCGAGGAGATCGTTGGAAGGGCGAGGACCGTAAGCACCGGGAGCGCGAGAAGCATAGCGGCCGCGAGCGCGTGGCGATGACGGCGGCCACTACCGACGTAAGCGGATGTCATGGGGTTCCTCCTTCAGAGGGCGGCGCGCACGGGAGCGCATGTGAGGTGGCGATCAAGGGATGACTGCCGGTTGTGACGAAACGCCCGTAACACACCTGTGCACGCAACTGCAACGAAATTCGCCACCCGAACGTTCGTTACCGCGTTGGCGGTCGCGTCATCGGGGCGCGCGGTACCCGCGGCTCAGGTCACTCGAGGGCGCCGAGCACCTGTTCGTCACGCGCGCGAGCTTCACTGATCACGAATCAGTGTAGCGGTTACGCTCGCTCGCGCAGCCGGTAGCCCACGCCCTGCTCGGTGACGAGCAACCGCGGGCGCGCCGGGTCGGCCTCGATCTTCCGGCGTAGCTGCGCCATGTACACGCGCAGGTAGTGGCTTTCGCTCGCATGCGCGGGACCCCAGACCTCCTTCAAGATCTGCCGGTGGGTCAGGACCTTGCCGGCGTGTTGCGCGAGCAGGGCCAACAGGCGGTACTCGATCGGCGTGAGGTGGACGGCGTGGCCGTCGAGCGTGACCTCGCGACGCGCGAGGTCGATGCGCAGCGGCCCGGCTTCGACGATCGGTGTCGCGGTGGCCGCGGTCTGCTGCGCGTGTCGGAGGGCGACGCGAATACGCGCGAGCAGCTCGTTCACGCCGAAGGGCTTCGTCAGGTAGTCATCGGCGCCGGCGTCGAGCGCTTCCACCTTGTCGGTCTCGCGCCCGCGCGCCGAGATCACGATGATCGGCACGCGGGTCCATTCGCGAAGCTCGCGCGTGAGCGCGATGCCGTCGCCATCGGGCAGCCCGAGATCGAGCAGGATGATCTCGGGATTGTGGCTGGTCGCGAGCTGCACGGCCTCACGGGCAGACTCCGCCTCCACCAGACGGAAGCCGTGCGCGCCGAGCGACGCGCGCAGGAAGCGGCGCACCTGCGGCTCGTCCTCGACGACGAGGAGGAGTGGTCCGGCGTTCGTCGTCACGATACGTCCCGCTCGCGGGGTCGCGGCTCGGCCTCGTCGTCGATCGACGGCGCGCCGGCGACGAGCGGGATCGAGAAACGGAAGACCGCGCCGCCGTCAGGCCGGTTCCCCGCGGCGAGGCTGCCGCCGTGCGCCTCGATGATGCCGCGGCAGATCGACAGGCCGAGGCCGACGCCCGAGCCGCCGCGCGTTCCGCGGTAGAACTTCTCGAATACGCGCGACTCGCTCTCGCGCGTCAGTCCCGGGCCGCGGTCGGCGACCTCCACCTCCACGCTCCCAGGCTGCGTTCGGGCACGCGATCTCGATGGCGCTCCCGGCGGGCGTGTACTTCACCGCGTTCTCCAGGAGATTCACGAAGACCTGCTCGAGCAGGACGGGATCGACGGAAACGAGCGGCAGATCGGCCGGCAGATCGATGGTGATCGGCCGTTCCTGCAGCGCCGACTCGAGGCGCGTGAGCGCGGCGCCGACGATCTCCTCGAGCGGCACCCACTCGCGCTTCACCTCGACGCTCCCGGACTCGAGCCGCGTCATGTCGAGCAGGTTGCCGACGAGACGCTCGAGCCGTTCCGCCTCCTCGCAGATCGTGGCCAGAAGCTCGGCGCGCTCGCCGGCCGCGATCACCGCGGATCCGTCGCGCAGGCTCGTGGCCGCTCCCGTGATCGCGGCAAGCGGCGTGCGGAGGTCGTGCGAGACGGCGCTCAGGAGCGAGCTGCGCATCTCTTCGGTCCGGGCGCGGAGCGCGGCCGCCTTCGCCTCCTCGGCGAGACGCGCGCGCTCGAGCGCGAGCGCCGCCTGGCGCACGAAGGCCTCGAGGAAGTGCTGCGAGTCACCGGCCAGCGGATCCGGCTCCGTGCCGGCGAGCGCCAGCACGCCGAGCGCCTCGGGGCCGGACGTGAGCGGCACGCAGGTCACGCGTGCGCCGGGCAGCGTGTCCGTTCCCCGACCCGCGGGGCGCCCGTGCTCGAACGTCCAGGTCGCGACGCTCAGCTCCTGGACTTCGAGCGCCAGGTCGACGCCGCCCATGGCGCCGGGCACGAGTTGGCGGTGCGCGTCGGGCAGCAGCACCGCGGCGCCGCCGCCGAGCACGTCCACGGCGTGCTGCACCGTGACCAGCGCGACCTGCTCGCGGTCGAGCGCCGAGCCGAGATCGCGCGCCAGCGCGTAGAGCGCCGCCGTGCGCTCCTCGCGGCCGCGCGCCTCGTGCTCCTGGTGGCGGATGCGGAGCGTGAGCTCGCTGATCAGCAGTCCCGACCAGGAACATCATGAGGAACGTCAAGATGTGGCGCTGATCGCTGACCGCGAACGTCCAGAAGGGCGGCACGAAGAAGAAATCGTAGGCGAGGACCGAGAGCGCCGAGGCGAGGACCGATGGTCCGCGCCCGAAGCGCGCCGCCACCACCATGATGACGAGCAGGTAGAGCATCACGAGGTCGGGCGAGGGCGAGGAGCAGGTGGGCGATGGTTGCGCCGACGGTCGTGAGGGCGACCAAGCCTACCGTCCACCCGTACGCGATCCAGTCGAGCTCGGGAGGTTCGCGCGCCTTTCGTACCTCGGGCGGCGGACCCTCGTCTCCGGAGATGACGTACAGATCGATGTCGCCGCTCTCGCGTACGACCTCGTCGAAGAGCCTGCGCCGCAAGAGGCTCACGAGCCGGGAGCGCGTGGGCTTGCCGATGACGATGCGCGTGACGTTGTGCTTGCGTGCGTACTCGAGCACCGCCTGACCGGCACGGGAACCGGTCAAGCGCACGACTTCGCCGCCCAAGGATCTCGCCAGACGAAGGTGTGACTCCAGGCGCTCCTCGTCCGCGCTGGAAAGCGGCCGCCCGAGGCTTGCGGTCTCGACCGAGGCGGCGATCCACGGGGCGCGCAGCGTGCCGGCCATGCGGCTCGCCGCCCGCACCAGCCGGGCGGAGGCCGGGCTCGGTCCGACACACACGAGGATCCGCTCCGCCGTCGGCCAGGTCGACGCGATCTCGTGTGCCTTGCGATACGCCAGCACCTCGGCGTCGACGCGCTCGGCGGCGCGGCGCAGCGCCAGCTCGCGCAGCGCCATCAGGTTGCCGCGCTGGAAGAAGTGCTGGGCGGCGCGCGCCGCCTGCTCGGGAAGGTAGACCTTGCCCTCCGCCAGGCGCTCGAGCAGCTCCTCGGGCGGCAGGTCGACGAGCTCGATCTCGTCGGCGCGCTCGAGGATCGCGTCGGGCACGGTCTCGCGGACGCGACGCCGGTGATCTGCGCGACGATGTCGTTCAGGCTCTCGAGGTGCTGGACGTTGAGCGTGGTGTAGACGTCGATGCCGGCGTCGAGCAGCTCGTCGACGTCTTGCCAGCGCTTCGTGTGGCGCGCGCCCGGGGCGTTGGTGTGCGCCAGCTCGTCGAGGATCAGGATGGCGGGCTTGCGGCGCAGGCGCCGCGTCGAGGTCGAACTCCTCGAGCTGCACGCCGCGGTACTCGAGCAGGGTGCGCCGCGGCAGGATCTCGAGCCCGAGCAGGAGCGCGTCGGTCTCGTAGCGCGCGTGGGTCTCGACGTAGCCGACGACGACGTCGACCTTCTGCGCTGACGAGCTCGCGCGCGCGCCTCGAGCATCGCGTAGGTCTTGCCGACGCCGGGCGCGGCGCCGAAGAAGATCTTCAGCTTGGCGCGGCCGCGCTTCTGCTTCCTCGGCCTTGACGCGCAGCAGGAGTGCGTCGGGATCGGGACGCTCGCCGGTCTCGGCCATCAATCGGCTATTACAGAGTCGCCTCTGCACCCGAGCGCCGTCGAGCGCGAGGTTGAGCGCGCAGCACGTTCACCGCGGCTCGCCGAGGAACGCCGAGCTGGCGCCCGCGCGTGTGCTGCGCGACGAGCGCGACTCGATCGCCTTCGGGTCGAGCCCGCGGGCCGCGCGCGACGCGCGCGACCTGGTAGTGGGCGGCGGCGGGGCTGATGTGCGGGTCGAGGCCGCTGCCCGAGGCGGTGACGAGGTCGACCGGGATCGGCGCCGTGTTGTCCGGGATCGGCCGCGCGCAGCGCCTCGACGCGGCCCTGGACGGCGTCGAGCAGCGCGTGGTTCGAGCGGGCCGAGGTTCGAGCCCGACGACGCGGCCGCGTTGTAGGCGCGGCCCCGTCGCCGAAGGCCGGCCCCAGAAGTACTTCGGGATCGTCGAACGGCTGGCCGATCAGCGCCGAGCCGACGAGCTTGCCGTCGCTGCACGATCAGGCTGCCGTTCGCCTGCGCCGGGAACGAGCACCTGGGCGATGCCGGTGACGACGCAGCGGATAGACGACGCCGGTGAGGACGGTCAGCAGCACGAGCATCAGCGAGCGCGGGTCGGAGTTGCTGTCATGGTCGTCTCCTTCGTCAGGCGAGGCCGAGCGCGGCCAGCGAGCAGGTCGATCAGCTTGATGCCGATGAACGGCACGATGAGGCCGCCGAGGCCGTAGATCAAGCAGGTTGTCGCGCAGCAGCAGCGACGCCGCCGACGGCGCGGTAGCGCACGCCGCGCAGCGCGAGCGGGATCAGCGCGATGATGATGAGCGCGTTGAAGATCACCGCCGAGAGGATCGCGCTCTCGGGCGTCGCGAGCCGCATGATGTTGAGCGCGTCGAGCACCGGGTAGGTGGTCGCGAACGCCGCCGGGATGATCGCGAAGTACTTGGCGACGTCGTTGGCGATGCTGAACGTCGTGAGCGCGCCGCGCGTCATCAGCAGCTGCTTGCCGATCTCGACGATCTCGATGAGCTTGGTCGGGTTCGAGTCGAGGTCGACCATGTTGCCGGCTTCCTTGGCGGCCTGCGTGCCGGTGTTCATGGCGACGGCGACGTCGGCCTGGGCGAGCGCCGGCGCGTCGTTGGTGCCGTCGCCGGTCATCGCGACCAGGCGGCCGCCGCGCTGGTACTCGCGGATCAGCGTCGAGCTTCGTCTCGGGCGTCGCCTGGGCGAGGAAGTCGTCGACGCCGGCCTCGGCGGCGATGGCGGCGGCGGTGAGCGGGTTGTCGCCGGTGATCATCACCGTCTTGATGCCCATCCGGCGCAGCTCGGCGAAGCGCTCCTTGATGCCGCCCTTGACGATGTCCTTCAGCTGGATCGACGCCGAGCACCTGCGCGCCGTCGGCGACGACGAGCGGCGTGCCGCCCTCGCGCGCGATCGTCTCGACGCTGGCTGCGCACGTCGGCCGGGAACGCGCCGCCCAGCTGCTCGACGTAGCGCCTCGATCGCGTCGGCGGCGCCCTTGCGGATCTGCGCGGCCGTTCGAGGTCGACGCCGCTCATGCGCGTCTGCGCGCGTGAACGGGACGAAGTGCGCGCCGAGCTCGTGGATGTCGCGCTCGCGGAGGCCGTACTTCTCCTTGGCGAGCACGACGATGCTGCGGCCCTCGGGCGTCTCGTCGGCGAGCGAGGCGAGCTGCGCGGCGTCGGCGAGCTGCTCGGCGGTCACGCCGTCGGCCGGGAGGAACGCCGTCGCCTGGCGGTTGCCGAGCGTGATCGTGCCGGTCTTGTCGAGCAGCAGCACGTCGACGTCGCCGGCCGCCTCGACCGCGCGGCCCGGACATGGCGATCACGTTCGCCTGGATCATGCGGTCCATGCCGGCGATGCCGATCGCCGAGAGCAGCCCGCCGATCGTGGTCGGGATCAGGCAGACGAGCAGCGCGACGAGCACGGTGACGGTGACCGGGCGCGCCCTGGCCGGCCTCGTTCACGCTGTAGATCGAGAACGGCAGCAGCGTGACGGTCGCGAGCAGGAAGACGATCGTGAGCGCGGCGAGCAGGATGTTGAGCGCGATCTCGTTCGGCGTCTTCTGCCGCTTGGCGCCCTCGACCATCGCGATCATGCGGTCGAGGAAGGTCTCGCCCGGGATCGGCCGTGATGCGGACGACGAGCCAGTCGGAGAGCACGCGCGTGCCGCCGGTGACGGCGCTGCGGTCGCCGCCCGCCTCGCGGATGACGGGCGCGCTCTCGCCGGTGATCGCGCTCTCGTCGACCGAGGCGACGCCGTCGACGATCTCGCCGTCGCTCGGGATGAACTCGCCGGCCTCGACGAGGACGAGGTCGCCCTTGCGCAGCGTCGGCGCTGGCGGTGGTCGTGAAGCGCGCCGTCGTCGGGTCGAAGCCGCCGTCGTGCGGCGCGCGGTCGAGCTTCTTCGCGCGACGACGTCGCGGCGCGCCTTGCGGAGCGCGTCGGCCTGCGCCTTGCCGCGGCCCTCGGCCATCGCCTCGGCGAAGTTGGCGAAGAGCACGGTGAACCAGAGCCAGAGCGAGACCGCGAGGATGAACCAGGCGGGCGCCTCGCCGCTGGCCGAGCGAGCGCCTGGACGAAGAGGCCGCGTCGTGAGGACGCTGCCGACCAGCACGACGAACATCACCGGGTTGCGGACCTGGTGGCGCGGGTCGAGCTTGCGGAACGACGTCGACGATCGCGCCGCGCACGATCTCGGGGTCGAAGAGCGGACGGGCCTTGGCGTGTGTGGTCGTGCATGACGAGTCCTCGCGCGTCAGGCGGTCAGCATCAGGTGCTCGACGATCGGGCCGAGCGCGAGCGCGGGGATGAACGTCAGCGCGCCGACGATGATGACGACGCCGACCAGCAGGACGACGAAGAGCGGCGTGTGCGTCGGCAGCGTGCCCGGGCTCGGCGGGCACGAGCTTCTTCTGCGCGAGCGAGCCGGCGATCGCGAGCGTCGGGATCGCGAGCCAGTAGCGCGCGAAGAGCATCGCGATGCCGCCGAGCAGTGTTGTAGAACGGCATGTTGGCGCGACAGGCCGGCGAAGGCGCTGCCGTTGTTGTTCCCCATCGAGCTGAAGGCGTAGAGGATCTCGCTGAAGCCGTGCGCGCCGGGGTTCTAGCGGCTCGGCGAGCCCGGCCTCGGTCACGACCGCGATCGCGGTGCAGCCGAGCACGACGAGCGGCGGGATCAGGATGACGAGCGAGGCCATCTTCATCTCGTAGGCCTCGATCTTCTTGCCGAGGTACTCGGGCGTGCGGCCGACCATCAGGCCGGCGACGAAGACGGCGACGATGGCGAAGACCAGCATGCCGTAGAGGCCCGAGCCGACGCCGCCGAAGATCACCTCGCCGAGCTGCATCAGGAACATCGGCACGAGGCCGCCGAGCGGCGTGAACGAGTCGTGCATCGAGTTGACCGAGCCGTTCGAGGCGGCGGTCGTGGCGGTCGCCCAGAGGGCGGAGTTGGCGATGCCGAAGCGGACCTCCTTGCCTTCCATGTTGCCGCCGGGCTGCGACGTCGCTCGCCGTCGATGTCGACGCCGAGCGCGGCGAGGCGCGGGTTGCCGCGCTGCTCCGCCCACACGCAGAGCGCGAGCAGCGGCGACGAAGATCGACGGTCATCGCGGCGAGCACCGCCCAGCCCTGGCGGGTGTCGCCGACCATCTTGCCGAACGTGTAGCAGAGCGCGGCGGGGATCAGCAGGATCGCGAGCATCTCGAGGAAGTTCGAGAGCGGCGTCGGGTTCTCGAACGGATGCGCCGAGTTGACGTTGAAGAAGCCGCCGCCGTTGGTGCCGAGCTGCTTGATCGCGATCTGCGACGCGGCCGGCCCCATCGGCAGCGATCTGCTCGGTGACCGGCCGTTCGTCCGGCTCGCCGTCGTCGGACCGGTCGCCTCGCATCCGAGCGTGGCACGCGTGCTGCAGTACGGCGTCCGAAGTTCTGCACCACGCCCTGCGAGACCAGGACGAGCGCCAGGACGAGCGAGAGCGGCAGCAGGATGTAGAGCGTCGCTGCGCGTGAGATCGACCCAGAAGTTGCCGATGTGCTCGGCGTCGTGCGCGCGCGGAAGCCGCGGATCAAGCGCGACGAGCATCGCCATGCCGGCGGCGGCCGAGACGAAGTTCTGCACCGTCAGCGCCGAGCATCTGCGTCAGGTAGCTCATCGTCGTCTCGCCGCCGTAGCCCTGCCAGTTGGTGTTGCGTGGCGAAGCTCGACGGCGGTGTTGAACGACGAGTCGGGCGTGACGCGCGCCGAAGCCCTGCGGGTTGAGCGGCAGCACGCCCTGGAAGCGCTGCAGCGCGTAGACGGCGAGCAGGCCGAGCGACGTTGAAGAGCAGCATCGCGACGGCGTAGGTCTTCCAGGTCATGCCCTCGCTCGGGATCGACGCCGCAGAGGCGGTAGACGAGCCGCTCGAGCGGCCGCAGCACCGCGGTCGAGCAGCGTCGGCTGGCCCTCGTAGACGCGCGCCATGTAACGCGCCGAGCGGCTTCGCGAGCGCGAGCAGGACGACGAGGTAGAAGCACGAGCTGGAGGAAGCCGTTGGCGGTCATCAGAAGCGCTCCGGCTTGAGCAGCGCGACGAAGAGGTAGACGAAGAGCACCGACGTGACGCGCCGCCGAGGACGTAGAGCAGGGTCATGAGCGTCTCCTCACAGGCGGTCGCAGAGCTCGACCAGGGCCAGCGACAGGGCGAAGAAGACCGCGGTCAGAGCGAGATACACGGCATCCATCGATCTCTCCTTCAATCCGTTCCGACGTCGGTCGCGTCGCCTGGCGGGAGCGCGCGCGGGTTTTGCGGCGGTTGGATGACGATGAGCTTGTTTTCGACGCGCTCGACCGCGTCCGTGGCATAGGCGAGCTTCTCGGCGCGGTTCCGATGCCATTCATCGCGCACCTCGCCCGTCAGCGTGACCACGCCGCCCGAAGCGGATACGTGGATGGTGCCGGCGGCGTCGGCGAGCTCGTCGCCGAGGCGCTTCTGCAAGTCGCCAGTCGCGCGCGCGTCCTCAGCCGTGACGCATTCCGTGACTTCACCGCGCGCCGTCGCGACCTGGCGCTGGGTGACGCAGTCGGGTCGTGTGCAGCTACCAACGACGGCGGTTACGCCGAGACACGCGACCGTGAGCGATGCGGTAATCCAACGCATGACCATGAGCCCGCCTTCTGCGAACGATGGTACGCATTCTGCGCGTCAAAAGGGCGTCGATTCCGCGGCTGGATGTATCAAGAAAGTGTCAACGTGAACGGGCGGCTCGCGGGGGCTGCGAGCGTCTTCAAGGTCGCCGCGGACGATCAGCACCTCGAAGCGGCCGGAGGGTCCGATGTACCAGGAGGCCACCCAGCTCGTCAGGCTGACGATCAGCGAGCCGAGGAGGGCGGCGGCAAAGCCGGAGATCGTGAAGCCGTCGAGGAGCGTCGCCACGAGCGCCAGCATGGCGGCGTTGACGACGAGCAGGAAGAGCCCGAGCGTCAGGACCGTGATCGGCAACGTCAGGAGCACGATCAGCGGCCGCACGAAGGCATTCACGATGCCGAGCAGCAGCGCGGCGACGAGGAGCGTGCCGAACCCGCTGATGTGCATGCCGGGCACGATCGCCGACGCGAGCCAGAGACCCAACGCGGCGATCAGCCAACGGATCAGGAAGCCGGGCATGGACGCCTTCTACGACCGGAGCTACGTCCTCGTCCAGCCCCGCGAAGTCGGTGCTCAGGGGCCCACCCTGGGCGCTCTCCGGCTCCTCGACGCGGCCTGCGTCCTGAAGCGGCAGCGGCCGGCGTCTACGGAGCCTCCTTGGCGACGAGATCCGAGCTGGAGTTCTTCGAAGCGGGACTCACGAAGTCGACGCCCCAGCAGTTCCCGAGGCTGTTGATCACCTGCACGGTGATCTGCGGAGCCTGAGCGAATGGCATCGGCGGATCGGGCATCATCACGCCCTTCGCCTTGACGAACACGCGCGGCCTCCCGAGCGGCCCGGAGCGGATGTCGAGTCGCACGATCCCGTCCGGTAAGCGGCCGACGTCGCGGTAGCGGAACCCGCCGTCACCTGCGAACGGTTTCCAGCAAGGGCGTCCGGTACAATTGCCGGCCGGCGGCGCTTCCATGTCCATCACGAGGTTCGGCGTGCCGCCGACGTGGTCCCAGACGCAGAGCGTGTAGCCGGTGTCGACGGTCGGGTCCCCGAGCTGTGCGACCGACGTCGCGTCGCCGAGGGTCCATTTGAATCTCAGCGTGTCGCGTCGATCATCGCTCCGGTTGCGGATCTGGAGTGTCGCCCGTCCCGGCTCCTTGCAGACGAAAGGTCCACTGTCGCACGGCGTCAGGCACACGGGTTCTGCCTCGCACTCCGGGTCGCCGCAGTCCGCCGTGTCGTCACAGTCGTTGTCGACATCGTCGTTGCAGACTTCTTCGGCGCCCGGATGGACGTCGGAGTCTCCGTCGTTGCAGTCGCTCGCCGGATCGGCCGCCGTCGCTTCGAAAGGATCGGTGCAATCGAGGTCGCTCGACGCGACCGTCGTGGGCATGACGGGCCGAAAGCCGTCGTTGTCGGCGTCGGCGTAGCAGAGGTCTCCGCCGTCGCAGTCCTGGTCGACGCCGTCATCGATCACTTCGGGGTTGGTGGGGAACCGGCTCGGGTTACTGTCGTCGCAGTCGCTCGCCGGATCGGCCGCCGTCGCTTCGAAAGGATCGCTGCAATCGAGGTCGCTCGACGCGACCGTCGCGGGCATGAGGGGCCGAAACCCGTCATCGTCGGCATCGAGGTAGCAGAGGTCTCCGCCGTCGCAGTTCTGGTCGACGCCGTCATCGATCACTTCGGGGTTGGTGGGGAACCGGCCGGGTTACTGTCGTCGCAGTCGCTCGCCGGATCGGCCGCCGTCGCTTCGCCGGAATCGGTGCAATCGAGGTCGCTCGACGCGACCGTGGTGGGCATGACGGGCCGAAAGCCGTCGTTGTCGGCATCGAGGTAGCAGAGGTCTCCGCCGTCGCAGTTCTGGTCGACGCCGTCGTTGACCACTTCAGGGTGTCCGGGAAACCGGTCCGGGTTGAAGTCGTCACAGTCGCTCGCCGGATCGGCCGGCGTCGCTTCGAAAGGATCGCTGCAATCGAGGTCGCTCGACGCGACGGTGGTGGGCATGATGGGCCGAAAGCCGTCGTTGTCGGCGTCGGCGTAGCAAAGGTCTCCGCCGTCGCAGTTCTGGTCGACGCCGTCATCGACGACTTCAGGGTTGGTGGGAAACCGGTTCGGATTGTTGTCGTCGCAGTCGCCGGTCTGCACCGCGTCGGGCTCCTCGCCCGGCTCGTCGCAGCTCAGGTCCGGGCTGCTGACGGTCGCGGCGGCGTTCACCACGTAGCCGTCGTTGTCGGCGTCGGCGTAGCAAACGTCACCGCCGTTACAGTCCTGATCGACGCCATCGGCAACGACCTCGGTCGCGCCGGGGTAGCTCTCGTCGTCGTCGTCGTTGCAGTCATCGTCATTGTCGGCGTAGCCGGGCGGCGGACTGGCCGCCGGCGGGACCGCGCAGCCCTGGATGGTGGTGTCGGGGTCACCGAATCCATCGGCGTCGCCGTCGCCATAGAACGTCGCGAACGAACACTCGCCGTTGAAGACGAACGCCTGGCCCGAGCCCGGCGCGCCAACGGCGAGATCGGCGAACCCATCGCCGTTCAGATCGCCGGCACCGGTCCCGGCGAGCGCGCTCCCCGAACGCCGCGTTCATAGTGCCGTCGGCGCCCCAGGCAAAAATGGGCGCCGACGTCTCCCACGCGGCGGAGCCAAGGTAGGCCGTTGCCCGCCCGGCGTGCGCGTTGTGCCCGGGCGCGCCGACGACGAGATCGGCGAACCCGTCGCCGTCGAGGTCGCCCGCCGCAGCCACGGCCGCGCCGAAGTCCGACCCGGCGGCGCCGCTCAGAAACCACGGTGCCGCGGCCGGCGGCAGCGCGAGCGAGCCACGATGATAGGACACCCGAACCACGCCTGGCGCCCCGACAACGATGTCGCGTTGGCCGTCGCCGTCGAGATCGCCGATCGCGATGGCGCTGCCGTGCGCCGCGCCGACCGCACCGCCCGCCGAGGTCCAGACCGCGGCACTCAGGCCGCTCGTCGTACCGCGGTACAGCGCGGCGGTGCCTTGTCCCGCAACCGCCGGAGCTCCGGACGCCATCGGCGCACCGACCACGACGTCGTCGCGATCGTTGACGTCGCCGTCGACGGGACTGTCGCCGCTGACGTTGCCGACTGCGACCGACGCACCGAATTTTCCGCCCGCCTCGGTGCCTGCAAGGATCCAAGGGGCAGTCGCGATGATGAGGCCCGTCACGCTCCCCCGGTAGACAAACACGGCGCCCTGGCCAGCGCGATTCGGTGCGCCGGCCGCGACGTCCGCACATGGCCCTGGCGTGTCGAGGTCGCCGGCGGCGAGCGACGCGCCGAGATGGGCGCCGGCCTCTCCGCCGAAGATCTGCCACGCCGGACCGGTCGTCAGGGTGGGCGCGCGATAGACGAAGATCGCGCCGGCGTCGAGGCCGCCACCGTCGTCGTCGGGCGCCCCGACCACGACGTCATCGCGACCATCACAATCCACGTCGGCCACGGCGACCGCGGCGCCGAAGCCGGCGTCCGACTGCGGGCTCTGGATGAAGCCGTGCAGCATGCCGGTCGCGCTGTAGACGAACACCCGCCCGGTGCTGGTGGGTGAGTTGAAGAAGAGGGGTGCGCCGATGACGATGTCGAGGCCGGCGTCGCCGGTCACGTCGCCGATCGCCACCGACACGCCGAACTCGGTGCCGGGGAAGCTCAGGGTGAGGGCGGGGGTGTTGGACAACACCTGAGGCCACGACGGTGAGGCAGCGCAAAGGGCGCCTGCGAGTACGACGATTGCGGCCGTGACCTGGCGCGCGTGCCGGCTTCTTGATGGGACCATCGGATGCACCTGTTCTCCCGAAGTAGCGCGAAAAAGTGGCGCGCGGTTCAGGGGTTATTGGAGGCGGTCGGGAAAGCGAGGTCTACATCCGAGGCCTCGTGCTTTCCTAGCACAACCGGCGAGATTGCTGGAAGGCAAAAAACGGCTCGAGCAGGTCCACCACGAGCCGTGGTGGCTCAGCGTGCGTACTTGCACGATCCCTTCATGCCGCAGCTCGTCACCGTCGCGTCGCGAACGGTGCGTCGCGAGGGCTCGGCTCAGCCCTCTTGGCGCGATGGAGGGAGGGCGCGTACCGTCAACATCAGACGCCCGTCCGGCAGTGCCTACTCGTCAGCGCTCATGCGGGGTCACCATGCACGAACGAGGACACGGGAGCAATGCGCAACGACGTAGGGATCGTGGACCATGTCCGCTGGCGCACGCACAGCACGCGTCTCACGAGCGTCGGTGAGATGCCCGGCGAGAGGCTGTGGCCGCCGGCGAAGTTGAAGTAGAAGCGTGTGCCCGCGCCGCGCGACGTCACGCTCCAGACGTACGGATCCGCCAGCGATATGGCGGTATCGAGATGGCAGGCGTGCGTGCCGCACGGCTGCGTGACGTGCGTGTCGTAGAGCGCCTCCAGCTCGGTGATTTCGGGAAGGCGCCAGCCGGATCGCTGGCCGAGCACGAGCTGCCGGCAATGGCGATCCGCCGGCTCCCAGGCGAGCGCCCGATCGTGGTCGCGGCTGGTCCACTCGAGCCTTGTCTTCCGATCGAAGACGACGCCGTCGTCCTTGGCGACGAATCGATCCTCACCTGAAGTTCCGACCCCACCACTGCACAGCGCTGCCACGACGAGCAGCGAGGCAATCATCCTCCCGGCCGTCAAGCGCATGTGCTCCTCAGGCAACGTGAAAGGGGAGAATCTTCCCGGCCCGGGTAGGGACGGGCTCCTGGCGTCTCACGATCACCGTCCCCGCTCGCTCCCACATTCCCGCCATCAGCCGCTCGGACCATCCATCGCGGCTGAGCTCATCCAGGAACGTGTCGCGCACCAGGACTTCATCGACGGCGCCGACACGCGGACTCACGATCAAGACCAACTGATCCAACCCTCCCGCACGCACTTCCTCGACGAGCTGATAGTCGGTACTCGCACCACCGAAGCGCGCGGGCAAGGTCTCCTCGAGGATGCGAAGCAGCTCCGTGTGCACGAACGTCACGCCCTCGGTCGTCAACTTCTCGAAGCTGCGTATGTGCATCAAGTGCGTGCTCAGTCCCAACTCTCCGAGAAGGCAGCCGCAGCGTCTCTTTTCCACGACCCCGTAGTCGCCGCTCTCGACGTTCAGCAGCACCTTGGGCCCGGAGGCGAGCAGGGAAGTCACGAGGAACGCGTCGACGTCAGCGCTCGATGCGGCCGGTCTTCTGCTCCGCTGCACGAGTCCATACGCGTTGCTGAACAGGTGCACGTCGTCCGCGGCGCGCGGCTCCCTGCACCCGAAGCCGACCGTGCCGGCCTCGTTGAAGCCATAGCCCACCACCGCATAGGCGCCGGAGTCGTCGACGATCCTCTTTCTCGCTTCGGTGTAGGGCTCGCCGATGACGATGAAGGCGACGCCATGGAGATCGACTCCCATCGGCTTGGCAGCGGCGCAAACGCGTACCGCCGAGCTGGCATAGGTCGTGAGGCAGATCGGCGTGCCCTCCCGGACGCGCTTCGCCAACCACAGGGCCATGCGACCCGGATCTTGAAGGTCGAGAAAGACCGGCGTGGGCACGGAGTACCCGAAGAGCTTTCCGAGCGCGGCGAGATACCAGATGATGGCGTGCGAGCTGAACGGAAGAGGCTTGACGGGATAGAACCAGGCAACCGGCGCCCGTCCTGCCTTCGTATACTGGAGGATGGGTCTGAGGCCGCTGATCTGCCAGAGGGCGCGATCGTAGTCGTTCAGGCCGTGCGCTTCGTACGCGAGCGCGGTGGCGACCGCGCGATCGGCAATGAATGCCAGATCCATCTTGAGCTGCGTGCCCGGACCTCGTGTGCCCCCCGTCCGGGTTTCGATGTGGCTCGAAACATGGGGGTTGTCGAAGTCGCTCTCCGCGAAGGTGAATCGTTGGCTTCCTCTCACGACATCGCCGCGCCCCTTGAACTCCTCGAGAGTGACCGAGACGCCGGCAGCGCTGAGTCGGAGCAGCGCGCCTTCCAGACCTTCCTTGCCGACCAGGCCGGCGACGTCGCCGAGCTCGCATCCCGCGGCCCGCAGCAACTTGAGATACGGGCTCCGGGGGTGGCGGAAGATCAAGCGCTCCACGACGCGCAGGAATCGCTCCTCGCGGGTCTCGAGCTGTCGCCTGGCGATCTCGATGGCCTCTTTCCCGGTGATGGGAGCGCCATAGAACGACCGGAAGTCTCTGGTCAGGCGCATCACCATTGCGGTGTCGTTCAACCAACGGGCGGCCACGGTGAACCTTTCGAATCGCTCCGGCGCGAGGGCTCGGCGCTCAGCTCGTCACGACCGGCGCCGAAGCTCGGATCGCCGCATCTTTCCGGTCGGTGTGCGGGGCAGCTCCGAGACGGTCTCGAAGATCCGCGGGACTTTGAATGCCGCGAGCTGCGCGCGGCACGCCTCGGCGAGCTCGCGATGCAGGCCGGCGTCGGCCCGCACCGAGCGCACGAAGGCCTTGAGCACCGGAACCCCCTTGTCGCCATTGGTCAGGACGACGGCGGCCTCCGACACGTCGGCGTGGGCGCACAGAATGCGTTCGATCTCGTGGGGAGCGATCCAGATCCCGCCGAGCTTCATGAGATCGTCGAAGCGGCCCTCGTGGTAGAGGCGGCCTTCCCTGATGTGCACGCGATCTCCGGTGCGGAGCCAGGAGTCGACGAAGGCGCTCGCGGTGAGCTCGGGCCGGTTCCAGTAGCCCGAAGAGAGCGTCGGCCCGCGGATCCACAACTCGCCGCTCGTCCCGTCGCCGAGCACACCACCCTCGGGATCGCGAACCTGGATCTCGAAGCCGTCGAGCGGCCGCCCCGCGCTCCCCGGGGCCGCGTCGTCGGCCCGATTCGAGGTCACGTGGTGCATGGTCTCGGTCGATCCCAGTCCATCGAGCAGCGGCAGGCCGAAGCGATCGTCGAACCGGTGGAACAGATCCGCCGACAGCGCCTCGCCGGCGGAGAACGCCTGCCGCACGGAGCGTTCGAGGCTGGCCTCGGGAAGCTCGACGTACCCGGCGTAGAACGAGCTCACCGCGAAGAGAATCGTCGGCGAATGACGGTCGATCAATCCCTGGATGCTCGCCGGCGACACCGGGAAACGGTCGACGATGGCCGCGGCGCCGGCGGCAGCAGGCAGATAGACGGAGTTGCCGAGACCGTAGGCGAACGACATGCGCGACGCCGACAGGACGACGTCGTCCGGGCGCAAACCGATCACCTGGGTCGAGAGGCCATCGGGTGCCGCCCGGAGGTTGCGATGCGGATGGAGGACGGCCTTCGGCGTCCCGGTCGTCCCGGATGTGTACAGCCAGAACGCCGTGTCGTCGGGTCCGGTCGCGGCCGGATCGATCCGTTCGCGCGTCGAGACGTCGCGCCAGCTCCGCGCACCGTCGAGCCGCGAGTCGTGGACGGACAGCGGCGCGAGGCGGGCGAGGTCGAGCGACGGCAGGATCCGCTCGGCCGACGCGTCGAAGACGAGCGCCCTGGCGCCACTGTCCTCGATGACGAAGCGCAGATCGTGAACGGAGAGCGCCGGAGACAGAACGACCGGAACCAGACCGGCCTTGATCGCCCCCCAGAAGGTGCAGACCAGCTCGGGACAGTCCTGGGTCAGGACGAGGACGCGATCGCCGCGCTCGAGCCCGAGCCCGAGCAAACCGGCGCCGATGCCATCGGATGCGTCGCTGACCTCGTCGTAGGTGAAGACCTTCGCGTCGGTGATGAGATACGGCCTGCGGCTCCTCCCCGAGGCGAGATTGCGCTCGAGCAGATCGACGGTCGCGTTGTAGCGCGCCATCAGGTCGCCTGCGACCGCTGCTCGCGCTGAATTCGCTCGACGGTCCGGATGATTCGTTCGAGCGAATCGAAGTGCTCGAGCCGGTGCCAGCGAGGCGCCACCACGATCGCGAAGCGTTCCTCGACGTGCGTGATGAGCTCGACCACCGAGTAGCTGTCCAGCAACCCCGATGATATGAGCGGGGTGCTTTCGACGATCGGCAGCGTGGAATCCGCTACGAGCTCATTGCGAATGTATTCGGCCAGCGATTGCGTTTCCTCCTTCGACGGCATGTATGGCCCCGCATGATGGCATGAACGGCACGTCGTGGTCACCCGCGAGAAACGCTCGAGCGTAGCTCCGCGCTCCGTCGCAATGGAGGCTCCCGGCGCGGACGCCATCGACTTCGTCCACACCGGACCCGAGACGCTCGCCGGCCGCTATCTTCGCCGCTTCTGGCATCCCGTCTACGTCGCGCGCGACCTGTCCGCGGGCGACGCCGTACCCATTCGCGTCATGGGCGAGGACTTCACGCTCTTTCGGGGCGACGGTGGGACGCCTCACGTCGTCGCACAGCGATGCGCCCACCGCGGCGCGCAGCTCTCGATCGGCCTGGTCGAAGGCGACCAGATCCGCTGTCGGTTCCACGGTTGGAAGTATGACGCCGCCGGTCAGTGCGTCGAGCAGCCGGCCGAGCCCGAGCCTTTCTGTCAGAAGATCGCGATCGCGGCCTATCCCGCGGAGGAGCAACTCGGGCTCGTCTTCGCGTACTTCGGACCGGCGCCGGCGCCTCCGCTCCCGCGCTGGCCCGAGCTCGAGCGCGCCAACCGGATGGCGACGATCGAGACCATGCCGTGCAACTACTTTCAGTTCGTGGAGAACATCGTCGACGACGTCCACGTCGGGTTCGTCCACCGCGGCGTACCGCGCATCGGGACCGACAAGCAGCGGCGCGCGAAGATTCCGCGCGTGTCGGCGGAGGAAACGTCCTTCGGGCTCACGCAGCACCTCCACCACGCCGACGGCAAGGTCGAGAAGAATCATCTCCTGATGCCCAACATCTCGTTTCTCGCCGTGACCGACATGAACAAGGCGGCGACGCCCGTGCTCGATCTCTTCTGGTACGTGCCCATCGACGATACGAGCTTCCGCCACGTGCTCGTCTCGGTGGTCGAGACCGACGCGCCGCTCACCTCGGTGTGGCCGCCGCCCTCGAGCGTTCCCATCTCACCGGTGCGCGACGAGATCCTCGCGATTCTCGCCGGACGAAAGCGGTACGCCGACATCCAGCACCCGGAGATCGTCCGCATTCAAGATGGCGTCACCGTCGCGAGCCAGGGCGCGATCGCGGATCGCTCGGCGGAGCATCTCGGCAAGACCGACGCCGCCGTGATTCTCTTGCGGAAGATCTGGTCGCGCGAGTTGCGGCTCCTTGCGGCCGGAAAACCGCTGACGCCGTTCGGTCGTCCCCCGGACCTCCGGGCGATCTCCGATCTGGCGCCTCGGCCCGGGTGAGAGACGTGGCGGGCGCGGCGGGTATTCGAGGCGTCGGCACCTGTCCCGGCGAGCTGCCGGTCTCGATCACCGAGCTGGCGGCGCGCTGCCAGACGAGCGAGGCGGCGATCGCCCGCTCGCTCGGCGACCGCCGCGCGTGCGTCACGCGTGAGCCGCCGCTGGGGTTGGCGCTGTCTGCCGCGAAGGCCTGTCTCGGGAACGCCGGCGTGTCGATCGAGGAGGTCGCGGCGATCGTCTGGTTCGGAGACCAGCCTTCGGGGCTGCGCTTGCAGCACGAGCTCGGTGCCGTAGGGGCGTTCACGCTCTTCGTCGACGGCTACTGCTCGGAGATGGTGCCGGCGCTGCGCATCGCCCGCGACCTCGTGCACGACGGTACGCCGAGTGTGCTGATCGTCTCCGAAGACCGCTTCGAGCGCCCCTACACGGCGCAGGCGCCGAGCGAGCGGGGGTACTCGGAGATCACCTCGGAGGCGGGTTCGGCCGTCCTGGTGGGAAGCGACCCCGTGCTCGAGCTGTCGGCCTTCGGTTTCGCGACGCGCGCGCACGATTGGGACTACTGGACCAAGTACCACGAGTTTCACGGCGGACGACTGTCCGCCGGCGAGCTACCCGATCCGATCGGCGTGGCGCGCGAGGAGATCGTCACGCGTCGCACGGCGCTCGAGCGCTGTCTGCGCGCCGGCGATCTCACCGTCGAGCAGCCCGCGCACTTCAGCCTCCCCGAGCGCGTCCGTCCGCCGATGCTCTCGCTGGCCCGACAGCTCGGGATCGATGGCACGAAGGTCGTCGCCGCGCAGTACGGTCACATGGGCCGGTCCGACGTCGTCTTCGACCTCGAGCGCCTGCTCGCGGGACCTTCGCAGGTCGCGGATCAGGACATCGTGCTGATGACCGCGACGACGGGCGTGTGCCGGTGCGCGGCGCTGCGCGGGCGCCGCTAGCGCCTTGTGCTGATGACCGCGCCGACGTGGCGTTGCGCCGGGGCCGTCAGCGCGCTTCCACCGAGCCTCCGACGTAGTCGGCGTGCTTGGCGCTGTACAGGAGCTCCACGAGCTTCAGCGCGAACTCGAGCGACGTGCCGGGCAGGCGGCTGGTGATGACGCGGCCGTCGACGACCACCCGATCTTCCACGTAGGTCGTGCCGGTGAGCTCTGCCCGAGTCGAAGGGCTCGCGGTCACGCGCTTGCCGGCGAGCACGCCCGCGGCCGCCAACACCATGGGCCCGCGACAGATGGCGGCGAGAAACGCCCCTCTGCCGGCCATCTCGACGACGATCCGCTGGACTCTCGCGTCATCCCTCAATCGGGTCGCTCCTTCGCCGCCGAGCACGACCAGCATGTCGAAGTCGGCGGAGTCGACCTCATCGAGCGTCGTATCGGGCACGACTTGGATCCTATCGGTTCCCGCGATGGGCCCGGCGCTCTCGCCGGCGACGGTCACATCGGCGCGCACCCGGCCCAGGATGCCGAGGACGGTGGCGGCCTCGATTGCCTCGAAGCCAGGGGCGAGGGGTATCAAGACCTTTCGCATGCATCGTCTCCTTCGATGGCGACGAACGAGCGCGGCGGCGGAGCCGCCACGGCCCGTTGCCATCGTGCCCCGCCGCTCGCATCCTCTTCCACGCAGGTGAACCCGAGACGGCCGTAGTGATCCTTGACCAGGGCGTTCCTCCCGGTCGGCACATAGCTGCCGAGGAGGCGCGTCTTCTCGAGCCGCTTCGCGAGCGCCACCAGGTGACCGAGCAGCGCGTGCTCGACGGTCCGTCCGAGCACGCGGCAGCTCATCAGCCAGGTCTCCATGTCGAGCGCGTCGTCCAGCTCGCGCGCGATCACCACCGAGACGATGCCGTGATCCGAGAAGCGGTCACGGAGTCGCACGAAGCGGGCATGCACCCCCGGCGTTGCCATCAGGGCCGCGATGTCGGCCTCGCTGTGGCGTTGCGTCGTCAGGTTGTACTGATTGGTCCGGTGGATGAGCTGGACGATGCGCGGCAGGTTCAGCGTGTCGAACGGCGCGATCTCGGCGTGCAGCTCCAGGCTCTCGAGGAACTCTTCGAGGGTGCCCGCGGGTGCCGACAGCGATCGCGAGCTCGCGACGGCCCGATAGCTTTGCGCGCGCGCCAGGTCCTCGCCGGTCAGGGCAGGGACGTCGAACCACCGACCCTCGGCGACCGCACGGACGAAGGTGCTCGGATCGCCGGGCATGCACACGACGTCGACCTCGGGCAACGCGATCCGCAGCTCGGCGCGTTCGCGGGGGTCATCGTCGATGCAGACGAACGCGTCGAGGCCGAGTGACAGCTCGTCGGCGATCTCTGCGAGGTTGTCGCTCTTGGCGCGCCAGTTCACGCGCACCGACGCGAAGTCGTCCCACGAGAGAGCCATCTCCGGGTGGCGCTCGAAGGGCGAGCGCGCGTCGTCCTCGTTGTTCTTGCTGATCGCGACCAGCAGGATCCCGCGCGCTCGCAACGCTTTCAGATACCGCTGGAAGGCGACGAACGCTTCTCCCTCGGCGTCGCCCGCAAGGCGGATCCCGGCGAGGCCGTCCTCGCCGATCACGCCGCCCCAGAGCGTGTTGTCGAGGTCGACGGCGACGACCCTCTTCGCAAGGCCGAGGAATCCCCGGATCAGCGCCGCCTCGGCGTGCGCGAGCGCGACCCTCCCCGACACCGAAGTGCTTTCCTTGGCGAGGAACCAGAAGCGTGGATCGCTCCAGTCGCCTTTTCCGACCGAGGCCGCCAGGCCCTCGACGTCGAGGACGCTCACGCCGGCGGGCGCCGCCGCGGCGAGGTCGAGGTTGAAGCGCCGGATGCGCCGTCCGACGCTTCCGGGCAGTGTCAGGTCGAGATTGCCGAGCACGGAATGGCGCGGGACCTCGAGCGCATGGAGGATGACCCGGCCTTGATGACGTCGTTGGATCGCTTCCCACGAGCGCTGCCATCGATCGACATCCAGATCGGGCTCGGTCTCCTCGAAGTGGGCGAAGGAGTGACTGGTGGGTGCGAGAATCGTGATCTCGGGCCGAAAGCGGTTGTATCCGCTCGTCGGATCGAGGATCTCCTCGTCGATCAGGCCGAACGGTCCTTCGTAGACTTCCGCTGCGATGCGATCGGCCGCCAGGTAGAGCCGCAAGAGGGCGGCGCGATCCACCACCGTCGTCGCCGACAGGATCGCGATCCGGCATCTGCGCCGCCACTCGACCGCGTCGTTCGGGACCCGCGCCATCAGAGCGGCGAACCGCCGTACGTCGGCAGGCTCCTGCGGGACGCGAACCGCGGCGCGCAGCCCGCGGAGCGCGCTCGGATAGTCCTCCGCGTCCAGGTCGGCCTTGATCTGCGCGATGCGCTCGTCGACCAGAGGGCGCTCCTCGTGCGGAGCGACGCGCGCGGCTCGAGTCATGGAGCGAGCTGCTCCAGCCAGGCGCACACGGTCTCGACGCTCTCGAAGTGCTCCATCTTGATCACGCGTGTGGGGATCTCGATCTTCATCAAACGCTCGAGCTCGAGCACCATGTCCAGGACGTTGAGCGAGTCGAGCCGTTTCAAGCCGCCGGCTTCGTCGAGCAGCTCCAATCCACGCGCCGCCTCGAGAATGGCGGTGATCCGGGCGGCGCGTTCCATCGGCTGATTGTAGAGCATCCCGGCGCACGCAACGAGTCGCTTTGGGGGCGATCCGATGGTGCCATCGTGCTCGCTCGGCCCCCGCGCCACCGTTTTGACAGCCGCCGCCCCCGGCGCGTAGCCTCAGCTCCGCATCCGTTCCGGGATGACGCCATGATCCGCCTGCTACCTTCACTGCTGCGTCATCCGCGTGCGACCCGCCCGGAAGTCGTCGCCTTTCGAGACGAGCGGCTCCGCCGTCTCGTCGCGCACGCCTATCATCGCGTGCCCTACTACCGCGCGTTGTTCGAGCGCCACGGCATCGAGCCGGAGGACATCCGGAGCGTCGCCGATCTGCCCCTCATCCCCATCAGCGACAAGCGCGATCTGCAGGCCCTGCCGTCGGAGAGAGTGTCGAGCGCGGCGTGGATGCGGCGCGGCTCGTCACCCACCGGACCAGCGGGTCGTCCGGCGAGCCGCTCACGATCCGACGGACCTGGCTCGAGGAGCGGATGCTCGGCGTATTGCGGCTGCGGGCCGTGCATCAGCTGGGATTGAGACCGTGGGACCGCCGCGTTCGTATCGTTCGAGTCCGGCCGCCTGACCCCATGAACGATCGGCTCGTGCAGCGAGCGCTCAGGGCGATGGGTCTCTATCGCTACGCGGCGGTCGATTGTCGGCTCTCGACGGAACAACTCGTCAGTGCGCTGAGAGACCTACGCCCTGACGTGCTGGCCGGTTTCCCCGGAGTGCTCTCGCAGATTGCTCCCGTCCTCAGCGACGACGACCGGCGTATGATCCGGCTGCGCTTCATTACAATCGGTGGCGAGGTCGCGACGCCGCTGATGCGGCATCAGATCAGCGAGGGCTTCCGCGCTCCGCTGTTCGAGGTCTACGGATGCTACGAAGTCGGCCTGATGGCCTGGCAGTGCAGGGAGACGGCGGCACTCCACGTCTGCGACGACGCCGTCGTCGTGGAGGTCCTTGCGGACGGTCGACCGGTCGCGGTGGGGGAGCGCGGCGAGGTGGTGGTGACGGCCTTGCACTCGTTCGCGATGCCCTTCATTCGGTACCGCCTGGGCGACCTCGTGACCAGAGGCGTGGACACGTGCCCGTGTGGACAGCCGTTCTCGGTGATCGGCGCCGTCCAGGGGCGGATGATCGACTACTTTCCGCTTCCCGATGGACGGGATCTGCATCCCTACGAGATCGTATCCGTCGTCGTGGACTCGCCGTGGATCCGGCAATACCGCCTGCTCCAGGAGCGCGTGGATCGGATCGTCGTGCAGGTCGTTCCGGCAACCACGCCGTCGGCGGCGGAGGTCGCGCTTCTCGAACAGCGGGTCGGCACAGTCGTGGGGCGCGAGGTCGCGTTCGTCGTGACGATCGTGCCCGAGATCGCTCTCGAACCCGGGGGCAAGTTCCGCGTGTCGCGCTCCCTCGTGCGGTCGCGCTACGACGACATCGACCGGGAGCAGGGCCGGTGAAGTCGTTTCGCCTCGATCCTGAGACCACCGTGCTCGGCAGCGTGCTGCGCCGCGCGCTGCCGTACCTGATCAACGAGGGCGACCTGCGCTACGACCCGGACCGTTCGGCTGCCATGAACGACCTGGTCTTCGGCGAGATCCTGGACGCGTTCGGGCGGCCGGTCGACACGCCGAGCGTCAACTATCTGGAGCGGCTGTACCCGGCCGGCGACGGCGGTGAAGCTGCGGAATGAAACCATCACGCCCGCGAGACTGCGTCGCCGTCGTCGGCAACCGCTACGCCCCTCCCGACGTCGTCGGCGGCCTCACCAATCCCTTGACCGGCCGCCCGAACGGTCAGATCACGGGCGGGGCCGTGGTGGACAGCCTCTATGGCGTCAACGCCATCGGCTTCGTCAATCATCACGCGAGTCCCGAGGATCGCGTCCGGATCAGGGTCCACGGGGTCATGGTCGATGGACGGGGACGCGCACTGAATCTCTCCGCCTTCCGCGAGCGATTGTCCGGCGACACGGCAGCATCCGGACCGGAGCCGCACCTGATCGCGGTGGCGGGACACTCGCGCGATGCGGGCAAGACCACGTCCGCCTGGGCGCTCGTCAGCGAGCTCCAGAAGCGCGGGTTCACGGTGACGGTGGAGAAGAAGACCGGGACCGCCTGCTGCGGGGACTGGCTGCGCTGCTATGCCGACCCGCGCGTCGGCGCGATGCAACGCTATGGCGACGAGATCGTCTTCCACCCCGATCGCTTCCCGGCGCGCGACTTCGTCGACGCCGTCGGCGTTGCCTCGGACGTCAGCGTGGACGTCGGAACGCTCGTCCGTACGAGCGTCCCGTATACCCGTGGGTTCCTCGCTCGCCATCGTTCGGACTTCCACGTCATCGAGCTCGCCGACAGCATCGCCCACGTGTCCAACGTGGGTCTTCTGCGGTCGGCATACTTCCGCCGACGCCTGCGGACCTTGATCTACGTCAGCAGTCCGACCCACGAGGCGGTCGACCATTTCCGGGCCTATCTGCGCGGGCTCGGTTACCGTCGGTTGCAGGTCCTTCTGAGTGGACCGCTCGCCAACGAGGCGCGGTACGAGATGGCGCGCGAAGAGATTGCGGCGCGGCAGGATCTGCCGATCTGTCGCTCGGCCGTTCAGGACGGTGAGCGGTGGATTCCGGACGGCAGTCAGCTCGCCAGCGCCGTCCTCGAGGAGTCGCGCCGCTGATGCGTTGGCGCGACGGCACGGGGTTCCGTCGCTGGGCACACCGACGGGCCTTGTACGGGCTCGCCTACGTCTGGCGGCGGGTGCTCGTCGGCACGACCTTCATCGCCGTCGGCGGCAGCGTCGGCAAGACGACGACGAAGGACAGCATCGCCGCCATCCTCTCGACGCGCTTTCGTACGGCGAAGACCCGCTACAATCAGAACGACGAGTACGGCGTGCCGCGCAGCATTCTGCGCGTCAGACCATGGCACCGCTTCGCGGTCCTGGAAGTCGGCGCCGGTCGCCCCGGCGCGATGCGTGCCGCGTCCAGGCTGGCTCGTCCCGACGTCGTCGTCATGCTTGCGGTGGCGCGCGTGCACACCAACTTCTTTCCGAGCCTCGAAGCCAGTGCCGCCGAGAAGGTCATTCTCCTGAAGGCGCTGCCCCGCCATGGACTCGCCATCCTCAACGCCGACGATCCGCACGTCGCCGCGATGGCCGCGAGCTGCGGGTGCAGCGTGAAGACCTTCGGTCGCTCCCCGGGCGCCGATGTCTGGGCGGACGCGATCTCCTCGCCCTGGCCGGCGCGGCTGACACTCCGGGTCCACAGCGGTGCCGAAACCTGCGCGGTCGCGACCAAGCTGGTCGGCGAGCACTGGGTGAATTCGATCCTGGCGGCGTTGCTGACGGCGACCTCCTTCGGGGTCGATCTCCGCACGGCCGTGGCCGCGGTCGAGCAGGTCGAGCCGTTCAATGGGCGCATGCAGCCGGTGCTGTTGCCGAGCGGCGCCATCATGATCCGCGACGAATACAACGCCTCGCCGCCGACGTGGGACGCGGCGCTGCGGGCGTTCGGGAGCTTCGCCGCCGCGCGCCGTGTGCTCGTCACCAGCGGCTTCTCCGATTCTCCCAAGAATTCGCGCGCGCGCTTCCGGGAGCTTGGCGAGACCGCGGCGCGCGTGGCGGACGTGGCGGTCTTCGCCAACCGGGAGCACGCCGGCGAGGCGGCGAAGGCGGCGATCAAAGCGGGAATGCCCGCGGAGCGCGTGCGTGCGTTCGAGGATCTGCAGAAAGCGGCCGAGTATCTGAGGACGGAGCTGCGGCGTGGCGACCTGGTCCTGCTCAAGGGGCGAACGACCGATCATCTGTCGCGCGTGTTCTTTGCGCAGTTCGGTGCGATCGGGTGCTGGAAGGCGCGCTGCGGGAAGACGATCGTGTGCGACTTCTGTGACGAGCTGGGGGCGCCGGTGTCAGCGGCGTCGTCCGGCGATCCACTGGAACAAGCCGCCGACGCGGGGCGCGAGACGGCGATCGACAGCGCTCCCCCAGCGGGCGATCGCCCGGTCGAGCGCTGACTCCTCGACGAGTACCGGGAGCAGCGCCGGCAGCAGCACCCCTCGCGGCTCGCGGTGGATCTCGTATCTCCCCGGATCGGGGAGGGCGCGACGGATCTCCTCGAGGCCGAGAGCGCGGTGCGCCGGATTGAAGAGGCGCGGGAGTACCGGGCAGGAGCCGAGAGCCCGGTGGTTCTTCAGCGCGAACATCCCACGGACGAGATCGCCGAGCGCGCGCCGTGTTCCGCCACGGGCGTCCTCCATCGACCCCGAGTCGCCATCGTATTCGAGCGCGAAGAACCAGCCGCCGGGCCTGAGTGTGCGGTCCACCAGGCGGAAGAACGCGCCGGGATCGTAGAGATGGTGCAGCGTGAAGGAAGCGAGGATGACGTCGAACGTCGCGCCGTCGAACGGCGGCTCCTCGATCGTCCCCCGCACCCAGCGCGCGTCACGGAGCCCGCGCTTGCGCGCCTCGCCGATCATCCCTTCCGCGAAGTCGATCCCGGTGAGTCTGGCGAATCCCGCCTGCGACAAGAGGTCGATCACGCTCCCGGTGCCACAACCCGCGTCCAGTACTGCCGCCGTCCGCGGGTCCCGGCCGGCCGCGCGCAGCGTGTGCGCCATCCACGCGACGAAAGCGGAACGCTCGAGCCGATAGACGTACGCGTTGGTGAGAACGGCGGCGTCGTAGTCGGGCGCGTAGAGATTCATGATGCGCCGTTCCTCGGCGAGCACGGTCGCGAGATCGGCGGTCACGCGCGATCCTCCACGCGCCGCGACTCGAGCCGCATGCCGATCGCGCGCGCGGCGGGCGAGCTGCCGAGTCGCAGCCACGACCCGGCTTGCACTCGATACAGCGTCCCGCATTGCCGCCAGCCCATGCGCAGTGCGGAGACCATCGAGCGATAGTTGGTCCATTCGTATACGCCGACGAGCGCCGGAACCTGCCGCCCGAAAAGCTCGCGGGCGGCGCCGAGTATCCCGAGGGCATGGAGACGATGACCCCGGTATGCGGCCGGTGTGAAGGCGCCGTACATGTACCAGTGACGGGAGTCGAAGTGCACCATCAGGTCGTTCAGGATCGGCGTCGGGCGGTTGGCATAGAAGCCGATGTTGGCGAGCCGTTCACCGTCGAGGACGACATGACAGAGATCGTTGCGGGTGATCGCTTCCCGGAGGATCCGTTCGCCGACCGCGTCGAGATCACCCGCAAGGCGAGCGATCTCACCCGGCTCCAGGAAGCGGCACGCGAACCGGCCGGCCGACTCGATCGGCGCACCGTCGACGTCGCCAGGGCAGAGCGTGACGCAATCGAAGACCGACACGGCGAGTACCTGATTGGTCATCACGTACGCCGCGCGCAGGAGCGTCCGGCGCACCCCGAGCCGCCGGGCATAGTCGAGCACGGCCCTGGGGGGCGGGACGGCCATCCGATCCCGCGGTGGAATCATCGTCCGCCAATCTCCCTCTCGGTCGCGAATCCTTCGACCGCGAAGGTCGGGACCGGTGCCGAGACGCCTTTCACGTTCACGGGCGGCATCGCGCGCAGGCGGAAGCGCGGATCGAGCGCGTTGCGGACCGCGTCGGTGATCAGAATCTCGACGGCGTGCACGCGCGTCAGCTCCTCGACACGCGAGGCGAGATTGACGGTGGCGCCGATCACGCCGTACTCGAGCAGCTCCGCGCTGCCGATGACGCCGGCGACCACGATACCGCGATGGATGCCGACCCCCATGGCGAGCGGCGGCGCGCCTTCCGCTCGCAAGGCGACGTTGTAGTCGGCGAGCGCGTCGCGCATCGCGAGCGCCGCGTGCACCGCATCGGCCGACTGCCAGGGATTCGGCTCGAGGACTCCGAAGAGCGCGAGCATGCCGTCGCCGATGAACTTGGCGACGTGGCCGCGATGACTGCTGATGGCGCGACTCATGCGCTCGAAGTAGCCGTTCAGCATCCGTACCAGCAGGGCAGGGTCGAGCTCCTCGCTGAGCGCCGTGAAGGATTTCAAGTCGGCGAACAGGACGGTCACTTCCTTCTTCTCGGAACGGGTCGAGATGCCTTGCGCGATGATGGTCTCGACCACCTCGGCCGGAACGAAGCGCGCGAACGAGTGCTGCAAGGATTCAAGACTCCGGGACGCGACCGTGAGGCGTTGCTCGAGCAACTCGCGGGCGTGCCGCTCGCGCCGCGCGGCCCGTCGCGCAACCAGGAGCCACACCAGCGCCGCCGCGAGCGCCGCCCAGAGCATCAGCCGACTTCGAGGATGACGCTCAAGCGGCCGACGGCGTTTGCGAGCGCGACGGTTGCGACCATCTCGACCATCTCGTCGGGGTCGCGGCCGCGTGCGACGTCGCGGATGCGTTCCTGAATCACCGCGGGTTGGTAGCGGACGGTCTCGCGCGCGAACGGGACGAGACGGCTCTCGCGCTCGTCGAGCCGCGGCGACGCGAGATTGGCCAGCACCTCGTCGACGTCGGCCTGCCGGAACCCCTCGCGCTCGAGGATGCGGCGCGCCTCGTCCTCGGAGTAGGCGCAGCCGAGCGCTTTGGCGACGACGGCGACCAGCAGCGCCTTTCGTGCGGAGCGGCAAGGCGGTGGAGGCGAACAGGTCGTCGATCAGGTGACGGTAGACGCCCGCGAATGGAGAGCTTCCGAGCGTGTCGATGAGACGCGCGAACGGGCCGTCGTTCGGGCGCGGTGGCGGTTCTGGAGTCGCCGGGCCGCGCCGCATCTTCCGAGCGATGAGAGGGCGGAAGAACCGGAAGAGGGGTATCCGAGGCAACGCCTCGAGATCCGCCTCGGGTGGCAGGGCAAGCAGCGTCGCAATGCGATTCATGAAAGCGCCCGCCGCCGCCACCGCGGCGACTTCCATGACCGCAGGCTTCTCGAGACCGGCACGCATCACCTCCGCGAAGTCGGCGGCGGTGGCACGTGGATTCGCCCGTGACAGCCGGCGCGTGTACTCGAGCGCGGCGCGCCCGCTGGGGGAAAGATCGGCCTTGTGGAAGTCGCCGTCGAGACGCGCGATCGATTCCTCCGGATAGCCCCAGATACGTAGCAGCGAGCGCTGCACGCCGTAGCAGTAGCGGCAGGAATTGTCCTGACTCACGATGAGTGCGACGAGCTCGCAGAGATCCGCTTTGGCAAACACCACCGGCATGGTGGAAAACGTGGACATTGCGCGCGCGAGCCACGGCGCCCGCCCGAGACGCGAGAGCCAGCCCGGTGAAGCGCCCAGGCGTTTTCGCACCTCGGTTTCGACGGCGGTGGGGACCGAGGTGGCTGGCAGCAGGCACTCGCCCCACGATTCGGCGGCGGGGTACGCCGACGTGTCGGCTGCAACGCGAGGCTCGACCACGAGCCCTGCCTACATCCCGGTAGGCATCGTCGCAAGGCGGGCCGGGCACGGTTCATGCTCCGTCTGTGGATGTCGATCTCGAGGTCGCTCGCGCGACTACCAAGATGAAAGGAGGGATGAAGATGACCGGTCACAACACCAAGGCAATCGACGAGGCTGAGATCCGCGGCGTCATGGAGAAGTGGGCGGAGGCGCTGCGCGCCAAGGACGTGGCGGCGCTGCTCGCACACTACACGCCCGACATCCTGGTCTTCGACCTCGCACCTCCGCTGCGACACGCCGGGAAGGACGTGCAGAAGAAGAACTTCCAGGAGTGGTTCGCGACGTTCCGTGGACGAGTGGGCTTCGAAGTGCGCGACGTGCAGATCACGAGCGGGGATGACGTGGCCTTCGCGCACAGCCTCAACCGGATCAGTGGTGAGCGGACGAGCGGGGAAGACACCGATGTGTGGGTACGCGCCACCGTTTGCTTCCGCAAGATCGGTGGGAAGTGGCTGGTGACGCACGAGCACGTATCGGTGCCGTTCTACATGGACGGGAGCGTCAGGGCGGCGGTCGATCTCCAGCCGTAGGAAGCGAAAGCGATCGAACGACGGAAGCAGCCACCGGTCGAGTATCGCGCCGCGCGTGACGCGCCGGGCCGAATGTAGCCGAATGTAAGAGTTACGCGGGTTCCGGTACAAAATTCGCTACGGCCGCCCTCAAAGAGCGAATTTCAGCGTGAGTTCGATTGGCATCCCACGTGCTTTGCAGAGCGTGAGCGTAAGCCCAGATCGGAACTACTGGAGGTTCACGTGATCAATCGAACTGTTTCGGGACGACGGTGTCGGATCAATCGCCAGCTCCAGTATCTCAATGGCGCGGTGGCGCGTTTCACGCACGGCACGATTCGCTATGCGATGGAGAACATCGGTCGCGAGTTGATCCTGGTCGACTGGGATACCGGGAGCTCGACGTTGGTGTTTCCGCGCGACATCGAAATGCTCGCCGCCGACGAGTTGCTCGTCGCCGAACCGTCCTACGCGGTCGCGTAGCTTCTGCGACGCGCGACACTCTTCTTGACAGTCGGAAGCGGACGGACGATGGTACGCGGCCCTCATGAGCGAGCGACCTGCCTCGACACTCGTCCCCGCGCTCGTTCTCGGCATCCTGATCGGTGCCGGGTGCGCGGCTGGAGGTTACTTCATCGGCCGCGGCGCCGCGCGCTTTCGATCCGACGTAAGGACGGTCACCGTGAAGGGGCTCGTCGAGCGCGAGGTGGCCGCGGACAACGCCACCTGGACGCTGCGCTTTCGCCGCGCCGGTGATGATCTCGCCGTCGTCCGTGATGCGTTGCTCAGGGACCGGGAGGCGGTGCTGGGCTTCTTGCGGGCGCGGGGATTCCCGGAGACCGAGATGAAACGTGAGCCGCTCACCGTCAGCGACAAGTTCGCGCGCGAGTACGGCGAGGAGAAGGACATCCGCAATCGCTACGTGGGATCGGGGCAGGTCGTCGTCAGCACCACCAACGTTCCCCTCGTGCAAACCTCGCTCGAGGCGCTCGATGAGCTCGCCAAGGCGGGCGTCTTCATTCAAGCGGACGAGGGTCAGCGCGCCAATCCGAACTACCTGTACGCCAAGTTCAACGATCTCCGGCCGCAGCTCATTGCCGACGCGACCAAGAATGCGCGCGCCATCGCGACGCAGTTCGCGGGCGAGACCGGAAGCCGGGTGGGCGCGATCCGCTCCGCCAACCAGGGCGTGATCCAGATCTTCGGCAGCGACGGCAACGACGAATCCGGTGCCTATCACCCGACGAGCACGGTCACGAAGCATCTGCGGGTCGTGAGCACGGTCGAGTTCGAGCTGGAGGACTGATGAAGACCATCAGCAACAAGACGCAACGCCCGATGAGCGTTCCGCTGCCCGGCGGCAAGAGGTTGCATCTCAGCCCTGGAAAGACAGGACAGATCGCTTCCAAAGACGCCGATCATCCGCCGCTCAAGAAGCTCGTCGACGCCGGCGAGATCGAGATCCTGGGCGAGGGCCCTTCAGTCGCCGAGCAAGTCGGGAGCGGCAAGAAGGGTCGATTCCCGACGCCGGGCCACGGCTCGGGCGGCGGGATCCGGCGCAGCAGCGGCGATCGCTGAACCGATCGCACGCCGGCGCGCATCACCCATGGGACTTGGCCTTCGCGCCGGCCGCGGTGCGCGCGCTCGCTCCGGATGCGGGAGCAGCCTGCGCTCCCTGGTGCAGCGTCTCCGCAAGCGCCCGCATGCGCACTCGTTTGGCGATCTTGTGACGGCGCTGCCGGTTGAACCGCGACTTGTCTCCACTCACACGTCCCATGGTGAACCTCGCTTTCGTCAGAGGCATGCCACGTTCGGCGCCCCGCCGCCAGCCGACGACAGGTTGCCAAGACCCGAGTCTCTGGACTATGCCGGCCGTGGGATGAGCGCCGACGCAGCCAAGCTCGACGCCAAGCTCGAGGCCGAGCGGGCCCGCGTCGTCGCGGCCCTGCGAAGGCTCGCTGATCGCCTCGAAACCATCCCGGTCTCCCGGATCTCGGAGCCGTTGCTGGCGCTCGCCGGCTGGGTGGACACGCTCGAGCGCGCCGCTGAACGGTTTTTCCGCGGCGGCCATAAGTGACACCGCCCACGGTGTCGAGCGCTCGACCCTTCAGCAACGACACGCGCTGCCCGGAGTGCGCCGCTTCGTTCCCGATCCGCGTCCTCTACTGCCCCGGCTGCGCGCAGGTGGTCACGGACTCGCACTTCCACCGCGAGTGTCCTCGTGGCCATCGGTGGATCGAAACGTGTGCGGCGCAACGATAGCCGCGGCCGACGATCGTGCGCGACGTGCAAGCTCGAGGCGGCGGTGAAACCGAGGAAGCCAAGCTCGAAACGCTGGCGCGGGCGCGCGCGCGCATTGCTTTCGCGCTCACCGGGGCTGTCGTCGTCCTCTATTTCGGATTCATCGCGGCGGTCGCTTTTGCGCGTCCGGTGCTGGGCGCGCTCATCGTCCCGGGTTTGAGCATCGGGATCCTGTTCGGCGCCCTGGTCATCGTCGCGTCCTGGCTGCTCACCTGGGTCTACGTCCACTGGGCGAATACCCGCTACGATCCCGCGCTGCGGGCCCTCCGGCGCTAGTGGCGGGACGCTAGATGCCCGCGACCACGGCGATCGGCCAGCCGAGCGCGATCGCGATCACATTCTTTTTTCTCTTCATCTCGGTCACCCTGGGCATCACCTGGTGGGCCGCCCGGCGCACGCGGACCACCGAGCAGTTCTACGCCGCCGGGCGCACGATCAGCGCCGGGCAGAACGGCTTCGCGCTCGCCGGCGACTACATGAGCGCCGCGTCCTTTCTCGGCATCGCCGGCCTGGTGTCGACCACCGGCTTCGACGGGCTCATCTATTCGACCGGTTGGCTGGTCGGCTGGCCGGTCGTGCTGTTCCTCATCGCCGAGCCGCTCAGGAATCTCGGTCGCTACACGTTCTCCGACGTCGTGGCCCTGCGCTTCCGCGAGACGCCGATCCGCATCGCCGCGGCGACCGGAACCCTCGCGACCGTGATCTTCTACCTGATCGCGCAGATGGTCGGCGCCGGCGGCCTGATCAAGCTCATGTTCGGTCTCTCCTACGAGCAGGCGATCGTGATCGTGGGCGCGACCATGATCGGCTACGTGCTGTTCGGCGGCATGCTCGCCACTACCTGGGTGCAGATCGTGAAGGCGGTTCTGCTCATGAGTGGCGCGGCGATCCTGGCGCTGCTCGTGCTCGCGCGCTTCGGCATGAACCCGGTGCGGCTCTTCGCGGCCGCCGCCGAGCGTTACGGCGCGGGGGTGCTGGCGCCGGGACGACTGGTCACGAGCCCGCTCGACGCGATCTCGCTCGGGATGGCGCTGATGTTCGGGACCGCCGGATTGCCGCACATTTTGATGCGCTTCTACACGGTCCCGGACGCGCGGGCGGCGCGGCGCTCGGTCTTCTACGCGACCGGACTGATCGGTGCCTTCTATCTGATGACGTTCGTGCTCGGCTTCGGAGCGATGGTGCTGGTCGGACCCGAAACGATCCGCTCCGTCGATGCCGGCGGCAACATGGCGGCGCCGCTGCTCGCCGAGCTGCTGGGCGGGACGCCGTTTCTCGGTTTCATCGCCGCCGTTGCGTTTGCGACCATCCTGGCGGTGGTCGCGGGGCTCACGCTTTCAGGCGCGGCGGCGCTCTCGCACGACCTCTGGGTGAGCGTCGTGCGCGGCGGCCATGCCGACGCACGCGAGCAGCTCGCGGTGGCGCGCATCGCGACGGTCGTGCTCGGTCTGATCGCGGTCGCGCTCGGCATCACCTTCAAAGGTCAGAACGTGGCGTTCATGGTGTCGCTGGCGTTCGCGATCGCGGCGAGCGCGAATTTCCCGGCGCTCGTGCTCTCGATCTTCTGGTCGCGCTGCACGACCGCCGGCGCGGTGTCGAGCATGGCGGTGGGAACGATCTCGACGCTGCTGTTGATCGCCCTCTCGCCGACGGTGCAGGTGGAGCTGTTGGGGCAGCCAACGGCCTGGTTCCCGCTGCGCAACCCGGCGCTCGCGACCATCCCGCTCGCGTTCGCGACCGGCATCCTGGTCTCGCTGGCGAAGGCCGAAGTCGGAGCGGCGGCGCGTTTCGCGGCGGTCGCGCGGCGCATGCACTTCGGGGCGGTCGAAGGCTCGGAGCGGACGCCCTCGTGAGCGACTCGGGCTTCTGCGGTCGCCGGTCGAGCGGTGCCGGCGGTCCCGCCCGAGCGTCCAGCCGATAACGCACGGCACCTGCGTGACACCGGGCGGCGCGCGACCGCTCGGCGGGTCGCGAGCTTGCGCTTGGCATGGGGGATGCTGGCGAAGACCGTCGTGACGTGGAGGGTCTCATGCGAACGCGACTCCTGACGATCATCGGTCTCGTTGGTCTCATCGTGGCGACGGCAAGCGTTGCGCTCGCGCAGTCGGCCGACCACGAGGGCGTCCAGGCGCTCGACGAGAACATGGCGTTCCTCGCGGAGAAGGCTCGCGACAAGGAAGCCGTCGACCGTAAGTTCACCGAAACCTGCGGGGGGACCGTCGACGACGTCTCCCTCGTGGTCCTGCCGCGCTGTCAGGGGTACCTCAGCGATTCACGGCGGCTCGACGCCGAGCTGCGATCAGGGATCGAGGCGGCGGAAGGGCGCGCCCGGCGTGCCGGGGTCTATCCCGGCACGATGCGCGATCTACGGCGCCGCTACGACCTCGACGACTACGCCCGCCCGGTGGAAGAGCCGCACCGGTTCCGCCAGTAGCGTCGCCGCTGCCAATGCCCGGCCCAAAGCTTCCGGGCAGGGGCGCTAGTAGTTGATCGGCTCCAGATTGTCCGAGGTGCGGCCGTGGTAGGCGTCCTGGGCGGAGATGATCTGCAGATACCCGGGCCACCCGTAGAGCGGGATGAATCCCAGCCAGAACTTCTTCTGCGGGCAGTTCTCGAAGAAAAAGCCCCAGTCGTTGTTGTACCACTCGCCGAGACCGGGATGCGCGACCGACAACCAGGCAGCCGCGCGTGCCTCGCCGAGCGAGCGCGCTTCTGTCGGTGTCGCGGTGAGGGCAGAGAGCGCGAGACCGAGGATGAGGATGAAGGACTCGTCGCATGTCGACTGACCCGATACCCCGGGGCCGTGCGCAGGCAAGAGGCTGCCGAACTGATTAGGTGGCAGTCAAGAGGCCCTTCGTCGCCTGGAGAGGGTCGGTCTCTCAGCGGGTGCTGGCATGGAGGACGGTCAAACCCACGACCTCGCCGTCCTCGTAGCGGATAATGACGTCGTCGTCCGTCAGCTCGCTGTCAGTGGCATGCGCCGGCTTCTTGAGCTCGATGTACAAGACGTCTGCCTCCGCGTCGTACGACGACGAGAGGAACCGGTGCGGAGAGCGCAGGACCACCGGGACGAGGTCGAGGTATGCGCTCACGTCTCGGAGGGCCATAGTTGTTTCCTGCGATCGAGCGCTGCCAGGCGCCGGGTAACAAACGCCGTGATCACGAAACCGTCGAACGCATCCCGTTCTCGATAGACTACCACGAGCGACTTCCCAGCCTCTAGTCTCTGAATCGCGAGCAGCGCCCCTGCCCGCCCGCAAGATCGCTGAGCGTTGGAGACCGTCGCCAGTACGCGTGCGCGCATGCCGGCGAGTTCCCCGTGCTCCTCGACGATGTGGGCCCAGCGCTCATCGGTGAGACGGATCGCCACGCCCCGCTACGGGCCTCGCTCACGCGTTGCCGTAGTTCGCGCTCGGTACTGGGCCTACTTCACGATCTCGAGCAGCTCGACCTCGAAGACGAGCGTGGCTCCGCCCTTGATCGTCGGCGGCCGGCCGGCGTCGCCGTAGGCCAGGTCCGAAGGGCAGATGAGCTTGCTCTTGCCGCCGACCTTCATCAGCTGCACGCCCTCGGTCCAGCACTTGATGACGCCGGTCAGAGGAAAGGTGGCCGGCTGATTGCGCTCGACCGAGCTATCGAAGACCGTCCCGTCGGTGAGGGTGCCCTTGTAGTGGACCTTGACCTTGTCGCTCGCTTTCGGCGCCTCGCCGGTGCCCGCCTTGATCTCCTGGTACACCAGACCCGACTCGGTCTTCTTGGCGCCCTTCTCGGCGGCCGCTTTGGCGACGTAGTCCCCGCCGGCTTTCTTCTCGGCGGCCGCGACGCCGGCCTGGCGGGTGCGCTGGATCTCCTGCAGCTTGTGGAGTAAGGCTTGATCTCGACCTTGGGCGTGCGCTTGAGCGCGCCGTCGGTGAGCCCCAGCTTGACGCGCTCGAGCTCCGATTCGGTCAGGGCGAATCCGGCGAGGCCCTGGCTCACGGTGAGCCCCAGTGCGTAGAAGGCCTTGTCCTCTTCGGTCGTGAGCTCCGGGTCCGCCGCCCGGGCTGTGAGCGGCAGGGCCAACGCCAACAACAACACCAGAGTACGCATCATTTTGAAAGCTCCTTTCGGAAACCCAAGGGCGCGTTGAGAAAGTCCGGCGGATGTATCCGCGATGCGCCCGGGAGGCAAGCCTGGGGACCTGGCGCAGCGGTTCCCTAAGCGGTCCAGTACTCGCGGCACGCGACGGTGTAGAGCTCGAACAGGGCGGTTGCGAGCTGATCCAGTGCCGGTGCATCGAGCGCCTGCACGTGCGCTTCGACGTCGCTACCCGGATCGACGGTGGCGCGCACGGCCGCCATCTGCGGCGCCGCCCACTCGGGAACGGGCGCGCTCTCGAACGCGAGCGCGAGCTCGCTGAGCGCGCGGCGCACCCGCATGGTTGCCGGCGCGGTGAGGGACATGAGCGCCTGGACGGCGTTGCCGATCTTCTCGTGTTGATGGCGGATCACGTCGATCTGCATGACGGGAAGACTAGCGGCTCGCCACGCGAAAAGAAAAAGGGCCCCCGGGAAGTTTCCCGGGAGCCCTTGGTGTCGAATTGGCGATGAGATGCGCCGCCGTCAGGGAGCGGGGGTGGCGGCGGACAGGCGCGCACGCAGGTCCGGAACGCTTCTCGGCAACCCTGCAACCCGGGCCGGGCGGTCTCTTTCGCCTGGTCGCGGCACTGGAACGCCTCGACCTGCACGTTGTCGATGCATTGATCGCGCTCGGGCGTACCCTCGCCGAAGAGGTTCTGGCAGTTCGCGACCCCGGCATCGCGAGTGGCCTTGCAGGCGGCGAGATCGGTCGCCAACTGATCGAGGAACGGCTGCTTGCAGGTGGCGCGATCGGCGCGACACTGCTCGACGCACGCGTGGTCGCGGTTGCGGCACGCATCCTTGCCACCTGGAAGTCCTCACGGCACTCGGCCCCGCAAGCCAGGTAGGCGGCCGCCGCGTCGATCTTGCACTGGTGGACGTCGGACGACGGAGTCGGCGGGTTGGCCGGTGGGCAGGCGCGTGCACAGGCGCGGAACGTTCGGCGACATTCGCGCAGCAGCGGCTTGGCGGTCTCACGCGCGGCGTCGCGGCATTGGAAGGCGATCACTTGCACTTGATCGATGCACAGGTCGCGCTCGGGGGTGCCGGCGGCATGCGCGTCCTTGCAGGCCTGGCGCTCGATATCGAGCTGGTCGTTGCAGGCATCGATGGCGGCGTCGAAGCCGGTCGCCTCACGGCAGTCGGACCGCTCGGCGCGACAGAGCTCGACACAGGCATGGTCACGGTTCAGGCAGGCGTCTTTGGCGGCCTGGAAGTCTTCCTTGCAGCCAGCCTTGCAGTCTTTGTACTCGCGCTTGGCGTCCTTGATGCAGGGGTTGGCGGCCTCCGCCAGCGGCGCGCTCAGCAGAACGGCCAACGCGGCGAGCGCCACCGTCGAGATCTTGAGCGAAGTCATGAGTCTATCCTCCCTTGGGGGAACGGCACTGTCGATCCAGGCTGAGTCTTAGCCATGGCGCTCCACTAGTCAACGGGCGATCTGGTGACGGCGATCCGGTCGTCGAGGTGCTGTACAGCGAACAACATAGGGTCGAGCGTCGCCAAGTAGTGGACGTTGCGCAAGCGAATGCGCGATCGGGTGCCGGCGGCGAGGTTGACGACCGTCATCGTCGTGGTCGTCGGGAAACCCTGGATGGTCTCCACGACATCGGCGCTGTAGATCCGCTGCAGTCGCCCGGCCACCCGGAACTCACGGCGTAACAGGCGGAAGTCACCGGCCCGGATCCACACGCGTTCATCGACCGGATTCCCGTCCTCGGTGCCTGTGATCGCGAGCACGTACGCGTCGTGGCCGTCACGCATCTCCCGCCGCTCGAGGACGGTGTGGAGACCGGCGCGACGCTGCTCGAGATCGCTGGCGCTGAAGTCGCTGCCGAAGAGGCTGCGACCGCTCTCGCCGCCGGCGATGCGCCGGGCGCGGTGGGAGGTCGGCACGTACAACCACTGGTGCGAAGGACTACCGGAGGACTGCCGACTCAAGATCTTCACGCCGCGTATCGGCCCGGGTTCGTCGAGCACAATCAAGCTATCGCGACCGTCTGGCCGGATGTCCTTGTAGAAGCGACCGCGTCGCTCGGCGTTCCAGGTGGGCGCGCGTACCTCGAGCACGAACTCGGCGCTCCGGCTGCCGCCCGCATCGACGGCGGCGCGGGCGCGCGCCAGGATGGCGTCGGGGTCGAGCGCGTCTCCCTCCGCCCACGATGCCGGCGCCGCCGGCAGCACGCAGGTGAGAAACATCGTCATCGCGACCGCCATGCGGGCGTGCGAAGACCACGGATCATGGACCACCCTCCCGGGGATTGCGGGGAGCAAGTGCGGTGCCGCGTCACCGACGCGGTCGGCCGCCGAGGAATCGTATGCTGGCGACTGGGCTTGCGGCGCGCGTGCCGGACGGCGGGTACGTCAACGTTGACGGCCGGCGACGTCACTTGACGTAAAGTCATCCGTCGGACCGCGCGGTGCAGAGCGGCGGCGCGCGCGGCGTTGGCGGGTGCGGATCTTGCTCGAGGATCCGGCCCATGCACGCCGCAGACCACCCTGCTTCCCGGACTGGTCGGGACCAGTCGCGCCATGCGCGCGGTGGCGCGCCTCGTTCGCGCGGCGGCCGCGACCGACATCACCGTACTGATCGAAGGGGAAACCGGCACAGGGAAGGATCCGATCGCGCGCGCGATCGCGACGCTCGGTGCGCGACACGCCCAGCCGTTCGTGGCGATCAACTGCGCTGCGCTTCCCGAGAGCATGCTCGACGCCGAGCTGTTCGGCCATCGACACGGCGCGTTCACCGGCGCCGCCGGCGATCGGCGCGGCCTGCTCGAATCCGCGCATGGCGGTACGGTCTTCCTCGACGAGATCAGCAGCATGAGCGCGAGCTTCCAGGCTCGACTCCTGCGCGTGCTCGAGAACGCCGAGGTTCGTGCCGTCGGCTGCGATGGAGCACGCCACGTCGACCTGCGCGTCGTCGCCGCGAGCAACGTGTCGCTCGAGGACGCCGTGCGCCGGGGAGAGTTTCGCGCCGACCTCTTCTATCGGCTGCGGGTCTTCCCGGTGGCGGTGCCGCCGTTGCGTGAGCGGCGCGACGACATCCCGCTCCTGATCGACGCCTTTCTGGGAGCAACGCACGGCGTGAGTGCGGACGCGGTCGCGTCCCTGTTCCGCTACCACTATCCCGGCAACGTCCGCGAGCTCCGGAACGAGATCGCGCGCGCCGCGGCTCTGGCCGGCAGCGCCGAGATCGCCGTCGAGCACCTGTCCCCGCACGTGCGTGCCAGCGCCGGCTGCCGGTCCGACAACGGTGCCGGGATCAAGTCGGACGGCGGAACGCTCCCCACGCTCGAGCGGCGGCGCGCCGAGGCGATCGCCGACGTCGAGCGGCGCCTGGTGTTCGAGGCGCTCGAGCACCACGCCTACAACCTGAGCCGTGCAGCCTCCGCGCTCGCGATGAGTCGCTTCGGGCTTCGCAAGCGCATGCGGCGCCTCGGTCTCTGTGTGCGGCGATCCGTCGTGCCCGCCGGCACGCCGCCTTCGCCCTGCGAGGCCCGGCCGTGAGCGACACGCGCGTATGCGTGACCGGGGCAGGGTTGGTGTCGTGTCTCGGGCCGACGCTGGCGGCGACGCATGCGGCACTGCGAGCGGGAGTGCGGAACGGCCATGTGCTCCTTGGGTTCGGGATACGAGACCGCCAGGGCGCTGCGCGGTCACCCCATGGCCGATCTCGATCCATCGGCGCTGGCGGTGGGCCCCGGCGAGGCGCGCGGCATGTCGGCGGCGATGCGTGCGCTGCAGGCAGCTGCACGAGGGGCGCTCGTGCAAGCAGGTCTTGCCGGCGATCGCCGCCGGCTGGCGTCGTTCGGGATATCGATGGGCGCCCACAGCGGCGAGCGGACGAGCCAAGACGAAATCGCCGCGCTCGAGCGAGCGACGGACGCCGACGGGCGGCTCGACGCCGCCCGCTATGGTGAAGCGCTGCTGGCGCGCGCACCGCGTAGCGCCCTCAAGGCACAGCCGGGCTTGCTCGCGGGCATGCTCGCGCTCGTGCACGGGGTCCAAGGACCGTGCATCACCGTGATCGATGACGGTGTCGCCGGCGCTCGAGCGGTCGCGGAGGCGTACCACGCCATCGCCGATCGATGGTGTGAACGCTGGATCGTGGGGGCGGCGTTCGATCTCGACGATCCGTGGATCCTGCTGACGC
>CAWJUT010000014.1:0-28978 GCA_963846105.1 uncultured delta proteobacterium
CTTCCTCCATCCTCACCGTTGCGCTCAACGTCGTCGCTGGTCGATCGCGATCCTCGGCTTCTTCGGGGTGGAGACGACGACGTTCGCGCGCCTGATCGCGGCGGCCGGCGTCGCGATCGGCGCGGCCTGGGGCGGCTTGCTCGCCAACTTCGCGGCGGGCGCCTTCCTCGTCATCCTGCAGCCGTTCAAGGTGGGCGACTACGTCAGCGCCGGCGGCGATCGGGGCACGGTGCGGAGATCGGGCTCTTCGTGACGACCATCGTCACGCCGGACAACGTCGCGACCTTCGTCGGCAACAACAAGATCTTCGCCGACACCATCCAGAACTTCTCCGCCAACCCGACCGGCGCGTGGACCTGGTCGCGCAGCTCGCCCCGGCGTCGACCACAAGGCGGCGATCGCCTGCTCAAGAGCGCGTCGCGACGGATCCCGAACGTCGTCGCCAACCCCCGCACCGGACGGTGGAGATCCTCGAGTTCAACTTCGCCGGGCCGGTGCTCGCGGTGCGGCCGTACACCCACACCGACCACTACTGGCAGGTGTACTTCGACACCAACGCCTGATCCGCGAGGCGTTCGGCGAGGCCGGCTTCGCCGCACCGGCGCCGCAGTACCACATCCGCAACCTCGCGTAGGCCGATCCGCTCGGTCGCGCGTTCGTGCCGTCAGGACGGCTTGCGCGACCGGCGGATCTTGGCCGGTCGGATCTTGTTGGCGGCGGCATAGCCGGCGCGCTCGAACGCGCGCCACATGTACCAGGTCGCGACCGTGCGGTAGGGACGCCAGCGCTCGCCGAAAGCGAACAGCTGCCTGGGTGTCGGCTATGCTTCTTGCCGTAGGCGACACACCAACCCTTGCGCACGCCGAGGTCGTGGATGGGAAGCACGTCGGGACGACCGAGGCGGAAGATCAGAAACATCTCGACCGACCAGACGCCGATGCCGCGTACCGAGACCAGGCGCTCGACGAGATCCTCGTCCGACATCCTGCTGCGCCTGCGGAGCGTGGGAACCACACCCGCGATGCGTCTTGCGGGCGAGGTCCTTCATCGCCAGCACCTTGGCGCCGGAGAGACCCGCCTTGCGCAAGAACCGGCGCGCGCAGGCGCGACCATCTGCTCCGGCGTCGGAACCCGGCCGTTGCCGCCCAGCGCTTTGACACGGCCGAAGATGGTGGCCGCGGCTTTGCCCGAGATCGATTGGTAGGCGATCGCTTCGAGCAGCGCTTCGTAGGGCGAGCGCGCTTCCTTCGACTCGAGCCGGAACCCCGGGTCTCTCCGGGATCAGCCGTTTCAGACACTCGTCGCGATCCGCGAGGTGCTTCACAGGCCTCCGACAGATCCAAGGAAAACGTGTGGGCGCGCGCGGCCATGCCTGCGGCGGCACCCTAGGTCAAGCGCGCGCGTTTTACGAGAGCGTCACGCCGCGCGCGCGAACAGCGGCGGCAGCGCTTCGGCAAACAGTCGCACCAGCGCGCGCAGCGTCGCCGGGTCGGCTGTAGGTCCGCATGCAGCACGCCCCACGCGCGTCCAGACCCGTCGGACCGAGCCGCAAGGCGACCAGCGCCCCGCCGCGAGCTCGCGCGCGCCGCCCACGCCGGAACGACCGCGACGCCGAGCCGGCGCAGCGCCAGATCCTTCAACGCCTCGAGGTGGTCGACCTCGACCGCGATGCGCGGGAAGACGCCCTCCTCGAGGAGAAACCCGAGCGTCAGATCCGTGATCTGGCTCGCGCGGTCGTAGATCAGCAGCGACTCGCGCTCGAAGTCGCGCGCGCGTGACGAACGGCAGCGACGCCCAGGCATGGTCGGGCGGCACCACGGCCACGAGCTCGTCGCGTCCGACCTCGATCGATGCGGAACGCTCCGCCTCGACGGGCAGCGGCAGCAGCGCCACGTCGAGCTCGCCGCCGACCAGTCGCGCCAGCGTCGCGGCGGTGTGTCCGCTCGACACGCGGGCATCGATGCGCGGGAAGCGCTGCTTCAGCTCGACCAGGACTCGGGCAGCAGATAGTTGCAGGGCGGCTCCGGCGTGCCGATGCGCACGACACCGGCGCGACCCGCCCGTGCTCGTCGAGAAAGCGCCTGGTCTCGTCGATGCTTGCTCGAGCACCTGCGCGCGCAGCGCAGGAACACCTCGCCCGCCGGCGTCATGCGCGTGCTGCGCCCGAGCCGCATCAGCAGCGGCACGCCGAGCTCTTCCTCGAGCGCGCGCATGTGCTGACTGATCGCCGACTGACTGAGGCCGAGCTGCTTCGCCGGCGCCCGTGAAGCTGCCGACGTCCACGATGGTCTTGAAGATCTGCAATTGCTTGGTCTCGATCATCCCGCATCACCTCGCGCCGATCGCAGCGATCGCGCATCGCGATCCGCCGTCGTGCCCGCCGAGCGGGCAGCAGTGCTCGCGGATGCTGCATCCGTGCGTCGCGTCGGCGGCCTCGCGTCGTCGTCCTCTTCTCATCGGGATGGCATCAGCGTTGCACAATCCGTTCCGACGTGTCGACGCACGATCCATCGCCGCTCGACGATCAGAGACAGAAGCAAGCGCGATGCCTGAGGAGAGTGAATGAGAGCGACGGCAGACGGTGGTGGTGGTGGGAAACGGCATGGTGGCGCATCGACTGTGCGAGCGACTCGTGGAGCTCGACGCGAGCGCGCGCTGGAGCGTCGTCGTCTTCGGCGAGGAGCCGCGACCCGCGTACGACCGCGTGCACCTGAGCGAGCTGTTCGGCGGCCGCAGCGCCGACGATCTGCTGCTCGCGGATGCGTCGTGGTACACGGAGCGCGACATCACTCTCCAGCTCGGCGAGCGCGTCGTCGACGATCGACCACGCCACACGCGACGTGCGTCGTCGGCGCGCAGCCGCGCGTCGACTACGACGTGCTCGTCCTCGCGACCGGATCAGCGCCGTTCGTGCCGCCGATCCCGGGCACGGCGCTTCCCGGCGTGTTCGTCTATCGCACGATCGAGGATCTCGACGCGATCCGCGCCTGGGCGGCGGGCGCGCGCCGCGCGGCCGTCATCGGCGGCGGACTGCTCGGGCTCGAGGCCGCCAAGGCGGTGCGCGATCTCGGCCTCGAGACCCACGTCGTCGAGGTCGCGCCGCGCCTCATGCCGCGTCAGGTCGACGCCGCCGGCGGCGAGGTCCTGCGGCGCGCCATCGAGCGGCTCGGCGTTCACGTCCACCTCGGCGCGCAGACCGAGGCCTCCGCGGCGACGGCGTGGTGCAGGCGCTCGCGCTCAAGGACCGGAGCCGCTTGCCGTCGACATGGTCGTCATCTCCGCGGGAATCCGGCCGCGCGACGAGCTGGCGCGCGCGAGCGGCCTTGCGGTCGGCGAGCGCGGCGGCATCGTCGTCGATCCGCGCCTCGCGACCAGCGACCCCGACGTCTTCGCCATCGGCGAATGCGCGCTCGCGAACGGTACGATCTACGGTCTCGTCGGACCGGGCTACGCGATGGCCGACGCGCTCGCGGAGCGCTTGTGCGGCGGCGAGGCGACGTTCACCGGGGCCGACCTGTCCACCAAGCTCAAGCTCCTCGGCATCGACGTGGCGACCTTCGGCGACGCCTTCGCCGACGAGACCGCCGGCAGCCACGCGCAGCGCCTCGTCATCGAGGACCGGGTGCGCGGCGTCTATCAGAAGCTCGTCCTCAACGCCGACGGCACGCCGCTTGCTCGGCGGGGTCCTGGTCGGCGACGCGACGCCGTATACCGCGCTGCTGGACGCCTGCCGGCGCGGCACACGCGTGCCGGAACGCCCGCACGAGTTGCTGCTGGGCGCGAGCGCCGGCAATGGAGCCGGCGGCATCGCCGCGCTCGCCGATGATGCCCAGGTCTGCGCCTGCAACAACGTGAGCCGCGGCGCCATCTGTCGCGCCGTTGCGGAGCGGCGAGCTCGTCGTCGGTTGCCGGTATCAAGTCGTGTACGCGCGCCGGCACGGGGTGCGGCGGCTGCGTGCCGCTGCTCGCGAGCCTGCTGGAGGCCGAGCTCGCCAAGGCGGGCCGCGCCGTCACGCGCACGCTCTGCGAGCACTTTCCCTACACCCGCCAGGAGCTCTTCCAGATCGTGAAGCTCGGGCGGATCGGGCGCTTCGACGACCTGCTCGCGAGCCACGGCCGCGGCGCCGGGTGTGAGGTGTGCCGTCCGGCCGTGGCCTCGATCCTCGCCAGCACCTGGAACGACTTCGTGCTGAACCAGGCCACCATCCAGGACACCAACGACCGCTTCCTCGCCAACATCCAGCGCGGTGGGACGTACTCGGTCATTCCGCGCATTCCGGGCGGCGAGATCACCCCCGAAAAGCTCATCGTGCATCGGCGAGATCGCTCGCCGCTTCGATCTCTACTGCAAGATCACGGGCGGCCAGCGCATCGACCTGCTCGGCGCGCGCGTCGATCAGCTACCCGACATCTGGGAGGCCCTCGTCGACGCCGGCTTCGAGAGCGGACACGCCTACGGCAAGGCGATGCGGACGGTGAAGAGCTGCATCGGCTCGACCTGGTGTCGCTACGGCGTGCAGGACTCGACGGCGCTCGCCATCCGGCTCGAGGAGCGCTACCGCGGCATCCGCGCGCCGCACAAGCTCAAGTCCGCCGTCTCCGGCTGCATCCGCGAGTGCGCCGAAGCGCAAAGCAAGGACTTCGGCGTCATCGCGACCGAGAAAGGCTGGAATCTGTACGTGTGCGGGAACGGCGGCTCGCAGCCGCGTCACGCCGATCTCCTGGTCGCCGACGTCGACGAGGACGACGCTCGTCCGCCTGACCGACCGCTTCCTGATGTACTACATCCACACCGCGAATCCGCTCGAGCGGACGGCGCGCTGGCTCGAGCGCATGGACGGCGGTATCGACTACCTGCGCCGCGTGATCGTCGACGACGCGCTCGGCATCTGTGGTCAGCTCGAGCGCGACATGGCGCAGCTCGTCGACAGCTACGCTTGCGAGTGGGCGGCGGTGGTGCGCGACCCCGTCCGTCGCCGCCAGTTCCGTGAGCTCGCGAACACCGATCCGGCGGGCGGTGGGTTCGTGCGCGAGCGCGGGCAGAAGCGTCCGTCCGACTGGCCGGACGAGACCCCGCTGCCGCCGCGTCCGGCGGCCGAAGGAATCGGGAGTCGCTGGGTGTACGCGGCACGCGTCGACGAGGTGCCGTGCGACGGTGGCATCACGATCGCGCACGGCACGTTGCGCATCGCCGTCTATCATTTCGCGTCGCGAGGCGAGTGGTGGGCGGCGCAAGCCACCTGCCCGCACCGCAAGGACGACGTGCTCGGCCGCGGACTGCTGGGCACGCAGGACGGGACGCCGAAGGTCGCCTGCCCGCTCCACAAGAAGACATTCTCCCTGGTGACCGGCGAAGGGCTCTCGGATGCGCGCTACTGCATCCGCACCTATCCGGTCGAGGTTCGAGGCGACGGGGTGTGGGTGAAGCTTCCGGAAGCCGAGTCCGTGGTCGCGGCGGACCGGCAGACCGCCGAGGAGAGCGCGTGCGCTCGCGGATGAGCCTGCGTCCGCTGCGCGATGCCGCTCTCGTGGCAGCGCTTCTCCTCGTCGTCGTGTGGCTGGGCTCGCGGGGCGGACGGGATCTCGACCCGGCGTTGCTCGGCTATCTCGCCGCCACGATCGTCGCCGCCGTCGCCACCACCTGGCGAGCGAGCGCCTTCTGGCGGCGCCCGCCGTCGGCGATCTACGGCCGCGCGATCGCCGCCGCGTTTCGCGATCCGCGCCGGCTCGCGACGCTGATCGGCTCGGCCGGCGGCGACCTCGGCGCGCAGCGCTTCGTCGCGCGCCGCTCGCGGCTGCGATGGATCGCGCATCTCATGCTCTCGCTCGGTACGCTCGCGAGCTTCGCGATCACCGTGCCGCTGGTCTTCGGGTGGGTGCGGTTCGTCGCCGAGAGCCAGGACCACTACCGACCCGTCGTCCTCGGCGTGACGCTCGGGCCGCTTCGCCCTCGACGGCGCCGCGGCGTTTCTGGTGTTCCACGCGCTCGCCCTCGCCGCGATCGCGGTGACGTTCGGGGCGACCTACTTCCTCGCCGTCCGCCTGCGCGCACGTGCGCTCCCGGGCGTGACCGAGCGCGCCCAGACGTGGCCGCTCCTTCTCCTGCTCTTCGTAGCGCTCTCGGGCCTGGCGCTGCCGGCGAGCCGCACCAGCCCGACGCTCTTCGCCGTCGCGTCAGTCGTCCACGAGCTCGCCGTGGTGGTGCTGCTCATCGCCCTGCCGTTCTCGAAGCTCGGGCACGTGCTGATCCGTCCTTTGCAGCTCGGTGTGCGCCTCATGCATGCGCGCGACGCCGCGCGTGCCACCTGCGTCGGGTGCGCGGCGGTGCTGGCGCCCGCGGCGCAGCTCGCGGCGGTCGAGAAGCTGCTTGCCGCGCGCGGGGCGGGCTTCGCCGACCACCAGCGCCATTGTCCCGCCTGCCGACGCCGCCTGCTCGCCGCCGCTCAAGCGCACCTGATCGGCGCCCGGTTTCATCCCGAAGTCGCGGAGACTCGTCCCTATGTCCCGGGTGAGGCCGCCTGACCATGGCGCGTTTGCCCGCCAGCGAAGAGTCGCTCATCGCCACCTTCGGCCCGCACCTGGCGTGGGAGCCGCCGGGTGGCTTCGCCGCACGCGGCAAGCCCGATCGCGCCGTCAAGACACACTGCTGCTTCTGCGGCCAGCAATGCGGCGTCCAGCTGCTCGTCAAGGACGAGCGCGTCGTCGGCGTCGAGCCGTGGGACGAGTTCCCGTTCAACGGCGGCAAGCTCTGTCCGAAAGGCATCAAGCGCTATCTCCAGAACAATCACCCCGATCGCCTGCTGCGGCCATTGGCGCGCAGCGGGAATGGCTTCGCCCCGCTGCCGTGGGACGAAGCGCTCGACCAGGTGGTCGAGCGGGTGCGCCGTATCCAGGCGCACCACGGCAAGGACGCCGTCGCGGTCCTATCGGGCGCGTCGCTCACCAACGAGAAGGCGTATCTCATGGGGAAGTTCGCGCGCCTCGCCGTCGGCACACGTCACATCGACTACAACGGCCGCCTCTGCATGGTCGCCGCCGGCGCCGCGAACCTCAAAGCGTTCGGCATCGACCGGGCCGCGAATCCGTGGGCCGACATCGCCGCGACCGACCTCGTGCTGGTGCTGGGCTCGAACGTCTCCGAGTGCAGCCCGATCACCACCGACTACATCTGGCGTGCGCGCGACCGGGGCGCTCGCCTGATCGTCGTCGACCCTCGTCTCACGCCGATCGCCCGCACCGCCGATCTCTATCTTCCGGTCCGGCCGGGCCGCGATCTGATGCTGCTGAACGCGATCCTGCACGAGGTCATCCGCCTGGGCGGCGTGGATCACGAGTTCGTCGCCGCGCACACGGAGGGATTCGACGCCGTCGCGGCCGCGGTGCGCGAGTACGCGCCGGAAGCCGTCGAGCGCGAGGTGGGGATCCCCGCCCGTCGCATCCGCGAAGCGGCGGCGCTCTGGACCGCCGCGCCGCGCACCATGCTGCTGCACGCGCGCGGCATCGAGCATCACACCAAGGGGGTCGACAACGTCCTCGCCTGCATCAACCTCGTGCTGGCGACCGGCAAGATCGGACGGCCGGGCTGCGGCTACGCCACCATCACCGGCCAGGGCAACGGTCAGGGCGGCCGCGAGCACGGCCAGCGTTGCAATCAGCTTCCGGGGGCGCGGGACATCGAAAACCCGACCCATCGCGCCGCGGTCGCCGCGGCGTGGGGCGTTCCCGAGACGACGATCCCGCACAAGGGCGCGACCGCCCCCGAGATCGTCGAGATGATCCACCGCGGCGAGATCCGCGGCTTGATCTCGCTGTGCATCAATCCGATCGTCTCGCTGCCCGACGCGGCGTTCACCCGCGAGGCGCTCGAGCGTCTCGACTTCTACGTCGCCATCGACTTCTTCCTCTCCGAAAGCGCCCGCCACGCCGACCTGGTGCTCCCCGGGTCGCTCCACGAGGAGGACGAAGGCACCGTCACCAGCACCGAAGGACGCGTCATCCGCATCCGCGAGGCGGTGGCGCCGCCGGGCGAGGCGCGCCGCGACTGGCAGATCATCTGCGAGCTGGCGCGGCGCTTCGGGGCCGGCGAGCTCTTCGACTTTCAGTCGCCGCGCGACGTGTTCGAGGAGCTCCGCCGCGCCTCGCGCGGCGCCGTCGCCGACTACTCCGGCATCACCTGGGAGAAGATCGACCGGCAGATGGGCGTGTTCTGGCCGTGCCCCGACGAGGCGCACCCGGGAACCCCGCGGCTTTTCGAGGGCGGCCGCTTCCATCACCCCGACGGACGCGCCCGCTTTCACGCCGTCCGCTACCGGCCGCCGGCGGAGGACGTCGACGAGGCGTATCCGATCATCCTCACCACCGGGCGGGTGGTGTCGCAGTTCTTGAGCGGCACGCAGACGCGTCGCATCGGTCCGCTCGTCGATCTCGCCCCGGAACCGCAGGTCGAGATGCATCCGCGCCTGGCCGCGCGGCTCGGGGTGCGCGACGGCGAGCGCGTGCGGGTCGTGAGTCGGCGCGGACATCTCGACCTCGCGGCCCACGTGGTCGCGACCATCCGTCCGGACACCATCTTCATCCCCTACCACTGGCCGGGCCGGCGCTCGGCGAACCGTCTGACGGTACGCGCCTACGATCCGGTCGCCGGGATCCCCGAGTTCAAGGTGGCGGCGGTGCGGATCGAGAAGCTCCCGGCGCCCTCCCGCCGCTGGGTACGACCACATGATCGGCGCTCTCTTCATCGACCCGAGCCGCTGCATCGGCTGCCAGGCGTGCGTCGAGGCGTGCAGCGAATGTCCCGGTCACGACGGTCACTCGATGATCCACCTCGACTGGCTCGAGCGCCCGGCGTCCGTCCAGACGGCACCGACCGTCTGCATGCACTGCGCCGAGCCCGCCTGCGTGGCGGTCTGCCCGGCCGACGCGATCAAGATCGACGCCGAGGGCGTCGTGCTCTCGGCGCTCCCGGAGCGCTGCATCGGCTGCGGCAACTGCGCGGTTGCCTGTCCGTTCGGCGTGCCGAAGATCTTCGAAGCGCAAGCCCTGATGCGGAAGTGCGACCTCTGTTACGACCGCACCGCGGTCGGCGCGAAGCCGATGTGCGCGACGGTCTGCCCGTCGGGAGCCCTCTTCTACGGCACCGCCGAGGAGGTGGAGGATCTTCGCCGCGCCCGACCGCAGAGTCGCTTCGTCTTCGGCGACGAGGCCTGTCCAGACCCGCAACCATCTCATGGTGCCGCTCGCCGTCGACACCATTCTCGTCAGGCCCGATCGGGCGCCGGTCCGCTCGCCGGCCGAGCATCATCTGGAGGAGGCCTTGTGCGAGGTTCCCTAGAGCTCGATCGCGCGACATTCCCGCCGGGGCTGAACGACGAGCGCCTTCTCGATCGCCGCCGCTTTCTCGGCGCCGCAGCGGCAGCCCTGGCGCTGGTGACCGGCGGCGAATGGCTCGCGCGTCGCCTGAGCGGCCGGGTGGCGGCGCGCCGCCGTCGCTCGCGCCCGATGCCGTCCGCGACCTCGCAGCAGGCGCGGCCCGCGTGCTGCCGCGTCCCGACGGCGAGACCCTCGCCGTACGCCTCGCCGACGGCACCGTCAGGGCCTTCGACCGCCGCTGTCCACATCTCGGCTGCCCGGTGGTGTGGGCGGCGGCACGCGAGCGCTTCGAGTGTCCATGCCATCAGGCCGCCTTCGACGCGCGCACGGGGCGGGTGCTGTTCGGACCACCGCGCACAGGACTGACACCGGTCACCATCACCACCGGATGAGGAGGATTGGGACGATGAGCCGACACGAACGCACGACGTTGACCCGCCGCCGATTTCTCGGCGGCTCGGCGGCGGCGCTGCTGCTCGCCGGCATGCCGCGGGGCTGGGTCGGGAGGGTGTGGGCCGACGACGGACCCGAAGCGCCCGAGGTGCGCCTCGGCATCATCGCGCTCACCGACTGCTCGTCGATCGTGATGGCGCACGAGCTCGGGCTCTTCGCCAAGTACGGCATCCACTCGACGGTCTCGAAGGAGGCGTCGTGGGCGGTGATCCGCGACAAGCTGACGCTCGGCGAGAACCAGGCGACCCACATGCTCTACGGGATGCCCTACGCCTCCACGCTCGGACTGCTCGGCTCGCCGAAGAAGCCGATGGTGATCGCCGCTCTGCCTCAACCGCAACGGCCAGGCGATCACGCTGACGAAGGCGCTGCTCGACAAGGGCGTGAAGACGCCGAAGGATCTGAAGCCGCTGGCCGACGCCGCGAAAGCCGCCGGGCAGCCGCTGACCTTCGCCATGACGTTCCCGCCGGGCACGCACGCGATGTGGATGCGCTACTGGCTCGGCGCCGGCGGCATCAACCCCGACAAGGACGTCACGCTGATCACCATCCCGCCGCCGCAGATGGTCGCCAACATGAAGGTCGGGAAGATGGACGGCTTCTGCGTCGGCGAGCCGTGGAACGCGCGCGCCATCGCCGACGGCATCGGCTTCACCGCGACCACCACGCAGCAGATCTGGAAGGACCATCCCGAGAAGGTGCTGGCCTTCACGGCGGAGTTCGCCGACAAGAACCCGCGCACCGTGCAGGCGGTGATGCGCGCCGTGATCGAGGCGGGCCAGTACATCGACAAGCTCGAGAACCGCCCGCACGTCGCCGAGGTGGTGAGCCGGCCGCAGTACATCAACACCCAGAAGGAGGTCATTCTCGGGCGCATGCTCGGCCAGTACGACTACGGCGACGGGCGCAAGGAGCAGGATCCGCACTACATGACCTTCTTCGATCGCGACACGAACTTTCCCTGGAAGTCGCACGGCCTCTGGTGGCTGACCGCAGTTCCGGCGCTGGGGCATGGTCGGTGCCGACGTCGACTACCGCGGCGTCGTCGACCAGGTGAACCGGCCCGACCTCTTTCGCGCGGTCGCGAAGGAGCTCGGCATCGCCGCGCCCGCCGCGGACATCAAGACCGAGACGCTCTTCGACGGCGTCGCCTTCGATCCGGCGGAGCCCGAGCGCTACGCCCGGGCTTCGCCGTCAACAACATCGTGGCTTGAGGAGGAGGAGATCGATGACGAGACGCGACCAACCTGTTCACCATGCTGCTGCCGTTCGTCGGGCATCGCCACCGTGCTCGCGGTCTGGACGATGCTGTCGCGACACGTGGCTCCCGACCTGCCGTCGCCGTGGCGCACCTGGCAGGAGTCGCAGCCCTACGTGCTCCGGCCGTTCTTCAAGGACGGCGAGATGAACCAGGGCATCGGGCGCTTCGCGCTGCTGAGCCTGCTGGCGGGTCAGCAAGGGCTTCGGCCTGGCGATCGCGATCGGCACGCCGCTCGGCTTCCTGCTCGGGCTCTCGCCGGCCTTCCGCCGTGCCTTCGACCCGGTGATCCAGGTGATGCGTCCGATCTCGCCGCTCGCCTGGCTGCCGCTCGGCCTCATCATCTTCCAGCGCTCCGAGCCGGCGGCGCTCTTCACCATCGCGCTCTGCGCGATGTGGCCGACGGTCGTGAACACCGCCGTCGGCGTGCGCTCGATCAGTCCCGAGCTACCTGAACGTCGGCCGCGTGCTGCGGCTGTCGCACGCCACCATGCTGCGCAAGATCATCGATCCCGGCGACGCTGCCCTACGTCTTCACCGGCTACCGGCTCTCGCTCGGCCTCGCGTGGCTGGTGATCGTCGCCTCCGAGATGCTGACCGGCGCGCCCGGCATCGGCGGCTTCCTCTGGCAGGAGTACAACAGCCTCGTCTACTCGCACATCCTGCTCTCGATCGTGACGATCGGGCTCATCGGCTTCGCGCTCGACCGCCTGATGGGCGTGGTCGAAGCGCGCGTGCGGGGGCTTTGACGCCATGGCGGCCTTTCTCGAGCTGCGCGGCGTTCGCAAAGGGTTCACGGGAAGACGCGGCCCGGCGCCGGTGCTGCGCGGGTGTCGATCTCGCGATCGACGAAGGCGAGTTCGTCGCCATCATCGGCGCGTCGGGATCGGGGAAGACGACGCTGGTGTCGATGATCGCCGGCCTGCTGCCCGCGGACGGCGGCGAGATCCTGCTCGAGGGCGCGCCGGTGCGCGGGCCCGGACCGGACCGCGGCGTCGTCTTCCAGAGCTACTCGCTGCTGCCGTGGCTGACGACGCTCGAGAACGTCCAGCTCGCCGTCGACGCGGCGCGGCCGGACTGGTCGCCGCTCGCGCGCCGCGCGCGCGCCGAGCACTGGGTGCGCCTGGTCGGACTCGGGGACGCGATGGAGAAGCGGCCGGCCGAGCTCTCGGGCGGCATGCGGCAGCGCGTCGCGCGTGGCGCGCGGGCTCGCCGTCGAGCCCCGCATCCTCCTGCTCGACGAGCCCTTCAGCGCCCTCGACGCGCTCACCCGCGCCACCCTGCAGGGCGAGCTCGCGCGCATCTGGAGCGAGCGATCGCCGCACCATGCTGCTCATCACCAACGACATCGACGAGGCATGCCTGCTCGCCGACCGGATCCACGTCCTCGTGCCGGTGCCGGACGGCGGCGCACGCGCTCGGCGCCCGGCATCCCGGTCGATCTGCCGCGGCCACGCACGCGCAGCGCGCTCAACCGGGCACGTCGAGTACCGGCGCGTCCGGCGCGCGATCCTCGAGCGGCTGGCGGCGGGCCGCAGCCGCGCGGCGGGCTGAGCAGGGACACGACATGAACACTGCAGCCAGCGACGATCGGTTCCTCGAGTTCTCGCGACTCGCGAAGGCGTTCGCAACCGCGCGCGGCGCGACCGCCGTCGTCGTGGAGGACTTCGATCTGCGCGTCGCGGAGGGCGAGTTCGTCTGCCTGATCGGCCACTCGGGCTGCGGCAAGTCGACCGTGCTGTCGATCGCGATGGGGCTGATGCCGCCGTCGAGCGGCGGCGTCATCCTCGGCGGGCGCGAGGTCGACGGGCCCGGGCCTCGACCGCGGCGTCGTCTTCCAGTCGCCGGCTCTCCTGCCGTGGCTGACGGCACGCCAGAACGTGCTCGCTCGCCGTCGATCAGGCGCGGCCCGACGCGACGCGCGGCGAGCGCCGGCGCCTCGCCGACGCGGCGCTGGCGCGCGTCGGTCTCGCCGACGCCGCCGACCGCCGGCCCGCGCGAGCTGTCGGCCGGCATGCAGCAGCGCGTCGGGATCGCGCGCGCGTTCGCGCTCGAGCCGCGGGTACTGCTGCTCGACGAGCCGTTCAGCCTCCTCGACGCCTTCACGCGCATGGACCTGCAGGACGAGCTGCTGCGGCTCTGGGAGGAGGATCGCCGTACGGTGGTCATGGTGACCCACGACGTCGACGAGGCGCTGCTGCTCGCCGACCGCATCGTGATGATGACGAACGGGCCGCGCGCCCGTGTCGGCGACAGTCTCGAGATTCCGTTCGAGCGGCCGCGCCACCGCGGGCGCGTGCTCGAACAGCCGCAGTACTACGAGCTGCGCGAGCGTCTGCTCGGATTTCTCGCGGAGCAGGAGAGAAGCCGGGAACCGGACGCCCATGGAGGCACCGTCCGTTGAGACGCGACCTCGCCATCGCACTCGCGACGCTGCTGATGGTCACGCTGCTGATCGTGCTGGCGCGCACCTCCAACGCCGCGCCTCCGGAGATCGCGCCGCTGACCGCGACGGGACCGGACGGCTCGACGTTCACCCTGACCGCGAGCAATCGCCTGCGCGGCGAGTTCGTCGATTGGTTCGACAACGGGCCGCCGGCCGACAACAGCGACTACTCGTACCTGGGCAACCGCACCCAGATCGGCTTCGGCGCCAAGTGGCGCGGGCTCAGCGGATTTCTGCAGTACCAGCACACCGTCCTCGAGGGCGTGCCCGAGAACGGCGCCGGCGTCGGTGGAACCTATCGGCTCAACACCAATAGCGGTTTTCAGGAACAGGGATGGCTGCGGCAAGGATGGCTACAGGGCGAGGTCACGCGCGACGACTGGCGCTTGAGCCTGCAGGGCGGACGCTTCCGCTATCTCGACGGCCAGGAGGCCGATCTCGAAGCACCCGAGCCTCGAGTGGATCCGCAAGAACCGCATCTCCGAGCGCCTCATCGGACCGTTCGACTTCACGCACGTCGGCCGGAGCTACGACGGCGCGCGCGTGGCGCTCGACGGCAAGGCGCTGAATCTCACCGGCTTCTATCTGATTCCGACCTCGGGCGGATTCGAGATCAGCGCCGGCCGTCACATGGGCATCGATCTCGGCGGCCTGTCGGTCATGATGAAGGACCACCGAGCGCCTGCCCAACACCGAGGCGCGACTGTTCTGGATCCACTACCACGATCGGCAGACCCGGCGACGGTGACGTCGTGGTGCTCGACAACCGTCCGGCGCCGGCACGACAGGCCGATCACGACGATCTCACGCTCGAGACCATCGGCGCCGACTTCGTGCACGTCGCATGCCCTCGGCCCCGGCCTGATCGATACCATGCTGTGGACCGCCGGCCAGGTCGGCGACTGGCAGTCGCTCGACCACCAGAGCTGGGCGTTCGCCCTCGAGGCCGGCTATCGACTACCGGACGCTCCGGGAAAGCCGTGGCTCCGTGTCGGCGTCTTCCGCAGCTCGGGCGACGACGATCCCGCCGACGGCGATCACGACACGTTCTTTCAGCTCCTTCCGACGTCGCGCATCTACGCCTACACGCCCGTTCTACAATCTCATGAACAACCAGGACGTCATGGTGCAGCTGACTGATGCGGCCGCTCGCCGCGCTCGGCACCCGCCTCGACTTCCACTGGCTGCGGGTCACGGAGGGCCGCGACCTGCTCTACTTCGGCGGCGGCGCGACCAAGCGCGACTTCTTCGGCTACGGCGGCTCGGCGGCCGGCGGCGCGCACGAGACCGCGTACGTCGTCGAGCTGACGCTCACCTACACGCTGAACGCGCAACCTCGAGCTCCAGGCCTATTGCGGCCACGCCTTCGGTCAGGGCGTGGTCCGCAACGGCTTCGCGCGCGACCACGACCTCACCTACGGATTCGTCGAAGGGACGGTATCTTTCTGACCGAATCGATCGCACCTCCCGAGACCGACGATCGCGACGAGGCCGACGACCAGCCCTGGCTCGGTCCTGATGATCTCGCGCCGGAGCTCGATCCCGATTGAGCGGGCGAAGGCCCCGAGGCGAGTCCCCGGGCTTCCTTCTCCTCCGATCGAACCCGTGTGATAGACACGGGATATGGATGTACGCGACGGGTTCTGCGGCAGCATCGGCAACACCCCGCTCATCAAGCTCGCGCAGAGCCTCCGAGGAGACGGGCTGCACCATTCTCGGCAAGGCCGAGTTCCTGAATCCCGGCGGCTCGGTGAAGGACCGGGCGGCGCTCTACATCATCCTCGACGCCGAACGGCGAGGAGTCCTCGGACCGGGCGGCGTCGTCGTCGAGGGGACCGCCGGCAATACCGGCATCGGACTCGCGCTGGTCGGCAACGCGCGCGGCTACCGCACCGTGATCGTCATCCCCGAGACGCAGAGCCAGGAGAAGAAGGATCTGCTCCGTCTCTGCGGCGCCGAGCTGCGTGAGGTGCCTGCCGTCCCGTACGCGAACCCGAACAACTACGTCCGGGTCGCCGGGCGTCTGGCCGAGGAGCTGGCAACGTCGGAGCCCAAGGGCGTGATCTACGCCAACCAATGGGACAATCTCGCCAACCGCGACGGTCACTACCGGACCACCGGGCCGGAGATCTGGGCGCAGACCGATGGACGGGTCGACGGCTTCGTCTGCGCCATCGGCACCGGCGGCACGATCGCCGGCGTGGGCGCCTTCCTGAAGGAGAAGCGGCCGGAGGCCGTGATCGCCTGCGCCGACCCGACGGGAGCCGCGATGTACAACTACTTCAAGCACGGCAAGCTCGAGAGCGAGGGGAGCTCGATCACCGAAGGCATCGGCCAGGGACGGATCACGGGCAATCTCGAGGGCCTGCGTCTCGACGACGCGTATCAGATCACCGACCACGAAGCCCTGCCCATCCTCTTCGATCTGTTGAAGACGGAAGGGCTCTGCCTCGGCGGGTCGAGCGGCATCAACATCGCCGGAGCGATCCGCATGGCGCGGGATCTGGGTCCCGGCCACACGATCGTGACGATCCTCGCGGACTATGGGACGCGCTATCAGTCGAAGCTCTGGAACCCGGCTTTCCTGCGAGAGAAGGGACTCCCGACCCCCGACTGGCTCGCGTAGCGCGCGCGTGATGCACGCGGCGACCCGCCGAGAGCGTCGCCCGCTGGGATACGCGTACGGGTTGCTCTTCGAGGTCCGCTGATACAGAAGTGGCACGTGGGAATGGTCTACGTGCAGGTCGACATCGACCGCGATGGCGAACCGGGACGGAACGTCCGCTTCCTCGTCGACAGCGGGGCGTTCTACTCGGTCCTGCCGCAGGAGGTCTGGCGCGCGCTCGGACTCACCCCGACGCGCCACATGGAGTTCACACTCGCCGACGGAACGGTGATCGAGCGTGCCGTGTCGCACTGCTTCTTCACCTACGCCGGGGTCCGCGCGCCGAGCCCGGTGGTACTCGGCGAGCCGGGCGACGACGCGCTTCTCGGCACCATCACCCTCGAATGCCTGGGCCTGGTGCTCAACCCCTTCGATCGGACGCTACGGCCGATACGGGCACGGCTCGCGGCGATCGCGGCGGCCCCTGCGCCACACTACGCCATCCGCAACCTCGCGTAGTCACGCTACCACTTCTCGCCGAACGGCCGCAGGTCCACCTCGAAGCTCCACGCCGATCGATCCTGTCGCGTCAGGTGGAAGACCGTCTCGGCGATCGCTTCCGGCTGGCAGAAGTACTCGTCGGGCTTGTCCTTGAAGACCGAGCGCGCCCACGGGACGTCGATGACGGCATCGATGACGACGTACGCGACGTGCACGCCTTGCGGGCCGAGGCTGCGGGCCATCGACTGCGCCAGGATCCGCTGCGCCGCCTTGCTCGGCGCGAACGCCGCGTAGTTGGCGACCCCGCGCCAGGCGGACGTGTTGCCGATGACCACGATCGCTGCCTCGTCCCGCGCGCGAGCATGTCGCGCGCCGCCTCCTGGCCGAGCAGGAGCAGCGAGATGGTGTTCGTGCGCAGCGTCAGCTCGAGCATCTCGGGCGGCGTCTCCATGAACGAGGTGAACGCGCCGGCGGCGGCGTTGTGGATGAGCACGTCCACCGGCCCGAGGTCGGCGCGGATCTTCGCGAAGGTCTCCTTGACCGCGGCGGCGTCACCGATGTCGACCGCGTAGCCCTTGGTTCCCGGGATCTCGCTCTCGAGGGCGGTGAGGCGGTCCTTGCTGCGGGCCAGCATCGCCACCCGGTAACCCTCCCGAGCGAACTTGCGCGTGAATGCGGTGCCGTTGCCGGGGCCGACGCCCGCGACCACGCAGACCTCGTCTGCCATGGTGCCTCCGTGGAGTGTACCGTGCTCAGCGATCTCTACGGGAGCGCGTGCCTGATGCAAGCCTAGGTCAGCTCAACCGATACACGCGCGTGGCCGTACCGCTGAACATCGCCGCCTTCTCCCCGGCGGAGTATCCGGACGCGGTTCGCTTCAGAGCGTTCCACAAGACGTCGTAGCCGCAGGTGTAGCCGTCGACGGGGAAGTTGCTCTCGAACATGGCGCGCTCGGGACCGAACGCCTGGATGCAGGTGTCGATGTACGGCTTCCATGCGCTGGCCAACTCTTCGGACGATCGCGGGCGATTGGTGTACGACCACGGGAACGCCGCAAAGGGCATGGCGAGGCCGCCGAGCTTCACCACCACGTTCTTGCAGCGGGCGAGCGTCTCGATGTTGGCGCGCCAGATGGGAAAGCGCTCCTCGCGCTTCCCCTCGTAGACGCCGACGCCGAGCGGCGTACCGACGTGGTCGAGGACGATGGTCGTCTCCGGGAAGGCGCGCGCGAGATCGATGAGGTCGGGTAGCTGCGGCTCCAGCAGCCACGTGTCGAAGGACAGTCCGTGCTCGTGCAGCAACGCAAAGCCCTGCACGGAACTTCGCGTCGCGATAGAGCCCCGCCGGTACGCGGCCCGCGAGCGGACCGAGCACGTTGGGATCGTCGTCGTACGCCGCGCTCTGACGGATGCCGCGGAAGCGCCCCTGCCCCGCCGAGATGTGCGCGCGGAGCACGTCCTCGACCTCGGCCCCCAGCCGCAGATCGACATGACCGACGATCCCCGCGCAGGCGCGCACGTCGCCGTAGAGACCGCTCGCCGTCATCGCGGCGACGCCATTCACGAACTCGGTCTCACCGACGGGACGCAACGCCTCGGGTCCGTCGGCGCGGTACATGGAGCCGCATTCCAGATAGACGGTGCCGCGCACCTTGTGGCCGCTGTTCAGGTCGGCAAGCAGCTCGTCGAACAGGTAGCGCCCGACGTGGCGGATGATGTCCATGAAACCGTGATCGGATGGCGGCAGGTTCTTCAGCAGCTCCGTCGGACGATCCCACAGATGATGATGCGGATCGACGATCGGGAGATCGGGCTCGAGGATCTGCTCTTTCGCCTCAGTCATGATCCGGGCTCCTCTAGGCGGAGCCGTATACGCGGAGCGTGAGGATCGTCAAGGCGCGTCGGATTCGCCTTGACGCGCTGGCGCGCTCGCCGTACTCTCCGCGCGTGCTGAAGCTCCGCATGGCACCGGCCGGTCGCGTGGCGATGTGCGCTGTCGCCGTGACCCTCCTTCTCCCCACGCTCTCGCTGGCCCGTCCATCCAAATCGCGTTCGCGTTCCTGGGTGGATGACGTGCAGGTCGTTTCGATCACGCCGGGTCGGAGCGTCGATGTCGTGATCGCGGGAAGCCAGCCGATGACGATCGCGGAAGGAGAGACCGCAAGGGGAATCACGGTGGTGAAGGTGAGCCAGCGCAGTGCGGTCTTGCGCATGGGCGGAATCACGAAGACGCTCTCCCTCTCGACTGCGCGGGGGTCGGCGGATCAGACCGGCAGCGTGACGTTGCGTGCCGGCCCTGGCGGGCACTACTTCACGAACGCGACCATCAACGGAACGTCCCTGCCCTTCATGGTCGATACCGGCGCGACGTCGGTGGCAATCTCGCGAGCCCAGGCGCAGCGCATCGGCCTGAACTATCAGCGGGGGACTCCTGCTCTGAGCCACACCGCGAACGGGGTCGCGATGGGATGGCGGTTGTCGCTGCGCACGATCAAGGTGGGCGGTTTGACGGTGCACAACGTCGACGCGATGGTACTGGACACCGATCTGTCGATGGGGCTGCTCGGTATGAGCTTCCTCAGCCGCTTCGACATGCATCGAACCGGCTCCACCCTCGAGCTCCGGCGCCGGCACTGAGGCGGCGTTGCGCGGCGCGCAACGGGATGGCGCTCAGCTGCACTCGAACTCCACCGTTCCGTCCTCGCATCCACAGCGGCGGCCGATCGCCGCCGGCAGCGCCCGTTTCCACCTTCCCAGACCTCGAGGTTGAACCTGCCGCTCACGGCTCCCTGCGCACCAACGTAGCCAGGATCCGGAATGCCCTGTGCGTTCCATGACATCAGCGGCGTCCAGGTGCGTCCGTCGGTTGATTTCGAGCACTGGAACGTCTGCGCGGACGTGCGCTCGATGCCGATGTACTCACCGGCACCGATGGTCGGCCACTCTTCCCAGGTGACGAAGTCGATGAACCCACTACTGCGAATCGCGAACATCGCCCATCCCCCGCTCAAAGTGTCCGTGATGCAACAAACCCTGCCCTCGCCTTCGACTCCGGCACAGACTCCCGTGTCGTCCTCGTTTTGCGGTCCTCCTCCGGACACCAGCGCACATGCGTACTGTTCGGTGGTTGGAACGCCCGCGTTCGGGTGGCAGAACGCAAGCCAGCGCGCGTCGGGACCCGTGGCCGCGAGGTCCGAGCCGTTGACGATCGCGCAGCTCGCACCAGGGTCGCCGTCCGCCGTCGTCCATCCGGATCCCAGAGCGGGACGTTCAAAGTCATCGAGCGCGGGGAACGGACAGCTCGGACGCAGAACGGCCGGATCGCCACCCAGGTCCTTCATGTAGTCCTCGACCCGAGCGACCCAAGCGTCGCAGTTCGTCTTGCAGAAGTATCCCTGGATGGCCGGTATCGTCGTGAGCCCGGCGTCGAGATAGCGCCTGCGTAGAAACTTCGTCACCTGACTCACCGACCTCGCCCAGCACGCGTATGGCGACCGTTGGCATCTGATGTCCGCGCTGTCGTCGTCTTCGCACGGAGTGCAACCGGGAGGCACACAGCTCTCCGCTCCACAGTAGAACCATCCGAAGGGATTGTTGTACTGAGCGCAAGGTCCCAGCGTTCCCAGTCCGGTCTCGTGTTTTGCAATCGCGACCAGGAGGCGTGGATCGACATCCCACTTCTTTCCCTTGCACACGAAGAGCTCGCCGAGGCCGGCAAGCGCGGAGCCGGCGAGATGGGCGTTTATTCCCGCCGCCGTGATGCCTTCGCACGGGCCAGCGCTGGCAGGAGTCGCGGCGGCGAGGAGGAGGGCGCAGATGGATAGCCGTACCGTCATGGAACGAACGTGACCGAGGAAAGGAGCGTATCGAAGCTGGTCGTGAAACTCCCTTCGGCCGACTCTCCCCACCCATGCGCGAGCTCGAACCGGTGAAGCGAGCTTCCTCGCGCCACGTAGACGATCGTCGTCTTGAAGCTGATCCCCGCGTCGTAGTCATCGCGATACGAAACCCTCGTGGCGGTGTGACCGCCGACCGTCACCGAGGAAGTCGAGAGAAGCTGACGGCCCTGCGATTCGCGCTCGACGTACTCGGACAGGGGCCCACCGGGCAAAGGGAAACGACTGATCGTCATGTCGGCACCGCCGCGCGGAGTCATCTGGCTCTGGCCGTAGTTTCTGAATTGCAGGACATTGCCGTTGCTCAGGGCAAACAGGATGCCGTCGGGGGAGAACCCGGACGGCGGACTCACCGTGAGCCCACTGCGAGCGAGCGGCCAAAGCCGCAGCGTCGCGTCCCCTGCCAGCGCCAGCACGCGCTCGGCGACGGCACGCCCGTCACCGAGCGTACGGCAGTCCGACGACGCGTTCTCGACCGCTGCGAAGGTCTCTTGGAGGTTCTGGCGAAAGTCGGCTGTCGCGTGAGAGAAGCGTCCTTCGTTCGACTTCTTGCGCTCCTTCGCGAACGCCTTCAGCAGACGGGCGGCGGCCCTTGCGGCCGAGAAGAACTTGTTGCTCGTGCAAACGGATGCCGACGTGTCGGGACGGAGCATCGTTGCGATACCAGCAACACCGGCACCGAGTCCGCTCTGGACTTGAAGCGCGTCTCCCACCGTGAGGCAGCCTCCCTTGGCGTCGGCCCAGGCAAACGCCGACGCCAGCCTTTCTTCTGCATGAGTCACGCAGACTCCGCTCACGGCACTTCCCGTCAGCACTGCCTGGGTGTGACATCGGAGGAGATCGCGGGCGGCCACGCCGACGGCTTTGAGCTTCTTTCCCTGACAATGGGACGCGCGATCGATCGCCGCTGACGCCGTGCCCTGAGCGATGGCACTTGCCGCGATGAGCGACAGCAAGGTGAGACAACGGCGGCTCATGTTCGAGGATGATGCATCGTCGAATCCGGGAAGTCACGATGTACGAGTAGGCACTCGCTCGGCGAGCACGATTTGACGCGCTCCGGGAAGTAGCCGGGCACGCGATCCCGCAGCAGTGTTGTCTCCAGACGACGGCGAGAGTACTCACCTAGGCCGTGACTGAGCGATACGACATCGTAACCGTGGGTGGCGGGCTCGGCGGCGCCGCACTCGCGAAGGGGATGGCCGAGCGCGGCGCGCGTGTGCTGGTGCTCGAACGCGAGGCCAGCTTCAAGGATCGGGTGCGCGGCGAGGCGCTGGCCGCGTGGGGCGCCGCCGAGGCGAAGACGCTCGGTCTCTACGACCTGCTTGCCGAGCACTGCGGTCACGTGCTTGCGCTACTGGTCGATCTACGCCGGCGGCACGCAGATCGTGAAGCGCGACCTCTTCACGACGACGCTGCAAGGAGACGGGTGGTTCACGTTCTATCACCCCCACATGCAAGAGCTCGTGCTTGCCGCCGCCGCGACTGCCGGGGCGACGGTCCGACGCCGAGCGCGCGTCCGCGGCGTGACGCCGGGAGCCATGCCGCGGGTTGCCGTCGAGGAGGACGGTCGCACGTACGAGATCGAGGCGCGGCTCGTGGTCGGCGCCGACGGTCGCGCATCGCTGGTCCGACGCTGGGCGGGCTTCACCGCGACGAACGACCCGCCGAAACTGCTCTTTTCCGGCGTGCTCTTCGATCGCGTGCTCTCGCCCGCCGACGAGTTCTACCATGCCGTCGCACCGCATCTCGGGCTCACGGCGCTCATTTTTCCGCAGCGCAATCGTCAGGCACGTACCTATTTCGGTTTCCACAAGGACTCTGGTGTCGAGCGCTTGCAGGGAGCTGCCCGTATCGAGCGCTACCGCGAGCTGTCGCACCAGATCGGCGTGCCGGCGGAATTCTACGCCGACGCCAAGCCGATCGGTCCCCTGTCGACGTTCGAGGGAGCCGACTCATGGGTCGACCATCCCTATCGCGCCGGCGTCGTGCTGGTCGGCGACGCGGCCGCGACCAGCGACCCGACCTGGGGCCAGGGCATGTCGCTCACGCTGCGCGACGTCCGCGTGCTGCGCGACGCACTTCTGGCGCACGACGACTGGGAAGCGGCCGGCCATGCATACGCCGACGCGCACGACCGCCACTACGGGATCGTCCACCGCGCCGACGGGTGGTACCGCGACGTCTTCATGGAGATCGGACCGGAAGCGGACGAGCGGAGATCACGCGCCCTGCCGCTGTTCGCGCAGGACCCCTCGCGGATCGTGGACGTCGCGATGAGCGGGCCCGAGGCGCCCCACGACGACGACGCGCGCCGGCGATTCTACGGCGAGATCGAGTGAGCGAAGGACTCAGAGCGAAGGACGTCGGAGAGGCCGCTCGACTAGGCGGCGGCAGCCGTCGTCGTAGGCTCGAGCGCAACCGCCAGTACCTCGTCGACCGTCGCGACCGGGTGAAAGCGCATCTGCTCGCGCACGTCCGCCGGGACGTCGTCGAGGTCGCCACGGTTGCGTTCGGGCAGGATGACGTCGGTCAGACCGGCGGCATGCGCCGCCAGCACCTTCTGCTTGAGGCCGCCGATCGGCAGCACTCGTCCCTGCAACGTGACCTCGCCCGTCATGCCGACGGTGTGCCGCACCGGTCGACCCGTCATGAGCGAGGCGATCGCGGTGGCGATCGTGACGCCGGCACTCGGGCCGTCCTTCGGAATCGCGCCCGCCGGTACGTGCACGTGGAACTCCTTGCGGCGAAACGCCTGCTCGTCGATGCCGAGCTCGCGCGCATGGCTCCGCACCCAGGTGAGCGCAATCCGCGCGGACTCCTTCATGACGTCGCCGAGCTGGCCCGTCAGCACGAGCCCGTCTCCGCCGGGCATGGCGGCGGCCTCGACGAAGAGGACGTCGCCGCCGGTGCCGGTGACGGCCAGGCCGGTCGCGACCCCGGGCACTGCCGTTCGACTGGCGGCCTCCTGGAAGAACTTCGGCCGGCCGAGCGCGTTGCGCACGAGCGGCGGCTCCACGACGACCGGTGGCTGAGTCGCGGCAGCCGCGATGCCGGTCGCGACCTTCCGGAGCAGCGTCCCGAGCTCACGCTCGAGCTGGCGGACGCCGGCCTCGCGCGTGTAGTCGGTGATGATCAGACGGATCAGCGCGTCGTCGATGACGACCTCCTCGGGACGGAGACCGTTGCGCTCCACCTGTCGCGGCCAGAGGTAGTCGCGCGCGATCGCCAGCTTCTCCTCGACGGTGTACCCGTCGAAGCGGATGACCTCCATGCGGTCGAGCAGCGGGCCCGGAATCGTGTCGGCCAGGTTCGCCGTCGCGATGAAGAGGACGTGCGACAGATCGAGCTCGACGTCGAGATAGTGGTCGCGGAAGGAATGGTTCTGGGCCGGGTCGAGCACCTCGAGCAACGCGGCCGAGGGATCGCCGCGCCAGTCGGCGCCGACTTTGTCGACCTCGTCGAGCATGATCACCGGATTCATGGTGCCGGCGTCGCGAAGCGCGCGCACCAGTCGGCCCGGCATGGCGCCGATGTAGGTGCGCCGGTGGCCGCGGATCTCGGCTTCGTCGCGCACGCCGCCCAGCGACATGCGGACGAACTTCCGGCCGGTGGCGCGTGCCACCGACTCGCCGATCGAGGTCTTGCCGGTGCCCGGCGGACCGATGAGCGTCAGGATCACGCCCGAGCGCCGGTCCTCGGGAACGCCGCGCTCGGCGCGCAGCTTGCGTACCGCGAGGTACTCCGTGATGCGCTTCTTGACGTCGTCGAGACCGGCATGATCGGCGTCGAGGACCTCGCGCGCGTGCACCGGATCGAGCCGCTCCTCCGAGCGCTTCGCCCACGGTACGGCGAGCAGCCAGTCGAGATAGGTGCGGATCATCGAGGCCTCGGCGTTGCCCTCTCCCATCCGCTCGAGCCGGCCGAGCTCGCGCTCCGCCTGCTCGTGCACCGCTTCGGGCATGCCGGCCTCCGCGATCTTCTTGCGGTACTCCTCGACCAGCGACCCCTCGTCCTCGCCGAGCTCCTTGCGGATCGAATCCATTTGCCGGCGGAGTATGTAGTCGCGTTGCTGCTTCTGGGCGCCGGACTCGACGTCCTCGCGGATGCGCTTGCGCATCTGCAGCTCGGTGAGCCGGTCGCGCTGGAACCGGAGTGCCAGCGTCAACCGCTCGACGACGTCGAGCGTCTGCAGCAGCTCCACCTTCTGCGCAAAGGTCAGGTCGGGCGCGTAGCCCGCGGTGTCGGCGAGCGCCCCCGGCTCCGAGATCGACCGCACGAATTGCACGACGCGCTCATCGGCGCCGCGCAACTCGAGGATCTCGTGGACGACGGCGCGATACTCGCGCTCGAGGTCGCCGATCCGGGCGCGCGACGGCGTCTCGTCGGCAGCTTCCTGGACCTCCACACGCAGGCCGCCGTTGGCGTCGGGGCGGGCCGCGCCGGCGATGCCGCGGTGGAGGCCGTTCAGGACCGCCGCGAAGCCGCGACCTGGGAGCCGGACACGCTCGACCACGTCCGCGACCGTGCCGACGTTCGCGTACTCGGTGCCATGTCGCGGGACCAGCAGCACGCGCTTTTCGTCGCCGACATCGATGGGGAGCGTCACCGTCATCCCGGGGAAAACGACGGTATCTTCGAGGGCTACCAGTCGCATCGTGGACATGGCGGCTGAGGTAAGAACGATGCTTGAGATTGTCAACTATCGGGGCCATCAAGTAAGTTCCGGCTGCCATGGGGCACCGGAACGACGCCTGCGAGGCCTGGGGGCTGCTCTTCGATCTTTTGATGACCGAGCGGCGCCGGCTACCGCAGGTGGCCGCCACCTTCGAGCTCTCTGAACCCCAATGTGATGTGCTGCGATGCCTCGAGCCGGGGGCAACGGTGCCGATGCGACAGCTCGTCGAGCATCTCGGCTGCGACGCTTCGAACGTGACCGGCATCATCGACCGGCTCGAAGCCCGCGGCCTCGTCGAGCGCACGACCTGCAACCACGATCGGCGCGTGAAGATGGTGCGCCTGACAGCACGCGGTCGCAACACTCGCGCCCGTTTCATGCAGCGGTTGGCGGAGCCTCCCGCCCCCATTGCGGAGCTTCCGGCCGACGATCTCACGGTGCTCTGTAAGATTCTCCGTCGCACGCGTGGGACCTAGGCGACGCTCCTTCGCCGTTTTGAAGAAACGTCCAGCGCGATCTTTCCATTGACGTAGCGGGCTACCGCACCGTGGGCGAATCTCTTGGCACGGTCCTTGCGCCTCGTTGCCGTCATGACCGACTACAATAAGAAGCGATATCCGAGTGTGTTGTTTGGCACGCCGTCGATCGCCGCCCTTCTCGCCGTATCCGTGGCGTTCCCGCACCTCTCAGCCTGCGCGTCGAAGCGTCAGGCTGTCGTCGCCACCGAGACGGTCACCACCATCGAGGAAGCGGCCCTCCCGCCGCCCAGGATGGTCGACATCTCGATCATCAATCTGCACGACGAGCCGAGCGATCATCCCTTTGACGAGAGGGTGGTCGGGACGATCGTCAACGACGGTGATCGGCCGGTGAGCAGGATCGCGGTACGCGTCAACGCCCTCGACGCCGACGGCAACGTGGTGCGCACCATCACGACACCTCCGGTCGCACATACGATCGATCCGTTCGGCGGTCGTGCGACGTTCGATGTGTTCATGCCGCGCGACCCGGCGGTAGCCGGGTACCACGCGGTGGCGATCGCACGGTGAACTGGCCCAAGCATGGTCCAGCATCCTTGGCGTAGAGGGGATGACATGACGACGACCCGGGCGATGCTGATCATTGCCGCGATAGCGCTCGCCGGCTGCACGGGACCGACGCGCGGCGGCGTGCGTCCTGCCCCGCCGGGACCGCGGGACATCGTGCATGGCGTGCTCTTCGGCGATTTCTCGCGGCTCTGTCCGGAGCACTACGACTTCTGCAGCAAGGACGGCCGCTCGATCTGCTGCCCGTCCGGAGGATGCTGCGAGGACGCGTCGGGACCCTACTGTTGCGAGGGATACACACACGACCGACGGTCGTACGACTACGACGAGGACCGCCGCGAATCCTTCACCGACTGGGACGCTCGTGCCGAGCCGCGGCCCATGCGGCCCCAACAGCACGACATGCTCACGCGGAGGCCGTGTCCTCTGCTGCTCGGAAGACGAGGGTTGTTGCTCGGACGATCGCGGTCTTCTCTACTGCTGCGCGTCCAACCGTCGCCGCGGCTACTGACGAGCGCTCCAACGTTCTGAATGCACCGCCTCAGCCAGGGGGCGGAGCTTCTGCGCTCGGGGCGCTTCGGCGGGATAGCCGACCGGAACGATAGCGACCGGCTTCACGTGCTTCGGCAGACTCAGAAGCCGCGCGACGTCGCCGTCCTCGAAGGCGCCGACGAAGCAGGCGCCGAGACCCTGCTCGGTCACGGCGAGTAGCAGGAGCAGCGATGCGAACGCAGTGTCGATGAGGCCGTATCGTTCACCGCGCTCTTGATAGCGCGCCCGCGAACGGGCGACATCCGTACAGGCCACGATCACGACGGGAGCTTCGGCGACGAACATCTGCCCGAATGCGGCGCGCGCGAGCTGGATTCGAATATCGGCGTCACGCACGACGATGAAGGCCCACGGCTGTGTGTTCCCGGCGCTCGGCGCCCGAGCGGCGGCGGATAGCAGGCTTTGGACGAGTGATTCCGGCAGCGGGTCGGGCTTGAAGCGTCGCACCATGCGACGCCGGTCGAGCAGCGAATCGAGTGAAGCCGGTGCGGCGGCAAGCGGCGTCCCCGCGGGCAACGCGAGGGCGACGCTGGCGGCGCACAAAAGATCACGGCGGGTCATGTGGATTGCCATGTATCCACTTGAGTCCCTTCGTGTCGCGCGGTCAATCCCGCGAGAGCGAGGCGGGGCGCCGATGTGGGCGGAGATTGTATTCCGGACCGGAATAGTCCCTGATTCTCGAACCTTGACAGCCGAAACCCGACCGTGGGACCCTGCCGAATAGAGTTCCGATCGACCCCCTTGAGAGGTGGTACCTATGCGTAAGGCACGCAGCGCTCACTTCGCCCTGCTCGGCGTCGTCTCGCGCCATCCGAACGGTGTGCACGGCTATGCGCTCAAACGGCAATGTGAGCGCATCCTCGGGCACTTCTGGCAGCTCAACTTCGGCGAGATCTACCGCGTGCTCGACCGCCTGGCCGAGGAAGGGTTGATCGAGGCGGTGCTTGCGGGGCCGGTGTCGAGCCGGAAGGTCTTTCGCATCACCGACAAGGGGCAGCAGAGCCTCGATGCCTTCATTCTCGAAGCGCCAACCGACGCCCCGCGGCCGCTCCGCCAGGAGCTCGCCGTCAAGCTCCTCTTCGCCGCGCCCGAGCGCCTCTCGGAGTTGGTACGCTTGATCGACAAGCAGCGCGACACGTACATGCGTCAGCTCCATCTCCTGGCAACGCAGCGGCGCAAGCTCCGCGGCTTGCCGGTCGACAGCTTCGTCACCAACCTCCTCATCGATGGCGCCGAGCTGAACGTGCGCGCCGAGCTGGGATGGCTGGAGGACGTCTCGTCGAAGTTGAAGGAGCGTTTCGCGACGGTCGCGGTGGCACCCGCGTGATCGAGTTCCGCGAGGTCACCAAAGTCTTCGGTGATGGCGAGACCCGTGTCACCGCCGTCAATCGGCTCTCGTTCGTCTGCCCCCATGGCGCCTTCTGGGCGATCATGGGACCGAGCGGCTCGGGCAAGAGCACGGTCCTGCACCTGATCGCCGGCCTCACGCCACCGACGAGCGGCAGTGTGCTGGTCGAGGGCGTCGAGGTGGCGAAGATGTCGTCGGCCGAGGCCGCTGCGTTGCGGCGCCGGCGGATCGGCTACGTCCTGCAATCCTTCAATCTCCTCCCCTTCCTCACCGCCGAGGAGAACGTCGGCATGCCACTCGTGCTGGACGGCGTGAAGCAGCGCGACGTCGATCAGCGGGTCACCGACGCGCTCGCGCTGGTGAACATGGCGCACCGGGCGAAGCACCATCCGACGCAGCTCTCGGGCGGCGAGCAACAGCGCATCGCGATCGCGCGCGCGCTCGTCATCAAACCCGCAATCATCCTGGCCGACGAACCGACCGGGAACCTCGACCGCGCGAGTGGTCGGGCCGTCATGGATCTCATCCACGAAATCAACGAGCAAACGAAGGTGACCGTCTTGCTCGTCACTCACGACCCCGTGTTTGCCGCGTACTGTCAACGCGTGCTACGCCTCGTCGATGGCGCTCTGCAGCAGGACATGCCCCTCCTCGACGCGGAGAGCGCGCTGGCCTGACACCCCGCAGCGGCGGACGGACCGTAGCGCCGCACGATCGTGTTCCGTCTCCTCCGGCTGATCAGCTATCCGCAGCTCCGCGCGAGCTGGGGACGCACTGCGCTCATCGTGGGCGGGATCTCTACCGGAGTGTCGCTCATCGTCGCGATC
>CAWJUT010000015.1:0-57728 GCA_963846105.1 uncultured delta proteobacterium
GACGTGACTCAGGAGTCTCGTTCTTGAACTCCACAGTGCGAAGGCGAGCCGTGCCGAAGTAGCAACCGCGCTCGATACCGCGCTTTCGATGCAGCGCGATGCGAGGGATGGGCGACAGGCCGCTACAATCGCCGACCTGGTCGCTGCACGGACCACCTTGAACGCGTACGTCGTTGCGTTACACGACGTCCGGCAGCCACTCGGTCGGAGCGCCTACGATGTCATCGGCGAGTTGGCGGGCCTCGATGACGTCCCTGCGATCGAAGGGACAGCGGTCGATTCAGCCACCGCCGATCGGCAAGCACAGGCTACGCTCGAGGCACTCGCCGCCCGCCTTGCTGATGCCTGGGCACCGATCAGAGAGGGGGCGCGGTTTCCCTGGCGGGACGCCGTGGTTCCAGGTGAGACCCCCACACAGCGGCAACTTGCCGTCGATCAGATCGTCGGCACCCGCGCACTGATTGCGGCTCTCGGGCAAAGGAGTCGCGAGTGGCAGTCGCACTGGAATTGCCAGAGCCAAGCTCCCAAGCCAGCCGGCATCGCCTGGCAGAATTGGTTCAATGCATCGTCGGCCGGGTCGTGGGCCCGATTGAATGGCTGACAAGGGACGATCTCGGGCCCTACCGCAAGCCAATCGAGCTATGGTCGCAGTGGTCGCGTCGGTACGGTGAACTCGTTGCGACGATCGAAGATGTGCACGGTGCTGGGTGGCGTGCCGTGCCGCCGGAAATTCTCGAACGGCTCCGGCGCGCGAAGACTGAGCTCTACGAAATCATTGGCCACGAGCCTGTCTGGAATCGCGTATTGGAGTTAGCATCGTCACTGCGCAAACAGCTCGCTGCGATCCGTCAAAATCTTGAAGCCATCCGAGCTCCGCTGGGGCTACTTCGCACCGCTCTCGGTCTGGACTCGCGAGGGGACTCGCTGGCGGAACTTGAAGAAGTCACAGCGATAGCGCGGCTCAGCCAGCGTCGTCATCGTCCACCCGGATTGTGGCTAAGTCGCGCACGGCTCGCCGATGCCGAATCCTTCCTTCTCGAGCACGGGCCGGCCTACCGTGCACAGCGGGACGCATACGAGGAGCTGATCGGTGGGTACGATCCGAACCTCTTCGATCTCGACTTGGACCCGCTCTGCGAGCGCATGCGGCGTTGGCATGGGCACTGGTGGAACCGCATACGGCCGACGCACCGTGCCGATCGACGAGCACTCGCTGCGGTAACACGCACACGCGTACTCGCATCGTCGATAGTGGCCGGATCTTGATGAAGCGCGCCGGCTTCGCGACGAGCGCACGCGCCTGATCCGACTCGACGAGGTCGCCCGCGTCGTTTTGGGTCCGCTAGCCCGTGGTCTCGAAACCGACGTGGATGCTGTAGCGGAGGCCGTAGACGTTGGGCGACAACTACTAGGCTTTAACCACGACGCGACGGATTGGACCCGGCTCGGGATGAAGATTGCCCACGAAAGCCCGTACGATCCCGGGGTCGATCGCGCAGCCGATACGCTTGACGAATTGATTCTTGGCATACGCTCGGCGCTTGCCGAGCTGAACAACGAGGCGTCAGTTACCCCCGACGGCGTGGCAGCGCTCGACGCATGCGCGTTGCGAGACCGGCTGCGGTCGCTGGACAAGTCAATCGTCGAGCTGGTTTCGGCAGTCGGGGTGGTCGGACCTAGCAGTGAGACGCCGCCCAAGGATCTCGCGACAGTGATGTCGATAGCCGAGACTAGGGAACTGATAGCTCACCTTGAAGCATCGCTAGCAAGGGAGCACGAATGGATGGTCGCAGTACTCCGACACCACTACCGGGACTTCGATACCGACTGGGAGCATGTCCTGCGGGCGCTGGAATGGTCCACGAACGTTCGCGCGTACTATGGTGGCCGCAGTGTTCCTGACGCCGCGGCGCAACGTATTGTTGCGGGCGAGTTCGATACATTCGACCTTGTTGCGTATCAGCAAGCGATCGGTGATCTTGAGGAGCGGTCCCCTGCGATCGGCCGCTTCTTCGAGGGATCTCGGACGCGCGAGGTCACAACCACACTCCTCGGCGGAACAGCGGACGCCAAGCGATTCTTGATGAACTCCTCCTCCGGATTGAGGATCTCGGAGTCTGGCACGCGTTACGGGCTGCCCGCCAAGCGATCGAGCGGATCGGCTGGAAGGGCTTCGCAGACCAAGCGGCTGCACGCGGGACCGATCAACGGCAGCTAGTCGCAAGCGCTCGGCGGGCCTGGCTGGAGGGGTGGCTCGCATCCGTTTGAAGCAAGATCCTCGTCTTGGTGGCTTCACGCGAAACGAGCACGAGCGAGTAGTGTGCGCGTTTCGCGATGCAGACCTCGAGCACATCCGACTCGGCCGCGAACGAGTAGCCCGTGAGTATCAAGTCCGCAAGCCGTCGTCGCTAGCGCTGAAAGGCGGTGAGCAAGCGGTCATCCGCAGTGAGGCGGCTCCGGAAGCGCAGGCACTTGCCTGTCCGGACGCTACTCGGGAAGTTGCCGACGGTCCTCCCGCGGCTCAAGCCATGTTTGATGATGAGTCCGCTGAGCGTGAGTCACTACCTTGCTCCAGAAGCCCGGTTCGACCTCGTTGTCTTCGACGAAGCGTCGCAGGTTCCGCCGGAGGACGCGATCAACTGCATCTACCGCGGCCGCCAGCTGATCGTCGCCGGCGATCCGAAGCAACTTCCACCGACCGACTTCTTCCGACTTGCGGCCACGACCGACGCTGACACCGAGTTCGATGACGGGCTGGGTGACTTCGAGAGCATCCTGGACATTCTCGACGGTACCATCCTTCCGTCGTGGGCTTTGAAGTGGCACTACCGAAGTCAGCACGACGAGCTGATCGCCTTCTCGAACCACTTCGTCTACGGGGGGCCCAGTGGTGGATCCTTGATCACGTTTCCTGCGCCCTTCACAAAACCGACGACCTCGGCGTTAAGTCGTCCATGTACCTAAGGGAGTCTTCGAGCGCGGAGCCTCTCGGAATGCGGTCGAGGCTCGTCAGGGTCATCGAGGTCGTTGCAGAGACACGTCAGAGCGCAGCCGAGAATTACGTTGGGTGTCGTCGCCTTCAGCGTTGCTCAGCAGGAGGCCATCCAGGACGAGCTCGCACGCCGCCTTCGTATCGAACCCGCGCTTGAAGGGTACCTCGGGGAAGGCAGGCTGAACGGATTCTTCATCAAGAACCTTGAAACCGTACAAGGCGACGAGCGGGACGTCAGTTTCTTCAGTATAGGGTACGGACGTGACGAGGACGGGCGCCTGTACCACAACTTCGGGCCACTCAATCGACCGGGCGGCGCCAGGCGCCTGAACGTTGCGATCACGCGCGCTCGGCGAAAGGTGATCGTCGTTAGCTCGATCCGCGCCGATGAGCTGAAACTCAGTCCTCAACGTTCGGATGGTCTGCCGAATGGCGCGTGGCTGCTGCGAGCCTATCTCGAGTATGCGGAACGTGGGTCGATAATCGAATCGACATCCGCATACCGCCCTGATGGTGAATCGTCCACCCTGGAGCGTGACGTCGCTGCGTTCGTGCAGGGAGCTGGATACGAGGTCGTGATGCGTGTCGGCACCAGCCGTTACCGTGTCGACATCGGGGTCGTGTCGAAGGTTGAGCCGGGCCGGATCTGCCTCGGCATCGAATGCGACGGTGACATGTATCGGTCAGCTCTGACGGCCAGGGATCGGGATCGGCTCCGAGCGAGCGTCCTGACCAAGCTCGGCTGGCGAATCCATCGGATATGGGCACAGGACTGGCTATCGAGACGAACCAGCGCTACCGAGACGCTCCGCGCCGCCATCATCGAGGCCGAAGCTGCAGTTAAACGAGGTGGCGGAGCGCCATCTCAGGAAACGTCCGACAAAAGCCCTGCGACGCCTTCCCCCCCGACTGCAGCGCGGCACCGCAGCGAGGATGCAGAAGCAGCTGCAGTTGGGGCGAATGCGGACTCGCCTGATGGTGCGGCCTTGCGGGGGTTGCCGTCGACGACCCCGTATCGGTGCGCGGAGGTCGCTTCCTATGACGAGGCGCAGCGCGTGCGCCTGGAGTTTCATGACTCCAGCATCCGCGGCGCGCACGAAGCACGCATAACGTCGCTGATACGCGCTGAGGGACCGATGCACGAACGATATGTCGCAATGCGACTGAGCCGTGCGTTTGGCAGCGCCCGGACAGGAAATAGGATGAGCGAGGCAATCGACAGTGCGCTCGAAAACCTCCAGCGAGCCCGGCAGATCAGTCGTCGCGGGCCGTTCCTATGGCCTCCAGACTTCCAGCTGACTCATGTCCGCGTCCCTGTGGATAGCGACGCCGACTCAATCCGCCCGATTGTCACATCCCACCCGAGGAGCTGGATCTCGCGCTCCTTAGGATTGTTGACACAGCTTCCTCGATTGACGAGTCATCTCTCCGGATCCATGTCGCAAGACTCTTCGGGTTCGACCGCACCGGTGAGCGGATCGGCGAGATCATCGACGTCCGCGTTGCTTGCCTCGTGAAGGATGGACGACTCCGCCTGCTCGAAGGGGCGCTGGCGCTTGGAGAGCGCTTCAAGCTACCTCCAAGTCCCGTCCAACCAATTGAGCAGGGTGAGCAGTATCAAGTCGGGATGTCGGTGCAGCATGCCCGGTTGGGCGTTGGCCGGGTTAATCAAAGTCCAAGGGTTCCTTGTGACGATGGAGATCGGCGGCGAGGCGAAGACTGTGGATACAGCGATCATGCCACTCGTCGTCTTGCCGACCTCCGCTTCATAGCAAAGCCAGCTGATCGTAGGTGTGTCGCATCGGTGCAGTAAATGCTTGCGACATCGTTGCGACAGTTAGTCTCGGTCTGCCTGATTGGTCGTGCTTCTCGCCGTTTCACTGTTGTCCAAACAGCTCCTTGATCGACAGATTCTGCGAGGTGACTGCAAAGTCGATCTCTTTGCGGAGAAAAGGGGACCGAAGATAGCGAGGTTGTTCGACCCTGATCCCCATCGACGAACACGACCGCGAGCCAGTAGTCGTCCTGCTTGTTCAGACCGGTGAGAATCTCGTTCTTAGTAACGGTGACATACGTTGCGCCGGCCACGCGACCCTTCACCTCGATGAACCGGTACTGTCCGGTTGCGCGGTCGTATGAAAGTAGATCGTAGCCTGCTTTTTCGGCTGATACATCCCTCGGATCGAAGCCCTGGCAGCGCTCCGCGTCGAGTACAGCCTCCATTGCGAGACGTTCGATTCGCTGGACCTCGTGTGCCAGCTGTTCATCAGGCGTGACAAGGCCGTCCATTCGGTCGAGCAACCCCTGTGGGATAACGATCGCTCCGCCGATTGTCACTGGGGGAAGAGATGAAAGTTGGCGTTCCTGTTCGAGCTCGAGCTGTCTGCGCCTCAACCGCTCCTGGAGCTCGCCCGCCCGCGCCCGGGCCCGTCCGCTGTTAAGCCTAGGCGTTCTCCAGCTCTTTCCTGCTGCTCGAGCTCGACGGCGCGGCGATCCCAATACGTGACCTCGTGCGTGAGTCGCTGGCGCACGGCCGCCATTGTTCTTATCACCCTATCCTCCGTCCGCGCTCGAACCTCGTCCAAGTGGTCGCGGGTAAGATGCTCGATGGCATGCGCGATGGCCCGTTGCTCGATGGCGGGCCCTTGCATCCAACCGGTGTCCGAAACGGCAAGCTCGACCATGGCTCGCTCTTCCGGCTTGATCGGTTGGTAGTCGTGGAAGGGGGCAGACCCCAGAGCGTCCAGAGCCGTCAGCCAGGAGCTCCACAAACTCCAACCGCTCTGAGACGTGTCGGTTGCCACCCTGTCTGGTCGGCCGCTGGTCCGCGATCGCGTGCCGACAACACAAGAAGACGGGGCTGGTCGGACGTGTCGAGCCGGTCGACTAACATTGCGCCACGACGCAGCAATTCTCCGTACTTTTCGAGCATGACGTTGATCGTCCCGTCGAGAAGCGGGTGTCCTGGGCAGACGAATTCTGCGAGCGGGAATCCAGGTAGAGCGATGAGATCCTTGTCGAAAGTGATGCGTTCGTATCGGGTAAGGAGTAGCCGCATTCCCGTGTCGCGCGCATGCGAACGGACGCTCGGAGGTACGTGGGTGACCTCGAAGCGCCCAGGCTCACGCTGCACCATGTTTCCAGTGAGCTTTCCGAACGCCTCGACGAAGAAGCTCCGGATGAAGTGGGGCTGCAAGCGACGCGCCGCCGCCCGTTCCATCTCCTCCCGAATTTGATCGACCTTGCTGCGATCAAGGGCATCTGCACCGAGAGCCCGATCCCTCAGAAGCTGTTGGAGATGACTTCGGTCGAGCGCGTCCGCAATCACGCGCTTGAGCTCCGCCTTGACTTCAGGTCGGTCCCCCTCTCGGACTGCCTCGAGGAGAAGTTCGCGAAGCGAACGCTCTCCGAACTCGACGCGCCCAAGAACGTCAAACACTTCGCCCCCCCAATGCCTTGGTCTCCTCCTCGAGTTTGATCAGGAGTTGCGCGTACACGTCGCCCTCGCGCGTCTTGTCGGCGACAAGATTCCAGAGGTGGCAGATCTCCGTTTGCCCGATCCGGTGGATTCGACCGAACCGTTGCTCGAGCCGGTTGGGGTTCCAGGGCAGATCGTAGTTCACCATGAGGTGAGCTCGTTGGAGGTTAATCCCCTCACCAGCGGCGTCCGTAGCAACGAGTACGATGGCCTCGGGATCGTCTTGAACGTGTGCTCGTTCCGACGTCTCAGTTCGCGCGGCATCCCGCCGTGGATCTCGACGACAGCGTCCTCGCGCGTGACCAAAGCGCGCAACCGCTCGGCGAGATAGTTGAGAGTGTCGCGGTGCTCCGTGAAAACGACAAGCTTTCGCCGGCCGCCGCCGGCATCGCGCATTTCCGGAGCATCCTCCAATAACTTAGCTAGCTCGGTCCACTTCCGATCAGTCCCGAGCGCACGGAGGTCGGCAGCTTGCGCGGCTAGTCGCCGGAGACTCTCGATCTCGGCTCGAAGCTCGGCGATCGTGGAAGCCGCCGTGGCGTGGTCAACGACCGTCTCTTCGAGCTTTCTGTTTCCTCGGCCGTCGCCTCGTCATCCTCGACCTCTTCGATGTCTACTTCTCTCACTCCGGGCAGCGGGAATCGAGTTTCGCCTGCGCTCCAAGACGCCTCGCTTCCGCCTCGCGGAGCTCGCGTTCGAGACGACCGCAGCGACGACGCAGGGATTGGTATATCGCCTCCGGTGATGAAGCCAATCGACGTTGAAGGATCGTCAAAGCAAAACCCACCACAGTCCCCCGCTTACCCTCGCCCTCGCGCTTGAGACGCTCTGCGCGATTCATCTCGTCACGGACGTAAGCTGTCACATCGTCGTACAAGGCCCACTCGGGGGGCGAGAGATCATAGGGACCACGTGGGCGTAGCGGGGGGGAAAAGCGCAGTGCCGTCGAAACGAACAAGTTTCTCTTTGATCAGCCTACGCATGAGATCCGATGCGTTGGCAGAGGGAAGCGGAGCCTCGGAGGCGGAGCGACGGTGGCCCTCGAATCTGTCGGATCAAGAAGTGACAGGAACAGCTGGAAGTCTTCCTCCTTGCCGTTGTGCGGCGTCGCCGTGAGGAGAAGAAAATGCCGTGTGAGTTCCCGTGCCCGCTCACCCAGAAGCCGACGCTTCGTTTTGCGGACCTCCTCGAGACTAAGCGTTGCCGACAACTTGTGGGCCTCGTCAAAAACTATCAAGTCCCAGTCGGTCGCCGCGAGCTTGAGTTGGAGATCGTCATCACGGGCGAGCTTGTCCAGACGTGCGATAAGAAGATCCTCCTCAGCGAACGGGTTGCCCGTGCGCGCCGATTCGATGCGGTCCCTCGTGAGTAAACTGAATGGGAGATCGAACTTGTCGTGGAGCTCCTGTTGCCATTGTTCGACCAGGCTCCCGGGCTAACGACCAGACACCTTCGTAGGTCGCCACGGACTTGCAGCTCTCGGATGAAGAGGCCCGTCATGATCGTCTTGCCGGCACCTGGATCGTCGGCGAGGAGGAATCGAAGAGGCTGACGCGGAAGCATTTGCTCATAGACCGCCGTGATCTGATGCGGCAGCGGCTCCACGATCGCCGTAGTAAGGGCGAGGTACGGGATCGAAGAGGTGGGCGAGGTCGATCCGTTTAGCCTCGGAGACGAGCCGGAAAGCTCCCCGTCGCTGTCGAAGTCCCATGGGCGCCCGACCGCAGCGACCTCGAGCGTCGGCTCATCATCTCGGTACAGGAGCCGATTCGCAACCGTACCGTCCGGCTTCTTGTACGTCAGTTCAATAGCGGCCGTACCGAACCACCGAACATCGACAACGGTGACGACCTCGCCAGGAACGATGCCTCGCAGGCTGGAGCCACGAGCCAAATCTTCGAGGCGAGCGATGTGAATCCCCTTTTGTGTACTCGGCCGTCGACGAAGCGTTGAGACGCTCCCATTTTTTTCGGGTCCTTGTCCAGGGGCTGCTGGCTCTTGACGAGCCGACTGTCAACGGCTCAACCGATCCGATCCTTCCTTCGTTCAAGAGCGCAACCAGCACCGGAGGGCGGGCCTGCCGCCCTGCTGGATCGCCCTCGCCACGCGAGCTACATAGCCGCGTCCTAGCTGCGCGGTGACTGCGGGAGGATCAGCATCGGCCATGACGGCGTTCGTCGATCCGCGATCCAATCCAAAGCCCTCTTCACGGGGACGGTCTGCGCGCACCACGACTGACCCCGGAGCGCTCCCGAGCTTCACCAGCTGTGCCGTGAGAGCCGCCTCTACGATGTCGAGGGGTGGATCCGAGCGCACCGTCCGCTACAGCTCGCCAAGGGGGTGATCATCAAAGGACGGCGCCTTTCATCGGCCCTCAAATCGCCCTCGCTGCGCAGAACCGGTCGCTCGTCTTGCTGCTGCTCTGCAACGGTGTCGATCCGAACCTTGAGCCCGACTGTCCTGTCACACTCGCCATCAGGAGATCGGAAGTGGGACCTCATGGAACTTCTCCTCGCGTGGGGAGCCGATCCCCTACGCGTCTCGCCACACGATGTCTGCGAGAGCTACACGACCGAGATCATCGAGCGGTTCTACGCCCTCGGTGTCGATCTGACGCTCTCGGGCGACGCTGCCGGAGCCTTCCGGCAACAAGCCAACTCTTCGGATTCGCGAAGGGCCATCGCGAGACGATCCCCGGATCCACTGAACCTGGCGCTCGGTCACCAGGTTACGAAGGGATGGTGAGAAACGGGCTCTGCTCTGCCTCTGCGCCGACGCTGATCCGCATGCGCAGAGCCTTCGATACCCCAACGATCCTGACGACGAGGACCATGATCGAGGCTGTGATTCGAGCGCGGGGACCTGAACCAGCTCTTATCGAGCCGGGCAGCTGCTCAAGAGAAAGCCGGGGCCAACGCGCGCAAGCCGCTCCCGCGCTGCTCGAGCACCCACTACGTCAACGCGAGAGCCGCGAGAAGCCCATTGCCTCGGACGAGGACGTAAACTCTCTGTTTCACCGTATCTTCGCCACGATAAGACTCGTGTCCCCGGCCGGCCGAGTCGTGGAGGTTGGGTGGAGGAGGGATAACAATGGCGGGACGGTCAAAGATCGAGTGGACGGACGCCACTTGGAACCCGGTCCGGGGCTGCATCGAGGTCGAGCCCGGGGTGCAAGCACTGTTATGCCGAGACGTTTGCGGAACGCTTTCGCGGTGTGCCTGGCCATCCATACGAACAGGGTTTTGACCCTCGGCTCGTTCCGGACAAACTTCTTGAGCCATTGAGCTCAGGAGCACGACCCGCCTGGTTTTCGTCAACTCGATGAGCGATCTATTCCAAGAAAGTGTACCAACCCTTTACATCGAAGCTGTTGCTCGCGTCATGGAGATAGCGAACTGGCACACTTACCAAGTGCTGACCAAGCGAGCGGAACGGATGGAGACGCTCCTCAGCGGCTCACTTCGTACTGTCGCGAGCTTACCGCACATCTGGTGGGGGGTTAGCATTGAAGACCGGCGGCACGGGCTGGCGCGTCTGGACCACCTGAAGGCGGCCCCTGCAGCGGTTCGGTTCCTCTCAATTGAGCCCCTGCTCGAGGAACTCGGAACCCTCGACCTACGCGGCATCCATTGGGTGATAGTTGGCGGCGAGAGCGGTCCGGAGACTTTCGCGATGGACCGTAGCTGGGTTGAGGCGATCCGCGATCAGTGTGCTGCTGCTGATGTGCAGTTCTTCTTCAAGCAGTGGGGCGGCACTCGCAAAGGTCTCGCAGGCCGCAAGCTCGACGGACGGACTTATGATGAACGACCTTGCTCATCTCTGATCCCAATGCCGGCCGGGACCGTTCGTCGTTTCGCATATGATGGCGCTGGACGCGTTGCGCACTAGATGGAACGCCTGCAACTCGCAGACCTCTGCAGAGACGCCTGGGCGCCTCGGCCGTGCCCAGCAACGATGACGGTGAGTCCGGGTGGCTCAGCTTCAAGCTACCCGCGCCTCGCCAGCCCGAGCCACTCATCTCTCGGATCAAGCGCCCGCTGTGGACTGAAAATAAGGCGAAGTTGATCGAGCGATACCTCTTCTATTTCGTTCTCATCACCAAGCACGGAACATACATCGATGGTTTTGCGGGACCGCAGCGCATCGGCTCCGGGCGCTTGGGCCGCTCGACTTGTCCTAGAGACCGAACCAAGGTGGATGCGGAACTTTTACCTGTTCGATTCCCGATCCGAAGCAGGTCAAGCGACTCCGGGCGCTTCACGACGCGCAGCCTCCACGGCATCGTGGCGAACCAGCGCGCAGGGTGGAGGTGTATTCGGGTGACGTCAACACGACGATGCTCGAACTCCTCGATTCGGGTGCCATCAAAGGGAAGGAAGCAGCTTTCTGCCTCCTCGATCAGCGCACGTTCGAGTGTCACTGGGCTACAGCACGCGTACTCGCCGCACACAAGGCGGACCCGTACAAGATCGAGATCTTCTATTTTCTTCCCAACGCCTGGCTCGCGCGGGCAGCCGCTGCGCAACGAGACAAGGCAGTGATCGAGAGGTGGTGGGGGGGTGGAGACTGGAAGGAGTTCGTCAGGCAGAAGTCGTCAGAGCGTGTCGAGACGATGATAGGTCGCTTTAAGAACGATCTCGGATACAAGTCCGTGAAGCCGTGGCCCATCTATGAGCGTCGTGGAGGCCGCCGAATCATGTACTACATGATCCATGCGACCGATCATCCCGAGGCGCCGCGGCTCATGGCGCGCGCCTACAACACGGCCGTCGAGCCAAAGGAGGACTACGAGCAGCTGGTGCTACAATGGGGTCTGAGGAGCGATCTGTAGATGATCGATCGGCACTTTCTTTCCACCGATTGTCAATCAGCGGTTTGGTTCGACCTCGGTGCCGCTCCATCATCGCCTTCTGGGTTTGACGTATCCGAGCCTTTGCCGCTCGATAGGAGCCGGGCCGATCAGCCAGATCGCCTGCAATGCGGTTTAGACAAATGATGGAACAGGAAGGTGGTTGTGTACTCAGTTCACCCGCCGATAAAGAGTTGCAAACGCTGAGCAGGCCCAGAAGTACCGATCGCGGTCGCCGCGATCTTCCCCACACTCATCGGAGTATACTCCTCACACCAGCACCATCTTTGCCGCTACGCGGCCGCCCGACCAGTACGAAGCGATCGGGCAAGAGCTGCACCTCAGCTTCCAGCAGGGTCGAAAGGAGTTGAGGCTGCTGCATCGCCCGAAAGAGTGGGAATCCCGAGTGAGCTTGCCTCAGTCAGTCTGGTGCTTGTTTCGGCGCCTCGCCTTCTCAAGAAGCACGTCGATTTCACGGATGGCCTCTTGGGCATCACTCACCGAGATATGCGGCTTAAGGTCGTGAATCTGGCGCGCCCGAAGATTCTCTGACACCTGCGGCTTTCCGCGGGTCACGTACAGAGCGGTCGCGATGCGCTCAAGGTCCGTCACGCCCCCTGCGCCAGATGCTCGGACACGAACGCAATCGCATCACGATGACGGGCGAGAGTCTTCGGGAAGCGGTCGCAGATCGCGCAACTCCAAACGGTGTGGGTTCTATCGTTACACCGTACTGAAATTGAGGAGTAACGCTGATCATATCGTCTGCGCGCATGGCGCTTAACGCATCGCGGAGGTCGAACGAGAACGGCCCATGACGATAGAGAACGTATTCAAAATCCAAAGGTACCTGCGTGAGTTCCTTCAGAAAGTCTACTCCCTTGAAGCTGTGTCCACATGAATTGCCGATGGCGCGGAGCGAGTCTGCCAAACCTAGCACGACGGCCGTCTGTCGGAGACTAGTCATCTTCATCCTCTTTCTCTTGCGCGGCTGTGATGATCTCCGCTTGGTTGGCGTTTCTCCACTTCACCGCCTTCTCACGGAGTTCCGGTGAAACAAATATGTAAGCCGCTGATGCTACGGGCGTCTTGGATAGCGTTTCGGACATGCTGAGCGAGTCTTCAATCCGACCGTCTCGCTGCACAACAGGAAACTGGTGAAATCCTCCCTTCCCCGGAGCCTCATCCTTCCGTACGTTTGCGGCTCCGAACTCGCTCACCGCCGCGTCGTACATCACATCTAGCGCTTTGGGATTGACCTTAAGGTCAGCGGGATTCCGCCGGTATAGTTCCCGGAATTGTTCGCGGCAAAGGATGCGCCGTGCCGGATCGTGACCTGGAGCCTTCGGGTCTCGTGCTGCCTTGGCCATGTCCACGAGTACTTCGTTGTCCGTCAGTTTAAGGTGGTCGTCTAGGTCCACCAGAAATTTCCCCACCCGGGAGCCAGTCTCTTAGAAAATCCTGGAGGTGAATGTCGTACACACGTCGTGCCTGGTGAAGGTACACTTGGGAAAACATGAAGTAGCGTGCCAGGACGAGCGCCTCTGCGGAGTGCAAGCCACCTTCTTCGATACCGAGGGTTGGTTCCTCGCCGTCCCTTGAAAGAATCCGAAGGGTGTCGATCAGCCGGTAGTGATCGAATTTTCCGTAGGCAACACCGACGTGATGCGAGTCACGCAGTAAGTAGTCCATGCGATCGACGCCGAAGACATCGCCGACGACGATCTCGGCCATGAGGGAATCCCAGGGTGAGAACTCGTATTCCGTTGCCTTTCGCTGTCCAACCGCCAACTTAACAACGTCCTCCGTCCGAAGCGGTGGGGTCATTCGCCTCCACAGCTCTTTGAACGGCTCACTCTTGATGATCGCCACCGACAAACGCTCATGAGTCCATTCATCTGGGAGAAGTTCGTGCTCAGCGGCGTGCGAGAAGGGGAGGTGTCCGATGTCGTGGCAGAGCGCTGCCATCACTAAGCGCGCCGCCAGTACGGGAGTTCCTGAGACGGCGGTAAGATATCGCGGACCGATCCCTTGAGATTCGCGTCTTGTGGTCAGGACGTCGAAGACTCGCCCAGCGAGTTCCATCGCACCCAGGGAGTGCTCGAATCTCCTGTGTGTGGCTCCGGGGTAGACAAGGAACGAGAACGCCAGTTGATGGAGATGGCGCAGGCGTTGGAAGAAGTCTGAATCGACCACGGCTCGTTCGTCGCTTTCGATCCGAACGAACACATGGATCGGGTCGCGAATCTCTTGTGCCTTCCTTGGCATCCTCCCGCCACCTGTTCTCAGGGTCTCTACAAGAGCTTGACGGAAATCTCCAGGAAACTCGAGAGGCACGCGCCGCTTGGGAGTTTGCAGAAGTCGGCTGAAGTTCGCGAATAGCCGACGGACTGCATTCCCTCGCCGTCGCTGTCGCCGTGAGCGTAGCCCCGCGAAGGAAAGGACGCCGCGCGACGGGCAAACGGGCTACCCACGCCCGGCCGGACGAGCCGCATCGAAACCGAAATTTGTGGGGTTACACTGTAGCGTGCCAAGGCGCACGAGCAGCTACAGCGTGAACTCGCCGAGCTGGCTCCGTGTCCATCAGAGGACGCGGTGACCGATCGCGAGGGACGCACCTTGACTGCCCGGTGGACACGTGGCCTTCGACCGAGCCCGGCGAGAAGCACCGAGCGCGAAGGGGTGCCTCTACTGTTTGCGTTGCTTGGAAGGATGAGCGGGCGAGCTGCCGTGTTCCCGGAGTTCCGGCTCAGTACAGCACCGGTGATTGCCGAAAGGTGACGCACGCGGGAGACCCACTCTCGCTCCATCGGAAGCAGATGACGGGCATCGACCCCGCGTTCAACCCCGATCCAATCCGTTCCTTGAAGATGGCTTGCCTGCTACCTCAGTGCTACCTTGAAACGTACCAGGCCGGCCGATATGCGCTAAGTTCCTGAAATTTCAGCGCGCCCGGGGTGAATCGAACACCCGACCTACAGATTCGAAGTCTGCCGCTCTATCCAACTGAGCTACGGGCGCGAAGCATCCCTATGTGACACATCTCGCAGGGGCCTGCCACACGGACCCTGCTCCTCGGGAAGTCGACCCTGCCGGCCGCGCCCTCGGGGACCTATGCAACGTGACGCCGTCATTGCTGTCACGCCGCCGCGGGCCGAACCGCGACACCGGACCACCACGCACGAGGCGGCCCGTCCCAAGCATCCCCTTCCGGCCGGGAGCGAGTATTTTCACCTCTGGGTGAAATTACACGCTTGTATTTTTGACTCCAGGTGAAAATACTCGTACCTTTGGACCATGGCTCTTCTCCAACGCTACCTCGCTCCGCAGGTTCAACGCGACCTTCGCCGCAAGATGGTCTTCGTGGCCGGTCCCCGGCAGGTGGGCAAGAGCACGATGGCCCGACAGATCCTCGGCCGCCGGCCCGGCTACCTCAACTGGGATGTCGCCGAGGATCGCGAACGAATGCTCCGGGGGCAGCTCCCACCGTCCCGGCTCTGGGTCTTCGACGAGATCCACAAGTACCGACGCTGGCGCAACCTCCTGAAGGGACTCTACGACAGTCGACGTCGCGAACAGCAGATTCTGGTAACCGGAAGTGCGCGCCTCGACTTCTACCGCTTCGGCGGGGACTCCCTCCAGGGCCGATACCATCTCCTGCGCATGCACCCTCTGTCGGCGGCTGAGCTGCGGATGGACCGCGCTGCGGACTTCGCCCAGCTCCTGCGTCTCGGTGGCTTTCCTGAGCCGTTCCTCTCCGGATCCGCAGTCGAAGCCAAACGCTGGTCGCGGGAATACCGGAACCTTCTCGTCCGTGAGGAGCTCGCGAGTATCGAGCGCGTCCTCGACCTGCATCACCTGGAGCTGCTCGCGATGCGCCTACCGGAACTGGTTGGGTCACCACTCTCGCTGAACGCCCTCCGCGAGGATCTACAGGTGAGTCACAAGACCATCAGCAACTGGGTCGCCATCCTCGAACGCCTCTATGCGGTCTTCCGTGTCTCGCCTTTCGGTAGCCCGAAGCTCCGAGCCGTCAAGAAGGAGCAAAAGCACTACCAGCTCGACTGGTCGATCGTGCCCCGTGACGGACCCCGCTTCGAGAACCTCGTCGCTGCCCACTTGCTGAAATGGATCCATCACGAGCAGGACACGCGCGGGCGTGACGTCGAGCTCCGCTACTTCCGCGACGTCGACGGGCGCGAGGTGGACTTCGTGGTCGTCGAGGGCCGGACCCCGCTCCGCTTCATCGAATGCAAATGGGACGACACCGACGTCGACCGCGGCCTCCACTACTTGCGGGCGCGCTTTCCCCAGTGCGACGCCTTCCAACTCTCCGCCGTCGGACGTAAGGACTACGTCACGCGGGATGGCATCCGCGTCTGCCCGGGCCTGACTTTCCTGCGCACGCTCGTGTGAAAAGCAAAGAGCGTTTCCAGGGAGTTCGCGATGCTCCCATCTCCATCCGGCCGCGATTCGCGTCTGGACGCACGCAGCGGATCAGAGTAGGCAGAATGCATGGTCGTCGACCGCTCCCACTACCCGGTGCGCAAGCGCCGCCTCCACGACGACGACCCAGACGACCACGTACGAAACCTGAGTGCGGACGAGAGGATTGGGATGGTGTGGCAACTCACGGTGCAGGCTTGGGCGTTCAAAGAAGGGCGCTGGAGTGAACCGCGACTTCGTCGAGATCTTGTCCGAACTTTGCGCGGCCGGCGCTGAATTCTTGATCGTCGGAGCGCATGCACTCGCTGCGCACGGCCTACCCAGAGCTACGGGGGACCTCGACCTCTGGGTGCGCCCGACTACCGACAATGCAGAGCGCGTCTTGAAGGCGCTGCGCCAGTATGGCGCGCCATTGTTCGACCTGAGCATCGCCGACCTGACGGTGCCAGATACCGTCTTTCAGATCGGAGTCGCCCCATGCCGAGTGGACCTGCTCACATCGATCTCAGGTGTCGAGTTCGATGGCGCGTGGCCGCGCCGCATGCAGGTCAACATTGAAAACCTCAAGGTGTCATGCATCGGCCGCGACGACCTGATCGCGAACAAGCGGGCTGCCGGACGGCCTCAAGACCTCGCGGACGTGGCCCGACTCGAGCGCGACCGCTGACGAGTGAGGAAGCCGATCGCAAAGTTCATCGCGATCCGCCCGTCGCCTTCCCTCACACCCCCTCATCATCCAACCGATCCACCGCCGCGCGATTCCCGCCCGCGACGAGGTGGCCATAGGTATCGACAGTCGTCTGGATGCTGGCGTGCCCGAGCTGCGCCTTCACGTAGGTGAGGCTCTCGCCCTGCGCGAGGAGGAGCGACGCGTAGGTGTGTCGCAGGCAATGCGGCCACAAGGGTGCCAAGCCAGCGATGCTGACGGCGCGACGCCAGGAGCGGCGACGAAAGTTGTCGGTATTCGGCGCGCGGCCTGAAGCCGACGCGAAGAGCCAGGGAGACGGCACGCGTCCGTAGAGTCCGGCGGCCGCGGCGGCGTCTCGGCGGAGGTCGCGCAGCACGCCGATGCACTGACGGCTGAGATCGACGCGACGCTCGCGGCCGCTCTTCGGGGCCTGGGCGCGACCACGCCAGAACGCGCGGCGCACGTCGGCGAAGCCGCGCGTGAGATCGACATCTTCCCAACGGAGCGCCGCCGCTTCGCCGAGTCGCATGCCGGTGCGCGCGAGCACGAGAACGAACGGATACCAGCGCGGCTCGCGTACACGGAACACGCCGAGCAAGCGGGCGAGCTCCTCACGGGCGAGGAAGCGTGGGCGCCGCCTGCGCTCGCTCTCGGCGAAGCGGCTGCGGCGGAGGATGTGGGTCGCGACGTTGGTCGGGACGAGTCCGTCTTCGACCGCGTGCGTCAGCATGGCACGCAAGGGGGCGAGGTTGGCGCGCACCGTCGCGCGACTGCGTCCGGGCGCGAGCCGTTCATAGACGAGACGTTTGACGTCGTCGCGCGTGATCGCGCGGAGATCGATGTCGCCGAAATGCGGGATCAGATAGAGCCGACCGGCGGCCTCGTAGCCGGCGACGGTTCCGGGCTTGCAGTGGGCGCGAGCATAGGTCTCGAGCCACGCGCGATAGTGCGTGGCGAAGGGCGCCGCGGTCCGCGCACGCTTTGCGACCAGCCGCGCGCGTGCCTTGACCGTCCGGCGGTCGCCGCGTCGCCTTCGTAGCACGGCCGTGAGGATGACCGCGCCCAGGAGTCGGCGCGACACTCGCTCGGAGCGGTGTGCTCATCGGATAGACCGCGGCGACCATAGCCGCGACGCGACCTATGTGCGCGCAGCCGCCCAACGCGGAGCTGTGGAGATCGTCGCGGGTGTCGGCGAAGAAAGTCCCTGAGAATCGAGGCCGACGGACCGGAAAGGGCGCGGCTTCGCTACCGCGCCGCCGCGACCCCCTTGACAGTCCCGCGGCAACCGGCCAGTTTTCCCGGCGCCGTTCACCCTACTCTGAAGCGAGGTTCGACCTTATGCGGATGTACGGACAGAAGACTGCGACGACCCTTCTCACCCTGGCGGCTCTGGCGTTGTCGGCCGCGGCAGCGCAGGCGGCTTTCGACATGGAGTACGACTTCGATCCCGCGGCCGCGAAGTACATGAAGATCGAAAAGCCGACGCCCGCTCGCGACTTCGCGAACAAGGTCGCGGCCTATCTGCGGCTCGTCCCGGCCGAGGGCAAAACTCGAGTGTTTCCGGTCTTCATCAATTCGCAGAACTACTTGACCTGTCCCGACACCGACACACGCTGGACGCTCGTCGACGTGAAACAGGTGAGTCACGAGCGCCGGCGGGGGATCAAGGTCCTGGGCTTCTTCTTCGACAGACCGACGTGCGACAAGCCGACGTTCCACATGAAGCCGGTGGTCGCGGACAACTGATCCCCGACAGTCGTCCTACCAGCGGCGTCCCCCCCACGCGCCACCCCAATAGGGGCGGACGTGGCAGTCGCGATCACGGTAGTACGATCGACGCCATCCGTCGTGGTGATCGTAGTCCCGGTGATGTCGTCGTGAGTACGACGAGCGCCAGTGGTCATCAGACCAGTTGTCATCAGACCGGTGGTCATCGTGGCGATCAGAGCGATGACCCCATCCGTCGTGGTGCTGGTCATGGCCCCAGTCATTCGCGAGAGCCGGTCCGGCTGTGCCGAGCAGCGTGACGAGGGCGGCGGCAACGGTGAGTGAACGATATCGCATTCTTGACTCCTCCTGGCGACCGCGCGGTCGCCTTGCATGGGAGATCGGGCGCGCGAGAAACAACGCGACCGAAAGCCGGTCGCGCAGGGTGCTCGTCATGGCGACGCTCGCTGTGATCGGCGCCGCGAGACCGACGGGCGCGGAACATCCCATGACCGTGGCCGCGACTGCCGCCAACCCCCAGGAAGAGCACCTGCGTTACCGCGCCACCTGGAACGGTCTGCCGGTCGCCACTGCCGAGCTCCAGATCCTCCCCACGCGAGGCAGAGGCCGCCGGGCGGTCGAGCTGCGCGGCCGCGCCGAGACCAACGAGGTTCTCGATCTCCTCTGGCGCATGCGCGACAGTTTCGAGGCGACGGTCGCGACCGATCCGCCCGCTCCCGAGCGCTTCGTCCTGCGCCAGCGCGAGAACGACCACCGGCGGGACACGTCGGTCGCACGCGACGCGACACGCACCCGTCTGATCGGCGAGAAGAGGCGCGGCGAACGCGCGCCACGCACCGCGTCGGTCAGTGTCCACCGCCGCCTCCACGATCCCGCGAGCGTCGGCTATCTGCTGCGCAGCCTCCCCGAGGACGTCAGAGCGCCGCAGACCTACGAGGTCTTCACGGGCACCAAGACCTACGCGCTGACCGCCACACCCGCCGGCACCGAGACGACCGAGGCTCTGGGACGAAGCTGGAGGGCGCGGAAGCTGCACCTCTCGCTTCGCCTGGTTCCCCAGGGAGAGCAGCCGGACAAGGACACGTCGGAACCTCGCGTGCAGGAGGCCGACCTCTGGGTCTCGACAGGACCGGAGCGTCTGCTGCTCCGCCTGCAAGGAATCACCTTCTGGGGATGGGTGACGGTGGAGCTGGTCGGCCGCGGGTCGCTCCCGTCAGAGACTACGTAGCGCGCGCGAGGTGCGGCAAGCTCCCGGACACCGGAACGCCCCGGCTACACCACGCTCCACGTCGTACCGCCGGCGCCGTCCTTGAGCACGATGCCGCGCTCGAGCAACTGATCGCGGATGGCGTCGGCGCGGCTGAATTCGCGCGCCTTCCGCGCCGCCGTGCGCTCGTCGATCAAGCGCTCGATCTCGGCGACGTCGACACCGCTCGCCGCGAGGTGTCGCCCCTTCTCGGCCTCGACGTAGGCGCGCGCCGGCGTGCGCAGCACGCCGAGGACGGCGGCGAGCTGCGCGATGTTGCGATGGTGCGCGGCGAGTGGCGCCTGCTCGCCGGCATCGAGGAGACGATTCACCTCGCGGATCTCCTCGAAGAGCACGCCGAGAGCACGAGCGCTGTTCAAGTCGTCGTCCATCGCGGCGACGAACTCGTCGCGGAAGCCGCGTACGCTCTCGTGCACGGCGGCGGTGGTGTAGGGTTCGCGCGCCGTTTCCGGCGTGGACCCGAGCGCGGTCTCGACGCCGCCGGTTGGAGCACCGCCGAGGGCCTCCTCGAGCCGCGCCACCGTCTCGTGCAGCCGGGCGCACGCCCGCGACGCATCGCCGAGCGCCTGATCGCGTGAAGTCGAGCGGGCTCCGGTAGTGGGTGCCGACCAGGAAGAGGCGCAGCGCTTCCGGCGGCACGCTTCTTCAAGAGCTCCTCGATGGTGAGGAAGTTGCCGAGCGACTTCGACATCTTCTCGTCGTTGATGCGCACGAAGGCGTGGTGCAGCCAGTGGCGCACGAACGGCACGCCGGCGGCGCCCTCCGACTGCGCGATCTCGTTCTCGTGGTGCGGGAAGATCAGGTCCTCGCCGCCGCCGTGGAGGTCGAACGGCTGGCCGAGGTACTTGATCGCTCATCGCCGAGCACTCGATGTGCCAGCCCGGACGCCCCGGACCCCACGGGCTCTCCCACGACGGCTCGCCCGGCTTCGCGGCCTTCCAGAGCGCGAAGTCGAGCGCGTCGCGCTTGCGCTCGTCGACCTCGACGCGCGCGCCCGCCATCATGTCGTCGAGCCGGCGCTTCGAGAGCTTGCCGTAGCTCGGGAACTGACCGACGGCGAAGTAGACGTCGCCGTCCGCCGCGTAGGCGAGGCCGCGCTTCTCGAGCTGCCGCGATCAGCGCGAGCATCTCGGCGATGTGCGCGGTGGCGCGCGGCTCGAGCGTCGGGTGCGACGCAGCCGAGCCCGATGACGTCGTCGCTGAAAGGTGCCGATGTAGCGCTCGGCGAGCTCGCTCGCGGCGATCCCCTGCTCCTGCGCGCGCTTGATGATCTTGTCGTCGATGTCGGTGAAGTTGCGCACGAAGCGTCACGTCGGTAGCCGGCGAGCGCGCAGATAGCGCACGACCACGTCGAAGAAGACGAGCGAGCGCGCGTGCCCGACGTGGCGAGCGGTCGTAGACGGTGACGCCGCAGACGTAGAGTCCCGACCTCGCCGGGTCGGCTGGTCGTGAACGGCTCGACACCGCCGGAGAGTGTGTTGTGGATCTTGAGTGTCATGGCTGGTGGGGGGCTTCGTGCGTCGGCGACGGCCGCGCGGGCGACAGCGCCCTACTCGTCCTCCTCGCGCAGCTTCGCCAGCACCGAGAGATCCTCGAGCGTCGTCGTGTCGCCGACGGTCTCCTTGCCCGCCGCGATGTCGCGCAGCAGGCGGCGCATGATCTTGCCGCTGCGCGTCTTCGGCAGCGCGTCGGTGAAGCGGATGTCGTCGGGCTTGGCGAAGGCGCCGATCTCCTTGCCGACGTGCTCGCGAAGCTCCTTCTTGAGCGCGTCGTCGGCCTTGCGTCCGGCCGTCGAGCGTGACGAACGCGGCGATCGCCTGCGCCCTTCATCTCGTCCGGCCGGCCGACCACGGCGGCCTCGGCGACCTGCGGATGGCTGACGAGCGCGCTCTCGACTTCCATCGTGCCGAGGCGATGGCCGGACGACGTTCACCACGTCGTCGATGCGGCCCATGACCCAGAAGTAGCCGTCCTGCGTCGCGGCGCGCGCCGTCGCCGGTGAAGTAGATGCCCGGGATCTGGCTCCAGTACTGCTGCTTGTAGCGCTCGGGGTCGCCGTAGATGGTGCGCAGCATGCCGGGCCACGGCTTGCGTGATGACGAGGTAGCCGCCCTCGTTCGGGCCGACGCGTCTTGCCGTCGCGGGTCACGACGTCGGGCGACGATGCCCGGGAACGGCCGCGTGCCGAGCCGGGCTTGGTCGGCGTCGCGCCCGGAAGCGGCGTGATCATGATGCCGCCGGTCTCGGTCTGCCACCAGGTATCGACGATCGGGCAGCGCTCGCCGCCGATCACGCGCGTGGTACCACATCCACGCCTCGGGATTGATCGGCTCGCCGACGGTGCCGAGCAGGCGCAGGCTCGAGAGGTCGTGCTTCTTCGGCCACTCGTCGCCCCACTTGATGAAGGTGCGGATCGCGGTCGGCGCCGTGTAGAGGATGTTGACGCCGTAGCTTCTCGATGATCTGCCAGAAGCCGGTCGGGCTGCGGCTGGTTGGGCGCGCCCTCGTACATCAGCGACGTCGCGCCGTTGGCGAGCGGTCCGTAGACGACGTAGCTGTGGCCGGTCACCCAGCCGATGTCGGCGGTGCACCAGTAGGTGTCCTCGTCCTTGAGATCGAAGACCCACTTGGTGGTGAGGTAGACGTGCGCGAGGTAGCCCGCCGGTGGTGTGGACGACGCCCTTCGGCTTCCCGGTCGTGCCGCTGGTGTAGAGGATGAAGAGCGGGTGCTCGCTGTCGAGCGGCTCGGCGGGGCAATCGGCGGACGCGCCCGCCATCGAGCTCGTGCCACCAGAGGTCGCGGCCGGCCTGCATCGGCGACCGTCGCTGCCGGTGCGCTTCACGACGACGACGCTTCTCGACCGACGGCGTCTCCTTGCAGCGCGGCGTCGACGTCTGCCTTGAGCGGCACGACGGCGCCGCGGCGGTAGCCGCCGTCGGCGGTGACGACGACCTTGGCCTCGGCGTCGTTCATGCGGTCGCGCAGCGCCTCGGCGCTGAAGCCGCCGAAGACGACGCTGTGCGTCGCGCCGATGCGCGCGCAGGCGAGCATGGCGATCGCCGGCTCGGGGATCATCGGCATGTAGATGCGCGACGCGGTCGCCGCTCGTCGACGCCGAGCTTCTTCAGCACGTTGGCGAAGCGGCACACCTCGCGGTGCAGCATCTGGTAGGTGAGCACGCGCGTGTCGCCCGGCTCGCCCTCCCAGATGATCGCCGCCTTGTTGCGGCGCCAGGTGGTGAGGTGGCGGTCGAGGCAGTTGTACGAGAGGTTGAGTCTTGCCGCCGACGAACCACTTGGCGAACGGGCGGATTCCACTCGAGCACGCGCTTCCAGGGCGTGAACCAGTGGAGCTCGCGGGCGATCTCGCCCCAGAACGCCTCGGGATCCTCGACCGACTTGCGGTAGACGCGCTCGTAGTCGTCGAGGCTCTTCACGTGGGCGGTCTTCGAGAAACCCGAGGCGGGTTTGAAGACGCGCTTCTCTTGCAGGACTGACTCGATATCGGACGTGGCCATTCGGATCCTCCGCGCTACGGGGGCATTGTTCGCCGGAGCGCGCGGCTCCTGTCAACCCTGGCGGCGGTGGGGCGCGCCGCAGTAGGCGCGCCAGATCGTTTGGTGGCGGCGAGTTCGGCTGAGCGTCGCCGCTACGGCCGCTCCTTCACGATCAGCTTCTCGCCGGTGTTCGCGCGCGGCGGACTCACATACTCGGCGCCCCAGCAGCTCCCGATGCTGTTCACGACCTGCACCGTGATCGACGGATCCTGTTGAAAGGGCATGGGCGGGTCGGGCAGCACGAGACCTTTCCTCATGATGCTGAGACTTTCCGAGCGACCCAGGGTCCATCACCAGGCTCGGGACATTCGCGACGCCATCCAGACGCAGACGCGTATGGTGTCGACGGTCGGGTCAGAGCCTGCCGGGGTCGAACGTCACCACGGCCACGGCTGACGCTTCAGGCTGTCGCGTTGGTCGCATCCCGATGGATAATACGAGAGGGGTGATGAAGTAGTAGTAGAGTGATGCGGGGCACGAACGTCACATAAGACGGCCGACGCAAAATCACGGCGAGATCAAAAAAAAAAAAAAAAAAAAAAAAAAAAAAAAAAAAAAAAAAAAAAAAAAAAAAAAAAAAAAAAAAAAAAAAAAAAAAAAAAAAAAAAAAAAAAAAAAAAAAAAAAAAAAAAAAAAAAAAAAAAAAAAAAAAAAAAAAAAAAAAAAAAAAAAAAAAAAAAAAAAAAAAGTATCACGGCCGGAACGAGCATCGCGCCGACGAGTACGATCAGCACGCAACGGAGCACGCTCAAACGAAGGGAATTCATGCTGGTCTCCGTCGCAAGAGGGAATACGAACGCCGGATGGTGACTCGACCCACAGTAGTCACGACCGAGCTTCGTGCTTCAGTTGTGCCGGGTCGATGCGACGACGGTCAACGTCGAATCGTGCTGGCGGGCGGTCAATATTCTGTCTCGCCAACGCTGCTCAGTCAGCGCCGCGAGATTTGCCGATGCGCACCCCTGCTGTTAAGGTCCCGCAACATGCGGGGACGAGAGCGCGCGAGCAGAATCGCGCGCCCTGACACGCGCCTCGGCGCGCGCAAGAGACTCCGCGACGCCTGCCGTCGCGCGTTCCTGCTTCTCGTGATCGGTGCGGCAACGCTCGTCTGCACGCCGCCCGCGGCCGCGCGCAATCTCAAGCTCTGGCCCTTCTTCGAGTACCAGTCCGATGCCGCCGCCGGCACCAGCAGCGTGAAGCTCCTCGGGCCGCTCATCGAGTACCGCAGCGACCCCGACTACCTCCGCCTCGCGTTCCGGCCGCTGCTCTCGATCCGTCAGTCACGCATCGGTCATGACGACGAGGTACGTATCCTCTACCCGCTCATCACCTCGCGTTGGGGCCAGAAGGAGCAGACGACGATCGCCGCCGGTGGGTTGGTTCGCTATCGCACCCGCACGACCGCCGACGGCAAGACGCTCACGAGCCAGCACTTCCGCGCCGTCCCCGTCTATTTCTACGATTGGGATGCGCAGAACGGCACGGCGATCTCGGTGGCGCCGTTCTATGCCGACGTCGAGGACTTCCTCGGCTACGACCGCGTGGAGATGGTGGCTTTCCCGCTCTACTTGCACCTCTACGAAGCGCCGGTCGATCGCCGCTACGCGCTGTTTCCGTTCTTCGAGACGGTGAACGAAGCGGAGGGCAGCGCGGTCCGCTTCTGGCCGTTCTATGGCCGACGGACCATCGAGGGCTACTACGACAGCGGATTCGTTCTCTGGCCGTTCTACGTGTGGGACACGCGCAGCGAGCAGGGCAAGACCGAGGAGCGCTTCATGAGCTTCCCGTTCTACGCGCGCACGCCGTGGACCGGCGCGCGACGTCACCGCCTACGGCGGGATCGCCTACGTGCACACGGTCGACCGCGGCGCCGCCGAGGAGAGCTGGGGCTTTCCGTGGCCGCTGTGGGGGTACGCAAAGAGCACGAAAACCGACGAGGGCAGCGCGCTGCGCTTGTTTCCTCTCTACGCGGGCGAGCGCAGCTTCGCCGTCGGCGATTTCCGCTCCGGGTTCGGCGACGCCCTGCCGATGATCTACCGTGACGAGGAGCGCACCGACGTCGCGCGCGGGAGGTATTCGCACCTCCGCGCGCTCTTTCCGCTCTACCGCAGCGAGCGCGACAACCACACCGACGACGGCGGCACACTGGCGCTGCTCGATGGAATGTTCCCGCGCGACGCCGGCGTCCGCGAAACCTACGCGCCGCTCTGGGAGATGTACGCGTGGGACGACGGTCCGACGGACGCGCCGAGCTGGAGCGCGGCGTGGGGCGCCGTGACGCACGCCGACGGCACGACCACCTATCCCTGGCACTTCGAATGAACGCGCGATGACCTCCTCGTCGCGCGCGGCATCCGACGCGAGCACGGGGATCGCGCTCGCGCTGCTCGCCGCGGCGATCTGGGGCCTCACGCCGGTCGCGAGCAAAGGCGCGCTCGACGGCTACTCGCCCGAGCTGGTGAGCGTCGTCCGCCTCGCCCTCGCCGCGGTGCTCTTTCGCGGCCTCGGCGGACCGGGAAGCCGGTGGCTGCCACGCGAGCCCTGGTCGATCGTCGCCGGGGTCAGCCTCGGCGCGGACTTCCTCATCTACAACTACGGGATCCGGCTGACGACCGCCGCACTCGCCAGCCTGGTGGTCAACGTCGAGGTCGTCTCCACGATCCTGTTCGCCGTCTGGCTTCTCGGCGAAACATTGACGCCACGGCGCATCCTGGGCGCCGCGATCACGCTCGCGGGGGCGCTCTACGTCGCCCTCGACGGCGTGCAGGTGGCCGACCTGCTCGCGCGTGATCGTCTGATCGGCAACGTACTCGTCATGGTCGCCGGCTCGTCGTGGTCGCTCTACGCGGTCGCGCAGCGCCGCGTGCCCGGGCGCGCGAACCTCTTCCAGTTGATGACGCCGATCTTCGTGGTGGCGACGTTCACCACCCTGCCCGGCCTGCTCGCACCCAGCGCGTGGCGGAATCCCGGCGGCGCCTTCCCGACCTTCATGCTCGGCATCCTGATCGTGCTGTGCACGGTGGCGGTGTACCTGGTCTACGCGCGCAGCCAGCAGCTCGTGGACGTCAGCGTGCTCGCGGTCGTACTGTGCTCGATCCCGGTGTTCGCGGTCGTCTTCGCGCACCTGGTGTTGGGCGAATCGATCTCGGTGCGCGCGGCGGCCGGCGGCGCGGTGATCATCGCCGGTGTCCTCTTGATCGCGAGCGAGCGCCCTGCGGTCGGCACCACGCCCGTCGTCTGACTGCCGCCGGGCCCGGCGCGCGTCCTACCCGGCCATGGTCAAACCGCCGCTCACGCTCAGCACCTGCCCGGTGACGTAGCTCGCGCCCGGCGAGGCGAAGTAGGCGACCGCTTCCGCGACGTCGGCAGGCTCACCCAGACGATTGAACGGGATGGCGCGCGTCATGCCGGCGACGACCTTGGCGCCGCGCTCGCTCGAGCCGACAGACTTGAGGAGCGCGGTGTCGACCGGCCCCGGGCAGACCACGTTCACCGTGACGCGATCGCGGGCGAGCTCGCGCGCCAGCGCCTTCGAGAAGCCGATGAGCGCCGCCTTGCACCCCGAATAGACTGCCTCCCCCGAGCTGCCGACGCGACCGGCGTCCGAGCTGATGGTGACCACCCGCCCGCCCGCGCCGGCGGCGCACAGGTCCGGCAGGGCAGTGTGCGTGCAGAGCAGCGTGCCGCGCAGGTTGATCGCAATCACGCGGTCCCAGGTGGCGGGCGTGCTCTCGCGAAAGGGCTCGAAGACGTCCCAGCCGGCGTTGTTGACGAGCACCGTCACCGGTCCGAGTCGCCGGCGCAGCTCACCGAAAGCCGCCACCACCTGCGCGTCCTCGGTGACGTCGGCGATCGCCAGCGCAGCCTCCCCGCCGGCAGCAGTGACCGCGGCGCAGATCGCTTCAGCGCCCGAGCGGTCGCGGTCGAGGACGCCGATCGCGAAGCCGTCACGCGCGAGTCGGAGCGCGATGCCGCGGCCGATCCCCCCGCCGCTCCGGTCACTACCGCTACACCGCGAGCGTCGTGGGCCATGGGGCGTGCCTCTCGCGCCGTTTGCACGGCGTGTCAAGCGCGACGCAGCGGCGGACGCGTCGGGGCAGCAAGCGTGGATGATTCCATGCAGAACCGCATGATTTGCAACCCTGCGCCTGGTTGGGAGCGTCGATTTGGAGCCGAACCGCACACTTTCTCTTGACGCCCCGCGACGAGCGCGCGGTACGTTTCCGAATACGTAGCCATCCCTAAAAACTGGAGCCGTACCCGCATGTCCCGAACCTCGGATGGTGATCAGCAGTGCCCCACCATCTGCGCAAGCCCAACACCCTCTCTCTCATACAAGGAGTCAACATGAAGCGACGGTCGCAGCGCCTCTCCAACTTCGCCATCCTGGCGCTCGCTCTCGTACTCGGCTCGTGGTCGTTGCCAGCGATCGCCTCCGCCAAGAGGCTTGACGTTTGCCAGGAACTACCGTTCCGGGGCCGCGGACTCTGCAACGCGTTCTGCAAAGCGCTCGATTGTGTAGACCGCCCGCGTCCAGCCTGTGAGCGCTTGCGGCGCAACTTCGCGAAGCAGACTGGCGCGTCGGTCTTTCCCTGCGAAGCACCGCAACCGACCGCAACCGGACCGACGGCGACGGCGACCGTCGTACCAGCAACAGTAACACCGACGCCTACTGAGACCGTCGTGCCGCCGACGACCACGCCGACCTTCACGGTCGTGCCGGCCACCGAGACACCGACGCCGACCCTTACGCCAGCGCTCACGGCCACGCCGACGCTGACCGCGACGCCGACGGCGACACTCACACCTCAACTCACGGCCACGCCGACGTTGACTGCGACGCCGACGGCGACACTCACACCTCAACTCACCGCCACGCCGACGCTGACCGCGACCCCGACGGCGACACTCACACCTCAACTCACCGCCACGCCGACATTGACCGCGACGCCGACGGTGACGCTCACGCCTCAGCTCACCGCCACACCGACGCTGACGGCGACGCCCACGCGTACCGCGACGCCAACCGCCACCTTGACCGCGACGCCGACCGTGACGCTCACGCCTCAGCTCACCGCCACACCGACGCTGACGGCGACGCCCACCCGTACCGCGACGCCAACCGCCACCTTGACCGCGACGCCGACGGTGACGCTCACGCCTCAGCTCACCGCCACGCCGACGCTGACGGCGACGCCCACGCGTACAGCGACGCCAACCGCCACGTTGACCGCGACGCCGACGGTGACGCTCACGCCGCAACTCACCGCCACGCCGACGCTGACGGCAACGCCCACGCGTACGGCCACACCGACCGTCACCGCCACTGTCACCGCAACCCCGACCCGGACCGCCACGCCGACGGTCACGTCGACGCCGGTTCTCACGGCGACGCCGACGCGCACCGCCACGCCGACGGTCACCGTCACCGCGACCCCGACGGTCAACGTCACCGCCACACGCACGGCCACCCCGACGGCCACCGTCACGGTGACGCGCACCCCGACCCCGACGCCGACCTCGACGCCGGTCTTGGCCTGCGGCAACGGTATGATCGACGCGAATGAGGACTGCGATCCGCCGGGCAGCGCACTGCGACGACGGCGCCGGGCCGTTCACCTGCAGCGCAACCTGTCAGTGCCCGTGTCCGAGCCGCGTCGACTTCGAGGGCTCGGCCGGGAACCAGGGCGTCCTCGACACCGGCTGGACCGGCCAGGCGCACGACGCCACCGTCGTCGATGAAGGCAAGGTCACGGTCAGCGTGACGAGCTGTCCGGGCAGCGACGCCGGCACCCGCCCGTGCGGCGTGTGCAGCATCTCCGGGCCAATCGCCAACCCGAACGCGGCCGTCTACCCGGCCGGTCCGGGCGGCGACATCAACAACCGCCGCTGCACCAACAACACCAACGTCGTCTGCACGACCAATGCGCCGTGCTTCCAGCAGTGTCTGGGCGGCACGAACGACGGCGTAGCCTGCACCACCAACTCAGCGTGTCCGAGCGGGATCTGCAGTGCCGCGGGCACGTGCGAGTTCTTCTTCGGTACCTATCTGCCGCTTGCCGCCGGCGGCGTGTCGACCTGCGTCGGTAACACGATCGTCGGCACGATCACCGGCACGGCGAACGTCGAAACCGGCTCTGCGACGAGCTCGGTCAACCTGCGCTCGGTGGTGTACAGCGGGCCGACCCTCAGTCAGCCCTGTCCGCAGTGCGCCGGCGACACCACGTCGAACGACGGCATCCGCGGCGGGACGTGCACGTCGGGACAGCGCGTCGGCAAGATCTGCGACATCACGGGCGCGTCGCCGAACGCGTCGTTCGGCCGGACGAGCCTCGATTGCCCGCCGCTCTCGGGTGGAGTGATCGCGGCCTTGCCGATCGATCTCACCAACACGACCGGAACGCTCGCGCGCACACTGAGCGCAGCGAACCCGAACTGCCGCGCGCCGGGGTTCACGACGCTCAAGTGCCTGTGCGACACCTGCAACAACCTCGAATGCCGAGCCGTGTGACGAGAATACCGATTGTCCGGATCCCGCGGGCGTGATCGGGCCGATCTGCGGCGGGCGGCGCTGCACGGGTGGTGGCAACGCCGGTGCGGCCTGTACCATCAACTCGGCGTGTCCGGGCGGCGCGTGCGGCGTCCCGGGTGCGGCAACGGCGCCGAATCAGTGCGACGACGCCGTCTGCGTGGCGGTCGACACGTGCGTCGCGGGCGCGAATGCCGGGGCAGGCTGCACGGTGGCGTCCGAATGCCCAGGCGGGATCTGTGGCGGGAACGAAGGGGCGTGCGCGGGCGGGCCGTTCGAGCTCTACTGCGAGCCGGTCGAGACCTTCCGTGGGTGCATGTCGAACGCCGACTGCACGTTCGGCGGCGATACCTGCACGCTCGGGAAGTTCCGCGAGTGCTTCCTCGACAACGGCCTCATCGGCGAGTCGGTGACGGCGAGCGGGCTGGTCGACGCGCCGGTGGCGGACGAGGCCGACCCGACGCTGGCGGCGCTCTTCTGCATCGGGCCGACGTCGTCGAGCGCGGTGAACGGGGCGGCCGGCCTCCCCGGGCTCGGCAAGGTCGAGCTGCCGGGTCATGCCCGCGGCCTGCCCTAGCTCTCTACCCTGCGGATGATGCGACGCCCCGGTTCCCATCGTGGAACCGGGGCGTCGTCGTTTCGCTCCGATACGTCCGCGACCGCGCGCGGTCGGGGGACGCTACGCTGCTGCGCGCGCGGTGTGCGCTACCTCTCGCCCGCGGCCGCTGGGGCCGCGTCGCGGGCAGGGATCTGCGGCTCCTTCATCTCGTGTTGCTGCTCGAGCGCCCTGACCCTGCGCTCGAGATCCTCGTGACGCTGCCGGCGTGCCGCCTCGGACTCCTTGGCGGTTGCGGCGTGCGCGCGCTTCGGCGCGGCGGTCTCCCCGGCCGACACGACGGCGGGAAGAGTCAGGATCAATCCGATGAGCATCACTCTCGCGATCATCCGCTGTCCCCTTTGCTCTTCTCGAGCTCTCGCACCAGCCATTCGATGCGGTCGTTCCCCCAGAACTTCTTGCCCTCGACAATGAAGAAAGGGAAGCCGAAGACCTCGTTCGCCTGCGCGTCGCGATTGCTGGCTTCGAGCGCCGCCTCGTAGCGCGGGTGGCCGAGCGCATCCAGGAACTCGCCACGATCGAGCCCGACGCGCGTCGCGACCTCGGCCAGCGCCCCGTCATCGCCGATGTCCTTCGCTTCGAGCCAGCGCGCGTCGTAGAGCGCGTCGTGGTAGGCCCTGCCTTTCCCCTTGCTCTGGGCGAACAAGAAGCCGAGACACGCGCGCTTGCTGTCGGCGAACGGACCCGGGTTGAGCGCGAGACCGTAGGCGTCGGCGAAGCGTCGGACGTCCTCGAACATGTAGCGGAGCCTCGGCGAGTTCGGATCGGGGCCTCCGCCACCGCTGCGCGGCGAGTAGACCGGCTTGTACTCGACCTCGACGTCGAACGGCGCGAGCGCACGCGCGATCCGCGTGTTGCCGAGAAACGCATAAGGACTGTTGTAGGCGAAGTAGAACTGCACCTTCTTTTTTTGCACGGGGTCCTCCTGTTGTCGCTGCGTCACGCGCCGGCCGCGATCCGGCTCTATGCCGCCGGCTCACGCGCGCCGAGGCGCTCATCCCACGCGAGCTCGAGGCCTTCGAGAAAGCGCACGTATTCTCGTGGCAGGCCATGCTCGCGCGCGCCGTCGAGGAGGAGCTGCAGGTAGCGCGCCGAGGGCTTGCGACCGGTGGTCGTCCGCGACGACCGATAGGTGATCGCCGTGAGGCCGGCACCGTCGTCGGCAACGACCTCGACGGGGACGCGGCGGTAGGCGCCGACGTGCACGCCTTCGGTGCGGTCGAGACGATCGAGCTCCGCGCGCGTGAGCAGGTAGAGCACCCCGTAGATGGTCGCGCCCGGTTCCGGCTCGATGTTCGCGACGCCGCGCTCGCCGGGCCCGACCGGCAGATTGAAGCAGAGCCGGTAGCCGTCGAGCCGGCCGGCCCGGGCCGCGAGCGGCCGCATGCCGCGACGGCCGCAGAAGGTCGCGTCGCACATGTTGCTGCCGTATCCGAAGTACCAGATCGGGCCGCGGGCGCCGCCGCGCCATCCATCGTCGAGGGTTGCGGTGCTCACGCGGCGATCTCCGCCGACGTGCCGCGGTGGCGGCGATACGTGTCGAGGACCCACTGGAAGCCGGCGCGACCGGCGAGCGACTCGCGAAAGCTCGCCATCGACTCCGGCATCGCGACGGCCGGCGGATAGGGGAACTCCGGCGGCGAGACCAGGGGGGAGAAGAGCGCGGCCGCGGTGAGGTCGGCGACGGTGAAGCGCTCGCCGACGAGGTAGCCACGCGGCCCGAGCTCGGTCTCGAGACGATCGAACGCCGCCACCACCTTCGCGCGGCCCTCCGCGACGGTCGCCGCATTGATGCGGTGGCGCGAGGTGTAGAACGCCCGGAAGAGCGGCAGCACCATGCGCGCGGCGCGCGCGGCCGTCGCGTTCATTCCGGTCGTCAGGATGCCGAGCGCTGCCGCCGGATCGCGCTCGAAGATCGGCCCCAGGACGGCGGCGCGCAGCGCGTGTCCGAGCTCCTCGTCGAAGAAGTCCTCGAGCGCGAGCGCGCGGCGGCGTTCGGCTTCGTCGCGCGGGTAGAGCGGGGGATCAGGACGATGCTGCTCGAGCGCGGCGATGATGTGGGTCGAATCGGCGACCGCTTTACCGTCGAGCAGCAGCACGGGAAGGCTCATCTGGCCGGTCTTCCAGAGCGCGCGTGGAATGTAGTCCATCGCCAGCGCGCGCCGCTGATGCGGGATCCCCTTGAAATCGAGCGCCCATCGCACCTTCTCGTTGTAGTGGGAGATCGGGAAGTGCCAGAGCACCGGGACGGTCATCGCGCGCCTCCAGCATCAAGCGACCACTTCCGCTCGGATGAATCAACCGGATGGAACGGCGAGCGATCCGGTTCCGGCATCGGTCATCGCCCGCGCACGCTTGGGCGCGACACGCGCCTGGGCCTCCGCGAGCTCCTTCAGCGTCAGGAGCTGCTTGCGCATCATGACCAGGTCGCCCCACGGCAGCAGCAGCCGTTGCAGCCATCCGACGAGGCCGCGCGGGTAGCGCGCCACCATCTTCACGACGAGCCGCGACGCGCGGCCGCGCGGCAGGACGAGATAGGTCACCGCGATCTCCCCGAAGAGCGCGATCGTGGAGGGCAGCTTGGTGAGCAGCGTCACGTGCCGATCGGGCTCGAACTCGACGAGCGTGAAGAACTCATGACGCGCTGCCCCACCTCGAGGTGCTCGAGGCCGGGCGTGAGCGCGCGCGGGCTCGTGCGGCCGAAATTGTCGATCCAATCGTAGCTGTAGGGCGCGACCTTGAGCTGGCAGAGCCAGCGAAAGACGACCGGCGGCGGCGCGTCGACGTCGACGGCGCGGAAGTAGGCGTCGCTCGGCGTCGGCAAGGTGACGGTCGCACGGAAACGGCATCGCCCGCTCCGCCGGCGTCGAGCCCCAGTCGTACGCAACCGATGTCCACGATGCTTCCATCGCCGATGGCTCCGCGCCCCTCGCTACGCGACGCGTGATGCACCCTCGTGCGGGTGCGGCATCGCCGGCAGCGCCTTGGCACGTCGTGCTCGGCGCCAGCCGAGCCACGTCAGGTAGCCCGCGCCGCCGACCACGCTCACGATCACCCACGCACCGCCGTACGCGAAGATCGAGTCGTGCACGGATCGGAGCGCGTACGCGACCACCCCGCCCGCGGCGAGCGCACCCCAGGGGAGGTCACGCCACAGATCAGACCATGTTCCAGCGGCGAGCGGCATCGCCGACGTCGCGGTCAGGTAGTCCGCGAACGGTCGGCCGCGCCGCGCCAGCAGCTTCGCGTCCTGATGCCAGGCGCCGAGGATCGCGATCAGCGCGAGACCGGTGAAGACGACGGTTCCGACCAGACGAGTCGCGAGCAACGCATGGGCGAGGCCGAGGAGCGCGACACCGGCAAAGAAAGGATGGCGGGTGATGCGCTCGATTCCGCGCGGCGTGCGGACAGGCGGTCTGAACATGTCGTAGGGCGAGCCCGGGTAGCCGACCGCTCCAACGACCGTGAGCACGATGCCGGCCACGATACCGCCATCAGGACCCAACGGAGCAGCGCGTAGCTGCCGAGGGCGAGACCGGGTGCGCCCGAGAACCGGTGCGCGGCGTAGTACATGATGAGCGCCGCGAACGAGATCGATGCCAGCGCCGAGAAGAGCGCCATGAAACCGCCTTCGCCGAGGCGCGCGACCAGCGCGCCGCGGACGCCGCGGGTCGCAAGGCCGATGTGCAGTCCGCCGAAGAGCAGCACGAGAAGTGTGGTGGTGAGTGCCGGTTCCATTTCGAGTACCTCCTTTCGTCGGTTAAAACCCGACGGGCCTCAGTGCCCTGCCCATTTCCGTCTTTCAGCGCTTCGCCCGCCCTCCCGACGGCGCCGCGAAAGGCACGACGTTCTGCAGCGTGTCCGGAGTGACCGGCTTTCCCTGCGTGAACGCGCCGATGGCGCCGTCGACCGCCGCGAAGAAGAGGCGGAGGCTCGCGAGTCGCCCCGAGGTGAACGCGGCATCGTGCTCGCGGTCCTTCGACTCCGCGGCGGCCCGCTCGGTCTCGGTGATCGTCGACAGCACCTGGCGCACCGTCCAGCGAAAGCGACGCTCCATCACCTCCTGCATGACGCGCCAGAAGTTGGTCGCCGCCTCGTAGTGATCCTTGCGCGAGCCCGGCGACCCTCGTGTGACGCACCAGGTGCCACTCGACCAGGCCGCGGATGTTGACGGAGACGTTGCTCTTGCTCTGCTGCAGCTCGCTCGCGATGTCCTCGAGGGCGAGCGGCGTCGCACGCAGGTAGAGCAGCGCGAAGATGCGGCCCTGGAGTTGCGAGAGCACGCCCGAGGTTGCCGCCGCGGTGCCGATGCCGTCGACGAAGATTCCGATCACCCGTTCCATGATGCCTCCCTAAGCCAGCCGCTCTGTTCTGGACGTTTAGAATATTCTGAATGTTCAGTCAACCTGCGCTTGATGAGGGCCATGCGGCGATGCGCCGCTGAAAGGAGCATGCGTGGCCTATGCTGTGGAAATCATGTACGAAAATCTAGTGCTCCGAGTCCTGCATAGTGACCTTCGCACGTTCTGCGTGATCTCGAACGGCCGATCGGGCTACCGCCGCCCTGCCAATGCGAACGCTTCGCGGAAGACCTCGGAGTCGCGGAGGCGTTGTTCGCGAGCCGGGGGACGGCGCGAAGCTCCCGCTCGACGCCGCCACCCACGCCAGCTTTCGCGCCCGGGTCGACGAGGCGTACGAGCGCGCGACCTGCCTCGTGGCATGCGACGGCGTGCCCGAGAAGACGCGCAACCCGGCGCGCGTGCTGCTGGCCAGCGCCGCCTTCAAGATCGCCGGTCTCCCGCCGGCGGTCGCTGACGAGCGACTCGAGGTCGCCGTCGAAGCGAGCGCACGCTGCCTCGAAGTCGAGCCGGATCACCTCGCCTGCCATCTCTGGCACGCGAGCGCGCGCGGCATCGTCGCGAGCGACTCCTGGAATCCACTGAACGTCCGCCTGCCCGCTCAGCTCCTGGCAGAGTTTCGCGCCGCCCGCGGCGGCGCCGCACCGGGACACGACTTGATGGACGGCGCCGCGACACGCGGCGAGACCGTCGATGCTCTTGAAGATCCCGCTCGATCGTCGGCGGCGATCCGGCAGCGGGCCGGCGTCTCATCGAGGAGGCGGCGTCGGCGCCGCGCTTCGCGTGCGCGGTGTCGAACCGGAAGTTGCTCGCCGAGGCGCGCGCGCGCACCGGCGACGTCGAGCGCGCGAAGCGACGAGCTGCGCGCGACGATCGCCGGCGGGTTGCCCTCCTGCGGCGAGAACCGCTACGAGAATGCCTTGACCCTGGAGGAAGCAGCCCGCTGTCTGGCACGTCTGGAAGCGGCGCCCGACGGCCGACCCGGGTTGGAACAGCGACTGCGACGGTCAGGCCGATGGAGCTGACCGACACCGAACGCATGCTGCGCGATACGTTCCGCAGCTACTTCACGCGCGAGATCGAGCCGCACGTGCCGGCGATGGAGCACGGCGAGTTGCTGCCCTACGACCTCATGCGGCACATGCACCGCACGCTCGGTCTCGACGCCATGCTGCCGGCGATGGGCGGCGGTCGACGGAGCGCTGGGCGGGGGACGCGGGCAGCGACGCGGCGGCGAGCAACGCTCTCGGCCTCGACGCCAACGCCGCCCGCTACGCCCGCACCACCTTCATGGTCGAGATGGCGCGCGTCAGCCCGTCGTTCGCGCTGAGCTACGGCGCCAGCGTCGGACTGTTCGCGCGGCAACGTCTTCGGCAAGGGAACGCCCGAGCAGATCGAGCGCTTCGCGCTGCCCGTGCTGCGCAGCGAGAAGATCGGCGCCTGGGGCCTCACCGAGCCCGGGAGCGGCAGCGACGCGTTGGGCGGCATGAAGACGACGCGCGCGCCGCGACGGCGACCACTACGTGCTCAACGGCAGCAAGACCTTCATCACCAACGCGCCGTACGCCGACGTCTTCCTGATCTACGCCCGCATCGACGACGGCAGCACGCAGGGCGTCGATCCAGCCCTTCATCGTCGAGCGCGGCACGCCCGGGCTCGCAACCGGCCCGCCGATGAAGAAGATGGGCATGCGCGGCTCGCCGACCGGCGAGATCTTCCTCGACGACGTGCGCGTTCCCGCCGACGCAGCTCCTCGGCGGCGGCGTGCGCGAGCGCGACCACGTGAAGTCGAGCCTCGCCGTCGAGCGCGGCGGGCTTTCGGTGATGTCCTACGGCATCGCCGAGCGCTGCTTCGAGATCGCCCGCGACTACGCGCTCACGCGCCGCCAGTTCGGCAAGCCGATCGCGGAGTTTCAGCTCGTCCAGCGCCGGCTCGCGCGCATGTACGTCGCGGTCTCGAACTGCCGCCGCATCGTCTACGCCGATTATCTCGCCGGCCGGACGCTCAAGGAGTCGCTCGCCGACGTCTGCGCCGGCAAGCTCTACTGCGCCGAGATGGGGACCTTCGTCGCCTTCGAGGCGATCCACATCCTCGCCGGCAACGGCTACATGGAGGAGTACGTCGTCGAGCGCCTGGCGCGCGACGCCAAGCTGATCGAGCTCGGAGGCGGCACCACCGAGATGCAGATCCTCACGATCGCCCGCGAGCTGCTGCGCGACGTCGGCGGATCGTAGCCGAGACCAGCCAGGCGCGATGAAGCGAGTCACGATCTTCACCGACGGCGCTTGCGAGGGAAACCCCGGGCCCGGCGGATGGGCCGCCGTCCTGATCTCGGGTACACACCGTCGCGAGATTTCCGGCTACGACCCCGCGACCACCAACAACCGCATGGAGATGACCGCCGCGCTCGAGGCGCTGCGCAGCTTGAAGGACCGCTGCGCCGTCGACCTCCATACCGACTCCCAGTACGTGCGCAACGGCATGGAGCAGTGGCTCGCCAAGTGGAAACGCAACGGGTGGCGCACGGCCGGCAAGAAGGAGGTCAAGAACGCGGACCTCTGGGAGGCGCTCGATCACGCCGCGCAGGCGCACGAGGTCCACTGGCACTGGGTGCGCGGCCACGACGGCAACGTCGAGAACGAGCGCTGTGACGAGCTCGCCAACGAGGCGATCCGCCGCGCGCGCGAAGCGCGCGAGTAGCTCAGCCTGTGAGCAGGCGGTCCGCCTTCGCCGCCCACACGAAGTCGCTCTCGGTCAAGCCGTCGATCTTGTGCGTCCAGATCGTCAGCACCACCTTGCCCCACGCGAGGTGGATGTCCGGGTGGTGCTGCTGCTCTTCGGCGAGCGCGCCGACCTTCACCGTGAACGCGAGCGCATCGACGAAATTCTTGAAGCGGTATTCCTTCTCGAGGTGGTGGGCGTCGACGACACGCCAATCGCCGCCGAGCTCGGCGTGCAGAGCGGCGAGGGCGTCGCCCGCGAGCGGCGGTACGCCGCCGCGGCACGGCACGCATTGCTTCGACGCGAGATTGCTCATGGGCGTCCCTCCAACGGCATGCTAGCACGATCCCGCCATGCTTGAACGGCTCTTCGAACTGCGCGAGCGGGGCACGTCGGGACGCACCGAGGTGATCGGCGGCCTCACCACGTTCGCGACCATGGCGTACATCATCTTCGTGAACCCCGCCGTGCTGGCGCAAGCCGGTATGGATTTCGGCGCGGTGATGACGGCGACCTGCCTGGCGGCCGCGGCGGCCACCTGGATCATGGGTCTTGCCGCGAACTATCCGATCGCGCTGGCGCCGGCGATGGGCGAGAACTTCTTCTTCCTGACGGCCGTGCTCGGCATGGGGATCCCTTGGCAGACCGCCCTCGGGGCGGTCTTCGTCTCCGGTGTCGCCTTCTTCGTGCTCAGTCTGCTCGGCGTCCGCGAGCGTTTGATCGACGTGATCCCAGCAAGTCTCCGGCACGCGATCGCCGCCGGCATCGGCCTCTTCGTCGCGCTCATCGGCATGACCGGAGCGGGCATCGTCGAGCGGCCGCCGGCGGGCGGCATCCTGCATCTCGGCGACCTCACACGCCCCCCGACGCTGGTCGCATGCGCGGGCCTGGCCGTGACGGTGGCGCTCATCGCGCGCGGCGTCCGCGGCGCGATTCTCTGGGGGATCGCGCTCGCGACCGCGCTCGCCGCCGCCCTCGGTCTCGTACGCTGGCAGGGACTGATCGCGCCGCCGCCTTCATTGGCGCCGACGCTCGGCCAGCTCGACCTCGCCGGATTGCTGAATCCCGCCGTGCTTCCCGTCGTCCTCATCTTTCTCTACATGGCGGTGTTCGACGCGATCGGCACCCTGGTCGGCATCGCCGACCGGGCCGGGCTCTTTCGCGAAGGACGACTCCCACGCGTCGGCCGCGCCCTCATGGCCGACTCGAGCGGCACCGTTCTGGGATCGCTTCTCGGTACGGCGACCGTGACCGCCTACATCGAAAGCGCCGCCGGCGTGGAGGCCGGCGCCCGCACCGGCCTCGCCAACCTGGTGACCGGCGCGTGCTTCCTGCTGGCGCTGTTCTTCTCGCCGCTGGCGCGCATGATCGGGGGCGGCGTCGACGTCGGCAACGGCGTCGTCCTTCATCCCCTCACCGCACCGGCGCTCATCGTCGTCGGTTGCCTGATGGCGCGCAGCATCGTCCGCATCGAGTGGGACGATCTGACCGAGTCCTTTCCCGCGTTCCTCGTCCTGGTCGGCATCCCGTTCGCCTGGTCGATCGCCGACGGCATCGCCTTCGGGTTCATCGCCTACCCGCTCGTGAAATTGCTGAGCGGGCGCGCGCGCGAAGCGTCACCGCTGCTCTACGTTCTGGGTATACTGTTCGTGCTGCGGTACGCGCTGCTATAAGCGGCGTGGTCAATCGGCGCGGTCTGCCCCCTGAACGAGGGTCTCATGGCTACCAAGCTCGACAAGCCGCTGAAGCGCGAACTCGACGTGAACGGCGAAGCATACATGCTCACCATCTCGCCCGAGGGACTGAAGCTCGTCCCGAAGGGTAAGCGCAATGGACGCGAGCTCGCCTGGAAGGATCTCGTCACCGGCGAAGCGGCGCTCGCGGTCGCGCTGAACGCGTCCCTGGAGAAGGCGCGGAGCTGACCGCCGGCTCCGAGGTGGAGAGCGTCGGCCCGCACCGATCGGTTGCAGCATCTGAACGGAGATCCGCGATGTCGAGGATCGAGCAAAGACTCCGGGACCTGGGCGTCGCGCTTCCCAGGCCGCTCCAGCTACCGCCCGGGTTGACCCTGCCTTTTCCCTGGGTCCGCATCGTCGGCACACGAGCGCTGATCTCGGGCCATGGCCCCACGAACGAGGACGGATCGCTCGCTCGGCCACTCGGCAAGGTCGGGCGTGAGGTTTCTCAGGATCAGGCATACCTGGCAGCCCGTCTGACGGGCCTGGCGATTCTCGGCAGCTTGCAGCGCGCGCTCGGCGACCTCGATCGCATTGTTGCCTGGACACGCGTGTTCGGCATGGTCAACTCCGCTCCCGGCTTCAATCGGCAGCCCGCGGTGATCAATGGATTCACCGACCTCATCCTCGAGGTTTTCGGCGCCGAGATCGGCGCGCACGCGAGAAGCGCGGTCGGGCTTGCCGAGCTGCCGTTCGACATCCCGGTCGAGATCGAAGGTGAGGTCGAAGTCCATCCGGGGTGACGGACGCTCCACGATCGCATGGCCTCCGCGGCAGAGCACTACGAGCGTCACCTCGCCCCCATCTACCTCTGGATGACTGGAGGCGCCGACGCCGCCCTGCAGGCCGGCAGCGCTGAGATCGACGCGTTGCGCTTGCCCGCCGAGCCGGAAGGCGTCGTCCTCGATCTCGGCGCCGGGTTCGGGATGCACTCCATTCCGCTCGCACGCAGAGGCGCACGCGTCACCGCGATCGATTCCTCTGCCGAGCTGTTGCGCACGCTCGACGAGTTGCGCGGCGACCTGGCCATCCGGACGGTGACGGACGACTTGCTCTCCTTTCAGAGTCACATCGCGGAAGCACCGTCCGCGATCCTCTGCATGGGAGACACGATCACCCACTTGCCCGAGCCCGGCGCGGTCGAAAGCCTCTTGCAAAGAGCCGCTGTCGCGCTGCGACCGGGCGGCCTGCTCGTCATCTCGTTCCGCGACTACTCGGCGCCGCTCGTCGGGGACCAGCGTTTCATTCCCGTACGCAGTGACGACACCCGCATCCTCACGTGCTTTCTGGAATACGAGCCTGAGGCGGTCCTGGTACACGACATCCTTCACGAGCGCACACCGGATGGGTGGCAGACGAGAGTCAGCCACTATCGCGAAGCTACGACTTTCTCCCGAACGTCTGATCACCAGCCTCGGCTCGAACGGGTTCGACGTCCGTCGGGAGGCCGGAATGAGGGGCATGGTTCGTCTCGTTGCACGACGAACGAGGGGCGCATCGCCCGTGACAATCCGCACGCCGAGGCGCATGCCGGGCGCCATCATCTCGACGGTGCGGCGTGCAGGCGCCGCGTCGCGGACCGTCGCGTCTTCCCAAAGCACGCATTCACGCATCCCCGGGAGCGACTTTCTCCGGCGTCGCACTGGTATGTCGGTTGCAGCATCCTCCGCGGCAGCTCATGCCCGCGGCTGATTCCTCAAAGGAGACGACACCATGCCGACCATGACCGATCTCGTGAGCGAGGCCACTCAGAAGGGGGCTTCGGACCTGCATCTCAGCGCCGGAGGACCGCCGCGTCTTCGAGTCGACGGCGATCTGGTCGCGACCGACCATCCAACCCTCGATGCCGCCGGCGTCTGGGAGATCATCGGAAGCATCCTGACGGACGCGCAGCGGCAACAGTTCGAGGCCGAGCACGAGCTCGACTTCTCGTGGGCGGCGCCCGAGATCGGCCGCTTCCGCGTCAACGTGTTCATGCAGGGCCGCGGCCCCGGGGCGGTGCTTCGTACCATCCCGACCAAGATCCCCTCGCTCGAGTCGCTTTCGATGCCGCCGATCCTGACCGAGCTGTGCAACCGTGAACGCGGGCTCGTGCTGGTCACCGGACCGACGGGCTCGGGCAAATCGACGACGCTCGCCGCCATGGTCGATCTCGTGAACGAGACCTGGGATGGGCACATCCTCACCATCGAGGATCCGGTCGAGTTCGTGCACAACTCCAAGCGCTGTCTCGTGAACCAGCGTGAGGTCGGCGCTCACACCGGATCGTTCAGCGCCGCGTTGCGCAGCGCGCTGCGCGAAGATCCCGATGTCATCCTGGTCGGCGAGATGCGCGATCTCGAGACCATCGCGCTCGCGCTCACCGCCGCCGAGACTGGCCACCTGGTATTCGGCACGCTGCACACTTCGAGCGCCGCGAAGACCATCGACCGCATCATCGACGTCTTCCCCGCCGGCCAGCAGAGCCAGATCCGCACCATGCTCGCCGAGTCGCTGGAGGCGGTGGTGGCGCAGCGCCTGCTCAAGAGGAAGGGCGGCGGACGGGTCGCGGCATGCGAGGTCCTGGTCGGCAACGTGGCGGTGCGCAATCTGATTCGCGAAGGCAAGCTGCACCAGATTCCGTCCGCCATGCAGACCGGACAGGCGGCCGGCATGATCACCTTCGACATGGCCCTGGCGGAGCTCGCCAAGAAGGGCCTGATCGAGCGCGAGGCGCCGGCTGCGGGGACGCCGCGTCTCGTGAGCGGCGGCGCCGCGGCGGCAGCGCGCACTGAGCCGACGCGCCGCTCAGTTCGAGCGTAGCATGAACGGGGCGTAGAGTCACGCAGGGGTGTGCCCGGGCGAATTTCCGTTGAGCCCGGCGCTCACCCCTGACCAGCGCCCCGAACTCGATCTCACTCGATCAAGCCAGCGCGCCGGCTCGCGGCAAGCGCGTCGATCGCGTCGACCCGGCGGATCGCGGTGCGGACCTCCTCGGCAAAGGCCCGCCGCCGGGTACTCAAGTCTTGCGCGTCGGCGATGGGCGTCCCCGGCCCGCTCGCCAATAGTCCGCGGTTCCCCGCCAGGCGCAGCGCGGTCTTGAACAGCACCTTGGACACCGACTCGGGGCTGCGAATCCGCCGCTGCAACTCGTACTGCTTGCCGAGCGCGATACAGCTCGTGATGAACGCGTTCTCGTCGAACGGCGCCGCGGCGTCGCCACGCTCGAGCGCGTCACCCACCACGCGATAGGCCTCGAGGAACGGCCGCAGGATGCGGTGAGCCGAGAACGGCCGGAAGCGCTTGATGAGATCGTGGATGGCGGCGTCGCCCGCCGTGACGCTCTGCTCCCAGATCGGGTCGTGGAGGGCGATCTCGGCGCGCACCTCGGCGCGGAACTCCTCCTTCCCCGCGAAGAAGAACTCGAACTTGAGGAGGTCGCGCAGACGCATCGCCTCGTCCCAGAAGGTACCGAGCGTGTCGCCGCGCTTCCCCTCGGCGGCCCCGAGCAGCGCCAGCTCGGCGATGGCGCCGTTCAGGAAGAAGTGGATGATGGTGTTGCGATAGTAGGCCGCCGTCAGGTGTTGATTGGACCCGATCGCGTACACCGCATCCGGCCCTTCGGCGAAGCGCGAGACCACGCCGCTCTCGACGAGCGTGTCGAGCGCGCGCCGCACGCCTTCGGCGGTATCGAGCTCGAGGGCGCCGGTGGTCGGGAGCGCGCGGCGTCGCACGTAGTCGACGAGGTTGCGGAGGCTCGTCACCGTCTCCTCGACGGTGAGGGCGCGATCGCCGATGCCCAGCAGCGACAGCGTCACCAGCGAGGTGGGCGTGATCGGGGTGACGCGGTTGATGCGCACCGCCACCTCGAAGGCGATCTTTTGCAGCGCCAGATTCTCCTCGTCCGGGTTGGGCTCGGCGGTCGGGATCGGGGGGTCCGAGCGCCCGCTGCAGCGACAGCGGCTCGCCGAAGCGGATGTGGATGTCGCCGTAGCGGCGGCGGAGCCCGCGGACCATGCGCACGAACCACCCGAAGCTCTCGCGCTGCTTGGCGGCGCCGCGCTGCTCGGCGACGTAGTCGCCGACGTCCTGGATCTGATCGTAGGCGATCGACACCGGAATCAGATGCACGTCCTCGCTCTTGGCGCGGCGATAGGCGTCGACCACGTAGGCGAGCAGACCGAACATCGGCGGCAAGAGCTTCCCCGAGCGTGAGCGCCCGCCTTCGACGTACCATTCGAGCGAGAAGCGCTTCTCGATCAGATAGTCGATGTACTGGCGCAGCACGAACTTGTAGACGCGGTCGTCCTTGAAGCTGCGGCGGATGAAGAAGACGCCGCTGCGCCGCATGAGCGGCCCGATCGGAAAGAAGTTCATGTTGATGCCGCCGGCGGTGTGGTTGGGCGGGTGGCTGTTCTCGTGCAGGGCGTACTGCAGCACCAGGTGGTCGAGATTCGACTTGTGCGACGGCAGGAACACCACGGGATGGCGCTGGGTGAGCTTGGCGATCTCCGCCAGCTGGTCGCGATCGTAGTGCAACGCCTCGCCGTAGCCGCGCGTGTAGAGGAGGCGGATCAGGTGGGCGGCGAGGTCGATGACGTAGGGGCTGTGACGGGCGGCGATCTCGCGCAGGTCGCGCGTCGCCTCGCGCGCGACGCTCGCTTCGGGGCGCCCGAGGTCGCGCGCCAGGCGGGCGACGCCGCCGCGAAAGGCGGGGCGGGCGACGATCTCCTCGCGCACGAAGCGCGGCACCTTGTAGCGCGCGCCGCGCAGCCGGCGCTCGGCGCGCTCGCAGCGCGAGCGCGGCCTGGCGGGCGACGAACTCGGCGAGACCGCCGGTGGTCGCGGTGTCGATGCCACCGGCGCCGCGCCAACGCTCGCTCAGCTCCGAGACCGGCGCCGGATCACCGACGACGACGTGGCAACGCTCGGGATGGCGACTCCACACCCAACGCTGGCGGAGCTGCCCGGGATCGCGCGGGTCGCCGAAGGTGAGCAGGTCCGAGAGGCGGACCTCGCGCACGCCGTCGACGTTGGCCGGGTCCCAGGCGACGCGCAGCGGCGCGAGCAGCGGATCGTCACCGCCGGCCAGCCGCGCTTCGAGACGACCATCCGCCAGACGGCGCCGCCGGCGTCGCGACGGCGGAATGGCGAGCATCTCGACCTCGCCCGCCGGAATGGTCGTGGGTCGCTGGCGCATGATCCAGCTCTCGAGCAGACGCCGCTCGAGGCCGCTCGCGGCGTCGATCAGAAAGACGACGCGGCGGCCCGCGGCTTCCGGCCATGGCGGCTCGTTCGAGAAGTCTCGCGCGCCGCTACCTCGGGGCTCCATCCTGCGCTCGCCTCTGACAGATCGAGGGCCTTGTGGGCAAGCATCGCAAGGGGTGCAGAAAGGCCCCGGGGGTTCGTGCCCCGGGGCCTGCGCTGCCGATCGCTACTTCGCGCCGTGCGGATCGGGGACGATCTTGCCGCCCTTCTCCGTGCAATCCTTTTCGCTGGTCGCCTTGACGACACCCTTCCCCTTGCACGCGTTCTGGCCGGCGCAGCCGTGGCCGACGCCGGAGCACGCGCCCGTTCCCTTGCAGGCGTTGACGCCCGAGCAATAGATCTCACCGCCCGTCTTCTTCTCGTCGGCGCGCGCGCCGATGGCGCCGGACAGCACGAGCGCGGCGGCCGCGCCGGCGATGAGAATGCCTTTGGTCGTGTTCATGCGAGCCCTCCTTGGTGTGATCGACGCCCCACGCGTCGTCGTCAGCCCTCTAGCAGCCGTTGGTACGGCGATGCCAGGGGGGTACCGCTTGCTGCATCGTTACGTGCGCCGACCCGAGGTCGGATGGCGGGGTCGGCAACCGACATCGTCAACGTGTGCGCGCCTGCGTGTAGTGCCCCGCCGCTTCGGTAAGGCGCTTCGTCACCTCGTCACGAAGCTCCGGCGGCGCCAGCACCTCCACGAAGGGCGCGAGGCTGAGCACCCAGCTCACCAGCTCCGTCGTACCGCGCACCTTCATCTCGAGAACGGTCATGCCATCGCGGCGGCGGCGGAACCGTTGCGTCGGGTGCAGACGGCGCGACGCGAGGAACGTCACGGTCTCGGGATTGCGGATGAGCAGCCGCACCTCGGTCTCGGCGCCGGCGATGATTCCGAAGGTGCCCTCGGTGTGCTTCTCGGGCGTGTAGTCGCGCGGATAGTCGAAGCGCTCGGGCAGCTTCTTCGCGCCGTGGATGCGTTCGACGGCGAGCCAGATGATCTGGTCGTGGGCGTGGCTGAATCCGAGGAGATAGAGACCGCCGCGATAGAGCGCGAGTGTGTAGGCGTCGAAGTCGAGGGTGGTCGCGCGCTTGCCGACGCTCTTGTGTTCGATGCGCATGCGCTGCTGGTCGACGAGGCAGCGCACGATGAGGTCGAGCCGGTCGTCGAAGTCGCGATAGTCCTTGGGGAGATAGGGGACCGCGTAGAACTTGTGGGCGACGTTGGCGAGCCGTGGCCGCTGCCCCGGCGACACCGCGGCGCTGAGCTTCTCCCAGAGATCCTCGACGCCCTCCTTCAGCACCGTCCCTTCGAGCGACGCGAGCATGCTGAGCGTGAAGTAGAGGACGACCGCCTGATAGACGGTGGGCTCGGCCGATCGCGCCGCCTCGGCGAGCCGCAAGAACCGCCGCCCGCCGCGCCTCACGACCTCGATCATCGGCTTGCCGTCGGCGTCGACCAGCTCGTTGCGGCAGACGGCGAGATAGCGGGCGAGCGTCCGCGGTGCGATCCGTAGCTCCTCCTGGATCGCCTCGAGGCTCCACCCGAAGGGCCGCGACTGCAGCTCGAGGGCGATGCGCGCGAGACGCGTGGCGGCGGGATAGGTCGGTTTGCGCTGAGCCGCGCGTGCCGGCGTGGATGGCGAGGGGCGTCTGCGCGGGGGTCCCGGGAACGCTCTCTTCGGGGCTTTGCGGTCGGTCATCGTTCGGATTCTCCAGGCAGCGCCATGTCAACGGTTGGCATCGTGCGGTCACTACCATGCGAGGCTGTGACGTTGCGACGAGCGACAGAAGGAGGCGAAATGGACGGAAGCCTGCAGGGAGATCCATCATCAACCGGAGAGGCTCTCGAAAACACCGCGCGTATGCCGGAGGACGGTGCCATGTTCGGGGACGTAACGACGTACGAGCGCCCGGCGCTCAGCAAGTCGAAGTTCATTGCCGGCATGCAGTGCGCACGACGCCTCTGGCTCGGGTCGTTCGCGCCCGAGCTGGCGAGCACACCCGACGGAGCGCTCGAAGACCTGCTGGCGCTCGGGACGGCGATCGGTGAGCGCGCCCGATTGGTCTTTCCGGGCGGCGTGCTCGTGGACGAGAAGTCCCACGCCGAGGCGGTCGCACGCACGCGCGCGCTGCTCGAAGACCCGACCGTGCCCGCCATCTTCGAGGCGGCTTTCGACTACGACGGCGTACGCGTACGCGTCGACGTGCTGGAGCGTCTGCCGGACGGGACGTGGCGGATCCGCGAGGTCAAGTCGGGCACGCGGGTGAAGGACACCCATCTCGACGACGTGGCGATCCAGCTCTACGTGGTGAGCGGCTGCGGACTGCGGGTCGGTTCGGCCATGCTGATGCACGTCGACAACACCTACGTCCGCGGCGACGGCGAGATCGACTGGCGGCTGTTCTTCAAGGAGCGCGACGTCACGATCACGATCGCGGCCCGCCTCGCGGCGATCCCCGCCCTGGTGAAGGACATGCACGCCACCCTGGCGCTGGCGGCGGCGCCCGCCGTCGAGCCCTCGACGCATTGCTTTCATCCCTACGAATGCCCGTTCTGGGAGCACTGCACCAAAGACAAGCCGGCGGACTGGGTGCTGCATCTTCCGCGACTGCGCGAGAAGCTGCTGCACGCGCTGCGCGACGGCGGCATCGAGCGGATCACCGACATCCCCGACGACTTCCCGCTGCGCGCGATCCAGGTGCGCATCCGCGACGTGCTGCAGACCGGCCGTGAGTTCGTCTCACCCGATCTCGGCCGCGCCCTCGAGCCGCTCGAACGGCCCACCTGCTACCTCGACTTCGAGACCATGAATCCCGCCATCCCACCGTACGCGGGCGGTCGCCCCTACGAGCAGATCCCGTTTCAATGGTCGCTCCATCGTGTCGACGGGTTCGGCACCCTTTCACATCGCGACTTCCTCGCCGACGGGACGAGCGATCCGCGCCGCGCCGTCGCCGAGAGTCTTCTCGCCGCGCTCGCGGACACGGACGCCCCCATCGTCGTCTACTCGCCGTTCGAGGCCCGGGTTCTCGGCGCATTGGCGGTGCAGTGTCCCGACCTGGCGGGCGCCTTGCACGCCGTTCGCGCGCGTCTCCACGACCTCCTGCCGGTCGTGAGCGCGCACGTCTACCATCCGCGCTTCGACTTCTCGTTCTCGCTGAAACGCGTCGCCCCAGCGCTCGTCCCGACGCTCGGGTACGACGACCTCGCGCTGATCGCGGAAGGCGCCGAGGCGTCGAGCGCGTTCACGCGCATCACCATGGGAATGTGCACGCCCGAGCGAGGTCGCTGCACTCCGGCAGGCGCTGCTCGCGTACTGTTGCCGCGACACGCTGGCGCTGGTCGAGGTGCATCGCGCGTTGATCGAGCGGAGCAGGTGAAGGAGGTCGCCATGATCGTCGAGCAGGAGAATCTCGACCGGCTGGTCGAGCGCGCCGTCGAGCTTCTACGCGAGGAAATCGCCGAGCTGGCAGGGCTTCTCGTGGAAGCCGCCGTCAAGAAGGATGAGGGGATCGGAGCTGGGATCTGGGCGGAGCACTGTAGCCCCAGCTGCATGAGCTGCGTCCTCGCGATCGCCCAGCGACGACGTCGACGAGCGCTGGAGCTGGGACCGCTCGCGCGCGGCCGCGGCGGCGCGTGCGGCCGCGCTGCGATTGGCTACGGATCAACTCCACGCCGACAGCGTCCACGCCCACGCGGCGGTCGCGCCGTGGGGTAGCCTGGGCTCATCGAGGGATTGAGGAATGTAAAGTATCACTTTAAGATACTCACATGCGCGTCTTCGAGCGCGAACTCGCCACGCAGCTGCGCAAGGCAGCACGCCATTTCCCGGCCCTCATCCTCTCGGGGCCGCGCCGGGCGGGCAAGACCTTCCTGCTGCGACGGACCTTCCCGCGTGCCTCGTATCACCTCCTCGAAGATCCCGATGTGCTCGCACGGGTGACCGGTACTCATCGAGGGTTTCGCTTCGGCGGAGATGTCGGCTAAGCGCGACCGGTCGTGATCTACTGCTCCGGATCTGCATTTCTTCCGCGACGAGCAAGGTCTCGAGGTCGACTTCGTGACCGTAGGTCGCGGCGGCAAGCTGCATTTGATCGAGGTGAAGTGGTCGAAGACGATCACACCGGACCTGGCGGCGCCGCTTCGCCGCCTGGCGAGCGCGGTACGGAAGCGACAAGTCGAGGCGACGTTGGTCCACCGGGCTTCGCGCACAGCGATGGGTCCGACCGCTGTCGCGCCCGGGGTGCGCGCCCTAGGGAACCTCTGCACAAATCGATCGAATGAGGGGTAAGAGAAATCCCGACCGACGGCTGAGGGGGTGGGGTGATGGGCGAGCAACGGACGTTCGCATCGGTGGCGTGGACGCAGAAGGGCAAGGTGACCCGCCGCGAGCAGTTTCTGGCCGAGATGGACGCGGTGATTCCGTGGGCAGCGGCTGAAGGCGCTGGTCGAGCCGCACTACCCGAAGGCGACGGTCGCGGCCGCCAGCCGTTGGGGTTGGAGAAGATGCTGCGGATCTACTTCTTGCAGCAATGGTTCAACCTGTCGGACCCGCAGGCGGAGGATATGGTCTACGACAGCGAGGCGATGCGGCGCTTTGCCCAAATCGAGCTGGGCGAGGACAACGTGCCCGACGAGTCGACGATCCTGCGCTTTCGCCACCTGCTCGAGCAGCACCAGCTGACCGGCGGCGATGTTCGAGACGATCAACGGCTTGTTGGCGGAGAAGCGCTTGCTGCTGCGGGCCGGCACGATCGTCGATGCGACGATCATTGCGGCGCCGAGCTCGACGAAGAATGCGCGCAAGACCCGCGATCCGGAGATGAAGCAGACCCGCAAAGGCAAGACCTGGTACTTCGGCATGAAGCTGCACATCGGCACGGACCGGAAGGGGCGCGTGCATCACGCTGGTCGCCACGCCGGCGTCGGGCGCCGACATTACGCAGCTGCCGGCGTTGCTGCACGGCGACGAGGCGGTGCTGTACGGGGATCAGGCGTATTGGAAGGAAGCCGATCGGCAGAGCGTACGAAGCCCGCGGGGTGCGGTACCGGGTGAATCGGCGCGCGCGGAGCCGGCACCATCCGCTGAGCGAGCGGTGGCGGAAAATCAATCGCGCTCCGCTCGCGGACCCGCGCCCGCTGCGAGCATCCCTTCCACGTCGTGAAGCAGCTGTGGGGCTTCGCGAAGGTCCGCTATCGCGGACTCGCGAAGAATCTGGCCCGCGCCCACATCCTGTTTGGCCTGGCGAATCTCTATACCGTCCGACGGCAGCTCCTCCCGGCGGGGGCAGTGTGTCACCTGTAACGAACGCTACGGAGTCCCGCGGGTACGAACCGCGGCTTGGCGGAGGCGCACACGCTCCCACATGGGCGTGCGCTACGGCCTCACGCATGATTCCGGCGTCCAATCGAGTCTGCATCACGACCTGTGCAGAGGTTCCCTAGGTGTGGAAGCGTTCCTCTCGCGCTGGGGGTAGCCCTCGCATCGCCGCTGTCAACCGTTGACCGGCGCGACCCGCTAAGATGACCGGATGGTCATCGAAGAGTTCATCGAGCACATGGAACGGCTCGTCGGCGGCGACTACGTCGTCCCGGTGCAGTGCCGTCGGTTTCTGGAGTTCACCGCGGACGCCACCGTCGCCGGCACCGCCTATCCCGGCGGCCCGGGGATGCTCGCGCGGCACCGGCAGCTGGCGATGTGGATCTTCCTCTGGTGTACGACGAGCGAGGACGGCAGCGACTTCGACGCCGGCCATTGAAGCGGGGTAGCCACGGAATCGGCCTGGGACTCGCGGGCGGAATTCCTCAGGACTTCGCTTTCTTCGAAGGTTTCGCCTTGCCAGAACGTTGAGGGCGACCGCTTGGCGAACGAGCGCCTTGAAGGCGGACTCGTCAACTTCTTCTCCTTCGTGGATGTCGATCGCGCGGCGTACGTTTCCGTCGAGACTCGAGTTGAAGAGACGGGCCGGATCCTTCAGAGACGCGCCCTTGGCGAAGGTGAGCTTCACGACATTCTTGTAGGATTCGCCAGTGCAGATGATGCCGTCGTGCGACCAGACCGGAGTGCCCATCCACTTCCACTCCTCGACGACGTCCGGGTCTGCTTCCTTGATGAGCTTGCGCATTCTGCTGAGGGTTTTCCCGCGCCAGTCCCCGAGCTCGGCGATTCTTTTCGAGATGAGCTCCGATGCCGACTGGCCTTGGCTCGCGCCCGACTTTTTCATGTTCTCATCCTAGAAGATCCAGACGACGGTTCACGTCAATCGCACGCTAAGAGGATCAAGACACGCGACGTTGGCAGATGACAACGAGGCGGGCCTGCGAAGACCGGGATACATACCACTGGGGCTTGCCATGTGGTGTGGGGATAGGCCCGCGGTGGCAGCGGCGTGGGGAAACATCGCGATGTCTAGAATCACGGTCGATAGCACCCTCTGGACACGTTCGATCAGAGACGACAAACCTCAGGCCCGTGATGCTGCCGCCAAAGCAGCGCAACGCACTAGCCTCTCGTTCGCAGCGTGTTCGATAGTTCAAGCCCGGCCCGGCGCTTCGCATCTTTGTCAGGGCGGTGGGTGAGACCGCGGCGTGGAACCCGCTCCTCAGCGCCGTGCCGCAACCTCGGTCCTTGGCTTCCCCGTATACGAGCCCCCTTCGAAGTGAGAGGAGCGCTCGACATCTAGCGTCGAACCTCGCCAAAGATGTAGCAGGCCCGACAGCGTTGCACGCAGAACTCGTAGGTTGCTTCAGGCCCATAGACAACGATGTGCATACACAACGGTCCGTGCAACCACAGCAAGCGTAAACCGGCGATACCTAGCCGCGAGAGCGCACGAACAGGCGAACGTTTGAGCTGGCGATGTAGGGCGATCCACAAACGGCGAAGATGTGCGGAACGTAGAGCCGCGATGAACCACGACCATTGCTGGACTCGTCGGCCGTAGCGATTGATAGTAGCGGCAGAGAATCCACGATCCACTCACGGTATCGGAACCGCATCGAGCTCATGGGTGAACAGATGAGCGACCATGCCCAGATAGATACATGATCGATATACTTTCGTGGCACCTGCAATGATCCGCCGTAACAACGTCGCTGCTCGTTGAGTCGGCCGGCCGTACGCGCACGTTCGCTGACCCGCGGCGGCCGGCGCTCGACTGCCTTGGGCTACCAGGTATTCAGATCTTGGATGGCGCCGGACGAAACCAAGTAGATGTAGAAGTCGGTGAAGGCGACCCACACGAGGCTGAACCAGGCGAAGGCCATGTGCCGCTCGTTCAACCAAGAGGACTGCCTCCACAGCCGGAAGCGCGGCGACACCGAGCCCTCACACGAGAAACAGTCCAGCCGACCGCCGATCAGGTGACGCCAGGAATGGCAACCGAATGTATATCCGGTCAGAAGCGCGGCATTCATCAACATGACCACCGTGCCCACACCGATGCCGAGCCGGCCGTCTTTGAAGAACGCTGCAAGAGCTTCCCACCAGAGGAACACGAGTAACAGCAGCGCGCCGTAGAGCGTGTAGCGGTGAAGATTCTGAAACAGCAACAGCGCTCTCTCCCCGCGGTACGGGAAGGGCAGGCCACGGACGGCGCAGGATGGGGGCGTCATGGCGAACGCTTTGTAGTACGCACCGCGATAGTAGTAGCAGGTGAAGCGGAAGGCGATCGCCAGTGCCGGCAGGAAGAACGCCGGCGACTGCGGCAGGAAGGTCGGCCACCACGCTGGAAAGGCACCAAACCACGCATGGTCGATCGGCACGGATCCCGGGTAGCCAGACGCCGGCGTGAAGACCGGCGGTGCCACCGTCGGGCTGATGTACGGATCGAACCAGACGTAGGTTGGGTTGAAGGCTCGGAATGTCAGGTAACCAAAAAAGAGGACGAGGCCGAACGCCGTCAATGCGGGTGCGATCCACCACGCGTCGACACGCTGGGTACTCGCGAATCCGTCTCCCTGTTGCGCGATTTGAACGGTTTCCATCGTCGTCGTGCTCCTGGCGTCTAACGTTTTGCGGTTGAGATCACAACGGCTTCCGCGCGATCAGCAGGCGCGTGATGCCGGGGATGAGGTCACGGACGCTTGCATCGACGAACCCAGCACCCTCGGCGAAGACAACGAGTTCTGAAGGGGTGAACGAGACCGCATCTGGATCGAACAGGAAGGTCATGAACCACAGCGCCGCGTTGCGCGGGCCGGACCGGTCGTCGTCGGCCATGAAATCGTGGATCAATAGGCGGCCGCCCGGCTCGAGAGCGTGAAACGCTTGGGTGAACAAGCGGCCGATGGCGCTGCCAGCGACAGCGCTGAGGAGATACGACATGAGAACCACGTCTTGAGACCGGGGCCACTCCTGCGTGACGGCATTCCCGCTCATGTAGTCGACGCGGTTGTCGAGACCCGCCTCCCGCACGAAGCGTTTCGCAACCTCGATCACCGCTGGAAAGTCCACAATGGTGGCTCGCAGCTGCGGATGGCGTCGGCAGAGGGTTATTGTGAACGCTCCACTACCGCCCGCGACGTCGAGCATTCGTCGCGCTTGGGATAGATCGACCGCCTTCTGCAGCACGGCGGCTGGCCCGAGCGATCCGGCGTGCTGGGCGCGTGTGAAGTAGTCTGCTTCCTCGGGATCGTGCATCTGCTCATACAGGTTCCGTGGGGCGCAGCCCTGAAGGGCCTGGTCGAGGTTCAGGAGCAGTGGGTAGATCTGGCGATCGATCTGAAATCGGAAGTAGTCACCGAAGTACGCTGGCGCCTGCCGCACGAGATACGCCTGAGACGCTGGCGCGTTGGCGTATCGACCCTGCTCCTGGGAGATCAGGCCGAGACTCACACACGCCGTGAGCAGGGTCAGCAAGCGGTGTTGTGGAATTCCCATCTCGCCCGCCAGCTCAGTGAGCGTCTTGCCGCTCGGCGAAAGCCGGCTGAAGAGGTCGAGATTGAGCGCAGCGAATAAGGTCTTCGACGCGATGAAGCCATACGCGATACTCGATATCTGGCGAACGTCAGTCAGCGGATCCATGATCGACTCTCTCACGATGGTCGCCGAGAATTCTGCCCGTCATCTGCCGCGAGCGGTGGAAGCGAAAATTCAGTACGTGTTCTGCTACCTCGCCCCTCCGTGATCTCTACGCTCCGAAACGTCACTTCACTCCCGAGGCTAGCACCGCTTCGCAGGCGAGCTGGACTTGGCCGTCCGGGTCGCCGTCCGCAGCAGCCGCGGCGACCTCCTCTCCAATTTTGTCGTGTTGGTCGGCGGGTATCTGATCGAGGAGCGCCACCACCAGCGCGAACTGGCGGATATACTCCCAGTATTCGCGGCCAGTAGCGAGCTGCCACGCCGGGTAAGGCAGCGTTTCCACCGTGACCTCGCGAAAGCCTGCCTCGGAGAGGATGGAGCGAAGGCGCTCGGGGTCGGCGAACGCGAAGGCGCCCCGGGCGCTAGGGTCGTCCTGTGGGAGTGTCGCGTATTTGAGCAGCACCATGAAGGGCACGGTGAAATAGGTGTTGGCTTCCGGACGACCGTTGGCTGAGACGGCGATGCGGGCGCCTACCTTCAGAGCGTCGTGGGCGATCCGAAGGACCCGCAGCGAATCGGTAAACAAGTCGATCGCGCCGCGGCTAACCACGACGTCGAAGCTCTCAGGTTCGAGTTCCAGCTGTTCGGCGTCCGAGACCTGGAAGGCGACGTTCCGCAGGCCTGCAGCGCGGGCCTTCTCGCGGGCGACGGCCAGCATTCCTGAAGACTGGTCGGTGAGGAGCACAAAGCCCGAGGGGCCGACGATCTCGGCGGCGGGCAGGCCGGGCTCGCCGCTGCCGCTCCCGATGTCCAGCACCCGCTGGCCGGGCCGAATGCCAACGAGCTCCAGAAGGCGACGCGTGAGAGGTGCAGTGTCGTTGCGTAGCCGTTCGTCATACTTGCGCCAGCTGGATGCGGCGCGGTCCCAGTCCTGGCGTAGCTGCTTGATCGACGTCAACTACTCTTGCCGGCCGACGACAATTAGAGTTGCCGGTCGGGTCCAGGTGGATGGGATCGGTTCGGGGCGCTCCGGGCACTGAATCGAGCGATCGGGCGCTGCGCCGCGAGAAACGACGCACACAATTGCACCAGGATCGACGCAGCGGACGCGATCCATACCGCGGTATCCCCCTCACGACACTGCCGCAGCTTCACTCTTGGTGGCCACGCTCCGCTTCTTCGCATCCTCGGTGCGGTAGCTCGGGACGGCAAGCTCGAGGATGACGGCATGATGGACGAGGCGATCGATCGCGGCGGCCGTCGCCATCGGATTCTTGAAGATGCGCTCCCACTCGCTGAAGACGAGGTTGCTCGTGATCAGCACCGAGCGGCGCTCGTAGCGCTCGGCGAGGAGCGTGAAGAGGACCTCGGCCTCCTCGGCGCTCTGGCGGACGTAACCCAGGTCGTCGAGGATCAAGAGCTCGAAGGCATCGAGCTTGTGGAGGAGGCGCGGGAGCTCGAGATCGCGCTTGGCGGCGAGGAGCTCCTGGACGAGCTGGTAGGTCGGCGTGAAGCGGACGCTGTGGCCCGCCTCGACGAGGGCATGGCCGAGCGCGCACGCGGCGTGACTCTTACCGACGCCGGGCAAGCCGAACGCGAGGACATTGACGGCCCCGTCGAGAAAGGCGCCGGTTGCAAGCTCGCGGAGCTGCTGCACGAGCGGGCGTGGAAGCCGCCGCTCCTCGAAGGTCGTAAAGGTCTTCCCGGGCGGGAGCTTCGCGGCGGCGCGCAGCCGCGCGATGCGGCGCTCGGTGCGCGCTTGTGCCTCGAGCTCGTAGACCTCGAGGAGCAGCGGCAGCACTTCCTGCTGGCCGGCCTGCTCGAAGCGCGGGATGAGCTCGGTGGCGAGCGTCGTGAGCTGGAACTGGCGGAGGAGCGTCGTTAGGCGCTCGGCCTGGCGGGGCGCAAACACCGCGGCCTTCATCGCCGGCTCCCGGCCAGCAGGCCATCGTAGACGCCGAGATCGGGTGCGGGGAGCGTGAGGCGCCGGGACGGACGTGGGCTCCGGCGCCGCGAGCGCCTTCACGGCCGCGTAGTCGAACGGCGCCCCCGCGCGGAGCAAGATCGCGAGCGCCGCCGCGACGGTCGCTTCGAGCGTGCTCGCGGCCAGGTGGAGGATCCGAACGTACTCGACATCGGCGCGCGCGCCCCGCGCGGCCTGGAGGACGTCATAGGCCTGCCGGAAGACAAGCGAAGGGAAGAGCTCCTCGCGATAGCGATAGCGGGCGAACGCCCCCGGTTTGCGGACGAGCGACCAGATGATGTGGCGGTAGTCGATGCGATGGTCGACCGGCCCGTGCACGCGCGGCATCCGCTCGGCGAGCTGGCCCCGGTAGTAGACCTCGACGACGTCGGGGTATTGCCGCACCTCGACCTCGTGGCCGATCAGCCGCGCCGGGACCGAGTACGTCCGGCTCCCGAACCGGATCGTGCTCCAGCGCCGCACGCGGGGGTGAAAGTGCGTGTAGTTCGGGACGGGTGCGGCGGGCAGCGGCTGCAGGTGCGGGCGCTCCGCGGCGAGCGCCGCCGCGACGGGCTGATTGCAGCGGCGCTCGACCACGTCGTGGAGGAACGCGTCGTACGCGTCGAGCGTCGGAAAATCGCGGTGCCCTCGCACAACGAGCGCCTGCGCGAGGGCGGACTTCACGGCATCGTGCGCCTGCTCGGCCACGCCATTCTCGTGGGCCGCGCCGGGGTGAATGCGGCGTCGACGCCATCCCGTAGTGCTCGAGGACCGCCTGGAAGCGCGCCGTCAGCGCCCGGCCGCCGCTGCGTTTGAGCTCGTGGGTCGCTGCCGACAGATTGTCCGAGCGCAGAACGGCCGGCACCCCGCCGAGCGCCCAGAGCGCGCCCTGCACGCCGGCGACCAGCGCCTCGAAGGTCTCGCCGAAGGCGATCATCACCCAGCGCCAGCCGCTCGCACTCAGCACGAACTGGAAGAGCAGATGGCGGAGCAGCTGTCCCGCGATCGTGACGCCGAGCTCGGTGGCATGCGTGAAATCGACCGCCGCCTCGCGCCCGGGCTCATGCACCTGCTCGAAGAAGACTTCCTTGGCGGGCCCGTGGAGTGCGCGCCAGTCGCGCATCCGGCGCTGCAAAGTCCGGAGCGGGCTCGCGGTGTAGCGCTCGGGCCGCTGCGCGGCGAGCACGTCGAGCACCGTCGTCGCCTCGAGGATGCCCTCGGTATCCTGGACCAGCAGCGGCACGACCGCGCTGTCCCAGACCTCCGCGAACGGATCCCGCCGGGTCCGCCAGCTGCGCGGCGGCTTGGTCGCCGACGGCAGCGCCCCGTGCTCCCAGTGCCGCGCCGTCCGCACGCTCATCCCCGCGGCGGCCGCCGCGGTCTCCTGCGTCTTGCCTTCCATGCGCTTCTGCCTCAGCATCCTGACCTGCCCGTCCGTGACCATCGGCCCCTCCCTGGGGCCGAAGCCTCGCACAGACCGTCAGGACGGACCCGACCGGCAAAAGTAATTGTCGTCGACCGGCAGAAGCAATTGTCGCTGATCACTGCTCTTTGATGGCCCCTGCGTTACGTTGTTGCGTCATGTTGTCCCTTGCAATTGGTTAGCGCCGTAGCCGTTAGCGCAGGTAGGGAAGTCGCGGCGCCGCCGATGGAGATCGGACCACGTCTTTGAATTCATCGGCCTGAGTGGTTCATGCCAGCTCGGATGCGCGGCAAACGGCTTCAATCTTGAACCCGTCGAGGTCGAGGACGAAGGCCCCGTAGAACGGCACGGTATAGTGCGGTCTTACCCCAGGGGGGCCGGCATCCTCGGCGCCGCGGCGCAGCGCGGTGGCGTGAAAAGCGTCGACGCTCGCCCGAGTCGGCGCTTGAAAGCTGATGTGGAGACCGGAGCCCGAACTCCCACGGTCGGGCTTTTCGCCTGCTAGGATCCAGAATACGGGCGCTGGCCGCACTTCAGGTCCGTACCCGATCGCGCCGGGACGTTCTTTGCGACGCCGCAGACCAAGCGTTGCCAGCACAGCATCGTAGAATCCCGCGGCGCGGTCGAGGTCCTTTACCGGGATCGAGACGTGGTCGATCATCTTGGCCTCGGCTTGTTCCGCCGTCTGACGCCGCGGCTCAGCGGCTGCCAGTGCAAGAGCTAGCTGAGCATGACTCGACTCGGCAGCCGAGCGGCTTACGCGGGCACCGCGGGCTGCACCTTTTCCCGGAAAAGTGGACGGTGCAGCGCGCCGCTTTCTCTGCAGCGCGTCCGCTGCAACGGGTGGTTGGGCGTGATTCAACCGAAGCTCCGCACGCGCCTCGCGAGCAACGAGGTACGCCGAGCGCAGGAATACGGTGCAGATAAGCGCCCCAACTGCGATATCCGGCCAGGGCGAAAGCGTCATCCATACAGCCAAGGCCGCGAACAGGACCGAGACGTTTGGCAAATGAGGTCGTTTCGTGAGCAGAGCCAGAATGACCGCATGTTCGATGCCCCGCACGGTGCCGCCAAAGCAGCGCAAAGCAAGCCCCGTTCGCAGCAAGCGCGAGAGCGCCTACCG
>CAWJUT010000016.1:0-211666 GCA_963846105.1 uncultured delta proteobacterium
ACTCGCGCCAGCCCGGTGAGCTGCTGTAAATGGGCACCGGCGTCGTATGCCTATACGGAGTGGCGTCGGAGCTACCGATTTGGTGACGAGGGGACGGGACCTTACTGCTTCGGCGTGCCTCCTACCCACGACCGATGCTATCGCCCCCAAGAGAATCGGACAGCCTCCTGGCCGGCTTCGGGACGGAAAAGACACGGCGCGGCGTGTCAACTGCCCCGTCCTGGAGCAGACCAGGCGGTTGAGCGATTTGGTTGTTCCGGCGAGCTGCGTCTCTCTGGCCGCCGGACCGGTGAATCCTCGGGGACGCGGCCGCGCCTGTGCTTTACTCGCTCGCGATGCAACAGCGTGCCGGCGCCCGGTGACGATCGCAACACCGACGAATGCACCGACGTCGAAGCGCCCGCGCGCGCGATGCAGCTGCGCACGACGACGCCAACACGCGCTGTCGCGCGCCCGCCGGTCACCAACACGAGCGTCTGTGCCGCGTGCGGCGATCGCCACGAGATCCGCGTGCACATCGACCGCGACGTTCGCAGCACAATAACGGCGCGCCGCGCCGTGATCGACAAAGAGAGCCGGCGCTTTAGGGGCGCGGGAGCTGTCCTCCCATCACGAGCAAGCTGCGCTCGGACACCGCCGCCGCCGTCCCTTCGTTCGCGGACCGGAACTGGATGATGATCACTGTCGTCGCATCAGATGCGATCGAGGGACGCGGACGCCCTGCAGCTCAAACGCGAGCGTGATCCAGCCAGGAGCGACTCCTTGCGAGCCTTCCACGTTGGCACGAGAAACGTGGCGAGTGCCGCTGACCGTTGCACTGCAAGCTGCGTGGTGTGCTGCAGGCTCATGGTCTGTGAAAAACCGTCAGGACCATCTCTTGCTCGTGCCAAGACTTCATCTCGGTGAGCGGCACCGCAACATCGATCGCGTTGAATCCCTCCTTCATGAGACGCGCGGTCGCTGGTGCTACCGTTAGGCTTTTTACCTGCAGCTCGACACCGAGCTTCCACGAACCCGATGGCCCGTGACCAATCGTGACACTCCACCCACCCGCTTCCAGCATGTCCGGCAATCTGCCTGGCGAAATCGAGCGCCTCACCGTCGTTCTCAACGACCCCAATCGCAATGGGTTCCTTCGCGTCGCTTCCAACCACCTTCAGAAACTGAGCCATCGCTGCGCTGCTGAGATGCGCCGGGGACCGAGCCGCTCGATCTCTGCCGCTTGTGGTATGACGTGACCACGCTTGCCGCGAGCGCGACTGCCGCGCAAAGGAAACAATCCCAGCCAGCGCCCGCCTACGCGCCCTCTTGAACCTAAATGCGAGTACAAGGCTGAGCACGAGCGCCGCCGGAGAGTGAACGCGATGCCGAGCGCGCGCAGAGTCATGGCGCTGGAGGCTCCGACCCATTGACATCAATCCTGACCATGCGGGGACCCAAGGGGAGATGTGCTAGTTGTCCACGCCTCCAGTCCCGCGTTCGATTTCACAGCCGAACGCGAGCGTGAACCGTGGACGTTTGGATAGGTGGTGCCTCATTCGGCGAAACCGTCAGCTGGGCGAGCCGTTGACGTATGGCCTCGCAGAGGGCTTCGGAGTTAGTGATGATCGCGTCGGCGTTCGCTCGAATCAAGCCCAGCAGTCGCCTGGCTCCATCTGGTGCCGATCTGTCGTCTGGAATTCGATGATTTCAGTGTCGATCGCGGTGTGCACGGTGTCGACCTTGGCGTACACGTCCGGCGCGTAGAAGGGTCTGTTGTTCTCGATTGCATTGAAGAACTCGGCGCGGGCCTGATGGCACTCGTTCGCGCTGCTTCTAAGAGTGGACGTTCGTCAGGGTCGCTGGGCCTTATAGCGGTGAGCGGACGGAGCTCGAAGCGCCCGCACTGCGCACTCGGACAGCGGCTTCCCAGATTGCTTTGTAGCTCTCGATCTCAAGCTCGCCCTATGCCGCCGCCGAGGTCCAGGTGAGCCGTCGAGGCGAGCGCGACTTTGAGGACTTCCAGGGTGGTTGGTATTCGCTCTTGACACGCTCAACTTCGTTGGTGATGTCGGCGATGTCCTCCTTCGTAGCAGCATTCTTGCCTTCTCGGTGAAGTACGATGTCACTAAGGTCACGGTGAACAAGATGGCGGCAACGATGAGGAGATCGACCAGGCTCATTGCCCACTACCTAGCCAAGGCCCGACCATGCAGCAAACGACTCGGGCCATGGTGGTAAAGACGAGACGAGGGAACCACAATGAGCGGTCGATGGCTTGAAGTTATCGAGGGCGGCAAGCGCCACGAGCTGGTATCGCTGCGTGCGATAGGGTCGACTAGGGCGGAAATGGCGCGCGGCGCGAAACACACGACAGATCGACACGGCGCCGAGCTCCGTGAGATTCACAACCGGGTGCGCCGGGGCATGCGCGCCGTCGCGCTGAGGGACTACGTCAGGGACGTGCGCGAATTGGCCGGGGACATCGAACGTGAAGTGAACGTTGAGTGCCGACGCCCTGCGCACGTTCGCGGCGCGATTGGAGATCGCGGCGCAGAATCTCGCCGGGGCGTCGTGACTCGCACCACTGCTGCGTCTGCCACAAACGCGGGTGGCGCAGGGCGAAACCTCATGAACGGCTCTTAGTGCCTGAGGCGCGTCAAGCGCTGACCCAGTTGCACAAGGCTGGCGTGCCAGCGATGGCGATCGCGTTCGAGTTGATCGAACATCGTGCACGCGCGGAGGACTATTGGCCGACTGCACGCGCCATATTGAGCGGCGGGTACGTGACGGTGACCACCGCACCGACCGACGCCGGAGCACCCAGCAGAACACGGCGCACGCGGACGCTCGATCCGGTTGCGACAGCAGCGGCACTGACACGAGCGCGCGAGATTCTACACAAACCGCCGCTTTTCGGTATCGACGAGACGAAAGCGTTATTTCCGGACATCGCGATGGACGAGTTACCGGCGGAGGGGCGCCAACTCTATCAGCAGAACGTCCGAACCACGGCGCTACTGGTGGAAGTGCTCCGTCGTACCGGCGTGCCCGTCACGCCACACGCCATCGAGGTGCTGTGGCAGAACGCGTCCCTCGTCGCGAACGTCTGCACAGACGATCTCCTCGCAACGTGGGCGGCTGTCATTGCCGTGCTTCCGTGGAAGGCGCGGCTCGGGAAACGCGGGCTGTTTCGCGGCGGGTACCGAGACCCGGTGGACTCGTCGCCGCTCGCTGCGGACGCGTGCTGATCGACATCTGTCGCCACTACGCGGACCGGCCGTGCTATCGACAGGTAGCGACGTTGCTTGTCGTGATGTTCCCGGAGCTGACCGGTCATGACGAAAGGAGTCCGTGGAAGGTGAATCCGGAGCAGGAGCTGCGCGACCTGGTAAGAAGCGTGCGCGGCAACAGATGGAAGCCCTCTGACACGCCGACGACGACAGCCGAAATTGGTCGCCTGAGGCGCCGCCATGATCGTGAAGTACGGAAAGAGTGGTCACAGATCCAGAAGGACGTGCTGGCCGAGTTGAAGCGGCATTTGCCTCCGCGCTGATTCCGCAACGAATCACGACTGTGGGTATGGAGATGGCGCGCTCGCAAGCGTCTGTTCTCCCCACATCGTGACGTGATTCACCATGGGTGATGGATGGGGTGTCACCTCTCCGCTGTCGCCGTCATGAACTCGGGCACTCGCTCCGCGCGCTCGGGATCGCCCTCGACATAGAGCCTCGTCTCCTCGGGCGCGTCGAGTGTGGCCGCGCACGTCTGCCGCTCGGATTGCGACAGCGGCTCGCGCTCGCACTCGGTGTGCACGACGAGCACACGGCGACCAAACTGTTCGGCGAATTCACGTCGATGCCGGGCCGCGCATGAGAGAGCTGCCGGACGCGGCCTTAGCGTATGCCGCTCGCGGCTGGCGGGTATTCCCCGTGTACGGCATCAGCGCGGACGGCACCTGCACGTGCGCACGGGAACACTGTGGCGACGCTGGCAAACATCCACGCACTCGCCACGGTGTGCACGATGCGACTACCGACACCGCGCGGATCGAGCGCTGGTGGACGAAGTGGCCACACGCGAATATTGGGATCGCGACCGGCAACGGCCTCATCGTGCTCGATGTCGACGGCGCGCGCGGGCGCGAGACGATCAGCGCCCTGCAGCGCGAGCATGGCGTGCTGCAACTGACGTACGCAGTACGCAGTGGCCGCAACGACGGCGGCATGCACTACTACTACACAACGGCGCCGAAGGTGACGGTGCCGAGCCGCGTACTCGGCGCGGGCGTCGACCTCAAGGGCGAAGGTGGCTACGTCGTCGCGCCCCCGTCCCTGCACGCGACCGGCAACTACTACACCGTCGTCGCCGACTTACCGCTCGCCGACACCCCGGCGTGGCTTATCGGCGGACGCCGCCAACGGATGCGACTTCCGGTGCCGACCAGGCTTGCAGGCATCGCCATTCGAAACGGTATCCACCGTGGCTTCCTGAGCGCATCCGGGTCACAGATCGGCACAAGAAGCTCACCAAGTACGCTGGCTGGCTGCGCGGCTGCGGACTCGACGAGGACAAATCCTCGCCGAGTTGCGAGAGGTGATGCGTGACCGCGTCGAGCAGCCAACCGACGATCTGATCGACGACTCGTGGCTCGTCAAACTCGCAAGCGCGATGGCACGCAAGCCCACGCAGCACGTCGGCCGGCGCGCCCCGCTACGAGCCGCTCGCCCGAACGTGGCGCGGTCGCGCGGGACCAGGATCGTGCGGGTACTGCATCGTGCTGTGCTGCCGATCTTCGCGCGACACTTCAAGCGCGGGGAACACATCGTGCCGTTGCCGACGCTTACCGTGGCGACGATGGCGGACGTTGCCGACCGGACCGCCGCCGAGTCTCTCAAACGGCTGCGCGTCCAGCGCGGCGTGTTGCGGCTATCCGGGCGGCGCGCTCGGTCGGAAGATGCCAACCGGTACAGCCTGGTGCCGGCGACTGCCGTGCATTCGCATGGCGACGAAGGGCCTCATGGCTACCCGCTGCTGCTGCGCAGCAGCACCTTCGTCGCGATGCGAAAGTCGAGCACGCCGACTCTGCGCGACATCTCCGCCGCTAGGTCTCGGCCATGCCGCCGAGTGACGTGTACCGGGTACTGCGGCACGAGGCGGGCCAGCGTGTCGGCGAGATCGCCGCCCTTGCCCCGTGTCACCTCTGCCGACTGCCTACCGAGCGCTGCCCGAATGGCGGACCACCGCTAGTGGTTCGGGTCGGGGACGCTTGGCGGCGAGTGGTGGTGGGCCGCGAGGCGCTCGTCGAGGTCGCCCGCCCTCGGTGTCGCCGGCAAGGCCGAACCGCGAGAAGGCGAGACGGACGAGGCAGCGTGTGGTCTACCGATCGCCGGCGGCCCAGCGGCACCGCGAGACGCAGCGCGAGCGTCGAGCCAACGTGCAGCAGCGTGTGCTGGCGCTCGCGGAGCGTCGCGGCTGGCCGAGGGGGGTGGTGGGCTCGATGATGGTGCTGAGCGAGGCGAGCTGGCGCGGCGCGGTCGGCGCGCCCGCACGCGCGAGCTGTGGGTCGCGCTCGGCCGGCTGCGAAAGTCTACGCGTGTAAACGAACCGACGCCCCCACGGGCGCGCACGAGGGCGTCGACTTACCGCGACCTCGCCAACGGCAATGTCGGGAACCAAATCGGGGGCGTCGCTGATGCTGACTGCTGCCGCCGCCTTCATCGTAGCGCCCTCGCCGCCTTGCGCGATGCTGTCGGCGCCGAGCGCACGGCTGCCGTCGAGGCGATGGCTGCGGCCGACCCACTAGGCGTGACGGACGTGCTCTGCTGCTTCGCACGCGCCGTGCGTCGGATCCGCGACGAAGCACCCGAGACGGAAGTGCGCGACACGCTGCCGATCTTTTGATGCGCTCGCAATGATCCGAATTCGGACGGCGCAGCGGAGGGTGGCGGCATGAACGACACCGGCATCAACTGGACCAACTGGACGTGGAACCCCGCCAGCGGGTGCGAGAAGATCAGCGAGGGTTGCAAGTACTGCTACGCGGAGACATTCGCGGAGAAGCTTCGGGGCGGCAAAGCGTTCCCCAACGGGTTCGGACTCACCCTCCGACCGCACAAGCTGAGCGAGCCGCTGCGGCTGCGCCGGCCGTCGCTCATCTTCGTCAACTCCATGTCCGATCTCTTCTGGGAGCAGATTCTCGATGACTACCGCGACTGGATTCTCGCCGTGATCGAGGGAACGCCGCACCACGAGTATCAGGTCTTGACCAAGCGCCCGGAGATGATGCTCGCGTACGCTGAGCGCCGGGGACGCCCGTACCCGCCTAACTTTGGGCCGGCACCACGATCGAGACAACCGTCACGTCAATCGTGCAGACATCCTGCGCGAGATCCCCGCGTCACTCCGGTTCATCTCGGCCGAGCCGCTGCTGTCGGCGCTCCCCGACCTCAACTTGGCGGGCATCTCCTGGGTCATCACGGGCGGCGAGTCCGGGTTGCATCTGCGCGACCCGGCGCTCTGCACCCGACGTGGCCTCGTGGAACGCCGTGACGGCCGCTGGCAGGTTCGCGATGACCGCCTCCCATGGCTCCGGGAGATCCGCGACAAATGCACTGCGGCTGGCGTCGCCTACTGGCACAAGCAGCCTGGCGGTCCACGCCCCGAAAGCGCCGGTCGGACCTCGACGGGCAGACCTACGACGGGCTGCCGCGCCAGCCGCGCGCGAGGAGACCGTGATGCCTCTCGCCGACCTCGCTCGAGCGCTCATCCGCGCCGCTGCCGTGCTGCGCGAGAACGAACCCCGGCATCGCGGCGCCTGGCGGACGCAGCCGGTCCGCGAGCATGTGCGACATGCGCTCGATCATCTGCGCGCCTTTGAGGCCGGCGATCGGGGCGAGCCGCACCTGGCACATGCCGCAACGAGGGTACTCATGGCGCTGACACTCGCTACCGAGGAGTCGGCAGGATGAACGCGCCGCGCTTCGTGCGCGAGCCCGGCGAGCGGTCGGTGCTCCCGTCGCCCGAGGCCGTCGACGCGCTCGATGCGGCAGCATGATCGATTTCCTCACCCACGGCGGTGCGCTCATGGAGCGGCACGGGCGCGGCTGGCGTTCGTCTCGGCACCGGCGCCCGTTTCGTCGGGTGATGACGATGACTTGCTCTCATACGAGCAGGTGGCCGCCCTTTTCACCGCCGCCGACCCGCCGCCACCGCCCGACGTGAAGCGGCCAACCAAGGAGTACATCGCCGACCTCGTGCGGCGTGGCGAGCTGCCCAGCGTGCCCCTCAGAAAGTACCGCCGCATCCGGCGGGGCGACTATCGGGCGTGGATCGCCTGCCGGCGCGTCGGGGTACCTGGACGCTGGGCTGAGCACCGTGCTAAGTGGTCGGCGTGACCGGCGACGAGGTACACCGAATTCGGAAGCGGCTCGGCCTGAAGCAGACCGAACTCGCCGCACGCGTCGGCGTCCACCCGATCACCGTGAGTCGATGGGAGCGCGAGCGGGTGCGCGTGCCCGAGCCGACCGCGAAACTCCTGCGGTTGCTCGCCACGATGAACCCGAAGGGTAACAGGATGCGGTAACGATGGCGTGTGTGCGGAAACGACGTGGCAAGTGGGTCGTTGACTGGCGGGACGGCGCCGGCACCCGCCGCATTCGGTTCTTCGAGCACCAAGAGCGCGGCAGAGAACTTCCTCGCGAAGGCGATCCCCGAATCGCGGCAGGTGGTGTGCCCCGTCGTCGACCCAACGTGACATGGCCGCCTACGCGAACACTGGGCACACAGCTCGCCGCTATGGCCAGGCCGGAACGCTCGAGCCGCGCACGCTCGAGAGCGTATGCCGACCAGCTCCGGCTACACATCTTGCCAGCGCTCGGTGGCGCGCGCGTGCGCGGCCTGCACCGGGCGCAGAGTGCGCACCTTGCTCGTGGCGAAGCTCGCAACCGGGCTGGCGCCGCGCTCGGTGGCGGCATCTACGGCACCCTCCGTGCGATGCTGAGCGCCGCCGTGGACGACGGGGTGCTCGTCGCCAACCCTGCCGCGCGGCTCGGTCGCACGCTCCGCCTGGCCCCGCACCGTCGACCGCCCGACGGCAAGAAGAAATCAAGGCGATGCTCGCGCACAAGTGACGTCCTTCCTCCGGGCCGCCTGGACACACGAACGGAGGCACGGGCCGCTGTTTCTCCTTCTCGCGCGGACGGAATGGCCGACTCGGCGAAGCGCTCGGGCTCCAATGGGAAGACCTGGCCCCTCGCTGCCCGCGAGGCGACGGGTAGCGCGTGCCGTTTCGGACGATGGGCAGCGCGTCGACACACCGAAGTCGGGGCATGGCCGTACCTCGACCTCTCGCAGCAACTAGTCGCGACGCTTCGGCGCCTGCACGTGTGGCGAAGGCCCAGGCGCTGCGCCACGGCCGCCCGGTGCCGCCGTGGGTGTTTCCGTCGACACGCGGCACTCCGCTCGACCCGGCGAACGTCCGCCACGCCTTCGCGCGCGTGCTCAAGAAGGCCGAGCTGCCAGTGCACTTCACGCCGCATTGCTTCCGACACACCTTCGCCTCGATCCTGATCTCCGACGGGAAGTCGATCGCGTACGTGCAAGCGCAGCTCGGGCACGCGAGCATCACACTGACCGTCGACACCTACGGCCGGTGGCTCCCGAAGGGCGAAAGGCTGCCGTCGATCACTTGACGACGTGGCCGCCAAGCGAAGTGGTGACCGAGTGGTGACTTTGCGGGTGAAAGCGGCGACGGCGCCGCGCAAGTCGGCTGATTCAGAAAGTGGGCCGGCGCGGAATCGAACCGCGAACCCGCTGATTAAGAGTCAGCTGCTCTACCAGTTGAGCTACCGGCCCACACCCGAACCCGACGAAGGGCGCGGATGCTAGATCATTTCTTGAGGACTGTCACGTTCAGGCTGAAATTTTCGAGCGCCTGATGGCAATCACCAGGGCGCTGATCGCGCACAACACAGCTCGCCGGATGGGGCGTCGAGAACGAAGCGGCCGGTCTCGCGTTCGAGACCGGCCGCCGTCGCCTTCGAGATGGGGTGAGTGAAGGGTTTCGAACCCTCGACCCCCGGAGCCACAATCCGGTGCTCTACCAACTGAGCTACACTCACCATGACGATCGCGCCCGACCGAAGCGCGCCAGAAGGGACTCGAACCCCTGACCTACGGCTTAGAAGGCCGTTGCTCTATCCACCTGAGCTACTGGCGCGTGCCGGACCGCAAGAAGTGCCAGCGATCGGGGCGAGAGGATTTGAACCTCCGACCCCCTGCGCCCAAGGCAGGTGCGCTACCAGGCTGCGCCACGCCCCGTCGATGCTCGCACGTCTTGCGCCCTCTCGCGCTGGTTCGAGCCCGATTGGCGCGCGCCGACCCTCGGGCTGTACCACCGCACTCACCACGTTTCAACCGCGCCCCCTTTCGCGGCAACCGCAGCACACAGCGCGTCGAGGGCACGCCGGCGATGGCTGCGCTCGTTCTTCACGTCCGCTGGCAGCTCGGCGAAGGTGCATACCGCTCGCCGCATCGATGAACACGGGATCGTACCCGAATCCGCCACTCCCGCGTGGCGCCCGTGCGATCATCCCGTCGCAACGCCCTTCGGCCTCGATCAAGCGTCCATCGGGCCAGGCGAGCGCGAGCGCGCAGCGGAACCTCGCTGCCCGCCTGCCATCGCCGACGTCGCGCAGCTCTTCGAGGAGCTTCAGCATCCTGGCGCCGTCACTGGCGCCGGGACCAGCGTAGCGTGCCGAGTGGACCCCGGGACGCCCGCCGAGCGCCGCAACCTCGAGACCGGAGTCGTCGCCGAGCGCCGGCAGGTCGGCGCGACCCGCCAGGTCGCGCGCCTTGATGCGTGCGTTCTCTTCGAAGGTCGTCCCGTCCTCGACCACGGACCAGCCCGCAACCAGTCGATCGGCGGGGATCACCTCGACATCGTAGGACGCGAGCAGGGCCGCAATCTCCGCGACCTTGCCGCGATTGGTCGTCGCCAGCGCCAGCCGGGACGGCAAGCCGATCACCCGCCAGCTGCCTCCGCGAGCGCGGCGCGCTGCCGCAGCGACCAGGCGGGCGATGCCTTCGGCGGCAAGGCCCGTCATCGCGGCGAGCTGGGCCGCGGTGAACGGTGTTCCCTCGGCCGTGCCCTGCACCTCGACGAAACGGCCGCGCCCGGTCATGACGACGTTCATGTCGACCTCGGCGCGGCTGTCCTCGGCGTAGGCGAGATCGAGACAGAGACGGTGCTCGACGATGCCGACGCTCACCGCCGCGACCGTATCAATGAGTGGCACGCGATCGAGCGACGCCGCGTTCGCGGAGCTTCTCGAGCGCGAGCGCGAGCGCCACATAGGCCCCGGTGATCGCCGCCGTGCGCGTCCCGCCGTCGGCTTCGATCACGTCGCAGTCGATCCAGATCGAGCGCTCGCCGAGCGCGTTGAGATCGGTGACCGAGCGCAGGCTACGGCCGATGAGGCGCTGAATCTCATGGGTGCGACCGCCGATCCGTGCCGCGCGTCGCCTCGCGTTCGGAACGTGTGTGGGTGGAGCGCGGCAACATCCCGTATTCCGCCGTCACCCATCCGCGCCCGCTGCCCCGCAAGAAGGGTGGCACGCTCTCTTCCACCGAGGCCGCGCACAGAACGCGCGTCAGGCCGAGCGCGATCAACGCCGAGCCCTCAGCGTGACGGAGGTAGTTGGGCGTGATGACGACCGGCCGAAGCTCGCGCAGCCGCCTGCCGTCGGGTCGGGGCCGCGCTCCCGAACCCTTAGCGCCCTTCCGCGTGTCCTGCGTACCTGTCTTCCTAGTTGCCATGCGACTCTCTTTCCTGTCGCCGATCGCTATCACGCAACCACACGAGCGTCGAATCGCGCACGCGTGCGCGTAAGTCAGCTTTCCGACACCTCCAAGACTCACGCACGCGACATCGCACCCGATTCGCAACTCGCACGATCGATCGCGGCCCGCCCCCCACACGACGTTCGCTGCAAGCTTCTAAAGATTCTGTCTTGTTCGTGCGATATACGACTGTTACGTTTTTCACGCACCCCCCTTCCCCAGGAGAGTCATATGGACGGATTTCCGTTCCTAATCGGGCAACATCCGCTGATCATCAAGATTCAGATCCTCATCAAGAAAGTGACGAGCACCGACGCAACGGTGCTGGTCATGGGAGAGAGCGGCACCGGCAAGGAGCTGGTCGCGCGCGCCGTTCACGCCCTGTCGCCGCGTGCCGATCGTCCCTTCATCCCCGTCAACTGCGGTGCGATCCCGGCAGAGCTGCTCGAGTCCGAGATCTTCGGGCACGAGCGCGGCGCGTTCACCGGCGCGATCGGCGCACGCGCCGGAATGTTCCAGCTCGCCAATGGAGGCACCATCTTTCTCGACGAGGTGGGAGAGATGAGTCCACCGTTGCAGGTGAAGCTCCTGCGCGTCCTGCAAGACCGTGAGATCCGACCGGTGGGCGCGGACCGTACCATCAGGGTGGACGTGCGGGTGATCGCGGCGACCAACAAGGATCTGCAGCAGGAGGTCGAACGCAGCATGTTCCGCGAAGACCTTTTCTACCGCCTGCAGGTGATCCCGATCGTAATCCCGCCGCTCAGAGAGCGCCGCTCCGACATTCCGCTTCTCGTCGAGCACTTCATGGAGAAGCACAACCGCAAGCGGCCGGACCGTCCCGTGCAGATAAGCGAAGACAGCATGGTGCATCTCTGGGAGTACGATTGGCCGGGCAACGTGCGCGAGCTCGAGAATCTGCTCGAGCGCATGGTCATTCTCTGCGAAGACTCCGCCATCAAGGTGGAGCATCTGCCGAGCAACATCCGTTCGTTCATCTCCGAGAAACGCATCCCGAAGCCCAACCTCTCCGAGAACGGGCTCGACCTGAACAGCGCCGTCGAGGAGTTCGAGAATCGCCTCATCGAGGAGGCGCTGCGGCGCACCAAAGGCAACAAGCAAGCGGCGGCCCGCTTGCTCGGACTCAAGCGCACCACCCTGGTCGCCAAGCTCCGTCGTCGGAAGGGCGGCCCGGTGAGCTTTCAGCCTTCGCAGAGCTATCTCTTGTAGGGGGAGTCGCAAATGGAAAAGACACAGGCAGGCCGTGTGCTGGTGGTGGACGACAACCCACACGCCATCGACATCGTCTACCGCCTACTCGAGCGCGAAGGCTTCACCGTACTGCGCGCTCAGAGCGGGCGCGAGGCGCTCGCGATCACCGCAGCCGAGGAGGTCGACGTCATTCTTCTCGACGTCATGATGCCGGGAATGGACGGCTTCGAGGTTTGCGCCGAGCTGCGTCGCGACGCGCGGACCCGAGACATCCCGGTGATCCTCCTCACCGCCAAGGACGACATGGAAACCCGCGTCCAGGGTATGAAGCTCGGAGTGAGTGAGTTCCTCACGAAGCCCATCAACAAGCGCGAGCTGTTCGCGCGCGTACGCGCCCAGATACATCAGCGGACGCTGGGGCAAGGCATCGACAGCATCCTGACCGAGTAGCTCCACCCTGCCCGAAGAAACGAAACGCCGGCACGGCCGAGGTGGCCATGCCGGCGTTCGTCAACCAATCGCTGCGAGCTTACTTCGCTTCAGCCGCAGGGGCAGCCGCCGGGGCTCCGCCGCCTGCCGCAGCCGCTCCGCCCTCGGCCGCCTTCTTGGCCTCCGCTTCCTTGACCTCGGCTTCGCACTTCTTGATGTCGTCGACGCCGACGCCCATCGTGTCGGCCACGTCCTGGTGCGTCCGTCCCGGCACGCCCAGATTCTTCATCGCGACCTTGCAGTTGACCGGGCCCGCGGTGGCGGCGCTGGCCAGCAGCATCCCGCTCACGCATGCCAAACCGATGAGTGCTTTTCGCATGTCTCAAACCTCCTTGGGATTGACGGTGCACGAGCGCACCGTATTTTGGAGCCGCGCTGCCAAACCGACACCCCCGGCACCGGTCGCGGTGCCCTGTCGAGCGGCGATTTACTATGCGGCCCCAGCGGTGACAAGCGAGCGAACGGGCGGATCGGAGATGCCCCCGCAGGTGCGTTCGGCCTCTGCCAGAAGCACGTGCATGGCGGCGATCGAGGGCGCCCGCGTGAGCGCCTCGCGCAGCACGGCGCCGCCTCGAACGTGCTTCACCATACGGCACGCGAGCCCCCGTGCCCGGCCAAGGGCGCTTTCCGGGGGCAACTCGGCTTCGAGCCTGGTGAGCAGCGCGCCGACGGCGCTCAAACGCTCAGCGAAAGTCACGGGCAGCGGTTGCTCTCCCGCGCGCAGCGCGGCGATCTCACGAAAGATCCAGGGGTTCGTCAGCGTGGCACGACCGATCATGATGCCGTCGACCCCGCTCGACCGCAGCCGCTCGAGCGCCTGCTGAGCGGTTTCGACGTCGCCGCTGCCGAGCACGGGCACACCCACCGCTTGCTTCACGCGCGCCGTGAGCTCCCAATCCGGAGACCCACTATAGAGCTGCGCGCGCGTGCGTCCATGGACGGCGATCATCGCCGCGCCTTCGCTTTCGGCCATGCGCGCCACCTCGACGGCGTTGCGTGAGGCGTCGTCCCAACCGGCGCGGATCTTGACGGTAAAGGGAATGGTGAGCACACCGCGGAGCGCGCGCAGTATCGCGGCGAGGACCTCCGGCCGTCGCATCAGCTCTGCACCCCCGCCCTTCTTCACCACCTTCGGTGCCGGACAGCCGCAGTTCACGTCGATCACGTCGGCTCCGAGACCCTGGGCGATCGTCGCCGCCTCCGCCATGCGTGCCGGATCAGCACCGAAGAGCTGGATCGAGAGCGGGCGCTCCAACGTCCGATAGCGCAGCATGCGGTGGGTGCGCAGATCGTGGCGTGCCAGGGCCTCGATGCTGATCAGCTCCGTGACCGCCAGGCCGACGGCACCCGGGTTCAGCTCCTTCACCAGGGCCCGATAGGCGGAGTCGGTGATCCCCGACATCGGGGCGAGCACCAGGTTGGGCGCGACGCGAACCCGCCCCCCGATCGTGAAGCCCGCGGGCGGTGCGGTGCGCGCCGACAACGCGAGGGCGCTCGCCGTCACAGCCGCGGCCAGCGGTCGTTCCACGGGCGCGCCTGCTCGAACGCGTACGACGCCTGCAACACGAGATCGTCGCGGTGTCGGGGCCCGACGATCTGCAGCCCAGCTGGCAGGCCGGCGTCCGTGAAGCCCGCCCGCACGGTGGCCGCCGGATGACCGGAGAAGTTGAACGGATAGGTGAAGGCGACCGCGCCGAGCGCGGTCTCGATCGGCTGCCCGTTGATGGCACGCGGGAACGGACCCTTGGCCGCAAAGGCCTCCGTCGGAACCGTCGGCGTGAGCAACAACGCATAGCGATCGAAGACGGCGCTCAGGCTCTGTTGCAGCTGCGCGCGCTTGCGCTGCGCCTGCCCGATGAAGACCGGCGTCACCTTTCCGCCGCGCTCCAGGCCTTCGAGGAACGATCGCGTCCACTCGTCACGATGCGCTTCCAGGTCCTGCGCCAACAGCGCGTAGGTTTCAGCGGAGGAGAGCAGCGCCCATTCGCGTCCGAGATCGGGAAACGTGTCGTCGATCACCTCGACGCGATGCCCGAGCTCGGAGAAGGTCCGGATGGCACGCTCGACCTCGCGCCACAGGTCATCCTGCACCAGCGCGTACCCGAGCGTCTTGCTGACGGCGATCGGAAGTCCACGCGGCAGATCCTCGAGCGTCGCGGCGTAGGAAAGGCCGGGCGCCGGCAACGAATCGGGGTCGGCTGGATGATGCCCTGCGACGGCGTCGAGAAAGAGCGCCGCGTCGCGCACGGTGCGCGTGATCGGCCCGTAACAGACTGACGTCGATCCAGGGTTGCATGCCGTGCGGCCCGCGCATGCCCATCGGGATGCGACCGAACGTCGGCTTCAGACCGAACGCGCCGCAGTAGGACGCTGGGATACGGATCGATCCTCCGCCGTCGGAAGCGGTGACGAGCGGCACCATGCCGGCGGCGATGGCGGCGGCCGATCCGCCGCTCGATCCACCCGGCGTGCGCTCGGGATTCCACGGATTGCGGCTGACCCCAAAGACGAGATTTTTCGTCAGGCCCGTGAAGCCGAACTCCGGCGTGTTGGTCTTGCCGACGATGATCGCCCCGGCTGCCTTCAACCGCGCAACCTGCACCGAATCGGCGCAGGGTTTGTACTCCTTGTAGGGTAGTGACCCGAACGTCGTCGGCAGATCCGCAACATCCTCCAGGTCTTTGACGCCGACGGGAAGACCGGCGAGCGGCCCCGGATCGTCGCCCGCCGCGATCCGCCGCTCGAGCGCTCGTGCGTCGGCGAGCGCACCCTCGGGCCGCAACGCCACGAAGGCGTTCACGATCGGGTTCAAGCGTGCGATGCGATCGAGTGCCTCCCGTACCATGGTGACCGGAGAAGACGTACCCTGACGCACCGCGCACGCCAATTCGTGGGCGGAACTAAACGCTGTATCGAGCATGGAAGCCCCCGCTAAACTGGTGCGTTCCCCTTGTGGTCGCCGGCTGAGCGACGCATAATGGCGCCATGGTAGATTTCATGTTCGTCGGCCTAGGGATGGTAGGCGGCGCCATGATCGTCGCCTTCACCTTCTTCGTGGTTCGGTAGTCCGGGGCTACTCAGCACGCGCCTCTACGGGTACGTAGTCCCGCACCTCGGGCCCGAGGTAGATCTGTCGAGGGCGCGCGATCTTCTGCTCCTCGTCGAGCAACATCTCCTGCCACTGCGCGAGCCATCCCGCCGTCCGCGGGATCGCGAACAGCACCGGGAACATGTCCATCGGGAAACCCATCGCCTGGTAGATGATCCCCGAGTAGAAGTCGACGTTCGGATAGAGGCGGTGCGAGACGAAGTACTCGTCCGCTAGCGCGATGCGTTCGAGCTCGAGCGCGACGTCGAGCAGCGGGCTCCGACCGGTCACCTCGAAGACCTGATCGGCGACGCTCTTGATGATCTTCGCGCGCGGATCGTAGTTCTTGTAGATCCGGTGACCGAATCCCTGGAGACGGATTTCCCCTGCCTTCACCCGCTTGATGTACGCGGGAATGTTGGCGACCGACCCGATCTCCATCAGCATGCGGATGGCAGCCTCGTTGGCGCCGCCATGCAGCGGGCCGTAGAGCGCTGCGCACGCCGCCGCCACCGCCGAGTACGGATCGACGTGCGAGCTGCCGACGCTCCGCATCGCGTTGGCCGAGCAGTTCTGCTCGTGATCGGCGTGCAGGATGAAGAGCACGTCGATGGCACGCTCCAGCACCGGGTTCGGCTTGTACTTGAGCTCGGTCATCTTGAGCAGCATGTTGAGGAAGTTGCCGGTGTAGCTGAGATCGTTGTCGGGGTAGGCGTACGGCATGCCGATCGAGTGCCGGTAGGCGAACGCCGCGAGCGTCGGCATCTTGGCGATCAAGCGGTGCGTCTGGATGCGGCGGGACTCCGCATCGAAGATGCGCTTGGCGTCGGCATAGAAGGTCGAGAGGGCGCCGACCGTGCCGACCATGATGCCCATCGGGATGCGCGTCGTAGTGGAACCCGTCGATGAACTTCTTGATGTTCTCGTGAATCATCGTGTGATGGGTGATGTTGTTGATGAAGGCCGACAGATGCGACGGCTTGGGCAGCTCACCCTTCACCAATAGATAGGCGGTCTCGAGATACGTGCTCTTCTCGGCGAGCTGCTCGATCGGATAGCCGCGATAGCGCAGGATGCCTTTGTCGCCGTCGATGAACGTGATCCGGCTCTTGCACGCGGCCGTGTTCATGAACGCCGGATCGTAGGTCATCATGCCGAAGTCGTCGGGTCCGGTCTTGATCTGACGCAGGTCCATCGCCCGGATGGTGCCGTTCTCGATCGGCAGCTCGTAGCTCTTGCCGGTCCGATTGTCCGTGACGGAAAGTGTGTCGCGTCCCATGAGCGCGAGTCTATCGACGCGAGTGCGCCAACTCAAATGAGTGCGACGATGCGCGCGAGGCGTACGCGGAGCGCAGTGCCTACTACTTGGGCACCTGGTAGAGGTACTCGTGCAGGTAGCGAATCTCCTCGCTCATGCGCTGCATGTCCACGCGCATCAGGTCGCGGATGGAGAGCATCGAGACCAATCGATCCCCGTCGACGATGGGCAGATGGCGGATGTTCGCTTGGTCGATCTTCCGCATCGCGGTCTGGTAGTCCTCTTCTGCGGTGGCAACGACGATGTCGGCTGTCATGACGTCTCCGACCAGGGTCTTCTCAGGATCGAGACCGCGATTCACCACCCGGCGCACGACGTCGCGCTCGGAGAAGACGCCGACCAGTCGTCTCGCATCGGTGATCGCGACGATGCCGACGTTGTGGGTCTCCATGACACGCGTCGCGACCGCGACGGGAGCGTTGCGCTGGACCGCAAAGATGAAGCCCTCACGCATGATTTCTCGGAGTGTCTTCATGGACGGTCCTCCTGCTCAACTCATAGCGCAGGGCGCGTCCGAAGGGTACCGCCAGACCCGGCCGCCGCGACCGGCGATGCGACGCCTTTTCTGTTCGCGATGGGGACGTTCAGGCCGGACCGGCCGATCCCGGGCGCGGCAGCGCGGCCAGAATCGTCTCGGCCTGCTGCACGATCTCCGCGATGATCTCGCGGCAGGGCTTCACGTCGCTGATGCCGCCCGAGCTCTGGCCCGCGGGCATGCAGTCGCGCTCCGGATCGAGTCCCACGTGGGGGCCGACGAGCGAGCGCCACACACCGTCCTGACTCGCGCGCGCCGCTTGCATCGGGAAAGGCTGCAGCTCTTCGCGCTTGGTTTCCCACTCGTCGGTATAGCGCGTACGGATGGCGCGCATCGTCTTGCCGCTGTAGCAGCGCGTGACGACCGTCCCGCCCTCGTCGATCTCGACGATCTTCCGTTTGTAGAGATCGTGCGCACGCGCCTCGGTCGAGGCGATGAAGCGCGTCCCCATCCAGATGCCCTGGGCGCCGAGCGCCAGCGCCGCCACCAGACCGCGGCCGTCGAAGATCCCCCCGGCGGCCAACACCGGGACCTTCACCGCGTCGACGATCATGGGGACGAGCGGCATGGTCGCGATCTGTCCGGTGTGGCCGCCCGCCTCCGTTCCCTGCGCGACCACGATGTCGCATCCCGCCTCGACGGCGCGGATCGCGTGACTCACCTTCCCGCACATGTTGATGACGAGCACGCCGTGGCGATGGCAGAGGTCGACCACCTTGGCGGGCACGCCGAGACCGGCGACGAACACCTTGGCCCCCTCGGAGCAAATGGTCTCGACCATGGCGGTCTGATCGCGCGGGCTGGCGGTGAGCAGGTCGACGCCGAACGGCCTCTTGGTCTTCGCCTTGACGGCGCGGATCTCGCGCCGCATCTCCTCGTGGTCCATGCCGGCGGCGCCGAGACAACCGAAGCCACCGCCCTCCGAGACCGCGGCGGTGACGTCGCAGTAGGAGACTCCGCCCATACCGGCGAGGAGAATCGGATAGTCACTGCCGAGCATGTCGCAGATGGGTGTCCGTATCATGGGGAGGTCTTAGCAGGGGCGCGGCAAGGACGGAATCGTTCCGCCGGCTATCCGATCGTTGCCATCACTCGCTCGGCGGCAAGCTCACCGCTGTGAACACAGTCCGGTAGGCCCACGCCTCGGTAGGCGTTGCCCGCGAGCGCGAGCCCACGATGGTGCGCGAGGGCGGCTTCGACCCTCGCGACCCGTTCGAGATGCCCGACGCGGTATTGCGGCATGCTGCGCGGGTAGCGGAATGCGCGCGCAAGGCGCGGGGCCGCCGTGATGCCGAGCAGCTCACGCAGCTCCGATCGTGCCGTGGCGATGAGCTCTGCGTCGGAGCGCGCAACTACCTCCTCCGCGATCGCGCCGCCCAGGAATACACGTACGAGTGCCGCGTCGGCGGGCGCCCGCCCCGCGTACTTGACGCTCGAGAACGACCCCGCGATCGCGTCCCGTCCCTCGACCGCGGGCACGATGAACCCGAACCCGTCGAGCGGGTGCGGAACGTCGGCACGCGCGTAGCCGAGCGTCACGGTCACCGACGATGCGTAGGGGACGGCGTCGAGCTCCTGCGCGAGGCTACCGTCCACGCCGTGGAGAAGATCCGCTGCTGCGAAGGCGGGAGTGGCGACGATCACCGCTGCTGCTTCGACTGTCCCACCGTCCGCGAGCGTGATGCGCCACCCCGGTGCGCTCGCTGCGACCGTGGTCGCACGCGTGCCGAGCCGCAAGGCGCCCTCCGGGAGACGGCGCGCCAAACTGTCGATGAGCACTTGCATGCCGTCGGCGAAGCTCGCGAACAGGCTCCAGCGGGCGCCGCTGCCGCTGGCCGGCGCGACCCGACGCTCACGACGCATGGCGAGAATCACGCTGCGATGGCGACGCTCCATGTCGAGAAAGCGTGGCATCGTCGCCGCCAGACTCAACTGCTGGGGATCGGAAGCGTAGATGCCTCCCACGAGCGGTTGCGCCACCCGCTCGAGCGCCTCACGCCCGAGACGACGGGTGACGAAGCTCGCCAGACTCTCGTCGCTGCTCGCCCGTCCGCGCGGCAGCATCACGTCGAGGGCCATGCGCACCTTGCCGCGCCACGTGAAGAGCGGTGAGCGCACCAGGGGCCAGAGTTCGGTCGGCGCCATGAGGAGGAAGCCTTCGGGGAGCACGTGGAGACGACCGGCACGGACGACGAAGGTGCGCCGCTCGCGGTCGCGGGTCGATATCAGACGCTCCTCGAGACCGAGCCTCCGACAAAGCTCGAGCGCCCAGGGCTTCTCGGTCAGGAACGAGTCCGCGCCTGCTTCGACGAGAAACCCGTCCACACGCTCGCTCGCGATCGTCCCGCCGAGGCGCGACGTCGCTTCGAGGAGCACGAGTGGTACGGACGTGCTCCGGGCCGACGCCAGCTCGGTCACGCGATGGGCGGCAGCCAACCCGGCGATCCCACCGCCGATGATCGCGACGCCCGCCGCCATCACGCGCTCCCGCAGTGCGCCCGCACCACCTCCGCCAGCATGCGAATGAACGCCGCGTGGTCGTTGGCGGCGCCCGCACGCTCGAGCCGCACCCCGACCGCCGCTGCGGTGGCGCGCGCCTCGACGTCGAGATCGTAGAGCACCTCGACGTGATCGCAGACGAAACCGATCGGCACGATCACGGCCTGGCGAACGCCGCGCTCCGCCAACGCACGAATCAGGTCGTTGACGTCCGGCTCGAGCCAGGGGTCGCGCGGGTTGCCGCTGCGGCTCTGGTAGGCGAGTGTGTAGTCGGAGACCCCGAGCGCCGTAGCGACCAGTCGGCACGAGGTCTCGAGCTGACGCACGTAGGGTGAGGCGTCGGCCATCTCCAGCGGGATGCTGTGGGCGGTGAAGATGATGGGCGTGCGGTCGCTGCCACCGAGCGCCGCGAGTGCGTCGCGCGTCCGGCTCGCCATCGCTTCAATGAAGAGTGGATGGTCGAACCACTGGCTCGCCCACACCACCGACGGTGCGTTCACCCCGAGCGCCGCCCGTCCAGCCTGGACGGCGGAGGTATAACGTTCCCAGCTCGCCTCCGTGCGATGCGGCGCGAGGATGATGCCGAGGGCGCGTTGCACGCCGTCGGTCCGCAAACGCGTGAGGGTCTCGACGATGGTCGGCGACCAGTTGCGCAGGCCCACGTACACCGGCAGCGCCCTGCTCTCGGTCTCGAGGAGCGTCGCGAGCGCTCGCGCCTGCCGGAAGGTGAGCTCGTTCAGGGGCGAGCGTCCGCCGATCACCTCGTAGTGATGAACGACCTCCTCGTAGCGCTCGTGCGGTACGGGACGCCCGCGCAGCACGTTGTCGAGAAACGGGCGCACGTCGGCGAGCTTCTCGGGACCACCGAACGCGATCAGGAGGACGGCGTCGCAGTCGGGCACGTGCCGGCCTCAGCGCGCGCTCAGCTCGTGCACGGCGTCGATCATTGCGCGCACGTGCTCGACGGGCGTGTTCGGCAGCACGCCGTGGCCGAGATTGAAGATATGCCCCGGCCGTCCCGCGGCGCGTGCGAGCGTCTGCTTGACGCGTCGCCGGATCTCCTCGGCTGGCGCGAAGAGCGCAACCGGGTCGAGGTTGCCCTGCACGGCGACGTCGGCGCCGAGCCGCGTCCACGCGTCGCCGAGATCGACCCGCCAATCGACGCCGATCACGTCACCACCGGCCTCGCGCATGAGCTCGAGGAGGGCCGCTGTCCCGGTACCGAAGTGGATGGTCGGTACGCCGGCGGTGGCGATCGCGGCCAGTGTCGCGCGCATGTGCGGGAGCACGAAGCTCCGGTAGTCGTCGGGGGCGAGGCACCCGACCCAGCTGTCGAAGAGTTGCACGGCCTCGACTCCGGCCGCGACCTGCATCCGCACGTAGTCGACCGTGGCCTCCACCAAGCGCTCCATCAAGAGGTGCCAAGCTGCGGGCTCCCGATACATGAGCGTCTTGGTGTGAACGTAGTCGCGCGAGCCTCGCCCCTCGACGAGGTACGACGCGAGGGTGAAAGGCGCGCCCGCGAACCCGATCAGCGGCACCCGTCCGGCAAGCTTCTCGCGGGCGAGACGCACCGTTTCTGCCACGAACGGCAGCGCGCGCGTTGCGGGCACACGCGCCAGCGCCTCGACGTCGGCCCTCTGCCGTACCGGCCGGTGGATGATCGGCCCGTCGCCCTGCGCGAATTCGAGGCCGACTCCCATCGGCTCGAGCACGAGGAGAATGTCAGCGAAGAGAATCGCGGCGTCGACCGGCAGTCGCTCGATCGGCAGCAACGTCACCTCGGCGGCGAGTGACGGTGTCTTGCACATCTCGAGAAAGCCGTGACGGGCGCGCAACGCGCGGTACTCGGGGAGGTAGCGCCCGGCCTGTCGCATGACCCAGACTGGCGTGCAGTCGGTGGACTCGCGCCGGCAGGCGCGGAGAAAGGGGCTGCTCACGGACACCGACGCAGATTGCCAGGCAGCGGCGGCGCCGTCGAGTGCCGGCAGCGGCGAGGAGTGTCACGGCATACCGACACACTCATCCGCGCTTGCGCCGCAGCAGTGCCGGGGCGGCACGCAAGGTCTCGCTGACCAACGGCCCCATTTTCGGGTGGCTGGGCTCGAGATCGACTGCAACCCCCGCCGCGCGCAACGCCTCACTGCAGACCGGACCGACCGACCCGACGACCGCCCGCGCCAGGCCTTCCAGCACTCCTTCGACGGCGCCGCGCTCGGCGGCGACACGCACCAGGTGCTGCGACCTGCGTGGCGCTGGTGAAGAGCGCGACGTCGACCCGACCCGAAGCGAGCCGGGCGATCGCCTCCTCGAGCGGCGTGAGATCCTCGGGCAGCGTCCACCGGTAGACCGGCACGCGAAGCACGCGCGCGTCGCGCGCTTCGAGCGCGGCGAGCAGGTCGGGATTGGCGACGCCGTATTCCTGCACCGCCACACGTCGACCCGCGACCGGCAGGTACGCGTCGAGTCCAGCGAGCACCTCGCGCCAGGTGTTGGGCTCGGGGATCGCGAGGGTGGGCTTGAGCCCCAGCTCGCGCAGCACCGCGATCGGCTTCGGGCCACGTGCTACGATCGCCGCGCGTCCGAGTGCCGCTGCGAAACGCTCGCCCGGCAACACCGCGGCGACGGCAGCGGCGAGAGCACGCGTGCCGACACCGGTGAGCAGAATCACGACGTCGACCTCGCCGCGTTCGAGCGCGTGCGCGAACGCCAGCGCCTCGGGCTGTTCGGCGAGTGGCACTTCCCGCATCGAGGGAGCGATCAGCGGATCGCCACCGAGGCGGTGGACCAACGTGGCCATCTCCGTGGCGCGACGACTCTCGAAGCCGACTACGCGTAGTCGCCCGGGAGTTGCGCGATCTTCGTCCAGGCCCACGAGGAGATTCTCGCGGGCGGGCCGACCGCCTGCAAGCTGCCGTCACGCGGGGAAGCCGCCGAGGGCCACAGCGGCTCCTTGCGACACGGCGCGCACAGGTCTTAGATGGATCCGACGGCGAACGACATCATGCGTGGCTCTCGATCATGCGTCATGGTCCTCCTGTCGGTCTCTTGCCTGCTCGTGGTGCCGCTCACCGTCAGGGCTCAGTCGTTCTTCGGCGACGCCGGACCCAGCCGACCGATCCGCCTCGAAGGCTACTGGGATCGCACCGAGGTCGAGCCCCCAGTGCTGGGACAGATCACGGTTTCGCCCGATGGTCGCTCGCGGCGTGCGTTCGGCGTCACCGCTCTGCAAGCGTACAAGCCCCCGGAAGAAGGAATGCACGTGCTTCGGCACTCGAGCTTGCAGCCCGTCACGCTCACTCTCCGGGGACGGGACGAGATGGTGGAGCGCTTCGCGAAAGCGCGCCCGGACGAGAGGATCGTCGCCTACGGTGTGTATCGGGCCGCGAGCGGTACCTTCACGCTCGACTCGATCGAGATCGCGGAGGGCGTTGCGAGATGACGAGACGCGAGGGCGTCGCGAGGGCACGCTGAGCGCGACCCCGTGGCCCGTTTAGGACTCAGCTCGAGCCGCTGACCGGTTCGTCGGGCTTGCTCTCGACGTCATCCGTGTCGGCAGTTCCCTCTTGAGGCAGCGGGTTGCCGTCGGCGTCCACGACATCGGGATCGAGGCCCCGGGCGCGCATTTCGCGCCGGTACTGCAAGCGCTTCTGCTTCTCCTCACCCCTGCGCTTGCGGTCCATCTCGCGCCGGCGCTTGTCGCCTCGAAAGAACTTCGCCATGAATGTTCAGAGCTATCTGCAGCGCCCGACGGCGTCAAGCCGCCTTGTCGGACGATCCTCCGTAACCGATCGCATCCGGCGGCGACGCGAGCACGCCGCATCGGCATCAGCTCACACGCAGCACCGCCGCACCTTCGATCTCGCCGCTCTGCAAGCGACGCAAGGCTTCGTTCCCTTCCGCGAGGGGAAACTCCTCGGTGGCGCACGAAAGTGGGATCTCGGCTGCGAGTTGCAACAACGCCCGGCCGTCTTCACGCGTGTTGGCGGTCACGCTGAGCAGATGACGCTCCTCGAAGAGATGCGCGAAGTAGTCGAGTGGGGGAATGGCGCTCAGGTGGATACCCGCGATTGCGAGGGTCCCGCCGCGCTCGAGCGCGGCGAGCGCGACCGGCACCAGCGCGCCAGCAGGCGCGAAGAGGATCGCCGCATCCAGATTCGTGGGCGGTTGCTCGGTCGCGTCACCGACCCAGGCAGCTCCGAGGCGCCGCGCCAATGTCTGATGCCGCGCTCCGCGCGTCGCCACGTAGACGGTGCACCCATGATGGAGGGCGATCTGGATCGCGATGTGAGCCGAGCCGCCGAAGCCGTAGAGTCCGAGGCGCTGCCCTTTCCTCACGCCGCAGAGGCGGTAGGCACGATAGCCGATGATGCCGGCGCAAAGCAGCGGCGCGAGCTCGCGCGCCGCGACCGTCTCGGGCAGGCGATAGGCGAACCTCGCCGGCACGACCACGTGATCGGCGTAGCCGCCGTCGACATCGTAGCCCGTGAAACGAGGAGCGACGCAGAGATTCTCGCGGCCGAGGAGACAGAACCGGCAACGTCCGCAGCTCGCGTGCAGCCAGGCGACGCCGACGCGATCACCGGGTGCGAGGTCCGCGACCTCCTCGCCGAGGCGCTCGACCCGGCCGACGACCTCGTGCCCGGGGACGATCGGGTGGCGCCGTTGAACGAGGTCGCCCTCGACGACGTGGAGGTCGGTGCGACACACGCCGCACGCCTCGATCGCCACCAGAATCTCGCCGGCTGCCGGCTCGGGCGGCGGGCGCTCGACCATGCGAAGTGGCGCGCTCCCGATCGGTGCCGGTCGTTCGAGAATGAGCGCCCGACTCACGGATCGAGCGATAGCGGATCCCGGTCCCGGCCGCGAGGTCCCGCGCCGGCCGCAACCCCCTGGGGAACCCCGGCTCGCCCCATGCAATCCGCCGCAACCGCCGGCGACTCGACGGCGAGCACGCCGCGGTGCGCCAATCGGTGCGCCCCGGACATTTCCGATTGACACGCGAAAAAACCGAGACAGGTCGCACCCGGTTGTGCGACAGGTCGAGCCTTCAACTTGCGCACACGGCGTGAGGGACGCATGCGACTCTCCGGCGCCGGATTCGTCGCGCGACATCGGATGAAGGTGGGAGGACGGGGATGAGGAACGGCGAGTGTGCCGGCGGGCGCAAGCGCGCTGCGGCACCGAAGGGCAGCAGCAGCGATCCGTTTGGATTCGATCCGGCTCTACGAGCGCGCGTCAAGCCGTTCTTTCGTCTCCTCTACCGTTACTACTGGCGCGTCGAGGTCGACGGACTCGAGAACATTCCGGACGACGGGCCGGTACTCCTCGCCGCCAACCACTCAGGCGCCCTGCCCTTCGACGCGGCCATGATCTCGCTCGCGGTCGAAGAGGAGCACCCGTCGCATCGCATCGTGCGCATGCTGTACGCGAAATTCGTCTCGGAGCTGCCGTTCCTCTCCACCGTCTACGATCGACTGGGCGCCGTCGAGGCCACCACCGCAAACGGCGCCACGCTCCTCCGGCGCGGCGAGGCGGTCGGGATCTTTCCGGAAGGTGAAGAAGCCCTCGGAAAGCCCTACCATCAGGCGTACTGCCTGCGACCATTTCGCACCGGGGTCGCGCGCCTGAGCGCGCGTGTGCAAGCGCCGGTCATTCCCGTCGCCGTGATCGGCGCCGAGGAAACCACGCGGGCGCTCTTTCGCATTGCGCAGCTGCCCAGCATCCTGCGCGTGCCGTTCATCCCGATTCCGAGCCTGTTTCCACTGCTCGGCCCGCTCGGTCTGCTGCCGCTGCCGACCAAGTGGCGCATCCGTTTCGGTCGCCCCGTCCTGCCGGTCGACTTCCCGACCCGTCAGTACCGGCGGTCAGCTCGTGAGCAAGTGATGCACGAGCGCGCCGAGTACGTGCGCCGCGAGGTGCAGCGCCTGCTCGACGTCGAGCGCCTGCGCCGCAGCACCGTCATCTTCGGATAGCGGCGTCGCTCACGAGCCGCCGAGCGTCGCGGCGACGACGAGTGCCGCCAGCACCAGCCGGTACCATCCGAACGGGCGCAGATTGTGGGCATCCACCCAGCGCAACAGGGCGGCGATCACCACCAGCGCCACGGCGAACGAAACCACGAGTCCGACGCTGAATGCCGGCAGGTCGGCGACCGCGAGCACGCCTCTCGACTTCCAGAGCGCGAACAGCGACGCCGCGCCGAGCGTGGGGATGGCGAGGAAGAACGAGAACTCGAGTGCCGCGCTCCGCGAGAGTCCGGCGAGCAAGCCGCCGATGATGGTGGCGCCCGAGCGGGACATGCCGGGCCAGAGGGCGGCTACCTGCACGCATCCGATCGCCAGCGCCTGCCGCCAGCTGACATCCTCGAGCTCGAGCGTCCGGGCCTCCCCCACCGATGGCCGATCGATGACGATGAGCAGCACGCCTCCGATCGCGAGCGCCGCCGCAACCGGCAGCGGACCGAAGAGCGCCGTCACGATCCAGCCGTGGAAGAGTACGCCGGCGAGCGCAGCGGGGAGGAAGGCCAGCAACACCTTGGCGACGAACGCCCGCGCCCGCGGCTCGCGCCCGAGCGCAGTGACGAGCGACATGAGCTTCGCCCGATAGAACCATACGACCGCGAGGACCGCGCCGAGCTGAATGAAGATCTCGAACGCCGCCGCCTTCTCGTCCGGAAACGCCAGCCATCGCCCGGCGAGGATCAAATGACCGGTCGAGGAGACGGGGACGAACTCCGTCACGCCCTCGACGATTCCGAGCGCGGCCGCGATCGTAACGAGATCGAGATCGCCGCCGCTCACCATCCACTCCGCACCCGCCGCCGATAGCACATCGCTGCCTCTTTTCCGATCACCGCACGTTCCGCGGGCACCGGCGACCTCGCGCGTCGCGCCACGGTGACGAAAAGTGCAGCGGCTCTCGCCGCAGCGCGCTGGCACCGCGTTTGCTCGACTCGGGTCGACGACGTATCGCTCACGTGCGGCACACGCCAGGAGGAGGGCACAGGGATGACGTGGATCCGATCAGGAAGTTGGATGGTGGCGCTCATGGTGGGGCTCGGCGTCCTCGCGCTCGGCACGTCTGCCGGCGCTGAGGGCGGTCTCACGTTGGAAGAGCGAGTGCAACGACTCGAGCGTCAGGCCGAGATGCCGCCGCAGCAAGTGGCTCCGTCGGGACTCGACGAGCGGATCTCGGCCATCGAGGAGTGGATTCGGAAGTACAATTTCGAGTTCCACGGGATGATCGTGGGCTCCTACCAGTACGACTTCAACGATCCCGACGAGCACAACAACGTCGTCGGGCTCCGCGCCTTCGACCGCGACCACAACAGTTTCACCCTCGATCTCGCCCAGATTCAGTTCAACCGGAGCCCGGGCGAGGACGGCGGCGTCGGTTTCATGATCAAGCTCAATTTCGGCAAGACCGCCGAGCGCATGGCGTCCGACTGGGACGGCGACGGCACGATCGGCAACGTCTCCGAGGAGGACAACTCGGTCGAGCTCGAAGAGGCCTACATCACCTACAACTTCCCGGGCCTCCCGGCGCTCCAGTTGAAGGGCGGGAAGTTCGTCACGCTGCTCGGCGCCGAGGTCATCGAGTCGCCCAAGAACTTCAACGTCAGCCGCTCGCTCGCCTACACCTTCGCGATTCCGATCGGCCACACGGGGCTCTTGATGAGCTACGCGTTCACGCCGGAATTCACCGTGATCGGCGGGGCGGTGAATGGCTGGGACAACGTCGTCGACTCCAACGACGGCAAGACCTTCCTGGGCGGCGTCATTCTCGCGCCGGCGGAGCTCATCAGCATCGCGCTCACCGGGGTCTACGGGGCCGAGCAGCCGGACCGCGAAGGCTCGCATCGCGGCGTCGGCGACCTGGTGGTGACGATCAAGCCGGTCGATATCCTGACGCTCAGCTTGAACTACGACTACGGGAACGAGAGCAATCTCGGACCGGACCGGGACAACACCGCGGAATGGCACGCGGCGTCGGGTATCGTCGCGCTCGATTTCGTCGACCTGCCGTTGCCGATCGGGTTTGCGGTGCGCGGCGAGTACTTCGACGACAGCGACGGCGCGCGTCTGGGGCCGACGTTCGGCGACTACCAGAGTGCGTGGGAGGTGACGGGCACGTTCAAGATCATGCTGTACGAAGGGCTGATGGCCCGTGCCGAGTACCGCTACGACAACGTCGAATCCGAAAATCCGCTCTTCCTGCGCGATGTCGACGGCGTCCAGGAGGATCAGCACACGGTCGCGGCCGAGCTGTCGTATGTGTTTGGCCCGGTGCCCCGCCCGCTTCCCGAAGCGCAGCTGGCGCCACCGCCGCCGGCTCGTCCTCTTCCCCCTCCGCCACCGCCGACCGAGCGACGCGGCGGCTGAGCTGAGGATCATCACACCGTGGCAGCCGAACTTTCCTACGTCTTCTAAGGAGCCCCGATGAAAAAGATCGAAGCGATCATCAAGCCATTCAAGCTCGACGAAGTGAAGGAAGCCCTGGCGAAGCAAAGCATTCAGGGCATGACCGTCTCGGAGGTGAAGGGATTCGGTCGCCAAAAGGGCCACACCGAGCTCTACCGTGGGGCGGAGTACGTCGTCGACTTCCTGCCCAAGGTCAAGATCGAGCTGCTGGTGTCCGACGACGCGGCGGTCTCCGCCGTCGAGATCATCATGCAGACCGCGAAGACCGGTCGCATCGGCGACGGGAAGATCTTCATCCTGCCGGTCGACGAGGCCGTCCGCATCCGCACCGGTGAGCGTGGGGCCAGCGCCGTCTGACGTCGCGCATGATCCTCATCGCCGACAACGACGACTCGACCCGCACGGTGCTCACGTGCTCGCTCGAGCGCAGCGGCTATGCGGTCGAGCCCGTCACCGACGGGCAACTCCTCTGGCCGCGTCTCGAAGCCGGCGGCGTCGAGCTCCTCATCCTCGACCTGCGCATGCCGGGGATGAATGGATGGGAAGTGCTGCGGCGTCTGAGAGATCGCTATCGGCGCGAGACCGAGGCATTCCCCGAGCTTCCCGTGATCGTCATCTCGGCACAGAGCGATCCCGAGACGAAAAGCTTCGCCGTACGCCTCGGCGCAGCGGCCTTCGTTGCCAAGCCGATCGATCTGAAGGACCTCGCGCACACGGTGCGCAAGGTGCTCCGTCAGACGGCGTCGTAGCCTGAGCCGATCATCGAGGAGCTCGGGCGAGCAGTTGGGGGGGAGGTGCGGGGGAACAGCCGCGTCGGGAGAGGGACGCGGCCGGACCCGGGAGCGGTCGGGCGGCGCGAGGACCCGCCCGGCCGCGCTCGTGCCCAACCGGTGACACGACTTCAGCCGGTGAAGACGGAGTCGCGGCTGCGAAGCCCGTCGACGACCATGCGCTGGATGCGCTCCCGGATCTGCTCTTTCAGACGATTCACCAGCAAATCGTCGTCATGGGCGCCGCCACCGTGCAGCGCGGTGAGATCGATGGGGTCGCCGAAGACGATGCGCCATTTGCTCGGCAGCGGCAGCAACCCGAGCACGCCCAGCCAGGGAAACGTCGGCGTCAACGGGACGTAGGGCAGCCCGATCATGCGCGCGAGCCATTGCCACTTCGCGATGATCGGATGAATCTCCTCGGCACCGATCACGGCGACGGGCACGAGCGGCGCCGCCGTGCGCAACGCGAGCGCCACGAACCCGCCGCGCGCGAAACGCTGCAAGCGGTACCGCTCCCGGTAGTACTTGCCGATGCCTTTGGCGCCTTCGGGAAAGACCGCAATCGCCTGCTCACCGGTGAGCAAGCGCTCGGCGTTCTCGGACGAGGCGCGCACGGCGCCGGCGCGTGCAAGCGACGCACCGACGAACGGCAAGTGATAGACGAAGTCCTCGACCAGCGGGCGAACCTCGCGCCCGCCGCCCGGACGGTGCTCGCGGACGCCGTGGGCGATCATCAGACCGTCGTAGGGGAAGAAGCCTCCCGAATGGTTGGCGACCAGCAGCACGCGGCCGTCCGCCGGCACGCGGTCGGCGCCGATGAGCTCGACCCGCCACCAGCGCTCGTAGAGAAAGCGCAGCAGCGGCGCGATGCGGGCGGCGAACGCTGGATCGTACCCGAAGTCGTCCACCCGGTCGGAGGTGCCGATCATGCGCAACCGGATGAACACCTCGGCGGCGCCGCCGGTCATGAAGGCACGCCCCAAGTCGGCGTAGAAGCCAAGCAGCTCTTCGGCCGCATCACGCGCCAAGGCGAGAAGTCCGCCGTCGACCCGACCCCCGGCGTGGCTCAGCGCCTCGTCGATCTCGTGCTCGAGGGTACGCAGTCGTTCGCTGAAGGGATCGAGCGGGCGCCGCGGCGGGCCGCTCGGACTCGATTCGCCACCGCCGAGCGACGCGGCGCCTTCGACACCCGCGCCACCTCCGGGTGCGGTCGCGCTGTCGACGGTCACCGTGGGCGTCCGGCGCCGTCGCGCGCGCCGGCGTGCCTGCGGCCGCGGTGGCTCGGTGTCTTGGGTGCGCGCCGGCGTCGCGCTCTCCTCGGCCGAGCCCTCGGTCTCGGTGCGTGCCGGCGTCAACTCCTCTTCGGAAGCGGCTCGCGGTGCTTCCGCCGAGATCGGACTGTCGTCGGCCCGCGGCGGGACGGAGCGCGGACGAAGGTCGACCACACGGCGTGCCATTGGAGCGGCGCCACCGTAGCAAGCATGCTGCGCGTGTCAACGTGCGGATTGCCCATCGCGCACCCGCGGGCCGCACGTTGACCGCGGTCGTGACGGTGACTAGAAGGCTGCCACTCCCCATGCTCGCCGCCGCGCTGCAGCGCCGCCTCGTCTTCGTCACCGGCAAGGGCGGGGTCGGCAAGACTGCCGTGACACTCGCGCTCGCCGTTGCCGCCAGCCGCGCGCGCCGTCGCGTGCTGGTGGTCGAGGTGAACCCGTACGGGCGGATCGGTGAGTATCTGGGCGGGCGCACGCTCGGCCCCGAGCCGTTGGAGGTCGCTCCCAACCTCGCGGTCGCGGCGATCGTGCCGACGGTCATCATGGAGGAGTTCGCGCTCAAAGTGTTGCGCATTCGGGCCCTCGCCCATCGCCTGCTCGAGAGCCACACCTTTCAGGTGGTCGCCGCTGCCGCACCGGGCATCGAGGACTTCCTCACACTGGTGCGTATCGCCGGCTGGGAGGATGCCCGCATCGGTCTGCAACGGCGCCGTCACCGTTTCGATCTCGTGCTCGTCGACGCGCCGGCGACCGGACACTCGGTTCCGCTCCTGGCGACGCCGGACTCGCTGCTCAAGATGCTGCCGTTTGGTCCACTCGCGAGCACGGCGCGCGAGCTGGCATTCCTCCTCCGCGATCGCGAGCGCACCGCCGTCGCCATCGTCGCGCACGCCGAGGAGATGGCGGTGAACGAAACGCTCGAGCTCGCGCAGGCGCTGATGCGCGTCGGCGTACCACTGCTCCCGCCGCTGGTGAACGGCGTCACCCCGCTGCGCTTCACCCGCGAGGAAGGCCGTCGCCTCACGGCCGACCCGTCCGACCTCCCGGCAACGCTTCTTCCGTACACGGCCGCGGGCCGCTTCAGCCTGGCGCGCCAGCGCACCGCCGAGCGCCAGATCCGCCGACTCGGGCGCGCCCTCACGACCCGCCCGCTTTGCCTTCCGCAAGTGCCGGCGCGAGGGTTCGGCTTGCCGGCGATCGAGCAGCTCGCGGACGAGCTCGAGCGCGCCCGTCCGAGTGCGCGCCATGCGATGGGAGGGGCGGCGTGACGGAGTCGCGCGGCTGGACGGCACGCGAGGGCGGCGTGCACGGAAACGGCATCGGCCGCCAGCATGCGCCTCGGGCGAGCACCGCACGGCCCACGGGCCCAGGACCGCTCGCGACGGTGCTGGACGGCCACCGGCTCCTCCTCTGCGTCGGCAGCGGCGGCGTCGGCAAGACCACGGCGTCGGCTGCGCTCGCGATCGCGGCCGCTCAGCGCGGCCGATGCACGGCGGTCCTCACCATCGATCCCGCGCGACGTCTCAAGGACACACTCGGTGTCGTCACCGAGGGCGGCGAGCCGCATCGCGTCCCGCTCGAGCGCCTGGGCGCGCGCCCCACGGGCTCCCTCGACGCCATGCTGCTCGACGCGAAGCGAACCTTCGACGCGCTGATCCGGCGCTACGCGCCGAGCGAGGCGGCCGCCGAGCGCGTACTCGAGAACCGCATCTACCAGAGCATCTCGACGGCGCTCGCCGGCTCCCAGGAATACATGGCGATGGAGCGTCTTCATGCCATCGCGTCGGCCGGTCACTACGACTTGTTGGTCGTCGACACGCCGCCGACGCAGCATGCGCTCGACTTTCTCGAGGCGCCCGAGCGCCTGTCGGCGCTGCTCACCTCACGCGCCGCGGCGATCCTCAAGAACCCGGCCTCGATCCTGTCGCGCGAGAGCTCGAGACTCGCACAGGTCGCGCTCGCCGCCGTGCTGCGCGGGCTCGAACGCTTCACCGGCTTCCAGCTTCTGCGGGAGGTGGCGGAGTTCGTGGCCGGGATCGAGGAGTTCTCCGATGGATTCCAGTCGCGCGCGGCCGAGGTGGCGCGGTTCCTCCGGCAACCTGATACCGCGTTTCTTCTGGTGACGACGCCCGAGAGCGCTCGCGTCGCCGAGACGCTCGCGTTCCACCACGAGCTGGTGCGGGCCGGACTGCCGTTCGGCGGATTCATCGTGAATCGCGTCCTGCCCATGAATCTGCTGGCGGACCGGGCTCCCGACCCGAAACGCGAGAGCGGCCACGACCTCGTCCTGGCCCACAAGCTCGCGGCGTTGCACCGCCGCTACGCGACGCTGGCGCGCGCGGAGCGTGCCGAGATCGCCCGGCTCACGCGCGCCGCACGCGGGGCGCCCGTGGTCGAGATCCCGCTCGCGACCACCGAGCCGACCTCGCTTCGCAACCTCGCCGGAATCGCCGCCGCGCTCAGCGGCTGACCGCCGCGCCGTTCAGCTCGAGGCCGCCTCGCGCTTCGCGCCTCGGGAGCGCTTCGGTCGCTCGCGATCGGCGAGCAGGCGATCGAGCTTGATGTTGAGGTTCACCAGGCTCCCCTGTAACGACTCGATCTTGGAGAGCAAGCGGTTGTAGTCGGCCTTCGACGGTACGTTCAGCAGCCCGAGTAGTACTTGCATGTTCCGATCGACCTGCCCCTTCGTTCGAGCAGCGCTTTGCAAGGCCGAGGAGAACGCCTCCGCCATTCGCGGGTTGGCGAGCAGCTCCTCGGCGAACTGCATGAGTCTCTGCTCACCCATCTCGACGACCCACGAGAGGATCGTGCGTTCTTTGCGCGCCATGCGTGTGCTCCTGCGTTTACAGCGGAAAGGGCGGCGACTATAGTGGCGCGTTTTCCGAGGGTCAAGGAAGCGAAAGCATCATGGAGGTCCTGCTCGGCTATCTCACCGGTCTGCGTTTCATCGCTCCCTACCCGCTCGACCTGCCGACGCTGCTCGCCACCGGTCTCGTCGTCAACGGCTGCGACGCGATGATGTGCCGACTGATCGCACGCAACAACGGATATCCGGTGCGTCTGTGGACGACCCTCGGCTTCGTGTTTGGATTGTGGGCGCTGATCGTGTTCATCCTGCTCCCCAATCGCAATTCGACCGGAGCCGCGTCGTGAGCTGTCACATCGCGCCCGTGCCACGCGAGCGACGCACACGCGCCCTCATCCTCGACAGGCGGCACGCCGCGCACGGCGTCGGCGCCGCCGCGCGTACCGCCCCCGCCGCCGGCGCATCGGCTCCGCCGACCGATCCGCTCGCACTCCCCGTCCAGCCGGTGTCAGCGGCCGTCGAGGTCGCGACCCCCGAGCTCGAACAGGCACCGGCGGAGGTGCGCGATCTGCTGCGGACGCAGATCAGTCAGCTCGGTCTTCGACTCGAAGGCTCGCCGGTCGAGCGCTGGATCGAGCAGCTCTACCGCGAGCTGGCGCGCAAAGGACTGCCGCGCTTTCGACCCATCTGCTACCTCTCGGACGAGTGGGGATGTCCGTCGGGCGAGCCGGTGATCGGCATTCCCTTCTACCTCGCCGATCCGCGGTTGGCGCGCCTCGAGCACGCGCTCAACGATCTCGAGGACGAGCGCGAGATCATGTCGTACCTGCGGCACGAGGCGGGACACGCCCTCAACTACGCGTATCGCCTCTACCGCGATCCGCTCTGGCGCCGTCGCTTCGGTCCGTTCAACCGGCCCTACCGCGAGCGCTATCGCCCGGTGCCCTTCAGCCGTGCGTTCGTGCGTCATCTTCCCGGCTGGTACGCGCAGAAGCACCCTGACGAGGACTTCGCGGAGACCTTCGCCGTCTGGCTGACACCGCGCTCGAGCTGGCGACGGCGCTACCGCGGCTGGCCCGCGCTCAGCAAACTTCGCTACGTCGAGCGCACCGTCCGGGCGCTGGCGCACCGCGAGCCGGTCGTCCACAAGGGCGACTTCGATCTCACCGTCGACCAGATGCACGTCACGCTCGAAGAGTTCTACGCCCGCGGCCTGGAAGCGACGCGCGCCGCGGAGCAAGTGGCGATCGACGCCGACCTCGAGCAGATTTTCTTTCGCAAGGGCCGACGACGCGTCGCCTTGAAGCCCGCCGCCGAGATCGTCGAGCAGCATCGCCTCGCACTCACCGACAAGGTCACCTACTGGACCGGGGTGCACCGCCCGCTAGTGCGACGTCTGGTGCGCCGCATGGCGCGACGCACGCGCGAGCTCGACCTGTACGGCACTGCGGGGCGTGAGGCCGACTACCTCGTCGAGCTCACGGCGTTCGGCACCATGCTGGCGATGCACTATGTCGCCGGTGGAAGCTTCGAGCACGGCGCGACGGCCGCGCCGCGATCGCGCGATGCGAAGCGGGTTGCGTCATCTCGCGCTCGCGCGCCGCGCGAGCGCACTGCCGAAGCATGACGTTTTTGTTCTTTTTTTTCCTATCGCATTGATGATACAGTCGCCGGTCGATGCCCAAGCTGCGGGTTGGGGTGCTGTACGACGCGGGGAGTGACGGGGAGGACGCAGCCGAGGATAGGGCTCCGCGCCGCAAGCGCCGCCGCCAAAAGGTCGATCACGAGGAGATCCACGAGGCCCTGAAAAAGAAGGGCCACGAGGTGTTTTACCACGTGCTCGACGGCACGCCGGACACGTTGCACGCGCTCGCCGATCTCAAAGCCGACCTCTACTTCAATCTCACCGAGTCGTACGCCGGCGACGACACCAAGGAGATGAACGTCGCCGCCTACGTGGAGCTGCTCGGGCGGCGCTACACCGGGGCCGGCCCGCAAGGTCTCTACCTCGCGCAGGACAAGGCGCTCGCCAAGAAGATCTTCGCGTTCCACGGCATCCATACGCCCTATTTCATGACCGGCTATCGCGGCCGACTCGAATGGGCACACGACATCCACTTCCCGGTGATCGTCAAACCCTGCTGCGAGGACGGCTCGATCGGCATCCGCTTCAGCGCCGTCGTCGGCAGCCTGAAGGAGTTGATGGAGCGCATCGACCAGGTGCACGCCGACTTCGACGGCCCGGTGCTGATCGAGGAGTACATCGAGGGGCGCGAGATCTACGTCGGGGTGCTCGGCAACCAGGATCCCGAAGCGCTGCCGATCGTCGAGCTCGATCTCTCGCAGCTCCCCAAGGGCACGCCGCGCATCGCCGGGACCGAGGTGAAATGGGAAGAAGGCACCGAGGTGTATCGCACGACGCAGCCGTTCTTCCCCGATGACCTCGACGAGGACACCGAACGGCGTCTCAAGGAGACCGCGTGCGCGGCGTACCAGGCCCTCAAGCTGCGCGACTATGGCCGCATCGACATCCGCCTCGACGCCGAGGGCACGGCACACGTGATCGAGGTGAACCCGAATCCGTGGCTGCTCTCGACGGCGGAGTTCGCCAAGGCGGCCAAGAAGTCTGGCCGCTCACATTGCGAGCTGATCTCCGAGATCGTGCAGCTCGCGATGGCGCGCTACGGGGCCTAGAGCCGCACGCCGGCCACCGCGGCAAGGACGCGCTCGACGGCAGCGCGACCCCGAGCTACTTCTTGGAAGGCGGCCCTTTCTCCACCGGATGACCGGCCTCCCGCCAGGCCTTCATCCCACCGTCGAGGGCGACCGCTCCTGAGAATCCCATCGTTCGCATCGTCGCCGCCGCGATCGTCGAGATCTTCCCGAACTCGCAGTAGATGAGAACGCGCACCGTCGGATCGGGAAACACGCCGTCGGCCCGGATCTCGAGCTGTCCACGCGGCAAGTGCATCGCCCCGGGTATGTGTCCGGCGGCATAGGCGTCGGCTTCCCGGACGTCGAGGATCGCGACGCTGGTGTCCCGGTTCTCGATCCGCCGGCAGAGCTCCTCCATGGTCATGAACGCGATCTTCTGCGCCGCCTCCGCGATGATCTGGTTGACGGTCTTGCCGCCCGTGCAGTTGGTGCGCAGCGCCTCGGTGAGGTGCTCGGGCATCTCGAGGTTCAAGCCGTTCATCTGCTCGACGAACGCGGCGCGCTCGGTCTTCTGCAGGCGCGGGTTGTTCGCCCTCTCCTCAGCGAGCGTGCGCGGCGGCGCGCCTTTGTAGTTGTGCGCCGGGAACACCAGCAGCGAGCCATCGAGCTTGAGTACGTGATGAAACAGACTCTCAAAGAGCGCTTCCGAGTTTCCCGTGGGGAGATCGGTGCGCCCGGTCGCGCCGTAGAGGAGTGTGTCGCCGGTGAGCAACCGGTCGCCGACCACGAGACAGATCGAGTCGCGCGTGTGTCCCGGGGTGTGGATCACCCTGAGGCGCAGGTCGCCGACGATGATCGTCTCGCCGTCCTCGACGCGTACGTCGATGAAGGGCGCCGGCGCGCTCCGGTGCATGACCGTCGGCACGCCGAGCGAGCCGGCGAGCGCGCGCATCGCCGAGAAATGATCGGCGTGCGTGTGGGTATCGAGCAGGTACTGGATGCGCATCCCCTTGCCGGCGCTGAGCGCCAGGTAGCGATCGCGCTGCTCGAGCGCGGGGTCGACGACCACCGCGGCGCAACTGCGCTCGCAGCCGATGAGATAGGAGACGCAGCCGCCGGTGCGGATTTCCTCGAAGTACATTGCGCAGCCCTCCGCGCTTCTGACGACGCCGGACCGTCCGGGAACCTCGCTGTTCCGTCTACCACACTCGACCGTCCGAGCCAGCGCACCCACTGGCGTCGCCACCGGCCGATCCGCTACACCACCACCGATGCAGACCCGCTGGGCGGTGAGCCTCCCGCTGCCTCCCGATGTCCACGCCTCCCTCGCGTTCGCGCGTGCTGCCGAGGCGCGCGGCTACGAAAGCGTGTGGATCGCGGAGACCTCCGGCCCCGACGCGTTCGCGCTCGCGGCGGCGGTGGCCGGCTGCACCGCCCAGATGCGGATCGGAACCGCGGTCGTGCCCGCCTACACGCGCACCGCCGCCGGTGCTCGCGGCCGCGGCCGGAACTCTCGATCAGCTCGCGCCCGGACGTTTCATTCTCGGCATCGGTGCCTCGAGCGAGACCATCGTCGAGCAGTGGAGCGGGGTGCCGTTTCGGCGCCCGCTCGGGCGGATGCGCGAGACCACCACCGTGGTACGCCAGATGCTCGCCGGCGAGCGGCCCACGCTCGACGGGCGGACGATCCGCACGCGCGGCTTCCGCCTCACCTCGCCGCCCTCCCAGCGCGTGCCTATCTATCTCGCCGCGCTCATGCCCCCCATGCTCGAGCTCGCCGGCGAGCTCGGCGACGGCGCCGTGCTCAACTTCTTTCCGGTCGAGGCGCTGGCACGCATGATGGAGCACCTCGCGATCGGTGCCCGCCGCGCCGGCCGCACGCTCGACGAGTACGAGGTGGTGTGTCGCTTCCAGGTCTGCGTCACCGACGACCCGGGAAGCGTCCGCCGGCTGCTGCGTGCCGCGTTCGCGCCGTATTTCGCCACCACGGTGTACAACCGCTTCGTCGACTGGTGCGGCTTCCACGCCGAAGCGCGAGCGCTGCGCGAAGGGTGGGCGGCTCGTGACAGGGCGAAGACCGAGTCGGCCGTCCACGACGAGATGATCGACCGCCTGGCGATCATCGGCGACGCCGCGAGCTGCCGGGCGAAGATCGCTGGCTTCGTGCGTGCCGGCATCACCACGCCGATGATCTGCCCCATCCTGCCCATGGAACCGACGCTCGGCGCCACACTCAATGCCTTCGCTCCCGGCGGCGACGGGCGGGCGGCGGCGTCATGAGCACAGACGTCACCGCAGTTCGCGGCGTCAACAGGCGCGCGGCCGCATCATGAATACAGACGTTACGGCAGTTCGACCCGACGAGCGGCTCGACGTCGACGTGGTCGCCACATATCTGCGCGACCGTTTGCCCGGCGCCGACCTTCCCCTCGAGATCCTGCAGTTCCCCGGGGGGCACGCCAACCTGACCTACCTGTTGCGCTTCGGCGAGCGAGAGTACGTGCTCAGGCGGCCGCCGCTCGGTCCGGTCGCTCCCAAGTCGCACGACATGGTCCGCGAGTTTCGCGCGCTCGACGCCCTCAGCCCGCACTTTCCGCCCGCACCGCGTGTGTTCGTGCTCTGCGAGGACCCCGCGGTCATCGGCGCCCCGTTCTTCGTCATGGAACGCCGCCGCGGCATCGTGATTCGTCGCGCCATGCCGCCCGAGATTCCCGACGATCCCGCCACGCGTCGCGCGATCGGTGAGGCCGCGATCGACACGCTCGCCGATCTGCACGGGGTACCGGTCGAGGGAACGCCGCTCGCCACGCTCGGCAAGCCGGAGGGCTTCCTCGCGCGCCAGATCCACGGGTGGACCGAGCGCTGGCGTCTGGCGAAGACCGAGGATCTCCGAGCCATCGACGAGCTCGCCCCGTGGCTCCTGGCGCATGCGCCGCCGCCGCTCGGGGTGAGCGTCGTGCACAACGACTTCAAGCTCGACAACATGATGCTCGATACGTCCGACCCGACGCGGGTGGTCGCCGTGTTCGATTGGGACATGACGACCGTCGGCGACCCATTGGTCGACCTCGGCACCCTGCTCGGCTACTGGCCGGAGTCGACCGACCCGCCCCTCAGGCTCGCGATCGCGATGCAACCGACGTTCATGTCGGGCTTCCCGACCCGTGCCGAATTGGTCGCGCGCTACGCTGCACGCAGCCGTCGCGACGTCGGCGGTCTCGGCTTCTACCAGACCTTCGCGCTCTTCAAGCTCACGGTGGTGCTGCAGCAGATCTACGTGCGCTGGGTGCGCGGTCAGACCAAGGACGAGCGCTTCGCCGCCATGGGCCCGCAAGTCGCGGCGCTCGCCGAGATCGCCCTCGAGTCCCGCAACCAGTCGCTCTCCTGATCGAAATTCGGCGTGTTTCTCCCCACACGCCCTCGTGAACATCAGGAACGCCAACCTCTCGGGCGCGAGCGGCGCCGACGTCGTCGCCGTCAACGTGCGCGTCGGCAACGACTGCTGGACGCAGACGGCGCAGTGCGGATTCGGCGCCAACGGCAAGACCGCGCGTTGCTCGACGCCGGTGCGGAGCGCCTGGCACCCTGACGCTATCGCAGCGAAGCGTGCGGGCGTGCCAGGGGCGAATTTCTGGCTGGGCCCCGGGCACGCCGGCACGCTTCGCTGCGCTTACGCCGGCGCTCGCGGCATCACATCGACGACGAGCAGCGGCAACGTTCTCGGCTCAGGCGTCGACGGAACCTCGCCCACACGTCGAGCCCCCATGCGCTGATAGAACCCTTCCGCGTTGGGATCGGCCGCGATCGCCAGACGGCCACCGCCAAGAGCGCGCACGGTGTCGAGGGCGTGCTCGAAGAGGCGCGCGCCTATGCCCTTCCCCATGTGCTGCGGGTCCACCCACATGTGCTCGAGCTCGAAGCTCGATGCCTCGCGCGAGAGCGCGTAGAACCCGACGACGCGATCCATCTCGATCGCGCACTCGACACGGTGCGTGGCGATGAAGCGCGGATGCACCGTCAGATCTCCCTCCCACAGCTGAATCCACGCTTCCGGGTATCCCCAATGGCGCTTCGCCGCATGCGCAATTCGGGTCAGCGCAGCGGCGTCGGCGGCCCCCGCAGAGCGGATCTCGATCGGCATGGTGTTTACCGCCGACGAGGTGTGTGGGTGTGCCAGCGGGCGAATTTCCGTTGAGCCCGTCGGCACACCCACACCCTCGTCGGCGTGCAAACTCAGGACCGGCCGAATCCGCCGCTCACGCTGATCGCCTGACCGGTGATCCACGACGCCTCGGGCGAGGCGAGAAAGGTGATGAGCGGTGCGATGTCCTCGGCGACACCCAACCGACCGAGCGGATACATCCGTCCCCACTCGCGCGCCATCTCGTCGCTGATGTAGCTGGTCATGGGAGTACGCGTGACGCCCGGGCACACGGCGTTCACGGTGATGCCGTAGCGCCCGAGCTCGACCGCCAGGCCGCGCGTGAGCGTGATCACGCCGCCTTTGGTGGCACCGTAGACGACGATGCGCTTCTCGTTGCCCTTCCCGGCTTCCGACGCGAGATTGATGATCCGCCCGGAGCGCTGCGCGATCATCCGATCGGTGACGGCGCGGCAGCAGTGCATCACCCCGAGCAGGTTGATCGCCAGCATGTCGTGCCAGTCGGCGGGCGAGCTCTCGGCGAAGAGCAGCAGCGGCCCGCCGATGCCGGCGCTGTTGACCAGCACGTCGACGCGGCCGAAGGCCGATGCCGCACGGGCGATCAGGCGCTCGCAGTCGGCGTAGACACGCACGTCGATCGTCTCACCGACGACGTGCGCGCCGGTCGCCGCGATCTCCGCGACCGCCCGCTCGAGCGCCGCGCCGTCGGCGTCGCCCAGGACCAGGCGCGCGCCTTCGCGCCGGAAATACTCGGCGCTGGTGCGGCCGATTCCCGAGGCACCGCCGGTGATGACGACGACCTGGTCGCGGAGACGAAGGTCCATCCGCCGTCGCCCGAGGCCCGCGCGCGCCGACCGCGCTCAGTCGTCCAGAGCGGGCGTGCCGACGATCTCGTTGAAGCCTTGATGCGGCAGCTGCTCGCGGTCGTTGAGCTCCGAGACGTCGGCGGCTTTCGGACAATTGTCGTCCACCAACGTCGCCCCCTCGATGTTCACCTGGCCGACGGCGATGAGCACGATCTCGCCGCACTTGCCGAAGTCGTTGCGGAGCTCGGCGTGCGACACGTCGATGTTGAGACCTGCCTTCATGATGATGCGGTTGGCGATGAGCCACTTGTCTCCGCTGGCGTCGATGTCGCCGGCGGCGCGCATGATCAGATTGCTCTCCCCCTCGCCTTCCCCACAATTGCGGCACGGCGGCGGGACCGTCGGACTCGGCGACGGGCCCGGGTCTCCCGGCGTCGGTGTCCCGAGCGGCAGGCTCGGCGTCGAGAGCGGCAACGTCGCGGTCATGAGGGGCGGCGTCGGGGTGGGCGTACGCGTCGGGGTGGGCGTGATGTTCGGCGTCGGCTCGCATACCACACACCCCTCGACAGCCTCCGACGTGGCGTCGGTCCTCGCGGTCTTCGCAGCGGCGAGGCGGCCGTTGCCGAGCACCGCGACGGAAAGCCCGCCGGCGTGCGTGATCGACCCGTTCTCGGCGGTGATCTCGATGAGATCGTGCGGGCCGAACGTCGCAACCGTGTTGCGGTCCCAGATGACGTCGCCCTCTGCCTCGATCTCGAGATGGTTGGCGCTGAAATGCGCATCCTGAACCCTGAGCTGACAGCCCAGGCCGGTACAGCTGAAGCGCAGGTCGCCCGCCGACTGGAAGGCAACCGGGCCTTGGAGTTGCACGAGGTCGAGCGCCGTGACCGTGATCTTGCCGTTCGGGTTGGTGCCGATGAGGGGTCCGTTGACAAGTGCGGTGCTGGCGGCGACGAGCTCGATCGCGCGGCCTTTCCCACTGGCGGTGAGGCTACCGGCGGCGTCCACCACGATCGCGCGCGCGGTGACCCGAATGGCGCTGGTGTCGCCGAGCGGGGTGATCGGACCGGCGATCACGACGGTGTCGCCCGGAACGTCGATCCAGGTCTGTCGGTTCTTCACCACGCAGTGCGGGTCCGAGTTGCAATCGGTGATGGTGACCGCCGCCCGGGCCGGGACCGCCAGGAAAGCCCCCAGCAGGACGCCAGCGGCCAGCCGGCGGACGGGTATCAAGTGCCTGAGAGAGCGGCGGGAAAAGGGCATGCGCCCGATTGGACCAAAAACGACTATCGTAGGCAAGTGATAAAAATCGCCCTGTGCGGAGCGCCATGCGCCTCCGCGTGCGCTCAGCTGCGGGCCTGGAACTCTTGGTGCAGGAGCGCGTACAGGTGCTGGTCGAGGAATCGCCCGCCAACCCACTGCGCCTCACGCAGCAGGCCCTCGCGACGGAACCCGAGGCGCTCCGCCACGCGGCGGCTGCGGTCGTTGCCGTCGGCACAGCGGATGACCAGCCGGTGCAGTCCCGCGGCGCCGTAGGCCACGCCGAGAAGCGCCCGCACCGCGCGTGTGACGTAGCCGCGTCCCTCGAAGTGGGCGCCGATCCAGTAGCCGACCTCCGCCGTGCGATCGAACCAGTCGACGTAGTGCAGACCGACGGTACCGGCCAGCTCGCCGGCGACGGCGATGCCGAGCACCAGGCTGCGACGCCGGCGGCGCTCGTCGGCGGCGTCGGCGATGAAACGCGCGCTGTCCGCCTCGGTACGCGTCTCGCCGACCCAGGGAAGCCAGCGTCCGAGCCGCACCCGATCGGTCTCGATCAGGTCGAAGAGCGCTGGCGCGTCGGACGCGGTGAGCACACGCAACCCGAGCTCTCCGTCGTGGACGTCGATCCCTTCGAAGGGCGAGGCACTGGCCTCACGCGCCGGGCTGTGCGCCATCATGCGTCACTCGTCGGCGTTCCACTCCTCGTCGTCGTCGTCGTCCTCGTCGTCGAGATCCTCGTCGTCGTCGTCGAGGTCGTCGTCGTCGTCGTCATCCCAGTCGTCGTCTTCTTCTTCCTGGAGCCACATGGCGTCTCCTTTCTGGCCGAGCGGAGCGCGAGGCTTCTAGCGGCGACCCACAACCCTGTCAATGATACATGTCCATCAGCTCGATGACGCCGAGCTCCTTCAGGCGCGCGAAGAGGTAGCCCTTGACCTCCTTCGCGGTCGCCAGCGCGCGGACGTCGCGCGCGACCTCCTCCGCCAGACGTGAAGGAGACCGAGCGGATGAAGCGCTTGATCGACCGGGATGAAGAACGGTCCCATGCTCAGGTCGTCGAGACCGATGCCGATGAGCAGCAGCGTGCAGAGCGGATCGGACGCCATCTCGCCGCACATGCCGACCCATTTGCCGGCGTCCTTCGCCGCCTGCGCGACGTCGCGCGATCGCGGCCAGCACGGCGGGATGCAGCGGCTCGTAGAGCGGCGCGACCTTGGAGTTGTTGCGGTCGACGGCGAGCAGGTACTGGATCAGGTCGTTGGTGCCGATGCTGAAGAAGTCGACCTCCTCGATGAGTCGGGGCGCGAGCCACACCGCCGACGGCACCTCGATCATGATGCCGACGGGCATCGCCCGGTCGAAGGCTTGCCGTCCTCGCTCGAGCTCCTGGCGCGCCTCCTCGAGCAGCTCCTTGACGCGCCGGAGCTCCTCGACGCTGGAGATCATCGGGAACAGGATGCGCACGCGGCCGTGCGCGCCGGCGCGCAGGATGGCGCGCAGCTGCGCCTTGAAGAGCTCGGGCATCTCGAGCGAGATGCGGATCGAGCGCCAGCCGAGGAACGGGTTCTCCTCGCGCGCCACCTTGAGGTAGCTCGGGTACTTGTCGGCGCCGATGTCGAGCGTGCGGATCGTGACCGGGCGGCCCGTGCATGCGCTCGAGGACCTTGCGATAGAGCGGCGACCTGCTCCTCCTCGTCGGGGAAGTCGCGGTAGGTGAGGAACGGGAACTCGGTGCGGTAGAGGCCGACGCCCTCGGCGCCGTGGCGATGCGGCGAAGTGCAGGTCGCCGATCAGGCCGACGTTGGCGTAGAGGTGACGCGGCGGCCGTCGGTGGTCTCCGCCGGGAAGGTCGCGGAGCGACTCGAGCTCGCGGTTGAAGGCGCGGTACTCGCTTGTCGAGCCGCTCGTACTCGCGGCGCACGTCGACGCCGGGGTTCACGTAGACGACGCCCGAGTTGCCGTCGACGATGAGCTCGTCGCCCTCGTGCAGCACGCTCGGCGAGTGTCCGACGCCGACGACGGTCGGGATCTCGAACGACTTCGCGAGGATCGTCGCGTGCGAGGTGACGCCGCCGGTGGCGAGCACGATGCCCTTCAGGTGCTCGGTGCTCGATCAGCGACAGGTCGGAGAGCGTGAGCTCGTCGGCGACCAGCACGACGTCGGCGTCGAAGCCGCGCTCGCGCTCCTCGACGCCGAGGAGGTTGCGCAGCAGGCGCTGCCCGATGTCCTTCACGTCGACGGCGCGCTCGCGGAGGTAGCCGTCGGACATGGCGAGGAAGGCGTCCACGTACTCCTCGACCACGTGCTTGAGCGCGGTCTCGGCAGCCAGGCCGGCGCGGATGCGGCCTCGATCTTGCCGAGGAAGGTCGCGTCCTCGAGCATCATGCGCTGCGCGTCGAAGATGCTGGCGTCGAACTCGGGGGCGAGCGCGTGCATCTTCTCCTTGAGCTGCACCATCTCCGCGCGCGCGCGCGCGCTCGCCGCCGTCAGCCGCTCGCGTTCGCCGCCGGGATCGTCGGTGGTGCGCTCCTCGATCTGCTCGAAGCTCACCTCGGGCTGCAGAGGTGCGCGCGTCCCATGCCGAACCCGGCGACGCGCCGGAGCCCGATGAGACGGCGCTGGCCGGGCGACGCTTGGCGCCGGGACGCACGGTTGTCCGGCTCCTTCTCGTACGCGTGCAGCCGCCGGATCGCGTCGACCATCCGCTTGCGGTACTCCTGGCGCTCCTTCTCCTTGCTCTCCAGGTCTCGACGAGCCGCGCCTGCACGATGATGCCGCCCACCTGCGACGCGATCGCGCGCAGCAGGCGCAGCTCGTTGGGCGTGAACCGGCGCCGGCGGAGCGTCTGCACGACCAGCACGCCGAGCGGCGTGCGCTGCTCGACGATCGGCACGCCGAGGAACGAGTGGTACCGCTCCTCGCCGGTCTCCGGGAAGTACTTGTAGCGCGGGTGCGCGAGCGCATCGACGACCATCACCGGCTCGCGCTTCTCGATGCACGAGGCCGGTGAGCCCCTCGTCGACCGTCATCTGCACCTTGCCGACGGCGGCGCGCTCGAGGCCGGTCGTCGCCCACAGCGTCAGGCGCTCGTCCTTGGGATCGAAGAGGTAGAGCGAGCAGACCTCCGTGCCCATGCGCTCGGCGACGACCTCGACGATGCTCTCGAGCGTCTCCTGCAGGTCGTGCGAGTGGCCGATGAGCGCGCCGATGTCCTCGAGAACGGCGAGCCCCTGGCTCTTCCGAACCCGGGTCCGCCGCGCGCCGGCTTCGCCGGCTGCCATCTTTCTCTCGCTCATGCTTTCACACCCGAACCCGAGGAAGGTGAGAGGTGCTCCAGCATAGCCCAGGATCGCGCCGACGAACAACGCGGAAACCAGGGAGGAACGGTTCGACGCAGTGCGGCGGCCGGCGCTACGCGAGGTGGCCGAGCACCGGGTGGCCACGCCCGAGACGACGCGCCCGCCGGATGCACGTCGCGGTGTAGCGTTTCGCCAACACGACCGCGCTCTCGATCGTCGCGCCCTTCGCGAGCTCGGCGGCGATCGCGGCGGAGAGCGTGCAGCCGGTGCCGTGCGGCGGGCGCACGCGCAGACGGGGACCGCGCAGCCAGCGAAGATCGCCCCCGATCAGCAGCAGATCGTCGGCGCCGCCGTCGAGATCGCCACCGGTGACGAGAACGGCGCGGGCACCGAGGCGAGCGATGGCGTACGCGGCGGCTTCCATGCCGCCGCGGTCGGTCACCGGCATGCCCGTGAGCGCGGCCGCCTCCGCTCGATTCGGCGTCACCACCTCGGCGAGCGGCAGAAGACGATCGCGCAGGATGGCGCGTGCCCGCGGCGCCAGCAGCACCTCGCCTCCCTTCGCCAGCATGACCGGATCCACCACCAGGTGGCGGACACGATGCGCGCCGAGCGCCTCGACGACGACCGAGACCGTGTGCGCGTCGAGCAGCATGCCGGTCTTCACCGCGTCGGCGCCGACGTCGGCGAGCACGGCGTCGATCTGCGCCCGCACGAAAGCGGACGGCACCGCACGCACGGCGCGCACACCGCGCGGGCTCTGGGCGGTGAGCGCGGCGACCACCGAGAGTCCGTAGACGCCGCGCGCGGCGAAGGTTTTCAGGTCGGCCTGGATGCCGGCGCCGCCCCCCGGGTCGGAGCCGGCGATGGTGAGCGCCCGCGGTATCCGGCGCGCGCTCATGCCGCGGCGCTCGACGGAAGGTAGCGCGCTCCGTCCGGCAGCACGTAGCCGAGGGCATCGGAGCCGTGACAGCGTGCCGCTTCGGCGAGGAAGTCCTCGACACGCGCGATCGGAATCATGCCGGTCGCGCGCACCGTCTCGGGCGGCAACTCCGACAGCAAGTAGACGCGCGCGCGCTCGGCGTGCTCGCGCAGCGCGAGCGCGGTCTGGCCAGGGACGCTGAAGCCGGCGCGCAACGCGGCGACATGCGTGGCGCGATCGGGATGCGCAAACCAACGCAGCAATTCCTGCTGGCCGGCACCACCGGCGCAGGCGGCGAGCACGAGCATCATGCCGCCGGGTGCGAGCGCGGCGGCCCCCGCTCCGATGGCCTTCTGGGCTTGCACCAGATCGCAGTCGCGGGGCGCTCCGCCGGCGCTCACGATCACCACGGGACGCCGGGCATCGATCGGCACCGTGAAGCGCGCGCGATACTCGGCGCAGGCGCGCGCGAACGCCACCTCGACGTCCCCCGCGAACAACGCCGCGATCGCGCCTGCCCCCAGGCCCGGGGCCATGATGGTGTTGATGAGGAACGTGCGCGGCACGCACGCGGCCGCCGCCGTGGCGAGCGCGTCGAGCGGATTCCCGTCGCGCACGCCGCTCGCGACGCGCGGATGGCGGCCGGCGCCGGCCTCGGCCGAGAGCGAGCGGCTGTGAAACGCCCGCACGCTCTCACGCCCCGCGACGCCGGGGAGCAACGCCTTGCGCCCGCCACCGAAGCCGGCGAGGTAGTGGAATCCGACGGCGCCCGTCACCACCACCAGGTCGCCGTCGAGGACCTGGCGGCTCAAGCGTACGCCCGCCGCCGGCCCCTCGGTGGTGAGCGTCTCGAGCGTGCGTGGGTCGTCACAGTCGTGATCGGCGTTGGCGACGCGCGCGACGACGTCCTCGCCGACGATCGCGGCACGCTCGGCCGCCGTCTGCGCCTGGTGGATGCCGAGCGCGAACAGCAGGCGCACGCGCGCCGTCGGCACACCGGCACGCTCGAGGTACGCGAGCAACGGCGGCAGCAACGTGCGGATCCCGGTGACGCGCGTCTTGTCAGAGACCACGATCGTCACACGGTCGCCGGGGCGAACCAGGCTGGCGAGCGGCGGCGCCTCGATCGGGTCGTCGAGGGCGGCGAGCAGCGCCGCGGCGGGATCCGCGAGCGACGGGAGCGCCGGCGCCACCAGCGTCGTGAAGCGTCCGAGCGGCGCGACCTCGAGCGCCCCCGACCCGTACGCGAGCGAGAAGACCTTGCCGACGCTCACGGCCGGCGACGGCCGGTGCCGTCCACCGCGCGCGCCAACGCCGTCACCACCGCGCGCGCGGCCGCGTCGTCCAGCTCCGGGTAGAGTGGGAGCGCGAGCGTCTCGTGGCAGGCACGCTCGGCCTGCGGCAGATCGCCGGGCGCATACCCGAGTGCCGAGAAGCACGGCTGCAGATGGAGCGGGATCGGATAGTACACCTGGCTCTCGATGCCGTCGGCGAGGAGATCCGCGCGCACCCGGTCACGCTCGGGGACGCGCACCACATACTGGTGGAAGACGTGCCCCGGGACGACCGCCGGGGTGGCGACGACACGCTCGACGCCGAGCGCCGCCGTGATCAGCCGCTCGTAGCGCCGCGCGTGCTCGCGGCGCCGCTCGTTCCAGGCGTCGACGTGACGCAGCTTCACCTCGAGGACCGCCGCCTGCAGCGCGTCGAGCCGCGACGCCAACCCGAGCGTCTCGTGACGATACGGAACCTCCGCGACGCCCTGCCGCGCCACCAGGCGGATCGACGCGACGTCCTCGGTACGCGCACACACCACGGCACCGCCGTCGCCCGCCCCGCCCAGGTTCTTCGTCGGGTAGAACGAGAGGCAGCCGAAACGGCCGACCGTGCCGGCGTACGACCCGTTCCCGTCGAGACGGGCGCCGATCGCCTGCGCGGCGTCCTCCACCATCTCCAGCCCGTACTCGGCGGCGAGCGCCATGAGCGGGGCGACGGCACACGGCCGACCGAAGATGTGGACCGGCAGGAGCGCGCGCACCACCTCACCGCCCGGGGCACGCAGCAATGCGCCGTCGCGTTTGCAGGCGCGCTCGATCCATGTCCGCACCGCGGCCGGGTCGAGATTGAAGGAGTCGGGCTCGATGTCGGCGAAGTACGGGCGCGCGCCGGCACGCGCGATCGACGTGGCGCTCGCCGCAAAACTGTACGGCGAGGTGAGCACGGCGTCGCCGGGACCGACACCGGCGGCACGCAGCGCGAGGTAGAGCGCGTCCGTCCCCGAGGCGACGCCGACCACGGCGGGCGCGCCGAGGTACGCCGCGAGTGCATGCTCGAAGCGCGCAACCACCGGTCCGAGCACGAACGCGGCGCTCCCGAAGACCTCGTCGACCGCGCCGCGCAGCTCATCGCGCAGCGTCGCGTGCTGCGCCGCAAGATCGAGGAAGCGAACGCGAAGCGCGGCCACGGCGCATTGTCCCGGCGCTCGGCGGGAGAGTCAATCAGCGGGGTACGACCAGGACTCGTGGCGGCGGCGGCGCGCCGGATCCGCGTAGCAATCGGCGCAGGTGACGAGAACGACAGGGCGGACGAGACGTTGGTAGGTGAACGCGACCTCGTCGGAGTCGGCACGCCGGACGATCGCCGGCTCGGTCTCGCCGGTGTGCAGCACGAAGCGATCGACCAGGTACGCGCCGCGCCCGTGCAGGGTCTCGCGCACGACGCGACCGCACTGATCGCACTGCTGCTCGGCGGCCGGCGGCTCGCCCGACGCCTGGTCAACGGGGTCTGGCATGACCGCGCCGAGGCTCGCCGATGCCGTGGCGGATCGCAAGGGGATTCGAGTTGCGGCGCCGGCTGGGCGGAGCTATGAGCAGGGCAAGAAACCTTCATGCCGAAGCGCGCGCAAGCGAAGAAGCCGCGGCGGATCTGGAGGCGGATCGCGGTGGGGAGCGGGCTCTTCGTCGTGCTGGCGGGCGCGCTGGCGGGCTGGATCGTCTACCGCGAGCTTTCCGCCAACCTCCCGCCGGTCGACAAGCTGCTGCGCTACCAACTTCCGGTCGCCACCCGGGTGTACGCCGACGACGGCACGCTCCTCGGCGAGTTCTTCACCGAGAAGCGCTACCTGGTGCCGATCGCGCGCATCCCGCCGATCGTCCGGCAAGCCTTCATCGCCGCCGAGGACTCGAGCTTCTACGAGCACAAGGGCGTCGACGTGCTGGGCATCCTGCGCGCGACGCTCGCCAACCTCACCGCCGGCGAGGTGGTCCAGGGCGGCAGCACGATCACCCAGCAGGTGGTGAAGGCGCTGCTGCTCACCCCGGAGAAGAGCTACGAGCGCAAAGCCAAGGAGATCCTGCTGGCGCTCCGCCTCGAGCGGGAGCTCACCAAGGACGAGATCCTCTATCTGTATCTGAACCACATCTATCTCGGGAACGGCGCCTACGGCGTCGGCACCGCGGCGCGCGAGTATTTCGGCAAGGACATCGGAGAGCTCACGCTCGCCGAAGCCGCGCTGCTCGCCGGGCTGCCGCAGGCACCGAGCCGCTATTCGCCGACGCGCCACTGGCAAGCGGCCAAGCAACGCCAGCGCTACGTGCTCGAGCGCATGGCCCGCGAGCGCTACGTCACCTGGGAGCAGGCGGAGCAGGCGCTGCGCGCGCCGATCGAGCTGGTCCGCGACGACCCGCAAGCCCCGACGTATTTCGCCGCCCCCTACTTCGTCGAGCACGTACGGCGCTAGCTCGAAGAGCGCTACGGCGGCAGCGCGCCCTACCAGCTCGGCTTGAACGTCTACACGACCGTCAACCTGCCCATGCAGGCCGCCGCCGAGAAGGCGCTGCGCGCCGGCATCGACGAGGTCGACGCCGGGCGCACACGGGCACGGCCGCTGCGCCGTTTGAACAGCCGCGAGATCGAGCAGCACCTGGCGGCGATACGCGCCCGACCGCCGAAGACGCCGCCGGAGGTCGGGCACTCCTACGCGCGCTCGTTCTCGGCCCGCTCGACGCCGGCGGCTTCCGCGTTCAGGTGGAGGCCACCAACGGTCGCCTGGTGAGCACCAAGGAGCAACCGCTTCCGAAAGGCCTCGCCACCGGCGATCTCCTCGCCGTGCGCCGGCTCCCCGGCAAGAGTGATCCGCCGCAGTTCGCCGTCGACGCCGATCCGCAGCTCGAGGGCGCGCTCGTCGCCCTCGACCCGCCACCGGCCACGTGCGCGCGATGGTCGGCGGCTACGACTTCGAGCGCAGCCAGTTCAATCGCGCCACGCAGGCGCTGCGTCAGCCGGGCTCGGCTTTCAAGCCGCTCGTCTACGCGGCGGCGCTCGACCGCGGCTTCACGCCCGCCTCGGTGATCGTCGACGAGCCGATCGTGCTCGCCGGCAACGGGCCAGGCGTGGATCCCGCAGAACTACGACGAGAAGTTCAACGGGCCGACGACCCTGCGCGACGCGCTCACCTACTCGCGCAACGTCGTCACCGTGAAGCTGGCGCAGAACATCGGCCTCAAGTACCTGGTCGACTACCTGCCCCGCTTCGGCTTCAGCCGCCCGTTCGAGAAGAACCTCTCGATCGCGCTCGGCTCCGCCGAGGTGACGCTGCTCGAGCTCGACGCGCGCCTACTCGGTCTTCGCCAACAAGGCCGGCGGGTCGAGCCGATCTTCATCACCAAGATCACCGACGCGCACGGGGCCGTGCTCGAGGAGTTCACCCCGCACTTCGCGTCAGTGATCTCGCCCGAGACCGCGTACCTGGTCACCAGCATGCTGAGGACGTCGTGACGCGCGGCACCGGACGGCGGGTACGCGCGCTCGGGCGACCGACCGCCGGCAAGACCGGCACCACCAACGACATGCACGACGCGTGGTTCGTCGGCTACACGCCCGAGCTCGCGACCGGCGTGTGGGTCGGCTACGACAGCAAGCGCAGCCTCGGGAAGGACAGACCGGCGGCAGCGTCGCGGCGCCGATCTTCCTCAACTACATGCAGGCCGCGCTCGGCAACTCGCCGGTCAACGACTTCGCCGTCCCCGACGGCATCACCTTCGTGAGCGTCGAGACCGGCAGCGGCCGTCCGGCCACGCCCGACAGCATGAGCGCCACGCTCGAGTGCTTCAAGGCGGGGACCGAACCGCGCTGGCGCGCGGCGCCGGAAGAGCCGCTCTTCGACGACGAGTTGCAGCAGGCGGTGGGCCGAGTGCAGGAGCGCGACGGCGAGCCGGGCGACCGGCCGTACGAGCTGGCGCCGCCCGTCGAGATCGATCGCGGTGGCGAGCCGATCGAGGACTGGCCGCGCGACGACGAGGAAGGCATGTACCGCGGGCGTCCGCGGATCGGCGACGGCGGTCTCGACGAGCGCGCGCCGCCACGTGCCGAGGACTACCTCGAGCCGCGCCAACGTGAGCAACGCCCGCGGCGTCTGCGCCGCAACGAAGCCGAGGCCGGCGAGTACGCGCGTCCGCCCGCACGGCGCGCGCGCGACATCATTCAAGAAGAGCGCCTCAGCGACTGAAGAGACGCGCGGCGCTCTGAAGCGCGCGCGCCTCGCGTCAGCCAGCAAGGATGGCCGTTCGCCGACCGAGCCGCGGCGCGGCACCCCGCGCGATCGCGCTACGCCAGGTCCCAGTACGGACGCTGCGCTGCGCGGGTCGCGTCGAGCACGCCAGCGCGTGGTCGGGGCGTGGCGAGCGGCTGATCGAGCGTCGTCCCGCCGAGCTCGTCGAGCACCGCGGGAATCGTCGCGCCGAGCGCCTTCAGGTCGTAGCCGCCCTCGAGAATCGCCGCCAGCCGTCCCTGCGCGTGCTCGCGCGCCACACCCATCAGCACACGCGCCATGGCGCGGAAGCCGTCCTCGGTCGCGTTCATCGACGCCAGCGGATCGCGCCGGTGCGCGTCGAAGCCCGCCGAGATGAGCACGAACTCGGGACGGAACTGCGCCGCGACCGGTGCGATCACGGACGTGAACGCCGCCACGTACTCGTCGTCGCCGCAGCCGGCCGGCAACGGAATGTTGAGCGTACGGCCCTCCCCCTCGCCGCTTCCCACTTCGGAGGCGGCGCCCGTGCCCGGATAGAAAGGATACTGATGCGTCGAGACGTAGAGCACGTCGGGATCGGCCTCGAAGCTGTGCTGGGTGCCGTTGCCGTGGTGCACGTCCCAGTCGACGACCAGCACGCGCGCGATGCCGTGGCGGCTGCGCAGATGCCGCGCGCCGATGGCGACGTTGTTGAAGAGGCAGAAACCCATCGCGCGGTCGGCTTCGGCGTGGTGTCCCGGCGGACGCACGAAGGCGAAGCCGTTCTGCACCTCGCCCGCCACGATGGCGTCGAGAAGCGCGAGCGTACCCCCGGCCGCAAGGCGTGCGGTCTCGTAGGACTGCGCCGACACCGGCGTATCGGCGTCGAACGCGGCGCGCGCGCGACTCGCCGTCGCCGCGACGCGCGCGATGTGATCGCTCCCGTGAATGAGCGCGATCTCCTCGAGCGTCGCCGGGCGCGGGTCGAGCGCCACGAGATCGTCGCGTCGATAGCTGCCGAGCGCGTCGCAGATGGCGCGGATGCGCTCGGGACTCTCCGGATGGCCCGGACCCGGGTCGTGCGCCTCGTAGCGGCGGTCGAGGACGAGTGCGGTCTTCATGATCGATATATAGCGCCGCGACCGCCGCCGCTCCAGAATTGACTCGCTGGGGCTTATTCACTACCGTCCGCCCGTTCCCGCACCGACCCGCGGCGCGCATCGATGGCGCGCCGGCGCGGCGGCATGCTGGACGCGAGGCCCATGTTCGGCATCGGCATGCCCGAGCTGATGGTGATTCTGGTGGTGGCGCTGATCGTGCTCGGCCCGAAGCGTCTGCCCGAGATCGCGCGCACCCTCGGCAAGGGCCTCGCCGAGTTCCGGCGAGCCACGAGCGACGTCACCGACGAGCTGCGCAAGGCGCAGCGTGCGATCGAGGACGAGGCGCGTGCGGCCGAGTCCGCCGCCCGCCGCGATGCCGCGCGCAAGATCCCCGCGCCCGCAGCGGCAGGCTCCGTGCCCGCAGTCCAGGCCGCCGAGGCTCCCGCACCGGCAGCACCTCCCGACTCGAAGGCCGCTGCGACGACGCGCGCCGACGAACCCGATCGTGAATGACCGACGCCAGCATGCCGCTCACGGCGCACCTCGAGGAGTTGCGCTGGCGGATTCTCAAGGCTCTCGTGGCGGTCGGGGTCGCGTTCGCGGCCTGTTACGGATTCTCTGAGCAGCTCTTCATCCTTCTCACGCGCCCGCTGGTCGGTGTCGGCGACGACCGACTCTCCCTGATCGGCACCGGCGTCACCGAGGCGTTCTTCACCAGCTCAAGGTGACGCTCATCGCCGCGGTGTTCGTCGCCAGCCCGGTCATCTTCTACCAGGTCTGGCGCTTCGTCGCGCCCGGTCTCTACGATCGCGAGAAGCGCACCGCCGTGCCGTTCGTGGTCGCCGCCACGTTCTTCTTCATCGCCGGCGCGTCGTTCTGCTACGTGGTGGTGTTCCCGGTCGGCTACGCGTTCTTCCTGCAGGAGTACCGCACCATCGGGGTCGCGCCGCAGATCCGCATCAGCGAGTACCTGTCGTTCGCGTCGCGCATGCTGCTCGCCTTCGGCATCACCTTCGAGCTGCCGGTGGTGACCTTCTTCCTGGCGCGCGTCGGCGTCGTCGACCATCGCATGATGGTGCGCGGGCTGCGCTACGCGATCGTCCTGATCTTCATCCTGGCGGCGGTGCTCACGCCCGGGCCCGACATCGCCTCGCAGCTGCTTGATGGCGGCGCCGCTGCTCGCGCTCTACGGCGTGAGCATCGGCGTGGCGATGGTGTTCGGGCGCTCGCGCACGACCGACGGCGCCTGAGGTTCTCGCGCGCCGCGCGGCTAGCCGCGCACCGCCGACGCGAACGCCTCGAGCTCGCGCGCGATCTCCGGTCCGGCCGGCTGATAGGCGATCTCGGTCGCACCCATCGACTCCAGCATCGCGACGCGCTCGCGCCATCCGTCGCGCGTCAGCGCCAGTCCTTGCTGCGTGAGCAGCTCCGCGGTGATGAACGGCCGATCGCGCTCGTTGGGCGCGATCAGGTGCTGGTCGTGGAGGGCGAGGTGGCGGACACGCTCGGGTACGGCATCGTATGCCGCCGCCCACTTTTCCCCGCCCGGGACCATTCCGAGCATGCGGTTCTCGAGCGCGAAGTGGAATCCCACCGCAGCGGCGTGACCGGCGGCGGCAAGCACGCGCGCGGAGCCCGGGCTCTCGTTCTCGCGCAGCACCGTCCCGAAGGTGAGCACGATGCTCCAGGAAAAATCGGGGATCGGCATCGGCGCGCCGAACACGCCGGCGCCGAGCGCGCGGGCGGCGGCGATGCCTTTCGGGCCGGCCGCCCCGATCACGAACGGCACCTCGATCGGGCGCGTCGCGCCGTAGCCCTCGGGATGCAGCATCTGGAGGACACCGCCCTCCCATTCCACCTGCTCGCCTTTCAGGAGCGCGCGCAGGACGCGCACGTACTCGGACACGTAGGACCATTTGAGCGGCCGTTGCCCCATCGTGAGGCGTCCCGTGAAACCCGATCCGAGCGCGACCGCGACCCGCTCCTGTCCCGCGATCGAGACCAGGGTGCCGATCGCCGCCGCGTTGACCATGGGATGGCGCAGACTCGGAACCAGAACACCGGGCCCGAGGCCGATGCGTCGTGTGCGCTCGGCGGCGCGACAGAGCTGCACCCACACGTCCGGATAGAGTGCCGGAGAGTCATAGAACCACGCGCGCGCGTAGCCGAGCTCCTCGGCGATGCGCGCGTGCTCGTGGCTGGTGGCGGAGGTTGCAAACGCACACGAGAGGTCGAGGCTCATGAGCATTTCTCCCTAGCGCGCCGCGCGGCCGCGACGGCCAGGCCGGCCGCTATTCGGCGAGCATGTCACCCGAGCCGCCGAACTCCTTCGGAAAGTCCTTGAACTTGGGCAGGCCGTCTAGCACCGTGAGCACCTTCTCGCCGTAGTGCACGTGGAGCGTAGGCTTGAAGGCAAAGCCGGGGATCGTCCCACTCGGCACGTCGGTCATTCCGATCGCCGGGTGGCGGATGAGCACCGGGCTGCCGCAGTTGTTGCAGAACTGCCGGTGGCTAGCCTCGGTCTTCTTGAAGGTGACGAGGTTGTCGGCGCCCTTCACGACCTTGACGCTCGGTGTTGGCCAGAGCGTGGCGCCATGGATCGGCGCGCCGAGCCATCCGCGGCACGAGCCGCAATGGCAGTAGGCCTGAACATTCGGCTCGCCCGTCAGCTCAAGCTGGACCGCACCGCATAGGCAGCCGCTCGTGCGTACCTGACTCATCGGAAAACCCTCCTTCGGCGAGGAAGGTAGCGAATCCCTGGACCCGACGGAAGAACAGCGGGAGGAAGGCTCGCGGACGAAAGCGACCATCGCCGCCGCCGGGAAGATCGGCGAGATGCGCGACGCCATAGGGCCGTCCCATCGGCGAAATTGCGCCGAAACGGCGCACCCCACCCTCCTCGAGCGCTTCATTTCGGCTACCCGGCCCTCGCCGCTCCGCGTTTTTCCTGTCTCCACGAACTTTGCAGTGCCCGCCACGAGATTTTTCGCTTGACGTAAGGACGTCGATCTTGCCTATCGTGTCGCTCTGAACAGTCCGGTGCCGTTCGCGCGATCCCAAGGAGGAAAAATGAGTTCCACCCCCGCCCTCATGCGGCTGCTTTCCATCTGCGCCTTTCTCGTGGCGACGGCGGCCTCCGCCGAGCTGCCGCAGCAGGATTGGACCCGCACCGAGACACGCGATGACTGCGCCAGCTACAATTCGCTCCGCAATCCGTTCTTCGGTGAGACCCACATCCACACCAGCTTCTCGGGCGATGCCGCCTTCGTGCGCGTGCGCACCACCCCGCGCGACGCCTACATGTTCGCGCAAGGCCAGCAGATCGGGCTGCCGCCGTACGACGCCATGGACATTGCCGACGCGCTTCGCGCAGCTGCATCGACCGCTCGACTTCACCGCGGTCACCGACCACTCCGAGTTCCTGGGCGAGATCCGCACCTGTCTCACGCCGGGACTCCCGGGCTACGACGATCAGGTGTGCGTCGACGTGCGCACCGAGCTCGCGAGCCCGCCCGGCGGGATCAACGCTCCCATCCCGCTGTCGTGATCACGTTCCAGCTCACGATCCAGTCGCCCAACCCAATGCGCCTCGACTTCTGCGGTCCCGGCGGCGTCAACTGCACGACGCAAGCCGCGCTCGTCTGGCAGGACGAGCTCGACGCCGCCGAGGAGTTCTACGACCGCACCGACGCCTGCGCGTTCACGACGTTCCCCGCGTACGAGTGGACGAACAACCTGAACGGCTTCAACCTGCACCGCAACATCATCTTCCGGAACGCCGAGGTGCCCGCGTTGCCGACGAGCTACTACGAGCAGCCGCTCGTCGAAGGACTCTTCGCCACGCTCGAGAACGACTGCCTCGATCAGCCGGGCAACTGCGACTTCGTCTCCATCCCGCACAACCCGAACGCGAGCGGCGGCCTGATGTTCGAGTCCGCTGAACGGGGACGGCAGTCCGCTCACCAAGGCGGACGCGGAGCGCCGCTCCGCCCACGAGAACCTGGTCGAGATGTTCCAGCACAAGGGAAGCTCGGAGTGCCACCCGGCGAGCTCGCCGAACGACGAGCTCTGCGGCTTCGAGCAGCTGCAGCGTACCCAGCTCTTCCAGAACGCCAACCCGGGCCTCGTTCCCACCGCGTCGAACTTCGTGCGCAACGCCCTCGGAGAAGGCCTGAGGCAGCATGACCTGCTCGGTGCCAACCCGTTCAAGCTCGGCTTCATCGGCAGCACCGACGGCCACAGCAGCCTGGCCGGCGGCGTGGTCGAAGAGGACTTCGGCACCACCGGCCATCTCGGGGTTCGCGACGGCAGCGCCGAGAACATCCTGTCGCGCATCGCGCCGGGCGGCATCACCACCAACGGCGGCGGCCTCGCGGTGCTGTGGGCCGAGGAGAACTCGCGCGACGCGCTCTTCGCGGCCATGCGCCGCCGCGAGGCGTACGCCACCAGCGGCACGCGGCCGATCGTCCGCTTCTTCGGCGGCCGACCGCCCAAGGGACTCTGTGACGATCCCGACTTCGTCGAGGAAGGCTACACGCGCGGCGTGCCGATGGGCGGCGAGATCGGACCGGTGCTCGGGCGGCGGAGCCCGCGCTTCGCCGTCCTGGCGATGCAGGATCCGGGCGGCGGCGGCGAGCCGAGCACGCCGCTCCAGCGCATCCAGATCGTCAAGGGATGGGTGGACGCCGACGGGTCAGGCCCAGGAGCGGGTCTTCGACGTGGCCGGTAACGACGACGGCGACGTCGACACCGCCACCTGCGCTCCATCCGGGGCGGGATCGGCGTCGCTCTGCACGGTATGGGACGATCCGTCGTTCCGGCCGGAGCAGCGCGCCTTCTACTACGCCCGCGTGCTCGAAAACCCGGTCTGCCGGTGGAGCACCCGGCTTTGCAACTCTCTCGGCGTCGATTGCTCCGACTTCGACTCGGTTCCGACAGAGTACGCCGAGTGCTGCCTCGGACTCGCCAACCAAGACGATTCAGGAGCGGGCGTGGACGTCGCCGATCTTCTACCAGCCCGAGGGTCTCGGCACGAAGGGTCAGATCAACTACGGCAACGGGCCGGACTCGGACAGACTGCGCCTCAAGCTCACGATCGGCCGGGTGCCGTCGGAGCTCGACGTGAACGCGAACGATCTGACGGTCACCGTGCGTGACGACGACGTGATCTACACCGCCACGCTCCCCGCGGGGGCGATGATCGAGAAGAACCCGGGGCGGACCTACACGTACAGCGATCCGACGGGCAGCGATCGACGGCATCAAGAAGGCGCGGCTGCGCATCAGCAGCCGCGGCACCGGCACGCTCACGCTCGACACCGTCAAGCTCGATCTCTCCGCCGCGCAGCAGTCCGACCACCGCGTCGAGGTGCAGGTGGCGAGCGGGGCGTACGATCAGACCGACAGCCGGTTCTGGGAGCTCTCGTCCGGGAGACTGACGGCGCAGCGATAGCGTCGGGGGCCCAAGGTTCGTTGCGACTCGTGCGAGCAATCGCGCGCGCGCCGGCGCTGCACTTCCTCGTGCTCGGCGCGCTGCTCTTTGCGGTGAGCGCACCGACCGCGTAGACCGGCCGCGCGTCCACCGATCATCGATCACCGCCGCACGTGTCGCGGAGATCCGCGACGACTATCAGCGCGACGGTCGGCGCGGCGCCGACGGCGGCCGAGCTCGAGGCGCTGATCGCGCGCGAGGCCGAGGAGGAGATGCTCTATCGCGAGGCGCTCCTGCTCGGGCTCGATCGCGCCGATCGCGCCGTCAAATGGCGCATCGTCGAGAAGATGCACTTTCTCTTCGGCGACGAGGCCGGCGACGCCGGAGACGGCGTACCGGCGTGGCCTGGCGCTCGGTCTCGAGCGCGACGATACCGTGGTGCGCAACGCGCTCGTCACCAAGATGCGGTTGCTCGCGAAAGTCGCGAGCCGGAGCGACGAGCCCGGCGGAGCCGACCTCGACCGTGCGCTCGACGCGTATCTCCAGGCGCATCGCACCACCTACGCGCAAGCCGAGCGCTTGAGTCTCACCCACGTCTTCCTGAGCGCCGACAAGCGCGGCGCCGCGCTCGAGGACGACGCGCAGGCGCTGCTCAGTCGCCTGCGGGCCGCAGAGACACCGCCGACGGCGGCGGCGCGTCTCGGCGATCCCTTCGTCTCGGGAACCGTCTTCACGCAAGATGTCGCGGAACGGTCTGGCGAAGATCTTCGGCGACGAGCTCGCGACCGCCGTGGCGGCACTCGAGCCCGGCACGTGGTCGGAGCCGATCCGCTCGCCCTACGGGCTCCATCTCGTGTGGGTCGAGCGAGCGCGATGTCGCGACCGTCCCGGCGCTCGACGCCGTCCGCTCGCGCGTGCTGCAGCGCGTATCGGGCCGAGCGCCGCGCGCAGTACCTCGACGCGCATGGTCGACGAGCTGCGCGCGGCCTACGAGGTCCGGATCGAGCAAGATGCGCCGACGAGCTGACACACGATCGAGGCTGCGCGTCGCGCCGAGGACGTCGGCGCGCGTTCGCGGTCGCCGCTGCGCTGCTGGCGCTCGTGCTGCTGTCGTCCGCGCACCGCGGGCGCGCACGCGCTGTCGCCGGCGCTGCTCGTCCTTCGCGAGCGCGCCGCCGGCCTCGTCGAGATCACGTGGAAGGTCCCGGTGCTGCGCCTCATCGGCGCGGAGCTGCGACCGATGCTTCCCGGCCGACTGTCCGGTCGTGAGTCGGGGCCCGATCGACGAGGACCCGGAGAGCGTCACGACGCGCTGGACCGTCGATTGCGGCCCGGGCGGTCTCGCCGGAAAGCGCATCGGCGTCGAGGGCCTCGCCGTCGCCAAGACCGACGCGCTGCTGCGCCTCGAGCTCGCCGACGGGCGCGCGATCGATACCGTGCTGCGCGCGCGCGAGCCGTCGCTCATCGTCCCCGCCGCCGAGCAGCGCACCGCGCTCGCGAGCCGCTACGTCGCCCTCGGCGTCGAGCACATCATGACCGGGTACGACCATCTGCTGTTCGTCTTCGGACTGTTGCTGCTGGCCTCCGGCACGCGCGCGCTCGTCACGACCATCACCGCCTTCACCCTGGGCCACAGCGTGACGCTGACGCTCGCCGTGCTCGACGTCGCGCGCGTGCCGTCGGCGCCCGGTCGAGGTCTTGATCGCCTTCAGCATCTTCGTGCTCGCCGTCGAGCTGGCACGTCCCCGGTCGGCGGAAGACTCGACGTTCATCCGGCGCCGGCCGTGGCTCATGGCGCTGCTGTTCGGGCTGCTGCACGGACTCGGATTCGCGGGCGTTCTGCGGGCGGCCGGCCTTCCTCGCAATCGATCCCGCTCGCGCTCCTCTGCTTCAACGTCGGCATCGAGCTCGGCCAGCTCGCGTTCGTCCTCGCCATCCTCGCCCTCACCGCGGCGGCGCGCCCGTTGCTCGTGCGTCTCCCGGACCCGGCACGGGCGCGTGCCGATCTATGTCATGGGCTCGCTCGCCGCGTTCTGGATGATCGAGCGCTCGTTGCCGCTCGTCTTCTGATGGACGACGGCCACGCGCCGTTGTGGATTGCGCGGCATAGGCCGGTTCACTGATGGCGCGGCATAGGCCCGTTGACTGATGGACGCGGGTCGCCGGCCCGCTAGGAAGACGCCCCGTGCGTCGCGTACTGCTCTGGCTCGTCGCTCTCGCGGTGATCGGATCGGCGGCGTTCGTCCTCTTGATGCGGATGCCGGCGGTGCAGGACGTCGTCCTGCCGCGCATGATCGCGCGCATCATGGCGACGTCGGCCGACGCGCTGTTCGCCGAGGACGCGCTGCGCGTCGCGCTCTGCGGCTCGTCGGCGCCGCTTCCGCATCCGACGCGCGCCAAGGCCTGCGTCGCGGTCTTCGCCGCCGGTCGCTTCTGGGTGGTCGACACCGGGCCGAGCTCGTGGAACCAGGCTCGCGCTCTGGCGGGTCGACGGCAAGCGCATCGGCGCGGTGCTCCTCACGCACTTCCATTCCGACCACATCGGCGAGCTCGGCGAGTTCAACCTCCAGACGTGGGCGGCGGGACGTCCCGGCCGCGCTGCGTGTGATCGGTCCGCCCGGCGTCGAGCGCGTCGTCGCGGGCTTTCAGGAGGCCTACGCGCTCGACACGCGCTACCGCATCGACGCACCACGGCGCGGACTTCCTCCCCGAGGAGCGCGCGCGCATGCAGGCGGTCGCGATCGTCGCGCCGCCGGGTCGGCGCCCGGTCCCCGTGCTCGAGGAGGACGGCCTCAAGATCACCGCGTTCTCCGTCGATCATCAGCCGGTCGTTCCGGCGTACGGCTACCGCTTCGAGTACCGCGGCCGCTCCGTCGTGGTGAGCGGCGACACCGCCAAGAGCGCAGGCTTGATCGCCGCCGCGCAGGGCGCCGACGTGCTGGTGCACGAGGCCCAGGCCAACCATCTCGATCGCGCATGATCGGCGACGCCGCGACCACGTACGGGCAGGAGCGCGTCGCCAAGATCATGCACGACATCCCGAGCTACCACACGACGCCGGTGCAGGCGGCCGAGATCGCCAACGAGGCCGGCGTCCGCCTGCTCGTGCTCTACCACCTGAACCCTCCGCCACCGAACGCGCGCCGTCGAGCAGGTCTTCGTGCGCGGCGTCGCCGACGTGCGGCCGAGCGGCTGGGTGCTCGGCGACGACGGGCTTCTCGTCGAGCTGCCGGCCGACTCGGACACGGTCACGGTCGGCAAGGTCGGCGGATAGCGCTCGGATCGGATCGCGGACCCGAGCTGCTCCGGCATCTGGGCACCGGGAGCCGCCTAACATTGCCGTAGATCCACGGCGACCCGGGCCCAATGCAAGCCACTCGACCCGTCCCCAGACTGCTCCAAGCTGGGGAGTCTCTGGCCACGTCCGTCCCATTTCCGGCCAGAGTGTCCGCTTCCATTGATTGCGGCTCGTTCCGAGGTTTGCAGCCGATCGTGGTAGTGACCGCACGCAAGACGATCCGCGATGCGCTGCCCGTCCTGTGACCACGACAACCGTCCCGGCGCGGTTCTGCGAGGAGCGTGCGGCGCCGTTGAAGCCCGTGTGCGGGAGCTGTGGCGCGGAGCTGCGACCGACCGCGAGGTTCTGCGACACGTGCGGCGCATCCGCAGCGACCCGCGCACCACCGAGCGGCGCCGGCGGCACCCGGCCCGGTCCGGCGCTGCGCTGACGGCTGAGGTTCTGTTCTGCGACCTCGTCGGCTCGACGCCGCTCTCGCAGCAGCTCGACTCTGGCTGGACGTCGTGACGCAGTACCAAGAAACCGCCGGAGCGGCAGTCACCCGCTTCGGCGGCCACGTCGCGCGCTACCTCGGCGACGGGCTCCTCATTTACTTCGGCGGCCGACCGCGCGCGAGGACGATCCCGAGCGCGCCATCCGCGCCGGGCTCGCGATCCTCGACGCGATGACACCGCTGAACGCCTCACGCGCATCCGAGATCGTGGGCAAGCCACTTGCGGCCTGATCGCCGACGCAGCGACGGAAGAGGCGATGCAGCGGTCTGGTAAGTTCCCTCGCGGCTGGAACGCGGCGCGCGTCGCGCGGGTCCTCGTCCACTATGAAGAGCAAACCGAAGCGGAAGCGGTTGCCGAGGTCGAGGCCGCCTTCGGATGCCTTACCGAGACGACAATGCCGTTCCAGTCAAGCTCGTTCCGAAGGTTCGAGAGCTGATCGCGAAGCAGCGTCGTCGCGGCCGCGCGGCATGAGATTCGACGGCACGCGTTCACCGAATGAAGGCGTGCCGTGTCCGGGGGCGCCTCAGTGGGCGCGAACAACACTTCGCATCCCGTGCCGGCAAGCACCGCGTCGACGAATCCGCGGTCCGCGGAGGCGAGCGCACCGTACTGCTCGCGGAGCCAGCGCAGGCACTTCAGTTGGTACGGAAACGGCGGCTGCATCCAGGGCTTGCCGTCGATCCGCACTCGACCTGATCCTGGCGCGACGCGATCGCGGCGGCGTTGGCGAGCAGGAAGGGCGCGTACACGCGGCCGATCTCCGCGAAGAACGGGGCCAGCGCCGACACCAGTCGCCTCGCGTGTGCTCCAGTCGTTCTCCGCAACCTCGAGCCAACCGAGGTCGTCGAGTCGATTACCCAGGCGACGACGCGCGGCGCGACCTCTGCCGCGATCGACGCCGAGGTCGGGTCGAACTGCGCGAGCTGCGACAACTGACCGAAGAGACCGAAGTCGCTCGTCCCCGGACGCCGTCCAAGGAGAAACGGCGACTCGCGGAGATGGGCGTCGAGGAGCGCGAGCAGACGCCGGTAGCTCGCCTCGATCACCACGCCGGTGGTCTCGTTCGATCCCACGACCGAGAGCCGGCCGATCTGCCGGCGCGCGAAGGCCTGCGCCCCTCGCTCGAGCGCCTCGGGTGGCAGGTCGAGCTGCTGGTCGCAGGGCAGGACGTGCGACGCTTTGGCGGCGTCGGGCGCGTACGCCCAGCGATAGTGGTACATGGCTTTGGTCAGCCATTCGTCGGCGTAGTCCTCGACGAGCGCGTCGAGAAAGGCGAGCGCGGGGTCGCCGGGTATCACGCGGCGCTCTGCATAGCCTGACTCGAGCCGGCGGATCTGGAACGTCGAATCGATCATCGCCGTGTCACCCTCGGGTCCCGGCAGCACCAGCACCGGGATGAGCGCCACGGGAACGGGCGGGATGTCGACGTCGTCGCGCGAGGCGCGGACGATCCAGCGAAACGGAATCCGTCGATAGCGCAGCACTGCGCGCATCTTGCGGCTGTAGGGTGAGCCGTAGGCTCCGACCAGTTTCACCTCGCCCATCGCCGCTCGCCGCGGTACTCGTTCCAGGAAGTGACTCTCAGTCAGCCTTCGCCTTGAACTGATCGGTCTGATTCTTCTTGAACGTCGAGTACGTCGCGGTCCAGCATTCGCCGTCGCTGTTCTTGAGCTGCACGGTGACGGCAGGTTCGCGATCGGGATCGGCAGCGTCGGCAGCACGAGCCGCGCGCCTTTCCCTTTGAGCAGCGCCTTCGCCTTGCCGTTCACCGCTGACGGCTTGAGCTGCAGCTTCTGGACGCCGTCGGGCGTCAGCTCCTTGTCGTTGTACTTCGCCTTCTTCGTGTCCGCCTTCCAGCACGGCTTGTCCGCGCACATGCCGCCCGCGGGCACACGGTAGTTCCCGATGACGCTCGGCGTCGCGTTGTAGATGCACAGCTCGTAGGACGTCGTCGTGAGCGGCGTGCCGAAGTCGCCGATCGCGTCGCCTCGCCCTTCAACCATTTCAACGCCAGGCGGTCCCTCTTGTTCGGCGTCTTGTCCTTGAAGAGGATCTGCGCCTTGCCCGGAACGAAGGGGACGCGGCATCCGACGGCCGGCATCTCGTCGCTGACGCATACGGTTGCGAAGCACGGTGCCGTTGGTCGTACACAGGCTGCCGTCGTCACAGGGCGTCGCGTCGAGGAGCGGCGTGCAGACGCTCGGCGTACCGGTGCAACTGAAACACGGCTCGGCCAGACATTCGCCGCTGCAGCCGTCGGCAGCGGCCAGATTCCCGTCGTCACAGGTCTCGTCGCCGGTGATCGTGCCGTCGCCGCACGCGAGCTGCGAGGCGAGATCGGCCATGCCGGGAACGGTCGCCATCACGAACGTCGCGGCGCCGGTCATGGGATCGATCTGATAGAGGTTGCCGTTCGACGCCCGCGATCCCCAGAGGCGCCCGTCACGGGAGAACGACAGGCCCCAGAAGGCCAGCGAGGGACCGATCACGGTTTGCGCGCCGTTGTCCTTGTCGATCGTCACCAGGTCCCCGTCGTTGCGGATTCCGAAGAGCGTACCCGAAAGGTCGGCGGCGAAGTCGCCGGCGTACGGGGAGACTGCCGGCTCGACACCGAGGAAAACACCGAAAGGGTCGAGAGGATCGAACTTGAAGAGCGCTGCGCTGTCGCCGCCGTAGAGAAAGCCGTCGCGCCCTTCGCCGAGGCCGATCGGGCTCGCATTCATGGTACCGAGCAGCGTGGTGCCGATTCCGGGCCGGTAGCGGTGGAGCTGATACTGGACCGTGTTGTTGTCGAACGTGCTCACGTAGATCGCGCCCGGGTCGATTGTCGCGATCGTCATCGCCGTGAACGGCAGCGCGGGCGCGAGCGGGACGATGGTGAGCGCGTCGGGGTCGATCAGATAGACCGTGGTTCCCTCGACGCCGTAGAGCTTGGTGCCGGCGACCGGTGTGCTGGTCGCGTGGGGTCGGGGTGGGCGTCGGCGTCGCGTACGACTCGGCGATCGGCAGCGCGAAGTACGACCCGACGACCGCAGTAGACGAACACCGCAAGCAAGGGACGGCCGGCTCTCGATTTGTTCATCACGGCACCTCGGAAGTGAACTAGCCTCGGTGAAACGCGGCTTGCCGCCGGCGATAGCAGAACCAGGAGCGCGGCCGCAATCGAAAAATCTCCTCGCCGCGCTCCGTGTCACCGCCGAGTTGACTCGTTTCCGGGAGAGAGCGCATAGGGGACCCGCGAAAGGATCCCATGGCTGAAGACAAACCCCCGAAGAAGACCGGTCTCAACCGCCGCTCCTTCCTGCTCGGCGCCGCCGGCGGCGCGGCGGTGACCGCGCTCGGCGCGGCCGGCGTCGCGACGGTGCGCTCGCGTCAACGGAAGCTGCAGACACCGAAAGCGGTGGCGGCCGGGAAGCCCGCCGAGGTCGCCGAGTCGTTCGCGGACTCGCGACCGGCGTACACCGGCGAGATCGCGGCTCCGCCGGGCGCGCCCAACATCGTCGTGATCGTGCTCGACGACGTCGGCTTCGCCGATCTCGGCGCCTACGGCAGCGAGATCCGCACCCCGAACATCGACGCGCCTCGCCGGCGAGCGGACTCCGCTACGTCGAACTTCCGCACCTGCGCGATGTGCTCGCCGACGCGCGCCGCGCTCATGACCGGGCTCAATCACCACTCCGCCGGCATGGGATGGCTCGCCGACGTCGACAGCGGCTACCCGGGCTACCGCGGCGACCTGACGCTCGAAGCCGCGACGCTCGCGCGAGGTGCTCCGCGACCGCGGCTGGTCGACGCTGCACGTCGGCAAGTGGCACGTGAACCTCGCCGCGTCGAACGGCCCGACGGGCCCGTACCACAACTGGCCGACGAACCGCGGCTTCGAGCGCGCCTACTGGTTCCAGGGCCACTCGACCGACTACTTCAAGCCGTCGGAGCTGATCGACGGCGTGACACCGGTCGAGGCCGAGGAGCGCGAAGACTACTTCGTCAACGACGCGCTCACCGACCGCGCGATCGCCTACGTCCGCACGCAGAAGGCCGCTCGCGCCCGACAAGCCCTTCTATCTCCAGCTCTGCTATCCGGCGGCGCACTCGCCGCTGCAGGCGCGCGCCGCGCGATCGCGACGCGTACAAGGGCGCCTACGACGCGGGCTGGGACGTCGTGCGCGCGCAAGCGTCTCGAGCGGCAGCGCGCGCTCGGCGTCGTTCCCGCGACGACGCAGCTGCCGCCGCTCTCGCCCGGCGCCGACGCGTGGGACACGCTCGATGCGACGCAGAAGCGGGTCTACGCCCGCTACATGGAGGTGTACGCCGGCCTGATCACCAATCTCGACGCCAACATCGGCCGCTTCCTCGACGTCGCTCGACGCCGGCGGCTGGCGCGAGAACACGCTGATCGTGCTCTTCTCCGACAACGGCGGCTCGGCCGAGGGCACGCCGACCGGCACGCCGAACGTCTTCGCGCCCGCGTTCGGCCGGCCGGTGCCGGTCGAGGAAGCGGCGAAGCTCTACGACGTGATGGGCGAGGACGCACCTTCCCGCACTACCCGATCGGCTGGGCGTGCGTCTCGAACACGCCGTTCCGGCTCTACAAGCAGTACGCGCACCTCGGCGGCGTCGCCGATCCGTTGATCGTCTCGTGGCCGAGCCGCATCGCCGCCCGCGGCGAGATCCGCACGCGCTTCGTGCACGTCATCGATCTCTATCCCGACGATCCTCGAGGCCGCGGGCGTCGAGCGACCCGAGATCTACCGCGGCCGCCGCCTGAAGCCGGTCGAAGGCGCGAGCATCGTCGCGACCTTCGCCGAGCGCCGACGGCGCCGACGCGCAGCGCGCAGTACTTCGAGCTCGGCGGCCAGCGCGGCTACCTCGACGGCAACTGGCGGCTCGTCGACGCGCCACGAGCGCGGCACGGTCGTTCGACGACGACGTCTGGGAGCTCTACGACCTGGCGCAAGGATCCGAACGAGCTCGTCGACCTCGCGGCCGAGCATCCCGGACAAGGTGGAGGAGCTGAACGGCCAAGTGGACGGCCGCCGCGGAGGAAGTACGGCGTCTTCCCGCTCGACGACCGCAACCTCGTCATCAAGCTGGTGCAGGACCGCCAGCGCCGCGGCGTTCGCGCCGAGTGGGAGCTTCGTGCCGCCGCTCGAGCGCCTCGCCAACCAGGTGGCGCCGCTCGTCGTGCGGCTTGAGCCACGAGATCACCGATCGAGCTCGTGCGGCCGCCGGGTCGCGGCGACGGCGTGCTCCTGGCGCACGGCTCGAAGCACGCCGGCTACGTCCTGCACGTGCGCGACGGGCGCCTCGTCTACGAGCAGAGCCTGGTGCCGTGGAACGAGCGCTTCGAGAGCCGCCGAGCGTCTGCCCGACGGGCGCGGTCATGGTGCGCTACGTGCAGACCATGACGTCGCGGCCCTTCGACGGCTCGGGCGCGCTCTTCGTCGAACGAGCGGAAGGTCGCCGAGCACACGTTCGCGCGCGTGCTCGTTCTCGACCTCGTACGACGGGTTCTCGCTCGGCGCCGACCTCGGCAACCAGGTCTCGACGCTCTACCGCGGGCCGAACCCGTTCCAGGGCGCGATCGTCCGGGTGCAGATCTCCGTCGACACGAGCCCGTTCTCGGCGCTCGAGACCGATGCGCTTCATCGACGCGATCGGCATTCGCGTCTGACGCATCGGACGCGCGCGGCATGGTCGCGATCCCGGCCGGCCGCTATCGCGTCGGCTCGGACGAGCACTACCCGGAGGAGCGTCCGGCGCGCGAGGTCGAGGTCGCGGCGTTCTCGCATCGACGCGACGCCGGTCACCAACGCGCGCCTTCGCCGCGCTTCGTCGCGGCGACGGGCTACGTCGACGCGTCGCGGAGCGCGTCGAGCCCGGCGGGCTCGGCCGTCTTCGTGATGACGCCGGGCCCGGTGGACCTCCGCGATCCTTCGCAGTGGTGGCGCTTCGTCGCCCGGCGCGAGCTGGCGCGCACCCGAACGGAGCCGGCTCGACGCTCGACGGCCGCGAGCGATCATCCCGTCGTCCACGTCGCGCTCGAGGATGCGCAGGCGCTTCGCGACCTGGCGCGGGAAGCGCCTGCCGACGGAGGTCGAGTGGGAAGCGGCGGCGCGCGGCGGGCTCGTCGGACGCCGCCTACGCGTGGGGCGACGAGCTCATGCCGGACGGCCGTCTGATGGCGAACATCTGGACCGGCGCCTTCCCCTGGTATTTCGCGCGCGACGGAGAACCCGGCACGACAGCCGTGCGGTCGTTTCCGCGCGAACGGGTACGGCCTGTACGACATGATCGGCAACGTCTGGGAGTGGACCGATTCCCCGTTCGTCGACGCAAGACCACGTGCGGCTGCACCGGACTCGCCGCGACCGGAACTGTCGTGCTGAAGGGCGGCTCGTTCCTCTGCGCCGCCGAGTACTGCGCCCGCTACCGCCCCGCTGCCCGCATCGGTCTCACGCCCGACTCGACCGCGGCGCACGTCGGCTTCCGCTGCGCGACAGCGGCGTAGCGATCAATCGCAGACGTTCTGCGGGAGGGGCGGCAGGTTGCTCGCCACCCGATAACGACCCGCGATGACGCAGGCGCGTTCCCAGGTGCGGATGTATTCCTCGGCCGAGTTGAAGAGCGGACCCATCTGTTCCCAGCTCACGCCGACATTGCGGACTTCCTGCAGAAAGTCCGGGTACATGCCGACGTGCCGAAAGCCGTCGAGATTGACGTCCCAGCCGGTATTCGCCGCCGCCGAAGCGACGGCGATACCGGTATTCTTGAACTTGGTGAGCGGCCGCATCTGACGAGCACCACCGTACGCAACGACCTCGTCGATCTTCGGACGCGGGGCGGCGTCGTCCCGGAGCTGAGCCGACGTGCGGCCGACGACGACCTTGAGCTCCGGATCGCCACCCGCCCACGGCACGGTGGGCCAGTGGTGTTGGCCGGCGTAGTCGTCGTACTCGACGCCGCTGAACTCCGCGAGCTGTCCGTTCAACATCTTGCTGCTCTCGCACGCGGGATCCCAGAGCTGCGTCAGCGTGTTGTACGTGCATTGCGCCGCCGGTAGCCCGGGGTAGGCAGCGTCGGTGAAGTCGCGCGGCCACGAACCGACACGCCGCCACTCCTCGTAGTTGGCGGGGTCGTGCTGGTGGATGGGATCGCCGACGTGACACGACGTGCCCGCGCCGAAGCGGCTCGCGAGCGGCGTCGTCAGACCGTTCATATCGAGACTGGGGGTGACGCCGTGGCCGCCCATCATCTCGAGCATCAGTAGATACCGTGCTGCCCAGGATTTGCTGCTGTAGTCGCAATCGACGTTGAGCTGGGGCGGCAGTTCCGGATGGTCCGGACGGATGAACGCGCCGCCAGCGCTCGCCAGCGGGGCGACGCTACTCCCCGCGAGACGGGCGCGTGCGAATTCCGCTGCGGTGCGATCGTTCTCGACCGCGTAGCCGTACTGCGTGCGGAGCTCGAACGGCACCGGACCGGACTTGTCGTACTCCCGCATGCCAGTGTGCACGCCGACGAAGGGATAGTGGTAGGCGTTGGAACCGGCGGGCGCGTTGTAGGCCACGCCTGCGAAATGCCGCGCCTCTTCATAGACGGCCGCCCGGGTTTTCTGGCCGAGGTGATCGAGATCGACGAGCATCGCGTCGCGCATCATCCGGCCGAGCGCCGCATACCCGGCACTCTGGAGGCCGAGATCGTTCCGATGACCTCCTCCGATCCGGGAGTAGTTCGCGACCGTCGATGCCGGCAACTCGCTCGTCTTCGGCGTATTGGGAATGAAGAGACCGAGGAGGGAGCAGTTGCCGGGGTGCTCGAGCCGGGCACGGAGCCGAGCAGCCAGCTGAGCGAGTTGGCGATCACCGGTCGAAAGAGAATCTCGTCTGGATGGCCCCACACCGCACCTGCTCCGCCGGCGCTGAAGGCCTGCAGTTGGTGCTTGGCATCGGCGAAGCCGACCCGGTAGGTGATCAGATTCTGGCCGCCGATCCAGTCGGACGTCGTCGTGTGGTCGGCGCGGAAATACCCATGGTTGCGGAGATTCCATGGGAGCTGCGGCTCCGAGCCGATGCCCGTCGGATCGAGGTGGCTGGTATCCAGATCGGGGTGCAGCTCCTTCCCGATCACGAATTCGCCGAGCTTCATGCCTCGGAACGGTTTCGGAAACGATTCCGGAACCGTCATCATCACCGGGCCGAAATCTTTCCACGAACCGTCGCGATGACGGGTCTCGTCCTGGGTGAGATTGTTGTAGTAGTTGAGCGAGTCGTAGATGTCGCGGAACATGCCGGCGCCGCCGTATGGATTGTTCGGGGCGTGGATCGGCGTGATCTTACGGATGCCTAGCGCAAGCAGGTCGTCGACCTGCTTTTCGACCGTGTCCGTGGGGTTGCGGAGCTTCCCGAGCTCGTCGACCTCGGTGCCGAGCACGATCGCGATCTTGTTCTTGGCGATGATCTGTCTCGCCTGGTGGGGCGTGTAGGCGATCTCGGCGATCGCCGCCAGCGGCCCCGGGAAATACGTGGGATCGTTCGGGCCCGCGACGTACCGCTTGACCGCCTCGACGCCGGCACGGATCGCTTGCCAATCGTCGTAGTCGGTCTTGCCGTCGAGCAAGTACTGCATCATCCGCGAGTTGATGCTGTCGATCACCATCAGGCGCAGACCGCCCTGCCAGGCCCGTCGGATCATCTGCCATTGGTACTGTTGGTGCAGTTTGCCGAGGCTGTGTCCGGAATGTGCGCCGCCCGGCAGATCCCAGTCGATGGTCTCGACGACGCCGTGCTCGGTACGGTCCTTGGCCTCGACGAACCCGAACTCGACGTCCGCCAAGTCGCGGAAGGGGCGGTAGAGCCAGTCGCCGAGGTGGACGTGCCCGCTCGTCGCCCGCGATGCGCCATGGTACGTGATCGTGCTCAGGACCGACGTCGTCGCGATGTTGAACGCCGAGTCGATCGCTGTGAGCACGCAGGCCGCCGCCGCCGCTTGTCCCACCAGCGGCACGTAGCTGACCTGGCCGCAGAGCGCGATCGCCGTTCCCAGAAGGAAGGCCGTCATGTCGACGTTGACGCTGCAGCTCGAGGTGGTCGACGTCGGACCGATGGCGGGTCGCACTACCCGTCCGCTGCGATCGACGATGGCGGAGACCGGGTCCTTGCACGCGTAGACGTTCTTCAAATCGTCGGTGACGTCACCCCAGATGAAGTGACCGCCGAAGGCAGTATTGGCCACGGCATGCCCGTGCGAGTCCGTGATCCCCCAGAGAGGCATTCGCTGCGGGACGTAGCCGACCGCTGAGGGCACGCTCTCTCCGTGGGGCGCCCACGCCACCCATTCGGTCTCCTCGGGCGGTTGGTCGTGGCAGACGAAGTGGTCGACGTTGATGTGCCCGCGGCCATCCATGCCGTCATCGACGATACGAAAGCGCGCCTTCATGCCGACGTACGGTGAAACGTTCCACACCACGCGCCGCTGCATGTAGTCGTTCATCGGCTGGGCGGGTGCCGCCGAGCGCACCGCCACCCATTTCCCGTCGACGATGTCGGTCGCGAAGAATTGCGTCGATGATGCGAGCGATGGAAACTCGACGGTGCCGATGCCCTCGAACGTGTGGCGCAGCTGCTGCTGTTTGAACGGATCCGACTCGCGCACGAGCAGTTCGACGCGCTGGGCGGTCGACGCGATTCCGCCGATGTAGAAGCTCACGTACGGTCCGGTGATGGTGAACGTCGGTGAGGTCAGTGTACCGGTCGCATTCTCGGGGAGGCGGGTGCCGGGGTCGACGGTCGCATCCTCACGCAGGTCGCTCGATCCCACCCAGTAGTGACCCCGATAGTTGATGTCGCGACTCCACTCCCAGTAGTCGCCGCCGATGTTGGTGAGTGGACGGCCCTCGATGCTGTTGCCGTCGTAGCCCGGCGGGTTGATGCGATCGATGCTGACGTTGTTGCCGTAGACAGGTCCCGGACAGCGGTCGCGGCACTCACCGCCATCCCCGAAAGCCGCCGGCGTACCGGGCGGTCCCGGCGCCGGCCTCCATCCTTCGAAGCGGCCGTTCGCGAGCCCGAGAAGAACGAGCAGCCCGTCCCCTTGCGTCTCGAAGCTCCAGCCTTGGCCGTCGAGACACGCGCCGTCGGGCGTCGTGATCGGGGGCGTCCCGTACGGGTCGGGGAGCGCCTTCATCGAGGGCACGCGCTTGGGCTTCGTCGGACAGCGCTGGGTCGCGAACTCGCCGCAACCCGGGCTTCCCGGCACCGGCACGCGCGCCTCGTCGGGTCGGTCGCGTCCGAACGTGTCGTACGAGTCCTCGAACAGCTCGATGCACACGCGGTGTGGCGCGACGGCACCGCCATCGCCGGTCGGGGTAGCACCCGTGTCGCGGACGCTCTCGTCCCAGACGAGGCACCCGTCGGCATCGACGCCGCTGGGGGGCGGCGTGTCCGCCCATGCTCCGCTGGCGATGGTGGAAAACGAGAAGACGACGGCGCCGATCGACCACCGCAGCGCCTGCGGTCTTGCAACCGATGAGCGCTCCATTCCTCCACCTCCTCGACGCAATCCTCGCCGCGACCCAAGGGCGACGCCTCGCGTCGGACGGAGATTCCATACACGCTGCGTCGCTGACCGTCGAGGCAAAAGCCTATGACGGGTCGCATGCGAACCTCACACGACAGTCAACGCGGTCGATCGGGCGGCGAGAGCAAGGACTCGCGCGCGAGGAACTTGAGGAGCTCTTCCGCCACGATCCGTTGACCGGCAGCAGCGATGTGCGGATCGCCCTGGAGGCGGACCTGCTCTCCGCGCTGCGCCGCGGCGGCGAGCGGCGGGCCGATCTCGAGACAGGGCACGGCGCGGCTGGCGCAGAAATCGCGCATCCGCGTCGCCAACGAGCCGGGAGATTCTTCGAGGATCATGGCGAAGCGTGCGCCGTCAGTGCGCACGTCGCGCACGACGCGATCGAGAAGCGCCTCCGTGAGCGTCCAGGCGGAATCCAGGCGCTCAGTCCGGCGGCAGCGGGTACGCCGGGGCCTGCGCCGAGCCGGGCGCAGGGGCACACGAGGTCCTTCGCGCGTGCAACCGCTTCGCGATCCGACCACATGACCTTGATCGCCGCGGCCCAGTAGTCGATCTGCGCGAACAGGCGCGAGTGCGCCTGCAGCCATTCCTGCAGGACGGTCTTGCGCCGCGGCACCGGGTGGGTGGGTGCGACGAGAGCGCCATCCTGGAGCGCGAAGCGCGGCCCGCGCGCGCCGGCGTTCTCGTCGACGTCGTTGGGCACGAAGACGAGAAGCACCAGGTCGGAGCGATAGCGGCGCCCGTCGCGTTCGTAGAAGAGCATCTCCTGCGCCGTCGAATACGCCGGCACCCCGGCATTGATGACGTCGGTATCGGGAAGCGCGGCCTCGAGTCGCTCGGTGAAGCAATCGGCCTGCTCGACGCCCCAGCACCACACGACCGAGTCGCCGAGGACGAGGATGCGCCGGCGGCCAGGCGTGCGTTCGCGCGGATAGGACCGATCGCGCAAGCCGTCGGCGTTCTGTGCGACGTGCGCCCGGAAGTGCGCGCCCGTGAACACGGTCGTGCGCGATGGGGCAAGCCTCCATCCGAGCTCGGGGTCGTAGACGGTGAAGCTCGCGATCGCATGGTAGGACGCGACGTCGAGAGCGGAGGACGCGCAGCGCCGTCTCGGCGATCGCGAGCGCCACCAGCGTCGCGCCGCAGGCGAGCCCGAGGTTGGCGAGAATGGCGCGGCGTGTCGCCGGTGCGGTCACTCGTTCCCATACGCACGCACGCGAACGGAGCGTCAAGCTCGATGGTTTCTGACGAAAACGCTTGTCGCGGCGGACAGCTCGCTGCTATGGGCAGGCAACCAGTCACCAGGAGAGCTCCGACCATGCCATGCCCCCCTATCGCCCGTCGCTGGCTTCGCGTCCGCCGCGCCGCGGTTCTCGCCCTCGCCGTCGCGCTCGGCAGCCCGACGCTTCCCGCTGGCGCCGAGGGCTCCGACGACATCTCGCGCACGTCCGAGGAGGTCGCCACCTCGCCGGCCCCGCAGGCTGTGATCGTCGAGCTCACGACCCCGCCATCGGCCGCCGTCCCCAAGACGGCAGCCATGGGCACCAATGCCGGCGCGCAACGCGCCCGGGTGCGTCGTGACATCCTGGCGCTCGAGAGTCGTGAACGCGCTGCACGCGGCTTCAGTCCGCCGCAGGCGGCGGCCGTACTTCGCCACGAATACCGGGTCGTCGCCAACGGCTTCGCGGCCGACCTGCTTCCGCAAACGATTCGGGCGCTGGCATCCGATCCCGACGTCAAGCGCATCGTCGCCGACGGGCACGTCGAGGCGATCCTCGACGTCAGCGTGCCCCACATCCGCGCGCCGGAGGTCTGGACCGACTTCGTCTATCGCGGCGCCGGCGCCACCGTCGCCATCCTCGACACCGGCGTCGACTACACGCATGCGGACCTCGGCGGCTGCCTGGGAGCGGCGTGCAAGGTGATCGGCGGGTACGACTTCATCAACGACGACGCCGACCCCATGGACGACCATGGACACGGGACGCACGTGGCGGCGACCGCGGCGGGAGACGGCGCGCTCACCGGCGTGGCGCCGGACGCACGCATCCTCGCGTACAAGGTGCTCGATCAGCAGGGTGCAGGCGCGTGGTCGACGGTCATCGCCGGGATCGAGCGCGCCGCCGACCCGGACGACGACGGCGACCCGAGCGACCACGCGATGATCATCAGCATGAGTCTCGGTGGCCCCGGCGACGAGGACGACCCCGTCTCGACGGCGGTCGATGCGGCGACCGCGGCAGGCGTGTTGAGCGTCATCTCCGCCGGCAACAATGGACGCTACTTCACGATCGGCTCTCCGGGCACGGCACGCACCGCGCTCACCGTCGGCGCCACGGACGACGCCGACGAGATCGCCGGTTTCAGCTCGCGCGGACCGACGATCATTGCGGCGCTCGCGAAGCCTGAGATCACCGCGCCGGGCGTCACCATTTGCGCGGCGCGGCTTCCCGGGGCCTGGGAGGAGCGGCAATGCCTCGACAGCGAGCACGCCGAGCTGTCCGGCACGTCGATGGCGGCCCCGCACGTCGCCGGCGCCGCGGCGCTGCTGCTGGGTCTCCATCCCGGCCTCACGCCCGCCGAGGCCAAGGCAATCTTGCAGCACGCCGCCACACCGATCGGCCTCAACGTTACGACCGGCGGCGTCGGTCGACTCGACGCGCGCGCCGCGTTCGATGTCGAGACCGTGCTCTCGCCGGCGCCGATCAATCTCGGCGTCGACGACGGCAGCGGAGCGACATGGGAGCGCACCGCCAGCCGTCACCGTCCGCAATCTGAGCGCCGGTGCCAGGACCTACACACTCAGCTTCGACGATTCGGAGCTACCGCCCGGGGTGAGCACCCTGATCGTCCCCGACGAAGTCTCGGTGCCAGCCGACGGCTCTGCGGAGGTGTCGCTGACCCTCACAGTCGACAACGCTCAGGTACCGCCGAGCGCAGCGGCGCCCTACGTCTACACCGGGAGGGTCGTAGCCTCCGCGCCCGGCGACCAGCAGACGGCGCTGGTGTCGTTCTCTCTGCGGCCCCCGGTCGCCAACGACCTCTGCGAGAACGCAACGGACGTCAGCGCGGGCGGCTTCGGAGCATCCGTGCTGGCCGTGGACGCCACTACGAGCGTCGACGATCCGGCCGTCGAGTGCGGGTGCGGCGTCAACACGGAGACACTCTGGTACCGCGTGACGCCGACCGCGGACGGCACGCTCCACGTCGATAGCGGCGGAAGCGGGTATCCTACCGTACTCGGCGTCTTCTCGGGCGAGTGCGGCGACCTCCATCGCGGTCGCGTGCGACGACATAGTCGACGACCATCAATCGCGGCTCAGCTTCGAGGTGAAGACCGGCAAGAGCTACTACGTCGAGGTGGCGAGCCATTGCACGGCAACGGCCGGACGGCTGTACCTCGAGCTCGAGGTTCCCGGCGCTCGCGTCCGCCGTTGTCGAACCTCTGACGGAGATATTCCGCACCAACAGGAACGACCTCGCCGGCACGAGACTGGTATTCACCCCCGATGGCACGTCCTACTCGGTGTGCCTGGAGTTCGCGCTGACGTACCCGACCGATCCCACCGGCGGCGTTGCGCTCGCTCTCACCGGCGATTCGTTCGCGCCGGTGGCGCTGACGGGCGGGCAAACCGTCGCGCTCTACGGCCAGCAGTACGACGAGGTGTTCGTCAGCAGCAACGGCCACGTCAGCTTCACGGGCGGCGACACCGAGCACGGTCCGTCGTTCGCCTCCCACTTCGAGCTGCCGAGCATCGCGCCCTTCTCCGCCGACTACCTCGTCGGACCCAACAACCTCGGCGAGCTGAGCTGGAAACAGACCGCGGATCGCCTCGCCGTCACCTGGGACGGGATTCAGTCGATCGAGCCCGAGGAGTTGTTCGCGTATCCATTCAATCGCGTGCAGCTGGAGCTCCTGTTCGACGGGCAGATCCGCATGACCTTCCTGGAGACCGGCTGGCACGGTTTGACTGGACTCTCACCGGGGACGGGAGCGCCGGCACTTTTCCAGACGAGCAACTTCCTGGCCGTGCCGCACTGCCGAGCACCGGCCGGAGGCGAGGTACCGCTCGGCGGCCCGCGCATGACGTTCCGCGACAAGGCCGGCCACCCGGATGCGAGAAAGTTCAAGATCGTCCTCGCCGGACCCGATCCGGCGCTGATGCCGCAACCGGGTAGCGCCGCCGACCCTACGCTCGCGGGCGCCACGCTTCGAGATCTTCAGTCCGCGAACACAAGAGTTCGCGACGAGCACCGCTTCCCGCCGCCGGATGGACGGTCGTTCGCATCGCCGAGCGGCGGCACGGCCTACATGTACCGGGACCGCGCCGGAGTCTTCGGTCCATGCACGGCGGTCGACATCACCGAGCGGCGCGTACGCGCCAAGTGCCGCGGCGGCGCGCTCGGGTTCACGCTGAACGAGTTCGGGCAGTACAAGCTCGCGACGTCGCTGACGTTCGGCTCGACGAGCGCCGGCAGACGTTTCTGCAGCGTCTTCGGCGGGACGATCCGCAAGGATCTCCCCGGGGCCTTCATAGCCAAGAAAGCGCCGGTGCCGGATCGCTGTTGGCTTCCGGAGTCGTACTACTGAGTCCGTAGTAGCGGCAAGTAAGAGAGGCGCACGCATGCCGACGGTCCTGTTCACCGGGTTTCCCGGCTTCCTCGGAAGCGCGCTCCTTCCCAAGGTGCTGGCGCGATCGAGCGACGCGACCGCCCTCTGTCTCGTCCAGCCCAAGTTCGCGGCGATGGCACGGCAGCGCGTCGACGACCTCGCCGCCAAGCACCCGCTGCTCGGCCATCGCGTCCGCCTGGTCGAGGGCGACATCTGCCAACCGAATCTCGGCCTCGGCGATGGCGCCGGCCTCGCGGACGAGGTCAGTGAGATCTACCACCTCGCAGCGGTGTACGACCTCACGGTCGCGCGCGACGTCGGCATGCGCATCAACGTCGAGGGCACGCGCAACGTGCTGCGATTCGCGGAAGGCTGCACGCGCCTCGATCGCTTGCAGTACGTGAGCACCTGCTACGTGAGCGGTCGCTACCCGGGCCGCTTCACCGAGCAGGACCTCGACAAGGGCCAGCGCTTCAACAACTTCTACGAGGAGACGAAGTTCCTCGCCGAGGTCGACGTGCAGGCCTCGATGAAGGGCGGTCTGCCGGTCTCGATCTACCGGCCGTCGATCGTCGTCGGCGACAGCCAGACCGGCGCGACGCAGAAGTACGACGGACCCTACTTCCTCATCCGCTGGCTCCTCCGCCAGCCGCGACTCGCGGTCATGCCGGTCATCGGCAAGACGACCGCGATTCGCTTCAACGTCGTGCCGCGCGATTTCGTGATCGAGGCCCTCGCGCACCTGAGCGGCCTCTCGGGATCGCACGGCACCGTGTACCAGCTCTGCGACCCCGAGCCGCTCACCGTCGATGGCTTGCTGAAGACGCTGGCGCAGGCGACGCACCGGCGCATGGTGCGCGTGCGGCTGCCGCGCTGGCTGGCGAAGGTCTCGCTCGACTACGTGCCCGGCGTGTACCGTTTGATCCAGATCCCGTCGAGCGCGGTCGACTACTTCGTGCACCCGACGCACTACGACTCGACCAACACGCGGCGCGCCCTCGAGGGCACGGGGATCGCCGCTCCCGGATTCGCGTCGTACGCCGACCGTCTGGTCGAGTTCGTCCGCGCCCACCCCGACATCAGCCCGAACGCGATGATCTGATCGCGGGAGCGCAGTCAGTCGTCGACCGGCACCTCTTCCCAGGTGACCTCGTGGCGGATCGATTCGAGAATCCGCCGCGCCTCGCCCTCGAAGTCGGCGGCGATCAAGAGGGTGATCACCGCGTCCTTGCGGTCGATGGTCCGCACCACGCCGATGCCCTCGTACGACTCGAGGACGAATTTCACGTACGCGATGTCGGCAGGCGACAGGCGGAGCCGGATCTCGACGATGTCGGTGCGTCCGCGCGCCATCACGGCCGGAGCATCCGTTCGAGGTTTTCGATCACGGGCGCGCTCGGGTCGTCGTCGCGCGCCATCTCCCGCTTGTCGTCACGCCCCGCCCGGTCGTCGCGACGATCGCGGCGGGTGTCCCTGAGAAGCTCGAGTCCGCGCTTGCGCAGGCGCTTCAGGTCGGGCTCCGGGCGCGCCACCCCGAGCGGTCCACGCAGTCGAAACGGCACCGACACGTGCCCGGGCTCGTCGCTCAGATACTTGACGGCCGGCACGTCGGCGCGCAGCGTCGCCGACAGCGCCCGCGACAGCACGAGATCTCCGGAAAAGCGCACCAGTCCGTCGAAATCGACCCAGCCGCTGCCGGTCACCTCGTAGGGCGCCGTCTTCACGGTCAGCAGCTCGGTCTCGCAGCGCCCCTCGCCGACGCGAAATGCCGCCGTCGCGCCGGTGATGACGGTATGGCGTGCGTCGAAGATCTCCGGATAGCGCGCGCGGGTACGTGCCGAGAGCAAGCGCGGCACCAGACCCACCTCGCGCACGTGCCCGAGAACGTGCTCCGCCATGTTGACGTCGCGGAGCGTCGCATCGGTGAGCGTGAACGTTCCCGACCCGGTGAGAGCGTCGAGCCCGGCGCCGTCGCCAACCGGAACCGAAAGCACGAGCTCGCCGTCGACACCCCCGCTCACATGCTCGAGACTCTCGGACAGGAGACGCGCCCCGACCACACCGGCGTCGACACCGCGCGCCTTCACGTGCAACGCGAGCGACCCGTCGTCGCTCGGGTCCACCGTCCCTTCGAGCACGCCGCCGAATGCGCGCGCCTGGAACCGGCTCGCGAGCGCCGGGGGGTCGAGGCCCGTCACGTCGGCCGTCAAGTCGACCGAGCCGTCGTCGAGGCCGAAGCGGGCGGGATCGATGTGGACGACGCCGGGCTCGAGGGTGAGCGTGAGCGCAACGTCGTGAAGGCGGAGCGGCGGCTCGCCGAGCGCGACATCGACCGCACCTTCCCGGCTCTGCAGCGACACCTGCGCACGCCACGGATCGAGGTCCGCGTTACCGGTGGCAGTGAAGCCGAGGCCGCCGATCTTCCCGCGTCCATCCTCGAGCGTCACCCGTTCGCCGTCGCGGATGACGCGTGCCTCGAGACTCGCGGGCACAGCCGGAAGCGCGAAGCGCTTGCCGATGCGGAGCGGATTGCCTTCGGTGCGCGCCTTCAGGCTCGTGACGAAGCCCTCGAGCGTGCCCGTCACGTCCGCGGTGACCGACGAGACCCGGCCGGTGACCGCGGACGTCGTCCCCGTCAGCGCGGCGGCGGTTGCGAGATCGAGGTCGCGGAGCTCGATCTCGGCGTGGAACGGCGAATGCTCGGTGTCGTTCACTCCCAGATTGGAAAGTCGAAGATCGATGTGCGCGTCAGGACGGGTGCTCCCCGGAAAGACCGCGGCTTCGGCGCGCACGCGCGCTTCGGCTCCCAGGCGCACGTTCTCGGCGCGCAGCCGAAGGCGCCCCGCCGTGAGGTGACGTGGCGTGGCACCGGTCAGATCCTCGACGTCCACACGACCGTCGCGGATCTCACTGAGCGCCATCCCGACCAGCCACTCGACCGGCACGCGCGGTCCGCGGCGCCGGCGGCCACGCTCGCGGTTGCCATCCGCGCGCTCGTCGCCGCTGCCGAGGCTCGCGACGTTCCATCGCCCGTTCGCGTCGCGCACGAAGCTGACGCGGGGACGATCGAGCACGAAACCCGCGACCTCGACCTGTCCGCCGGCGAGCCGCCAGGGGTGCACACGGATCCGCACCGCCTCGGCCTCGAGGAATGGACGCGTCCCGAAGCGTGGGTCTTCGGCGATCGTCACCGTGGCAAGCCGGATCCCGAGCGGCCACCACGACGGCGTGATGTCGCCGATCGTGATCGGCCGCTCGAGGAGCCGCTCGGCGCGCGTCCGCAGCTCGTCGCCATGGACCTCGACAAAAGCCTGCAGGTTCATGGTGACGAGCGCCCCGAGCGCGAGCACCGCCACCGACGCGGCCGCGAGGGTCGCGAGAAGAAGGCGCACGGCGCTCAACGCCGCCGGAAGAGACGGTCGAGCGCGTCGCGCGTGCCGCCCTGCCCCACCGTGGGCGCCTTCGGCGTGCTCGCCGCCGTCGCGTCCGCCGTGGCAGCGAAATAGTCGCAGAAGTTGCTGCGCTCCTTGTCGAGCACACGCTCGGCCTGGGGCTCGCGGCACTCGTTGTAGACACGCGGATCGTAGAAGCCGCACTGGCGGCAGGCGTGCAGGTCCACATGACAGTGGGGACAGGTGTCGCGCCGCCCGACACGCTCCGTCTTGCCGAGGTCGGCTCGGCAGGCGGCGCAGATCATCGCCGGCTCGCGCGAGCGCTCGCGCCGAGCGGCAGATGTCGGGTGATCCACTCGACACTCCGATCGAGGAGCGTGGCGAGATGCGCGGGGTCGGAGTAGCGGTGGTCACATCCGGGAGTGATCGCGAGCGCCTTGGGCTCCGGGAGCGCGGCGTGGAGCGCGTGCGCGTCCTCGACCGGCACGACCCGATCGGCGTCGCCATGCGTGACCAGCGTCGCCGCACCCAGGCGCCGGGCCGCGGCCAGCACGTCGACGTTCGGCAGGTCGTCGAGGAACGTACGGTTCAGCCGGCCGGTTTCTTCCTGCGTGTACCCACGCTGCCGCCACTCCGCGAGCGCCGCCGGCGCCATGCGCTCGACGATGCCGAGCGGCCTGGAGAGCGCGGCGATCGTGACCAACGCGCGCACCCGCGGCTCATCGCCCGCGAAGGTCACGGCGACCGTCCCGCCGAGACTCGAGCCGATCAAGCCGACCGCCCCCGCGCCCCGCTCCCACAGCGCGTCGCAGACGCCCGCCAGGTCCTGCACCTCGCCGCTGATCGTGAGATCCTCGAAAGCGCCCTCCGACTCGCCGACGTACGAGAAGTCGAAGCGCACGCAGACGTAGCCGAGCGCGGTGAGACGAGCGGCGAGCGCCTGATGCTTGGTACCCTCCTTGGTGGACTCCATGCCGTGACAGAGCACGACGGCGGGCAAGCCGGCCGGCTCGTCGACACCCGCCGGCAGATGCAGGAGGCCGGCGAGACCGACACCGCGCCGGCTGGTGAAGCGCAGCGCGACGATGCGCGCTCCCTCCGCGCGCGGCGCGCTCACCCCGCTTGATGCGCGTTGCGACATCACCTCGGCCGTTGATACCATGCGGCTCGGGAGGCGAATAGCGGCGGTGGCGGCGGAGCGCGCGGACGCGGCGGCGGAACGCCTGATCGAGGCGTTCGGTGCCTACCTCCACGACGAGGCGAACGCCTCGCCGCACACCATCAAGGCCTACCAGACCGACGTGCGTCAGCTGGCGTCGTTTCTCGCCACGCACGGCTCACGCCTCGCGCGCGCCGACGTCCACGGTGTGCGCGCCTACCTCGCCTCCCTCGCCGGCACGCAACGCAAGAGCTCGGTCGCGCGCAAGCTCGCCGCCCTCAAGCACTTCTTTCGCTATTGCGGGCGCAGCGGCAGCCGTCGCGACGATCCCGCCGCGAGCCTCACCGCGCCCAAGCGCGAGGTGCACTTGCCGCCGTACCTCTCGGTCGACGAGATGTTCCGCGTGCTCGACGCCGTCCCGGGGCTCTCGCCGCTCGCCTGCCGTGATCGCGCGCTCCTCGAGCTGCTCTACTCGACCGGTATTCGCGTCAGTGAGCTGGCGGCGCTAGACTGGGGCGACGTCGATCGCCGCGCCGAGGTGGTACGCGTGCTGGGCAAGGGCCGGAAGGAGCGCATCGTCCCGGTCGGCGCGACCGCGCTCACCGCGCTCGAGGACTACCGCCGTCGCTGGCCGGCGAGCCTCCGTCGCGACGCCGACGCCGTCTTCCTGAACGGCCGCGGCACGCGTCTCACCGTGCGGAGCATCGCGCGCATCGTAGCGCGGCACACCGTCCGCGCCGAGACCCGCATGCGCGCCAGCCCGCACGCGTTCCGCCATTCCTTCGCGACCCATCTCCTGAACGCCGGCGCCGATCTGCGGGCCATCCAGGAGCTGCTCGGTCACGCCCGCCTGTCGACGACCCAACGCTACACGCACGTCGACTTCGCGCGCCTCGCGGAGGTCTATGACAAGGCGTTCCCACGCGCGTAGTGTCCGTACCGGCTCAAATGCTCGCCACGGCGACGAAGTAGAGCTCGCCGCCGGCGGGCGGGGTGCCGCGGAGATAGCGCCGATACACCGCATCGAGCCGCTCGATGTCGCGCTGCGCGAATCCCGCCGCCGTGACGTGCTGCGCGAAGCGCTCGGCATCGAAGCGCAGGAGGGGAAAGTTGAAGACCGCGCGTGAGCCGGCGCCACCGGTCTCGACGATCCAGCGCAGCGTGCGCGCGAGCTCGGCATCCGTGAGGTAGCCGAGCACTCCTTCACACAGGAAGAGCTGGCGCCGGCTGGTATCGAGGCCGGCGGCTTGCAGATCCGCCGACAGACGCGCCTCGTAGTCGGGCGCGCTGAAATCGCAAGGCACGAAACGCACATGATCGGGAAGCGCCACGCCGGCGGCGGTGAGCGTCGCGCGCTTGGCGTCGAGCTGCGAGGCGAAGTCGATCTCGTAGACGGTCGCGCCGGCGGCGGCGATCTCGCGCAACCGGAGCGCGCGGCAGTCGAACCCGGCGCCGAGCACGACGATCTGGTGCAGACCGTCGGCGAGCGCCGGGCGCACGCAGTCGTCGATGAAACGGGTTCGCAGGCGGACGTGCTCACGAAAGAACGGCGCGACGAGAAAGCGCTCCATGGCCTCGTCCGCGGCGGCCCCTCCCCAAAAGAGGTGTGCATAGGGATCCTCGAACAGTCGATCCTCGACGGGCAGGTCGCTTTCTGCGGCGCGCACGCGCGCGATCGGCGCCGCGGTATCCATGATCTCGGCCACGCCTCTCCTTAGCATCGTGAAACTCGCGTTTACACGACGGCCGCGGCACCGCTAGTGTCGGCCCGTGGGAGAGACGCTGCACGGCACGACCATCCTCGCGGTGCGCCACCGCGGCAAAGTCGTGCTGGCCGGCGACGGCCAGGTCACGCTCGGCCAGACGGTGATGAAGCACAACGCCCGCAAGGTGCGCCGCCTGTACCAGGGCAAGGTGCTGGCCGGCTTCGCCGGCGCCAGCGCCGACGCGTTCACGCTCTTCGAGAAGTTCGAGGCGAAGCTCGAGCAGCGCCAGCGGCAACCTGACGCGCGCCGCCGTCGAGCTCGCCAAGGACTGGCGCACCGACCGCGTGCTGCGCCGCCTCGAGGCGCTGCTGCATCGTCGCCGACGCCGAGGCGACTGCTGGTGATCTCGGGCAGCGGCGACGTCATCGAGCCCGACGACGGCGTCATCGCGATCGGCTCGGGCGGCAACTACGCGCTCGCCGCCGCGCGCGCGCCTGGTCGCGCACAGCCGACCTCGACGCGCGCGCGATCGCCGAGGAGGCGATGCGCATCGCCGCCGCGATCTGCGTCTACACCAACGAGCAGCTCGTGGTCGAGGAGCTATGACCGAGCACGCGCCATCCATCGCCGAGCCGCCCCCGCCCTACACGATGACGCCGCGCGAGATCGTCTCCGAGCTCGACCGCTACATCGTCGGCCAGCGCGACGGCCAAGCGCGCGGTCGCGATCGCGCTGCGCAACCGCTGGCGGCGCCAGCAGGTGCCCGAGGAGCTGCGCGACGAGATCGCGCCCAAGAACATCATCATGATCGGGCCGACCGGCGTCGGAAAGACCGAGATCTCGCGCCGGCTCGCCAAGCTCGCGCAGGCGCCGTTCATCAAGGTCGAGGCCTCGAAGTTCACCGAGGTCGGCTACGTCGGGCGCGACGTCGAGTCGATCATCCGCGACCTCGCCGAGCTGGCGATCGGCATGGTGAAGGCGGAGGAGAAGGAGAAGGTCGCAGCGTGCGCGCGCGCGAGCTCGCCGAGGAGCGCGTGCTCGACCTGCTGCTGCCGCCGCCGCCGCCGAGCACCGCATCAGCCGATGGGCGCCGCCGAGCGCCGACGACGACGCGCCAGCACGCGCGAGAAGCTGCGCCGCATGCTGCGCGAGGGCAAGCTCGACGAGCGCATGGTCGAGATCGAGGTCGACGCAAGACGGCCATCGCCGATGGTCGAGGTGCTGACGCCGCAGGGCATGGAGGAGATGGAGTTCCACCTGAAGGACATGCTTCGCCAACCTGCTGCCCAAGCAGCACCAAGAAGCAGCACGGTGACGGTGCCCGAGGCGCTCGAGGTGCTCACCGCAGGAGGAAGCGACGAGCTCGCTCGACATGGAGGCCGTCACCAAGGAGGCGGTCCGCCGCGTCGAGCAGTCGGGCATCGTCTTCATCGACGAGATCGACAAGATCGCCGGCCGCGAGGGCATGCGTCGGGCCCGACGTGTCGCGCGAGGGCGTGCAGCGCGACCTGCTGCCGATCGTCGAGGGCTCGACGGTCAACACCAAGCACGGCATGGTGCGCACCGATCACATCCTGTTCATCGCCTCGGGCGCGTTCCACATCGCCAAGCCGTCCGACCTGATCCCCGAGTTCCAGGGCCGCTTCCCGATCCGCGTCGAGCTCGAGCCGCTTGACCCGCGACGACTTCGTCCGCATCCTGACCGAGCCCGAGAACGCGCTGCATCAAGCAGTACGTCGCGCTGCTGGCGACCGAGGGCGTCACGCTCACGCTTCGCCGACGACGCGCGTCGACGAGATCGCCGCATCGCCGCGCGAGGTGAACGAGCGCACCGAGAACATCGGCGCGCGCCGCCTGCACACGGTCATGGAGCGGCTGCTCGACCGAGCTCTCGTTCGACGCGCCGGAGATGGCCGGCGACGAGGTCGTGATCGACGCGCGCGTAGGTGCGCGAGCGAAGCTCGAGATGCCGATCCTCGAACGACGAGGATCTCTCGCCGGCTACATCCCTCTAGGACGGACGAGGGGATCGGTCCCGGACGACTGGCATGCGCGCTCGCCCGCAACGTCGAGGAGCTGATCGAGCAAGGCCGAGATCCTGCTCGAAGCGCTGCCCTACATCCGGCGCTTCTCCGGCAAGACGCTCGTCATCAAGTACGGCGGCCACGCGATGGTCGACGACGCGCTGAAGGAGTCAGCTTCGCGCAGGACGTCGTGCTGCTCAAGTTCGTCGGCATGAACCCGGTGATCGTCCACGGCGGCGGCCCGCAGATCGGCCAGATGCTGGAGCGAGCTCGGCATCGAGTCGCGCTTCGTGCGCGGCATGCGCGTCACCGACAGCGCCGACGATGGACGTCGTCGAGATGGTGCTGGTCGGCAAGATCAACAAGGAGATCGTCGGCCTGATCAACCGCCACGGCGGCCGCGCCGTCGGCCTGTCGGGCAAGGACGGCGAGCTGATCGTGGCGCGCAAGATGCACCTTCCGAGGCGTGCCCGAGAACTCGCCGGAGCTCGACATCGGCATGGTCGGCGAGGTCGTCGGCGATCGAATCCGACGCGTGATCGAGTCGCTCGACCGCAGCGACTTCATCCCGGTGATCGCGCCGGTCGGCGTCGGCGATGGACGGCGAGACCTACAACATCAACGCCGACCTGGTGGCCGGCAAGGTCGCCGAGGCGCTGCAGGCCGAGAAGCTCATCCTGCTCACCGACGTCGAGGGCATCAGCGACAAGGACGGGCAGCTGGTCTCGACCGCTGACGCAGCGACGAAGCGCGCGAGCTGATCGCCGAACGGCGTGATCGGCGAGGGCATGATCCCGAAGGTCGAGTGCTGCCTCGACGCGCTGAGCGGCGGCGTCGGCAAGACCCACATCATCGACGGCCGCGTGCGCCACGCCGTGCTGCTCGAGATCTTCACCACGCGAGGGCGTCGGCACCGAGGTGGTGCGCAACGCCACGGCCAAGCGCCGCGGCGTGAGTCGACTTCGCAAGGCCTGACGCGCCGGCGCGAGCGCGACCGGGGGCGCGCGCGCCGGGCTCCCGACCCGCCGTTCTCACGCGCAACGAAGCAATGCGCGCGTTCGCGCAGTGAGGAATCGCCGCGCCGGGGATCGACTCAGGAACGGAAAGCCGTTAGGCGAGAGTCCCATGGCTGACGCCCCACCGGATCTTCGGCGCCGAGCTGTCGCCGTACTCGGTGAAGGTGCGGTCGTACTTCCGCTACAAGCGCATCCCGCACGAGTGGGTGCCGCGCGACGCCAACACCGAGGCCGAGTTCCGCCAGCACGCGAAGCTCCCGCTGATCCCGCTCGTGATCACGCCCGAGGGCGCGAGTCTTCAGGATTCGACGCCGATCCTCGAGCATTTCGAGAAGATCGTTCCCGAGCCATCGATCCAGCCATCCGATCCGACCCTCGCCTTCCTCTCGGCCTTGATCGAGGAGTACGCCGACGAGTGGGGGAACAAGCCGATGTTCCACTACCGCTGGTTCTACGAGGCCGATCAACGCTCGGCCGCCGAGCGCATTGCACGCGGCATGATGCCTGGGCTCGGCGACGCGGACCTGCCCTCGGCGATCGAGATGGTGAAGAGTCGCATGATCCCCCGGCTCGGATTCGTCGGCTCGTCGCCGGAGACCAAAGACCAGATCGAAGGATCGCTGCGGCGCCAGCTCGCAATTCTGGAAAAACATCTCGGCTCGCGCGCCTACCTGTTCGGGGGCCGGCCGGCGCTCGCCGACTTCGGGCTCTACGCGCAGCTCTATCAGTGCGGCAGCGATCCGACGCCGGGCGCGCTCATGCAGGCGAACCCACGCGTGCGCGACTGGATCGGCCGCATGCTCGACCCGGCGGCTGCGGGCGAGTTCGAGACCTGGGGCGCGCTCGCGCCGACGCTCATGCCGCTCCTGCGTGACGAGATCGGCGCGACCTTCCTGCCCTGGAGCGACGCCAACGCGCGCGCCCTCGCCGCCGGCCAGGAGCAGTTCTCGCTCACACTCGGTGGCAAGCCGTACTCGCAACAGACACAGAAGTACCACGCCAAGTCGCTGGCCGCGCTCCGCGCCCGCTACGCTGCGGTCGCAGACAAGTCGGCGCTCGACCCGATTCTCGCGGAAGCGGGATGCCGCGCCTGGCTCCAATGAGCGTGGCGCGTCCATCCAACCGCGAAGGAGTCCATCCATGATCGATCTCTACACTGCCCCGACCCCGAACGGCTGGAAGGCTTCGATCGTTCTCGAGGAGCTCGAGCTTCCGTACGAGGTGCACGTCGTGAACATTCTCGGCGGCGACCAGAAGACGCCGGAGTACCTCGCGCTCAACCCGAACGGCCGCATCCCGACCATCGTCGATCGCGACGCGGGGAACTTCGCCGTCTTCGAGTCGGGAGCCATCCTGATCTACCTGGCCGAGAAGACCGGGCGACTGCTGCCGAAGGACGCGAAGGGACGCTCGTTGGTCATCCAGTGGCTGATGTTCCAGATGGGCGGCATCGGACCGATGATGGGTCAGGCGAACGTGTTCTTTCGCTATTTCCCCGAGAAGATTCAGCCGGCGATCGACCGCTACCAGAACGAGTGCCGGCGTCTCTTCGAAGTCCTGAACACGCGCCTCGATGGACATGAGTGGCTCGCCGACGACTACTCGATCGCCGACATCGCCAACTGGTCGTGGGTGCGGACGTACAAGTGGTCGGGTGTGTCGATCGACGGCCTCACCCACCTGCGGCGCTGGATGGATCAGATGCAGGCGCGGCCCGCCTGTCAGCGGGGCGTCGAGGTGCCGTTCAAGCTCCCCGATCTCGCCGAGGAGACCAGCGCCGAGCAAGCGGAGGCCTTCGCGAGCGGCGCCCGCACCATACTGCAGCGGTGAAGCGCTGAAGGCTGCGGGCGGGAAGCCAGCGTGCCTCACCCGCCGCTCCCTGACGCCGGAGACGGCGCGGGCGCAGTTGCCGTCAGTCTCGAACTACGTGCGCGCCGGCGTTCACTCCCGCCCGCTCGCCCACACGATGCGCTCGTCGACGTGCCGGGAGAGCGTGTGCTCGACCGCTACGAACCCCTGGCGCGGCCAGAACGACGCCGCGCTCAGATTCGGGCTGCCGAAGTGCAGAGCGCAGTGGACGTGGCCCTGCGCCCGCGCCCACGCCATCGAATGCGCCAGCAGCGCCGTCCCGATCCCGCTGCCACGCGCCTCGGCCTCGACCACACCGTGGAACAGATAGACCATGTGGCCCGGCACGAGCATCGGCGACACGAAGAGCGGCGCCATGAAATTCTGCAACCCGACCGGACGGCCGTCCCGGTAGGCGACGAAAGCCGCGTTGGCGGGATCATCGAGCAGGTGCGCGACCGTGGCGTGCGAGTCGTCGACGGTCTCGAGCAGATAGGGCCAGTAGAGCGGACTCTGCGCGTGGTGCACGCCGTTCACGTGCACGAGACGCGTGACGACCTCGAGATCGGACGGCCCCACCTGTCGGATCTCGACCCCCGTAGCGGGACGGTGGGTGACAGGGTCGGCCGTCGGGCGTACGGCGCACGTCACCTTGCGCCCGAACCCGAGCGAGCTCCACGCTTCTTGAAGCTCGGCGTCGCCGGCGATGATTCGCACGGCGTGGATGAAGAAGCCGCGGCGCACCCACGCCTCGGCGAGCTTGCCGTAGAGCGCGCGCGTCACGGCGACCGCATCGACCTCGGCGGCGACGGCGTGGCCGTGAAGCGGGATCGCCGTCGAGTAGGGCTCGAAGAAGTACGAGAAGTACCCGCGTGGCGGGTGGAGCTGACGCTCGCCGAGCAGGAATCCCACCACCCTGCCCCCGACCTCGGCGACCACACCGTCGAGCAGCGGGCCCTGCATGGAAGCGATCATCTCGCGGCAGAGGGCGGCGTCCTCGAATCGCCGCGCCACGACCGGCGAGCGTCCGCGGTCACGGCCATGCCGCGCCGCGAGCAACACCGCGCAGTCGCCGATGTCACGGTCGTTGAAGCCTCGTATCTCGATGTGGGCCATACGTCCTCCAACTGAACTCGATACGACAACGGCACACTCGACGCCAAGCATGCACGACTGCCGACGGGACGTGGGTGTGCCGCGGGCTCAACGGACAATTCGCCCGCGCGCACACCCACGCTCCCGTCGGCACGTTGAGGCTGTCGCCTCGCACACCTACACGCCTCGTCGACGCACTCGCTTGGACGCCCGTGCCGCGGCGGCTCCGTCGAGCGGTCGGCACACGGAGAGCGGAGTGTTGCCGGTGCGGATGTGCGTCTGCGGCCGTCGGAAGCCGACGAGGGGGTGGGTGTGCCAGCGGGCGAATTTCCGTTGAGCCCGACGGCACACCCACCCCTCGTCGGCGTTTCGCGACCGAATCAGCGTCGCCTGCACACCCCACATCCTCGTCGGCTGACCGCCGTGATTTGATCGCTCGCCCTTTCACGTATAGCGTCCGCCGAGTGACGGGAGATGCCATCATCGCCCTCGCCGACCGGTATCTGATGCCCACCTACGCGCGGGCGCCGGTGGCGTTCGTGCGCGGCGAAGGTGCGCGCCTGTGGGACGCCGACGGGCGCGAGTATCTCGACTTCTTCTCGTGCCTTGCGGTCACCAACCTCGGCCACGCGCCACCCGCGGTCGTGCGCGCGATCACGGCGCAGGCCGCAGCGCCTCTTCCACGTCTCGAACCTCCACTACTGCGAGCCGCAGGCACGGCTCGCCGAGCTGCTGTGCACGCACTCGTTCGCCGACCGCGTGTTCCTCTGCAACAGCGGCGCCGAGGCCAACGAGGCGGCGATCAAGCTGGCGCGCCGGTGGGGGCACAGCGCAGCGGCGGCGGGCGCTACGAGATCGTCACGGCGCTCGGCTCGTTCCACGGCCGCACGCTCGCGACGCTCGACCGCCACCGGACAGGAGAAGGTCCGCCTCGGCTTCCAGCCGCTGCCGCCGGGCTTCCGCTACGTCGCCCTTCGACGATCGGCGGCGCTCGACCGCGCCCTCACCGACGCGCACCGTCGCGATGCTCGCTCGAGCCGATCCAGGGCGAAGGCGGCGTCGTCGTGCCGCAGCCGGACTACCTCCGCGGCGCGCGCGCGCTGTGCGACGACCGCGGCCTGCTGCTCATCTTCGACGAGATGCAGATCGGCATGGGCCGCACCGGCACGCTCTTCGCCTACGAGCAGCGCGGCATCGAGCCCGACATCATGACGCTCGCGAAGGCGCTCGGCGGCGGCGTCCCGATCGGCGCCATGCTGGCGCGCGGAGACGATCGCCGCGGCTTCGGCGCCGGGCGCGCACGGCTCGACCTTCGGCGGCAACGCGCTCGCCTGCGGCGGCCGCGGTGGCGACGCTCGAGATCATGACCGCGCCCGACTTCATGTCCGGCGTGCGGGCGCGGCGGCGCGTACTTCCTCGCCAGGCTGCGAGGCGCTCGCCGCTCGCTGCAGCGCGATCGTCGAGGTGCGCGGCTCGGGCCTGCATGCTCGGCGCCGCGCTCGCGCGGCCGGGCGCGCCGATCGTCGAGCGCTGCCTCGCCGCGCGGGCTGCTCATCAACTGCACCGCCGAGCGCGTGCTGCGCCTGCTGCCCGCCGCTCATCGTCAGCGAGGCCGAGATCGACGAGGCGCTCGCGATCCTCGAGCGAGGTCCTACGCGCATGAAGCGCGATTTCCTCGCGCCTCGCCGATCTGACGCGCGCCGAGTGCGACGCGATCTTCGCGCTGGCGGCCGACCTCAAGGGCGAGCTCAAGGCCGGCAAGCCCCGGCCGCTGCTCGCCGGCAAGACCCTGGCGATGATCTTCGAGAAGCCGAGCCTGCGCACCCGCGTCACCTTCGAGACCGGCATGACCCAGCTCGGCGGGCACGCCATCTATCTGGCGCCGGGGGACATCCGCCTCGGCGAGCGCGAGACCGTCGCCGACATCGCGCGCAACCTGGCGCGCTGGGTCGACATGATCGTCGCGCGCACCTTTCGCGCACCGGTTCTGGAGCGACCTGGCGGCGCACGCGCAGCGTCCCGGTCATCAACGGGCTCTCCGACCTGCACCATCCCTGCCAGGTGCTCGCCGACTGCTTCACCCTGCTCGAGCGACGGCGGAAGCTCGACGGCATGCGCATCGCCTTCGTCGGCGACGGCAACAACATGGTGCACTCGTGGATGGACGCGGCGACCGCTCTTCGGCTTCACGTTCGCGCTCGCCTGCCCGCCCGGCTACGAGCCCGACCCGAGCATCCTGGCGAGCTGCGAGCGCGCGGGCGCCACGATCGAGGTCAGCACGAGCGTCGAGGACGCGGTCCACGCCGCCGACGTCGTCTACACCGACGTGTGGACCAGCATGGGCCAGGAGGCCGAGGCCGCGACGCGACGGCGCACCTTCGCCGCCTACCAGGTGAACGAGGCGGTCATGCGCCACGCCGCCAAGGACGCCGTCGTCATGCACTGCCTGCCCGCCCACCGCGGCGAGGAGATCACCGACGACGTCCTCGACGGGCCGCAGTCGATCGTCTTCGACCAGGCGGAGAACCGCCTGCATCTCCAGAAGGCGTTGATGGCGTGGCTCAGCAAAGAGAGCGGTCGATGAGCGAGATCAAGAAGATCGTCCTCGCCTACTCCGGCGGCCTCGACACGTCGGTCATCCTGCGCTGGCTGATCGAGCGCTACCGGTGCCGAGGTGGTCGCCTTCTGCGCCGACCTCGGCCAGGGCGAGGAGCTCGAGACCGTGCGCGAGCGCGCGCGCGGCCACGGGCGCGTCAGCGACGTCACGTCGAGGATCTGCGCGAGGAGTTCGTGCGCGACTTCGTCTTCCCGATGCTCCGCGCCAGCGCGATCTACGAGGCCGAGTACCTGCTCGGCACCTCGATCGCGCGCCCGCTCATCGCCAAGCGCCAGGTCGAGATCGCGCGCAGCGACGGGCGCCGACGCGGTCGCGCACGGCGCCACCGGCAAGGGCAACGACCAGGTGCGCTTCGAGCTCACCTACTCCGCGCTCGCGCCCGGCATCGTCGTCATCGCGCCGTGGCGCGAGTGGGACTTCGAAGGCGCGCACGAGCCTGATCGCGTACGCCGAGCAGCAGCGGCATCCCGGTCCCGGTGACGCGCGAGAAGCCGTACAGCACCGACCGCAACCTGCTCCACGTCAGCTACGAGGGCGGCATCCTCGAGGATCCGTGGCGCGAGCCGTACGACGACATGTTCCTGCTCGACGGTCGCGCCCGAGAAGGCGCCCGACAAGCCCGAGTACGTCGAGATCGAGCTACGAGGACGGCGACCCGGTGGCGGTGAACGGCGAGCGGCTCGTCGCCGGCGGCGCTGCTCGCGCGGCTGAACGACGATCGCGCGGCGCGCACGGCGTCGGCCGCGTCGACCTGGTCGAGAACCGCTACGTCGGCATGAAGTCGCGCGGCGTCTACGAGACGCCCGGGCGGCACCGTGCTGCAGCGTCGCCCACCGCGCCGTCGAGTCGCTGACCCTCGACCGCGAGGTGATGCACCTGCGCGACTCCCTCGTGCCGCGCTACGCCGAGATGGTCTACTACGGCTACTGGTTCGCGCCCGAGCGACGCATGCTGCAGGCCGCGATCGACGAGTCGCAGCGCGCCGTGACCGGCACCGCGCGGCTCAAGCTCTACAAGGGCAGCGTCAGCGTCGCCGGCCGGAAGGCCGCCGCGCTCGCTCTACGACCCGAAGATCGCGAGCTTCGAAGCCGACGGCGTCTACCGCCAGGCCGACGCCGAAGGCTTCATCCGGCTGTCGGCGCTCCGCCTGCGCATCCAGGCGCTGGTCGCAAAGCACGCGCGCCAAGCAGTCATAAGCGGCCGCGCCGTGGCGCCGCGCAAGCACGAAGCCGTGGGAAGGCCGCTTCGCGGCCGCGACGGCGCCGATCGTCGAGGCGTTCACGACCTCGCTCCGCGTCGACAGCGGCTCTGCCCCTACGACATCGCCGGCAGCGCTCGCGCACTGCCGCATGCTGGTCGCGCGCGGCATCATCCCGCGCGCGCGACGGCAAGCAGCATCGAGCGCGGCCTCGCCGCGATCGAGCGCGAGATCGACGGCCGGCGCGTTTCGCTTCCGATGCCTGCCGACGAGGACATCCACATGGCGATCGAGCGCCGGCTGATCGAGCTGATCGGGCCGGCTCGGCGGCAAGCTGCACACCGCGCCGCAGCCGCAACGACCAGGTGGCGCTCGACCTGCGCCTCTGTCGTGCGCGCCGAGATCGGCGCGATCTCGAAGCGACATCGCGGCGTTCCAGCAGGCGCTGACGGCGCTCGCGCGCAAGCACCCGAAGGCGGTCATGCCGGGCTACACCCACCTGCAGCGCGCGCAGCCGGTGCTGCTCGCGCACCACCTGCTCGCCTACCACGAGATGCTCGCGCGCGACCGCGAGCGCCTCGCCGACTGCCGCCGCGCGCGCCGACGTGCTGCCGCTCGGCGCGGGCGCGCTCGCCGGCACCGACCTTCGCCGATCGACCGGCGCAGCGTCGCACGCGAGCTCGGCTTCGCGCGCGTCGCCACCAACAGCCTCGACGCCGTCGTCCGACCGCGACTTCGTCGTCGAGCTGCCTCGCCGCTGCGGCCATCGTCGGCATGCACCTCTCGCCGCCTCGCCGAGGAGATCGTGCTGTGGTCGTCGAGCGAGTTCGGCTTCGTCGAGCTGCCCGACGCCTTCGCGACCGGCAGCTCGATGATGCCGCAGAAGAAGAACCCGGACGTCGCCGAGCTGGTCCGCGGCAAGACCGGCCGCGTCTACGGCAACCTGGTGGCGCTGCTGACGATGCTGAAGGGCGCTGCCGCTCGCCTACAACCGCGACCTCCAGGAGGACAAGCCGCCGCTCTTCGACGCCGTCGACACGCGTGAAGGGCTGTCTCGCGGTCCTGACCGCGATGCTGCCGCGGCTGGTGCGTCGAACGCCGACCGCATGCGCGCCGCCACGACCGACGGCTTCCTGCTCGCGACCGACGTCGCCGACTACCTCGCCACCAAGGGCGTGCCCTTCCGTGACGCGCACGCGATCGTCGGCCAGGTCGTGCGCCACTGCCTCGAGCACGAGCAACGGCTCGAGGACCTGAGTGAAAAGGAGTGGCGGCAATTCTCCTCGCACTTCGGCCCGGATCTTCGCGACTGGCTCACGCTGGAGGCCGCGCTGGCGCGGCGCGGCGCCGGCGGCGGGACGGCGCCCGCCAACGTGACCCATCGGTTGCGTGGGTTGTAGGATCGCCGTCCTCGTGCACGCGCCGCGCCCGCGCTTGCTGCTGATCGCTACCCTGGCTGTCGCGCTCGTGGCGTGCGGGCGGAAGACCGACCCGAAGCCGCCCGAGCTGGTGGCGCCGCGGGCGGTCTCCGAGCTGGCGCTCACCACGCGCGCCGACGGCGTCATGATCCGCTGGCTGCGACCGACCCAGTACGTCGACGGCTCCAGCATGGAAGATCTCGCGGGCTTCGTGCTCGAGCGTTCGCGAAACAACGAGCCGTTCTCCGAGCACGTGCGGGTGCCGGTCACCGATCGCGGCATGTTCCAGAAGGTGAAGCGCTTCGAGTACGTCGACACCGCGGTGTCGAGCGGCACCACCTACCACTACCGCGTCGTGGCATTCACGACCGACGGCTACTATAGTGCGGACTCCGGCGCGGCAACGATCGAATGGTTTCCGCCGGCGCAGAATCCATCGCCGTCGGCTTCCTCGCGCGCCGGCGAACAACACGAGCCATAGGAGTTCCGGGGGTCCTCGACGGCGCGGTCGCAGGCCGCGAGCGCCGGCCGGCCGACGCAGAGAAGAAGATGTTCGAGTATCGGCAGAACGAGCTGTATTGCGAGGACGTCCCGCTCGGGCGGGTCGCCGACGAGGTCGGCACTCCCACCTACGTCTACAGCTCGAGCGCGCTGCGCGACGGCTACCGCGCCTACGACCAGGCGCTGGCCGGCGTCCCGCACCTGGTGTGCTACGCCATGAAGGCGAACGACACCCTCGCCATCGTGCGCGCGTTCGCGCGCGAGGGAGCCGGCATCGACATCGTGTCGGGCGGCGAGCTCTTCCGCGCCCAGCGCGCCGGGGTCGATCCGCGCCACGTCGTCTTCTCGGGCCTCGGCAAGACGCGCGACGAGATGCACGCTGCGCTCGCCGCCGGCATCCTGATGTTCAACGTCGAGTCGCCGGCGGAGCTGGAAGTGCTCGAGCAAGTCGCGGCGAGCGTCGGACGGCGCGCGCCGATCAGTCTGCGCGTCAACCCCGACGTCGATCCGAAGACCCATCCCTACATCTCGACCGGCCTGAAGAAGAGCAAGTTCGGCATCGACATCGGTGCGGCGATCGCGGTCTACGAGCGCGCCGCGCGCCTGCCCCACCTCGAGGTGGTCGGCGTCGACTGCCACATCGGCTCGCAGCTCACCAGCACGACACCGATCGTCGACGCGCTCGCGCGCGTGCGCCGGCTGGTGGGAGAGCTGCGCGAGCGCAAGATGACGATTCGCTACCTCGACATCGGCGGCGGGCTCGGCATCACCTACAACGACGAGCAACCGCCCACCCATGCCGAATGGGGCGCGGCGCTGATCGCCGGTACGCGCGATCTCGACGTCACCCTCCTGGTGGAGCCCGGACGGTCGCTGGTCGGCAACGCCGGCGTGCTGGTCACGCGCGTGCTCTATCTGAAGGAAGGACCGGCGAAGCGGTTCGTCATCGTCGATGCGGCGATGAACGACCTGATTCGCCCGCCGCTCTACGGCTCCTACCATGACATCCGTCCCGTGCGACGTGGCCGTACCGGCGCGCCGCGCACCGTCGACGTGGTGGGTCCGGTATGCGAAAGCAGCGACTTTCTGGCGCAGGACCGCGAGCTTCCGCCGGTCGAAGCCGACGATCTGCTGGCAGTGATGAGCGCGGGCGCGTATGGTTTCGTGATGGCGTCCAACTACAACGCGCGTCCGCGGGCCGCCGGCGTGCTGGTCGACGGCGAGCGCTTCGACGTCGTGCGCGAGCGCGAGCAGCTCGAAGACCTGATCCGCGGCGAGTCGCTGCCCGCCACGCTCGGGTGAGTGCATGGCGACCGTGCGCATGACCAAGATGCACGGGACCGGCAACGACTACGTCTACGTCGATTGCCGCGAGCACGATCTCGCCGACCCGCCGCGCGTCGCGCGCGCGGTGTCGCGACGCCACCACGGCATCGGCGCCGACGGGCTGATCCTCATCCGGCCGTCGAGCGCGGCGCACTGCCGCATGGAGATGTACAACGCCGACGGCAGCCGCGGCGCAGATGTGCGGCAACGGCATCCGCTGCGTCGCCAAGTTCGTCTACGACCGCGGCTGTGCGGGTCAATCCGCTGCGCGTCGAGACCGACTGCGGCGTGAAGGCGCTCGACCTGGCCGTCGATCGCGAGCGGCCACGTTACCGCGCGCCAGCGTCGACATGGGCGCGCCCATCCTCGACGGCCCGCGCATTCCGGTCGCCGCCGAGGGACGGGTCATCGATCAGCCGCTTCGAGGTCGGCGGCGCCGCGTACCGCGATCACCTGCGTCTCGATGGGCAACCCGCACTGCGTCGTCTTCGTGCCCGAGGTCGCGAGTCTCGAGCTCGACCGCGCTCGGTCCGCGCTTCGAGCACCACCCGTTCTTCCCCGAGCGCGTCAACACCGAGTTCGTCGCCGTGCGCTCGCGTCGCGAGGTCGACTTGCGGGTCTGGGAGCGCGGCTCGGGCGAGACGATGGCGTGCGGCACCGGCGCCTGCGCCGCCGTGGTGGCCGGCGGTCGCTCACGGACGCACCGACCGGCGCGTGACCGTCCACCTGCGCGGCGGCGATCTCGAGATCGAGTGGCGCGCCGACGACCACGTGATCATGACCGGCGGCGCCGCCGAGGTGTTCACCGCCGACGTCGATCTCGCCATGCTCTACGCCGCGACGGAGGGACGATGAGCGCGCGCACGCCGCGGTTCTCGGGGTCGATGGTGGCGCTCGTCACGCCGTTTCGCGACGGCGCGGTCGACTGGCAGGCGTTCGGCGCGATCGATCGAGCGCCAGATCGCCGGCGGCTCGACCGCGCTCGTGCCCTGCGGCTCGACCGGCGAGGCGGCGACGCTGACGCACGACGAGCACACCGAGGTCGTGCGCTTCGTGGTCGAGCATGCGCGCGGACGCGTGCCGGTGATCGCCGGCACCGGCTCCAACTCCACCGCCGAAGCGATCCGGCTCACGACCGAGGCGAAGCGTGCCGGCGCCGGCCGCGGCGCTGCTCATCTCGCCCTACTACAACCGGCCCACGCAGGAAGGCATCTCGGCCACTACCGGGCGATCGCCGACGCCGTCGAGCTGCCGCTCATCCTCTACAACATCCCCGGCCGCACGGCCTCGCGCATCGAGGCGGCGACCATCGCCGCGTCTCGCCGAGCATCCCAACATCGTCGGCCTCAAGGAGTCGGACACCACCGACCACACGCTCGACGTCATGCAGCTCGCCGGCGACGACCTCGAGGTCTACTCCGGCGACGACTCGGCGACGCTCACCGATCCTCGCGCTCGGCGGCGCCGGCGTCATCTCGACGATCGCCAACGCCGTCCCGCGCCCGATGGCGGATCTCGCCGCCGCCGGCCGCGCCGGCGAATGGGAGCGCGCCCGCGAGCTGCAGTTCCGTCTCCTGCCCTTCATCCGTGCCTGTTTCGCGGAGACCAATCCGATCGGGCTGAAGCACGCGCTGGCGCTGCTCGGACTCTGCCGCGACGAGCTTCGTTTGCCGTTGGTGCCGCTTGCCGACTCCGCCAAGCGCGCGGCGCTGGCGAGCCGCTCCGCGCTCTCGGCGAGCTGCGCTAGGACGCCGGTGGCCACCGCCGGCACGAACGCACCGCTTCCGATCGTCGTCTGCGGCGCCGCCGGACGCATGGGACAGATGCTCGTCCGGCTCGTGGCCGCGGAGCCGCACGACCCGGCTGGTCGCGGCCGTCGAGGCGCCCGGCCATCCGGCGCTCGGGCGCGACGCCGGCGAGGTCGCGGGAGGCGCGACCGCTGAAGCGTCGCGATCACCGACGCCTACGCGCCGCCCGCCGGCAGCGTGACGCTCGACTTCACCGCACCGGCCGCGGCGCTCGCGCCACCTCGAGGCCGCGGCCGCCGCGGGCGCGGCGATCGTCGTCGGCACCACCGGCTTCAGCATCGCCGAGCGCACGCGCGCCGAGGAGCTCGGCCGCAAGACCCGCACGGTGATCGCGCCCAACATGAGCGTCGGCGTCAACGTGCTCGAGCGCCTGGTGGCGACGGCGGCACGCGCGCTCGGCACGGCTTCGACGTCGAGATCGTCGAGATGCATCATCGCCTGAAGCGCGACGCGCCGAGCGGCACCGCGCTCCGCTCGGCCGAGGTGGCCGCCGAAGCGCAGGGGAGCCCGCTCGCTGTGCGCACGCTCTTCGGACGCGAGGGCGAGCTCGGGCCACGGACGGACGCCGAGATCGGCATCCTCGGCGTGCGCGGCGGCGACGCGGTCGGCGACCACACCGTGTACTTTCTCGGCGCCGGCGAGCGTCTCGAGCTCACGCATCGCGCCCAGAGCCGCGAATGCCTGGCGCAGGGCGCGCTGCGCGCCGCGCTCTGGCTCGCCGAGCAGAGGAAGCGCGGGCTCTACACGATGCGCGACGTGCTCGGGCTGTAGCGGCCGTGTCCCGCGAGCGCCAGGCAACCTGCAGCCGACGAGCCGATAGTACTGTTCTCCGCTCCGTGCCTGCGCCTCGCCGGCGCGCTTCTCACGCTCGCGGTCGCGTGCGGCCCGATTCCGGGCGGCTCGCTGTCGGGCCGGGTGACGACGGCCCCGGCCGACTGGTCCGCCGTAATGCCGGAACAGCACACGTTCTGCGAGATCGAGTCGCGCCCCGCCAACCCACACTCGATCCAGCTCGACTGCTTCCTCTTCGAAGGCTCCCTCTACGTGCAATCCCACCGGTGGTCGCTCGCGCGCTGGTGGCCGGTGCAGAGCTGGGCGGCGGTCTGGCTGGAGCATCCGGACGTCCGGGTGCGAATCGCCGACGCGATCTACGAGCTCGAAGCGCGGCGCGTGACCGAAGGGCCGGAGCGGGAAGCCGTTTGAAGTTTCGTGGCTACGATCCAGCCCCAGCCGGCATCGTGCTCTTCCGCTTCACACCGCGATCCTGATCCCCGGGCTGCCTACGGCGCGATCAGGATCTTCGCGTGCCGTTCGGGAGACGCGAGCGCGCGGAAAGCGTCGGCGACACCCTCGAGGCCGACGCGTCCAGTGACCAGAGGTTTCACATCGATGCGCCCGTCGCCGATCGCAGCCAAGCACTCCGCGTACTCCTGCGGCGTGTAGTAGAACGCGAATCGCAGGCTGAGCTCCTTGCCGAGCGCCAGCATCGGCCGGAAGTTGTCGCGCTCCATGCATACACCGACGACGACGACGCGCGCGTACGACGGCGCGCCGCGCACGATCTGATCGATCACCCCGGGCACACCGACGCATTCGAAGATCACCGCCGGTCGAAGCGGGGCGGCGGTGGGCAGGAGGAAGTTCTCCGGTGCCGCGTGCTCGGGTGCGGCCGCGACCGCCACCTCTTCCCAGGCGGCGTACGGCGACCTGGCCGCGGGGTCGACGACCACGTCGGCTCCCATGCTGACGGCGAACGCACGACGCGCCGGCGAGAAGTCGGCGGCGACGATGGGCGCCGCGCCGCGTAGCTTGAGGGCCGCGATCACCGCGAGCCCGACCGGACCGCATCCGACGACGAGCGGCACGTCGTGGGGTCCGAGGCTCGCCAGGCCGACGGCGTGGAGGCCGACGGCCATCGGCTCGGTCAAAGCGGCGAGCTCGGGAGCGAGGCCGTTCGGAACCGGAAGCAGCAGCGGACGCGAGAGCACCATCAGCTCGCCGTAGCCGCCGGGAAACTCGTTCGAGAAGCCGAGCGACTCCATGCCGCTGGCACGCGCCAGCAGCGGGACGCTGCAGACCGGCGTGCCCGGCACCAGCGAGCGCTCGGTTGCCGGGCCATAGTCGACCACCTCGGCGGAGAACTCGTGTCCGAGCACGATGTCCCGATCGAGGTCCATGACCCGGCTCGCCCCCATGTCGCGGATCGCCGCCACGGCTTCCGCGCCGTGCTGAACCGTATGCAGGTCAGATCCACAAATGCCGCACGCGATGGTGCGAACCAGCACCTCGTCCTGCCCGGGCTCGGGATCGGGAACGGTATCGACGACGAGAGCGGAGCCTCGCATCACCACGGCGCGCATCCGCACACTCCTCCTCCGCGCGTCGTAGGCCACTCGCGAGCGTGGATCAAGCCCGCCATGTCGCCTGTCAACGTCCATGGCGCGGCTCACCGCATCGGGGGATTGCCACCGCTTGGTCCGTCGCCAACGATGCCTCCACGGACGACGGCTGTGGTCGTACCGGCACGCTTCGTCGAGGAGGGATCATCATGATTGCACGTCGCGCTCGTTTCGTTGCTCCTGCGATCACCATCGTTGCTCTGCTCGTCGCCCTTGAAGGCTGCGGAGGCGGTGGAGGCGGAGGTGGCGGTGGCGGTGGGGGCGCCACGACGGCAAACGCAACGATCTCCGGCAACGTCTCGAATCAGAGCACCGCGCTCCACATGACGGCACCATCGACTATGTTCGCGCGCGTGCTCGACTTCTTCTCGCCGCGTACGCGAAGCGCTCGCCGCCCGCACCGGGATCCGCGTCGAAGTGAACGGGATCGTCACGGAAACCGACCAGAACGGTTTCTTCGTGATCACCGGTCCGTTCTCGGGCGAGGTCACAGTGCGGTTCGGCAGCGGCAACCTACCTTCACCCTGGAGGTCGAGGTGCCGCCGGGAGGGACCGTCGTCCTGCGCGACATCGATCTGCGGGACAACGACGCGCCCACCCGGGCCACACCGACATCAAGCTACGCGGCACCATCGCCGCCGTCGACTGCGGCGCCGATCCGCAGACGTTGTCCGTCGATCTCGCCGGCCAGATCATCACCTTCGCGCTCGACACTTCGACGCGCATTCAGATCGAGGACGTCGACAGCGATGCCGCCTGCGAGGATCTCGTGGGCCTGATCGGCGCCCGGGTTCGCGTCGAAGCCGAGCAACTCGCCGACGACACGTTGCTCGCGGATAGAGTCAAGGTGAATGACGACGACGATGACGAAGACTCGGACGACGACGAGGTGGAGTTCGAAGGGACCGTGGTCTCGACCGATTGTCCGGACTCGATCAACGTCGAGCGCACCGACGGTCAGACCGTGATCGTAAGCCTCACGGCGACCACCGTGCTCGAAGGCGTCCTCGACTGTGCCGACCTCGCCGGCCGACGGGTCGAAGTCGAAGGCGTCCTCGTCGACGGCGTCTTCGTCGCCACCAAGATCGAGGTCGAGGATGATGACGACTCGGATGACAACGACTCGGACGATGGCTCCGACGACGACGACGAGTCGAGCGACGACGACTCAGGCGAGGACGAGCTGAGCGTCGAAGGGACCGTCGTCGCGACCGATTGTCCGGACTCGATCACCGTCGAGCGCGCCGACGGCACGTCCGTGGTAGTGAGCCTCACCGGCGACGACCGTGCTCGAAGACATCCTCGACTGCGCGGATCTCGCCGGCCGCCGGGTCGAGATCAAGGGGATCCTCGTCGACGGAGTCTTCGTCGCAACCAGGATCGAGCCCGAGGATGATGACGACTCCGACGATGAGTCGGACGGTGACTCGGGCGATGACGATTGAATGACGGGGGAGGGCCGAACGTGGGTGTGCCGCGGGCTCAACGGAATTCGCCCGCCGGCACACCCACAGCCTCGCCGGCCGCGTCCGCCAACCGCTTCGCCTTGGTGCGCATCCAACCGGGCCATTCCAGCGCACCGGCGCGCTGTGGTTTCCACGTAGACCGTTGAGCCATCGCGTGCCCACCGTTGCCCCCGGGTCGTAGCGGCTGCTACGTCCCCCGGGAATGCTGCTCTTCGTCGACTACTCGAGCCTTCTCTACCGGGCCTTCCACTCGCTCCCCGACTCGATCGCGATGCACGGCGTGTACGGCTTCCTCAACATGCTGGCGCGGCTCGTGCACGACTACCATCCGACGGGCCTCGCGGTAGCGGTCGACGACGACTGGCGCCCGGCGTTCCGCGTCGAGGCCTTGCCGCAGTACAAGAGCCATCGGGTGGCCGAGGAAGGAGAGGAGGATCCGGTCGCGCCGCAGGAGGCCGTCGGACGCGAGGCGCTCATCGCGCTCGGCGTCGCGGTCGTGGGCGCCGAGGGCTTCGAGGCGGAGGACGTGATCGCGACACTCTGCTGCCGGCGCCCGCGAGCCGGTCGCGATCGTCTCGGGCGATCGCGATCTCTTCGCGCTCGTCCGCGACCCTGACGTGCACGTGCTCTATCCGCAGACCGGGGTCTCGAAGCTGACCGTCGTCGACGAGGCCGAGATCACGCGCCGCTATGGAATTCCCGGCCGTGCGTACATCGATTTCGCGCTGCTGCGCGGCGATCCTTCCGACGGCCTTCCCGGTGTCGCGGGCATCGGCGAGAAGACGGCGGCGCGACTGGTCGCCGAGCACGGCTCGCTCGATGGGATCTTGAGCGCGCGCGGTCTCGCGCCGGCGGTCGCGCGTCAGCTGGATGCCGGACGCGACTACCTCGCGGCCGCGCGCCGCGTCGTCCCACCGGTGGCCGACGTTCCTCTTCCTCGCGTCTCGCTCGCGCTTCCCCGACGGCCCGCCGATCCCGACGCGCTTCGGGTCCTTGCCGAGACGCACGCTCTCGAAAGTCCACTGCGCCGGCTCGCACAGGCGTTCGGGTTCGACCTCGACTGAGGATGCGGGCGCGGCGCCGGTCCCACTTCCCGCCCCCCGAAATCGGCCACCAAATATTGACTATGCAGCGGCCACCGCGCGATGCTGGCCAGTACACACCCCCTAAGGAGGCCGTCATGACACATCGCCGTTTCGTTCTCGCCGCGCTCGCCCTCGGCGTCGTTGGAGTGCTGGCGGACGCGTTGCCGGCAACGCCGGTTGCACGCTCCGCGAAGAGGCCTCCGCTCTGCGCAAGAGCATCCGCCTGGCCACCCGCTGCAACGACAAGATCATGAAGCTGGGTCCGACCTACATCTGCAAGCAGAGCCCGCCGCCGGCCTGCGCGGGCACGCTCGTCGCCGATGCGGTCGCGCTCGGCTACGGTCCGAACAACCCGCCCAGCTCGCGCCGTCGATCGCGAGCTGCTGAAGGACCAGCTGCGCTGCCAGCGCAAGATCGGCGCCGCGATCGACGAGCTACGTCGGCCGCTACCTCCGGCTCCTGATGAACGGCATGACCGCCGGCCGAGGCCGACCTGAAGGCGCGCGTGCGCATCGACAAGCTGCCCGACAAGTGTACGGTGACGGTCGTCCAGGACGCGAGCGGCGTCGTCGTGCCGGCCGTCGGCCCGCAGTGCGCGGCCGCCGTCGCCCGCGCCCGGCGGTCCGGTCGACGCCGCCGCGCTCGCGCGACTGTCTGCACACGCTCCTCGCAAGTGTGGGTCGATCGCAACGGGCCCAATCCCCAGCCGCTCCGCCCGAACATCCTCTTCATCCTGACCGACGACCAGCGCTGGGACACGACCGACGCGACGCACTCGCTCGACGGCGTGACGCACGGTCATGCCGCGGCACGCGCGCCGAGCTCGCCGCGCAAGCGGCGTCGAGTTCACCGAGGCGTTCATGACGACGCCGCTCTGCTGCCCGAGCCGCGCGAGCATCCTCGCCGGGTCAGTACGCGCACCGCACCGGCGTCTACAAGAACGGCGGCAACAACGGCGGCGCCGACGACTTCGAGCGACGCGTCGTACGTATCGCCACCTGGCTGCAGGGCGCCGGCTACCGCACGAGCCTGATCGGCAAGTACCTGAACGGCTACGCGCAGCTCTGGAACACATGACGCGAGCCGCCCTACGTGCCGCCCGGCTGGACCGAGTGGCGCGGCATGAAGAACGTCGCGTTCTTCGACTACATGATGGTCGAGCCCGACGGCATCGGCGGCTACGACGAGAAGCTCCTACGGCAGCGCCGAGGCCGACTACTCGACCGACGTGCTGCGCGAGAAGGCGAAGACCTTCATCAGCGACTCGGTCGCGGCCGGCGAGCCGTTCTTCCTCTACCTCGCGTTCAAGGCGCCGCACCTGCCGCAGATCCCGGCGCCGCGCCACGAGGGGATGTTCCAGGGCATCCCGACTGGCGGCCGCCGAGCTACAACGAGGCCGACGTCTCCGACAAGCCGACGCTGGGTGCAGAACACGCCGCTCGATGACCCCGGCCGAGCAGGACGACCTCGACCAGGTCCGCATCGACCAGCTCGAGATGCTGCAGGCGGTCGACGAGGCGATCGGCGGCAGCACCGACCTACGGCATCGTCGGCATCATGGAGCACCTCCGCGAACCTCGGCATCGCCGACGACACGATCGTCGTCTTCTTCGCCGACAACGGCTGGCACTGGGGCGAGCATCGCCTGCGCGCGAAGAACAAGCCCTACGAGGAGTCGATCCGCTCGCCGATGTTCGTGCGCTACCCGAAGCTCGCGCCGCTGCCGCGCATCGAGACGCGCTTCGCGCTCAACATCGACCTCGCGCCGACCTTCGCCGAGCTCGCCGGCGTCGGCGTGCCGATCGCCCAGGACGGCGCGAGCCTGGTGCGCGTGCTCGACGGCACGCAGCCGCCGGCCTGGCGCACCGACTTCCTCGCCGAGGCGTGGCCGAACAGCCACCCCTGGGCGACGCGTGCGCGAGGCGCAGTGGAAGTACACCGAGATCGCCGATCGATCCCGGCGATCCGCTGACGACCTTCGAGCGCGAGCTCTACGACCTCGACGCCGATCCCTACGAGGAGACGAACGTCGCCAGCGACCCGAGCACGCGGCGCGCATCGCGCACGATGGCGGCGCGGCTCGCGCCAGCTCCGTCCGAACTGGCCGGTCGACTCGGACCCGAACGGGCCCGACCCGGAGGAGGACGAGTAGCGCGGCGGAGTCAGTCGCCGCGACAGCCGGCGGCATCGCGGCAGGGACGCATGAAAGGCGCGGGGGCCCGCTTCGGCGGGTTCCGCGCCGGTTACCCTACGGCGTCGGCGCCGGTGTCGGGATGGGGCAGAAGTCGCGCGGGAACTGCGGCGGCGGGTTGAGACCCAGGGCCACGAAGTCGACGGCGCCGATCAGTGTCGCCGCGCGCGGCGCCTCGTAGGTCAGAAGCTCCTCGACGCGGCACTCGTGCTGACGCACGAGACAGTCGACGTACTGGCCGACCCCGCCGCTGATATCGGGCACGCCGAAACGCGCGCACTCGGCGTCGAGCGCCTCCAGGTTCGCTCCCAGCGCGGCGCGTAGCGACGGGTACAGCGTCGCCGGGCACGCCTTTGTCGCGGCGGCTCCCACCTTCAGCGCGGCGGCATCGATCTTCACGAACTCCTTGACGCACACCTGTCCGGCCTTGCCGTCGCACGCCGGATCGCCGCTCTTGGTCTGCTCGCAGCGGAAGAGCGCGTCGATGCACTTCTCGAGGCTCTTCTGGTTCTTGCTCGCGAACTTCGCTCCAGCCTTGGTGAGCGCCCCGGCGCACTTCACCAGCGCCTTGCCGGTGTTGACGTTCCCGATCCCTTCACCCGTCCCGTCCCGGGGTGCGCCGGCAGGCACGGGAGCACGGCGGCGACGTTGGCGCTCGTCAAGAGCTCGTTCAGCCGCGGCGCCTCGAGATCGGCGATGTGCTCCACCGCGCACCCGTGTTGCTTGAGCACGCACGCCGTCACGCCCGCGAGCCCGGTCGCCGAGAAATCTTCCTCACACGCCGCCTCGAGCGTCTCGTACCCGAGACCGACCGTCGCGCTCCGCAACCCGAGCTCGACGTTCAGCGTACCGCACTTCTTGGCGACGGCGCTCACGAACTTCTGCTCTGCCGCCGCGAGCTTCTCACCGAGCGCCGCTTCGCACTTCACCCCCGCCTTGGCGACACAAGTGTCTTGCTCCGTCCCCGCCGGCTCGGTCTGGATGCACTTGAAGAGTCCCTTGCGGCAGCTCTCGAGCAGCTTCAGCTTGGTCGACGCGAGCTTCCCGCCCGCTTTCTTGATCGCTTTCTGACATGCCTCCGCCGCTTTCGGCACGGGCGTGATGGTCGCGGTCGGGGTGAGCGTGGGCGTCGGAGTCGCCGTCAACGTGCGCGTCGCCGTCAGCGTGACCGTTCCTGTCGGCGTTGGCGTGCGGGTGCCCGTGAATGCGGGCGTCGTGGTCGCTGTCGGCGTGCGCGTAACGGTCGCGGTCGGGGGTGCGCGTCGGAGTCGGGGTGCGGGTGCGGGTCGGGGTCGCGGTGAGGGAGGTCGGCGTCGTACCTGGTGTCGCCGGCGAGAAGCTCACCGCAAGGTCGAGACTCCCGCCCACACTCTCGGCTTCGAAAGCGGTCACCTCCAGCAGGTAGGTCGTGCTCGCCGCAACGGCGAAGGTGATCTTCGACTGCAGCGTGCTGATGTTCGCGTCATCGTTGCACGCGACCTCGGTCAGACTGCCGCACGCGCCCGTATTCGCTGTCAGCACGGTGTCGTAGTCGCTCCCGAACGTGTCCACCGACACCGTACCGGCGGCCTGCGCCGTGAGCTGGTACCAGACACTCGCGGAGTTCGTCACGACGTTGCTGAGGCTGCACGATTGCTCGGGATCGTCCTCCGCGCTCGTCGCGCCGATCGTGTTGAGGTCGGCGACGGTGAACGGCAACACTCCGATCACCGCCGGCATCGCGCAGGAGTCGTTGGCGGGCGGGGCGCCGAACGCGAGCGCGAAGTGCAGCATCCCGCCGGCTCCGCTGCCAAACCGCGTGACCTCGAAGAGATAGGTCGTCCCGCCCGTGACCTGGAAGCTCACCGTGGAGGTGGGGTCGGGCGGCAGATCGTCGTTGCAGGCGACCTCGGTGAGTCCGACCCCGCACGTGCCCGTGAAGGCGGAGATCACCGTGTCGTAGTTGCTGCCGTTGCTGTTGGCGGTGACCGTGCCGTTGCTCGGCGCCGTGAAGCGGTACCACACGCTCGCGGAGTTCTTGGGGGTCGCACCGGAACCGCACGACTGGTTCGGATCGTCGACGGCGGTGGTCGCGGTGGTCGTATCCACGACCTGGCTGAACGGTATCGGGGTGGCGTTGGTCGCCGCGCTACAGGCGTCGTTGACGGGCTGGGCGCTCGCGCCCGTGGCCCATCCCAACAGAGCCAGTGCTGCCAGCAAGGCGGGCGTTCGGTACTGGGGTCGGAGGCTCATGCTCGGTGCCGGAGACGCATCAGAAGGGGGGAACAAACTGGGCAAAGGGTACAGAGCGACCAGACGCTACGCAAACCGCCGCTGGCGGGTGTGCCGTTGGAATCGGGACAGTCCCCGCGGACGCTCGCCCTCTGCTCTTGAGATCGGCGACCCGTTCCGATAAACAAAACGCCCTTTGCGATCCGCCTTGGGCGGTGCACCACAGGTCACGGAGGGAATGAGAGGCGGTGCCTGTAACTATTCGACCTGCCGAGAGAATCCGCCGTCTTCCGCCGTATCTGTTCGCCGAGATCGACCGCAAGAAGAAGGAGGTCGCGGCTCGCGGGGTGGATCTCATCAGCCTCGGGATCGGCGATCCCGACACGCCGACGCTCCCGCACATCGTGCGCGCCCTGGCCGAGGCGGCGTGCCCGTCCGGCGAATCACCGCTACCCCGACTACGAGGGACTCCCGACGTTCCGCGCCGCCGCCGCGGCGTTCGTGAAGCAGCGCTTCGGCGTCACGCGTCGACGCTGACGCCGAGGTGGTGTCGCTGATCGGCTCGAAGGAAGGCATCGCCAACATGGCGGTGGCCTTCGTCGATCCCGGCGACGTCGTGCTGGTGCCCGATCCGGGCTATCCGGTGTACTCGATCGGCACGCAGTTCAACGGCGGCGCCGTCTACGCGATGCCGCTCCGGCGCGAGAACGACTTCCTTCCCGACCTGCGCGCCATCCCCGAGGAGGTCGCGAGGCGCGCCAAGCTCATGTGGATCGACTATCCGAACAACCCGACCGCCGCGCGTCGCGTCGAAGCGAGTTCTTCGCCGAGGTCGTCGAGTTCGCCGAGCGGCACGGCATCATCGTCGCCCACGACAACGCCTACTCCGAGATCTACTTCGACGAGCCGCCGCCGAGCTTCCTCGCGCTCCCCGGCGGCGCGAGACGTCGGCGATCGAGTTCCACTCGCTCTCCAAGACCTACAACATGACGGGCTGGCGCGTCGGGTTCGCGATCGGCAACCGCGAGCTGGTCGCCGGCCTCGGCAAGGTCAAGACCAACGTCGATTCCGGCGTCTTCCAAGCGGTGCAGGAGGCGGCCATCGCCGCGCTCTCCGGTGATCAGCGCCGGTCGCCGCGCATGCGAGCGCTCTACCGCGAGCGTCGCGACGTGTTGCTCGCCGCGCTCGCCGACCTCGGCCTCGAAGCGCAACCGCTGCGCGGGACCTTCTACGTCTGGGTCCGCGTACCGCGCGGTTACACGTCGATGTCGCTCACCGCCAAGCTGCTCGAGGAGATCGGCGTCGTGGTCACGCCCGGCAGCGGCTTCGGCGCCGCCGGGGAAGGCTACATCCGCTCACGCTGCAGCCTCACGGTCGCAAGCGAGCGCCTGCAAGAAGCGGCAGAGCGCTTGAAGGGAAGCGGAAGCTCTGATGCCGCATCGCGTGTACATCGGCATCGGCTCGAATCTCGGCGATCGCAGGGCTAACACCGCGCGAGGCCGAGGACCGCCTGACCAAGCTGCCCGACACCCGCGTCGTGCAGGCCTCGTCGCTCTACGAGAGCGAGCCGCTCGGCGACGCCAAGACCTGGTTCGTCAACAGCGTCATCGAGATCGAGACCGAGCTCGAGCCCGACGAGCTGCTGAAGCGGCTGCGGCGATCGAGGAGGCGATGGGCCGCAAGCGCGTCAAGGGCAAGCGCTGGGGCTCGCGCATCATCGACCTCGACATCCTGCTCTTCGACAACCAGGACGTCGACAAGCGCACGCTCAAGATCCCGCACCCGGAGATGCACAAGCGCCGCTTCGTGCTGCTGCCGCTGGCCGAGCTGGCGCCGCACGTCGATGCATCCGCAGCTCGGCAGTCGATCTCGGAGCTGCTGGGGGCCTGAAGGACACCAAGAAGGTGGTACTGCTCCGACCGTAGGCAGTCACCCTCCCTGCGGCAACCCCATCCGAACCATCCCCCGATCGTGAACCTCCTGGCCAATCAGGGCCTCGGCGTCGCGCTCTTCAGCTACGCCGGAGCGCTTGTGCTGGGGATTCACCGCCGACTGGGATCTCATTCCCGACCTGCACGACTTCGTGCTCGACATCGACGCGTCGTTCGCCGAGCTCGCCGCCGCCGCCCGCGCAAGCGCCTGACAGCGCCCAGCTGCGGCGTGCGCGCTCGCTACCCGTGTTCCGCGTCGAGCGCGGCGATGACGTTGGCCGCACGCATCTTGACCTCCGCGAGCGCCGCACCCGCCGCCGCGGAGTCACCGCCGGCACGTCGGCACCGCGCATCCCGGCGGCGATCGCCAGGTAGCGCTCGTACGCGTCGCACAGGCTGCGGAGCGCGGTGAGCGAGGCGCGGGCTTCGAAGCGCCGCCCGACGATGCGCACGAAATCGCGGGCGCGTTCGAGGGGGTAGCGGTACTCTGCGAGCGCGGCGGGCGCTGCGCCCTCCTGACGCACGATGTCGTCGATCTTCGGTGGCCATCGCGAGCAGGAGATCGACGTGCGTCCGGGCCAGCTGCGTCGTACTTGGTCCAGTAGCACCCGGCACTTGCGATCAGTGCGATTCCGAGCGCGCCGATCGCGAGCGTGCGGCCTGGCCGCGAGCTTGACCCCATGGGACCCGCGGCCTAACATGCTTCTCGCCGACCGAGAAGTGCATCCGCATCGGTCAGCTGATCGATCTGATGTCGCTTCCGAGAATCTACTTCGAGAAGCTCCTCGAGAACTCTCCCGACATCGTCGTGGCCGTCGACCGGCAGGGGTCGATCGTCTTCTACAACGACGGCGCGCGGCGGACGCTCGGCTACACCTCCGAGGAGGTGCTCGGCAAGCCGGTCGGCGCTGCTCTACCCGATCCGCGAGGAGGCGCAGCGGGTCATGCGCGCGATGCGCAGCGACACGCACGCCGAGCGCGGCACGGGTCAAGAACTTCGAGACCATCTTCGTCGGCCAAGGGCGGCGAGCAGATCCCGGTCGCGATCTCGGGCTCGATCATCTACGACGAGACGGCGGCGAGGTCGGCTCGATCGGCTTCGCCAAGGACCTCCGCAAGATTCGCCGCCACGATCAGCTGGTGACGCTCGGCGAGATCGCCGTCAGCCTGGCGCACGAGATCAACAACCCGCTCGAGGTGATCACCAACACGCTCGAGCTGCTCGAGGAGTTCGTGCGACCGCATCGCCGACGACGAGCAGATGGTGATCGAAGGCGAGCGCTTCGAGACCATCCAGCGCGAGCTCGCGAAGATCCAGGCGATCGTCGATCGCGTCCAGGAAGTCCGACGAGGCGACGAGTACGAGACCCGCCAGTATCTTCCCGGCACGCTGATGACCGATCTGCGCGGCGGCGACGTCGCGCCGACGCCACTGCCGCACCTCCGCACCGCCCGGCCGGGCCGAGGTCAGCACCGCCACCGTCGCCCCCCACCGGTCGCCGACAACGGCGCCGCCGACGCCTCGCTCGCGGGTCTGTCCATCCTGGTCGTCGACGACGACCTCGGCGTGTGTCAGTCGCTCGCCGAGCTGTTGCGCCACCAGGGATGCGAGGCCGGGATCGCCACCACCGCGGCCGAGGCGCTGCGCGTGCTGGCGGAGCGGAGCTTCGACCTCGTGCTGAGCGACGTCGTGATGCCCGACATGGACGGCTACGACCTCTACATGGAGCTCAAGGAGCGCCGGCCGGAGCTGCCGGTCATCTTGATGACAGGCTACCTCTACGATCGCGACCACGTCATCAAACGCAGCAAGCTCGCCGGCCTCGACAACCGGCGTGCTGTTCAAGAAACCGATCGATCCCGAGCGTCTCAAGGTCATCATCCTCGCGAACTGCCGACCCAGGGGGGAGGGCACGCATGGCGGCCGCAGCGACGCGGGACGGAACCCGACGGTTTCGTGAACGTCACGCGGCGGACGTCGCGCCCGCACACTTCCGTTCCGGGCCGAACGAGCTCGTGCTCAGCTCGCTCGGAGCCGGCACCTACCTAGGCGACCCCGACGACGCCACCGACGCCGCCTACGGCGAGGCGCTGGTGGCCGCCCTCTCGCTCGGCGTCAACGTCGTCGATACCGCGATCAACTATCGCGCGCAGCGCAGCGAGCGCGTCATCGGCCTCATGCTCGCGACCCTGATCGCCGAGGGCGTCCTGCAGCGCGACGAGGTGGTGGTGTGCACGAAGGGCGGCTACCTGCCCTTCGACGGCCGCTACCCGAGCGACGCCAAGCGCTATCTGCACGACACCTACGTCAAGTCGGGCCTGGTCGCCGCCGAGGAGGTCGTCGGGGACTGTCACTCGCTGGCGCCGCGCTATCTGCTCGACCAGATCGAGCGCAGCCTCCGCAACCTGCGCGTCGCCACCATCGACGTCTACTACCTGCACAACCCCGAGACCCAGCTCACCGCCGTCGATCGCGAGGAGTTCTACGCCCGCATGGGACGCGCGTTCGGGGTGCTCGAGCAGGCGGTCGCGCGCGGCAAGATCGGCACGTACGGGGTCGCGACCTGGAACGGCTTCCGCGTCGCGCCCGATGCGCGCGAGTACCTCTCGCTCACCGACCTGATCGCGCTCGCCGAGCGCGAGTTCGGCAAGGATCATCATTTCCGCGCCGTGCAGCTGCCGTGCAATCTCGGGATGCCGGAGGCCTTCACGCTGCGCAATCAGCGCGTCGGCGATCGCCCCGGCTCGCTGGTCGAGGCCGCCGACCATCACGGCGTCACCGTGGTGGCGAGCGCCGCTCTCCTGCAGGGCCGGCTGGCGCGCCAGCTGCCCGAGATCCTCGCCGAGGCGATGACGGGCTTCACCAGCGACGCGCAGCGCGCGCTGCAATTCGTCCGCTCGACGCCCGGCATCACCACCGCGCTGGTCGGCATGCGCCAGCGCGCCCACGCCGAGGAGAACCTCGAGGTCGCGCGGCGACCGCCGGCGACGCAGGAAGAGTACCTCAGGCTTTTCACGCAGGACCGCAGTTGAGCTAGAAGAGCGACCATGACGGCGATCAAAGAGACGACGCCCCCCGAGGCTCACGAGACGCTGACGCGCCAACCCGATGCGGTCTACCTCGACGTCCGCACCGCGGCGGAGTTCGAGGCCGGGCATCCCGCCGGCGCGTGCAACGTCCCGGTGGTGTTCTTCACGCCGGGCGCGGGGCGGCCGACGCCGAATCCGGACTTCGTCGCGACCGTCGAGGGCATGTTCGGTCGCGACACCAAGCTGATCGTCGGCTGCCAGGCCGGTGGCCGCTCGCAACACGCCTGCGAGCTGCTGGCCGACGTCGGCTACACCGATCTCACCAACGTGGTCGGCGGCTTCGGCGGAGCACGCGACCAGACCGGGCGGGTCGTGATTCCGGGCTGGCGGGAGGCGGGACTGCCGGTCGAGACCGGCCCGGCACCCGAGGGCGGTCCTGGCGGGAAGCGCTGAGCGTGGCGATCCGCATCACCAAGGTCTACACGCGCCACGGCGACAAGGGCGACACGCACCTGGTCGGCGGCAAGCGCGTCCCCAAGGACGACCCGCGCATCGAGAGCTACGGCACCATCGACGAGCTGAACTCCGTGCTCGGCATCGTCCGCGCCTGCAACGACGCGCGCGCCGCGTCGCCGAGGCGCGCCGGCTCGATCAGATCCTGCGCCAGGTGCAGAACGAGCTGTTCGATCTCGGCAGCGAGCTCGCCACGCCACCCGAAGCGGCGTGGGAGGGCATGATCCGGGTCGGCGACGAGCAGGTCGCGCGTCCTCGAGCGCACCATCGACGAATGCCAGAAGGACCTCACGCCGCTCAAGTCGTTCATCCTGCCGGGCGGCGGCATGATCGCCGCGTTCCTGCACCAGGCGCGGACCGTCTGCCGGCGCGCCGAGCGCGACATCCTGCGGCTCATGCGGCGCGAGCCGGTCGGCGAGGGCGTCGCTGCGCTACGTCAACCGGCTCTCGGATCTGCTGTTCGTGCTCTCGCGCTGGACCTCGCAAGCATCTCGGCGAGCCCGAGTATCTGTGGGAGAAGGGGCTCACGCTTCCGCCCGGCCGGCCGCCGCGCGCCGCCAGCGGCCGCGACGCCCGCACGCCGCGCCGCCAAGATCGCCCGCAAGGGCAAGCGATGAGGACACCGTGACCGCGCCGATCTATCTGAAGCAGCTCGAAATCGGTCCGATGCAGAACTACGTCTACCTGGTCGGCGATCCCGAGACCCGCGAAGCCGCGGTGGTCGACGCGGCGTGGGACATCGACGCCATCCTCGACGTCGCCAACGCCGACGGCATGAAGATCACCAAGGCGCTGGTCACGCACTTCCACCCCGATCACCTCGGCGGCCGCTTCATGGGCATGAGCGTCACCGGCGCGGCCGAGCTGCGTCGCGAAGGCGCCGGTCAAGGTCTACATCCACAAGCGCGAGGCCGAGTACGTCCATCGCGTGTCGGACCTCTCGGCGTCCGATCTCGTTCCGGTCGAGGGCGGAGACACGATCGCCGTCGGGAACGTGCCGGTCTCCTTCGTGCACACGCCCGGACACACGCCGGGCTCGCAGTGCTTCCTCGTCGCCGGCAACCTCATCTCCGGCGACACGCTCTTCATCGGCAGCTGCGGCCGCACCGACCTCCCCGGCAGCGACCCCGCCGACCTCTACCGCAGCCTGAACGACACGCTCCGCAACCTTCCCGACGACACCGTCCTCTACCCCGGCCACAACTACGCCGACCGGCCCACGCTCGACGATCGGGCGACGAGAAGCGCCGCAACATGTTCATGCGCTTCAAGTCACTCGAGGAGTTCCTGGGGTTCATGGGGCGGTGAGGGTTGGTCCACCTTGGTCCCACGTCATACACGGCAGCCCTTCGCAGGCTAATGCCAATGCCGGTCACTTTGCAGTTCTCCGAGACCGACGAGGGCGTTTACGGGGGTAGTTGCTCATCTTGATCTTGACGGCGCGGGGGTAGCGTCTGGGACGGCGTTCCGGGAGGACGAGTGTGGAGAGCTCGTCGTGCAAGATGGCGATGCGCTGCGGCAGGACACCCGGCGCCGCGTGCCAGGCACTCGCCCAAAAGCCGCGGACGAGCAGGAGTGCATGACGGTAACGAATGCGCAGAGTCGGCACGCCCGCGTGGGCTGCCGCGCGGGCGATGGCGAGCCGGACGAGGTTGTACCCGAGCGCCAGTCCCCACACTTCCTGATGGACGCGAGCGGGCGCGGTGCTGCGCAGGGCTTCGTGGCGATCGAGGGTATGCGTTTTCACTTCGTCGAAGCCGAGCTCGAGTTCCCAGCGCTCGTGGTAGAGCGCTGCCAGCTCGGCCGCGGGATACGCGAGGGGATCGAGCAACGACGTGAGCAGCGTCTGGGGCCGAAAGCCGGCGCGATGATAGCGGACGGCGCGGGCGCGGATGCGAGCGGGGAGATCGGGATGGGTGGCGCGAGTGGCTCGACTGGGGACGAGATCGACGAGCGCATCCCCCGCGCCCAGCGTCTCCACACGGCGGACGGTGAGCCCCTTCTTTTTCCGCGTGAGCCAGTGGCGTTGCGTGGCCGGGTCGTGCAGCTGGTGGAAGAGGGTGTAGGTCGCAAACCCACGATCGACGAGGGTAATCGAGTGGGCGGGCACGAGGGGCCACAGCTCAGCCGCGAGGGTCAGCTCACTGGTGCGATACGATCCCACGGCGATGCCTGCCAGCAGATGGACCCGCGGAACCATGAGCGCGACGAGCCGCAGCTGCGGATAGCCACCCCCGTCGCCGTGCCGACTGCCTGGGCGACCGAAGGCGCGCAGATTCTCCGGCGTGTCGGCCACGCGCAGCGTGGTACCATCGACCCCATAGACCGCGAGCCCGTGCCATCGATCGGCGACGGCTTGCGTCGCCCAGGCGGTGGCGGTCTGCCGGAAGAGTGCGGCGAGCGGCTCGGGTCCCAGGCGCGTGCGCGCTTGTGCGACCGCACTGCCACTCACCGTCCCGCGCCCACCTGTCGGGGCAGGCAGCACGAGATCGAGATGCCGGACGACTTCCGTGATCGCGCGATCGTGCAGCAACCCCATGCCGATCACGAGCCACACCACGTACTCAGCGGGCAGCTTCCGGCGGCGGATCGTCGCCGTCCCCGTCGCCTCCAGCGCCGCGGTGATCCAAGCTGGATCGATACTGTCGCGAAAGATATCGAAACTCGCCGCGCGTTCATCGACGCCAGCGAGCAACGCCTCCCCCATCCCCATCGTCCCACCCCCACATCCACTGATGGGGATAGCGGACGACGCCGCCGATCCGAAACCGTCAACCCGGTCTTATGTGACCGGCATTGAGGCTAATGCCGTTGAGAGGTTCGAAGGTCCGTGAGGGAAGACTGCGGGATCATGCACGTTTTCGACTTCCGAGTCGTCGAGGGCGTCGCGCGTTAGCCTGCGAGGCCGGTCAGCGTTCGTCGGACTATGTGGAACTGTCTAAATCAAGTTAGACGGCATAGATATTCTGGATGAGAAGGGGAGCAGCATGGGCTTAGAGAGGTGCGCAACCGGAGGGCGAGGCTGCGGTCCGCGCCCTTTACTCGCAGCTATGGATGGCTGGAACAAGGGCAGCGGCGAAGCGTTTGCAGCTCCATTCGCCGAGAACGGCCATCTCATCGGGTTCGATGGGACCCATTTCACGCGCCGCGACGAGATCGTTTCATTCCAACAGCCATTGTTCGATACGTGGCTAAAGGAGACGCGCCTCGTGGGAGAGGTCCAGAGCGTGCGTTTCCTGAGTCCCGACGTTGCCCTGATGCACGATCTCGGAGGGACCGTGATGCGCGGAAAATCGCGACTGTCGTCGGAGCGGGACTCGATTCAAACGCTCGTCGCTGTGAAGCGCGGCGGCGAATGGCGCCTCGCTGCGTTTCAGAATACGAGAGTCAGGCCTATGGGCCGGAACGCTCGGAGTACTTTCCTGTGGTTGATTACGGACTGGCTGTGGAAGGTGTTCGGTGCGAAGAAATAGATCGTCCAGCGCTTTGTTAATCATCCCCCGGCAGAGCCGGGGGAATTCGAATGTGGGGGCCGCTCAAAGCGGCTTGGATCCAAGAAATCGTGCTTCGACTCGTATCCCTCATCGCGCTCGGACGTCCGTACCCACGTTGCCCTGCGCACACGTCCATCCCTCTCACGACACTTCACTCTGTCCCTCGTCGAGTCGTTGCTCATTGCTTCCGAACTCCCGTGCCCGCTGCTATCACCTCGCGCAATCGCGACCCCACCCAGCCCGGCGACTCCCGGAAACGTCAAACTTCTGTTGCCTCCCCGGCAGAGCCGGGGGACTCCCATGTTGGTCTAGAACGCCGTCTAACAACGCGCTCGAGCGGACCGGCGCATGAACGGCAAGTCCTCGGCCGAGCGCCGTGGGCGCCGGCCGCTCAGCGCGAGCGTTGGGCGGCTCGAATCAGTAGTGGTAGCGGGCCTGAAGGAAATCGACGGGATCTGCGCTCACGGCGTAGACCAACCGATGCTCCTCAGTGATGCGACGCGACCACGCACCCGCCAGCACGTACTTCAGGGGTTCGGGCTTGCCAATTCCTTGGAACGGATCCCGCATCACTGCCTCCACGAGATCCACAACACGCAACGCCACGCGTCGATTCGTCTCAACCCAGTATCGGAGGTCCTGACGAAACTCGGGATGGAAGACCGCTACCCGATCAGCCTTCTTTGCCAAGGCCGAACTCTCGCCGGAGCTTCTCCACCGCTTGAGCCTTCAGCCTCTTGCCCCGGGCACGCTGCAGCGCCGTCATCAGTCGCTTCGCGTTCTTTGGCGAGCGCAGCAGATGTGCCGTTTCCGTCAGGCTTTCGAGTTCGTCAGCGGCGACAAGAGCTACGTCCCGAGCGCCGCGGCGATGAATGACTACGGCCTCACGAGTCTCAGCGACGTCATCGCAAAGCGAAGCCAGATTCTCTCGAGCATGGGTGTAGGTCGTTTCCTTCGTCATGGCCCCTTCTATGTACAGGTATCCTGTACATCTTGGATCTCTGAGCGTCAAGCCATCCAACCAGGCAGACGGCGGCCGCTGATCGCGAGATACAAAGCGGCTTGAGCCAGATACGCGCCCACGATACCAACGTGCAGGGTCGAGCACGCATATCGCTGCTAGAAGAGGCCGCCGTGTCGGATCCGGTAGAAGCCCTGATACTCGACTTGCTCGAATGGATTGGCCCCGAGCCGAGGCCGTATCCTGAGGTCATGGACGCGTGGCGGACCTCCTGCCCGCGTCTTCCAGTCTGGGAAGACGCGAACGAGCGTGGCTTCATCGAGCGTCATCACGTGGAGGGCTCAGGAATGGCCATCTCCGTGACCGCGCTCGGGCGCGAGCATCTCGCCAAGCATCGCCCCCGCAACTTCCGGTGATTATCTCCGCGCGCATCCGGCTAGCAGACTCGCGCGTAGAGTCTGCATGTTCAGATGGCCCATAGATTGGCCTCGAAGGGCCACTGGTGCGCCGCAGTGGCCCGCATGCAGCAGCACGTTGCGCGAGCGCAGCAGCGGAAATGCACCTCGCCGTCCCCGCTCGAGCCACCACACCGAAATACCGCAAGAATCTCCGCGCGACGCCGATGGCACGGCACTTGGATCGAGCCCGGCCATGCACGATCTACTCGAAACTCTCGCGACGCCCTTCTTCGCGCTCATCGACTTCGCCCTCGCCGCTCCCGCCGCCGCGGCCGCGATCGCGTCGGCCGGGACGATCGCCGCGCTGCTGGTCGTGAGCGCGTGATGGCGGGCGGCGCCGCAGCGGCGCAGCGCCGCTGATCGGCTGAGCGCCTGCCGATCACCCGAGCGCCCGCGCCACCGCCCGGACGCTCGCCGGTCGCCTGAATTGAATTGACGGCGACCCTGCACTAAGGTCGCGCACCCATGAGCGACAAGCGCGACCTCTACGAGATCGGACAGGTTCCACCGGTCGGCCACGTCCCGCGCGAGATGTACGCGCAGGTGATCCGGCCGGACCGTTTCGGCGAGCCGATGAAGGCGTTCCAGGTGGAGAAGGTGCCGGTGCCGACGCTCGCGCCCGACGAGGTGCTGGTCTCGGTGATGGCGGCCGGCATCAACTACAACAACGTCTGGGCGGCCCGCGGCGTGCCGATCGACGTCGTCAAGGTGCACGCGCGCGGCGGCGACACGACCGGCTTCCACATCGGCGGCAGCGACGCCTCGGGCGTCGTCTACGCGGTCGGCAGCGACGTGAAGACCCACAAGGTCGGCGACGAGGTCGTCATCCACTGCGGCGATCTGGGACCGCAACGACCCGCTGGTGAAGGCCGGCCAGGATCCGATGTATGCCGCGAGCTTCCAGATCTGGGGCTACGAGACCAACTGGGGGAGCTTCGCGCAGTTCACCAAGGTGCAGGCGCATCAGTGCCTGCCGAAGCCGAAGCACCTCACCTGGGAGGCGGCCGCCGCCTACATGCTGGTCGGCGCGACCGCCTACCGCATGCTGATGGCGTGGCCGCCGCACGTCGTGCAGCCGAACGACGTCGTGCTCGTCTGGGGGGCAACCGGCGGCGTCGGCAGCATGGCGGTGCAGATCGCCAAGGCGCAGGGCGCGATTCCGGTCGGCGTGGTTTCGGGCGAGGACAAGATTCGACTTCTGCATGCAGCTCGGCGCCAAGGGCTGCATCAATCGCAAGAAGTTCGATCACTGGGGGATGCTGCCGCACTGGAAGGACACCGCCGCGTACGACAAGTGGGCGGCGGGCGCGCGCGCCTTCGGCAAGGCGCTGTGGGACGTCCTCGGCGAGCGGCGCAGCCCGCGCATCGTCATCGAGCATCCCGGCGAGGACACCGTGCCGACGTCGATCTTCGTCTGCGACACCGGCGGCATGGTGGTGATCTGCGCCGGCACCACCGGCTACAACGCCGTCGTCGACCTGCGCTATCTCTGGATGCGCCAGAAGCGCTTCCAGGGCTCGCACTTCGCGAACGACGACCAGGCCAAAGGACTGAACGATCTGGTCGTCGCCGGCAAGGTCGATCCGTGCCTCGGCGAGACCTTCAGCTTCGCCGACATCCCGAAGACCCACCAGCTGATGTTCGAGAATCGCCATCCGGCCGGGAACATGGCGTGCCTGGTGGGGGCGCCGCGCAAAGGGATGAAAGAGCTGCCGCTCTAGCTCACGGGAGATGGCGTCGCACCTGGAACCGACAACGGCATGGCGTCGGATGCCATGAGTTTGTACAATGTACACCTATGAAGCGCTATACGGCTTCCCAGGCGCGGCAGCATTTGTCCGACCTTCTCGACGCGGCTGAGCGCGGCCAACCGGTGGTGATCGAACGGCGCAGGGTGCAGTTCAGACTGGAGCCGCTCCCGGCCAAACGTAGGCGATCGCGTCGATCACCGGCGATCGAAATCACCGACCCCGCCGTCGCCGAGGGTGTATGGAGCTGGAACTGGGGTCCAAAAGGCATCCGTTTCTCGGCGCGGCGTCGCACGCAGTGATACTCCTCGATACGAACGCGCTGCTCTGGCTCGCAGGTGGACACCGACGCAGCCGTCCGCTCTCCGAGCTTCCAGGCCGGATGTACGTCTCACCTGCCACCTTGCTCGAGCTCCAGTTCCTGGTGGAAGCGGGACGGCTGCGCGTTCGGCACGGCGGCATCGCTGACCTGGCGGATGACGACCGTTGGGTACTCGACGATCCTTCGGCGACTGCGTGGTTCACGGCGGCACTCGACCTCGGATGGACACGTGATCCTTTCGACAGACTCATCGTCGCGCACGCCCACCTCAGGGGCTGGCGTCTCGCAACCGGTGACCGCGCTTTGGTCAAGCGCCTGGGCCGGGACGCCATCGAGCTGTAGCCGCCCATCGCCATGATCCGCATGAGCGCCGACCAGGGAATCGACGCCGCGCACGTCGAGCAGCTCAGCGAAGCGGTCCTCAATTCCGGACCGTACGAGGCCTTCGAGCTGCTGGCGCCGGAAGCCGACCCGGTGATCGTGCAGGTCCTGGTGCGCGTGAACCCGGCGGTCGCGGACGAGATCCTCTGGGAGTTTCCCGACGACCGCCGCAAGCAGATCCTGCGCGCCGCGCCCGCGGGTCTGGGCGAACAGTGGGCGCGCAACCACGCCTATCCCGAGGACAGCGTCGGTCGCCTGATGGACCCGCCGATCGCGATCCTGCGGCCGGATCAGACCGCGGGCGAGACGATCGAGCAGCTCCGTCCGATCGTGCGCAAGACGCTGGTGACGTACGGCTGGGTGGCCGACCCGAACGGGAAGCTCCTCGGCGTGCTCGTCTTCCGCGAGCTGCTGTTCGCCGCCAAGGATCAACCCATCCACGAGCTGATGGTGAAGGACCCGTTCGCGTTGCGGCCGGAGACCCCGATCGCCGACGCCATGCGCGAGGCGATGAGCTGGCATCTTCCCGTGTACCCGGTGTGCGACGCGTCCGGTCGGCTCATGGGCATCGTGCGCGGACAAAGCCTCTTCGAGCATCAGGCGATCGAGCTCAGCGCGCAACCGGGCGCGATGGTCGGCGTCGAGAAGGAGGAGCGTCTCGGCACCCCGTGGCCTCGCAGTCTGCGCTTTCGTCATCCCTGGCTGCAGCTCAATCTCCTGACCGCGTTCATCGCCGCCGCCGTCGTCGGCTTCTTCGAGGACACCGTCGATCAACTCGTGGTGCTCGCGGTGTTCCTTCCGGTGCTGGCCGGGCAATCCGGCAACACCGGGTGCCAGGCGCTGGCGATCACCTTGCGTGGGATCACGCTCGGCGACCTGCAATCGGGGCGCGCGAAGATGGTCGTGCTGAAAGAGGCGTCACTCGGACTCTTGAACGGGACGCTGGTCGGGCTGACGGCCGGCCTCGGCATGTTCCTGCTCGCGCGCTACCAGGGGAAGGCGGAGGCGGGCATGCTGGCGTTCATCGTGCTCCTCGCCATGATGGGGAGCTGCACGGTGAGCGGCGTCGCGGGCGCGATCATCCCGATGACGCTCCGCCGCCTCGGAGCCGATCCCGCGACCGCGTCGAGCATCTTTCTCACCACCGCGACCGACGTGGTGAGCATGGGGCTGTTCCTGAGCCTCGCGACCTGGCTCGTGCTCTGAGTCGACGCCGTCCGCGTCGCGCTTCCGCTACGCGAACAACGTGCGCGCGATCACCTTGAGCTCGAGGATCGGCTTCACGCCCTCGAAGATCGGCAGCACGGTGGCGTCGACGACGTAGCGCGAGATCGGGAACTCCTCGGCGTAGCCCCAGCCGCCGTGCAGAAGCTGCCCCTCCTGCGTGACCCACACCGCGACGTCGGACGCGAAGAGCTTCGCCATCGCCGGCTCGAGCGCGATCGACTCGTCCTCGTCCATCGGCACGCGCCGCCGCGTAGGTGAGCTGGCGAGCGGCCGCGATGTGCGTCGCCATGCGGCCGAGCTTGTACTGCGTCAGCTGGAACTCGCCGATCGGCTTGCCGAACTGCTTGCGATCGCTGGCGTACTCCGCCGTGCGCTGCGAGCGCCGCCTGCGCGAGGCCGGTGGCGCGGCCGCCGGTCTGCAAGCCGGCCGGCGGCGAAGCCCGCCATCTGCAGATAGAAGCCCTTGCCCAGCTCCGCCGTCCTCGCCGACCAGGTTCTCGGCCGGCACGAAGTAGTTGTCGAACCCGAGCGTGAACGAGTGCATGCCGCGGTAGCCCGGCGTGGCGTCGGCCTTGCCGTGCAACACGCCGCCGCCCGGCTGGCGCATCTCGAACTCGTGCCCGTCGAAGCGATCCTTCGGCACGATGAAGAGCGAGAGACCCTTGCGCGCCGAGCTTCGCGTTCGGGTCGGTGCGCGCGAGCAGCGCCAGCACGTCGGCGCGGCCGGCGAACGTGCACCATGCCTTGGCGCCGTTGATCGACGTAGCCCGGCTGACCGTCGCCTCGCCGTCGTCTCGGCGCGACAGGTGATCGACGGCGACGTCGGAGCCGGTGTCGGGCTCGGTCACCGAGATGCCGACCATGATCTCGCCGGCGGCGATCGGCGGCAGCCATCGTTCCTTCTGCGCGCTCGGTGCCGCCCTTGAGCAGCGCCTTGGTGAGGATCTCGGGCCGCGTGATCAAGCTGCCGGCGCCGGCGAGCGACGCGGCCGACAGCTCCTCGGTGGTGATGATCATCACGCAGGTTGCCCATGCCGCCGCCGCCGTACTCCTCGGGGACCGCCATGCCGAAGTAGCCGAGCTCGGCCATCTTGCTGATGAGCGCGTCGGGCACGAGGTCGTCGTGGCGGTGGATGCGCTCCGCGATCGGCAGCCACCTCGGTGGCCGCAAACTGACGGACGGAGTCGCGCGCCATCGCCGCGATCTCGTCGATGGGACAGTTGTTGACCCCGCGGGTGGCGAGCTGCTGGCGACCGATCGAGGCGATGCGCTCGTCGCGCACGCCTTCGCGGATGGCGGTGCGTACCGCCGGAGATCCGAGCGTGTCGCTCAAGAAGCTGGCGTCGATCCCGAAGTCCGCGAGGTGCGCGTCGATCTGCGCTCCCGCCCGGCTCGCGACCTCGGAGGCGAACACCAGCGCCATGTCGTCGGTCACGGGATCGCGGGCGCCGCTCGCGGCAAGCTCGCGGGCATAGGTGTGCAGCGCGCGCGCCGCCTCGACCTCGGTGGCGAGGTACGCCACCCGCTCCGACTGCACCTGGCAGGCGTCGATGTCGCGGCCGCCGCCCGTGCGGGCAGCGGTCTTGGCGACCGCCTCGCGCACGGTCACGTCGAGAGCTTCGAGGATGGTCGTGGCGGCGTCGGCGGCGGGGCTCGCGTCTCTCGTCATCGGCTGGTCCGCCGAGCCGGTGTGTATCATCGCGTCGCAGCACGCGCCAAACGCGCCCGCCCGAATTGTTGACGACCCGCATTCGAGGTCGTAGGATCCCCCACCCTTTTCGCCCCGCGGCCGCGTCCCCGCCGTACCCTCCGGTACACGAGCACTGCCGGCCTTCGCGGCATTCAAGAGGCAGGATGGACCTGAACGAAGAATCGATCGCGATCCACGAGCGACTGCGCGGCAAGATCAGCGTCGAGAGCAAGTGGCCGCTCGAGACCCGCAAGGATCTGAGCCTCGCCTACACCCCCGGCGTCGGCGCCGTCTGCATGCAGATCGCGCGTGATCCGCGACGGGTCTTCGACCTCACCTGCAAGCGCAACATGGTCGCGGTCGTGACCGACGGCTCGGCCGTGCTCGGGCTCGGCAACATCGGCCCGGAAGCGGCGCTGCCGGTGATGGAAGGCAAGGCGATCCTCTTGAAGACCTTCGCCGACGTCGACGCGTTCCCGATCTGTCTCGCCACCCAGGATACCGACGCGATCGTGCAAGCGGTGAAGCACATCGCGCCGGTCTTCGGCGGCATCAACCTCGAGGACATCTCGTCGCCACGCTGCTTCGAGATCGAAGCGCGCCTGCAGGACATCGGCATCCCGGTCTTCCACGACGACCAGCACGGCACCGCCATCGTCGTGCTCGCGGCGGTGCTGAACGCGCTGAAAGTGACGGGCAAGCGTCTCGACGAGGTGACGGTGGTCTTCAACGGCAGCGGCGCTTCGGCGCTCGCCTGCACGCGCCTGCTCGTCGACTGCGGCCGCAAAGCGCTCTGCCCGCCCGTCAAGGACGTGATCCTCTGCGACTCGAAGGGCATCATCCACCGCGGGCGGACCGATCTGAACCCCACAAGGCCGAGCTCGCGCAGACCACCAATCGCCGCCAGCTCGTCGGCAAGCTGCGCGACGCCCTCGCCGGCGCCGACGTCTTCATCGGGCTCTCGCAGGCGAACCTCGTCGACCACGCGATGATCGCGTCGATGGCCCCGCACCCGATCGTATTCGCGATGGCCAATCCGGTGCCCGAGATCATGCCCGAGGACGCGCGCGCCGCCGGCGCCGCGGTCGTCGGCTCGGGGCGCAGCGACTTCCCGAACCAGATCAACAACGTGTTGGCGTTTCCCGGCATCTTCCGCGGCGCGCTCGACGCCGGCGCGACCGTCATCAACGACGACATGAAGATCGCGGCCGCTTTCGCGCTCGCCGGCTACGTGATCGAGCCTACCCCCGAGCGTATCCTGCCCGACCCGCTCGACACGCAGGTCGCACGCCGCGTCGCCACCGCCGTCGCGGAAGCGGCGCACAAGACCAAGGTCTGCCGCTGAGACCGAGCAAGGAGAGAGACTGATGGAGATTCAACGCGTCGCCGTCATTGGAAGTGGCCAGATGGGCACGGGGATCGCGCAGCTTGCGGCACGCGCCGGCCTGGAGACCGTGCTCTTCAAAATGACCGACGGTCCGGTCGACGCCGGCAAGCAGAAGATCGCGAAGGCGCTGGCGCGTGACGTCGAGAAGAAGCGCTGTACCCAGCAGGAGCTGGATGAGGCGCTCGGCCGCATCGAGTGCAGCAACCGCATCAACGATCTCGCCGAGTGCCATCTGGTCATCGAGTCGATCGTCGAGGACATGGAGGAGAAGAAGCGTCTCTTCGGACGGCTCGAGGACGTGGTGCGCGAGGGCGGCATCTTCGCCACCAATACCTCGACGCTCTCGGTCACCGCGCTCGCCGAAGCCACGCGCCGGCCCGAGCGCGTGATCGGCCTGCACTTCTTCAATCCCGCGCCGGTGATGAAGCTGGTGGAGATCGTGCCCACGGTGCGCACCGGCGGCGGCCGTGCTCGGCGCTGCGCAGGCCTTCGTGCAGAAGCTGCAGAAGACGGGCGTGGTGGTGCGTGACTTCACCGGCTTCGTCGTGAATCGTCTCCTCACGCCCTACATGGTGGACGCGATCCGGACGCTGCAGGAAGGCCTCGGCTCGATCACCGCGCTCGATTCGGCGATGCAGCTCGGCGCGAATCATCCGATGGGCCCGCTCGCGCTCGCCGACTTCATCGGTCTCGACATCGTCTTCCACATGGCCTCGAACCTCCATGAGGAGTACCGCGAGTCGCGGCTCACGCCGCCGCCCTTGCTACGCCGTCTGGTGCTGGCTGGCTTTCTCGGGCGCAAGACCGGCAAAGGCTTCTACGACTACTCGACCAATCCGCCGACGCCCAACGACTGGCTGGTGGGCAATCCCACCTGAGCGATGCTTTCACGCATCCACCACGTCGGGATCGTCGTCCGGAACCTCGAGCAGGCGTACGGCTTCTGGCGCGACGTCCTCGGCCTCCCGGTCCACAAGGTCGCCACGGTCCAGGACCAGGGTGTGCGGGCGGCGCTGCTGACGATCGGCGAGAGCGAGATCGAGCTCCTCGAGCCGCTCTCGGAGACCAGCGGCATCGGCAAGTTCCTCACCAAACGCGGTGAGGGGTTGCACCACCTCTGCTTCGCCACCGCCGACGTCGCCGCCGACCTCGAAGCGGCGCGCGCCAAGGGTATCAAGCTGATCGATCAGCAACCCCGGCCAGGGTTGGCGGGCATGATCTGCTTTCTGCACCCGTCGTCCACGCACGGCGTGCTGGTCGAATACGCGCAACCATGAAGACGCAGCGCATCGATCACGTCACCGTGTTGACCCCGGACGCGGCCCGGGCCCGGGCGACCTTCCGGGAGTCCTTCGGCTTCCGCGACGCCACGGTCGGCGCGCTCGGGGCGGCGGCAGCCGGCTCCGGAGCCGCCCCGGAGAGTGCAACAGCGCTCACCGTCGGCCAGGCCACGATCGAGTTCGTACGCCCGGCCGCGGCGACCCCGCTGGCTGATGCCCTCACAGCAACGGGTGAGGGTATGGCGGCTCTCTGTCTCGAGGTCGCGAGCCTCGACGACGCGCTCGAGTCGCTCGAGAAGGCCGGCGTGCGCTGTGTCACTGAGCGCGTCAGCGGTCGGCGGGTGGTCCGGATCGATCCCGCGGCCGCCCACGGAGTACGGCTCACGCTCGTCGAGCCGGCGTGAGCGTGCTGCCACCCGTCGTCTGCGCATCACTTTCGTGGCGCCGCTGCCGGAAATGTGCCACGTGCAAGGCTGCTCTCGGCAAAAGCGATGGGTTTCTCGTCGTCTCGCAATGGCACACGCGTTGCTCCTCGTTGCGCTGTCGGAACAGGGTGAAGACATGACGATCGCCTTCTCAGCGTGGCATCCGTTGGTCGAGGCAGAGGTCGCCGCGCTGCCGGACAGCCCGGGAGTCTTCGAAGTCGCAACGCTCGTGCGTACCGTGCTCTTCATCGGGGCTGCCCCGGAGAGCCTGGTCGCGACGCTCACCCGGCAGCTCGACGCCCCCGGCACGCTCCACGCCCATGGCGGCCGGCTCTATTTCCGGTGCTATGCGACCGAAGAGAGCGAGCGTGACGCAGAACGAGCTTCTGCAGGCCTATCGCGAGCTCCATGGCGGGGCCCTTCCGCCCGCTCAGACGACTCCCCCGGCAGCCGCAACGGCGCCCGATCCGCCACCTGAAGGCGGTCTAGCCGCGCCGGTCCGTACCGGCGCTCGCCATCGCGCGCCGGCCCGCTCTCCTAGCGATCCCTTCGATTCACGAGTGTGACCGGGCCCGACCAGGTCATCCTGCGCTCGCGATAGAAGCTCAGGATCTCGATCCGCATGCGAAGCCGCAGACCGGGATCGAGACGCTCGGCGCCCAGCAGGGCCGCCGGGAGGAAGGCCTCGAGCGCGATGTGCGGGATCGGCCGTTCGAGCTTCGCGACCCGCCCGGCCTCGGGAAGAGGCTCGACCGCCTCGCCGTCGCGGGCGCGATAGAGTCGCGGCACGATCTCCACGCGGTCGGCGAACCGGGCGCTCGGCCGCGGCGCGAGCGCGATGACCAGCTCGTCACGTCTGCTTTCGCCCTCGACGGTCAGGCGAAGCTGAAAGGTTTCCGAAAGCGGAAACTCGCCCCGGTAGTCGAGGAGATCCAGGTCCACGTAGTTGCTGGCGAGGATCGCGAGATAGAGCCCGGCGGGCGCCCACGCGGCGTGCACGTCGGCGAACGGCACGTCGGGAGACGGCGCTTCGAAGCCGACGATCCGGGTGTCCGCCTTGTCCCAATCCACGAGTGAGCCGTCGGCGAGGTCGATCGCGCGCGCCAGACGCGGCCATGTGCTGGCGCGTGTCGTGCGGCGCGCTCGCGAAGCGACTGCCGCGGTGCAGGTCTTCGAGTCGCGGGTTCACACGACGAAACGCGTCGGTCAGATCGCGGTACGGCCGGTTGGAGGTATCGACCAGTCCCATGTTGAAGTCCTCGCCGTCGCCTCGTCCGCCGAAGGGCTCGTCGGTGTACTGGAACCAGTGCGTGCCGACGACGTTGGGAAAGCGCGCGAAGCTCTCGAGGGCGCGGGCGGCGCCGCGCGCGCGCTCGGCTTGCGTCGCGACGGTCATGAGGTGTCCGAGGTTGAGGTTGCCGCTGCGATTCTCGTCGGCGGCGAAGAAGAACTCGCTCACCAGGACCGGCTTGCCGGTCAAGCGCTGCAGGCCCTCGAAGTAGTACGGCGCGACCCAGCCGTCCTCGACGTCGACGTTGTAGTTGGTGGAAACCACGTCGACCAGGTCCGCCATCGCCCGCACCGCGTCCTGGTCGTAGTAGAGCGGCAGCCGATCGCCCAGAATGAGCGCCTCGGGGTGAGCGGCGCGCAGCGCGTCGTGGACGAGCGTGTAGTAGCGGCGCGCGCAGAGATGGGTGAAGCGGTCGATGAGGCCGATGCCACGCCCACCGGGACGCAGCTTGAGGGCGGCCCCGGCCTTTTTCAGATCGTCGAAACCGTGGGTGGCGGCGTCGGGCACCCAGTCGGCGAGCAGATTCTTCCAATGCCCCTGGTAGTGATCATGGAGGAGCTGCCAGAGCGCGCGCTTGGTGTGATTGTCGAAGCCCGCCTTCAGGTACCAGAGGAAGAGCGGACTGTTCCACCAACCGGCTTCGTTGTCGGTGAAGTAGCCGATCAGGCGCGGGTCGCCGTGATGTTCCGCCGTGAGCTGCGCGGCCCAGCGCCGTGTCGTCTCCTCGGCCGCGGGATCGAAGGGATCGAACCAGTGCAGCTTCGCGAGACGCCCGAGGTCGAGCTCGACCGTCAAAGGCAGCGTGAACGCGCGCGACGGATCGGACCACGCGCCGCGGGTGTTGAAGCCGAAGCGCAGCAGTTGCGCTTCCACGGCCGCGCGCCAACGCGCCTCGGAAGGATAGAAGCGCCGCCAGTAGTACGCGAGCCCCTGGCGGCTCTTGGCGGTCTCGGCCGCGCCGTGCACGACGTTCACGCCCTTCGAATAGAAGCGCTGGCCGGCGGGTGTCCTGAGCCAGTGGACGCCCTGGTCGAGGCGTGACCGCCCACGCCGGCGGGCGGGCCTTCGCGGGTAACTCTGCGCTGCCGCCGCGTGCCCGCTCAACCGTCGCGCCCACGCCGGCGAGCAGGGTGGCGACGAGCGCAAGCAGGCGGAGGAGGCGCGGCGACACGACGTGTCGCCCGCGCGCGGGCCGAGACCTCAATGGGGGCGTCCGAGGGCGAGCATCATGGGCGCCGGAGAAGCGGCGCGAGGAGGCACTAGCGCATCGAGACGCGGCTTCGCAACGTCCTGTCGCAGCAGCCCCCGCAGTTTGCCTCGGCGCCCAGCTTGCCCCTACAATCGGCGCCCGCGAAAGTGAGGGTACCGGATGTCGCAACCCATGGCCGTAGCACAGCCAAGCGCCCCGACGGCGATCGAGATCGTCAATCCCTCGACCGGCAAACGGGTCGCCGAGGTGCCCATCCAGGACCGTGCCCAGGTGGCGGCCGCCGTCGAGCGGGCGCGGCGGGCACAGCGGGCGTGGGCGGCGACGAGCTTCCGCGAGCGGGCGCGCCTGCTCCTGCGCTATCGCGACGTCCTCATCGACAACAAGGAGCGCGTCGCCGATGTGCTCACCAGCGAGACCGGCAAGCCGCGCGCCGACGCCTTCAGTGTCGAGCTGTTCTACGTATGTGACGCCATCGGTTTCTGGGCGAAGCGCGCCGAAGGGTTCCTCGCCGAGCAGACCATCCGGCCGCATCTCTTGAAGACCAAGCGCGTCACCTCGGGCTATCTGCCGGTCGGCGTCGTCGGCATCATCGGCCCGTGGAACTTCCCGCTGAGCCTCACGATCGGTGACGCGCTCCCCGCCCTGATGGCGGGCAACGCGGTGGTGATCAAGCCTTCGGAGGTGACGCCGCTCTCGGCCTTGCTCGGTGTCGAGCTCGCCACCGCCGCCGGGTTTCCCGACGGGCTCCTGCAGGTGGTCACCGGCCTCGGCGCGACCGGCAGCGACCTCTGCGACTTCGTCGACATGATCCACTTCACCGGCAGCGTCGCCACCGGCAAGAAGGTCGCCGAGCGCGCCGCGCAGCGCTTGATCCCGGTCACCCTCGAGCTCGGCGGCAAGGATCCGATGATCGTGCTGCGCGACGCCGACATCGAGCGCGCCGCCAATGCCGCGGTGTGGGGCGGGCTGGTGAACTCCGGGCAGGTCTGCATCTCGGTCGAGCGCGTGTACGTCGAAGAGCCGGTCTACGATCAGTTCGTCGCCAAGGTGGTCGAGAAGGTGCAGGCAATCCGCCAGGGCGCCTCCGATGCCGACGTCGACATCGGCTCGATGACCTTCCCGCCGCAGCTCGAAAAGGTCGCGAGCCACGTCTGCGACGCCCTCGCCCACGGCGCCAAGGCTTTGACCGGCGGACGGCGCAATCCCAACCTCCCCGGCTTCTTCTACGAGCCCACCGTCCTCGTCGACGTCACCAACGACATGACGGCGATGCGCGACGAGACCTTCGGACCGACCATCCCGGTCATGAAGGTGCGTGACGCCGAGGAAGCGATCCGTCTCGCCAACGACTCTCCCTACGGCCTCGCCGCCAGCGTCTGGACCAAAGACGCCGCCAAGGGACGAGTGATCGCCCGCCGTCTCGAGTCCGGAGCGGTGTGCGTCAACGATTGCCTGGTGAACTATCTGATGGTCGACGCACCCATGGGCGGCCGCAAGGAAAGCGGGCTCGGCCGCCGTCACGGCGCCGAGGGGATCCGCAAGTACTGCCATCAGCAGACCGTGGTGATCGACCGGTTCGGCATGAAGAGCGAGCTGTTCTGGTATCCATCGTCGGCGGGCAAGCAGCGTCTCTTCAGCCGCGCCCTCAATCTGCTCTTTCGTTCAGGGTGGAAGCGCCGGCTTCTCGGCTGATGGATCGGCTCCTCATCACCGGCATTGCGGGAGGCCAGGGCCGCCTGGTCGCCAAACGCGTCGCCTCCCAGTTCGACGTCAGCGGCGTCGATCGCATGGCGTGGGAAGGCCATCCCCATCAGGTCGCGGTCCACACCATGGATCTCCGCAAGAAGAAGTTCGAGGACATCTTTCGCCGCGAGCGCCCGACGGCGGTGGTGCACCTCGCCTTCGTCCGTCACTTCCGCACCGATCCGATGGTCCGCCACGAGATCAACGTCCTCGGCACCAAGCGTCTGCTCGAGTGCTGCGCGCGCTACGAGGTGAAGAAGCTGGTGGTGCTCTCGAGCTCGTACGTGTACGGCGCGCTGCCCGAGAACCCGTACTACATGGACGAGGACACGGCGCTGAACGTGAGCCGCCACTACCCCGACATCCGCGATCTCGCCGAGGTCGATACGCTCTGCACCACCTTCCTGTGGAAGTACCCCGAGATCGCCACCGCCATCCTCCGTCCGGTCAACACGCTCGGCTACTACGTCCACAGCGCGATCGGCGGCTATCTGAAGCTGCGCTACGTGCCGACCGTCATGGGCTTCAATCCGATGATGCAGTTCATCCACGAGGAGGACCTGGCGGAGGCGATCGCGCGCACCCTCGAGACCGGCCTGCGCGGCATCTTCAACGTCGCCGGCCCGGGCGCGGTGCCGCTCAAGGTCGCCATCCGCGAGACCGGAGGCCGCCCCGTGCCGCTGCCGGAGCCGGTGGCGCGCGGGACCATCGACAGGCTGTTCCGCTTCGGGCTCTACCACCTACCGAGCGCGGCGATCGACTTCGTGAAATACCCGTGCACCATCGACGGCCGTCGCTTCGCCGACGCCACCGAGTTCAAGCCGCTCTTCAGTCTCGAAGAGACCTTCAGCAGCGTGCGCCACTGACATGTCGTCGATCATCGACAGCTCCGATCCCCCCTCCGACCAGCGACGCCGGCCGCCGCGGGCCGCACCGCGGCGCCGCCCACGCCCCGCCGCCGACGACACGCATCGGCGGCTTGACCGAAGAGACCGTCGAGCTGGTGAACGGCTCGCTCGAGACCTTGAACGCGCTCGCCGGCGGCATCTTCGAGAGTCTCGCGCCGCGGTTCCTGCGCGAGCTCAACCACGAGATCCGCGATCGCATCGCCAAGGCGCCGCTCGAGCTCAACAGCTACGGCTACGATCCCTGGGGCCTGAACGTCGACGTGGCGCGGCGCACGCTGCTCGTGTTCGCGCTCTTCTACAAGTACTACTTCCGGGTCAAGACCTACGGCATCGAGAACCTGCCGCCGGGCCGCATGCTCATCATCGGCAACCACGCCGGGCAGATCGCGATCGACGCCTGCATGATCGGCACCGCCACCGTGCTCGAAGCCGACCCGCCGCGCCCGCTGCGCGGCATGGGCGAGTACTGGCTGCCGACCATCCCCTTCTTCAACGTCTTCATGGCGCGCAGCGGCGGGGTCGTCGGCACGCCCAAGAACTGCGTCGACATCCTCGAGCACGGCGAAGCGGTGATCGCGTTCCCCGAGGGCGTGCGCGGCATGAACAAGCCGTTCAGCCAGCGCTATCAGCTGCAAGAGTTCGGCTCGGCTTCATGCGGCTCGCGCTGCAGACCAACACGCCGATCGTGCCGGTCGCGGTGGTGGGCTCCGAGGAGCAGGCGCCGTCGTTCGGCAACTTCATGCCGCTCGCGCGCCTGCTCGGCATGCCCGCGTATCCCGCTGCTGCTCAACTTCTTCCCGCTGCCGGTGCGCTACCACATCTATTTCGGCGAGCCGATGGAGTTCCGCGGCAATCCCAACGACGAGGACGAGATGATCATGCGCAAGGTGGAGCAGGTGAAGGAGCGGATCAACGAGATGATCCAGCGACGGCCTGCAGCAGCGCCGGAGCTGGTTCTTCTAGCCATGGCGCGACGGCAGAAGCGGGTGTTCATCCTCGGCGGCGGCGCGGCGCTCGGCGCCCATCACGTCGGCGCCCTCAAGTACCTCGAGGAGCAGGGCATCAAGCCCGACGCCATCGTCGGCAGCTCGATCGGCGTCATCAACGCCTGCTGCTACGCCTCCGGCGGCGTCGCCGGGCTCGAGCAGGCCTGGCACGAGTTCCGCTCGCTGCCGCGCATCTTCTCGCCGAGCCTGCGGCACAACCCGGTGCTCGGCCTCTCGCTCTTCTCGATGGACCGTCTGGCGAGCGCGATCGAGGAGCACATCGACTTCCCGAAGATCTTCGAGAGCCGCCTCGAGCTCGAGTTCATCCTGCTCAATCTCTCGCGCGGACGCGGCGAGGTGTACGGCAAGAGCGACTGCGCGACCTGGCGCGAGCTCCGCACCATCGCGCGCGCCGGCTACGCGATTCCCGCTGCTCTTCCCCCCGATGCAGTTCCGCGGCGACTGGTTCGTCGACGGCGGCTTCGCCTGGAACATGCCGCTCGAGCACGCCATCGGGCTCGGCGCCACCGAGATCTACCTGCTCGCGCCGATCGCGAGCGAGCTGCCGTACCAGCGGCCGCTTCCGCTCCATCGCCGACTTCGTGCAGCGCTTCATCGACGTCATGTGGCGCACGATCGGCAACATGGGCTACCTCTACGCGCGCATGGAGGACGGCCGCTTCCACGGCGTCCCGGTCATCGTCATCGAGCCGGGCGAGCAGTACAGCGGCTTCGGCCCGCTGCACGTCTTCAACGCCTATCCGCGCAAGAACCGCAGCCTGATGGAGGCGGGCTATCGCGACGCGAAGCGCGTGCTCGCGGCGCGCCGGCGCCTGGACGAGCAGGTGCGGGTGAGAGAGGCGCAGGCCGCGAGCGCAGCCGCCGATCGTGGAGCGCACGCCGTCGCGGCGGCCGTCGATGCGGCGGCTGACTCCAGCAACACCACGGCGGTACCGGGGAAAGTGGTGCCATTGCACAAGGAGGGGACATGACGATCGATCTGTGGATGCTGGTGGCCTCGGCGTTTCTCTGCGTGTTCATCCCGAACATCTCGCTGGTTGGTCTCGTGCAGACGCCCGGCGGCAGCACCTGGGGATTCGGCAACCGCGACACGCCACTCAAGGTCGCACCCTGGGTGGAGCGGACACGGCGGGCGCACATGAACCTGGTCGAGAACCTCGCGCCGTTCGCGGTGCTGGTGCTGGTCGCGCACGTCGCCGGCAAGGCGAACGGCATGACCGCGCTCGGCTCCGAGCTGTTCCTCATCTCGCGGATTCTGCACCTGCTCGTCTACATCGCCGGGATCCCGGTGCTGCGGACCATCGTCTTCGCCATCGGCTCGATCGGCGAAATTCTGATTTTGATACAGCTTTTCTAGCGGCGGACCGGACGTCTGCCCTCGAATGCTGCGCGCGTCAGCTCGGCGACGAGCCCTGCTGGCGCGCGTAGAGCGCGCGCACGGTGTCGATCGTATCGGCCTCGTCGGCGGGCTTGTCGAGGCGATAGCGCTTCACGCGCGCGAAGCGCAGCGCGAGCCCACTGGCGTAGTGCGGGCTCGCCTGGATGCCGTCGAAGGCGATCTCGACGACCAGCTCGGGGCGGACGTGTACGACGTGGCCCTCGCGCCCGAGCGCCAGGCTCTGCAGCTTCTCGGTCTGCCACACCAGCATCTCGTCGGTCATGCCCTTGAACGTCTTGCCGAGCATCGCCCACGCCACCGCGCGCCGGGTCGCGGGCTCCGAGATGGAGATTGCTGAGCCATCCTGAGCGCCGGCCGCTGCCCCATTCGACGGCCAGCACGACCAGATCGAGCGTGTGCGCCGGCTTGAGCTTGAGCCAGCTCGCGCCGCGCCGGCCCGCTTCGTACGGCGCGTCGGGTGCCTTCAGCACCAACCCTTCGTGCCCGGCGGTGAGCGCCTGGTCGAGAAAAGCCTCGACCTCCTCGACGCCGGCCGCCAGCGTACGACGCATCCGATGCGGTGGGGTGAGGAGCGCGTCGAGCCCGGCGACGCGCTCGGCGTTCGGTCGATCGATCAGCGCCGACCCGTCGAGGTAGAGGCAGTCGAAGAAGACCGGCACGAGCGGAAGCTCGGCACGCAGACGGTCGACGTCGAGCTTCCGCCCGAAGCGGCGCATGGTGACCTGAAACGGCTGGGGACGACCGGCCGGCGTGAGCGCGATCGCCTCGCCGTCGAGCACGACCTCGCGGACGGGAAGCGCGCCGACGGCGTCGACGACCTCCGGCAGCGAGGCGGTCACGTCGTTTCCGGTGCGCGAGAATACCCGGACGTCGTCGCCGGACCGGTGCGCCTGGATGCGTGCGCCGTCGAGCTTGAACTCGAGCGCCGCCTGACCCCATTTCGCCAGCACGTCGGCGGCGTCGCCGGCGGTGTGCGCCAGCATCGGCGCGATCGGGCGGAAGAGATCGAGCGAGAACCGCGCCAGGCCCGCTCCGCCTTCGCTCAGCGCGGCGCGCGCGACCTCCGCCAGGTCGCCGCTCAGCATCGCGGCGCGGCGTACCGCTGCCGCGGGAAGATCGGCGGCGCGCGCGATCGCGTCCGCCATGATCCCTTCCAACGCCCCCTGGCGGAGCTCGCCGAGCAGGAGCCGTACCAGGAAGGCCTGCTCGTCGGCGGTGGCGCGACCGAGAAGCGCAGCGAGCGCGCTCTCACGCTCGACGTGCGCCCCCCGGCCGGCGATCGCGGCCAAGCGCTCGAGAGCGCGGTCGACCTCGATGAGCGTGAGGGTGGCCTCGCCGGCCGGCGGCGTGCCGCGCAGCGCCGCGAGCTTCGCGTACCCTACCCCCAACCGTCGCTGCCGCGCCTCGCCGGCCAGAAAGGAAACGCCGCTCGTGATCTCCTCGGGCCCCAGCCGGCGAAGGCATTCGGCGAGCGCGGCGATCTTCGCGAGCCGGGCGCGCGTCGCGCCCACCGCGTGCGACGTACGGACGAGGTCGACGAGGAGCACGCGAGCACTTGAGCCCTCGGGCGAGCCCGTGTCCAGGCCCGCTTTACTCGGAGCCGCGAGACGCGCATACCGGGCCGATGGACTTCGGACTGCAGCTCGCGGCCTCTCCGGCCTCCGACATCATCGCCATGGCGAAGCAAGCCGAGGCATTGGGATACGCCGCCGTCTACGTGCCCGATCACTTCGCGTACGAGCGGCGTGACGGCAGCGCGCTCGACGACCAGATGCCGGCGTGGGAAGCGACGACCATGCTGGGCGCGGTCGCCGCCGCGACCACGCGCGTGCGGGTCGGGGCGCTGGTGCTTTGCAATCTCTTCCGGCACCCGGCGACGACGGCGCAGGTGACGACCACGCTCGATCATCTGAGCGCGGGGCGCGCCATCCTCGGTATCGGCTCGGGGTGGACGCGGGCGGAGTTCGAGATGACGGGCGTGCCGTTTCCCGACATCAAGCCGCGCCTGCGCATGCTCGACGAGGCCATCCGGGTGATCAAGGCGCTCTGGACCTCGGAGCACACCACCTTCGACGGCGAGTTCTATCATCTCCGTGACGCGATCTCGGTGCCGAAGCCGGTGCAGAAGCCGCACCCGCCGGTCATGCTCGGCGGCGGCGGCAAGGGGCTGCTCCGCATCGCCGCGCGCGAAGCCGACATCGTGAACGTGGTCTCGGCGAGCGGCCACGTCGGCACCATCGATCCGCGCGAGGTCGCCAAGGTCACCGACGAGGGGTTTCGCGCCAAGCTCGACTTCCTGCGCACCGAGATCGAGGCCGCGGGGCGCGATCCCGCCGCCGTCACCCTCTCGTCGACGATCTTCATCGCGACCCTGGTCGATTCGCGCGAGTCCGCGCTCGACTTCGCAGGTGGCATCGGCGGCCTTTTCGGCCTGAACGGCGAGCAGGTTCTGCGCATGCCCCTCGCACTCATCGGCACGCCCGACGACTGCGTCGCCGAGCTCCGCCGGCGCGAGCGCGAATGGGGCATCTCCCACTACATCCTCTCGCCGGGCTTCTCGGGCCCGGGCTTCGGCGAACGCTTCGCCGGCGAGGTGATGGCGAGGATGGCGCGCTAGGCAGTCGAGCTCACTCGCGACCGGAAGCGCCTCCTGAGCACTGGCAGTCGGATGCGGATCGTGATCATGTCGACGCGTGACTACCTCGCTGCTGTTCTTCGGCTTCTTTCTCGGCATGAAGCATGCCCTCGAAGCCGATCACGTGGCGGCCGTGGCATCGCTGGCGACGCGCTCGGCGTCACTGCGCGACCATGTGAGACTCGCGGGGCTCTGGGGGATCGGACACGCGGGCGCGATCCTCGCCGCCGGCACGATCGTGATCGCGCTCGGCCTCTCGGTGCCGGCTTCGCTCGAGCAGGGGCTCGAGGGCGCCATTGGCATCGTGCTGATCGTGCTCGGCGCGGACGTGCTGCGACGCATGCGACAGAAACGCGTCCATTTCCACGTCCACAGCCACGGAGGACGGCGCCACCTCCACGCCCATTCGCACGCGGGTGAGACAGCCCACGACACGTCGCCACACGAGCACGGGCACGCGGGCGGCTTCGAATTGAAGGCGCTCCTGGTCGGCACCCTGCACGGGCTCGCGGGCACCGCGGCGCTGGTGCTGGTCTCCGCCCAGGCGACCAGGTCAGCGGCTCAGGCGTTCACCTACTTGCTGCTCTTCGGGCTCGGCTCGGTGGTCGGAATGATGACGCTCTCGCTCGCGATCTCGTGGCCGCTCGGGATCTCGGCGCGCCGGTTCGGCGGGTTCCGGCGCGGCCTCGAGGGCGCGCTCGGAACCGCCACCATCGCACTCGGGTGTTGGATCGCCGCGCAGGCCGGCTTCTTCGGGGTCCTCTAGTAGCGGGCCTCGCGGCCCGCCGGTCGTCAACCCCCGCGATTCCCCTCGATGCTGAGCGGACCGGCGCCGCGCGCCGCGATGTAGAGGAAGAGCCAGCAGTAGAGCACCGCCAGCTCGCCGCCATTCTGGATCGGCAGCAGGCCCTTCGACTGGTGCCCCATGAAATAGGCGAACGCCATCAGGCCGCTCGAAAGAAACGCCGCCATGGTGGTGAAGAGTCCGATGCCGATCAGCAGACCGCCGACGAGCTCGATCGTGCCCGCGGTCCAGATGATGAACGCCGGAGCTTCCGGCGGCGCCCCGCCGAACAACCCGAGCACCTTCTGTCCGCCGTGGCAGGCGAACATGAGCCCCGCGATCATGCGCAGCGCACCGTAGATCGTGTCCGTGTTTCGGCTGAGAGCCTGCATCGTCGCCTCCTCTTCTCCCGAGTGTTCGCCGCGGCGGCTTTCATAGGGGATGAGCCGGGCCGTTGAAAGAGCGCGCCGTCCGCGGTCACCGGCCGATCGCATGGCAGCATCGCGCCTTGCGGGACGGGTGAGCCTTGCAGCGTCGCAAGATCGGCAGGTCGAGACGCCGGAAGATTTGCGGAGCGATTTGGCTCACTTGGGCTGGCGTGCCAGGCACTTCGCATGGCACGGGCGTTGCTCACCTAGCCGCACGATGATCGACAACGGCGACATCCGTGGCGGCAGCTTCCTCGTCGGGCGAACCGTCCGCGACCTCTTCACCTACGAGGATCTGACCAGCGACGATCGCGACATCGCCGACGTCGCCGAAACCTTCGTCCGTCGCGACGTCCTGCCGCACACCGACGCCATCGAGGCACAGACGCCGGGACTGATGCGCTCGTTGCTCGAGAAGGCCGGCGCGCTCGGACTCCTCGGCTTCGACATCCCCGAGAAGCACGGCGGCCTCGGCATCTCGAAGGCCGCTTCGATGCTGCTCGGTGAGCGCAGCTTCAAGCTCGCCTCCTTCTCCGTCGCCTGGGGCGCACACACCGGCATCGGCACGCTGCCGCTGCTCTTCTACGGCACCGACGAACAGAAAGGCCGTTACCTTCCACATCTCATGTCGGGCGCGATGATCGCGGCCTACGCGCTCACCGAGCCGGGCTCGGGGAGCGACGCGCTCGGCGCCAAGACCCGCGCCATTCCGACACCGGACGGTCGCAGCTATCGCCTGACGGGCGTGAAGCAGTTCATCACCAACGGCGGGTTTGCCGATCTCTTCACCGTCTTCGCCAAGGTCGACGGCGACAAGCTCACCGCCTTCCTGGTCGAGCGCGCCACACCCGGGGTGAGCGTCGGCGCCGAGGAGCACAAGCTCGGCATCAAAGGATCGTCCACCTGCCAGCTCATCCTCGAGGATGCGGTGGTGCCGGCCGAGAACCTGCTCGGCGCGATCGGCCACGGCCACAAGATCGCGTTCAACATCCTCAACATCGGACGCTTGAAGCTCGGCGCCGGCGCGCTCGGCTCGGCGCGCGAGTGTCTCGAGTTCGCGGTCAAGTACGCGAGCGAGCGCCGGCAGTTCCAGACGCCGCTCGTCGAGTTCGGCGCCATCCAGCGCAAGATCGCCGACATGGCGGCGCGCATCTTCGTCGCCAACTCGCTCAGCTATCGCACCGCGGGCTTGATCGACGACCGCATCGCGCGTCTCGACCCCGCGGCAGCGGACTACGACGCGCAGGTCATCAAGGCGATCGAGGAGTACACGATCGAGCAATCGATCGTGAAGGTGTTCGGCACCGAGACGCTCGACTTCGTCGTCGACGAGGCACTGCAGATGCTCGGCGGCTACGGGTTCGTCGCCGACTATCCGATCGAGCGCCACTATCGCGATTCCCGCATCAACCGCATCTTCGAAGGGACCAACGAGATCAACCGCCTGCTCATTCCCGCCACACTGATGAAGCGCGTGATGACGCAGGGCCTGCCGATGCTCGAGTTCATGCAGCAGGTGGAGGCCGATCTGGCGAGCGGCAACGGCCACGTCGCGTCGCCCGAGGGCTCGCTGGCGCGCGAGATGGATGCCGTCGATCACGCCAAGCGCCTGGTCGCCTACACCACCCGGCTGCTCCTGCAGCGCGAGCCGGCCGAGGTCGGGCGCAAGCAGCAGCATCTCGAGATGTTCGCGGACATGATCATCGACCTCTACGCGATGGAAAGCGCGGTCGCGCGCACCTTCAAGCTGATCCGCCGCCGCGGCGACGAGAAGGTCAAGTTCGAGCGCGACCTGCTCACGGTCTTCCTCGCCGACGCCACCGACCGTCTCACCGCCAACGCGCGCCGGCTGTTCGCCAACGACACCGACGGCGCCGATCTCGAGCGCCACCTCGCCGAACGTCGCGCACCTCTTGTCGTTCGTCCCGCTCGGCGTCGTCGACGCGCGCACGCGCATCGCCGAGCACGTGGTGGGCGCGGGCGGCGTGCTGTCGTAGTAGTCGGTCGCGGGACCCGCGGAGCCGCCACGCAGCCGCGTCGGTCGCGCGGTAGCTACGAGTAGTGATGGAACGCGCGCGCCGCCGTGCTATGGTCCGCGACGTGGCGGATCCACGCCGGCGCGCAACCTACGACGATCTCGTCAAGGTGCCCGAGCACCTGGTCGCCGAGATCATCGACGGCGAGCTGTTCACCAGCCCGCGTCCCGCGTCGCCGCATGCGCGCGCCGCGTCGGCTGTCGGTAGCGATATCTTCGGACTGTTCGACCGACCTCCCGGTGGCGCCGATGAACCGGGTGGTTGGTGGATCCTCTACGAGCCCGAGCTGCACCTCGGTGCCGACATCATCGTCCCGGATCTCTCCGGCTGGCGGCGTGATCGCATGCCGGTGCTGCCGAACGTCGCCGCCTTCGTGCAGGCGCCTGATTGGGCATGTGAAGTCGTTTCGCCGTCGACGGGCGCGATCGACCGCGGCCGCAAGATGCGCGTCTACGCGCGCGAACAGGTCGGTCACCTCTGGCTCGTCGACCCCATCCTGCGCACACTCGAGGTCTATCGCCTCGAGGGCGAGCGCTGGGTGGTGGCGGGCACCCATGGCGGCGAGGAGCGTGTTCGCGCCGAGCCGTTCGAGACCATCGAGCTCGACCTCAGCCGCTGGTGGATGCCGTCCTGAGCATGAACGGCGCGAGCAGCCGGCGCGCGTGACCAGCCCGTCCAGCCAGCCCGCTTCCCGCTCTCGGGCGTCGCGTGGCACAATCCGCGCGTGCTGGCACCGGCGCCACCAGTCCGATTCCTCTACGTCGATTCCGGCGAGCTGGTTGCGCACGCACGGGCGTTGTTTCGCGAGTATCAGGCCGAGATCGGCGTCGACCTCTGCTTCCAGGGCTTCGAGGAGGAGCTGGCGCGACTTCCCGGAGACTACGCGCCGCCCGGCGGGCGGCTGATCGTCGCCCTGCACGGCGCCGAGCTCGCGGGATGCGTGGCGCTCCGCCGGCTCGATGAGCGTGTCGGCGAGATGAAGCGGCTGTACGTGCGACCACCGTTCCGGGGCAAGGGCATCGGGCGCGAGCTCGCGCGCACGATTCTCGACGACGCGCGCCTCATCGGATACCGCGCGGTGCGCCTCGACACCCTGCCCTCGATGCAGCAGGCGATCGCGCTCTACCGTGCGCTCGGCTTTCGCGACGTCGCGCCCTACTACCCGAACCCGATCGCGGGCGCGGTCTATCTCGAGCGTACCCTCGTCTCTACCGAGGGCTAGCCGTCGGAGACGATGGCAGCACCGGCGTCGCGCCGTATCCCGGGACGATGCGGAAGGTGTTCGTGTCGCGCCACAGGTTGAGCCAAGCGTTCGCGAGCGCTCCGATCACGTACATCGCCAACGCGACTCGCCGCAGCCATGGCCGGCCAGCGAGCGCCTGCCAGCCGAGCAGGAGCTCGGCGATCGGAAAGCTCCAGAACACCAGGCAGAGCATCATGACGAAGGTCACCGCGTGGGCATCCTGCATCACCAGGATGTGGAGGAGGTAGGGGGCGGGCACCGTGAACGCGAGCACGTTCTCGAAGCTCGGGCGCCTGAGCGCCACCCATCCTGCCGCAAGAAAGGCGGGAAGGATCCCGGTCACGACCAGCCGGAGGCCGACGAGCGGCCACGTCGACTGGCCGCGCACGCGTCGCGCCGTCATGAGAAAGCCGGCAAGACTGGCGCCTGCGTCCACCAGGCTCAGGCAGAGGAAGGGAAGGGCGAAGGCTGCGCTCGCCGCGCCGGCGCTCCACCAATCGCGCCGGACCAGCAGGAACAGCGCAAAGCCACCGAAGAAGATCAGCGCCCAGAACTTGAACAGGAACGCGCACCCCATCACGAGGCCGGCGGCGGCGGCGGATCGCCTGTCGAGCCACACCAGAACGCCGACGGCGAAGAGAAGGCTCGCCGCCATGTCATCCGGCTCCCCGGCAGCGACGTTGCGGAGGGTCCCGGTGTAGAAGGCCATCAGGAAGAGCGCGAGCAGGGTCACTCGCCGTTCGTACAGACGGCGTCCGATCGCGTACTGCACGGCGAAGAGCGCGACGAATGCTCCGAGGTTGAAGGCCTTGATGCCGGCGAGGCCGAGGAGCTCTCCCAGGCGATACCAGAGCAGAGGGCCGAGGAACGTCTTGGTTTTGTCCACGTGGGAGCGGATCGAGATGACGCCTTCCTCGATCCGGCACCGAAGCTCACCGCCCGCAGGACGTCCCAGTAGGCGCGGTCGCCCAGGTAGACGATGAGCAGGAACTGCGCCAGAACGGCGCCGCCGAGGATGAGCCCGGCGAGATATCGGCCGCGCCAATGCAGAGGGGCTACCCGTTCTCCCGAGCGTGCAACATCGGTACGGCGCGCCCGTGCCAGCTGCGTCGCCAACCGCAAGTGCGCGAGCGCCCATGCAGGGCCGAGGCGCCAGAGGTTGGCCGGGAACCCCGCGTACCAGAACCATGCGAGATAGTGAGGCAGAGAGCCCGGATAGACGCGGCCGAACCAGAGCAGGTTCGCCTGGCACTTCCGTGGCGCCGAGACCAGCGCGAGCGCGGCCGTCCGGTTCGCGGGGACGGGCGGATCGCGGCGCTGGTCGAGCGCGGCGCTCAGGTGGGCGAGATCGTCGCGCGCCTCGAAGAGGTCGGTGACGAGAGCGAACACGTTCACCGTGATCGTCAGCAGATTCTCGCGGCCACGGCGGAGAAAGAAGGCGTCCCAGTCCATGGTCGCGTCCACGGAGAGCAGGAAGAGATAGAGGTCGAGAAGCTGCTTCAACCGCCCCATGCCCTGGCCGATATCCTCGAAGCAGGCCATGGCGAGGAAGACGAGGCTGTACTCGTCGGACAGGGTCTGGATGGTGAGCCCCTCGATCCTGGCCTCAGCGGCGGTCTCCCACACCGTGCGCTCGTCGAGCGCGAAGGCGGGCGCCCAACGCAGGAAGCGATGCACATCGATCTTGAGGTCGTCGCGTACGAAGTCCACGGAGTGGAGGTCGTGCCCCTTGCGAGCGAATCCGAGCTGCGCGAGGATCCGCGCGGTCGCACGAAAGTCCTGTCGGCGGACCAGCACGTCGATGTCGTACTGCGGCCGTCCTTCCAGCCCGCCGTAGAGACGGTCGGCGAAGTAGAAGCCCTTCAGGAGAAGCACTGGAACGTCTGCCGCCGCGAGCGCACGCTGAATCTCGTCGAAGGCGCGCAGCTGATCTCCAACAGGTCGTCCGATCGGCCGCCGGCTCGCGAGCGACGTCCACCAGCTTCGCGGGCAGCCGGGCGCGCAAGACGTCCTCAGGTACGAGCGATCGCACGAACCGGATCAGATGGTGCTGGCGAAGGATATCGGCGACGGCGCGTGCATCGCCATCGAGGCGAGACAGGGCAGCGAGGAGCGGCCCGTCCTGCCTCAGACCGGCGTACTTCGCGATGCGGACGTACGGGTCGAGCGACATCGTGTCCCACTCCCCCTACCATGCTCTGGGGATTGACCGCCTGGCGCACCTCGTCGTGAGTCACCCGCCACCTCGATGACCGTCCGGGTGCCGGCGACCCCGTCGAGATTCAGTTGGTGTCGCGGCCGGGGGCGGGCGAACGCCTCCTGAATCGCCATTGCCATCGCTGTCTCGTCGCACGGGTTGCCCTCGACCACGGTCGCGAGGCCCAGTTCTGCCATCCGTCGCGCCCTCGGCCCCTGATCGGACATCTCCGGGTCGGGCGCCAGCACGCTCCGTACCCGCGATTGCAGGAGCTCGACGGTGGTGTTGTAGCCCGCGCGGCTGATCGAGAGCGCGCTTCCCCGCAGCCAGCCCGCGAAGTCGGGCGAGAAACGGGACACGCGGAACGGTCCGTCTTGGGTTGCGATCCGAAGCGCCTCGGCGTCGGCGTCACCGAGAAACGGGCTCGGAAAGACTACGAGGGGCATCGAAGCGGACGCTCGGCCACTGTCACGGCCTCGCGTGCTGGGACGTCCGGGTGCGCCGCCGCGCCGAAAGGCTGCGAGCGCGGCGAGCAGGAAGAGAAAGGCCGCGCGCGCTGCCGCCGCAGCTCAACACGGCGTACGGGCCGGCGAGCGGCGACCGCCGGGCCGGGGTCGTCCCCTCCACTACGAAGCCGGTGTAGTGAACCGGGACCGGAAGGTCCGCGCCGCGCCCGAAATGATCCGCCAACAGGCTGAACGCCGGGTCCGCATGGACGAGGACGCCATCGAAGCGCGCTCGCAGGAGCGCGACGACACGCTCCTCGTAGCGCGCCTGTGGCACACGTTCCTGATCGCGTCCGTGGCGCGATGTCGCGCAACGAGCAGAGAACCCGGACCGCGGGGTTGGCGCGCCGGGCCGTATCAATGGCGCCGGCGATCTCGTCCTCGAGCTCCCACTTGCTGAACGGGTAGTGGTCCACGAGCACGACGTCCGGCCGGATGCGCTCGACCGCTGCCGCGAGCGCACGCGCGCGCGCCGCGAGAACCGTCCGCAACCGATGCGCCGGTCTCAGCCGCCTCCGAGACGCCCCGCGGATCGCGAAGAGCGCCGGCAGCGGCAGCAACGTGATCTCGCCCGCGTCGCCGCTCCGCGGCACCGGCCTGCCGCCGTCCACCAGATACACCTCGTGTGTGCGGCTCAAGCCTCGCGCCAGCGTGTGCATGCGGACGAAGTGTCCGACGCCCGACAGGTGCTGCGCGTAACAGAGAATCCGCATCGGCCTACGCCTTGGCGGCCTCGAGCCCGAGGAGCGCGAGGATCTCGTCCGCGGATCGGACTGTAGCGGACGTGGCTCATGGCGATCGACTCGGCGAGGAAGCGCGTCGCCCTTGCCGTACTTCTCGCGTTCCTGCGGCAGCTCGATGATCTCGTTCTCCGCCGGCCGAGCGTACGATCGCCGAGCGGATCCTCGCCGGCCCGACCCGCGCGATCTGCTCGAAGAGCAGGCGGCGCAAGAGCGACGACGCCGCGATCGGTGTCGACCAGCATCTCGCGCGTCCGGTCGGCGATCGACCCTGGCTCACCCACGCCATGATGTCGCCGCCGTCGACGAAGTCGAGGAGAAACTCGCCGCGCTCGTCGCGGAACGGCACGTCGTAGACCGGAATCTCGTCCTGCACCGGCACCGCGGCACCGTCCGGCGCGGCAGATAGCAGGAGTACCAGAAGTGCAGCGTGTGTGTGTCGTCGACGGGCACGCGGATCTGGAAGCGGTGCTGGCGGTGGGCGCCGACGCGCACCATCACGGAAAGACCAGCGGATGGCCGATCCGCCAGTCGTCGTCGTCGCGGCTCCCGCCCGCGAGCACCCGCCGCTTGATGATGCCATGGGGAAAGACGTCGAAGCCGATCTCCTCGTGCCGCCGCCCGTAGCGGCTTGGGGCCGGAGAGCCCGAGCGCCCGGCGCACCGCCGCGAGGTGGTGACCGTGGAGCCACTCGAGGTGCGTCGGGATCGACGCTGTTCTCCATGATCTGGAGCCAGTTGCAGGGGATCAGCGCGCGGCCGATGTCGCGCAGGACGCCGTGCCAGACGAAGAGGTCGTAGCGCGGCAGCAGCGGCGCCGGCTCCGGTCCGAGGTAGGCGAAGACGAGACCGCCGAGCTCCTCCACCTGGTACGCGCCGCGTCCGCGCGCGCTCGCGCGAGCTGCGCCGCCGCGCCGCAGCGACGGGATCTCGAGGCAGGCGCCCGCGCGATCGAATCTCCAGCCGTGGTAGGCGCAGCGCATCGAGCAGTCGTCGACGATGCCGTAGGCGAGCGAGGCGCCGCGATGCGGGCAGCGGGCGTCGAGCGAGCCCGAGCGTGCCGTCGGTGGTGCGAAACAGGGCGAGATCCTCGCCGAGAAGCCGGACGGGCATCGCGGTCGCCGGCGACGAGCTCCGAGGTCGCCGCGACCGGGAACCAGTAGCGGCGCAGCAGCGCGCCCATCGGCGTGCCCGGGCCGACGCGCGTGAGCGTCTCCTGCTGCTCCGGCGTCAGCACCCGCCGTCCTCGTAGACGCGCCTGCGTCCGCGTGTAGAAGGCGGCGTCCCAGCGTCCCGTGCTCCGGCGGCCCGAGGCCCGACGCCTTCCAGCCGAGAACGGCGCGCGCGGGTGGACGGCGAGCGGGCCCGGGTGCGAGCTGCACGATGCCGGCCTGCGCCGCCTCGAGGATGCGCGCGCGCGCCGCCGCGTCGCGGGTGTGGACGCTCATCACGAGCCCGTGCGGGACGCCGTTCGCGAGCGCGAGCGCGTCCTCGAGATCGTGCGCCACCTGGAGGACGGCGACCGGGCCGAAGGTCTCCTCCTGGGCGATGCGGCTCGTCGGATCGACGTCGGCGAGCAGCGCCGGCGCGAGCCAGGCGCCATGCGCGAGGCCGCGGCGGCACCGTCCCCCCGACGAGCCAGGCGCGCGCCCTCGGCGCGCGCGCGCTCGAGGGCCGCGAGCACGCGATCGCGCTTCTCGACCGAGATCAGCGGGCCGACCTCGGTCGACGGATCGTCCGGATCGCCGATCGCGAGCGCGCGCATCGCCTCGCACGGCAGCGCCTCGAAGCGCGCCGCGACCGCGCGCTCGACGACGAAGCGGCGGATCGCCGTGCAGCGTTGCCCGGCGAAGCCGAAGGCCGCCCGCGACGAGGTCGGGAACGACCGCGCTCGAGATCGGCGTCGCGCGAGCACGATCGCCGCGTTGTTGCCGCCGAGCTCGGCCTGCAACGGCTTCATCGCCTCGGCGCAGAGCGCGGCGACGACGCGCCCGGTCGCGATCGACCCGGTGACCGAGACGCCGCGACGCGCCGGCTCGCGGCAGAGCGCGCGCGCCGTCGCGACGTCCCCGAAGACGACGTTCACGAGCCCGCGCGGACAGCCCGGCGCGTCCAGACTCTCCAGCATCGCCAGCGCGGTCGCGCGAAGCCTGCGGTGCGGGCTTGAGCACGACGGCGTTGCCGAAGGCGAGCGCCGGAGCGATCTTGCCGACCGGAATCGCGAGCGGGTTGTTCCACGGGCGTGAGAGGCCGACGACGCCGACGGGCCGCTGCGACCGCGGCGACGCCGGGGGCGACCGGGCCGGCGGCGCGGTCGCGCACCAGCTCGGCGGCGATCCGCGCGTGCGCGACGGCGCGGCCCACCTCCTCCTCGGCCGCAAAGCGGCGCGGCTTGGCGACCTCGCGCACGAGCAGATCGATGAAGCAGGCGCGCTCGCGCCTCGAGCTCCGCCGCCCAGCGCTCGAGACAGTCGGCGCGCTCGCGCGAACGTCGGTCGCGCCGCCCACGGCGCTGCGCCGCGGCCGCGACGCGCGGCGGCCGTCGCGATCTCGGCGTGCCGCCGAGCGGTACCTCGGCGAGGACCTGCGCCGTGCGGCAAGGATCGCGGTGCGCGAAGGCGGAGCCCGCGCCGCCTGCCCGCGGCGCGCTCGCGATCACCGCGACCGGCAGCGCGCTCGCCGGCGCGGGCGGCGCGGCGCCGCTGCCGATCGTCGAGCTCGGCGAGAACAGTCCGCCGACGCGCGAAGGAGGCGGCGCGCGCGGCGAGCCAGGCGCGTGTGAGCTCGGCGTGCAGCGGCTCGGTCGTGCCGACCGCGTCGTCGGCGACGCCGACCTCGTAGCCGCGCTCGTAGGCGTCGAGCGCCGTCGAGCGCACGCAGCCATGGAGGTAGACGCCGGCGACGATCAGGCGTCGCGACCGCGCGCTCGCGCAGCCAGGCGTCGAGCCGCGGATCGCCGAACGCGCTGTAGAACCGCTTCCGGACGACCAGCTCGCCCGGCGCGGCGGCGCAGCGCCGGCGGCGGTCCGCGCCCCGGCGTTCCCTCGACGCACTGCCGCAGTCGCGCCGCTTCCAGTGCGGCATGCGGTCCGAGCCGTCGGCTCGCGTCAGCGTGTGCGCGTGCGCGATCGGCAGACCCCGCGCTCGCGGCAGCCGCGCAGCAAGCGCGGCGGCGCGCGCGCTCAGGGCGACGGCGTCGGGAACGAGGCCGGGCCGCGTCGAGGAAGTCGTACTGGAGGTCGACGAGCAGGAGCGCGGTGCGCGGCACCGGCCGCTCACGAAGCGTCGGCTCGCGCGCACGACGGCGCCGAGGCTTCCTGCGCGATGCGCTCGGCGAGCTCGCGCGTGCCGACGATGCGGCTCCGCGGCCCCGCGACGTCCGCGCGTGCGCACGCCGGAGGCGAGCACGCGCTCGACCGCGCGCCTCGATCCGCGCCGCGGCCTCGTCGAGAGCCGAAGCTCTCGCGCAGCATCATGGCGAGCGGACAGGATCTGCGCGACCGGGTTCGCGCGGTCGGTGCCGGCGAGGTCGTACGCCGCGCCGTGCCCGGTCTGGTACACCGCGCGACCGCCGGGCCCGAAGTTGGCGGAGTACGACATGCCGCGCGAGCCGAGCAGCACGGTGCCGCGTCGGCGAGGACGTCGCCGAAGAGATTCGGCGCCACGACGACGTCGAAGCGCGCGCGGATCGCGCGACCAGCTGGAAGCTGGCGTTGTCGACGTCGAGGACCTCGACGCGCGATGCCGCGCTCGGCCGCGACGCGCCTCGGCCTGCTCGCTCCAGAGCGCGCTCACCTCGGGGATGCCGCCGCGCTTGACGATCACGGCCAGGCGTCCGCGGCGGCGCACGCGCCAGGTCGGCCGCGACCGCGACGATGCGCGCGACCTGGTCGGCGCTCGTAGGCGAGGCTCCTGATACGCGACGCGACCGCCCTCGCGCCGGCCGAACTCGCCGGAGTAGAGCCCGCCGACGTTCTCGCGCACGATCAGCACGTCGACGTCGCGCGAGCAGCGTCGGGCCGGACGATCGTGGCGTCGGCGAGCGCCGGCGACGGGCCGCAGCGGGACGAGCTTGCAGTAGAGGTCGAAGCGCGCGCGCAGGTCGTAGACGAAGCGTCCGCCGACCGGGCCGCAGAGACAACGCGCCGCCGGCGGCGAAGATCGATCTCGCAGAACTCCGCCACCTCGCTCGCGAGAGGCCGCGCCCGTGCCCGGCGCGGCGAAGTCGCTCGCCGACGCGCACGTCGAAGTGCAGTCCGGCTGCTCGACGCCGACGGCGTCGAGAACGGCGAGCGCGGCGGCGACGACCTCGGGACCGATGCCCTCGCCGCGGAGGACGCCCGACGACGTGGGACCCGCCGGTCGCGCGCTCCAGCCGGGACCAGTCGGCGTGCACGGGTATGGCGGCGTCGCGACCACGGTCGGCTCGCCTGCGTCGCGCGGACGCGCGGTCGGCGCCGTGCTCGAAGCGGACGAACGACGCGCGCTTCGCCCGTGCCGCGAGCCAGTCGCGCGCGCGCTGCGGATAGAAGGCGAGCGTGACGAGATCGTAGAGGAGCTCGCCGGCGCGGCGTGAGCGCGAGCGTCGTCGCCGTCGTCGTCGAGCGAGGCCGGCCGGCGTCGAGCCGCTCGAGGAGCTCGCCGAAGTCCCGCTCGATCGGCGCGGCCGAACGTCGCGCGCGTACTCGGCGCGGACGAGCGTCTTCCCGTCGCCGAGCGTGCGGGCGACGAACTGCGTCATGCGGTCTTCCTCGTCGAGCGGGAAGACCTGCTCGACGGGGCTCTGCCCGCTCTCGACGCGCGCGAGGTACGCGCTCGAGCTGCTCGTGGTTCCGGTAGACCGTGGAGCCGAGGTGCGAGCGCGCGCTCATGCCGATGCCGAGCTGATAGCCGGCCATGTCGTCGTCGAAGCACGGGCAGTCGCTCGTGCGTGCGGGCGACCGTGTCGAGGCGCTTGAAGGTGTGCCAGCGCGTCTGCGTGTAGCCGAGCGTCCTCCGCGCTGCGCTTCGACGAAGGCGCGCCAGCTGGAGCAGGCCGCGCGAGGTCGAACGGCTCGTCGTGCTCGAGCGCCTTCGCCACCGGCGTCCGCTCGTTGACGCGGAGGCTGTAGAGCGTCACCGCGGGCACGCCGCGCGCGGCGACCGCTCGCAGGTCGTCGAGGAAGCCGTCCTCGCGTCTGTCGCGGCAGGCCGTAGATCAGGTCGACGTTCACCATCGAGCCCGGAGTCGACGAGCAGCTCGCACGCGGCGAGCGCCTGCTCGCGCGTCTGCCGGCGGTGCACGGTGCCGAGCACCTCCTCGTCGAGGCTCTGGATGCCCATGCTCACCCGCCCGATGCCGCGCCGCTTCAGCACGGCGATGTGCTGCCGGCGAGATCGTCTCGGGCGACGTCTCGACGGTGTGGACGCCGCTCCCGTCGGGGCGCGCGCGCGCGAAGATGCGCTCGAGCATCTCGTCGAGCAGCTCGGCCGGCAGCGCGGTCGGCGTGCCGCCGCCCACGAAGAGCTGCGAGAGCGGCGTGCCGGGCTCGACCCACTCGAGCTCGCGTCGCGAGCGCGCGGACGTAGCGCGCCATGGCGTCTGCGCTGGCGCCGACCCGGACCGCGAAGTAGCAGAACGTGCAGTGGTAGCGGCAGTACGGCACGTGCACGTAGAGGCGCAGCTGTCGCGAGCGCGGAGCGCGGCCGCTCGGCCATCGGCGCGGGCACGAATGCCGGGGCCGCCGACGGATAGACGTGCGGCACCGAGTAGGCGGCGCGCGGGACCGAGCGAGCGCGCGGGCGACCGGTCGAGCGTGCGTTCGTCGTGATCAGAGGTGGGACGCATGGCGAATCCTGGAGAGCCGGGGAACCGCACGGTACCCCACAGCTTCGAGAGCGGTCAAGTACGAATCCCGCGTGGCGCGGCGCGTTGCTCCGCTCCGCCATAGGGTTCGCGACACGCGGCATGCGTCGCCGCCGCTTGTCCGCTCGGCATGCTTTGCATAGACGATCCGAATGGTCGCGGAGCGAGCGTTCGGCTTCTTCGGCACGAACATCGCGGTGACGAGCGACGAGCCAGCGGTGCTCGATTGGCTGGACGAGTTCCTCACGCCGGCGTTCGAGCCTGTCGCTCGCGACGCGTGCGACTTCGGTGTCGCGGTATGGACGGACGGAGCACGCTACGACGCCATGGCCGCGTTGCGACCCAGCGGGGCCCTCGACGAGGCGCCGTGTTCGGCGCTCGATCGCGAGGTGAAACACCATCCATGCTGGACATCCGGCGGACGCCTGGTGATTGCGGACGAGAAGTTGGGCGCGTTCTACGTGCTCACGACGGAACCGCTGCACTTCCCTCACGCGCGCGTCGAGGTCCTGACGTCTCCGGGCTCGCTCCGCTTCCGGACCGGGACGATGCGCGTGATTCGCGAGATCGCGGTGGCGCGGGCGCTCGCCGATCCACGCCGCTTGATGATGCACGCGGCGGGGACGAGGTCGCGGGTACGATCGTGGCGATCGCCGGTCCAAAGGAGATCGGCAAGACGACCCTCCTCGCGTACCTCGCCGCCTCGACCGGTGCCGGTCTCCTGACCAACGATCCTCGTGCTGCTCGAAGGCCTCCGGAGCCGGTGTCGAGGTGCGCGGCGTCCCGACGATCGTGAGCGTCCGCCCAGGGACATGCGATCTCCTCCCGGGTCTCTTTGGCGAGATCGCGCCGCTGCCCGTGCCGGCGCATCGGACACTCGCCGAAGCCGCGCGCGTCAACGCAGGCGACGGCGGCTCTGTGGCACGCGACCGGCTCAAGCTGTCGCCGGCTCAGCTCGCACAGGCGCTCGGCGTGCCGCGCGCGTCGCGCGGCACACTCGCGGCGGTCGCGTTTCCGCAACCGCCGGTTGACCCCGCTGGACTCGCGGTCGATCGGCTGTCACGCGCGGAAGCGACACGACGATTGCTCGGGGCACGCTTCGGCCTTCGCGCCGGCAAGGGGACGCCGACGTTGTTCGAGCGCGTGGCCGGCGCCAGCCGGGCGGTGCGCGCTGACGAGGCGCTGATCGAACTCGACTCGCCCTCGAGATGCCATGCTTCTCGGTGCGAATCGGCGCAACGGTGTATGCGCAGCCGTCGACGGTCGAGTGGATCTCGCGGATCTCCTTCCAGCGCCATCGGCGTGATCGACGACCAACTCACGGCAACGATCCCTTTGCTGCCGTTCTACGACGTTCTCTACCGCGCCCGAGAAGTCGATGCGACCTGCGCCGCTGGAGCGGCTCGCAAGACTTCGAGCACGTCGCGGTAAGCGCCCACCCGCAACAGCCGGACCGCGAGCCAGTAGGTCACCACGCCGACGGCGACCTCGAGCGCGAGCAGGTCGAGCGCAGCAAGGGCCGGAGACGCGAAGGCGCCGAGCGCGAACACCACGGCCGTCATCACCGCGCTCCGCGAGGAAGATCCGCGACACCTGCGCGAGCACGACGCCGACACGAAGACCGACGAGCCGGCCGGCGAAGTACAGCGTCGGCACGGCGTTCAATACGGCCGCGGCGAGCTGGGCCCACGCAACGCCCTGAACGCCCCAGCGCACCGCGACCACGATGGCGGCCATCGTCGACAACCGCTGGAGAGCCGTCAGGCGAGCTGAAGGTCGGTGCGCCCCTGTGAGAGATAGAGGGCGCCGGCGAGCGTGCTTATGCTCTGCACCAGGGACGCCAGGCTCAAGAGCTGGAGGGTCGGCACCGTCTCCCGCCACTGCGACCCCAGCACCCCGACCACGAACGGCTCCGCGGTCGCGAACAGCCCCATGCACATCGGGAAGGTCGCCAGCGCGACCGCACCGGTCGTCCGTAGGTAGACGGCGCGCACGCGATCCGCGTCGTCCTGAATGAGCGCCAGCGACGGGAACATCACGTGGACGATCGACCGCGACACAAAGACCTGCGGCACCCGCGCGAGGTTGTAGCCGCGCGCATAGAGCCCGAGCGCGTCCGAGCCGAGCAGCTTGCCGATGAGAAGCTGATCCATGTTTTCGGGCCCAGTACCCGAGCGTCCGCGCCGCCGGACGGTAGGCGCTGAACCCCAGCAGATCGCGGAGCGCTCTCGCTCGGAACTCCAGACGCGGGCGCCAGCCGCACACCCGGAAGAGGAGCAGGCTCTCGACCGCAGCGCTCACGAGCAGCTGAACCGCGAGGTCGACACCCAAGCCGCGCCACGCGAGCAGCACGGCCGCCGTGCCGGCCAGAAGGGCCGCCACGCCGCCGAGCGCCGCTGGGACACGGAAGTCGAGACGCCGGGCCATCAGCGCGCGCGGCACGGTGCCGGCTGTGCGCAGGAGGAAGAGTACCGACAGGGCCTGGGCGAGCGGTGTCAGCTCCTCCACCCCGTAGAACGCGGCGACCACGGCGCATCAGCAGCTGGTTGACCCTCAGCGCCACTCCGGACACGAGCATCGCCAGAACACCGAGTATCGATGCTCCAGGTCTCCTTCTCACGAGTGCCTCCTCGAAACCCGCGTCGGAGTTCGCGGCAACGAACTGCGGGAACGATGTGAGATCCAGCAGACCGAAATCGCGCGGCGAGCAGGCGCGCGAGCATGTCGGCGAGGCAGCGCGGATCGCCTGGACCTCCATCTCGCCCGAGATGCTCCATCGAGCCGCCGCCTGGACCCGCCGCCGGTAGTTTTCGATCACGCCGAGCTGCCTGACCTGCTCGTCACCGTGAGCCGCACCGGTTGCCGCACGGTCAAGTGTCCATCTCGCGAGCAGCGCGCGTGTTGGCGCGGCCGCCACCTGCGGTGTCGCCCTCCGCACCGAGCTCCTTGACGCACGCCCTATGGCAAACGCTGCATTGACAACCTGTTCCGCGCGCCGCGTATAGTCCGCCCACGAGGGGTGCTTGGATTTGGACGAAGACATCGTGGCGGCGTTGCGCGCGTTCGGTGCCCGGGCGCGCGCCGCTCGCTTCATCACTGGCCTCGATCTATCCCGGTCGGTTCGCGCGACCGTACGGGTCGCCCTCGCCGGCGGAGGCGTCGTCAAGGCGCGCCGCCTGAGTCGGCCGGCGAAAGCCGAGCGCTATGTGAATCTCGTCCGCGCCCTCGGGCATTTGCCGATGCCGGCGATCTTGTCGCGGACGGGACGCGTCACGATCGAAGAATGGGTCGCCGGCCGGCCACTCTCCGATCTTGCCTTGACCCGCAAACGGCTGCGCGCTTCGGCCGACATTCTCGGGGCGTTGCACGCGACGCCGAGAGTGGGGCGCCGGCGCCTGCCGGCATCGGGTAGCACACGATTGCTCGTCACCAAGACGGCGCGGCAGGTCGAGATGTCGCTGCAGCGGCCGCCCTTTGCTGCGGAGCACGGGCACTGCTCGCGGCGATCCCGTTGCGCGCTCGCTACGGCGCTGACGGGCCTCATCCATAACCACTTGTGCGAAGAGAAATCGTCGAGGATCGCGACGGCCGGCTGCACGTCGTCGACAACGCCGGGTTGCGGCTCGGCTTCCTCGACTTCGACCTCGCGCGCAGCTGGTACCGCTGGCCGATGCCGCAGGGGCATGCGGGCATTCCTCGCGCGTTACCGACACTGGCGCGGTCCGCCGCCCGCCACCGACGGGATGCGGTTCTGGCGCATCGCAGCCGTCGTGAAGAGCGCACGCCTTCGCGTCTCGCATGGCAGCGCCGCTGCAGACGTGCCGTTGGAGAGGTTGCGGCGGATGATCCGGGATCGACGTGGGTAGCGTCGCGGACGTCCGGGTCGAATCGGCTTTCGCCTTGAACTGGATGGAGTCGTTCCGCGTCGGGTTGGTGTAGGTCGCCTCCCGAACACTCGCCGTTGTTGCTGGTGAGCTGGACCGTCAGCGGGAGATCCGGGTTCGCGATCGGCAAGGCCTGGCAGGTTGAGCAGCGACCCTTTGCCCTTGACGATGATCTTCGCGACGCCGGTGGCGCCTTCCTTGAGGACGATCTTGGAGAGGCCGCCCGGCGTGAGATCGCGATCGCTGTAGCGATAGCCCTTGCTGGTCTCCTTCCAGCACGGCTTGCCGCCGCGGCAGAGGCCGCCGGCCGGTGCGCTGGCGCTGATCAAGCGGTTCGTATCGTCGTACATGCACAGCGCATAGCCGGTGTCTGCTCATCGGATTCCCGAAGTCGGCCTTCGACGTCGCCGCTCCCTTGACCCACTTCCAGGTGAGCCGGTCTGCCGTGTCGGGCGTACGTGTTCCGGAGGCTGATCGCGCCTTCCCCGGGATCGCCGGCGGCCGACAACCGATCGCGGGCGCGAGCCCGCACGCCGCGGCCGGCGTCGGAGTCGAGGCCGGCGTCGGCGTACGCCGTGGTCGCCTGGTCGCCGTCGGCGTGGGGACGGGTCGACCATCTGGCCCTCCGGCTCCTCGTAGTTGCCGGTGTTGCGGAGATCGTGGCGCTTCTTCGGCCACTCTCGGGCCGACCGGTGCGGCGGTGTCCCAGACGTAGAGCCAGCCCTCGCGCGTGGCGACGGTGACCTCGTTCAAACCGTCACCGTCGACGTCGCCGACCGCCGCGTTCGCGACGTTCCACCCGCCGGTGAACTTCGGCCACCCGAGAGGCTCGCTACCAGTCACATCCGGCGTTGCCGTTGACGTTGGTGACGGAGGGGTCGCCGTCGTAGTCGGGCATGTTGAAGACGCCGTCGCCGTTGCAGTCGAGCGGATCGCCGCCCGGCGGCGGCATGCAGCCGCCCACCGGCGCCGGCGCCGGGAGCTCGCCGCGGTTCAAGTGGAACTTCTTGCGCAGGTCGATGATCGGGCCGTTGTCGTTCCACTTGAACCCGGAGTCGTGGACCGCGATGACGACGTCGGAGCGTCCGGTCTGCGATCCGCCAGGCGATCTCGACGCTCATGCCGGTCACGCCGAAGAGCTCGTTCGGGCTCGGGTTCACGAGCGGGTCGGTCGAGCAGAAGTTCGTGCTGGCGTACTTCCACTTCTCGCCGTTGCAGCTCCCGGCCGCGCCGGTCATCTCGTTGGCGAGCGGGATGCAGCCCGGAGGCTGGCCCGAGCTGTCGCAGCGGTTGGGGTCGGCGGGGTACGGGAAAAGCGCCTGCGCGACGGGCGGGACGATGGCCAGCGTAGCCGCGAGCGCGAGGACGGTGATCGAGAGTGGTCGACGGCACTTCATTGGACACGTTCCTCCTCGGGCGCGCAGGCGCGCCCACATCGGCTTGTGCAGTTCTCGAGGCGTCAGGGGGGACGCCAGCAGACGGCCAGCGGATGCGCCGGCCACGCACGAGAATCCGGCAGCTTGGTCGAGGATTCAATCGCGCCAACGTGTGATTTCCCCCGCAGACAGGGGGGATCACGCGGCGCAGAAGCCGGGGGTTTTTGGGAAGGCGGACGCCTACGCGGCGACCGTCGAGTGAGCTCGCGCCCAATAGTCACGCGCGACGCCGCCATACTCGCCTTCCCGAGACTCGTGTGTTAGCAGCGGGGCGCCATCCGAGGAGGTGCCATGCAAACCACCAGCGAGCGTCTGAAGATCTCCGTCGGCGGTGCGTCGATGCCCGCCTATGTCGCGCGCCCCAGCGAACCAGGGAAATACCCCGCGGTGCTGGTGTTCATGGAGATCTTCGGCGTGAACCGACACATACGCAGCGTCGCCGATCGGGTGGCGGCCGAAGGCTACGTCGCGCTCGCCCCCGATCTCTTCCATCGCACCGCGCCCGGTATCGAGCTCGGCTACGACGAGACGGGCCTGACGCATGGACTCCAGTTGATGGCCAAAGTGCGCGCGTCGGAGGCGATCGCCGATGTCGGCGCCGCGATCGAGACCCTGAGCAAGCGCAGCGACGTCGGCGGACGCGGCGTCGGCGCGATGGGGTTCTGCTTCGGCGGTCACATCACGTACCTGTCGGCGTGCGAGCTTCCGATCGCGGCGGCGGCGAGCTTCTACGGCGGCGGCATCGCCGTGGGTACCCCCGGCAACGACGGGCCGCCCACCGTCGAGCGCACCAGCAAGATCCGCGGCCGCATCCTCTGCCTCTTCGGTGAGAAGGACGGCTACATCCCGCCCGATCAGGTCGAGCGCATCCGGGCCGCCCTCCAGCAGCACGACATCCGGGGCGAGGTGGTGGTCTACCCGAACGTGGGCCACGGCTTCTTCTGCGATGAGCGGCCCGACTACGATCGCGCCTCCGCGGACGACGCGTGGCGACGCGTCACGGCGCTCTTCAAATCAACGCTGCCCTGAGCCATCGCCGCTGAGAACGTCGCGCTGAAGCCATCGGCACTGATGGCGCGGACCCCACGCGCCGTCTCACGTCGCGTCGTCCACCAGCGTACCTGGGACGAAGCCGCACACGCGCGCTTCGACGCCTCCCCGCGCGCCGGTTGCGCTGCATCCGTCGGCGTACACGCCCGCGGGGCAGGGGCCGAGGCACGCGTGTGGCGCCGGGAGCTGCGCGCCGCAATGACGTGCGCAGCGCCTTCGCGTGCCAAGGCCTCTGCCCCGCGGGCGGAAGGCTTCGCGCGCAGAGACGCCCTCCCCTGCGCGCCAGAGTGGACAAGCGGAGACACTACCCACAGGCGCAGGCCGCCCGACTTGCGAGCCTTCTCACGAAGTGCCATGTCAGAGCGATGGCAATCACAGAGGGTAGCAAGGTCCCCGACGTCAAGCTCACGGAGATGGTCGATGGCAAGCCGAGCCAGGTCTCGCTCGCCGAGCTCTCCAAGGGCAAGCGCGTCGTGGTCTTCGCCGTGCCGGGCGCGTTCACGCCCACCTGCTCGCTGAAACACCTTCCCGGCTTCGTCGAACGCAACGCCGAGTTGCGCGCCAAGGGCGCCGACGAGATCGTCTGCTTGTCGGTCAACGACGCTTTCGTCATGGGAGCGTGGGGCCAGCAGAGCAACGCCGGCGGCAAGGTGCGCATGCTCGCCGACGGCAATGGCGAGTTCACACGCGCCATGGGCCTCGCGATCGACGCTTCCGGATTCGGGATGGGCCAGCGCTCGCAGCGTTACGCGATGATCCTCCGCGACGGCACGGTCGAGGCGTTGATGGTCGAGCCAGGACCGGGACTCCAGGCGTCGAGCGCGGAAGCCGTGCTGGCGCGACTCTGAATTCGAAATCCGAGGAGGAGAGACGATGTCGATGATCGGACAACCGGAACCCGCATGGCGGGGCGTGGCGTACGTCAAGGGCGAGCAGAAGACGCTCAGCCGGGATGACTACAAAGGAAAGTGGCACGTCCTCTACTGGTACCCGCTCGATTTCACCTTCGTGTGCCCGACCGAGATCAAGGGCTTTCAATCGTTGCTCGGTGAGTTCGGCGACGACGACACCCAGGTGATCGGCGTCAGCACCGACTCGTTCTTCTCGCACAAGGCGTGGTTCGCCGATCGCAAGACCTTTCCGCAGGAGATCACCCACCCGGTCCTGGCCGACACCAACCACGCGGTGAGTCGCGCGTTCGGTGTCCTGAAGGAGGATCAGGGGATCGCGTACCGCGCCACCGTCGTCGTCGACGACAAGGGCATCGTGCGCTCGGTCTCCATGAACGACCTGAGCGCCGGGCGCAGTCCGGGCGAGGTCCTGCGCACGGTCCAGGCGCTGCAGAGCGGCGGCCTGTGCGGAGCCGACTGGAAGAAGGGCGAGAAGTTCGTCGGCTGACCCATGGGTCGTCTGGAGGCGCTCGACGGCAAGACCTGGGAGGAGTTCGTCGGCTCCCCTCTCGCCGTCCTCATGATCGGGAAGAGCGACTGCGCGGCGTGCGGCGCGTGGACCGAGGAGCTCGAGCAGTTTCTCGCCACCGATACCGAGTGGACGAACGTCCGCTTCGGCAAGATCCTCCTCGATCGCGGCGGCCTGATCAGCTTCAAGCGCGCCAACACCTGGGTCGCCGAGCTCGAGAATCTGCCGTTCACGCAGATCTACGTGAGCGGGGAGCGTAGCAAATCGTTCGCGGGAGGCGGGATCGAGCGGCTGCTCAATCGGCTGCGCAGCGTGACCACCGCGTAGGAGGCCATCCAGGCCATGCGTCGGTCACCGGCAGCAGCGTAGCCTTCCCGTCGTGAGCGGTCGCACCTCCATCGAGGAGCCGGCGCGCCGGACGCCGGTGCGCGCCGAGTGCGAGGTGCTGGTCGTGGGCGGCGGCTCCGCCGGCGCCGCCGCAGCGGTGGCGGCGGCACGCGCCGGCGCCGACACGATGCTGGTCGAGCGCCACGGCGCGCTCGGCGGTCTCGCGACCGGCGGGCTCATCATTCTGCTGCTGACCCTCGACGACGGCGACGGCCGGCAGGTGATGCGCGGTCTCTGCCAGGAGGTCACCGACCGCGATCGCCGCGCGCGGCGCTGCGTTCTTTCCGCCGGCCGGCGAATGGGGCCGCGACGATCCCGCGCTGCTCGAGCGCTATCTACGCTGGGGCCTGGTGTGGGGCTCGGGTCCGCACAGGGTGCGCTACTCGGTCGCCTACGATCCCGAGGAGTTTCGTTTCGCCCTCAACGAGATGGTGACGGGCGCGGGGGTGCGGCTGCTCTTTCACGCCTGGGCGTGCGAGCCGATCGTCGATGCTGGGCGCGTCACCGCCGTCGCCTTCCAGAGCAAGCAGGGCCGTTTCGCGATCCGTGCCCGCGTCGTCATCGACGCCAGCGGCGACGGCGATCTGTTCGCGGCCGCCGGCTGTGCGCACGAGAGCGAGAAGGTCCTGCCCTGGCTGTGGTTCCGCATGGGCGGCGTCAGCGACGTCGAGCGCGTGCGCGACCGGCGGCTGGTGCTTGCGCACCGTGAACGAGGGACAGGTGCTGTTGCCCTGGGGCGCCACCGACAAGATCGGCCGCAAGATCGACGCCACCGATCCCGACGATCTGACCTTCGCCGAGATCGAATGCCGCCGGCTGGTGATGGAGGAGGTCGATCGTCTGCGTGCCGAGGTGCCGGAGTTCCGCCAGGCGCACGTCTGCGAGATCGCGCGCGAGCTCGGCATCACCGAGAGCCGGCGCCTCATCGGCGCCTACGTGCTGCAGCGCGACGACATGGATCGATCCTTCGACGACGCCATCGCGATCACCGGCCACTGGACGAAGTACGGCGTGCGCTACGCGATCCCGTACCGATCGCTGCGCACCGCGAGATCGACAACCTGCTCGTCGCCGGGCGCTGCATCTCGGTCGACCACCGCACCCACCACGCCACCAAGGAGATTCCGCCGTGCATGGCGACCGGCGAGGCCGCCGGCACGGCGGCCGCGCTCGCGGTGCGGTCGGGTCGCACGCCGGCTGACCTCGACGTGCAACTGGTGCGCGACCGTCTGCGCGCGGCCGGCGCGATCGTCGATCGCCCGGCATGAAGGCGGAGCCGAAGACACTCGCTCATCTCGGATTCGAGGAGCTCGACAGCGATACTCGAATCGCTCCGCCGCCGGGATGCAGCCGCGAAAGGAACGCGTCGTGAGCACGCCGCGTATCGAGAGCCGCATCCGCACCGACAGCCCCGAGTTCCGCGACAACGCCGCGGCGCATGCGGGCGCTGGTCGACCGAGCTGCGCGCAGCGCGTCGCGCAGGCGCGCGCCGGCGGCGGCCGAGCAGATGCGCGCACCCGGCACACCGCGCGCGGCAAGCTCACTGGCGCGCGAGCGCGTCGAGCGCCTGCTCGATCCGGGCACGGCGTTCCTCGAGCTCTCGCCGCTCGCCGCCCACGGCATGTACGACGGCGACGCGCCGGGCGCGGGCATCGTCACCGGCATCGGCGCGATCGCACGGCCGCCAGGCGGTGATCGTCGCCAACGACGCCACCGTGAAGGGCGGCACCTACTTCCCGCTCACGGTGAAGAAGCACCTGCGCGCGCAGGAGATCGCGCTCGAGAACCGCCTGCCCTGCGTCTACCTGGTCGACTCGGGCGGCGCGTTCCTGCCGCTCCAGGCCGAGGTCTTCCCCGACCGCGAGCACTTCGGCCGCATCTTCTACAACCAGGCGCGCATGTCGGCGGCCGGCATCCCGCAGGTCGCGGTCGTCATGGGCTCGTGCACGGCGGGCGGCGCCTACGTGCCGGCGATGTGCGACGAGGCCGTGATCGTCGCAGAACCAGGGCACGATCTTCCTCGGCGGCCCGCCGCTGGTGAAGGCCGCGACCGGCGAGGAGGTGACCGCCGAGGAGCTCGGCGGCGGCGACGTCCACACGCGCATCTCCGGCGTCGCCGACCACCTCGCCGCGCGACGACGCCGACGCGCTCGCGATCGCGCGCGACGATCTTCGCCGCGCTGCCGGCGCCGCGCGCCGCCGCCGCTCGCGCGCGAGACGCCCGAGCCGCCCGCCTACGATCCCGCCGAGCTCTACGGCATCGTCGCCGCGCGACCCGCGCAAGCAGTACGACGTGCGCGAGCTGATCGCGCGCCTGGTCGACGGCAGCCGCTTCCACGAGTTCAAGGCGCGCTACGGCACCGACGCTGGTCACCGGCTTCGCGCACCTGCACGGCTACCCGGTCGGCATCCTCGCCAACAACGGCGTGCTCTTCTCCGAGTCGGCGCTCAAGGCGACGCACTTCATCGAGCTCTGCTGCGCGCGCCGCGTGCCGCTGCTCTTCCTCCAGAACATCACCGGCTTCATCGTCGGCAAGCAGCTACGAGCACGGCGGCATCGCCAAGGACGGCGCCAAGATGGTGCACGCGGTCGCCAACGCGCGCGGTGCCGAAGCTCACGGTGATCGTCGGCGACTCGCTACGGCGCCGGCAACTACGGCATGTGCGGCCGCGCCTACTCGCCGCGCTTCCTCTTCATCGTGGCCGAACAGCCGCATCTCGGTGATGGGCGGCGAGCAGGCGGCGCAGACGCTGCTCACGGTGAAGCTGCAGCAGCTCGCGGCCCGCGGCGAGACGCATGCGCCGACGGAGGAGCAGACGCGCTTCCAGGCGCCGATCCGCGCCAAGTACGAGACGCGAGGGCAGCCCCTACTACTCGACCGCGCGCCTCTGGGACGACGGCATCCTCGATCCCGCCGAGACGCGCGACGCGCTCGGGCTCGGCGCTCGCCGCGGCGCTCGCACGCGCCGATCCCGCGCACGCCGTTCGGCGTGTTCCGGATGTAGCGGAGCGAGCCGTGGCGCAGCGGCCGACGATCATGGGCACCCGCGGCATGGTGGTGACCGAGCACTACCTCTCCGCCGAAGCGGGTCTCCGCATGCTGCACGCCGGCGGCAACGCGTTCGACGCCGCGGTCGCGGCGACGCTCGCCGAGGGCGTCCTGAACCCGCACATGCACACCTTCGGCGGCGAGCTCTCGGCGCTCGTCTACCGTGCGTCCGACCGCCGGGTCTTCGCGGTCAACGGCAACACGGTCGCGCCGCGCGCCGCGACCATCGAGTGGTTCAGGGCGCGCGACGTATCGCTCATCCCGATGGCGGGCGTGCTCGCCGCCGGACCGTCCGCGGCGCCGCACGCGCTGCTCACCATCCTCGCCCGCTTCGGCACGCGCAGCTTCGCCGAGGTCGTCGAGCCCGCGCTCGAGCTCGCCGAGGGCGGATTCCCGATGCATCCGGCGTTGCGCGGTCCAGCGCCGGCGCACCTCGCTCGGCGACTTCTCGCTCGCCGGCGGCGCCGAGCTGTTCCGGAACGACTGGCCGTCCTCGGCCGCGGTGTATCTTCCGGGAGGACGCGCTGCCCGACATCGGCGCGCTCTTCAAGAATCCCGACCTCGGCCGCACCTTCCGGCGGCTGATCGCGGCCGAGGAGCGCTGCGCGGGCACGAGCCGCCACGACGGCATCGCGGCCGCCGTCGACGCGTTCTATCGCGGCGAGATCGCGGAGATCATCGCCGCGCACGCGGCGGCCCACGGCGGGCTCCTCGCGCGCGAAGACCTGCACGACTTATCGAAGCACCATCGAGGCGCCGGTGCGCTCGACTATCGCGGCCACGACGTCCACAAGTGCGGCCCCTGGAGCCAGGGACCGGTCTTCCTTCAGCAGTTGGCGCTGCTCGCCGGCTTCGACCTGCGCCGAGCTCGCGCACAACAGCGCCGACTACATCCACCTCGTCACCGAGGCCGCGAAGCTCGCGTTCGCCGATCGCGAGCAATACTACGGCGACCCGGACTTCGTGGACGTGCCGCTCGCCGCGTTGCTCTCGGAAGCGTACAACGCCGGACGCCGGCGCGCTCATCGATCGCGCGCGCGCCTCGCTCGAGCAGCGTCCCGGCGACGCGCGCGCCGGTACGCCGCTCCTCGAGGACGGCGAGATCTTCGCCGCCCGCGACTGGGGACGCGGCACCGTCTACGTCGTCGGTCGTCGACCGCGAGCGCAACATGGCGTCGTTCACCCCGAGCGGCGCCTGGATCCCCACCTCACCGGTCATCGACGGGCTCGGCTTCCCGCTCGGCACGCGCCTGCAGACGTTCTATCTCGATCCTCGCCATCCGAACGCGCTCGTGCCCGGCAAGCGTCCGCGCACCACGCTCACCCCGACGCTGGTGTTGCGCGACGGCGCGCCGTGCATGGTCTTCGGGACGCAGGGCGGCGACCAGCAGGATCAGTGGACGCTGCAGGTCTTTCTGAACCTCGTCGAGTTCGGCATGGAGGTGCAGGACGCGATCGAGGCGCCGCGTTTCTCGTCGGTGCACTTTCCGTCGAGCTTCTATCCGCACTCCGCTGCTGCCGGGCGGTCTTCAAGATCGAAGGCCGCGTGCCGCCGGCGTGCGTGCCGAGCTCGCCGCGCGCGGGCACGCCGTTCTCGTCGACGACGACTGGGTTGCCGGCGACGTGCTCTGTATCCGCGTCGATCCCGAGCAGGGCGTGCTGCGCGCCGGCGCCGACCCGCGCGGCGAGGTCAGCCGGCGCATGCCCTCGTACGCGATCGGTTGGTAGGCGCCGCCCTCGAGCGACCGCACCGTCGATGCCGCGCTTGGCGATTCGCAGTCGGTGCGATTCAGGCCGACAGCACGCGCCGGCAGACGTCGACCGCGTGCGCGACCTGCGCGCGCGTCACGTCGAGATGGGTGACCATGCGGGTCGTCGTGGGGTCCAGGGGAAGACAGCGCACGCCCTGGCCGGCGAGCTCGCCGAAGAGCTCGAGCGCGCTCTGCCGGCAGGCGCTGGTATCGAAGTAGACGATGTTCGTCTCCACCTTGCCGCCGCGTACGGTGAGCGGCGTGTGGCGGTGAGCCCGTCCGCGAGATAGCGCGCGTTGGCGTGGTCCTCGGCGAGGCGCTCGACGTGATGGTCGAGGGCATGGAGCGCCGCGGCCGCCAGGACCCCCGCCTGGCGCATGCCGCCGCCGAGCATCTTCCGGACGCGGCGCGCCTCCTCCACCATCGCCCGACTGCCGATGAACACGGATCCGACCGGGCAGCCGAGCCCCTTGCTGAAGCAGAAGTTGAGCGAATCGACGTGACGCGCGACGTCGGTCAAGGCGACGCCTTGCGCGACGCACGCGTTCCACACGCGCGCGCCGTCGAGGTGGACGATGAGGCCGTGCTCGCGCCCTGCCGCCGTGACGGCAGCGAGCTGGTCGAGCGGATAGCAGCTGCCGCCCCCGTAGTTGTGGGTGTTCTCGAGCCAGAGCAAGCGCGATACCGGCTGGTGCACGTCGGAGAGTCGCAGCGCGCCGCCGATCTGATCGGGCTCGAGCAGGCCGCGCTCGCCGTCGAGCACCGCCACGCTCACGCCGGCGAAGGCGGCGAAGCCACCCGCCTCATAGCGATAGAGGTGCGAGCCGCGCTCGAGGATCACTTCGTCGCCGGGTCGCGTGTGGAGCTTGCACGCGATCAGGTTCGCCATCGTCCCGCTCGGCACGAAGAGCGCGGCCTCCTTGCCGGCGAGCGCCGCGGCGCGCGCTTCGAGAGCGTTCACGGTCGGATCCTCGTGAAAGACGTCGTCGCCGACCTCGGCGGCCGCCATCGCCTGGCGCATCGCCGGCGTCGGCCGCGTGAGCGTGTCGCTCCGTAGGTCGACGACGTCTGGGACTTCCTCCGACGTCCGCTCCGGGCTTTGCCGTGCCACGTCCGGATTCCTATTCCCGCGGCTGTCGGCCCGTCAACAACTGTCGATGTTCGAGTCCGAGCGCGCCGCGGATCGGCGCGGGCAACCTTTACAAGCGTGCGGTTCACTTCTACGGTCGTTCCATGCAGATACGAAGACCATCTCGACGACGCTGGCGGTCGGGCTTCCGTCTCGTCACCGTCGCTCTCGCCTTGCTCACTTCGGGCGAGGCGCCCGCCGCCGACTCGGCGGCCAGCTCGTCCTGTCCGCTCGAACGTGACGGTCCCACCGCCGCGGCGCAGGGCACGGCGATCTGGACGTCGCCACGCGATGCGGAAGCCGGTCGGCCGTTTCGGGTGCTGGCGGTCGCGAACGACAAACAGCTCGGCGAGCTCATGGTGTTCGATCCGGCAGAGCGGATCGTCACCGGCGCGGTGGTCGCGCGCGGCGGGCCACCCTGGAGCCTCGAAACCACCGTCGGGAGCGCGGCGCCCGGCGTCTATCGCATCGAGGTACGACGCGACGGCACCACCATCTCCTGTCGTCGACTCGCCGTCGGTGATGGTGAGCGCCATGCGGACTCGCCTGCCCGCGAGTCGGATCGCGCTTGGGACCGGGGAACCGAAGCGTTCTACTCGGCGTGGATCGCACACCTCTTCGACGCACCGCCCGACGACGACTTGAGCTTCCGTCCGCTCCACGAGGCCCTCCGTGACCCGGATCGGAACTTCCTCCATGACCACCTCGATCTCGGCGAGGACGACGCGAGTCCTCAGGCATTGATTGCCGAGCCGGACTGCGCCGATCTGCCGTACTTCCTGCGTGCGTACTTCGCATGGAAGCTCGGGTTGCCGTTCGGCTTCCGGCGCTGCGATCGCGGCAGCGCCGCCGGTCCGCCACGCTGTGGCGCGTTTCTCGGCGGCGCCGCTGCAAGCAGAACGTCCCTCGCGTCGTTCAAAGCCCTCGCGCAGCAAGTGATGGGCGGCGTGCACTCCGGCAACGCGCGCGCGGCGCTCGCCGACGACGCCACCGACTTCTACCCGGTGGCACTCGAACGTGACGTGATCCGCCCCGGCGTGCTCTACGCCGATCCCTACGGACACACCCTCCTGGTCGTCGGTTGGGTGCCGCAGACGTCCTCGCGCGGCGGCATGCTGCTCGCCGTCGACGCCCAACCCGATGCGTCGGTCGGACGCAAGCGCTTCTGGGAAGGTACCTTTCTCTTCGCCGATCCCGCCGTCAGCGGCGCCGGCTTCAAGGCGTTCCGTCCGATCGTCCGCGACGGCCGCGGGGTCGGGGGCCCGGTCCGCCCGCTCTCGAACGCCGCGCTGGCAGACCACGACGCCGCCCTGCCGATCTCGCAGGAGCAGGCGCGCCTGTCGCCCGGCGAGTTCTACGCGCGCGTCGGGCGGCTGATCAATCCCGACGGCCTCGACCCCGCGCAAGCCTACCGTGAAACGCTCGACGCCCTCGTCGAGCAGCTCGAAGTGCGCCTCCAGTCCGTCGACAACGGCGAGCAATACATGCGGACGCATCGCGACGCCGTCGTCCCGATGCCGGTGGGCGCGAGCATCTTCGAGACCACCGGACCGTGGGAAGACTACGCCACGCCGTCGCGTGACATGCGTCTGATCGTGGCCATGAAGGTGCTATCGAGCTTGCCCGACCGGATCGTCGCGCATCCCGACCTCTACGTGCTCGGCGGGCGTAAGCCGGCGGATGCCGCCGCCGAGGTGAAGGATCTCCACGCGCAGCAGACGCCTGAACGCGCGATCACCTACACGCGGAGCGATGGCACTCCGTGGAAGCTGACGGTCGCGGACGTGCTGGCGCGCAAGTCCGCTTTCGAGGTCGCCTACAATCCCAACGATTGCGCGGAGGTGCGCTGGGGCGCCGCCGAGGGAACAGCGGAGTACGCGACCCTGCGAGCGTCGCGCACCCGGCTCGCAGCGCGCACTCATGGCCGAGTATCGACCGTGGTTCCGCGAAGCGCGGCGCCCGCCGCGTTAGGGAACCTGGGAGTGTCCGCGCGGGAGCGCGGCGCCCGGCGCACGAGCGAATCTCTGCGCCGCTGACTTGCGCCGCGCTTCCCCTAGCCGAGCGGGTCGAGTCGGACTCGCTCGGCACGCGCCGCGATGATGCTGGCGCGCGCGCGCAGGTAGGGCGACGGCGCCGCAGGGTTCGCTCGCCGCGGATCCGGTAGCGCCGCCGCGAGCAGCGCCGCTCGATACGCGTCGAGATCGCCGGCGGCCACCCCGAAATACTGCCGGGCGGCCGCGTCGACGCCGTACAGGCCTGGTCCCCATTCGACCACGTTCACGTAGACCTCGAGGATGCGGCGCTTGTTCCAGACGAGCTCGAGCAGTGCGGCGAAGTAGACCTCGAGCGTCTTCCGGACCCAGGTGCGCCCCTGCCACAGAAACACGTTGCGCGCGCACTGCATCGTGATCGTGCTGGCGCCGCGCAGGCGCCTGCCGCGCTGGCGGAGGTTGTAGTCGCGGGCACGCTCGACGGCATCGAGGTCCACCCCACTGTGCATGAAGAAGCGGGAATCCTCGGCCGCGATGACCGCGCGCAAGAGCGCTGGGCTCACGTCGTCGAGGTCGACCCATCGCTTGGTGACACCGACGCGGTGTCCGCTCACGAGACCTTCGACCACCCGGATCACCATGAGCGGCGTGAGCGGCGGCGGAACGACACGATAGATCCCGACCGCCGTCACCGACACGAGCAAGCACGCCGCGGCGACGCGTGCCACCCATGCGACGATCGATCGTCTTCGTCGCCTAGCGCTGCTCCGCAACCACGATCTCTTGCGCCGCGCGCTCGCCCGAGCGGATCGCACCGTCGATCCCGCCATGGGTGACGGTCGCAGTCTCGCTCCCGGCCCAGTGGAGGCGTCCGACCGGCGCGCGCAGCGCGTACCCGAACTGGGTCAGCACCCCGGGCCCCATGCGCGCGAACATACCGCCGCCGCTCCACACCTCGGCGGCCCAGTCCTGCTCGACGTAACCGATGACGTTCGCCGCGCGCGTCCCGAACCGTTGGCTGATCGTGTCGACGGCGATGCGCCGGCGCTCGGCCGGCTGCAGGCGGGCGAGGTGACGGGCGACCGGACCGGCGCTGAAGAGATTCAGGATGCCGGGCGACGCCGTGGCGCCACACCCATCGAGGGTCAGTGGGAAGTGGGCATCCGCATCGAGCGACTGACCCGTGAAGCCCTCGTCCCGCCACCACGGGCTCTCGTAGAGGACGGCGATCTTGTAGATCGCACCGAGCGGCATACGCTGCCGGAGCTGCGCGTGGTCGACCGGCAGCTGTGGGTCGTAGTCGATGCGAGCCGCCAGCCCGACCGGCGCCGCGACGACAGCCCGCCGGGCTCGCACCGTGAGCTCCGTCGAGACGGCGGTAACGCCGTCCGCTGATTGCGAGAGCGCGCGCACCGGCGCGGCGAGCTGCACGGCGCCGGCGCCGAGCCGCTCGCTGATGCGTCCGAGCAGAGCGCCCAGACCGCCGGCGACGCGATCCTGCTGGCAGCCGCCTTCAATCGTCGTCAGATGCGTGAGGTTCTGGTGGGAGTGGATGAGGAACAACGCGTGCAGCAGCGACACCTCAGCGGGATCGCAGGTGAAGAGGTCGGTCAGGACGCGTGTCAGCAGCGTGCGGCCGTCCCCGCCGAGCGTGTTGCTGTCGATCCACGTCTGCAGTGTCCGCGAGTCCCACCGGGGCGCGCGCCGTGCTTGCCACGGCGCTTCGAGCGGCACGTCCTTGGCGAGCCTGTCGAGTCGCGCCATCGCGAGACCGAGGTTGACGAGCTGGAGCGGGTTGATCCCGGGAGGAATCGTGCCCTGATAGCGATGCACGACGCCGTGCTTGACGAACACGTGACTGCCGCGCGACCACGTCGGGTAGGTCGTCGCACCCATCTCGGCGACGAGCGCGTAGGCGCGGTCCTGGCCGGGTCCGAGCCATGCCCCGCCGCGCTCGATGGCCGTTCCGTCCGGGAGGTACTCGGTGTAGACGCGGCCGCCGAGTCGATCGCGCGCCTCGAGAACGACGACCGAAAGCCCGGCCTGCTTGAGGCGCAACGCCGCCGTCAGGCCGGCGAAGCCGGCGCCGATCACGCAGGCATCTGCGTCGAGGAATTGCACGGAGTGAGCGCCTAGAGGAATCGCCTGCGGCATGCAATGTGCCGGCGAAGCGGCGCGTGGGGCTCCGGCGGTACCGTCGGATCTGACGTCAAGTTGGGATCCTTTCTCTACGGGCGGATGGTCGGATTTTCCTCGACCTCCCGGAGCCAAGGGTCTATGCTTCCCTTCCCGACGAAAGGAGGCCGAAATGCAGCACTCGCCCCTTCGGTTGGCCGGCATGCTCGCGGCGGTGATCGCTACTACCGCCCTGCCCTTGCCGGCGCTCGCGGACGTCAAGCCAGGGGACGTCATCACGCGCGACAACGCGGCACAGGCCGCCGGGCTCCTGCCGCCGAGCGTCGAGCTGATGCTCAAGCACGGCATGAAGATGACCGTGGTGCCGTACGAGCGTTGCCCGCTCCCCAAGGCCTACCTCGAGGCCACCGAGAAATTCTCGACGCAGGTCAAGATCGGCGACGGACGGCAAGCGCATCGACAACTACGTCGCGGGCATGCCGTTTCCCAACGTCGACGAGCAGGATCCGCTGGCCGCGTGGAAGGTCATCTGGAACCACGAGTACAAGTCCGCGTACTCGGACGACGTCTTCACCTCCTGGCTGGTCGAGAACCAGGACGAGCACGGCAACATCGAAAAGCAGCTCTCGTCCGATACCTGGCGTCGCCTGCGCTGGACGGGACGCCTCTATCGTGATCCCAAACCGGAAATCCCGCACTCGCCTCCGGTGCGCTACACCGAGCTGTGGGGTCCGCTCGACGCACCGTTCGACCTGAAGGGATCGGGCTTCCTTCTCTACCGCTACATGGAGCCCAGCCGCGCCGACGACTCGTGGCTGTATCTCCCGGCGCTCCGGCGGGTACGGCGCTACTCCACGTCGGCGCGCAGCGACACGCTCTTCGGCACCGACATCGATCAGGACTCGATCTGGGGCTTCAACAGCAAGCCCGAGTGGTGGGAGTTCCGTCTCCTCGGCCGCAAGGAGATCCTCGTCCCGATGCACGGCGGCAAGTACGCGTCGGCAGACATCTGGTGCGGCCCGCGCGGCACGGAGAGCTGGGTGCCGTGCGTGAACTGGGAGAAGCGCCGGGTCTGGCTCGTCGAAGGCATCCCGAAGATGCCGCAGTACGCGTTCGGTAAGCGGCATCTCTGGATCGACGAAGAGGTATTCAACGTCAGCACTTCCGAGATCTTCGACCGTGCCGGCGAGCTGTGGAAAGTCTGGCACAACGTCTTCTGGTACACGACCAGCGCCCGGGCCGGGCTTTCCTATCCCGAGCCGCGCCTGTTCACGCCGGCGGTGGCGGTGATCGACTTCCAGCTCATGCACTCGTCGCGCATCACGCCGCCGACCTACTTGCATCCGCCGCACAAGGACTGGCTGTTCGAGAAGGGCGAGGAGAGCCAGAACCTCCCCGAGTACTACACGGTCGGACACCTGGTCGCGGTGGGAGGCTGAGCGCGGCGTCCACGAACGCGCGGCACCCGCACGCTCATGACCAGCTCGGCGGCCGCGCCCTTTGGCGGCGTGGCGCTACCGGCGAAGGGTCAACTCGGAGAGCGCGAACTCGCGCTCGGCGAGCTTTGGGTTGGGCTCGAGCGTCTCGATGTACATCGTCGAGCGCGTGTCCTCGAGGAGGTCGACGACCGTCGACTCCGTCGGCACCCACACGCCGTCGAACTCCTTGATGGCCTTGTGCGGCGAGGTGAGCTCCTTCGCTTCGACTCCCGCGTCGTCCCAGTAGCGGGTGCGCAGGGGAACGTAGTGTTCCTGCTCGAGTGAGGCGATGCTGCGCGTGTAGCGTGACGTGGCCGCTGGTTTCATCACCGCCTCGACGACGTAGCACTTGACGCCGTCGATGGTGACGTCGGGGAGGCGCCGGTAGCTCGCATCTTCGATGTCGTCGAGACTCACCAGGAAGTCGTCGAGGCTGAAGTCGGTGCCCGCCAGGTTCTGGCCGCGGATGTGCACGCGTTGGACGCGCTGGCGATCGGGCGAGTACATGAACTGCTCGTCCCTGCCGTCACCCTTCTGAATGTAGAGATAGCTGGTGTGCTCGAGCTCGCGGGGTCCGACGAAGGTGAGGAGCATCTTGGCGGACAGGTCGTCAACCGGATCGTCGTTGGCGTCCCGGTAGTCCTTCCAGCGCAGATAGAAGCGCGTCTCTTGCGGGTTGTCGGCTGGGTCCGTCGAGAGGATGCGTCCCTGCTGGATGAAGGTGCGCAGCCGCTTCCGGTTCTTGAGGAAGCGCTCGTACAGCTCGTGGCCGGTGAGGGTCTTCCCTTCGGGAAGCGTCTCCTCGATCTCTTCCGCGCTGGGCGTCTCGAGGTTCGGCGCCTTCCCGGTCTTCTCGCTCGGCGGCGCGGCGCCCACGAGTACAGGCCCCAACGCGAGCGCGAGCGCACCGAGTGCCAACAGGGGGAAGCGCCGGCGCATACATCGATCCTGCAATCGCCGGGCGAGCGGGTCAAGCCCGGCCGCGAACGGGCGCGCGCAACCGTCCGCGCGCCATGAGGCATGAGAGACGCCTCACGATCGGGGTGAGCATCGCGGCGACGATCAGGGAGACCACCCGGAAGCGGCCATTTTTCTTGACCGCGCGCGGCGCGCCGACGCACGATGCGCCGCACGGTCAGATTCCTCTCGAGGTGAAGCAATGCACCATCGACGCCGGCGACCAAAAAAATCGAGGGGGACGCCCGGATGGGCATCCCCCTCGTACTTCGAGCGCTCGCCCTCTCCCGGATCGGGGTGACGGGCGAGCGTACTCTACTAGCCGACGATCCTCAGCCGCCGCGGCGCTCGGTCGGCGGTGGAAGCGGACGAGGCGGTGGCGGGGGCGGCGGCGGAGGCGGCGGCGGTGCTTCCGCCACTTCGGGCGCCGGCTCGAACAAGTGCTGCACGCGGAAGCCAGCGGTGGCCCACTGGCGCTCCACGTCCGAGCCCGGGCGCGCGACCATCTTGGCGTAGTCGTAGCGACCGAAGATGCCGATGCTGGTGCCGCGCGCGACCTCGAAGAGGAGACCGCCGTTGCCGTTGAAGCCGGCGCCGTCATCGCTCATCGGCCCGCTCATGTCGCGGTAGTAACCGGCCTGGCCGCCCAGGTAGAACTCGATGCCCTCACCGAGGAACGAAAAACGCGGACCACTGGTGATGTTGAAGCTGGTTCCCCACTCGTCGTCGTTCTTGCCGCGGCAGCAGTCTTCCTGGGGAGGCATGAACACGAACGTCGGGCCGGCGACCAGCGAAAGGGCGAAGTTGTCGCTGAAGTTGAAGCGGTACCCGCCTTCCATCCCGAAGCTGCCACCGACGTCGGGGTCCACCGTCGAGCGGTACTTGGAAAGCGGCATGGCGGCGCCAAATTCGAGAGCAACCTCGGGACCGCTCGCCCAGGTCGCGGCGCTCAGGAGGCATGCCCCGATCGCCACCATGGAGATTCCCAACATCTTTCCTCTACGCATCCGTATTCTCCTTTCAGCAATCAGCGTGGTACGTTCGCGCCGGTTTTTCTATCATCGAAACATGTTGACAGGAATCACCCGTTTTTGACACAGGAAATTGGCTACTTGCGCCACTTTACGTGGATCCGGACGAGATCCGGCCGGCCGTTGACTCGGGGGCGAGGGCGCGGTTCAAGACACCTCGAGGAGCACGCCATGGAGCCCGTTCGTCCCACCTTCCACCGCACGCTTGCCATCGAGATCCCCGCCGAGGCGGAGTTATACGAGAAATTGAAGGCTTACCAGTGGAACGCCTCGACCGAGATCGACTGGTCGCGCCAAATTCAGAACTATACCGAGGAGTCGTACGTCGCCGTGAAGAGCTACTACAGCCGCGCCGACTACGATCGCCTGCGCGCCCAGCAGCGCGCCTTCACGTTCACGCAGCTCTTCATGGGCGAGCAAGCGGCGCTCGCGCTCTGCGCGCAACTGCTCAACATGGTTCCCGAGATGGAGACGCGGTTCTGTCTCTCCGGACAGATCATCGACGAGGCGCGCCACGTCGAGGTGTTCGGCCGCTACCTCGAGAAGCTCGGCGTCGAGTCGCCGCTCAACCCGGCGCTCGAGGATCTCGTGCACCGACTGCTCGATACCGACCACTACGGCGAGAAGATCGTCGGCATGCAGATCTTTCTCGAAGGCGTCGCGGTCGGACTCTTCCAGCGCTTTCAGAACGACAGCCCCGATCCGCTCATGCGCGATCTCATCAAGCTCGTGTTGCGCGACGAATCACGCCACGCCGGCTTCGGCGTGATCTACCTCGCGGACAAGTTTCGCGGCGCCAGCGTTGCCGAACGCAAGCGGGTCGAGGAGTTCGTCGCCGATCTCTGGCGGCTCTTCCATCACGCCACCGCGTCGCCCTTCGGTCCCGTGAACGAGTTCCTCGACGCGACCTTCGGCGACATCGCGCACCGGTTGAAGCTCATCGGCCTCGAGCTGCGTACCTAGTACCTCGCCCACATGAAGGCTGCGCTCTTCTACGAGCCCAACACCCCGCTGCGCATCGAGGACGTCCCGGCGCCCGATCCCGCGCCCGGCGAGGCCCTCGTCAAGGTGAAGGCGTGCGGGATCTGCGCCTCGGACCTCCACATCTTCGCTGGTGAGATCCGCGGTTTCGCCATGCCCAAGCCCCTGATTCCCGGCCACGAGGCGTCGGGTGTGATCGTAGCGCTCGGCGCGGGCGTCCGGGACTGGAAGGTCGGCGACCGCGTCGTCGCCACCGTGCCGGGCAAGACCTGTGGCGAGTGCGCCAGGTGCCGCAAGAGCGATTTCGAGAACTGCCTCGTCCCGCGCATCGTCGGCGTCGACTACCATGGTGCCTTTGCCGAGTATCTGGCGTACCCGACGCACTCGCTGGTGCGCCTGCCCGACGCGATCCCGTTCGAACAGGGCGCGATCCTCGCCGACGCCGTCGGCACCCCGTTCCACGCCGTAGTGGTGCGCGGCGCGCTGCGCGCCGGCGAGCGGGTGGCGCTCTTCGGCGTCGGCGGGCTCGGCACGCACGCGGTGCAAATCGCGCGGCTCGCCGGCGCCGGCCAGCTCATTGCCGTCGACGTCCTCCCGGGCGCGCTCGCCCGCGCCAAGGCGCTCGGCGCCGACCATGTGATCGACGCGCGTCACGAGGATCCGCCGGAGCGCATCAGGCAGCTGACCGGCGGCGAGGGCGTCGATCTCGCGATCGAGCTGGTGGGACGGAACGTGACGATCGCGCAGGCGGTCGCGAGCCTGGCACGTGGCGGGCGCGCGGTGCTGGTCGGTGTCGGCGCCGAGCCGATTCAGGTGCTGCCGAGCGCCCTCTTCAACGTCTATGGCTACGCGATGCTCGGCTCACTCGGCTACCGGCGCGACGACGTCACCCGGCTGGTACGTCTCGTATCCTCCGGCAAGCTCGACCTCTCGAGATCGATCTCGGCGCGCCTGCCGCTGGCGCAGATCAACGAGGGTGTGCGGCAGCTCGCGGACAAGACCGGCGACCCGGTGCGCATCATGGTGTGCCCAGAGCTGTAGCGCGCTCGTCCCCGTCGCGCCCGCTATGGCGCCGAAGGCAGGCGTGGTAGACCGCCGCTTCATGCCGCCGGTCACGCGGGTCCTGATCGCCAATCGCGGCGAGATCGCTGTCCGTATCATCCGGACGTGCCGGACGATGGGCGTCGAGACCGTGGCCGTCCATTCCGAGCCCGACGCGAGCGCGCCGCACACCCGGCTTGCCGACCGCGCGGTCGCGATCGGAGCCGCTTCGGCGCGGGAGAGCTATTTGAACGCCGGGGCACTCATCGCCGCGGCACAAGCAAGTGGCGCCGATGCCGTGCATCCGGGGTACGGCTTCCTCTCCGAGAACGCCGACTTCGCCGCCGCGGTCACGAGCGCCGGACTCACCTTCATCGGTCCACCGGCTGCGGCGATGCGCGCCATGGGCGACAAGGTGGCGGCACGCACCATGATGGAGAAGGCCGGGGTGCCGGTCGTGCCCGCGAGTCCCGTCCTCACGCCCGAGGCGGCGGCGTTTCAGGAGGCAGCCGCGACGGTCGGCTATCCGGTCATCATCAAGGCGGCGGCGGGCGGCGGCGGCAAGGGCATGCGTATCGTCCGCCGCGCCGAGGAGTTGCCCGACGCGGTGCGCGGCGCCGCGCGCGAAGCCAGCGCGTCGTTCGCCGATGGCCGGATCTACCTCGAGCGCTACCTCGAGCGGCCACGCCACGTCGAGGTGCAGATCTTCGCCGACACGCACGGGGCGGTCGCGCATCTCGGCGAGCGTGAATGCTCGATCCAGCGCCGCCATCAGAAGATCGTCGAGGAGACGCCCTCGCCCGCCGTGAACGACGAGCTCCGCGCCGCCATGACCGACGCGGCGGTGCGCGCGGCGCGCGCCGTGCGCTACGTCGGCGCCGGCACCGTCGAGTTCCTGCTCGACCAGGCAGGTCGGTTCTATTTCCTCGAGATGAACACCCGCCTCCAGGTCGAGCATCCGATCACGGAGTGGACGACCGGCCTCGACCTGGTTCGCGAGCAGATCAGCGTGGCCCGCGGCGCGCCGCTCTCCTTTGCCGCCGTCGCTCCCCAGGGGCATGCGATCGAATGCCGGTTGTACGCCGAGGACCCCGCCCATCAGTTTTTGCCCGCCACCGGCACGGTGCGCGTCCTGGTCACGCCGTCGGGTCCGGGCGTGCGCTTCGACGGCGGCATCGCCTGCGGCACGGTGATCGGCATCGACTACGATCCCCTGCTCGCCAAGATCTCCACCTGGGGGAAGACGCGCGAGGACGCGCGCACCCGCATGCTGACGGCGCTCGACGAGACCGTGCTCCTCGGCGTCGTCACCAATCGCGACTATCTCCGCGCCGTACTCGCCCATCCGGCGTTCGCCGACGGCGCCACGCACACCGAGTTCCTGGGTGAGCACCTCCCCGCGTGGCAGCCACCATCGGGTCCGCACCGCGACGTGGCGGCGCTGGCGGCGGCGCTCGCGCTCACCGGCGCCCCCGATCTGGACGGCGGCGCAGGAACGATCGCCGGCGTGCGCGGCCCGGGTCCCTGGGAGACGCTCGGCGCCTGGCGTCCCGGCGGCACGCGATGAAGACGAGCGTGATGATCGCCGGCGCGCCGGTGACGGTGGAGGTCGTACGCCGCGGCGATGAGGTCGATGCGCTGGTCGGTGGGACACGCTATCGCGCACGCGTGAGCCGCGGGCGCGAGACGTGGTCGATCGCGCTTCCGGATCACACGATCGCGGCCACCGTGGTGCGCGAGCGCGACGCGGTATGGGTCGCCATCGGCGCCGAAATCTACCGCTGCGTTGCGGTGGACGAGGCGCGCACCGCCGGGGCGAGCGGCGCGCACTCCCCGCGCATCACGGCGCCCATGCCGGGCAAGGTCCTCGATGTGCGCGTCGCCGAGGGCCAGCCGGTCGCGGCCGGCGACGTGCTGGTCGTGCTCGAGGCGATGAAGATGGAGACGTCACTCACCGCCGACGCCGCCGGTCGAGTGTCACGCGTCCACGTCGCCGTCGGCGCAATGGTGGAGCCCGGGCAAACGCTGATCGAGCTCGTGTTCGCTGACGCCAAAAGCGACGGCTGAACCGAGACCTTCGTCGCCGCGTGGCCCGACGACCACGCAACCGGGTCTGGGCGTCGATCGCGGCTTCCGCCGTCCGGGCGGCGCTCGTCAACTTCCGAGACGACCGCCTTCGCCGAGACCGAGAGCCGTCACGATCTCTCCCGCCGGCTTCTTCTCGCGCGTGCCCTCGACACGAGCCTTCGCGAATCGCACGGCTCCGTCACCGGCCGCGACCGTGACGCCGCCTGCATCACAGGCGAGGATCGCGCCGGCGGAAGCGCTGCCGGGGACGCGCTTGCTCTCGTACAGACGCAGGCGCGCGCCAGCCGCGACGGTGTGCGCGCCGGGCTGGGGGTCGCACCCGCGCACCAGGTTGTGCACGGTCGCCGCGGGCCGGCTCCAGTCGATCTGCGCCTGCGGGTCGCGGCAGAGCGGATCGTAGCTGGCACGGCTCTCGTCCTGCGTGATGCGCGGCGCCTTGCCGTTCTCGATCAACGCCACACTCTCGAGGACCGCCTCCACACCGACCGGCAAGATGCGTCCGAAGTAGAGCGACCCGGCGCTGTCGTCGGGGTCGATTGCGACCGCCTTCTGGAGCAGGAGCGGCCCGGTATCGATGCCGGCGTCTGGCCAGAAGATCGAGACACCGGTCTCGGTCTCGCCATTGATGAGCACCCAGTTGATGGCGCTTCCCCCCCGGTAGCGCGGCAGCAAGGAGGCGTGGAAACAGATGCTCCCCAGGCGCGGCAGCTCGATCACGCCGAGCGGCACGATCTGACGCACGTCGGCGAGGATGAGGAGATCGGGGGCGAGCGCGGCGATCTCGGCGCGTATCGCGTCCGGCTTGTAGCTCGCCGGCTGCCGACACGGGATGCCGGCCGCGAGCGCGGCGGCTTTCAGCGGATCGGGACGCGTGCCTGCGTCGGGCGGGCAGTAGACCGCCGCGACCTGGTCGCGCCGCGCTTGCAGGCCGCGCAACACCTGCTCGGGAAACCCGCCCTGCCCGATCAGGACGATCTTGAGCGCCATCGTCTACTCCTCACGCCCGCCTGCGTAGCAGAGGGACGCCGCGTGTGCACGTCCAGGGGGCCTACTGTCGACGAGGGTGCGGGTGCGCCGCGGGCTCAACGGAAATTCGCCCGCGCGCACACCCACACACCTCGTCGACACAAGCGAGCTGCTCCGGACGGACCCGACCTGTCCCGGTCCGACACCGGACAGCGACTCTCTCGGACGAGGCACGTCGCGCCGGCGCACGGACCTTCAATGCCTGCAGGCGTTCCCTGCTGGCACTCCCGTTGCTCAGCGCAGATGCGATGCCGGTCAAGCACGCGCTCCTGGCGCTCCTCGCGCAACGTGACCTCACGGGTTACGAGATGAAGGTCCGCTTCGAGCGGACGCTCGGCGAGTTCTGGCAGCTCAACTCGGGCCAGGTCTACTCGACACTCGAACGCCTCCGGCTTGCTGGTCTCGTCATGCGCCGCGATGAGAACACGGCCGTACCACGTGCGCGCTACACGCTCTTGCCGCGCGGTCGCCGCCAGCTCGAACGCTGGCTGGCCGCACCGCTCCCCCGCCTCAAACCGGTTCGCGACCCGCTCTATGTGAAGCTGGTGTTCAGCGGCCCGGAGCGAGCAGCGGGGTTGCTCACCTGTCTCGGCGCCGAGGTCCGCCGCTACGGCGAGGCGGTCGAAACGCTGACGGCATTGGTCGCGCGCGAGCCGCTGTCGTTTGCGGGACGCACGCGCTGGCTCGTCGCCGAAGCGGTGCGGCTCAACTACGAGGCGCAGGTGCAGTGGCTCGCCCGTGCCCAACGCGCGCTCTCCGCGGACCCGGAGCCGCGTGTCGAGACGGCGGAGCCTGCCACATGCCTTCCTGCCTCCGGCACGGGCCGGCGCCTGCCCGCCTTGCCGGCTGGCCGGCCTGCGCAGGAGCGTCATGCCGTACGGGGTTGATCGTCCTTCGCGACGCGATCCCGGGAGGATTGCGGCGCGCGGTTGACCGGCGTTCGCTCGAGGCGCGACCGGCTCTTCGGTGCCCGCGAAGCGTGTCTCAAAACTCGTTTGCTTCGCGGCTTCTGACCGTCGGCGAACCGGCCCGGCGCGCGGCGCTCGAGGGCACCGGCAGGGTCGAGGCTATGTATGCGATTCGCCTTGATCTGCAACAATTCCGCGCGGCACGAGACGCCTCGGATTGACAACACGGCGTGAAAACATTACCGCTAAAACGCCTTCCCAAAGTGCCCCATGGTCCGGCGCGAAAAGACCAACTACATCATCCAGTCGGTGTCGCACGCCCTCGACGTCCTCGAGCAGTTCTACGGTGAGGCCGACGAGCTCGGCGTCACCGAGCTCTCGCAAGCGCCTGAAGCTCCACAAGAACAACGTCTTCCGCTTGCTCGCGACCCTGGAGTCGCGCGGCTACATCGAGCAGAACAAGGCGACCGAGAACTACCGTCTGGGCATCCGCTGCCTGCAGCTCGGGCAGACCTACGTCGAGCCAGATGGGCCTGCTCCGCCAGGCGCGGCCGATCATGGAGAGCGCTCGTGAAGCAGTGCCGCGAGAGCGCCTACGTCGCGGTGCTCGCGCCGCGGCGGCATGGTGCCCGCTCGACGCCGTCGAGGCCGATCGGCCGGTGCGCCTGGTGTCGCAGATCGGCGAGACGCTGCCGCTGCACTGCACCGCCGCCGGCAAGGTGCAGCTCGCCTTCGAGTCCGAGGACGAGCTGCAAGACCCGGCTCCCCGAGGGCCTGAAGACGCTTCACCGACCAGCACCATCACCGAGCGGCCGGCGCTGGTAGCAGCAGCTGCACAGCGTCGCGGAGAAGGGCTACTCGGTCGACAGCGGGCGAGCACATCGAGGACGTGCGCTCGATCGCGGTACCGATCAGGGACTACACCCGGCACGTGGTCGGCACCCTCGCGGTGACCGGTCCCGCCTACCGGATGTCGGCCGAGCGCATCGAGAAGGAGATCGCGCCGCTGGTCGTGAAGGCCGGCCACGAGCTGTCGTCGCGGCTCGGCTTCAACGGCTGACGCCGGCTTGGTCGCCAGCGTTCGGCGCGGCCGGTCCAGCTACCAGACGCTCGGCCGGAAGGCATCGACTAACGGCGTTTGCGTACGGACCTTGACCGCGTTTTTCGTAGCATGTTAGGTGGCGCGTTTCCCCAGCACGGAAGGAGATCTCACCGTGAAGATCCTCGTCACCGTCAAGCGGGTGCCCGACCCCGAGACCAGCATCAAGGTCAAGCCCGACGGGTCGGGCATCGTCACCGACAACATCAAGTGGGTCGATCAACCCGTTCGACGAGATCGCCATCGAGGAGGCGCTGCGCATCAAGGAGAAGGTCGCGCGGCAGCCGAGGTCGTGCTGGTGAGCATCGGCGCCAAGGTCGCGCAGGAGCAGCTCCGCACCGGCCTCGCCATGGGCGCCGACCGCGCCATCCTGGTGCGTCACCGACGAGGCGCTCGAGCCGCTCGCGGTCGCGCGCGTGCTGCAGAAGCTCGTCGAGAGCGAGAAGCCCGACCTCGTCATCATGGGCAAGCAGGCGATCGACGACGACTCGAACGCCGTCGGCCAGATGCTCGCCGAGCTGCTCGGCTGGCCGCAGGCGACGTTCGCCTCGAAGGTGGAGCTCGCCGCCGACCAGAAGAGCGGCCAAGGTGACGCGCGAGGTCGACGGCGGGCTCGAGACGCTCGAGTTCCCGCTGCCCGGCGTCGTCACCGCCGACCTCCGCCTGAACGAGCCGCGCTACGCGTCGCTGCCCGGGCATCATGAAGGCGCGCAAGAAGGAGCTGAAGGAGATTCCGGTCGCCGAGCTCGGCGTCGACGTGGCGCCGACGCGCGAAGATCGTGAAGCTCGAGCCGCCGCCGAAGCGCCAGGCGGGCAAGAAGGTCGAGTCCGTCGCAGGAGCTGGTCGAGCTGCTCCACACCGAAGCCAAGGTCATCTGACGCCGCGGCGCCGCATCGCGCCGCAGATAGGAAGCCCATGGGTAACGTTCTCGTCTTCGCCGAGCATCAGCACGGCAAGTTTCCGAAGACGACGCTGGTCGCGTTCGCGGCCGGGCAAGGACGCCGCCAGCAAGTCGGCGGAGCAGTGCCACGCCGTCGTGGTCGGCGAGCGGCGTCGACGCGCTCGCGGCCGAGCTCGGCGCGTACGGCATGAAGACGTCTTCGCGGTCGACGGCCCGCGCTTCGAGCACTACCTCGCCGACGCCTACACCGCGGCGCTCGCCGAGCTCGTCGAAGCAGAAGGGCATCGAGACCGTGCGTCGCCACCGCGACCGCGATCGGCAAGGACCTGATGCCGCGCCTCGCGGCGCGGCTCGGCGCGGGCTCGCGGCCGACATCACCGGCATCCACGCCGACGGCACGTTCGAGCGGCCGATGTACGCCGGCAACGTCATCGCCACGCGTCACGATCGAGGGCACGCCGCGCGTGATCTCGGTGCGCGCGACCGCGTTCGACGCCGCCGCCAAGGGCGGCAGCGGCAGCGGTCGAGAAGGTCGCCGTCGAGCTCGACGACGGCGCGCTCAAGATGAAGTTCGTCGAGCTTCGACGAGACCAAGTCCGACCGCCCGGTGCTCACCGAGGCCCGCATCGTCGTGCTCGGGCGGCCGCGGGCTCAAGAACGGCGAGAACTTCACACCGTGCTCGAGCCGCTCGTCGACGCGCTCGGCGCCGCGATGGGCGCGAGCCGCGCGGCGGTCGACGCCGGCTTCGTGCCGAACGACCTGCAGGTCGGCCAGACCGGCAAGGTGGTCGCGCCGGAGCTCTACATCGCCGTCGGCATCTCCGGCGCCATCCAGCACCTCGCCGGCATGAAGGACTCGAAGGTCATCGTCGCCATCAACAAGGACGAGGAGGCGCCGATCTTCCAGGTCGCCGACTACGGCCTGGTCGCCGATCTCTTCAAGGCCGTGCCCGAGATGAAGGAGGCGGTGAAGAAGCTGAAGGCACTGATCCGGCGGCGACCCGACGCCGCACGCTCGGGCGCCGGGAAGAACTGACCGGCGAGACGCGCGCGGCTCTAGAATTCGTCGGCGATCGCGCATGGCGCAGCCCGCGCGCTTCGTCACCGGTCGGCTTTGCTTCCCGGAACCGCGAGCGCGTCACGCAGCGTCGCGAGGCGGTCGGGTCGTACCCGGTAGTAGACCCAGGTACCGCGACGTTCGCGGTCGAGCAGCCCGGCCGCGTGCAACACCTTCAGATGGTGACTCACGGTCGGCTGCGAGAGGCCGAGGGGCCGGGTGAGGTTGCAGACGCACGCCTCCCCTGAGGGCTGCGAGGCGATCAGGCTGAGGAGCCGCAGGCGCGCCGGATCGGCGACCACCTTGAAGGCGTTGGCGAGCTGTTCGGCGTCGGCCTTGCCGAGCCGCGCTTGCAGGACGGGTTGGCAGCAACTGCTGGCGAGCGGTAGAAGCGCCATTGGGGGGATATTGACAGGGATCGATATAAGAGGCAAATATCGACGGTCATCGATATCAGAAAGGAGGCCGCCATGGCCCACACGAGCAACACGTTCCACGTCTCCCTCTTCGTCGCCGACATCCCCGCCGCTGTCGAACGCTATCGCAAGATCCTCGGGATCGAGCCCGCGAAGGTCCGGCACGACTACGCCAAATTCGAGCTCGCGGACCCGCCGGTGATCTTGTCGGTCAATCTCGGCGGACGGCCCGGCGCCCTCTCCCACCTCGGCGTCCGCTACCCTGGCTCCGGCGAGGTGGCGAGCGAGATGGCGCGCACCAAGAACCAGGGTCTGGAGCAGCTTCGTCAGGACGGCGCCACCTGTTGCTACGCCAAGGCCGACAAGTTCTGGACGCGCGACGCCGACGGCGTACCGTGGGAGATGTACACGCTGCTCGCCGACGCCAACGAGGAAACCGCGTCGAACGCCGATCTGCGGCGATTCCTGGGGCAGGAAGCGCGCGGCGGCTAGCGGAGCGCGCCAATCGCGCGGCGCGATTCCGCAGTCGCGGGACCCTTGCCGCAGCTCCGGCGCCGCCCTGGGACCGCAGTCCCCGCGGGGCGTGCGCACACCCCTCGGTCCAGCTCGCCGGTTTTTCCGGGGCTTGAGACGGCGTAGAATCCGGCACGCTGGTTGCGTAGGAAGACCGGCGTGAAGCCACCCACTCCTCGGCGGGGAACGAACGGATGTCCTTCCTCGGATTCGTGATCGCCATGTACCTCTTCTGCCGCTTCGGGCGCCGCCTGATGACGCAGTCGTCCGTGGCAGCGGTGTCCGATCACCGGGGCGAAAGGAACAGCGAGCGCCGCGAGCAACGCGCCGAGCGCCATCAGCGTCGAGCCGAACGACGGGCGAGCTCCCACGGCTGCTGGGGCTGGGAGTCGGCCGATGGCTGCTGGAACTGGAAGTCGTACGCCGCTGGCGACACCTCGAAGGCCGAGGAGCCGCGGGATTCCGATCCGGGGCGCAAAACGGACAAGAAGAAGAGCACGCTCTCGCCAGAGGAACAGGCGATGAAGCGTGCCCGGCGGCGCGCCGCCGCAGAGACCGGCTTCTACGGGCACTTCGTGATCTACCTCGGCGTGATCGCGCTCCTCGCCTTCATCAATCTGCTCACCACCAGGTACCCGTGGTTCATCTGGCCGGCCTTCGGCTGGGGCATCGGCATCTTCTCGCACTACATGGCGGTCTTCGGCTCGCAGGCGCTGCAGCGAGCGCTACTTCGACCCGGCGGTCGAGCGCGAGGTGCGCCGCGAGAAGTGTCGTCATGCAGACCGAGAAGCAGGCGAGCATCGACGAGCTGTCGTCGACGATCGCGCACGAGATCCGCAACCCGATCGCCGCGGCGAAGAGCCTGGTGCAGCAGATGGGCGAAGATCCGCATTCGGTCGAGAACGTCGAGTACGCGAAAGTGGCGCTCGAGGAGCTCGACCGTGTCGAGCGTCGCATCTCGCACCTGCTCAAGTTCGCCAAGGAAGAGGACTACAACCGTTCGACCCGTCAACCTCGCGGCGGTCGTCGACTCGGCGCTGACGCAGATGCGTGCCAAGCTCGACGCCGCCAAGGTGCAGCGTGGCGCGCAACTACATCGCCGGACCGACGGTGCTCGCCGACGCCGAGAAGCTGCGGCAGGTGTTCGCCAACGTCCTCGACAACGCCATCGACGCGCTCGAGAGCGTGGCCGAGGGCCGGCGCATCGACCTCTTCATCGAGAACGGCGCCGGCAACGCCACCGTGCGCGTGCGCGACAACGGGTGCGGCATTCCGGCCGACAAGGTCGATCGGATCTTCAACCCGTTCTTCACGACCAAGGAAAAGGGCACCGGGCTCGGCATGGCCATCACGCAAGAAGATCGTCGAGGCGCACGAGGGCTCGATCGAGGTCGCGAGCGACCGCGGGCACCGGCAGCGAGTTCACGATCACGCTGCCGCTGCCGCGCCCGAACGCGTGAGGACCTGAGCCGCCATGCAAGCACGTGTGCTCGTCGTCGACGATGAGAAAGCCATGCGCCTCGCGCTCACCGGGGTGCTCACCGTGAGGGCTACGCGGTCGAGACGGCGGCGAGCGGCGAGGAGGCGCTGCGCGCAGATCGACACCGGCAGCTTCCACGTCGTCATCACCGATCTGAGCATGGACGGCGTGAGCGGCATGCAGGTGCTGGAGCACGTCCGGCGCACCGACCCGGACGCCGCGGTGATCATGATCACCGCCTACGGCTCGGAGAAGATCGCCGTGCAGGCGATGAAGCTCGGGGCCGTCGACTACCTGCCCAAGCCCTTCGACAACGACGAGCTGCGCGTGGTCGTGCGGCGCGTCGTCGAGACCGTGCTGCTGCGCCGCGACCATCGCCGCCTTCTCGAGCAGGTCCAGGGCATCGTACGGCTTCGAGCAGATCATCGGCCAGAGCGCCGGCCATGCGGCGCGTCTTCGAGACCATCGACAAGGTCGCCGACACCGACGTCACCGTTCTGGTGCGCGGCGAGAGCGGCACCGGCAAGGAGCTGGTGGCCAACGCGCTGCACTACCGCAGCCCGCGCCGCGCCAAGCCGCTCGATCAAGATGAACTGCGCGGCGCTCAGCCGCGAGCTGGTCGAGAGCGAGCTCTTCGGTCACGAGCGTGGCGCCTTCACCGGCGCGGTCGCGCGCCGCGAGGGCAAGTTCGAGGCCGCCGACGGCGGCACGCTGTTCCTCGACGAGGTCGGCGACATGCCGCTCGAGACGCAGGCGAAGCTCTTGCGCGCCATTCAGGAGAAGGAGTTCGAGCGCGTCGGCGGCAACACCGCCGATCAAGGTCGACGTCCGCCTCATCGCCGCCACCAATCAGGATCTCGAGGCCGCGGTGCGGGCGGGGCGGTTTCGCGAGGATCTCTACTACCGGCTGCACGTCGTGGAGGTGGTGCTGCCGCCGTTGCGCGATCGTCGCGAGGACATTCCACTGCTGATCGAGCACTTTCTCGGCGAGGCGCGCGGCGCGATTCCATCGCGACCTGAAGCCGCTCAGCGCCGAAGCGCTGCGCGCGTGCCTCGTCCACGAGTGGAAGGGCAACGTGCGCGAGCTGCGATCGGCGGTCGAGCAGGCGCTGTTGCTCGCGCCCGGTCCCGAGATCGAGGTCGCCGACCTCTTCGCCGGCACGCCTCCTGCCGCCGGGACGCCGGAGACCGACGGCGCATCGTCCGCGTCCCGACGACCCCCGCCGGGCAATCGTTCCGCGCCGCCAAGGAGCAAGCGGTCGCGGCGTTCGAGCGCGACTTCCTGGTGCAGGCGCTCCGCCGCCACGACGGCAACATCACCAAGGCTGCCGAGGAGGTCGGGATGTATCGGCAGAACCTTCAGCAGAAGATGCGCGAGCTCGGCATCACCATCGAGGAAGCCGGCAAGCTCGCGCGCGAGCGCGACTGAACCGAAAGGAGTATTCCATGCGTACCATCGCCCGCGTCTACAATCTGCTGCGCGGTGTCGCCGCCCGCTGGATCGGACGGCGCGAGCACCGGAACCCCGAGGCGGTCTACGAGGCGGCGATCCAGGAGCGCCTCGAGCAGTACACCAAGCTGCGCGCGCGCCGCGGCGGGTGTGCTCTACATGCGCAGCAAGCTCGCCAAGGAGCTCGGACGCGCCACCGGGGAGCTCGGCAGCATCCGGCGGCAGCTCGAGATCGCCGTCGACCGCGACGAGGACGCGGCCGCGCTCGCCTTGATCGCGCGCCGCAACGCGCTCGAAGCGGAGGTCGCGCGTCTCACCTCCGAGAGCGACCGAGCTCGAAGGCGAGGCCGAAGGCGCCAAGAAGAACCTGATCACCTTCCAGAGCGAGATCGCGCGCTTGCGCGACGAGAAGGTGCGCATGCTCGCGCGGCTCGCCAATGCCAAGGCACGCCTGCGCTTGCAGGAAACCTTGAACGGCCTGGCGCCCGACGCCGACATCCAGGCGCTCGAGGGCGTGCGCGACCACATCAACCAGCTCGTCACCGAGACGCAGGTGGGCCGCGACCTCGGCGATCGTGAGCTCGACCAGCGCCTCGGCCGCATCCGCGAGGCCGAGGCCGACGCCTCCCAGCGCGCGCAGCTCGCGGAGTTGAAGCGTACGCGCAAACGCGACCTGTTGCCGATGGTGCTGCCCGGCGAGATGATTCCCGGGGCCGATGGGCGCGCCAAGGAACCGGTCGGCCGCGCGCACTGGCCGGTCGGTGGCTGACTCGGACTTCCGTTCAGGCTAAGAGGGGGCACCTTCGCGATCGAAAGGAGTCCCCCCATGATCACGGTCACGTCACGGCTCGCCGTTTTCGCCAGCGTCCTGGGAGCGCTCACCAGCGTCCCTGTCGCCGGCAGCGCGGCTACCACCACCTGGGAGATCGACGCCGCACACAGCTCGGCGCAGTTCTCGATACGCCACCTCATGATCAGCAACGTACGCGGCGAGTTCGTCACGATGAGCGGCGCCGTCCACGTCGACGACGCCGACCCGACGAAGTCGGTGGTCGAGGGCACGATCGACGCCGCTTCGATCGACACCCGCAACGCGAAGCGCGACGAGCACCTGCGCAGCCCCGACTTCCTCGACACTGCCAAATTTCCGACGATCACGTTCAAGTCGAAGCGCATCGAGAAGGCCGGCACCGGATGGAAGATCGTCGGTGATCTGACCCTCCATGGCGTCACCCGCGAGGTGGCGCTCGATCTCACCGACGTCAGCCCGCAGCAAAAAGACGGCCGGGGCAACGTGAAGGTGGGTGGCCAGGCGACCACCAAGATCAACCGCAAGGACTTCGGGATCGTCTGGAATCAGGCGCTCGACGGCGGCGGCGTCGCCGTCGGCGACGAGGTGTCGATCACGCTCGACGTCGAGGTGGTGCGGAAGGCGCAGTAACCGTGCGGAGGACACACGCGCGCGCCGCCGCGGCGCGGTCGTGTGCGTCGCGAATCGCGCTGGCACTGGCGGTGGTCGCAGCCGCCGCCACCGGCGCCTGCCGGCGCGAGTTCTCGGTCCCGGGCGCCGACACGCCCGCGCTGGCGAGCGCGCGCGAGGTGGCCGTGGAGCCGAGCGAGGGTTGTCGCACGAACGCGCAGCATCCGGTCATCGAGGGCGTGCGACGCACACTCGTCGTCGCCGGCGACGAGCGAAGCTACCTGATCGACGCGGCAGCCGGCGCCGCGGACCGGCCGCAGACCATCGTTCTTTCCTTCCACGGCTTTGGCAGCACCGCCCGCCAGCAGCGCTGGTGGACCGGCATGGGCACGCTGGCGCGACGGGAGGGCTTCATCGCAGTGCACCCGGAGGGTCACGAGGGCGTGCAGCTTCTCGGCACCACCGGGCGCGGTTGGGACTGGCGCGCCAACGAGACCGTCGACCTCGCGTTCGTGACCGCGCTGCTCGATGCCCTCGAGCGCGAGCGGTGCATCGACCGCCGGCGCGTGTTCGCGACCGGAATGTCGAACGGCGGCTTCTTCGCCAACCTGCTCGGGTGTCGGCTCGCGGAGCGCATCGCGGCGATCGCGCCGGTCGCGGGCGCGGCGGCGCTTCCCGGCTGCACGCCATCGCGCCCGGTGCCGGTGCTACTCGTCTACGGGCGCGCCGATCGCGTCGTGAAGCCGAAGCTCCTGGAGAGCGCGCGCGTGTGGTGGGCCGGGAACGACGGCTGCGGCGAGCCGCGCATGCGCGACGGCTGCTCCCACTACGAAGGGTGCCGCGCCGACCTCGTGTACTGCGAGGGATCGCACGGGCACACCTGGCCGCGCGACACGAGCGAGCTCATCTGGCGCTTCTTCGAGGCACACCCGCGGCCGTGAGGCCCAGCGCGGGCTCTTTCCAGCGAGCGCTAGGAGCGACTCAACAGCTCCCGCATCACCCCAGCGAGATCGTGCAACGCCTGCGCGCCGTCGCCGCTGAACGACGAGCCGTGCATGATGGCCAGGGTACGCGGTTTCAGCTCGCTCAGTCTTTGCATGACACGGTTCGTCTCGGCGGTGTACGGGAGGTCGTTCGCAAACGGACCCGTGAGATTGGCCCGCATCGCCTCGCGCGCCGGCTCGACGACGCTCGCGTCGGAGCGCGGCGTCGGGTCGCCGGGTTGGAAGAAGAGATCGCTGCAGAAGAGCGTGCGGTCCGTTTCGTCGAAGAAGAAACCTGCGTCCCAACCATGCGGCACGTGCGGCGTGGAAAGGAAGCGCAGGCGCCGGCGGCCGAGCGAGATCACCTCGCCATCGGTGAGCGAGCGCGGCGGTCGAAGCGCGAAGTCGTTCACGCTCATGATCGCGCCAATGAAGCTGCACGCGGCTTGGGCTTGCGGCGCGCCCCCGAGCCATTCGTTCAGGGCACCGCACTCGTCAGACTCGAAATGGCTGAAGCCGATCCAGCGCAGGCGGGAGGGATCGAGCACCGAGGCGACGGCGTCGCGCGTTACCGCGAACATCCCCTTGAATCCCGTGTGCATGAGGAAGGGCTCGTCGTCGACGACGAGAAACTGGTTGAACTGCATGCCGTAGTCGGGCGCGAAGGTGGAGATCCGGTACACGCCCGCCGCGATCTCGGTGACGGTGCTCATCAGGCGAGACTCCTCTCGATCATCTCCATGACGTCGAGCGCCTGCACCTTGTCCTCCAGGTCCTTCGCCTTGATGCCGTCGGCGATCATCGTCATGCAGAACGGGCACGACACGGCGATGACCTCGGGGTTGGTCTCGAGCGCCTGCTCGGTGCGCAGCAGGTTCACGCGCTTGTCGGCGTCCTCCTCGATCCACATGCGGCCGCCGCCGGCGCCGCAGCACATGCCGAAGCTGCGGCCGTGGCGCGTGCATCTCGCGCGGCGGCTCGCCGGCGACGGCCTTGAGCACGTCGCGCGGCGCGTCGTACACGTCGTTGAAGCGGCCGTAGTAGCAGGAGTCGTGGTAGGCGACGTGCGCTTGCCGAACGCCGCCGTTCGACCTCGAGCTTGCCCGCTGCGCGATCAGCTGCTGCACCAGCTCGGCGGCGTGGATCACCTCGTAGTTGCCGCCGAACTGCGGGAACTCGTTCTTGATCGTGTTGAAGCAGTGCGGGCAGTTGACGATGACCTTCTTCACGCTGTAGCCGTTCGAAGGTCTCGACGCAGCCATCTGCGCCATCGCCTGGTAGAGGTACTCGTTGCCGAGGCGGCGCGCGGTGTCGCCGTTGCACGGCTCCTCCTTGCCGAGGAGGCGAAGTCGACGCCGGCCTTCTTGAGGATCTTCGCGAACGCCTGCGTGGTCTTCTTGTTGCGGTCGTCGAACGGCGCCGGCGCAGCCGACGTAGTAGAGGTACTCGGCGTCGGGCTTGTCGGCGATGCGTCGGGATGTCGAGCCCGTCGGCCCACGTCGACGCGCTTCTCGGCGCCGATGCCCCACGGGTTCGACTGCGTCTCCATGCCCTTGAAGGTGCGCGTCAGCTCGGCGGGAAAGCGCGCCTCCTCCTGCACCAGGTGGCGGCGCATGTCGACGATCTTGTCGACGTACTCGATCATGCACCGGGCACGCCTCCTCGCAGGCGCGGCACACGTTGCAGCGCCCACAGCACGTCGTCGTGGATCACGCCGTCGCCGACGATGTTCTCGCCGACCTCGGCGCGGCTCGCGCGCCGTCGCCGCCGCTTCGGTCGCACGCCGGCGCGCTTCGTCGATCAGCTCGTCCTGGTGCTCGTAGAGGTAGTCGCGCAGGTCGAGCAGCAGCTGGCGCGGCGCCAGCGGCTTGCCGGTGGCGGTCGCCGGGCACTGCGACGAGCAGCGCCCGCACTCGGTGCAGGTGAACATGTCGAGCACCTGCTTCCAGGTGAACTGGTCGATGTGCGAGGTGCCGAAGGTGGTGCGCGTTCTCGAGGTCCTGCTTCGAGAGCGCGCCGAGCGGCTCGAGCTTCCGGAAGAAGACGTTCGGGAGCGCGGTGATGACGTGGAAGTGCTTGGAGAGCGGCAGGAGGTTCAAGAAGACCAGGATGACGCAGGTTGTGCATCCACCAGCCGATCTCGCGAGAGCGTGCGCGCGGCGCCGGCGCCGAGCGGCGCGAGCACGCGTCGCCAGCGTGCGACGCCGACCGGCTCCCAGCGCGCGCTCCGGCCACGACGTCGGGATTGGCGGCGTCGTAGACGAAGCGGCCGCCGTCGAAGAAGAGGTCGGTCAGCATGATGCCGCCGATGAAGCAGAGGATGACGAACGCCTCCCAGTGCGATTGGCCGGCGCAGCCGATCCTCGGCGGGACGGAAGCCGTAGAGCCGCGCCGGATGCGATGACGAGCCAGCGCACGAGGGCGTAGCCCACCGAGACCAGGACGATCACCTCGATGAGGTCCTTCATGAGCAGGTAGGGACCGCCGAGCAGGTGGACGCCGAGGAGCGGCAGGTGGAAGTCCGTGCCGAACCAGCCCTGGCCGAACGCCGTCGACGACCTGCAACGCCGAGGATGGTGAAGCCCCAGAAGATGAAGAAGTGCATCCAGCCCGCGCTGCGCTCGCGCTCGTCGATCAGGAACTTCTTCTGTCCGAACCCGTAGACGAGGAGCGCGTTGATGCGCTCGGGAAGACGGTCGAAGAGCGCCGTCCAGCGCACCGACTGCAACACTCGCAGGCGCCCGTAGATGGTACGCGCGAAGTACCCCATGGCCGCGATGACGAGCAGGCTGTGCAGCACGAAGCGCACGGTATCGGACATGTCCCCTCCCTCGCGGAAGCGCTCGAAGCGTCAATGCTTTTAGTGTATCGGGTACCCACTGGCAAGTTTGATGGCCGCGACGAAGACCAGGTTTTCCAAGCTCTTGCTGGCGTGCGCCGTGCTCGCGGCGCTCTCCGGCTCGGCGTGCGCCAAAGAGCCGCGGGTGGTGCTGCACACCGCGCGCGGCGACGTGCCGGTCACGGTCGAGGTTGCCGATACGCCCGAGCGACGCAACCTCGGGCTCATGTTCCGCAAAGACCTTGGCGCCGAGGCCGGCATGCTCTTCGTGTTCGACGGCAGCGCGCCGCACACCTTCTGGATGAAGAACACGCCGCTGCCGCTCGACATGATCTTCATCGGCGAGGACCGGCGGATCGTCGGCATCGTCAAGGACACCGTGCCCTACACCACCACGTCGCGCGGCGTCGGCAAGCCGTCACGCTACGTGCTGGAGGTGAACGCCGGCTTCAGCGCGCGTCACGGCGTGCAGGACGGCGACGAGTCACCTTCGAAGAGATTCCGCGCCTCGCGGGCGGCGCGCCCTGAGCAGGGGCTCGCCCGCGCGCCGTGCACCACTGAAAGGCGCCGCCCTGCCCGCTACGGCGCGCCGGGATTCGGGATCGGCCCGGTGTACGTGCAGATGCCGCAATCGGGCTGCGACGTCGGTCCGTTGCTGCAGCCGGTGACCGAGACCGTCACGAGGGCGCAACCGATCAGCTTCGAGTCGTGCGACAAGCCCGGTCCATCCCGAGTCGAGCACGCCCAGGCTCCCGGCCGTCGCGAGGAAATCGTAGGCGGTCGGGCAGTTGGTGGCGTCGCCGTTGTCGGTCGTGTGCTCCGGCAGCTCGAGGCGCCCTGGGCCGGGGAATCCCGCGACAACGTTCACCGCTGGAGCCGTCGTCGGCCCGAGGCAGAAAAGCGACGCGAGCGTCGGATCGGCTTCGTTGTTCACGGGCGGGTCGTCAACGCCGGTTGCGCTGATGCTCCCGCCGATCGCCCCGTTGTCCGTGAAGCAGTCGCGGAACTTGCCGAACGAGCAGGTATCCCCGGGAAACGTGCAGTCGAAGTTGTTTATGCATCCGCGATAGGTCTCGACCGGCGAGCAGAACTGCTCGAACGGTCCGCCGGCGCAGGTGCCTTCGTTGCCGCCGTCGGGCGAGCAGACGTCATCGTTGCACTGGTTCGGCCTGGTCGCTGCCCCAGGCCGGTTGCACGCGCCCCCCGGACATCCCGAGGGCCCCATGCAGGCCGCGCCCGCGTTGCCGCCGCTGATGCAACGCGCGCCACCACAGATCGGGCCGATGGGACCAGGCGGATCGGGGCAGTCACCGTTGTCGTCGCAGACCTCCTCGTTGCCGTTGTTGCAGGTGTCGCAGAAGCACTTGGGCGTGCCGAAGCCCCCTGCGCGACAGTTCGGGTTTGCTGCCGACAGTGTGTTCGTCACCGTTCCGGTCGTGGTCGAGAGATCGACGTCGAGGCCCGCGATCACTCCACCCGCGAACGGCGGACAATCGAGACTCGTGGTCCCGAACGTCGCTGCGAACGCGGACGTGCCGTTGCCGTCGCACGGATCTCCCGCATTCTCTCCCCAGCTGCAGGTTCCGTCGCGGACACCGTCATTCTTGGTGGGGTCACCCGCGCACCTGGGACACGGCTCATCGAGCGACGGGCTCGAATACACGAGCGAGCGCATCAACGCCGACCCGGCGCGCGACCCCGTCAGCTCGTTGAACGTTCCGCTGATCGGGCCGTTGAACTGATTGGTGACGCAGGTGGCGACGCCACCGGAGGCCAACGGCAGCGGCGCACCGAAGTAGAACTCGCAGGTGCCGCCGCACCCGCCAACCGAGCAATCGGCGTTGGTGGCGCACTCGCAACGCGTGTTGCCGGTGCAGCGCCGGTTGTCGATCACGCCGCAGCTTTGCAGCTCGGCCAGGACGTCGGCGTCGAACGCGTCGACCTTTCCCTCGAGCGCCGCCGTGTCATCGAACGTGGCGCACAACCCGCCCCAGCTGGACTCGGCCTTCTCGAAGCATCCTTGGGTCGGGTCGCGCCGCCATCGAACTTGTCGTGGCACCTCTGCAGCTTGGCGGCATCAGGCGGGAGGCCGGTCTTCGCCGCTGTGCCGTACACCTTGAGAAGGCACTTGTCCTTGTTGCGGACGCACTTGAGCTTGGCCGCCGTACACGGGTTCGTGTTGACGACCGAACCTGGATCCAGCTCTTCCTGCACGTCGGCCACGAACGCGTCCACCTTCGCCTCGAACGCCGCCATGTCCCCGAAGGTGAGGCACGGGCCGTCGTTCGCTGCCTCGAGCTTCGCGAAGCAGCCCCGCGTGGGATCGGCGCCGCCGTCGAACCTGTCCTCGCACTTCTGCAGCTTGGCTCCGTCGAGCGCTCCCCTGTTGTAGCCGCTGGCGATGACGGCTGAGCCTGCAAGTCTTCTTCTTCGACACGCACTTGATCTTGCCCGCCAGGCACTTGTTTTGTGCCTCGGCGACCCCCCCGAAGGCGACCAGGACGGCAAGCGCGATCGCGGCGAGAATGGTGTTTCTGCTTCTCATCTGCTGTCCAGCTAGCGACGAGTGCACGAAATTGGTCAAGCGAAATTCAGAGGGGTACCCGAGCCTGAGCGCTCGGAGAACCTTGCGCCACCACCAGCACCTTGGTAGCTCCAGATTGCGGTGCCGAACCCTCGCTCCCTGATTCGCCGGCCCCTCTGCTGCGCCCTCCTGCTGATGGGTCTCACGCTCGGTTTCGCCGACTGGCGCAGGCGTTCAGTTGTGATGCATCGAAGCGTTCCGTCACCTCACGTGCGGCGGCCACCAAGCTCCGCTGCCACGCGACGGCGGCGCGCAAGGGGAGCGATCCCGCCCCCTGCCTCGCCCGTGTGGACGAACGGCTGACGCGATCTTCACCCGCGCGGAAGCACGCGGCGGATGCGCGGCCACCGGCAACCTGGACGCGGTCCGGGACCACCTCGAGCTGGTGACGTCCGCCATCATGAACCTCTTGCAGCCGCAGGTCGGCAATCGCTGCGTGCTCGCGAAGCTCGCCGCCTCCGGCCGGCGCCTCGCCGAGCGTCATGCGCTGCCCCGCGGGCGACCTCGACTGCGTCGAAGCGCTCGTCGAGCGCTTCGATCGGGCGTTTGCGCGCGCCGAGCGCCGTCGCTCCGTGCCCCACCACCGGCGATGCCGGCGACGCTCGGAATCCAGATCGACCTGGCAGCGAAGGATCTCCTCGCGCTCGTCGCAACCGGCGTGTTGCCGCCGAGCGCATCCCCTACGAACCTGCAAGCGGTCGTCGCCGGCGTCCAGGTGCAGCTCACGTGGACCAATCCGGATCCCGCCTCGGGCAACACGGAGGTGAAGCTCCTGCGGCGTCTCAACGCGCCGCCGGCGAGCGCCACCGATCCGCTGGCGACGCTCCTCTTCAGCGGCCCGGCGACGGCAGCGTCCGACCCGATCACGGCTCTCCTTCCTGACGTTCCGGAAGCCGGTCGCACGTATCACTACGCCGTCTTCGGCTGCCGGCCCGCCGCGTTCTGCGAGCCGCTCGGCAGTCGCACGACGCTCGCGCCGACGCTCGCCGAAACGCTGCGTGGCGGCGGCTACGTGCTGTACTTCCGCCATGCGACCGCCCTGCTCTGCACCGACCAGACCATGCTCGGCATGGCGTCGACGACGATGTCGCCGGACTGGTGGAAGAGTTGCGAGTCGAGTGCGCCGTCGCGACCGCACGGCAGCTCACGCTCCCCAACGCCGCGACCGAGACGGCGGCGATACGCGACTACTTCGATGCCACACGCGATTCCCGTCGGGCAAGGTGCTGAGCAGCGAGTTCTGCCGCTGCAAGACGACCGCCGAGCTGATGGAGCTCGGCCCCGCCGTGGAGACCAGTCCGCTCATCACCTTCTTCGTCTACGACGACGTGCAGGACCGCTGCGCGAACTCGCGCGCGCTCACCCGGACGGCGCCCGACGCCGGGCACCAACACGGCGATCGTGACGCACGTCGGCTTCACGTGCGACGACCTCGGCACGCTCCTCAACGGGGAAGCGATCATCTTCAAGCCCGATGGCCTCGGGCGGCGCGACGCAGGTGACGCGCGTCGAACCGCTGGAGTGGTCGCTCCTCCCGTAGCGGATCGGCGGCCGCCGGCGAGCCGCCCCGGCATCTTGAACTCCCGGCAAGCGGCCGGTATATCGAGTCGTTTCCGACAGCCAGGTGCTGACGTCCTGCCGCTACGCGGGAGCGCCCTGGGCGCGGTTGCAGGGCGCGACGCCCTGGGCTCGGCTCCGCTGAGCGGGGTCCGGAGAAGGCGGGGCGAAACGGCAATGTCACTCAAAGACACCCTCGAAGAGCTGGAGCAACGTGACCGTGCCGCCGAGCTGGGCGGCGGCGAGGAGCGCATCGCCAAGCAGCACGAGGCGGGCAAGCTCACCGCGCGCGAGCGCATCGATCTCCTGCTCGACCGCGGCAGCTTCATCGAGCTCGACAAGTTCAAGACGCATCGCTGCGCCGACTTCGACATGGCAGAAGCAGAAGATCTTCGGCGACGGCGTCGTGACCGGCTACGGGACGATCGACGGCCGCCTGGTCTACGTCTTCTCGCAGGACTTCACGGTGTTCGGCGGCAGCCTCTCGGGCGCCTTCGCGGAGAAGGTCTGCAAGATCATGGACCTCGCGATGAAGACCGGCGCGCCCGTGATCGGCATCAACGACTCGGGCGGCGCGCGCATCCAGGAAGGCGTCGTGAGCCTCGCCGGCTACGCCGACATCTTCCAGCGCAACGTCATGGCCTCGGGCGTCATTCCGCAGATCTCCGCCATCCTCGGCCCGTGCGCCGGCGGCGCGGTCTACTCGCCGGTGATGACCGACTTCATCTTCATGGCGAAGAAGATCAGCCACATGTTCATCACCGGCCCCGACGTCATCAAGACGGTGACGCACGAGGACGTCACCAAGGAGGAGCTGGGGGGCGCCGTCACCCACAACAGCCGCAGCGGTGTCGCGCACTTCCTTGCCGAGAACGGCCGCGAGTGCCTGCGCATGATCCGCACGCTGCTCTCGTACCTCCCGAGCAACAACCTCGAGGATCCGCCGTTCGTGCCCACCCAGGATCCCGTCGATCGCGCCGACCCCATTCTCAAGACCATCGTCCCCGACAATCCCAACAAGCCCTACGACATGTCCGAGATCATCCAGGCCGTCGTCGACGATCGGGTGTTCTTCGAGGTGCACAAGGACTACGGGCGCAACATCCTGGTCGGCTTCGCGCGCCTCGGCGGTCGATCGGTGGGGATCGTCGCCAACCAGCCGGCCTACCTGGCCGGCTGTCTCGACATCGACGCGTCGGTCAAGGCGGGACGCTTCGTGCGCTTCTGCGATTGCTTCAATCTCCCGATCATCACCTTCGTCGACGTCCCCGGATTCCTGCCCGGCACCGCGCAGGAGTACGGCGGCATCATCCGTCACGGCGCCAAGCTGCTGTACGCGTTCTGCGAGGCCACCGTGCCGAAGGTGACGGTGATCACGCGCAAGGCTTACGGCGGTGCCTACGTCGTCATGTCGTCGAAGCACATCCGCGGCGACCTGAACTTCGTCTACCCGACCGGCGAGATCGCGGTGATGGGAGCCGAGCAGGCGGTCAACATCATCTTCAGGCGCGAGATCGAAGCCGAGCGACAACGGCGAGCGCGAGCGCCTCATCGACGACTACCGGCGCACCTTCGCCAATCCCTTCAAGGCGGCCGAGCTCGGCTACGTCGACGAGATCATCCAGCCCGAGGAGACGCGCCCGCGGCTCATCCGCGCGCTCGAGATCCTCCAGAACAAGCGCGACAAGAATCCGCCCAAGAAGCACGGCAACATTCCTCTATGAAGTCGATTCCGCGGTCGAAGGCACGGCACAAACCACTCAAGCGCGTGCTGATCGCCAACCGCGGCGAGATCGCGGTGCGCGTCGCGCGCGCCTGCCGTGAGCTCGGCATCGAGAGCGTCGCCGTCTACTCCGAGCCCGATCGCACCGCGCTCCACGTGCAGGTGGCCGACCATGCCTACCCGGTCGGCCCGGCGCCGTCGTCGCAGAGCTATCTCGTCGTGGACAACATCCTGGCGGCGGCACGCGCCACCGGCGCCGATGCCATCCACCCCGGCTACGGCTTCCTCGCCGAGAACGCGGCCTTCGCACGGCGTTGCGAGGAGGAGGGTCTGGTGTTCGTCGGCCCGCCGCCCGAGGCGATCATCGCCATGGGCGACAAGGTCGAGGCCCGCAAGCGCATGATCGCGGCCGGCGTGCCGGTGGTCCCGGGCTCGCCCGATACGCTCGCCGACGACGAGGTCCAGGCCGCCGCCGAGCAGATCGGCTACCCGGTCATGCTCAAGGCTTCGGCCGGCGGCGGCGGCAAGGGCATGCGCATGGTACCGAGCCCCGCCGAGATGCCGTCGGCGCTGCGCGCGGTGCGCTCGGAGGCGAGATCGTCGTTCGGCGACGACCGGCTCTATCTCGAGAAGTTCGTGATCGGACCGCACCACGTGGAGGTGCAGGTGCTCGCCGACACCCACGGTCGCACCGTGCACGTCTTCGAGCGCGAGTGCTCCGTGCAGCGCCGCCACCAGAAGGTGATCGAGGAGTCGCCCTCCCCGTTCATCGACGACAAGATCCGTCACGCGATGGGCGAGGTCGCCGTCAAGGCGGCAGCGAGCGTCGGCTACATCGGCGCCGGGACGATCGAGTTCATGGTCGGCGCCGACAAGCAATTCTACTTCCTCGAGATGAACACCCGGATCCAGGTGGAGCACCCGATCACCGAGATGGTGACCGGCGTCGACCTCGTGCAAGCGCAACTGCGCATCGCCGGCGGCGAGCCCCTTCCCTGGAAGCAGGAGGAGATCCGTCAGCGCGGGCACGCCGTCGAGTGCCGGATCTACGCCGAGGACCCGATCACGTTCTTCCCGTCGCCGGGGAAGATCTCGCTGCTGCGCGTTCCGTCCGGCATCGGCATCCGCGACGACTCGAGCGTCTACGAAGGCGCCGAGGTCACGGTGCACTACGATCCGATGATCTCGAAGCTGGTCGCCTGGGGGGCGGATCGCGACGAGGCGATCCGCCGCATGCTGCGCGCGCTCGCCGAGTATCGCATCCAGGGACCGACCACCAACCTCGCGTTCCATCGCTGGGTGCTCGAGCACCCGCGCTTCCGCTCCGGCAACTACGACACCAACTTCATCCCGCAGGAGTACAAGGGGCTCGAGGTCGCGCAGGACGGGAGCGACCCCGATATGGTTGCGATCGTCGCCGCCACGGTGGCGTTGATGGAACGCAGCCATACGGTGACGGCACAGAGTGGTCCGGCGCGCGCCGGGAGCGCCTGGCGGGACGCGGCGCGCCGCGACGCGCTCCGCAGCTAGGCCGACGCCATGACGAGCAGCGCCCACCACGACCCGCTGCGCCTGACCGCGACGATCGGCGGCGCGAGCCGCGCCGTCGAGGTGCTCGAGCTCGAGCGCCACGTCTACCGGCTCACCATCGACGGCGTCGAGCACGCCGTCGACGCGCGCGTGCTCGGCCCGGGCGCGCTGTCGTTGCTCATCGACCAGCGCTCGGTCGCCTGCGAGGTACGCAGCGACGGTGACCGTCACCGCGTCGACGTCGGCGGTCGCACCATCGAGGTGACGCTCATCGACACGCTTCGCCACGGCGGCGTGCAGGTCAGCGAGGACGCCGCCGGCGGCCCGCAGGAGATCCGCGCCATGATGCCGGGAAAGATCGTGACCCTGCTCGTGGCCGTGGGCGACACCGTCGAGAAGGGTCAGGGCGTGCTGGTCGTGGAAGCCATGAAGATGGAGAACGAGGTGAAGGCGGCAGCGCCCGGTGTCGTCAAGGAGCTGCTCGTCGAGACCGGCCAGACGGTCGAAGCGGGCGAGATCCTGGCGCGCATCGAGTAGCGCCGGCGTCCGCTCAGCGCGCGCGCGACATCTGCCGCACCTCGAAGCCACGCTGCGCGAGCAGCGTCGGCAGTCCCTGGTCGCCCACCAGATGCGCCGCGCCCACCACCACGAAGTGGACGTCCGGTTTCCCCGCCAGCGTCACCAAGCGATCGGCCATCCTGCGATTGCGCTGGTAGAAAAGCGTCTCGTAGAGCGGGCGGAAGACCGGATCGTCGGCACGCTCGAACACGACGTCGGCCATCGCGTCCGGATTGCCTCCTTCCCATGCGGTCGCCATGCGCGCGAGCGCGACGGGAACCAACCCGGACTGCTTGAGCTGATCGCGGAGCATGAGGTCCTGCACGTCGTCCGGAAGCGCCGCGAAGAGCCGGAGCTGCGACTCGGCGGTCTCGAGCGAGACGATCGTCTTCTTGCTGCCCCGTGCCCGGTCGAGCAGCAGCCGGTCGATCCCGCCTCTCTCCGAGTAGCCTGCCTTCTGCATCTCGAGCCCGATGAGCGAGACCGCCAGCAACCACGGACGCAGGCGCTCGACGGACGCGGCGTCGAGGCCGAGCCGCGGCAGGACGTCGGGGAGCAGCTGGCGTGTCTCCGGACGCAGGTGGGCGCTCAGGCTGTCCTCCGGCGGCAGCACTCCGAGCCCCGCGACCAGCGCCTGCATCTCCTCCTTGTCGGCCGAGGCATCGTCCACCTCCACGACCAGCGTTCCGGCGCGCTCGAATGCCGCCTCCATCGAGGGCGGGAAGACGAACTGCCGGGGCTGGCCGACGTGAACCGAGCCTGCGAGATAGAGGGGCCGCTCGGGGACGCCCGGACGGGTGACCTCCCAGAGAAACGCATGCGACGGCGCCGCGGCCCCGGCGCCCGGCGCCGGAGCAACGGGCGCTTTGGAGTCGTGCTTCGCGACCGCACACGCGGCCGAGAGTACCAGCAGCCCGACCAGCAGGGCGCGACGGGGAACGCGAGCGACTACGGACATCAGATCGGCAGCCGGAACGCGCTCGCGTCGGCGCGCTCGCCGACACCGGCGCGTGCGATCAGCTGATCCTCGACCGGCACGCGACGCTTCAGCTCCGGCATCACTTCGGCGGCGAACAGACGCAGACTCGACTCCACCATGTCGTACGGCATGCCGCCGTAGCTGAAGACGCCGTTGAACGCCTCGGCGCCGGTCCGTCGTTGGATGTCGAGGATCTTCTCGTAGCACATCTCCGGCGTGCCCCAGACTTGCAGCCCGAGGAAGAAGTCGACGAGCGCGTCGACGCCGCCCGGCGCGTTCGCCATGTCCTGCATCGGCTTGTACGCCTCGTAGCCGCGCATCGCCTGGAGATGCGTGCCGACGATCTCGTAGTGACGGACGACCGAGCGCCAGTAGGCGCCGATGTACTTGCGCGCGAACTCCTCGGCGCGCGCCTGGTTCTCGTCGCAATACGTCCAGCCGCCGACGATCGGCGGCGGCGCGTCCGTCCCGTTCACGTCGCGGTAGATCGTACGGTACGCGTTCAGCTCGTTGGCGACGACCTCCCACGGCTTCTGCGGAATGATGAGGATGCCGATGCCGAGTCGCGCCATGATCTCCGACGACTCGGGTGACACGGCCGCCGCGTACGTGCGTCCGCGGAACGACTTGAACGGCCGCGGGCGGAGGTCGCGGCGCACCTGCTTCACGTGCTCGCCGTCGAACTCGCAGTAGCCACGCTCGAGCCCTTGCAGGATCATCTGCGCCGCCTCGGTGAAGATGGCGCGACTGTCCTCCTGGTTGACGCCGAAGCCCTCGAACTCGACGCGCCCGAGACCGCGGCCGATGCCGAAGATGAAACGACCGTTCGACATGTGATCGAGCACGACCACCTGCTCGGCGACCCGCATCGGGTCGTGCCACGGCAGCACCACCACCATCGACCCGAGCTGGATGCGCTCGGTCCGTCCGGCGAAGTAGCTGAGGTACTGCAGCACGTCCGGGCACATCGTGTAGTCGGTGAAATGATGCTCGACGCCCCACAGCGACTCGAACCCCAGGGGCTCGGCGAGGTCGCCGAAGCGCAGCTCGTTCCGGTAGACGTTGCGATCGGTGCGTCCTTCGCCCTCGCCCTGGAAGATCACTCCCATTCCGACGTGCATGATGTCCTCCTTGACTCGTCGAGCGCTCGGCCCGGGAACATTAGCGCGGCCGCTCGGGAACATTAGCGCGACCGCCGGGCCGAGAGTAGTCGCCGACCGCGTCCCAGGGCAAACCCTCAGCGACTCGTTTTGACGGTTCCGGCGCGGTGCATTATGCTCGGCGCCCACCTTCGTTCCGGGAGGAGAATTCTGATGGTCGCGATACCGGGGGAGATGCAGCGCGCCGGCTTCGGCGCAACCGAGCGCAAGGATGCGTGGTGGGTCGCGCCGCTGTGCCAGGGCCTGATGCTCGGGATCTTGATCTGCTACGCCAACTGGGCCGCCTATCAGAATCAGCACTACCAGGTAGGCGGCTACCTTTCGCCGCTGTACTCGCCACTCATCATCGTCGACTGGTTCCCCTTCTCCCCGGCTTTTCTCATCCTGCTGCCGCCGGTGCTGTTCCGCGCCACGTGCTACTACTACCGCAAAGCCTACTACCGCTCCTACTTTCTCGACCCGCCGGCGTGCGCGGTGAGTGAGTTCCGCGGTGGTCATGGCTATCGCGGCGAGACCGCCTTCCCCTTCGTCCTGCAGAACCTGCACCGCTACCTCTTCTACGCGACCTTCCTCTATCTGCCGTTCCTCTGGCACGACGTCGTCAGCGCGACGCGCTTCGACGGCTCGTTCGGCATCGGCGTCGGGACGCTGGTCATCCTGGCCAATGCCACGGCGCTCACGCTCTACAGCCTCTCCTGCCACTCGTTCCGGCACCTGATCGGCGGCAAGCTCGATTGCTTCTCGTCGTGCCCGCGCGACCTGGCACGCCAGCGCGCCTGGCAGGGCGCGAGCTTCCTGAACGAGCGCCACATGCTGTTCGCGTGGATGAGCTTCTTGACGGTGTGCGGCGCGGATCTCTACGTCCGGCTGGTGGCATCCGGCACCATCGTCGATCTTCGCCTCCTCTGATGGACCGCTTCGAAACCCACAGCGTACGACGTGCTCGTGATCGGCGCCGGCGGCGCTGGCCTGCGCGCCGCCATCGAGGCCTCGGCGCGCGGCGCGAAGACGGCGCTCGTCTGCAAGTCGTCTGCTCGGCAAGGCCCACACCGTCATGGCCGAGGGCGGCATCGCCGCGGCCCTCGCCCACGTCGATCCCCAGGACAGCTGGCAGACCCATTTCAAGGACACGATGAAGGGCGGCCAGATGCTGTCGAACTGGCGCATGGCGCAGCTGCACGCCACCGAGGCGCCCGATCGCGTCCGTGAGCTCGAGCACTGGGGGGCGGTCTTCGATCGCACACCCGACGGCCGCATCCTGCAGCGCCCGTTCGGCGGCCACACGTACCGCCGCCTGGCGCACGTCGGCGATCGCACCGGCCTGGAGATGATCCGCACGCTGCAGGACCGCGGCGTCTCCCAGGGCATCGACGTCTTCATGGAGGTCACCGCCGTCCGCCTGCTCGTCGACGGCGCGCGGGTGACCGGCGCCTTCGCGTACCGGCGCGAGAACGGCCGCTTCGTGGTCTTCAAGTCGAAGGCCGTCGTCCTCGCCACCGGCGGGACGGGCAAATCCTTCAAGATCACGTCCAACTCCTGGGAGTACACCGGCGACGGCCACGGCATGGCGTACGAAGCCGGAGCCGAGTTCCTCGACATGGAGTTCATGCAGTTCCACCCGACGGGCATGGTGTGGCCGCCGGGCGTCATGGGCATCCTGGTGACCGAGGGGGTGCGCGCCGAAGGGCGGCGTGCTGCGCAACGCCAAGGGCGAGCGCTTCATGTGGAAGTACCTGCCCGAGAACAAGCGCGCCGAGTTCGCCAAGAACGAGGACGAAGCCAAGGAGTGGCTGCGCGACCACATCGGCGGCAAGCACGCCGGACTTCAACAAGCGCCCGCCCGAGCTCTCGACGCGCGACAACGTCGCACGCGCCATCTACACCGAGAACAAGGAGGGGCGCGGCTCACCGCACGGGGGCGTGTTCCTCGACATCAGCTACCTGCCGCCGGAGCACGTGAAGAAGAAGCTGCCGAGCATGTACCATCAGTTCAAGGATCTCGCCGACGTCGACATCACCAAGGAGCCGATGGAGGTGGGTCCGACGACGCACTACACGATGGGCGGGATGTACGTGGAACCCGACAGCGGCGCCGCGAGCATTCCCGGTCTCTTCGGTGCCGGCGAGGTGACGGCGGGCGTGAACGGCTCCAATCGTCTCGGCGGCAACTCGCTTTCCGATCTCATCGTCTTCGGGTGCCGCGCCGGCGCGGGGGCGGCGGCCTACGCCAAGACGGCCCCCGACCCGGTCGTCCACGACGATCAGGTCGCGCACTGGGAGCGCGAGATCCTGAAACCCTTCGAGGGCAAGGGCGAGGACCCGTACGCCATCCACCGTGAGCTTCAGGAGACGATGCAGTCGCTCGTCGGCATCTACCGGGAGGAGAAAGATCTCCAGGAGGCGCTCGAGAAGATCCAGGACTACAAGCGTCGCCTGGTCGGCGTGCGGGTCGAGGGCTCCCGCATGTACAATCCCGGCTGGCACCTCGCCTGGGACTTGCGGAACATGCTGCTCACCTCGGAGATGACGACGCGCGCCGCGCTCGACCGCAAGGAGAGCCGCGGCGGCCACAGCCGCCTCGACTACCCGAAGATGGACCCCGCGTACGCGAAGCACAACACCCGCATCGTGAACCGGGGCGGCGAGATGATGCTCGACCGCAAACCGCTTCCCGAGATGCCCGACGATCTGCGGAAGCTGTTCGAGGAGAAGACGTAATGGCGGACGCGACCTTCCAGGTCTTCCGGGGCGACGCGAGCGGCGGCAGCCTCACGGAGTACAAGGTTCCCATCGAGGAGGGCATGGTCGTCCTCGACTCGCTGCACTGGATCCAGGGCCACGTCGCGCCGGATCTCGCGGTGCGCTGGAACTGCAAGGCCGCGAAGTGCGGCTCCTGCAGCGCCGAGGTGAACGGCAAGCCGTCGCTGATGTGCAAGACGCGGCTCGCGCACCTCGACACCTCGAAGCCGATCGTCGTCACGCCGATCAAGGCCTTCCCGCTGATCAAAGACCTGGTCACCGACGTCAAGTGGAACTACGAGGTCAACAAGAAGATCCCCGCCTTCAAGCCCAGGCCGGGGACGGACTGGAAGTATACGCAAGCCGAGGCCGACCGTGTCCAGGAGTTCCGCAAGTGCATCGAGTGCTTCCTCTGCCAGAACGTGTGCCACGTGCTGCGCGATCACGGGCGTCACGACAGCTTCGGCGGGCCGCGCTTCTTCGTCCGGGTCGCGGGCCTCGAGATGCACCCGATCGACGTCGAGGACCGCACGGCGCTGCTCAAGAACGAGCTCGGACTCGGCTATTGCAACATCACCAAGTGCTGCACCGAGGTCTGCCCCGAGTCGATCCACATCACCGACAACGCGATCATCCCGCTCAAGGAGCGGGTCGTCGACGACTTCTACGATCCGGTGCTTCGCGTGTGGCGCTGGCTGACGGGCCGCACGTCCGCTGACTCTCCCGACGGCGGTGACCCGGACCGTCTCCGGCAGCCGCCGGAGGCGCATTACTCCTAGACATCGCCGTTGACGCGCGATAAGTCGGTTTCGTAGCGCCGTCGCGCTACGAGGAGGCCACCGAGAACGTTGCAGAGACTCGCATCGCAAACCGAGCTTCGTGCCTGGACGATCAGGGATTCGACCGAGCTCTACAACATCAATGGTTGGGGTCGTGACTTCTTCGGCATCAACGATGCCGGCAACGTCGAGGTCACCCCGGGCGGCGCGGGCTCGGCGCGCATCGATCTGAAGGACCTGGTCGACGACCTGCGCTCGCGCGGTCTCAACCTTCCCCTCCTCATCCGCTTCTCGGACATCCTGCGCACCCGCGTGCAGCAGCTCTGCGACTCCTTCCAGCAAGCGATCGCCGAGAACGAGTACCGCGGCAGCTACCGCGGCGTGTACCCGATCAAGGTGAACCAGCAGCGCCACGTGGTCGAAGAGCTGGTGGAGTACGGCCGGCCCTACAACCTCGGCATCGAAGCGGGCTCGAAGCCCGAGCTGCTCGTCGCCCTCGCGCTCCAGGACAATCCCGAGGCGCTGATCGTCTGCAACGGCTACAAAGACAAAGCCTACATCGAGACCGCGCTGCTCGCCCACAAGCTCGGGCGGCAAGTGATCATCGTCATCGATCAGATCGGCGAGCTCGAGACCATCCTCACCGGCGGCGCGCGAGCTCGAGATCCGCCCCGTGATCGGCGTGCGCGCCCGCTTGACCACGCAAGGGCGCCGGCAAGTGGGTGGAGTCGGGGGGAGACCGCTCGAAGTTCGGCCTCACCACCGCCGAGATCGTCGGCACGGTCGAGCGCCTGCGCGGCGAGGGCATGCTCGACTGCCTGCAGCTCCTGCATTTCCACATCGGCTCGCAGATCACCAACATCCGGGCGGTGAAGGATGCCCTGCGCGAGTCGAGCCGCATCTTCGTCGAGCTCCACCTGCTCGGCGCCAACATGCGCTTCCTCGATTGCGGTGGCGGCCTCGGCGTCGACTACGACGGCAGCCAGAGCAACTTCCACTCCTCGGTGAACTACACCCTGCAGGAGTACGCCAGCGACATCGTGAGCGAGATCGCCGAGGCCTGCAACGCCAAGGGCGTGCCGCATCCCGACATCGTCACCGAGTCCGGGCGCGCGCTGGTCGCGCACCATTCGGTGCTGGTCTTCGACATCCTCGGCACCAACGAGATCGCCGTCGGGCAGATGCCGGAATCACTCGGCGCCAACGAGCACCCCGTCATCCAGCAGCTCTACGAGACCTACGCCGGGGTCTCCCGCAAGAACTTCCAGGAGGCCTACCACGACGCCCTCCAGATCAAGGAGGAGGCGATCACGGCCTTCAATCTCGGCTACCTCGATCTCAAGGCGCGCGCCCGGGTGGAGCAGCTCTTCTGGGCCACCTGCGAGCGCATCCTGAAGATCGTGCGCGACCTCCCGTACGTCCCCGACGACCTCGAGGGACTCGAGCGCCAGCTCTCCGACACCTACTACTGCAACTTCTCGATCTTCCAGTCGGTCCCCGACCACTGGGCGGTGCGGCAGCTCTTCCCGACCATGCCGATCCACCGCTTGAACCGCGCCCCGTCGCGGCGCGCCGTGCTCGCCGACCTCACCTGCGACAGCGACGGCAAGATGGATCAGTTCATCGACCTGCGCGACGTGAAGCATCTGCTCGAGCTGCATCCGCTGAACGGCGAGCCCTACTACATCGGCAGCTTCCTGGTCGGCGCCTATCAGGAGATTCTCGGCGATCTGCACAATCTCTTCGGCGACACCGACGCCGTGCACGTGCGCCTCGACGGCGACGACTACCGCGTCGAGCACGTCGTCGAGGGCGACTCGGTGAGCGAGGTTCTGTCCTACGTGCAGTACTCCAAGGAAGACCTGGTCTCGCGCGTGCGCCGAGCCGTGGAGGTCGCGCTGCGCGAGAAACGCCTCAGCATGGCCGAATCGGGACGTTTGCTGCGCCGCTACGAGGAAGCGCTCGAGGGTTACACCTACCTGAGCGGCTGAGCTGCCGGACGCCGTCCGATCGCGCGCGGCCGACTCGAAACACACGGCAACCGTTCTCCCCCAGCGCACCCAGCACGGACCCCGATCACGCGCTCCCGTCCACCACGCTCGCGCTCCCGACTTCCGAAGCGACGAAAGTCACGATCCGAGAAGCCCGCCCACCAACGGGTCGGCGTCCTCGAGCTGCACCCCGACGGTTACGCGTTCCTGATCGCACGAGCCCGGTGCTGAACCGGACGCCAAGGACTCCGCCCGCCCCCGTCGCCGTTCGAGCGCGCGGTCCGGCGGCGGGACGCGCGGCGCCGATCTCTACGTGAGCGCGCCGGGTGTGCGGCCCGCGATGCATCGCGATCGCGTCGCGGTCGCGGTCTCGCGACGTCCGCACGGTCGGACGGCGCGCATCGAGGGACGTGTCGTCGAGGTGCTGGAGCGCCGAACCACCCATCTCCTGGGCGTCTACCGCCGCGGCCGGAGCAGCGACTATCTCCTGCCCCAGGACCGCCGCCTCCCGTACCACGTGACGCTCGTGGACATCGGAGGCGCCACCGAGGGCGATCTGGTGGTGGCCGCGATCACCCGCTACCCGGGCGCCTACGAGGACATCGAGGCCCGCGTCAGTCAGGTGCTCGGACCCGCCAGCGACCCGCGCGTCGAGACCGACGCGGTGGTCTACAAGCACGACCTCCCACGCGAGTTTCCCGAGGCGGTGCGACGGGAGGCGGCGCGCGTGCCCGTCCGGTCGACGCGACCGCGGTGCTGGCCGAGCCCGTGCGCGGCGCCCGGGCAGCCGAAGCGGCTGGCGGAGCGCCTCCGGCAGGAGCAGCGACCGTCCGCGGCCGTGCGCCCGGCGCCGGTCTTCCCGAGCCGCCGCATGCCCGCCGCCCCTGGCACGAGTCGGTCGCGCTCGCCGCCCGCGTCGATCTGCGCGCGCTCCCGCTGGTCACGATCGACGGCGAGAACGCGCGCGACTTCGACGACGCCGTCGCGGTGCTCGACGGCGCCGCCGGCGGCACCCGCCTGCTGGTCGCGATCGCCGACGTCGCCGCCTACGTGGCGCGCGGCGGCGCTCTCGACGTCGAGGCGCGGGCGCGCGGCACGAGCGTCTACTTCCCCGACCGCGTCATACCGATGCTGCCCGAGGAGCTCTCGAACGACATCTGCAGCCTCAACCCCGGCGTCGACCGTCTCGTGCAGGCGGTGCTCCTCGACTTCGACCGCCGCGGCACGCTCCTCGGCGCCGCGTTCTTTCCCGGCGTCATCACGAGCCGCGCGCGACTCACCTACACCGAGGTGCGCCAGATCGTCGTCGACGGCGACCTCGCGATCCGCCGGCGCTACGTCGACCTGGTCGACGATCTCGAGCGCATGGCGACGCTCGCCGAGCTCCTGGCGCGCGTCCGGCGCAAGCGCGGCTCGATCGACTTCGACTTGCCCGAGGCCGAGATCATCCTCGACTTGCGCGGCCGCCCGGAGAACATCGTCGAGGCCGAGCGCAACGTCGCCCACCGCCTGATCGAGAGCTTCATGCTCGCCGCCAACGAGGCCGTCGCGCACTATCTCACCGCCCTGCACGTGCCGCTGCCCTACCGCATCCACGAGCCGCCCGACGAGGACGCGCTTGCCGAGCTGGTGCGCTTCCTCGAGGGCTTCGGCCTCCGCTCCTCGCAGCGAGAAGGTCATCCGGCCGGCGGCGTTCCAGCGCGTCCTCGAGCACGTCGCCGGCAGGCCCGAGGAGCGGCTGATCAACACGGTGCTGCTGCGGTCGATGAAGCAGGCGCGCTACGCGGCGGTGAACGCCGGGCACTTCGGCCTCGCCGCCGACTGCTACACGCATTTCACCTCGCCGATCCGCCGCTATCCCGACCTCGTCCTGCACCGCATTCTCGGCGCGCGCGTGGCCGGCGACCGCGCCGGGGTCGCGGCCGCCACCGCCGACCTCGCCGCGATCTGCGAGGAGAGCTCACGGCGCGAGCGCGTCGCCATGGAGGCCGAGCGCGAGGTGGTGCAGCTGAAGAAGGTGCAGTTCATGCAGGACAAGGTGGGCGAGACCTTCGACGGCTTCGTCTCCGGCGTCGTCCCGTTCGGGTTCTTCGTCGAGCTCGAGCGCTGGTTCGTCGAGGGACTGGTGCACGTCGCCACCCTCACCGACGACCGCTACGAGCTCGTGGAGCGCACCCACCTCCTGCGCGGCCGGCGGCGCGGGCGCGTCTTCCGCCTCGGCGATCCGGTGCGGGTGCGGGTCGCGAGCGTGTCGGTCGAGCGCAAGCAGATCGACCTCGTGCTCGCCGACGGGCCGAGCTGAAAAATTCCCTTGATCCGCATGGTGCGGTCGCGTACGTAGCTAGACGTGAAGGAGGGTTCCCCCTTGCGAACCGTCAAACCCGCCGAGGTCGGACTCGACCCGCAACAGCTCGACCGTCTCACCGCCGCCATCGACGACGACGTCGCCCGCGAGGTGTACGACGGCGCCGTCGTGCTGGTGGCGCGCCGTGGTGCGATCGCATTGCACACGGCGATCGGCTACGCGGAACGCGCGACCGGGCGGCGTCTCCGTCCCGACGATGTCTTCCACGCCTTCTCGATCACCAAGACCCTCACCGCCGCCACCGTCCTGCAGCGCATCGAGCGCGGTGAGCTGGCGCTCACGACGCGCGTCGCCGACTTGCTTCCGGAGTTCGGAATACGCGGCAAGAACCGCATCACCGTCGAGCACCTTCTCACGCACACCGGCGGCCTCTCCACCATGCTGCCGCCGCTCCCGCCCGAGCTGCTCGGCAATCTCGAGACGTTCGTCGAGGCGATCGGCCAACAGTTACTCGACGCGATCCCCGGCTCGGAGGTCAACTACAGCCCGCTTGCGGCGCATGCCGTCCTCGCCCAGATCGTGCGCCGGCTCGACGGCGGCCAGCGGCGGTTCCGGGAGATCCTCGCTGACGACGTGCTCGAGCCGCTCGGCATGAAGGAGACCTGGCTCGGGAGCAGGCCCGATCTCGCGAAGCGCCGTGTGCCGATCGTCGTGCGCGATCGAAGCCCCGGGCTCTTCGAGCCCGAGCTCCTCGAGAGCATGAACGATCTCCTCGCCGAGGACAGCGAGGTTCCCGGCGCCGGAGCGATCTCGACCGCCGCCGATCTGGCCCGCTGGGGAGAGGCGCTCCGGCAGGGCGGCACCCTCGACGGCGCCCGCGTCCTGCTGCCGGGAACCGTCCGCCTCGCCACCACCAATCACACGGGCGAGCGGCCGAATCGTCTCTGGGCCTACGCCCACGAGATGCGCGGCTGGGCGGAGTCGCCCGCGTACATCGGGCTCACGTTCTGGGTGCGCGGCCACGGCGTCTTCCCGCATTTCTTCGGCACGCTCGCCTCGCCTGGGACGTTCGGTCACGCGGGCGCGGGAACGGCGGTCTTCTGGGTCGACCCGGAGCGCGAGCTGGTCTTCGTCTGTCTCACCGCCGGCGCCCTCGAGGAGACGCGCAACATCGAGCGCTTCCAGCGCCTGTCCGACCTCGCGCACGCCGCCGTGGTCGACTGAGACGCGGCCTCGCTTTCGAAGGCCGAACTCGAACCGACGGCGCTACCGAGGCAGACGCTCGACGTTCTGCGCGAGCGCTTGCTTGGCGCCGCCGAGCTTGGGCGTGCCGTGGGCGGAGATCAGGTGGTCGAAGTCGAGCGCGAGCACGCGCTCGAAGTCCGCGCGCACGCTGCCCCCCGGGGGCGTGACCGCCTTCAGCCAGATCGGCCCGATCACGCACGGCTTGAAGAATCCCATGGGGCGCATGACCAGCTTCCCGAGCGTGGAGATCAGCGTGTCGTTCTCATAGTGCTGCACGCTGTCGCAGGTCACGAGCAACCGGTGCTGCGGCAGGCAGACGACACACTCGGCGCGCGTGGCGTTCTTGAAGATGACGATGCGCGCGCCGGGAATCGGGAACGGTCCGTCCTCGGTGATCTCCCGGGTGAATCTCGGCTCGGGGTACGTCTGCTCTCCGCGCACGCCCCAGAACTCGACCCCGAACTTCTCGACGTAGTAGCGGTCGTCGCGGCCGTGGTAGGTGCCGAGCCGCACCGCGTGCTTGAAGGGCGCCTTCGCCAGCAGCTCGGCCTCGGTGCCCTCGCTCAGCCGCACGGGGTTGAGCAGCACCCAGCCGTCGGGAGCGCGCACCGCGACCATGTTGCGGCTGAAGGTGATCTTCAGCCCGAGCGGGATCCCCATGGTGATGGCGCTCGCCGCAAGCCACACGTCGGGGAAGCATTCTCGCAGCGGCAAATGGTCGAGGGCGGGCGGGTGATCAGTCATGCGGGCGCACGTTAGGTCGCCCGCGAGGTCAACGCAACGCTTCGCTATCCGGTTTCGAATCGCCGCGCTTCGAGCGTTTGGGAGGGGCAGGAAAACGGCGCTCCTTCCACTTCCTGACGGTGTAGTGGCACACGCCGCTCTCGTCGGGATTGGCGGTGCTCTCGAGGTCGAACTCCGACAGGTAGGTCGCCTCGGAGGATCCCGGCAGTTGGATCCCTGAGATTCCCGGACAGCTTCCATCCGCCCTGGCAGGAACCGCGATCTTCTGCCCTTTCTTCACGTCTTGGAGGTAGATCGTGCCGGGAGGAGGATTCTCGAGCCAATCTGGCGGCGGGTTTGGCGGACCACTCGGCATCGTGCAGGTCCCGCCATCCGGGCACGGCCGATCGATCCGGGACGACAGTCTTCCGGTCGTCGTTGCGCCAACGGGACGGGCGAGAGGCATGACTCTCCGTCCCGTGAGCCGCCGACACACTGCGGCCCCAACCAGGGAGGGGGGTCGCCGATGATGAGCACCCCCGATTGTGCGGGAGACGGATTGCCCAGGAGCGCCACCGCGAGAGCCACGTGGAGTCCGTGTGTACGCATCGTAGGTCCTCCCATTCTGACCTGGATCTCAGCTTTTCTACCGCGCTCCTCCGTCACGCCGCAACGCCCGTTGGTGCGGGATCTTATTCCGAACTAGAGTACTTTCCGCGGCAGGGTTACGACTCCGCGAAGGACGCGGTGTCGGTGGGTTGCCCTGCGCGGCCAGTCGCGCGTGCGTAGGGTCGCCCCCATGAGCGGCGCGCGACGCCCGGCGCGATACGACGATCTCCTGAAGGTGCCGGACACCAAGGTCGCCGAGATCATCGACGGCGAGCTGATCGTTTCGCCACGCCCCGCCACCCGCATGCCCATGCAGCACCGTTCCTCGGCGCCGACTTGGTCGGCGCCTTTCACCGGCCGCCGGGGAACCCCGGGCCCGGCGGCTGGTGGCCCCTCGACGCGCCCGAGCTGCATTTCGGCGACGAGGTCGTCGTGCCAGATCGGGCGGGCTGGCGGCGCGCGCGGATGCCGCTGTTCCCGAGCACGCCGCTTTCACGAAGGCGCCCGACTGGGCCTGTGAGGTCACTCCGCCGCATCACGGGCCGGATCGACCGCAGCCGCAAGATGCGCATCTACGCGCGCGAGGGCGTGGGCCACCCCTGGTTCGTCGAGCCGGTGCTGCGGACCATCGAGGTCT
>CAWJUT010000017.1:0-590359 GCA_963846105.1 uncultured delta proteobacterium
GCCGACGCGGCGCCTGAGCCCCGCACGCCAAGTGCCGAACCGTTACTCGCGTCGGGCCCCGGAACCGCAACGCCCGAAGGCGAGCGGCGCCAGCTGACGGTGCTGTTCTGCGATCTGGTCGGCTCGACGCCGCTCTCGCAGCAGCTCGACGCCGAGGACGGCGGGGATGTCGTGACGCAGTACCAGCAAACCGCCTCGAGCGGCAGTCACCCGCTTCGGGGGCCACGTGGGCACGCTACCTGGGCGATGGTCTCCTCATCTATTTTGGGTGGCCGACCGCGCGCGAGGACGATCCGGAGCGCGCGATCCGCGCCGGCCTCTCGATCCTCGACGCGATGACGCCGCTGAACGCAAAGCTCGGCGCAGACAACGGCACCCACCTCGCGGTGCGGATCGGGATGCACACGGGGCCGGTCGTGATCGCCGACGGCGGCGAGGTGTTCGGGGAGACGCCGAACGTCGCCGCGCGGGTGCAGAGCGCAGCCGAGCCCGACACGGTGGTGATCTCCGCCGTGACCCAACGGCTCGTGGCCGGGATGTTTGTGCTCGAGGACCGCGGCCCGCAGGCGCTCAAAGGCGTACGCGAACCGGTCGTGCTCTACCGCGTCGTGCAGCCGAGCGGCGTCCGCAGCCGGCTCGATATCGCGGCGGACGTCGGCGGACGCGCTTCGTTCGGCCGCCGGCGAGGTCCAGCTCGGCGACACTCGTCGATCGCTGGGAGCGGGCGCAGGACGGCGAGGGGCAGAACGTCGTCGTCCTCGGCGAAGCGGGTGTGGGAAAGTCGCGCCTCGTCTACGAACTCCACGAGCACTTGGGGGTCGGTCCCGCACACATGGCTCGAATGCGGTGCCACGCCCTACACGGAAGGAACGCCGTTTCATCCGGTGATCGCACTCGTATCGCGGGGGCTGACGTTCACGCCCGAGGACAGCGGCGACCGAGAAGCTCTCGCAAGCTGGAGATCGGTCTCCGCGCCCTCGCCTCCACGGAGACCGCGGCCCTGCTCGCCGACTTCTCGGTCCTCCGCCCCCGACGCGGCTGTAGCTGAGCCCCGAGCTGCAGCGGCGGAAGACGCTCGACCTCCTGGCGCAGTGGAACCTCGCGCTCAGCGAAGTGCAGCCGCTCGTCCTGGTCGTCGAGGACCGCACTGGTGTGACGTCTCGACGCCTGGAGCTCCTGGGGCACCGATCGCGCAGAGCCCGACGGCGCGCGTGCGCTGCTCGCCACTTACGCCCGGAGTTCACGCCAGCCTGGCCGGCGCGCTCCAACCTAACAACTGTCCAGCTCGCCCGACTCACCAAGCGCCGAACACCAGATCACCGCGACGCTCGCGCGGACGGAGCTTCCAGCCGCTACCCTCGACGCGCTCGTCGCCCGCTCGACGGCGCGCCGCTCGATGTCGAGGAGCTGACCAAAGCGATGGCGGGGCCGGCGCGGCGCGCGGCGTGGACGACTTCCGGCGAGCCTCGCCGACTGGCTGATGGCGCGGCTCGATCGGCTCTCGGCGGCGAAGGAAGTCGCGCAGCGCGCGGCGGTACTGGGACGAGAGTTCGGGTATCCGCTGCTGGCGGCGATGGTGGGCATGGACGAGGCCGCGCTCCGCCAGGGGCTCGGTCGCCTGGTCGATGCAGAGATCCTCTTCGCGCGTGGCGAGCCGCCCACAGCCACGTACGCCTTCAAGCACGCGCTGATCCAGGAGACGGCCTACCAATCGCTGCTCAAGCGCACGCGCAGCAGGCACTCCCACGCGCGGGTGGTGCGAGCACTCGTCGCGGAGTTTCCCGAGCGGGCCGAGGCGGAGCCGGAGGTCGTAGCCCGCCACGCCGAGGCGGCGCAGCTCCGCGACGAGGCGGTGGCATACTATGGAGCGAACGGGGGAGCCAGGCACAGCAGCGCTCGGCGCACGAGGAGGCGATACTCCACCTGCGAAAGGCAATCGCCCATCTCGGGACGTTGCGTGAGTGCCCGGAGCGCGACACGCGTGAGCGGCGGCTGCAGATGGAGCTTGCCGGCTCGCTCATGGCGGTTCGTGGCTACGCCCATGGCGAGACCCAGGCAGCGCACGAGCGCGCGCGGACGCTGTGCGAGAACGGCAGCGACACCGCCGAGCTCGTCTGGGTGCTCCGCGGGCTCGCGGCCTTCCACGTCACGCGTGGCGAGCTGGATCGGGCCATCGAGGTGGCGGAGCGCGTGCTCGCGATCGGGGAAGATACGTGCGACGATGCCCTGGTGATCTTAGGCCACCTGCATGCCTGCATGGCACGGTACTATCAGGGCCTATTTGCCGCCTCGCTTTCGGGCTGCGAGCGGGTGATCGCGCTGTACGATCCGGCGCGACATGGGGGGCTCGCCCTTCGAACCTCCACGGACCCGGGTGTCGCGGCAATGGCCATCGCCTCGTGGAATCTGCCTTCCAGCTCGGGCACCCCGAGCGGGCGCTCGCGCGTGCCCGGGAGGCGGTGGTCCTGGCCCGCACGTTGGCGCACCCCTTCAGCCTCGCCTTCGCGCTTCTCTTCGAGACCCTGGTGCACTGGATGCGCTCCGGGACCACCGCGCCCAGCAGGAGCGCGCGGCGGAGGTCATCGCGCTCAGCGAGGCTCAGGGATTCCCGCTCTGGCTCGGCGTCGGGCGCGCGGCTGATGGCAACGCGCGCGCCGCGCTGGGACCAGGCCCGGAAGTCGTCGCCGAGGTCATGCAGGGGCTGGGGGTCGCCGCCGGCACGGGGAATCAGGGGGGCATGTCCGGTATCCTCGTGCTCCTGGCGGAGACGCACGCGGCCGTCGGTCAGCACGCGGACGCGCTCCGCGTCGTCGAGACCGCGCTCGCCATTGCCGCGCAAAGTAGGCAACCGTACTTCGACACCGAACTCCAGCGCCAAAGGGCGAAGCGCTCCTCGTCACGCAGCCCGACGGCCATGCGGAGGTCGAGCGCATCTTCCGCCGCGCACTGGAGGTCGCCCGCGCGCACGAGGCGAGGCTCTTCGAGTTGCGCGCGGCGGTGAGCCTCGCGCGACTGCTCGGCTCGCAGGGTCGCACCTCGGAGGCGCGCACCAGAGTCGCGCCCGTCTACGCGTGGTTCACCGAAGGCTTTGACACGCGGGACCTGCAGGACGCGAAGGCGCTGCTCGACGATTTGGCTTGGAAGGTTGGCCCGTCCGCAGTTCCGCCCATCAGACGGCCAGGGGGACCAGCGGACCCTATTCCATACGCCAGTAGATTGTCATTTGGTGGCACTAAACGCTAGACTGCTGCCGTATGGTAAAACGCCGCTACTGGCAGGAGCGGATCGCGAGTGCCTGGGAGACTCGTCGCATCCTGTGGCTCTCGGGCGTACGCAGAGTCGGCAAGACCTTCCTCGCACGGAGTCTCACGGACGTCGAGTTCTTCGATTGCGAGTTTCCCGGGTCCGCCAACGCCTCGAGGATCCCGAGGGGTTTCTCGACGACATGCACGGACGACGCCTCGTCCTCGACGAGGTACACCGGCTGGATGATCCGGCCGAGCTCCTCAAGGTCGCCGCCGACCACTATCCAGACACAGTCTCCTCGCGACTGGCTCATCACGCTCGGGGTGTCCACCGAGTTTCGGGACACACTGGCGGGCCGAAAGACAGAGGCCTGGCTGACGCCGATGACCAGCGACGACCTCAAGGACTTCAGCAGGCCGGGCCTGGAGCACCGCCTGCTGCACGGCGGCCTGCCGCCCTTTTTTCTCGCCGAAACGCCCCCTGAGCGGGACTTTCAGGAGTGGATGGACGCTTACTGGGCCAAGGACATTCAGGAGCTGTTTCGCCTTGAGCGCCGACGCTCATTCCAAAGTTCGCCGAGATGCTCATGGTGCGCAGCGGAGGCATCTTCGAGGCGACTCGATTCGCACGGCCCTGCGAGGTCAGTCGCTCCACGATCGTGAACTATCTCGCCGTACTCAGGCGACGTTCGTGGCACACGTCATACGACCCTTCAGTTCCCGACGGCAACACGAGATCATCGCCGCACCGAAGGTGTATGCGTTCGATACGGGTTTCGTGTGCTATCACCGTGGTCTGCTCGACCTACGGCGAGAGGACCTCGGCGCGCTCTGGGAGCATTTCGTGCTGAACGAAATGCACGCGCGCCTTCAGTCCAGGGACGTTCGCTACTGGCGGGACAAGCGTGGCCACGAGGTCGACTTCGTGCTGGCGCGGCGTGGGCGTCCGCTGCTTGCAATCGAGTGCAAGTGGTCGGCCCGCGACTTCGATTGGACGAACCTGAGAGCCTTTCTCGGTCAGTATCCCCGCGCTACCGCATTGGTGGTCGCGCGCGACGTCACGGGTCGCTCAACGCGTCGGAGCGGCGAGGTGGCGGCGACGTTCGTCGGTATCGCCGATCTGATCGAGATCGTCGCAGCGGGGCCACGGCGCGCGGCGCCTCGCTGACTCAAGGCAGCGCAAGTGGCGGGATATGGCGGAGAAGGGATGGAGTCGAACCATCCGGCGCACACGAGGCACGCCAGGCCGGTTTTGAAGTGCGGCGACCGCCATCCCGCCCCGCCCCTCCTCATCCCGAAAGGTTCCCTCTGGTAGGGACCTGTAGCCGCTTCCATCCCGGTTCATCCCCACGAGACACGGCCCATACCGCCACGTCGATGGGGAAGCGGATGGGGAGATTTTCCAAGGCGAACGCCTGTGCGTACGGGAGAGGAAGGTCCAGGTCCCATATCTGGAACTACGTCAACCGGAGAGGCCGTTCCTACCGGCTATCACCCTGCGACCGGCAGCGTCACTTCGGCGTGCGAGCTCCCCGCAACGACGTCGACGTTCTGCTTCTTCGCGTCGACCTTGACGGTGAGCTTGTCCTTCGAATCCGGGTCGGCCAGCCTGCCGGTCTTGTCGTCTTTGAAGGTCCGGAGACGCCGTCGGAGGCACGCTATTTCTGTATCGGGCCGAGCTCGCTCGTCGGTTGAGCCAAGACGTAACCAGCGCTTCAAGCCGGGCGCGCGTTATCGGATCGAAGGCGGGCTCGGCCGCACTCGGGCCCGCCCAGCGGGTGCGGAACTCGCGCGTTGCCTCCGCGAGCCGGTTCTGGACGGGATTGGAGGGGTTCCAGACGTTGTGCCTCTCCATGATGTCGTCGGGCATGTAGTAGGCGGGCGCCGTGTCGATGTCCTCGACGTAGGATCCCTCGTCGCTGGTGGCGCGATAACCCATGTGTGCCGGTGGCATGTGGCGCATCGAGAAGAGGATCCGGCTCGGTTGGTCCCAGCTGCCGCGCTCGATCAGCGGAAGCAGGGATACCCCATCGACGTTGGCGGGCACCGGGAGGCCGACTCGGTCCAGAATGGTAGGCACGATGTCGATGAGCGCGACGCGGTCGTCGACCATGCGCTGCGGCAACCCGCGCTCGGCGAAGACGCAGGGAACGTGCAACACCTCGCGGTAGAGCGTCTTCGCGTGCATCCCCCAGCGGTTGTGCTCGCCCATCTCTTCGCCGTGGTCGGCAACGACCACCATGATGAAGCCGCGGACGTGCCGGGCCGGAAGACGCTCCATCGCGTTCCAGACCACGGCGACGATCCGGTCGGCTTCGCGGATGTCGGCGTCGTAGCGGTCGAGCATCTGGTCACCCCACCGATCGCTGAGATACGGATCATGGGCGAGGAAGGTATGGACGAAGAGGAAGAGCGGCGGCGCACCGCGCGCAAACGGCTTCTCGCGCCAGCGCTTGAGCCACCGCTGGGTGAGGCCGATCTCGTCGCCGACCTCCCAGTTGGCGGCCTCCTCGAAGTAGTCGAATCCGCGCGCTGGTCCGTAGCGCTCTCCCATGAAGCCACCCGCCGTGATTGCCGCCGTGTAGTAGCCCGCGTCTTTGAGCATCTCGGGGAGCACGCGATCGGCGGCGGCGAAGTAGCGCTTGGTGACGCCATAGTGCACCGCCGATTCGTACTGCCCAGACAGCAGCGAGGCGTGAGATGCGGCCGTGTACGGAGCGTGTGCCCAGCAGTTGCGAAAGCGCGTGCCCGGCAAGCGAGCCAGATTCGGCGTGGTGTCGTGTTCGAGCTTCGGAAAAAGAGCGCTCACCCGGTCGGCGCGGACGGTGTCGAGCGAGATCAAGACGACGTCGGGTGGCAATGGGCGGCCGAAGGTCCGCGGCTGAAGGCCGGCGAGCCCGACTATCAAGATCACAGCGACGCCGAGTCCGATGAACCCTCGATGCAAGAGCACAGGTCGCTATGCGCACGAATTTGTTGGTTAGTGAAACAGATCGCCGCTGGGTTCTCCACGTGCGTCAGGGCGTTCAAGCGCTGGACCGACATGTCGCCGACCGCGTATGGCGCGCCGGCGCCGCCTGTACTCATCGGGCGATCTCAGGAGCGACGATCCGCCGAATTGATCGGCGTGAAGCGACACGAACTCCCGACCCGCCGCTCCATCTCCGACTCCAGAACTTCGGCGCTCTCGAAAAATCGGCACGGACCCCACCTTCGGAAGGTTACTCTCGCCGGGGCCGGCATGACGTTCGATCGAGCGCGGTAGCCGCGCGCTCAAGGGCGTTACCGGCAAGTGTCGTCGACTCGGTACGTCAATGATCCGAGGAAATAGTGGCGGAGAAGGGATGGAGTCGAACCATCCGGCGCACACGAGGCACGCCAGGCCGGTTTTGAAGTGCGGCGACCACCGTCCTCTCTTGTCACTGCTCATCCCGGACCATCCCTGTTCGTCCGGGGTTGGACCGGCAGCCGTCCCCGTCCGTCCCTGACGGATACGATTCATCCCACTACGTTGATGGGGAAATGGATGGGGAAGTTCGGCTGGAGTCGCACGGACAATACACGGCCGCGTCCAACGGAGTTCATGCAGTCGCCCCTGCCTATCCGTGATAACGTGGCGACTCGACATCGGACGGAGTGCCAATGGGAGAGGACAGGAGCGCCAGGCGCTTGCTGACGCTGTGTTCGCTGCCTCGTACGACGGCATCTGGATCCTCGATGGCAGCGGCGTCTTCCTCGAGATCAACGCCGCCTTCGAACGCATGACCGGCATCGCACGCGATCAATGGATCGGGCGTCGCGTCGAGGAAATGCAGAGACTGCCCGCAGGACACGCCGAGCTGGGAGATGCATCCGGCTGGAGACGAGCTGCTCGTCCTGCTATCCGGCGCGATCGACGTCGTCCTCGAAACCGACGCGGGCAATCGTGTCGTCGAACTGACGGAGGGAACGAGCTGTCTGGTTCCACGGGGCACGTGGCACAGGCAGATTCGCACGCCCGGCCGGGAGCTGGCGATTACTTACGGCAAAGGGACACAACACCGGCCGCTGTAGCTCTTCATCGCGCGACGCGTGGCAGCTTGTGAGCCTGTGACGGCCGGGGGGCTTCGCGGCACAGACGGATGGTGCCGCCATGTTCCCACAAATCAGCCGCGACCCTTTGTTCCGGCAAGCGGCGGCGGAACTCTGCCCACAGCTCGCTCAGCACACGCCCCTCGCCAGGTAACTCCAAGGAAGGATCGACCACGAGGTCGAGACCGGCGATGCCGCCCTTGCTCGCTCGTTCACGAAATTGGAAGTCGTCGGGCTGCGCGCCGAACTGCCGAAGCACCGCACCGGCGACGAGGTCGAGATCGGTGAGAGGTACGGCGACCCCTTCGATCGTCCACCTCTGGTCGCTGTGAACACCCGAGACCTGCAGGTTCATGCCGAGCTCACCGAACAAGCAGTCGCAGGCCCGCTCCGCAAGCGTCCCCAGGTCGCCGATCTCGGCGTTCAGCAGGATCTTCCCGCTGCTCGGGAGCAGGGTCGTGAGCAGTAACGAACGCTGTGACGACAGGATCGCTATCCGATCGGTGTACACGTGCATTGCGTCGAATCGATCTGCGCGATCGCAGGCAGCGGCGATCAGACCGCTCTCGCTCGACACGTAGCGGGGGACGGCGCGCGCGCCAGACTCGGCGATGACGCGATGACGGTCTTCCGTGAGTGGCTCCCCTCCACAGAAGATCACGCATCCATCCAGCGAGACTCCCCGCGTCTGCGCAGCGCGAGCGACACGAACCGCCGAGCTGGTGAAGGTTCGGAGCACCGCCCTCGAGCTTCTGTCGCGCGCACCGACGAGCCAGCTCGCCACTCGATCGGCGTCGTCCAGGGCGGCGGCCTCCGGCCAGCGGACGCGCATGCTGCGACGTCCAGCGAACCATCGAATGGCGGCGCACATCGCGACTTCTCGTACTCCGGCGCCTCGCGTCTGCGTGAACCATCGCTCGGGAGGGCATCCGCGCTTCAAGTCCATCAGCAAGTTGTGTACGCCGGCGATGCCACGCCGCAGCGGATACCAGAGAGCTACGGGCGCCTCGCCGAGCCCGTGAATGTCATAGAGGAGGCACTCGTTGGCAGCTTCCTCGGCGATGAACGTCCAGTCGTAGGCAACGCGGCTTGCACGCGAGCGGGTACCGCTCGTCGTTCCCAAGAGCGCCGATGTCTCCGAACATGGGTTGTCGAAATCCGCCGACAGTCCCTTGAGCTCGTCCAATGAAACGCGCACACCGGCGTCGCACAGCCGTTCCAACGTCGGCTCAAGCCCTTGTCGGGCGACACTCTGCTGCAAATCCCCGAAGTCGCAGCCGGCCGCAGCGAAACGCTTGCGATACGGGCTCGACCGGTTCTCGAAGACGACGACCCGCATCAGCTCGAGGAAGCCCTCGTTCCGATTCTCGAGCCGGCGACGAACGTCACTGCGAGCCTGCGCCGGATGGACGGGAGTCGCGAGGAAAGACGGCAGGCCGCGTGCCAGCCGCGCGTATTGGAACCACGGATCGCCGAATGGCACTCGGCTAGCCCCAGTGCTTGCGCGGATCGACCGTCATCCCCGCACGCATGAGCAGGAAGACGACGATCCGGAATTGAATCAGCGCGACCGACAACGCCGTCGCCCGGATCTTCTGCATCGGGCGGAGACTCGTGCTGCGAATGATGTCCTGGTGCGTCGCGAGCACGGGTTGCAGGAGATATTGGCCGAGCCAGCGCCGCACACCTCTTTTCCCGGGATCGAGGCGACGGAGCTCGCTCCACGACGATTCGAGACGCATGGCGCGCGCCCACAGTTGTCGGATCGAGTTGCGTGCGGGGTGCCGCACGCACGCCTCGGGCGCATACACCTGCGCGTAACCCGCAGCGTAGACACGTTCACCCCAGTCCACTTCACCGCTGGCGAACAGCTCCGCATTCATCGGAACGGCGTCGGCTACGCGACGAAACGTGAAGGCATTGGCGAGCACCGCCCAGTGACCTTGGCCGAGGAAGCGTTCCTGCTTCATGTGCACGGCCGCGCTGTAGACTTCCGCAACGTTCGGGTGCGCGGGATCTCCATAGAAAATCTGGATGCGTCCCGCCACGAGCCCGCAGGCCGGTGTCTGCACGAGTCGCTCGATGCCTTTCTCTGATCCAGTCGGGATCGGGAATGCAGTCGGCGTCGGTGAACGCCAGGATCTCGCCGCGGGCCTGCTCGATGCCGGTGACGCGCGCCCGGCTCACTCCCCGCCGCGGCTCGCGGAGGAGCGTGGCATGGGAGAAGTCTCCGATCGCGGCGTCGATCGGCGGTTCCGATCCGTTGTCCACGACCATCACCTCGTAGCGCTCTCGAGGATAGGTCTGCGTCTCCAGCGCCTGAAGGCACGCGCGCAACGCCTCGACGCTGTCGTAGACGGGAATGACGACCGAGACGAACGGCTGCGAACCGGCCCTAGGCTCGCTCACTCGCCGAGCTTCGCCAACGCGCGATCGAGAAAGCGGAGATCAATGTAGCCGTCCGGAATGCGTTCTACGTAGTTGAGCTTACGCATCAACTCGAGCACGTCCTTCATTGCCGGCTTGGTTGCGTATGGCGTTCACGTCGGGTCGATTCGCACGCAGCGCCTCGGTGATGAACCGACTGTTCACACCGATGTAACGCGACGCGATCTCGGCCGCTTCCGCCGGGTGATCCTTCGTGAATCGTTCACCGCGCACGAATGCGTGGACGACGGCCTCGACGAAGCCGGGCTCCTCGGCGCACAGCCGGCGGCTCGTCGCGAGACTGCAGCCGGGCGCACCGGGCCAGAGGTCACCGGTGCGCGCAACGACCTCGCCGATTCCCATCTCCTTCATCATCGTCGCGTAGGGCTCGACCATCGACGCGGCGTCCGCACCCTGTCCGAAGAACGCGATGATGGCGCCGTCGCCCGACGGCTGCCGCAACTGCTCGACGTGCTTCCAACCCAGGCGATCGATAAGCGCCAGCGCCGTCAAATCCTTCATCCCGCCGCGTTGCGGGATGCAGACGCGTGCCACCCTCTCGAGAGCGACGCCTTTGCGGACGACGATCGCCGCCTCTTCGCATCCCGAGCCGGCGATCAACACCATGGGGACGTCCCGTGCCGAGGCAGCGGCCACGCGCGTCCAGGGAATCAGCGCAAACTGACTCTGGCCGCTGTTGAGTTTCTCCGGCACGAGCCAGGCCGTCGCCTCGATGCTGATCGTCACATCGACCTGGTGCTCGCGGAAGAATCCCTTCTCGTAGGCGACGTAGGCGGGGATCTGACAAACCCCCCGCAGCAATGAAAGCTGGGCGCGGAACATAGGACGCGTTGGTGGCAGAAGTGTACTCCCACTGTCAATGATCCTGTTGGTCTGTGACCGGCCGTGTGGCGCAGGCGGCGACGAAACAACCGGAGCGGTACTGCCAGCGGGTACCTTCGAGGCGCTGCGCCGCTCGCAGAACGCGCTCGAGCAGACTCGCGAGCGATCGCGATCGGAGTCGTTTCACGAGTGACACGGCGGCTACCGCCACGAGACGCGGGTGGTGAACGATGGCCCCGGAGTCGGTCACCACGAAGCCGGCCCGTTGCAGCTCGTCCCGCAGCTCGTGCACGGAATACGAGCGGCCGATGAAGAACGGTACCAGGCCGAGTGCGATCGCCAGACGCAGGAACGGGTCGAACACGTTCTGACGATTGTCGAGAGTGATGATCAGTCTGCCGCCGGGCTCGAGCACACGCCACAGCTCGCGGAGACAACGGCCGAGATCGGAGGGGTTACGGAAGTGGTCGAATGTCGACGGCGAGATCACCATCGCAAAACTTCCCGGCTCGAAGGGCAGATGGCGCGCGTCACATACGACGTGACTCGCCAGGCGGGCGAGGTGACGTGCACGCGCACGCGCCACGACCGCCGTCGACACGTCCATCCCGACGCCGCGCGCGCTGTGCTCGAGCACCTGTGGAAAGAAGCTGTCGGGGCCGGCTGCCTCCTCGAAGAGATCCGTCTTGAGGACGCGTCCGCGCGGCACACCTCCCCAGCGTGCGATCAGGTCGAGGTACGCGCGGCGCTTGAGCTCCCCGAGAAAGGCGTCCAGGTGATGATCGCGTGACGTGACGGCCGCGAGCGCATCGTCCCAATAAGCCGGCCCGTAGTCCGACGGCGCTGTTCTGTCCCTGCCCCTACCGGCTCGGATCCTCCAGCGGCTCATGTCGGGGACCCGTTCCGGCGATGCGCACGCAGGGGACCGAATGATAACCTGACGCACATGGTTTCGCCGCGCATACTCTTCATCGGCATGGACGCCGCGGAGCGGCGTCTCATCGAGCGCTGGACGGACGATGGCACGATGCCCAGGCTCGCCGCGCTACGACGCGCATCGGTGTGGGGATACACGACGAACTCGCCTGGTCTCTACTCCGGCTCGGTCTGGCCCTCTTTTCATACGGGGCTTCAGCCGGGACGCCACGGGCGGTATTTCTTCCGACAGCTGGTTCCGGGAACCTATCGCAACGCGCCGCTTCTCGTACAGGACATCTGTCCGCCCCCCTTCTGGAGCGCGTTGGACGCAGCCGGGCTACGGGTTGCCGTGGTGGATCTGCCAAAGGCGCCACTAGTCGACCTCGAGCGTGGTATCCAATTGGTCGACTGGGGGCTCCACGACCCGGAGGGACCACCGCGAAGCACGCCCGTACCGCTAGCGCTCGAGATCGTCGAGCGTCACGGCGCAGACCCCGTTGGGTTCTGCGATCGCGCGGTTCGTCGCGGGATGACCGCGGCCGAGCTTCGCGATCGACTCATCGCGCGCGTCGAGCGCAAAGCCGCGATCGTGATTGATCTGGTGCAGCGGGAAGCCTGGGATCTGCTGGCCACGGTCTTCGGTGATTCCCACTGCGCGGGTCATCAGTTCTGGGCGTTACACGATACCACACACCCAGAGCACGACCCCGATCTCCTGCGGCAGCTCGGCGGCGATCCGCTGCGCGCCGTGTACGCGGCGATCGATGCCGCGATCGCGCGCATCCTCGACGTGGTCGGGCCGCAGACGACGGTCGTCGTCCTCGCCAGCCATGGAATGGGTACGCACTACGACGCGTCGTTCGTACTCGAGCACATTCTCCGTAGACTTGAACCGTCACTTCGGGAAGCAGCGGCGCCGGCGACGGCGCCGCCGTCGATGGCGAGCGTGCGCGAGGGTATCGGATCGCCCCAGGCGCTACGCGCAGGCTGGCACCGAGCGCCGGCTGCGGTCCGCAAAGGCCTCAAGCCCATAGCGGATTGGTTCTACGATGCCTGGCAGGCTCGCGACCGCAACCGACGCCTCTGCTTCCAGGTACCGACCAACGCCAACTGCGCGGGTATACGCCTCAACGTGGTGGGACGGGAACCGCGCGGACTGGTGCCACCGGGACGTGAGTACGATCGCCTTTATGCGCGACTTGCGGCTGATCTACGTGAGATCGTCAACGTCGAAACCGGCGAGGCAATCGTCGAGGAAATCCTCCGCACCGATCAAGTCTTCTCAGGCGAACGTGCTGGTGCCCTTCCGGATCTGTTGGTGCGCTGGAATCGAAAGTCTCCGATCCGCCTGATTCGTTCGCCGAAGATCGGAACCATGGATGCTCAGCATCGCGAGATCCGGACTGGGGATCACCGCAACGGCGGGATGTTCTTCGCAAGCGTACCCGGAGTTCCTCCAGGCCAGCGGATCCAGGCGACGAGGGAAATCGACTTCGCACCCACCTTCGCGCGGCTCCTCGGATGTGACCTTCCGAATGTCGACGGCAAGGCGATCCCGGAGCTCAGCTCGCTGCCTCGCTGAGACGGTGTCCGCGCGCAAGCGGACCGCCATCCTCCCAATACAGTGCGAACGTCATCACCATCATCATGCCGAAGCTGACCATCGTCACTGCGTACGGAGGCTTCATGCTGAGCGCGATCGCGACGTGAAACGCGGTCGCGGTCGCCACGGCAGACGGACGCCACCTGTCCACCCACAGCGCCCACGTCCACATCAGCTCCATCAGCACCGTCCCCCATGCCAGCGCCACCAGCACGTCCGTCGGCAGTCCCGCGAGTCTCGTCGCTTGGCGGAAGGCCGTACCATCGAGGAAGTTCCCATTCATCTTCGCGAGCGCGCTGAAGAAGTACACGAGCGAGATCTGGACGCGGATCAACGCCGTCGACCAGCGCGTCACGTCGCGCTCCCGCTTCTTCCGCCAAACGTTGTCGAGCGACGCCCAGGCTCCCGAGTCCGCCACCGTCAGCAGAAACGCCAGCACCGCCATGAGATACAGGTGATTGGCAAAGAGGTTCCGGTCGAGAAGAAACCGATAGAAGATACTCGCCGCCAGCACGGAGCCGCTCAGGCGGGTGAACAGCCCGGCAGCGAACGTCAGGCTCGCCAGCATCCAAGCGGCCGTCAACAGCCACGCCCATTCCAGCGGCCAGTCGGGGATCCACGGCCACTCCTTCGCCCGCACGACCCGGCCGCTCAGCACGTCGACGAGCATCGCGTGGTTCGGGTACGCGCGCAGCAGGGAGGCGATTCCGAGTCCCACCCGGCATAGCGCCAGCGGTCGTCCACTCACACGCTGCGTGAAAAACTGCTCGACGGCGCTCAACGCCGGCACGGATAGGACTCCTCTTGCCCCTCTTCGCGCACTTCGACGGATGCGGCCCCGTCAGCCGACGCGCACAGGTACGGCCCGACGAAACGAGCCCGCCCTGCCTCCTGCCGGATGATCCTCCCCTTCCCCGTCCGTGCCTGGAAGCTGTCCAGTGTCTCCTCGTGACCGTCGACGTATCGGAGGCGGACCTCCATCCTGCGGCCCGCCATGGAAAACATGCGCCATGCAAACCAGTCCGTGTGCCACCATCCGTACGCCGACACCAGCAGCTGCACCGTGACGTAAGTGGCGAAGAACATCATGGCGGTGAGCGATGCGGGGCGCGCTTGTGTCATCGTCGCGACTTGCTAGCGCATCTCTTTCGGGATCACGAGAGTCGAAGCATCCGGTGCACGCCAGGCGCGCCAGGTCGGTTTTCGATCTTCATAGACGGTGGCGCGGGCGTTGACGGCTTTGGGGCGGGTCGTGGTACTCACGTGTCAGGAAGCGCTCGGTGGAACGGATGCCCACCCGCTCGATGACGCTTGTCCGCGGACGGTTGCGCCGCCGATCAAGGATCCGTTCCCGGACGGAAAGATCGCGGAGAAGGGCTGTGGCGCAAAGCAAGCCGGAGGTATTCTCGGCGGTCCGATACTGGTCGACGTCGCGGTGCCGTAGCGAAGAGCACCGCGAGAACCCAGGCCGAGCAGAATTGGCGGAGAAGGGATGGAGTCGAACCATCCGGCGCACACGAGGCACGCCAGGCCGGTTTTGAAGACCGGTGGGGCCACCGGGCCCCTTCCTTCTCCAGCGAGCGACCGCCAGCGCGCGAACTTATAAGGAAGCGCGGCGCCGTTGGCGAGGGCGGCCCGCGGATCCCGAAAGCGAGGGCGCGTCGTCGACGGGGTGTGGCGTCGGCGCGGATGCGACGCACGCACCGCCTCGGTTCCCAGGTTGACACTTCGCGCGTCACTCCCTTATTTTCCAACCAGTTCCGAGCGATGAGCCACCCCCACCGTATCCTCTTCGTCGAGGCCAGCATGGGCGGCGTTCTCGGCGGCTCGCTGACCGGCATCCTTCACCTGATCGAACGCATCGACCGCCGGCGATTCAGCCCGGCGCTGGTGCTCTTCGAGACCAAGGACATCGTGCCGGCGACTCGAGGCCGCGGGCGTCCCCGTGCACGTCCTGCCACCGCTGCCGCCCGAGCCGCTCGGGGGCGGGCCGGCGTGGTTCCTGGCGCGCGCCCAGCTCCGCGCGCACGAGCTCACCGCGGTGGTGGCGCCGCGCGCCCGTGAGTTGGCGCGCGTGCTGCGCCGCGAGAAGCCCGATCTCGTCTACCTGGCGAACGGCATCACCACCAATCTCGACGGGGTGTTCGCCGCCGCGCTCTGCGGCGTGCCGATCATGGTCCACGAGAAGGGCTTCCGGCGTCTCGGACCGATCGAGCGCTTCATGTCGCGCTGGGTCGACACGGTGGTCGGCATGACCGACGAGCTCACGGCCTACATTCAAAAGAAGGGCGCGCACGCCCGCCGCTTCCTCACCGTCTACGACGGCATCAATTGTGAGGAGTTCGCGCCGGGCGGCGGCGCCGCCGTGCGCCGCGAGTTCGACATCCCCGCCGACGCGCCGGTGGTCGGGATCGTCGGACACCTGCAGCGCTGGAAGGGGCAGCTCCTGGTCGTCGAGGCGGTGGCAGCGGCACGCAAGCGACACCCGGATCTGCGCTGTCTGATCGTCGGCGGCGTGCATCGTCTCGGCGAAGAGTACGCCGCCGAGGTGCGTGCGCGCATCGCCGCGCGAGAACCTCGAAGGGCACGTCATCTTGACCGGCGCGCGCCGTGACGTCCCGGCCTGCATGGACGCGATGGACGTCGTCATCCATTCCTCGATGCGCGCCGAGCCGTTCGGCCGTGTGGTGATCGAGGCGATGGCGCTCGGGCGCCCCGTGATCGCGCCCCGCCTGGGCGGACCGCGCGAGGCGGTGGTGGACGGCGAGACCGGCCTGCTCGTCGAGCCGCGCGACGCCGGCGCGCTCGCCGACGCGATCAGCACGCTCGTCGGCGACCCGGCACGGCGGCTCGCCATGGGCCGCGCGGGTCGCGCGCGCGTCGACGCGGTGTTCGACATCCGCCACCACGTGCGGGCGATGGAGCAGGTGTTCGACGACATCCTCGGCACGCAGCCGGTCACCGGCGGCGCGGTGCGCGCGGCCGCTGTAGGACGCTAGCGTTGGCGATCACGCCGCTCGCAGCGTCGGCACCCGACGTCGTGTTCGACTTCCTCGATACCAAGGTGTCCGCGCGCGGGCGCGCGCACTGGCAGTGGAAGTACCAGCTCGCGTCCGGTCAGTCCGGGCGCGCCTTCTACCACACCGGCGCCGACGGCTCGGTGGGCGGGTTCATCGGACTCCTGCCGACCACGCTCCACACGCACGATCGCACCGCGACCGCCGCCTGGTTCGTCGACTGGGCGACCGCACCGGGCGAGGGAAGCGTCGGCGCGGGCGTCGGTCTGCTGCGGCGCGCCGAGACCGCGACCGAAGTGCTGCTCACCTTGCAGGGCTCGGCGGACACGCAACGCATCCTCCCGAAGCTGCGCTGGCAATCGGTCGCGACGCCGGCGATGTGGGTGCGACCGGTGAGCGCGCTCGGTATCGGGGTGCGCGGCCCGGCGCGGACGCAACCGTGGCTGCGTCCGCTGGGAATGCTGGCGGGTGCGATCGCGCTCCCCTACTTCCGGGTGCGAGAGCCCGTCGAGCCCGGGTCTCGCGCTGCGCGAGGTCGACCGCTTCCCCGCTTCGTACGACGCCGTCTGGGCGGCACGCGCTCCCGAGTTCACGCCGCTCATGGAGCGTTCGAGCGCGGCGCTCAACTTCATGTGCGTGGATTTCCCGGGTGACGGCTACCGGTGCTTTCTCGTGCTCGTGGAGGAGCAGGTCGCCGGGCATCTGGTGGTGCGCGTCGACGAGAAAAACGGCCGGATCCGGGGTCGCATCATCGACCTGCTCTGGCCGCGCAACGCCCCGGGGATGCTGCCCTGGCTGATACGCCGCGCCTGCTGGGTGTTGCAGGAATGCGGCGTCGACTATATCGAATGCACGGCCTCGGCCCGCGACCTGGAGCAGGCGCTCGGCGCGTGTCATTTTCGGCGTCGGCAAGCCGTGCCGATCTGGTATCATCGGCTGCCGGTCGGTATCGCCACGCCGGACAGTTGGTTCGTCACTTTTCTCGATTGCGACCGGGCCTATAGATAGTGTGCCGGAACGACTCACGACATGCGCGCGGACATCATCGACGTGTTCTCACAGGTCTTCGGGCTTGCGCCGGAGCACTTCAGCGACGAGACTACTCCCTCCACCGTCAAGGGTTGGGACTCCACCCGGCACGTCGAGCTGGTGGTCGCCCTCGAGGAGCGCTTCAACTGCATGTTCGATCCTGATCAGGTGCCTGAGCTGACCTCACTGGCTCGCATCGAGGAGATCATTCGAAGTCATGGATAAGGTTTCGAGGAAACTCACCGCGGTCGTCCGGAGCGACGCGCCCGCCCTCACGGCGCTCGCGGAAGCCTACGGGCGCATGGCGCTCATCCGAGCGGTCGAGGAGCGCCTGCTCTCACTCTTCAGCGAAGGCAAGCTCTTCGGCACCACCCACACCTGCATCGGCCAGGAAACCTGCGCCTACGCCGTGGTCGGTTCCCTCGACCGTACGCGCGACCTGGTGTTCTCGAATCATCGCTGCCACGGCCACTACATCATGTGGAGCGACGACGCCGAAGGACTGCTCGCCGAGATCATGGGACGCGCGACGGGCGTGTGCGGAGGCCGCGGTGGCAGCCAGCATCTCTGCGCCAACGGATTCTTCTCCAACGGCGTGCAGGGCGGCATCGTGCCGGTGGCAGCGGGGATGGCGCTCGCCGAGAAGATGAAAAAGAGCGGCGGCGTCACCGTGGTGTTCCTCGGCGACGGGACGCTCGGCGAGGGCGCGGTCTACGAGGCGCTCAATCTCGCCGCGCTCTGGCAACTGCCGTTGATCTTTTTGCTCGAGCACAACCAGTGGGCGCAGTCGACGCCGACATCCACCACCATCGCCGGCGACATCCTGGCGCGCGCCGCGCGCCTTCGGCATCGCCAACGATCGGCGCGCGGCGCGCGACCCGGTCGAGCTGCGCGCCTACATGACCGGCATCGTCGAGCGCGTACGCCGCGACGGCCTGCCCTTCTTTCAGGTGCTCGACACCTATCGTCTCGCCGCCCACAGCAAGGGCGACGACGACCGCAGCCCCGACGAGCTCGCCGCGCACCGCCGCGAGGATCCGCTCGGGCACTTGCGCGCCGCGCTCGGTGAGGCGCGCGCCGCCGCCATCGACGCCGAGGTGCGGGCGCGAGTCGATCGCGCCGTTGCCGCCGCCGAGCAGGCACCGTTCTCAGCCCTCGACGCCGCAGCCGAGGAGCGTCATCTGCAGAATCCGCGCGAAGCCCGCGCGCACGAGCGCAGCGCGCTCGCGGAAGAGAGCCGATCGTCCGAGCCACGTACCGTCGTGCAGTGCCTGAACCAGGCGCACCACGAGCTGATGGGGGCGCGCGACGAGGTGCTGCTGATCGGTGAGGATCTGCTCGATCCCTACGGCGGCGCCTTCAAGGTGAGTCGCGGTCTCTCGACCAAGTTCCCGGCGCGCGTGCGTGCGACACCGATCAGTGAGTCCGCGATCGTCGGCCTCTCGAGCGGCCTCAGCCTGCGCGGCTACCGTCCGATCGCGGAGATCATGTTCGGCGACTTCCTGGCGCTCGCCGCCGATCAGGTCGTCAACCACCTGGCGAAGTTCCACTGGATGTACAACGGCAAGGTCGAGACGCCGGTGGTCGTGCGCGCGCCGATGGGCGGGCGGCGCGGCTATGGCCCCACCCACAGCCAGTGCATCGAGAAGATCTTCTTCGGCGTGCCGGGCCTGGTGCTGGTCGCGGTGAGCCTGCGTCACGATCCCGGCGAGCTGCTGGCGCGCGCCGTCGGCGACGAGCGGCCGGTGATCTTCATCGAGCAGAAGCTCCTGTACGGAAAGCGTCTCAAGACCGAGCCACCCGCGGGGTTGGTGCTCGATCTCCCGGAAAGCGAGCGCGCCGAGCTCTACCCGACCGGTCTCTGGCGTCCGGCCGGCGGAGAGGCGGCAGATCTCACCATCGTCACCTACGGCGAGATGACCGACATTGCCGAGGAGGCGATGACGCGCTTGTTCGACGAGGACGAGGCGCTGGCCGAGTACGTGGTGGTGGCGCAACTCGCACCGCTCCGCATCGAGCCCATCCTCGAATCCGTGCGCCGCACCGGCCGCCTGCTCGTCGTCGAAGAAGGCACCGAGCCCTGGGGCTTCGGCGCCGAGGTCCTGGCGCGCGTCACCGAAGCGCTCGGGAGCGAGCTGCGCGCGGCAGGACGCATCGGCGCCGCGCACCTGCCGATCCCCAACGCCCGGCCGATGGAGGATGCGGCGTTGCCGGATGCCGAGCGTACGCTCGCCGCCGCGCGCCGCCTGCAGAACGACCGCCGCTCGTGACCACCGCCGCGGTCGCGCCCATCGTCGTCCCCCGCGAGCACGTCAACGACGACACCGTCTTCCTGACGGAGTGGATCGCGGCCGACGGCACACAGGTAGCGGCCGGCGCGGTCGTCTGCACGATCGAAACCTCGAAGGCGATCGTCGAGATCGAGGCGCCGTCGGCGGGCTTCGTGCGCTGGCGCGCCCGGACGGGCGACGAGGTGCCGGTCGGCGGCGTGCTCGGCTACGTCACGGCGGCGGCCGATACCGCCCTGCCCTCGACCGAACCGGCCGCGACACCGGCGGCGGCTGCCGCGTCGCGTCCGACGGCGGCCAGATCAGCGCCAAGGCGCGCCGCAAGATGGCCGAGCTCGGGCTCGATCCGGCGCTCTTCGCCGGGCGCGCCAACGTCCGTGAGAAAGACGTCATCGAGATGGCGGCCGCGCGTGCCCAGAAGGGCGCGACGGAAGATCCGCGCGGTCCCTCACGTGTCGAGCCGCTCTCGCCGATCCAGCGACGCACGGCGCGCGTCATGGAGCAGAGCGTGGCGTCGATCCCGGCGTCGTATCTCGAACGCTCGATCGACCTCGCCGCCATCCGCGAGCGCGCGCGCGCGATCGCCACCGAGAGCAAGGGCGTCGTCACCGAGCTCGACCTGATCGTCGCCGGCGTGGCGCAGGCATGCGCGCGCCATCCGCACTTCAACGCCCACGTCACCGACCACTACGAGCTGCAGATCTTCTCGCAGGTGAACGTCGGCGTGGCGATGGACCTCGACGGCGAGCTGTACGTGCCGGTCTTGAAGGACGCGGCCGCGAAGAGCACGGCGGCGATCGCCAAGGAGCTGCGCTCGCTGCTCTACCTCACGCAGCGCCGGCGGCTCGAGGCCGCGCACCTGACCGGCGGCACCATCACCGTCACCTCGATGATGGGCCGCGGCATCCAGCGCTTTCTGCCGATCCCCTATCCGCAGCAGGCCGCGATCATCGGGCTCGCCGATCCGGAGGTGGGAAGCGCGGGCGAGCGCACCGCGCTCTCGATCGTGTTCGATCATCGCGTCGCCAACGGCAGCGCGGCGGCGGCGTTTCTCGCCGCGGTCGAGGAGCTGGCGAAGAGCGCCTGAACGCTGCGACCACGCGCGCCTCAGAGCGTCGACACCCTGCTCGCCTCACGCGATCAGGCGCGAGAAGAACGTACGGTTGCGCGCGATCACGCCGTAGCCCGCTTCGACCAGCCACACGAACGGCGGCCGGCGCGCGACGCCGGCGAGCTGCGGCCAGCCGAGTCCTTCGAGGATGAAGAGACACGCGCGGCCGCCGCGCAGCCACTCGCCCTCGGCGGTGCGCACGTGCACCGCGTCGCGGCAGGCGTCGCGCAGCTCCGCGGTCATGGGCGGGCTCGGCACCTCCTGATACGGGATCGCTTCGAACAGGCGGCGGCGATCGCGGTCGAGCGCCCAGCGGACCCAGCGCCGGCAGTAGCCGCAGTCGCCGTCCCACACGATCCAATGGCGATCGTCGCGCGGGTCGCTCACGACGCCGACGTTAGCGCGGGCGCGCGCCTTCTGCTAGCTCGCCCCGGACGTGCGCACCGCGGGAAGAACGACTTGATGGATGCCTTAGCGTCAACGCGTAGCTGGCGCGACATCCTCCCCGCCGGCCTGCGCCCATACATCGAAGCGGCGCCGATCGCCGCCTTCCTGCTCGGCGTCTCCTCGGGGTTCCCCTACGCCATGATCGGCGCGACGCTCACCACGCGGCTGGCGCAGGACGGGATCGAGAAATCCACCGTCACCACCTTCACGCTCGCCTTCCTCGTCTACAACCTCAAGTTCCTCTGGGCCTGGATCGTCGACGGCGTGCGCATCCCGGTGCTCGGCCGGCTCGGCCAGCGCGTGTCGTGGCTGGTCGTCGCGGGCGTGCTCGTGATGGCGGCGATCGCGAATCTCGCGCTGCAGGACCCCAGCGCGAGACATCGCCCAGACCGCCGTCGCCGCGATCCTCGTCGGCGTCGCGGGTGCGACCTTCGACATCGTGATCGACGGCTATCGAATCGAGCTCCTCGAGCCGCGCCAGCTCGGCGTCGGTTCGGGCATGTCGCAATATGGCTGGCGCGTCGGCTCCGTCGCCGCCGGCGCGCTGGCGCTCGTGCTGGCGGCGCGCGTCGGCTGGGAAGCGGCCTATCTCGCCTGCTGCCGCCTTCGCGCTGCCGGCGATGCTGACGGGACTCGTCATGGGCGAGCCCGAGCGCCATCGCGAGCCGAGCGCGCGCCGGGGCATGAGCGAGGTCTGGACGTCCATCGTCGGGCCGTTCGCCGAATTCTTCATGCGGCACGGCGCGCTGCTCGTGCTGCTGTTCATTCTCGTCCACAAGATCGGCGACACGCTCGGCCAGCTCGTGCTGCGCCTGCTGCTCAACGACATGGGCTACAGCAACGACGAGATCGCGATCTACGACATCGGCTTCGGCTTCTGGGCCTATCTGATCGGCATCTTCATCGGCGGCTTCCTCTACGCGCAGATCGGCATGAAGCGATCTGTGCTCATCGGCCTCATCCTGATGGGGATATCCAACGCGAGCTTCGCGCTCCTCGCGGCGGCGGGGCACACCAACTGGGGGCTCGCGGGCGCCATCGGCTTCGAGAACATCGCGAGCGGCATCGGCGGCGTCGTGGTCGTCGCCTATTTCTCGGCACTGACCGACCTGCGCTTCACCGCGTCGCAGTATGCGCTGATCTCGGCCGCCGCGAGCATCGTCGGCAGGATCCTCACGGGCACCACCGCGGGCGCGATGGTCGGGTCGATGGGCTATGTGAATTTCTATTGGCTGACGACGCTGCTCGCGCTTCCCGCGACGCATCATGTCTGTGGGTGCGGCGCTGGATGCCGCGAGCGTCCGGCAGCGGCCGACAGCACACGATCGCTCGGCCCGCGACGCTCGGAGGCCGAGACGGAGTGGCGGTACGGCAGCCCCCACCCCTACTCGCTGCGAAAGACGCGCCCGCTTTCGTAGAGCGTGCCGCGGGCGCCGATCTCGTCGGCGAGATCCTGATTGCCCTCGGCGATGGCGGCGGTCCGCGCCCGCCCCGCCGCGGCGACCGCATCACTGAAGCGTCCGGCCTCGGCGTACGCGGCGGCGAGCGTGTCGAGCAGATCGGCGTCGGGACGCTCTTGCCCCGCCACCGCACGCTCCGCGAGCCCCACCGCGGCGGCGCCGTCGCGTAGATCGTCCTCGGGCGCGGTCGCGAGCAGCCACGCCAGCATGCCCATCGCGTCGAAGCTCTCCGGGTCACGCGCCAGGATGTCGCGCAGCACCCCGGCCGCGTCGCGATGACGTCCCGCCTCCATGTACGACAACGCCAGCACCGTGCCCGTGTCGGCGTCGGGCACGAGTCGCGCCGCTTCGGCGGCATGCTCGATCCCCTCCTCGGCGCGACCGGCCGCGAGCAGGAGCTGCCCGAGCTTCTGGTGGGCGCTGAAGTAGGCGGGACGCAGGCGGACCGCCTCTTCGAGGGCGGTGATCGCCTCCGCGGTGCGACCCAGATCGGCGAGCGTGAACCCGAGGTTGTACCAGGCCTCGGGAAAGCGCGGGTCGAGCCGCATTCGCGCTGCGAAACTCGCGCTCGGCGTCCGCGAGCGCTTCACGGCGGAGCGCGAGGATCCCGAGATTGTTGTGGACGATCGCGGAGTCGGGTTGGATCCGCAGCGCCTGCGCGAGCGCGCGCGCCGCTCCATCGAGATCGCCGCGTGCCATGAGCACGATACCGAGGTTGGTGTGCGCCTCGGCCATCATCGGGTCGCGTTTGAGCGCGGTCTGGAGATGCGGCATCGCTTCCTCGGGGTGGCCGGCGTCGATGAGCAGGCGCGCCAGGTTGGCATGCGCGACGGCGTGCCCGGGGTCGAGAGCGATCGCCGCCTCGAAGTGGCGGCGTGCCTCGTCGCCACGCTCCACCCTGAGCGCGCTGGTGCCGAGGTTGGCGTGCACGTCGGCGTCGTCGGGCTGGATGGACGCCGCCGCCGCGAAGTGCGGCGCCGCCTCGTCGTTGCGCCCGGCGCGCAGCAGCGCGTTTCCGAGGTTGCCCTGGCAGATGTAGCACTGCGGACCGGCGGCGACCGCGGCTTGCCAGAGCGTCACCGAGTCGCGCCACACGCCCACCTGCCGCCACGTCAGGGCACCGAGCGCGAGCGCGACCATCGCAGCGATACCGGCCATCGCGGCGAAGCGCCCGCGGGCGACGCGGCCGGCCGCTTCCGCCTGCGCGAGCGCGAACAGCCCGCCACCGGCGACCGCGGCCCACCCGAGCGTCGCGAGATAGCTGTAGCGGTCGGCGGCGATGTGTGGTCCCGCTTGCGCGAGTCCGACCACGGGCGCGAGGAACGCCCCGTATGCCACCCACGCCGCCAGGCCCCATGGCCAACGCCGGCGTTGCAGCAGCAACACGATCGTGGTCGCGACGACGAACGCCATCGCGGCGAGCACGTCGCCGCGCGCGAACCTCCATCCCACCGGCAACTGGTAGAGCGGCGAGAGGCCAACCGGCAGCACCGTCTTCCAGAGATAGAAGCCGAGGGCGAAGAACGCCTGTCCGATGCGGCCCGGGAGCCCGTGCTGCGCGAGTGAATAGAAGGTGTCGACGTTGCTCTCGGCGATCGCCTCGACGACGACGGCGGCGAGCGCGAGCGCCAGGAAGGGAATCTTCTCGAGCCACACGTGGCGCGCCGCCGCGCCCCACCAGTCGCGCACCCGCGCCGGCAGGCGGCGGAGCGGATAGACGTCGAGGACGACGAGCACGAGCCGGCAGGCTCATGCCGACCGGCTTCGCGAGCAGCGAGAGGAGATAGAGGCCGAGCGCTTTCCACGCGACGCCCTGCCGGTCGCCGGTGTGCGCGTCGAGGTAGGCCCGGACGGTCAGAAGAATGAACAGGCCGGAGAGCACGTCGCGCCGCTCGGTCGCCCACGCGACCGATTCGACGCGCAACGGGTGAAGCGCGAACAGCGCCGCGCTCATCGCAGCCGCGACGACCAGCGCGCGCGGCTCTTCACCGGCGCGGATTCCGAAGGCGAGACGGTAGAGACGCGTGCTCACTCCGGCAAACACGACCGTGTTGGCGAGATGCAGGAGCAGGCTCGTCAGGTGATAGCCCGCCGGGTTCATCCCCCACAGCGAGTAGTCGAAGGCGAAGGAGAGCCACGTGAGCGGGAGATAGTGACCGTCGAGATTGGTCAACATCCAGCGCAGCGTCTCGGCGCTGAAGCCGCGGAAGTAGGGATTCTCGACCAGGTTGGTCTGATCGTCGAAATCGACGAAGCCGTTCTGCAGAACCGGCGCGTAGGCGATCGCGGTCGCGAGAACGACGAGCAGGACGGGCCCGTATGGCACCAATCGTCCTCGGGGCCCGCTCGCGACCGCCGGCGGCACCGCGCCCTTCCGAATCTCGGTGTCGCGCGGGCGTGGCTTTCGTCGCTGACCCATCTCTTCAGGTGGCGCGGGCCGTGAACCGCCGGGCATCTCGCACCTCGGCGCAGTCGAGCGAGTGTGGCACGTGCGCTGCCCCGACCTGCCGTCTCTCCGGTCGCCGGATCATTGCTATTGAGGGCCTGACCTCAGCAGTTCTGCGCCTGATTTCATCAAGTTCAAGACTACGTTTCACCGAGATCCGTAATTGACGCCGCTGCGCCCCGGCCCTACGGTGATGCCTGTCGGCGTGCCGTATCCCGCAGTGCCGCAGAATGCCATTTGAGATCTTTGGGAGGGTGATTCCAATGCGTCTTTCCTGTCTCGCCGTTGCCGCGTTCGTCCTCGCCCTCCCACCCCAGCTCGCACGTGGTCAGATCACCGACCACTTCAACTGCTACAAGACGAGAGCCACGCAGCGGCACGCCCGCGTTCACGGGCATTCCCAGCATTGGCCTCGTCGACGCGATCCGCTCCTCGACGGTAGAGGTGAAGAAGCCAAAGTTCATCTGCGCACCGACCAACAAGAACGGCGAGGATCCCACCGCGCCCTCGCACCCTGACCACCTCGAGGACTACTCGATTCGACCTGCCACGAAGCTCACCCAGGTCGTCAACCAGAGGATCGTGAACCAGTTCGGCGAAATCCGCGTCGACCTGAAGAAGCCCGTCGCGCTGCAGGTGCCGACCGCCAAGGACCCCGACGGACCGCCACCGGCCGAACCCAGCAGCCCGGCGGTCGATCACTTCACCTGTTACAAAGTGAAGGTTACCTCGGGCACGCCGAAGTTCGTGCGGCAGAGCGGTGTGACACTCCAGGATCAGTTCGGGTCGATGACCGTGGACGTGATCAAACCGCGCCGCCTCTGCCTCCCCACCAACAAGAATGCCGAGGAGCCGGGCGCCGAGAACCATCCCGACCATCTCATGTGCTACAGGATTCGGCAGACGAGCCTCCCCAAGTTCGTCAAGGTCCCCGGAATCTTCACGAACAACCAGTTCAGCCCTGGGCGTCTGGACGCGAGGAAGCCGGCCGAGGTATGCGTCCCGTCGCTGAGGAATCCGCCGACCGGGCCGACTGTCACACCGACGCCCACGCCGACACCAACCCCGACCGGACCGACGGCGACGCTCACACCAACCGCGACACCGACGCCGCCCCCGGGATGCGGCAACGGCATGATCGACGGCAGCGAGGAGTGCGATCCGCCCGATGAGGCGGCGTGCCCCGGGCAGTGCAGCGCGTTTTGTCAGTGCATCGATTGCGTGCTGCCGAACCCGATGCCCGAGGTACTGAGCTTCGCCGCCAAGCCGGGCATCGACCTCGACACCGGCTGGACCGGGCACTCGCACGATCTGCCCGGCGTCGACGACGGATCGCTCACCGCGGTCCGTCTGCAGAACTGCGACACCGACACCGATCGCCGACGTGCGGGCAGTGCGACATCAATGGACCGATCGTCTTCCCGGGCCCGTCGAAGAACTGCTCGTGCTTCAACCTGAGCGACCCGAAACAGCAGCTCGCTCGCCCAATGCGACCCCGAGACGCCGTCGACGTGCACCTTGCCCGAGACCTGCGAGTGCTTCTACGGCCCGCCGCTGCCGCTCTCCTCGGGGGCGGTGCCCGTGTGCGTGACCAACCGCAACACCGGCCGATGTGACCGGGACCGTCAACATCGCGAACAGCGGGGATCACGCACGCGGGAGGGCCGACTCCTCGATCAGCCTCGAGGCGTCGGTGCACAATGGACTCGACGTTCCGACCAGCCGTGTCCGACGTGCGAGGGCGATCCGACGCCGCGCGACGGCGTGAAGGGCGGCACGTGCAACGGCGGGCCGAAGCAGGGCCAGCCCTGCGATATCGCCGGGACCAATACGTTCTTCGGCACGATGAGCTTCGACTGCCCGCCGGCGACAGCGCCGCCAACATCGGCAACCTCGAGGTCGTGCTTCGACACGGCGACGACCGGGACGACGACGCTCGCGACCAGCGGCACGTCCAAGTGCACCGCTCCGGGCTTCCAGCGGCAGGATTGCTTCTGCGACACCTGCGCCACGACGCGCTGCCGAGCCGTGCAACACCAACGCCGATTGTCCCGGCGGCCACCGATGTGCGGCGGACGGCGCTGCGTCGGCGGCGGCGAACGGCGGCGCCGCTGCAGCGACGCCATCGCACTGTCCCGGCGGCTCCTGCGGCCGGCCTGGTCAGCCGACGAAGCCGAACGCATGCGACGACGCCGTCTGCTCGCCGGAGAACCCGCTCGAGAGCCCCGACAACCCGAACGACGGCGAATGTCCGGCTGGGCCCGTTCGACCGCTTCTGCAGCATCGAGACGCTTCCGCGGCTGCTCGTTCGATGCCGACTGCAATCCGCCGCCAACCGTGCGACTGCTGCGTGTCCTGGGTCAGATCTGCGGGGCGCGACTTCCGCGAGTGCTTCCTCGATCCGATCGTGCGCACCGGCACGCCCGGTACGCAGACGCGGTCGTCGCGGCGACCTTCTGCATCCCGCCGACTCGGCAGCGCCATCAACAGCGTGGCGGGCTTCCCGGCCGGGCGGCCTCCTGCAGCCGACGCAGACGTTTCCGCAGCGGAGCGCAGTGCGGCAACGGCGATGATCAATGCGGGCGAGGACTGCGACGGCACCCGACAACGGCCGTGTCCCGGCGACTGCCTGCCGATTGCCAGTGCCCGGCGCTGCGGCGACAACGTCGGTGAACCAGCCGAGCGAGGAGTGCGACGGCGCCGACGACGCGCTTGCCCCGGCCAGTGCCAAGGCGACTGCACGTGCGGCGCGGCGGTCTGCGGCAACGAGACGATCGAGGTCGGCGAGGAGTGCGACGGCAGCGACCGACCCGACGTGCCGACGGCGCGTGCCAGGGCGACTGCACCTGCGGACCGTTCTGCGGCGACGGCCACGTCGAACGGCAGCGAGGAGTGCGACGGCGGCGGCGACGGCGGCAGTGTCCGCGGCGCCGCGTGCCAAGAGCGAGTGCACCTGCGGCCCGTTCTGCGGCGACAACCAGCATCGATCCCGGCGAGGAGTGCGACGGCGACGGCGACCGGCTCGTGCGCGGGCACCTGCCAGAGCGATTGCACGTGCGCGCCGTTCTGCGGCAACAACATGCGCGAGGCCGGCGAGCTCTGCGACGGCACCGACGCGCCGGCATGTCCCGGCGACTGCCAGACGGATTGCACCTGTCCGGCGATCGGCAAGGTGACCTTCGTCGTGACCGGGCGCCGACCTCGACACCGGCTGGACCGGCACGTCGCACGACTTCGGCGTCCAGACCGGCTCGACCATCCCCGGCGAGATCGGGGGCTGCGACGGCATGAGCGACTTCGAGTGCACCTTCCTCGCGCAACGTCGGCTCGTTCTGCTCGGGCGAGCGGTGCCGTCGTGCACCGAGACCACGCAGTGCCCGGTCGGACAGTCGTGCGTCATCAACACCTACGGCCCGCCGCTCCCGCTCTCGTCGGGCGGCGTCCCGGTGTGCATCGTGAACAGCTTCGCCGGGCAACGTCACCGGCACGTACAATCTCGACGACCGGCGCGGCGACGATCAACGTGCCTCTCAACTCGCTGGTCCACCTGGCGGCGGACGTCAGCCAGCCGTGCCCGGTCTGCAATTGCCAAGCCAGACCCGCCACTGCGACATCGGCGAGACCGGCACCTGCAGCGACAACCCACTGGCGATCCTGCACCGTCGAGGGTGTCGGGCCCACTTGGCGCCGACCACCAACGATTGTCCGCCGAACCCGGCGTCCAACGTCTCCGGAAGCGGCCTCAACATCCTCTTCAATCCCGCCACCACCGGGACATCGACGCTTCGCCATCGAACCAGCTCTGCGACGGTGCAGGCTTCACCACCCAGAATTGCTGGTGCGACGCGCAGCCGCAGCCGAACGCCTGCTTGAACGGCTGCGATGGCGGTGCGCAACGACGCCGAGCCCTGCAGCGTCGCCTCGGAGTGCCCGGGCGGCACGTGCATCCCGCTGTGCCGCTCCATTGCCGGGCAGCTCAGGAACGGCGTCGTCCAAGCGGTCGGCGAAGCCGAGTGCGCGGTCGGGCCGGTCGATCAGCGTTGCGCGGGCGGCGCCGGCGAGGTCGGTTGCTCCGACACGCAGCCCTGCCCGCCGGGCCTCGGACCGTGCCTCACCGACACGCGGCGATGCTTCCTCGATCCGATCGTCCGCGAAGGCATGGAAGGCACGACGATGAACGTCCTGGCGGCCACGTTCTGCATTCCGGCAACCACCAGTCCGGCGGTCAACAGCACGGCCGGGCTCCCGGGTGCAGGCTCTATCCGCTTCGGCAATACCGTGACCGTCGCGTACTGCGGCGACAACGCGCAGAATCGGCCCGAGGAGGAGTGCGACGGCAGCGACGCCGCGAACTGCCCAGGGAGTTGTGGCGCCGACTGCACCTGCCAGACCGTATGCGGCAACGGCAACCAAGAGTTCGGCGAGCAGTGCGATCCGGGCGGTGTGCCACCCGGCACGCTACCGGACGACAGCGCCTGTCCCGGCACCTGCATCGCGGCCGGAATGACGAATGAGTGCACCTGCACGGCGCAAGTATGCGGTGACGGTTTCGCCGGGCCCGGTGAGCAGTGCGATCCGGGCGGTGTGCCTCCCGGAACGCTGCCAGACGACGACGCGTGTCCGGGCCAGTGCCTGGCAGGGACGTGCACCTGCCCGCCGCCGGTCTGCGGCGACGGCATCGTCAACGGGACGGAGATTTGCGAGCTGCCGCAGATCGGCTGCGGGCCGCTCCAGATCTGCGTCGGCTGCACGGCGTGTCTGCCGTGATGATCGGCTAACGGCGCGCGGCGAGTCGCCTGACGTCAGGGCCGGCGCCACCAAACAAAAGGCCGGTGCTCCGTGGGGGCACCGGCCTCTCGCTCTCGATGATAGCGGGCTCTACTCGGTCTTCGGCTTCTCGGCTTCCTTCGGCTTGTCGGCTGCGCCCTTCTCCTTCGCGGCGCCGCCGTCTTCCGCCGTGGCCTTCTCCGTCGCGCCCTCCGCCTTCTCGGTGGCGGCCGCGGTGCCACCGCCGTCCTTGGGCAGATCGGCGATGCGGTACATCTTGAAGGTCCCCTTCATCTCGATCGAGATCGGAAAGGGCGCGCTCGCCATCATGGCGCGCACGTGAAGCCCCTCGAGCGTGTCGGCGCCGGCAGGGCGCAAACCGTACACCAGAATGTTCTGCCGCGGCGTATTCGGCTTGGGAATCATGTCCTGGGAGGCGGTGATCGAGAACTTCGAGCCCTTCAGCGTCGGATCGATCTGGAGCTGCTCGTCGTACTTGTCCGCCGCGATCACCTTCCAGTCGATCTTGGAGATCTCGTCACGTCCGCTCGGCTTCAGCTTGCTCCACGACGTTCCGAGCTCGGCGAGATTCTCCTTGGTCGGCGTCCACGTCTTCTCGGCCTTCTGCGCCTTCTGGTACTCCTCCTCCATCTTGTCCGGCAGCGCCACGTCGAGCAGGAAGATGTCGACGTCGTCACCGTCTCCCGGGAGACGCATGGCGGGAACGGAAGGTACGATCACCTTCACCTCGCTCTCCACCTCGCCGGTTTCGGTCTGTACTGGAATCGACTTCTTCTGCTCCTCGGCGATCAGCGCCTTGGCCTTCTCGATCGACGCCGCCTCCATCTTCCTGTCGCCGGCGCGAATCTCATCGGCCTGTGCCTTCGGAATATGCACGACCCTGAGCAGGTTGACGACGTTGAAGTAGCGCGGCGGCTCCTCGGCGGCCGGCTTCTCGGGCTTGGCGCCGGGCGAGGGGAGCGGGGTTGGCTTCGCGAACTGGAGATGGCTCACCAGGAGCCATACGCCGTTCAGGTCGGTCTTGATCTCACCCTGGGTCACGGTGCTCTCGACGAACGCGAAGGCATGGGTCGGCGCGAGGCAGAGGACGAAAAGCAGGGCGATGACGGCCCCTCGCGAGTATCGACGATCAGACATATGTGCGTTGCCTCCTTGGGAGTTCTGCGAAAAGGCGTTCTTGTTACCAATGCGATGGCGGGGAATCAATACGGGATGGCGTCTCGAGCGCGCTCGGCTTGACCCCCCTCGGCCACTCCTCTACGGTGCCGCCCACCCCGCAGTAGAGCCTTGTTCTCGATGGGAGCCGAACCAATGATACGAGGGATGCCGAGCTTCGTAGTTGTGGCTGTCTTCGCGCTGGCCATCGGGTGCCAGGGGAGCGCCCCCGAGCAACCGACCACCGCCACGGGAGGCGTCGACAACAAGGAAGAGGTGTCGCGACGCATCGCCGAGTATTTCGGCAAGAGCGTGACGCCCGGAATCATCCTGCGCGTGACCGACATCACGCCGAGCGACGTGCCGGGGTGGAACAAGGGCACCCTCGAAGTCTCCGCGGGCACCAACAATCAGACGATGACGTTCCTGGTCTCCAAGGACGGCCGCTACTTCATCAGCGGCGAGGTGACCGATCTCACCGTCGATCCGCTGAAAGCCGTCATGGACAAGATCGACTTGAAGGGGCGTCCGGCGCGCGGACCGGCGGATGCCAAGGTGACGATCGTCGAGTACTCCGATTTCCAGTGTCCGTTCTGCTCGCGCGGCTATCAGATCGTCGAGGAGCAGGTCATGCCGGAGTACGAGGGCAAGGTCCGCTTCTACTTCAAGCACCTGCCGCTCAAGAGCATCCATCCCTGGGCGGAAGGCGCCTCGGTGGCCACCGAGTGCGCGGGGCAGCAGAGCGGCGACGGCTTCTGGAAGATGTACCACGCGGTGTTCAAGGGGCAGCGCGAGCTCAATCAGGACAACCTGAAGGAGAAGGTGACGCAGTTCGCCAAGGACGCCGGCCTCGACGCCGAGAAGTTCTCCCAGTGCCTCGACTCGAAAGAGGCGGCGGCGCAGGTGGAGAAGGATCTCGCGGAGGCGGCCGCGGTGGGCGCGAACTCGACGCCGACCTTCTTCATCAACGGCCGCCGTCTCGAGGGCGCGCAGCCGCTCGAGAACTTCAAGTCGATCATCGACGCCGAGCTCGGCTGAGCGGCGAGCAGCGCCCATCGCGCTCGCGGCGTGCGACCATAACACCGTGCGTCGTGCGATCCGCTTGCGCAAAGGCGATGCGCCCATGCACCCGTAGCGCTGGCGGCAGATTTCTTCTTGACACAGCGAGTTGGCCATTGGTAGCGGTGAAGAAGCCTCCGGGGACCGCCTCCCCGTCCGTCGCTATCGAATGAAAGGGACCTTCATGACCGTCGCTCGCGCCCGCTTGATCCTGCTCGTGGTTCTCGCCGCATCCATCGCCGGCTTCGCCGGCACGGTGCACGCCGACGTCAAGAAGTGCCGCGGCACCATCATCAAGGGCAATTCCCTCTTCGTGCAGGCGGCGGCCAAGGCGCTGCAGAATTGCGAGGACAACGTCATCAAGGGCAAGTTCGCCGGTCCCTGTCCCGACCCCAAGACCGCCGAGAAGATCGCCAAGGCGGCGTTCAAGATCCAGGGCGCCGTGCAAAAGGCATGCGGCGGCAAGAACAAGACCTGCGAGGAGGACCCGGATCCCGCGGACGAGGAAGATTCGCTCGCCTCGATCGGTTGGAACATCGGCGCCTGTCCGGACATCGAGAACAGCGGCAACTGCGTCAACACCATCGACGACTGCAACGACATCGCCCAATGCATGCTCTGCATCGACAACGCTGCCATCGATCAGGTCTCGACGCTCGTCGTCGGCGAGTTCATTCTCCCGAGCGTCGCCAACAAGCCGCTCAACAAGTGCCAGCGCGGCATCGGCAAGGCGGCGCTCGCCGTCGCCAAGGCCAAGCTGAACGCGCTCCGCAAATGCTGGGACGGAGTGCACAAGGGCAAATTCCCTGGCCCCTGCCCGGTTCCGGGTGACGGCAAGACGGCGGCGAAGATCGCCAAGGCCGAGGCCAAGAGAACCAAGGCCATGTGCAAGGCGTGCGGCGGCGGCGGAGACAAGAACCTGCCGCTCGGACTCTGCGACACGCCCGGTACCGCCCTCGATCCGCAGACGCAGATCGGTTTCGCGGACGCGTGTCCGGACGTCACCGTGCCTGGCGGCCAGGACTGCGGCGACATCGGCGCGATCGACAATCTCGACGAGATGATCGGATGCATCGACTGCGTCACCGACTTCAAGGTCGATTGCGTCGACCGGCTCGCCGTGCCCGGCTTCGCGAGCTACCCGTCCGAGTGCAACCCGGGCCCGGCGGCGACGCCCACACTCACCGTGACCGCGACGCCGACGCTCACACCGTCGCCGACCGAGACCGTCACGCCGCTCCCGACGCTCACCGCGACGCCGACGCCGACCGAAACACCAACCCCCACCCGCACCGCGACGCCGACCGCCACGCTGACGGCAACGCCGACGGTGACGTTCACACCTCTACTCACCGCCACGCCGACGCGCACCGCGACGCCAACCGTTACGGCAACCGCGACGCTGACGGCGACGCCGACGGTGACGTTCACACCTCTACTCACCGCCACGCCGACGCGCACCGCGACGCCAACCGCCACCGTCACCGCGACCCCAACCCCTACCGCCACACCGACGGTCACGTTCACCCCGGTTCTCACGGCGACGCCGACACGCACCGCCACGCCGACGGTCACCGTCACGGCGACGCGCACCGCCACCCCGACCGTCACCGTCACCGTGACGCGCACGCCGACACCCACCGTCACATCGACGCCGGCGTCGATGTGCGGCAACGGCATGATCGACGCGGGTGAGGACTGCGATCCGCCGGGCGGCGCCTGCGACGACGGCGCCGGGCCGTTCACCTGCAGCGCGACCTGTCAGTGCCCGTGTCCGAGCCGCGTCGACTTCGAGGGGACGGCCGGCAACCTGGGCGTCCTCGATACCGGCTGGACCGGCCAGGCGCACGACGCCACCGTCGTCGACGAAGGCAAGGTCACGGTCAGCGTGACGAGCTGTCCGAGCAGTGACGCCGGCACGCGCCCCTGCGGCGTCTGCAGCATCTCGGGACCGATCGCGAACCCGAACGCAGCGCAGTATCCGGCCGGCCCCGGCGGCGACATCAACAACCGCCGCTGCACCAACAATACGAACGTCCTCTGCACCACCGCCGCGCCGTGCTTCCAGCAGTGTCTGGGTGGACCGAACGACGGTGTGGCGTGTACCGCGGCGTCCGCATGCCCGTCCGGCATCTGCTCCGCGGCCGGGACGTGTGAGTGGTTCTTCGGCACCTACCTGCCGCTCGCCGCCGGCGGCGTGTCGACCTGCGTCGGCAACCGCATCAACGGAACGATCACCGGCACGGCCAACGTCGAGACCGGATCGGCCGCATCCACCGCGAACCTGACCTCACAGGTGTTCTCTGGTCCAACTCTGAGCGAGCCGTGCCCGCAGTGCGACGGTGACACCACCGCCAACGACGGTATCAGGGGCGGAACGTGTTCTGGCGGACAGCGCGTCGGCAAGATCTGCGACATCACGGGCGCGTCCCCGAACGCGGCCTTCGGCTCGACGAGCCTCGATTGCCCGCCGCTCTCGGGTGGGGTGATCGCGGCCTTGCCGATCGATCTCACCAACACGACCGGCACGGTCGCCCGCACGCTGAGCGCGGCGAACCCGAATTGCCGGGCCCCTGGGTTCACGACGCTCAAGTGCCTGTGCGACACCTGCAACAACCTCAATGCCGAGCCGTGTGACGAGAATACCGATTGTCCGGATCCCGCGGGCGTGATCGGGCCGATCTGCGGCGGGCGGCGCTGCACGGGTGGTGGCAATGCCGGGGCGGCCTGTACCATGAACTCGGCGTGTCCGGGCGGCGCGTGCGGCGTCCCGGGTGCGGCGACGGCGCCGAATCAGTGCGACGACGCCACCTGCGTGGCGGTCGACACGTGCGTCGCGGGCGCGAATGCCGGGGCAGGCTGCACGGTGGCGTCCGAATGCCCAGGCGGGATCTGTGGCGGGAACGAAGGGACGTGCGCGGGCGGGCCGTTCGAGCTCTACTGCGAGCCGGTCGAGACCTTCCGTGGGTGCACGTCGAACGCCGACTGCACGTTCGGCGGCGATACCTGCACGCTCGGGAAGTTCCGCGAGTGCTTCCTCGACAACGGCCTCATCGGCGAGTCGGTGACGGCAAGCGGCGTGGTCGACGCGCCGGTGGCGGACGAGGCCGACCCGACGCTGGCGGCGCTCTTCTGCATCGGCCCGACATCGTCGAGCGCGGTGAACGGGGCGGCCGGCCTCCCCGGACTCGGCAAGCTCGAGCTGCCGGGTCATGCCCGCGGCTTGCCCTGAAGTCGGCCTGACCAGGTAGCGAAAGAGCATCCGGACGGACCCCGGTTGGCGATCACGCCTCCGGGGTCCGGATCCCGCCCGCCGCCAGGCCTTGGCCCTGGCCCGGCTAGCGGGGACGCCGCCTACGCTTCCTCCCCCTCCTCCCGGCGCCGCATTTGACTACTCGGAACCCCATTGCTAGCCGTGAACGCTCGCTCGGGCACCGGGGCCCGTGCACTGACGCACATCCTAAGGAGGGGATCCATGTACAAAGGAATGAAGGCAGCGCTGCGGGTGGCGAGCCTGATGGCTATGGCGCTCTTCATCGCCCACTGCGGTGACAGCGACGTGCGCGTCACCACCGGTGACGGGTTGAGTCCCGCGGCCGGCACCTTTTCAGGAGGCACCGGTGAAGGCGGCTCGATCACCATCGAGGTCGGCAGCATCAAGAGCATCACCTTCGATTGCGAAGACGAGGTGATCTCCGAGATCTTCGCCCCTCCGCGCCCGGTCAACTCCAATGGCAGCTTCTCGGTCAACTTCGAGGACGCCGGCCGTCTGTTCCGTGTGACCGGGCGTTTCACCGACAACACCAACGGCGAAGGCGAAATCGACGACGGGGACGACGAATGCGACACCACCTTCGACGTGGCGCGCCAGGGCGTCGTTCCTCCCACCAGGACGTCGACACCGGCCGGACCGGTGCCGACGCAAACTCCGGGGCGGTGACCCGACGTCGACCCCCGGCCCCGGCGAGCCGACGCTGACAGTGCCCGGCCCGACCTTCACGCCCGGCGGCGGTGAGGAGACTCCGAACCCGACTCCGACCTCCACCGCGCCGCCCAGCGGCTGCCCGGTCGCCTTCGACTTCGAGGGTCTCGGCGGCACCGCGCCGGCTCTCGACGCCGGCTGGACGGGTCAAGGTCACGACGCCCAGGTGATCAGCGAGGGCAAGCTCACCTTCAACGTGAGTTGCTCGGCAACGGCGCCGCCTTGCGGTACAGTGCCCGATCTCGGGCCCGATCCCGAATCCGAACGGTGCCAACTACACCACGATGACGGGCTCGGACATCAATCCGCAGCGCTGCAGCAACGACACCAGCATCGTGTGCACCGACAACTCCCCTTGTGGCGGCGGCACGTGCTCCTTCTACTTCGGCACCTACCTGCCGCTCGCAGCGGGCGGCGTCTCCACGTGCGTCGGCAACCGCGTCGTCGGCCCGGTGAGCGGCACGGTGAACGTCGAGGCAGGCTCGGGCGCGGCCACGATCCAGCTCATCTCGCAGGTCTTCTCGGGTCCGACCGCCGACGAGCCCTGTCCCAAGTGCACGGGTGATCCCACGTCGAATGACGGCAAACGGGGCGGTACGTGCTCTGGCGGGCAACGGAACGGCCAGGCCTGCGACATCAACGGCGCGTCAGCGAACGTCTTCTTCGGCGCGACGAGCCTCGATTGCCCGCCGCTCTCGGGCGGCGTGATCGCCAACCTGCCGATCAATCTCAGCAGCACGACCGGCTCAGTCTCCCGCGGCATCACGGCCGGCAGCCCGTTCTGCACGGCGCCCGGATTCACCACCGAGCAGTGTCTGTGCGACACCTGCGCCACGCAGGCTGCGGAGCCATGTGCCTCCAATGCCGACTGCCCCGGCGGCGCGGTGTGCGGCGGCAGGCGCTGCATCGGCGGCGGCAACGTTGGCAAAGCCTGCACGGTCGCGAGCGAATGTCCGGGCGGGGCCTGTGGCCGGGCCGGCGCCGCGACGCAAACCGAACGACTGCGGCGATGGCGTGTGCGGCTCGGAACGGCGAGTGTTCGGAGCCGTTCGAGCAGTTCTGCCAGCCGACGGCTCCCCACAAGGGCTGCGCCAACGACGGCGAATGCCCGGCCGGAAACACGTGCCAGGGTAAGTTCCGGCCGCTGCTTCGGCGCCACCGTCGACGCTCAGGGAGTCGCCGATCCACCGGTTGGCGGTCAGTCCGACCCGACGATCGCGCGCTCTTCTGCATCGGCCCGACGTCGGCGAGCGCCGTCAACGGCGTCGCGGGCCTGCCGGGCCTGGGACGGGTCGAGATTCCGGGACACGCCACTCAGATCTTCTGAGGGCGCACCCCGGGGCATAGTGCAATCGTACGAGCGCCCGGTCTCGATGGCGGGACCGGGCGCTCCGTTCTACGGTCACCATTGACCAGCAAGTGTCAAATTGATTTGCTGGCTTCAGCCGTTGCGAGGGTCAGCGGCCGCAGCATCGACTCTCATCACAGGAGGGGATCATGCAAAAAGTGTTGAAGAGAGGCCTGCGCATCGTGGGCTTCGCGGTCATGGCTCTCGCCATCTCGCAGTGCGGTGACAACGACGATGGCGACAACGACAACAACGGCGGCACGAATCCGACGAGAACACCGACGACTGTTGCCCGCACGGCGACACCGGGCCCACAGGAAACGGTGACGCCGGGAACGCAGGAGACACCCACGCCGTCAGCGACGGCGGGCCTCGCCTGTCCGAGCGCCATCTCCTTCGAAGGCAACGTCAACGCCGCGCAGCTCGATCCAGGATGGACCGGCCAGTCGCATCGCGCCGGCGTCATCGACAAGGGCAAGGTCACGGTCAGCGTGGTGAGCTGCGACAGCTCGAGCCGGCCATGCGGCGTCTGCCAGCTGAGCGGACCGATCACCAATCCGGATGCGGGCGCCGGGACCTCCAACAATCAGCGCTGCTCCAATGATACGTCGATCGAATGTACGGGCGACGGCGATTGCAGCGGCGGCACCTGCAAGTTCTTCTTCGGCGCCCCGCTGGCGCTCTCGGCGGGCGGCGTCTCGACCTGCGTCATCAACGAGGTGAGCGGTACGATCACCGGCACCGCCAACATCGAGACCGGCACCAGCGCCAGCAACGCCAACCTGATCTCGCGTGTGTTCACGGGACCGACCGCCGACTCGCCGTGTCCCAAATGCGTGGGCGATGCGACGCCTCAGGACGGGCAGCGGGGCGGCACCTGCGCAGGGTACGGGAGCGCGTGAAGGGCTCACGTGCGACGTCGGCGGGACGCACAAGAACACGTTCTTCGGCAGCACGAGCTTCGATTGTCCGCCGCTCTCCGGCGGACAGATCGCGGCACTCCCCATCAAGCTCGCTAGCTCGACCGGTACCGTGACCACCACGCTCTCGGCCGACAACCCCGACTGCTCCGGCAAGGCGGGGGCGAAGTGCTTCTGCGACACCTGCAACAACCTCAACGCCGAGCCGTGCACCAGCAATGCCGACTGCCCGGCGAGCGGTGGTTCCGCCGGGGTGTGCGGTGGCCGTCGCTGCCGCCTGGGTGCGAACGCCGGAAACCCGTGCTCCATCAATACCGACTGCCCGGGCGGGGCATGCAGCCGACCGGGCGAGCCGACACGGCCCAACGACTGTACCGACGAGACGTGCACGCCTACCGCGAGCAACCCCAACAATGGCGAGTGCGCCGGCGGACCCTTCGAGCAGTTCTGCGGTCCAACCGCGACGTTCGCCGGCTGCTCGTCGGATGCCGACTGCACGCAGTTCGCGGGTAACACCTGCTCGATCGGCAAGAACCGAGGATGCTTCCTCGACAATGGCACGGTCGGTAGTGGGGTGACCGCCAACGGCGTCGCCGACGTGCCCGTGAACGGGATGTCGGAGCCGACGCTGGCAGCGCTCTTCTGCATCGGACCGACATCCTCGGGGGCCGTGAACGCGGTGGCCGGCATCCCCGGTCTCGGACGCCTGCAGCTCGCCGGGTTCGCGAGCGAGGTTCCGTAGACCCGAGCGTCGCGGCGATCGCGCGCGGCGCACCGATTGATCGGAGGCCCGCGGGTCGTAAGACTCGCGGGCCTCTTTGCGTCTAGGGCTCGCACGGGTGCGCGTGCCGGAATATCTCACACTGCTCGGGCGAATGTGCTCGGGGGTATCTCGCCTGGTCGCCGACCCTTTGGCATGATGCAGGTGGAAGGGCTCACATGAGCGCCTGGCGCGTCTATGTGGTGGTGGCGGTGTGCTGCTTCGCGGCGTCGTGCGGCGGCGGTGACGGCGGCGACGCACACGTCGGTGACGCACACGTCGGTGACGCCATTCAGCGCGGCTTCTTCATCGGCAAGAACGCGAGCGGCGAGCCGATCTCGCTCGCCGTCGGCACCATCCGCTCGGTCTTCTTTCGCTGTGACGACATCGCGATCTTTCAAGGCTTCCATCCCGCCGAGCCGGTCGCGGCCGACGGCAGCTTCGCCGTCGACGTGCTGATGGACGGCCACGTCATCTTCACGGTCGCGGGCCGCTTCGTGAGCGACGACCGGATCGACGGCACGATCAGCGGCAGCGGTCCCTGTCTCGGCTCGTTCGTCGCCACGCGCTGCGATCCCGCGACGCAGGCGTGCGACGACGCCGACGGCGATGCCATCCCGGACGAGCTCGATGCGCCGCCCGTACCCTCCGCGACACCGACACTCACGCGGCGCCCGAGCGCGACCCCGACCCGGACGGTCGCACGCGCCACCAGGACGCCCACTCCGACGCCCACCACCACCCCCATCGACGACTGTGGCAACGGCGAGATCGACGGCGACGAGGAGTGCGACGGCACCGACCTCGACGACAATACCTGCTTCGATCTCTGCGAGCAGGACGACGAGGGCGGTACGCTGCGCTGCCGGTCGGACTGCACCTACGACTTCTCGGGCTGTCTCTCGCAGGACTGCGAAGCCTTCTGAGCCGGTCGCTACCCTCCGGCGTTGATCCGGCGACGCAGCTTGAACAGCTCGTAGAAGGCGCGCGCGATCACCAGCGGATTGGCGCCGGTCGGCTTGCCGTGCCGGCGCTCGAAGTGGTGTACGCCGACCTCGGTGACGCGAAAGCCGGCGCGCACCGAGCGCGCCAGCATCTCGGTGCTGATGAGCGCGCCCTCGGCCTCGAGATGCACACGGTCGAAGACGCGGCGCTTGAAAAGCTTGAACGCGCAGTCGACGTCGCGCACCGGAACGTGGAAGAGGAGCCGGACGAGCCGGTTCCACATCTCGGCGTTCAGCTTGCGGAGCCCGCCTTCGGCGCGCTCGAGCCGGTAGCCGACCACGACGTCGTGCTCGGGCACGAAGGGCAGCAGGCGCTCGATCTCGGCGACGTCGAACTGACCGTCGCCATCGGTGAAGAAGACGTACTCCTTGCGGCTGGCGGCGAACCCCGACTTGAGCGCACCGCCGTATCCGCGGTTGACGGGATGGTGCACGACCCGCACGCGCGGATCGGCGGCGGCAAGACCGTCCGCGACCCGACCGGTCCCATCCGCGCTCCCGTCGTTCACCACGATGATCTCGTGGTCGTCGGTGAATCGCGGCAAGACCTCCGTGAGACGCGCCACCATGGCGCCGACGTTCTGCTCCTCGTTGTATGCGGGAAAGAACGCCGAGAGGCTGGGCAGACGATTCACGCGCGCCTCACACCCCACAAACGCATCGCGTCGCTGACTAGCATCGGTCGAGATCGATGTCTAACCTGCGACGGATCAGATCGTGACGAACGCTCCGGACTGTTCGAGCGATCGTTGCGCCGCCGCGAGCGCGCGGATGACGTCGAGACCGACGGCGCCGTCGGTCAGCGGGGCCCGCTGCTCGCGAATGGCGGCGGCGAACTCGACCGCAGCAACCGCCAACCCTTCGGTCGGCTCGAGGTGCGGCGACCACATGTTGCCGGTGCGATAGGAGACCAGCGTGCGGCGCCTGCGTCTCCAGATCGGATGCGTCGGGGCGCCCGACGTCGACGCCCCGGTCGTAGATCTTGATCTTCTCCGACGTTTCGAGATCGTCGTAGACGAGCATGCGTCGCGTCCCGCCGATGAGCGTGAGCCGCACCTTGACGGGCGCGATCCAGTTGATGTGGCAATGGGCGATCAAGTGATCGTCGTAGCGCAGCGCCAGGTACGCCATGTTCTCGTGCGTGCCGTCGAAATGGCGGATCCCGATCGCGGACACGGCGCTCGGGCGGCGCCCGAGGACGTATTGGGCGATCGAAAGGTCGTGCGGCCCGAGGTCCCAGAGGACGTTGGCGTCCGCCTGGAACATGCCGAGGTTGATCCGCACGGAGTCGAAGTAGAGCACGTCGCCGAGCTCGCCCTCGGTAATGAGCTGGCGGATCTTCCGCACCGCCGGGGTGTAGACGAAGGTGTGGTCGACGAAGAGCCGTCGATCCTGCTCGCGTGCCAGCGTGACCAGCGCCTCGGCGTCGGCCACCGAGCCGGCCAGCGGCTTCTCGACCCAGAGATGCTTGTGAGCCTGCAGGGCTCTGACGCCGAGCGGCCGGTGCGTCGCCACCGGCGTCGCGAGCACGACGGCGTCGATCGCGGGGTCGCGGACGATCTGCTCGTAGTCCGTGGTGGTGCCTCCGACGCGAAAGCGCCGGGCGACGTCGTCGAGCCGGGCGGGATCGAGGTCGCAGACGCGGGCCACCTCGATGCCCGGCGTCGCGCCGAGGTTGCGCACGAGGTTCGGCCCCCAATACCCGCATCCCACGACGGCAACTCGTAACGGCGAGCTCATCGGTTGCTCACGAACGGCCTTAGGTATAGGCCAGTCTGCCCTTTGCCGTCCATACGGATTCGGTGCGCCGCACGATGACATGATCTCGGTCTCGCTCGTCATTCCCGCCTACAACGAGGAGGCGACGCTCTCCGAGGTCGCGCAACGCTGCTTGCGCGTGCTCGCAGAGTGCGCAAGCGACCACGAGCTGGTCATGCTCGACGACGCGAGCACCGATCGCACCGTGGAGGTGATGGAGCGCATACGCGAGCAGGATCCGCAGCGCATCCGCATCCTCCGTCATCACGTGAATCGCGGCATCGCGGTGAGCTTCGAGGAGCTCTATGCGGCCGCCACCAAGGATGCCGTCTTTCTCATTCCCGGTGACGGCCAGTACCCGCCCGAGGCGTTGCGTGCGTGCGTGCCGCTGCTCGCGGACTACGACATCGTCGTGTGCAATCGACGGTCGAAGCGCTACACGCTCTACCGTCACGTGGTGTCCGCCGGCTACCGGCTGCTGCCGCTCGTCCTGTTCGGTGTCCGTCTCTACGACCCCGGCAGCGTGAAGCTCGTCCGGCGAGAGATCATCGCCGGCGTTCACGTGCGGTCGAAGGGGGTGTTCGTGGAGGCGGAACGTCTGATCCGGGCGGCGCGACGCGGCTACCGGATCGGCAAGGTCGACATCGAGCACCAGGTCCGCACCGGGGGGAAGGCGCGCGGGGCGAGCTTTCCACTGGTGTGGGAGTCCTTGCGCGACGTGTTCTCGCTCTGGGTGCAGCTCGTCGTCCTGCGCCGTCCGGCGTAACGGTCCGGATCGTGATCCTCTTGGCCGCCGAGCGCGGTCATGCGGAAGAGGAACTTCTGTCGTCCGTAGGCACCGCTCCGTCCCCACCGCTCCTCCGCCGCCGTTGCAGGAGGCGCATGAACGCATCGTACGCCGGGATCAGGACCACCGGGGGGAGTACCGCCATGATCCGCTCCTTCCACGACGTCGCCCCCTGTTGCGTCCAGTTCTTCACCGCGCTTCGTAGTGGCTCCATCACGCTCGGCTGTGCGGGACTCTTGGCAGCCACACCGATGATCGTGTGCGGTAGTTGCGACATGCCAGCGCTCTCCACGTACGCGTCTTCATACTGCTGCAACAGCACGGCGAATCCGCTTTTCGTGAAGCGCCAGAAGTCATCCGGGTGCGCATGGATCGGGAAGTACATGTGCGAGGTCAGCAGAACGACGCCGCCTGGACGCAGTACGCGATGCACCTCCTCGAGCGCACGCCACGGACGCGCCACGTGCTCGACGGTATCGATCAATAGCGCGGTGCCGATGCTGTCGCTCGGCAGACTCAAGGCATGCAAATCCTCGATCCGATCGACGCCAGGCCCAGCCCGTAGATCGGCGCCGGTCACGCCTTGTGGAAAGCACTCCTTCGTAGATCCACGGTGCTCTTGCCCCAGCACGTGATAGGAGCCGAACTCCCAGATCGGCGTCGGGAGCGGCGGGAGCGATCGCAGTAGATTGAGTATCGTCGTCCTCATACGCCCCGCCAGCGCAGCAAGCGCACGCCATCTTCATCCATCAGCACCTCGTATCCCGTGACGGGGAGCGCCGCCACAACCTCCGGCTCGAGAGCCTGTCCGGAATGCGTGCGCTCGTGGATCACCACATACGTGGGGCGCCGCGTGACTATTGCCGCCGCAGCCTCTTCGATCGGGCGGATGCGTCCGCCGAGGATGGAAGGATCGGGATGATAGCCCGCGATGAACAGGTCGTCATTGATACCCACGAACACGGAGAAGATCACAGTGTCCTGGTAGAGGTAGATGTACGGTCGCAGATGCACAATATGCGTGGCGGATGTAATCCGTCCCGCCGCCACTTCGGTGCGCAGCATCTCGTAGAGGCTCCGTTCCGCCGGGGTCGTTGCCCACCGGGGATGCCAGTAGCCACCCTTGGCAAACTGGAGATGCTCGGCGAGTGCCTCGGACCACGAGATCGCGTTGTAGTTGGGGTCACGGACAGCCGCACTCGCACACTCTGGCTGCGCGAGTGCCGTGGCGACTGGAGAGACCCATGGGACGACCAACAGCCCTACGAGCGGCAAGGTGACCGCCACTACCGACCATCGCGACAGCCACGCCAGCCCAGCGGCGGCAGGAAAACAGAGCGCGACGGGCACCCAGAAGTACGCTTTGGCGATGAAATCATGAGCCACCCACGGGAGCCCCGGTATGCTCACCTGACTGCCGGCGACCGCCGCGCCCAGGCCGACGACGCACGAGGCCGTCAGGAACAGGCGACGGGCGGGAGCCTGCGTGCACGCCATCACGAGAGCGCCGACGGCCGCGAGCGGCAGGACCACCGGGAAGCGCCAGCATTCGACGAACCCGCCCGGGGGTACTGTGGCCGGTCGGTAGAATACGAGCAGTGCAGCGAGTGCGAGGAGTGTGCCCCGTCCCAAGAACACGGTTGCCCGCGACGCGTCCCGGGCGGGCCAGACACGCGCGGCTACCACCAGGAGGATCACGCCGATCGCGTGGACTGCCGACAGAACGAGCGGTGGCAGGGGCGGTCCGACGGCGACCAGGGCGGTCGGGAGCGCGACCAGCGACGCGCCGACGACGAAGGGGAGCCCACCCACGAGTGCAGTCGCCATCGAGAAGCTGCCGATGATCGCATGACATGCCACGGCTGTCGCGAGCAACAGGCCCCCGGCTATGCGACGGAGGGGATGCTGGTCGACGACGTACGCCAGACCCGCGAGTGCCGGCACGAACGCGATGTAGCGGCCGTGTGCATACGGGAGCACCCGGAACATCACCGTGCCGATCAGCAATAGAGTCGCGAAGCCGCCGCACCGATCGCCCGCCAGCGTCGTCCCGAGGCGGTAGGTGGAGAGGATCAGCAGCGCCGCCATCGGGACGATCGCTGCCGACGCTCCGAGGGTGGCGGTGGAGACCCCGCTCCCGAGCGTCAGCATCGCGTAGAAGAGATCCACTCCTGGCGTGCCCGCGGCGCGGCCATAGTATCCGTAGGGATCGTTGTCGAACGGCAGGTAGCCGAAGGTCACGATCCGTTGCGCGGCGGCAAGCGGAGCGAAAACGTCAAAGTGCGGTGGAATCGGCGAGCCGAGTTGTTCGAGGAGCAACGCCGGAAGTACGATCGCCGCCGTCAGCGCCATCAGTCGCGTGCCCGGCGTCCAGGAGAGCGTCGGGCGGGGTGGCAAGCGAGACACCAGCGAAGCAGCGCCGAGTCCGAGGAGCCCCCAGCAAAGCCACGGACCGAAGAGGCCGAGCGGCCCCAGCAATGTGCCGAGGAGGAGGCTCGCGACCCAGGGCGTGAGCGCACCCAGCAGCGCTGCGTCGAATGCTCCGATGGTCGTGTCGCGCAGCAACAAGCCTCCGACGATCACGGTGGCGAGCCCCCAGAAAGCCCAGACCCGCACCGCGGCGGGAAGCGTGTCGGGAAGCACGGCCCACCAGCTCTCCTGCCAGGGCGCCTTGAGGATGGCGGTGTAGGTGGGATCGAGCGCCCAGAGGGAACAGGCGACCAGCACGCCGACGCTGGTGAGCAGCCCGATGCATCGCGCTACTCTAGGTCGCGCCATTCCTCAACGGGGTAGACGACGCTTCGTGACGGGAGCCTCTCATGGTTGTCGAGGGGGGCGAATGCTTCCACACCGATGAGTGGGTGTCCAATGGATGGCCTGAAACGACAAACCCCGGGGCGTCCCTCCATGGACGCCCCGGGGTCGTCAAGTCGCGGCCGCGCGGCCGCAACGCTGTGCCTACGCGTGCCTTACGGCGCGCCCGGATTCGGGATCGGACCGGTGTAGGTGCAGATGCCGCAGTCGGGCTGCGTTCCGTTGCTGCAACCGGTGACCGACACGGTGACGAGTCCACAGCTGACCACCGTGGCGTCGTGCGACTGTCCGGTCCATCCCGGATCGAGAACGCCGAGACTGCCCGCGGTCGGCAGGAAGTCGACGGTGGTCGGACAATTGGCGAGGTCGCCGTTGTCCGTGGCATGGCCCGGCAGCTCGAGGCGGCCTTCGCCCGGGAGTCCGGCAACACTGTTGACGGCCGACGACGCCGTCGGCGCGATGCAGTAGAGCGTCGCCAGCGTCGGATCCGCTTCGCCGTTGACCGGCGGATCGGCAACGCCGGTCGCCGACACCGAGCCGCCGAGGAGACCGTTGTCCGTGAAGCAGTCGCGGAACTTGCCGAACGCACAGGTGTCGCCGACGAACGGGCAATCGGCGTTGGTCGTGCAACCACGATAGGTCTCGACCGGCGAGCAGAAGGTCTCGAACGGCCCGCCTGAACAGGTCCCCTCGTTGCCACCGTCCGGCGCGCACGTGGCATCGTCACACTCGTTCGGCTTGGTGGCTGCGCCGGGTCGCGAGCAGGCGCCACCCGGACACTCCGACCCCACCGTGCATGCCGCACCGGAATTGCCGCCACCGACGCAACGCGCACCGCCGCAGATCGGGCCGATCGGACCGGGCGGATCGGCGCAATCGCCGTTGTCGTTGCACGGGTACGCGAGGCCATCGTTGCAGGTGTCGCAGAAGCACTTGAGGGACGTGAACCCTGGCGCGCGACAATTGGGGTTCGCCGCCGTGAGCGTGTCGGTCTTCGTCCCGGTGGTGTTCGAGAGGTCGATGGAAAGATTGGCGATCACTGCACCACCGAGCGGCGGACAATCGAGACTGGTGGTACCGAAGGTCTCCTCGATGGCGGAGGTGCCGGTTCCATCGCAGGTCAACATTGCATTGACGCCGGTGTCGCAGGTTCCGCCGCGGACGCCGTCATTCTGCGCCGCGTCGCCCACACACTTGGGGCACGGCTCAGCGACCGTAGGGCCGGAGTACACGATCGAGAGCAGCAGCGCCGTGCCCGCCGTCGATCCCGTCAGCTCATTGAACGTGCCGCCGATCGGCCCATTGAACTGGTTCGTCACGCACGTCGACACACCGCCCGCCGAGAGGGGCAGCGGCGAGCCGAAGTAGAACTCGCAGGTGCCGCCGGGACCGGCGCAGTCGGCGTTGGTCGTGCACTCGGTGCGGGTGTTGCCCGTGCAACGACGATTGTCGATGATGCCACAGGCCGAGGCTGCGGTTTGCAGCTCGGCCAGGACGTCGGCGTCGAAGGCGTCGATCTTGGCTTCCATCGCCGCCGTGTCGCCGGGCGTCGTGGCAGGGGCCGTCGTTCTTGGCCTCGAGCCTTGGCGAAGCAACCCTTGGTCGGATCCGCGCCGCCGTCGAACTTGTCGATGCACTTCTGGAGCTTGGCGAGATCAACCGGGAGTCCCGTCTTCGCCGCCTTGCCGTTCACGTTCAGAATGCACTTGTCCTTCTTGCTGACGCACTTGAGTTTGCCAGCCGTGCACTTGTTCAGGCTCGGCACCGAGCCCGGATCGAGCTCTTCCTGGACGTCGGCCACGAAAGCGTCGACCTTGGCCTCGAACACGGCCGTGTCGCCGAAGGTGATGCATGGTCCGTCGTTCTTGGCCTCGAGCTTCGGCGAAGCAGCCCTTGGTCGGATCGGCTGCACCGTCGAACTTGTCCTCGCACTTCTGGTAGCTTCGCCGCATCGACGGCGGCGCCCACCTTGTATGCCTTGCCGATGACGTTCAGTCGGCACGACTTCTTCTTCGACACACATTTGATCTTGCCCGCCAGGCACTTGTTCTGTGCCTCGGCCACGCCTGCGAAGGCCAGCAACGTGACGAGGCCAGTAGCGGCGAGGACGACGTTTCTCGCGACTCTCATGGCTTCCTCCATTCGGTTAGGGGGTCAGCAGTCGCTCTCCGACCGCAGCGGAACTCTGGCATCGGAGGGTACGTCTACTACGGCACACGCGACGCTGCCGATCAGCGTTCCAAGTACCAACCGGGTCACTCCCTGGTCAAGTAAAATCGCCGCAACGTCAGCGGCCGAACCGATAGCGCGGAGCGTCGAACGCGGTCGCCATCGAGGTCGCAACCGCGCACGGCTGCGCGATTCCATCAATAGAACGAGGCCGTCACCGGCAAGGTTGCACGGACGAGCCCGGGCGCGCCGAGAATCGCGTTGTTGAATCCACTACCGCCAGGCGGGATGCAGGAGAGCGCCCCGAGCACGAGATTCGCGGAGCCGAGTACCGGCGGCTCGGCTACGCCTCCGACCTGAACGTCCTCGCCGATGTTGCCGTCGGTGGTGAAGCAGGGGCGGAAGCGGCCCGTGAAACAGGTATCCCCCGGCGCCGTGCAGTCGGCGTTCGTGAGACAGCCCCGGAAGGTCTCGATCGTGCAGTAGAGGTCGAACGGACCGGCGGCGCAGATGCCTTCGTCGATCGAATCGTCGTCGGGCGGCGTATCCGGCGTACACACGAAGTCGTCGCACTGGTTCGGATGTGTCGACCCGCTGCTGACGGTGGCGCACGCACCCGACGGACACGCGCTCGCCGCGCTGCACGGCCCGCCGTCGTTGCCTCCTCCGAAGCAGATCCTCCCCCCGCAAATGCCGGGTGTCCCCGGAGGGTTGTCGGGGCACTCGGCGTTCGTGAAGCACACCTGCGGCGTGTTGACGTTGCAGAGGTCGCACATGCACTTGCGATTGTTGTTGGGTGCCGTGCGGCAGTTCGGGCTCGCCGCCGAGAGTTGCCGTACCTCTCCGCTGGTGCTCGCCTGCAGCACGAGCGGCGTCGACACCACCATCCCTCCATCATCGGGCGGACAGTCGAAGCTGACGTCGTCGTCGAAGAGCGTGCTGTGTCCGTGCACGACGCACGGCATCCCGTCGCGTGGACCACCGTTGCACGTGCCGCCCGTGCAGGGCGGACAGGGCTCGCTGCTCGCCGGCAGCGCGGCGAAGTTCTTCTGGATGAGGCTGAACGGGATCGTCACCGCCGCGCTTCCCGCGGCGACGTCGACGGTGCCGGTGACCGGCCCCGTGATCTCCGTCAGGCTGCAGACGCTGATGCCGCCGATGTTGGTCGACACCGGCGGTCCGAGAAAGAAGCGGCAAGGCCCGCTCGCGCCGGCGGCCGTGCAGTCGCCGTCGCTCGCGCACTCGACCCAGGTCTGATCGGCGCAGCGACGGTTCGCGAAGGCGCCGCCGCCCGCGTTCGCCACCGGACCGGAGGCGCTGCACTGTCCGCAGCTCGGCGGCGCGCCCTGGCAGCCTGCGAGCGCCAACGTCAACCGACCCATGAACGGCGCGCTGATGTCGTGCGCGAATCCCGGCCAGCCGATGTCGAGATCGAGCGCGTCGGCGTCGGCGTCGAGCTGGAGCTGCGTCGGACAACCGCCTGGGTTGCACTCGGATGGGTACGGCGCTTGATGCGGCGCCGAGAGACGATCGAGACAGTCGGTCTTGAAGGTGGCGACGCAGTCGACGCACGCGACGAGCTCGTCGAGCGTATCGACGGCGCCGATCGCGCCGCAGGCCGGCCCGCCGGGAACCGACACCGCGGGACACCCGGGTGTGAATCCAATCGCGTTCGGGGAGAAGCCACCGGCCTGACACGTGACGCCGTCGAGCGAGCCACTGCCACACCCGCGGCAGATCTTGCCCACCTTCTTCGACTCCGCTTTGTCGATCGATACCTGCGCGACCGCATCCGGACACGGTCCGGGAATGACACCCTTGTCGACCCGTTGCCGGCACTTCGCGAGAATCTTCTGCCGGGCAACGAGGAACTTGGCGGTCTCCTTCCCGATGCGCGCCTGACACGCGATCAACTCGCCGTCTCCCGCCGGATCCTCGAGATCGTCGTACGTGAGATCCATCGTCTGCGCGGCGGCGCCGGCGCCGATGCAGTCGAGACAGTCGGCGATGTCGTCGCCGTCGCCGATGGCGTTGATGCAGGGGCCGCCCTCGAAGTTCGGGCAGGTCGCCGGCCAGCCGGCGAGCGCCGGGGTGACGCCGTTCACGTCGCAGGCGCTCGTGATCTTCGCGCGCATGCGGGCGAGCGCCGCTGGAATCTTACCGTTCGGATCGCAGCCCGGAGGGAGCGTTCCCCCGGGGGCATTCATGCCGTCGCCTGCCTTGACGGCGGCTTCGTTGCACTTCTGCCTCACCTTCACCTGCGCCTTCACGTAGGTCGCGAACGATTTGACGATCGTCCGCCGGCACTTCACGACGTCGTCGGCGGCGGGCTGCGCTTCGGCGGACGAGGCGAACACCAGGGCGCCGAGGGCGACGGCCGCGAGCATACGTGCAAAGACGCTCATGCGTTGGGGTTCACGCATCGTGTGGTCCTCCCTCGGCAAGGTGAGATCACGGCACTGCCGCGGTCACTACGCCACCAATGACGAGCGCGAAGCAACCCCGATGAATCGGATTCTTCATTCGAGGCTCCTGCCGTCGGGAACGATGTCGGCGGCATCCTCGACGAGCGTGTACAACGTATAGCCGTCGAACGTCTCGATCTTCGCGATCCGCCCCGCCAGTATCGACTCGGTCACCTGCTCGAACTCCGTCTGCCGCGCGTGCTTGGGAACGATCACGTATCCGAGATTCAGGACACGAATGAACTCGGAGACCTCTGCCGGTGTGTAACAGGTGCCGGACCACGTCTCGCCGCTCGCGTGGGCCATGGCGAACAGCTCGCTCAGGATCGCGCGGTACCTGAACCAGTCGAACATCTCGTCCGTGACCCGCGAGACGTAGCCTCCGACGCGCGGTTTGCGGTGGATCGTCTGCCAGAACATCAGGTGGCTCGAAGGTGTCGACCAATCGAGGCCGAGCCCGCCGAAGCTGCAGGCCACGCCGCCGCCGAACTCGAACACCGTACGCGAGTCCGGCAAGGACGCGAGGTGCTGATAGACCGGCGGAACGGGAAACGCCGTGACCGGCATTCCTACCTGCCCGTACTCGACGGCCCAGAGGAGCACGCTCCCGACGAGCACGAGCCGGCGACGGCCGCTGCGCGCCGCGAGCGTCGCGATACCCACCCCCGCGAGCGCGGCGACCGCGAGCGCCGTGCCGATGATCAAGCGGCGCGGGCTGTCGAGCATCTTGAAGTACGGCAAGCGGGCGAGCCACTCGTAGGGTGTCCAGTCGAGGGTCAGCAGCTCCGTGTAGCCACAACGAATCGCCGATCCGAAGGCGAACACCATGATGACGAGGCCGGCGACGGCGAGCGCGACGATCTCCACGTCCCGCCGCCGCGCCACCACCGCGCCGATGGCGAGCGCGAGGATGCCCCAGCCGAGAAAGTAGGAATAGACGTCGCCGTTGGCGCCGTCGTACGCCAGGAGCGGCGACAGAAATCCGAGCAATGGGTTCTGCCGATTCGGGACGAAGAGATCGACGATGTTGACCACCGAGCGCGAGGTGAAGCCGTAGCCGCTGCCGGACATCCCGCTCACGTCACCGAAGACGAATCTCACCACCGCCCAGGCAACGAAGAGGTTCGCGGCGCCGACGACGAACGCGCTGACGAAATGCTTGCGGCGCGCGCGCGCCGGCACGAGCACGAGACTCATGACGGCGATCATCACCACCAGAACCGCCGCCATGTAGACCTGCGTGAACGCCGTCACCCACACGACGAGGCCGAGGCCGACGAGCGGGAGGGGACGACCGCTGCGCATGAACAACAGCAGGAACAGGATACCGAAGGGCAACAGCGCGGCGCCGGACGCCATCGTGAAATGATTCACCCAGAGGAACGAGAGCACGACCGGGCCGAACCCATAGAGCAATCCGGCGACCGCCGCGGCTCCGTCATCCGCGGTGAGCGACCTGACGAGCAGGATCATGCCGAGGGCGGCGATCAGGACGCTCGCGACGATGACCAGCGCGCCGTAGAGGAGGAGGTGCGAGAGGAACGGGTAGGCGAAGAACGAGAGCACCGGCAGGCTCTCCGAGTAGGCGAGATTCGCGCCCAGGGGCACCAGCACGCGATCGCTGTAGAACGGGTTGTGACCGGCGCGGATCTGCGTCCAGAACGAGTCGAACGACCAGAGATAGCCCGGCCCGTCGCCCGGGATGCCGGGAAGCGCCTGCGCCGAGGTTCTGGACGAACGGGTACGTGGCCGCGATGAAGACGGCCAGGTAGAGACCGAAAACGAGGAGCCAGGCGCCGGGACCGAATCGATGGGGGGTGCGACCGCCGGTCACGGCGAATCTCGGGTGTGCACTGCCTCTACCGTACCGAATCGAGAACGGTCGGGGAACTCTTTGAACCGCCGCGCGCGAGTGGTATGCGGGCCCTCACTCACGGTGCGCTCGAGACCCCTGACCATCACGCGAGGAGCCCGGCCGAGTCGCACGGCCAGCACGATGGCCGCCGCCGCGTTGGTGATCGCCATGCTCGTGGCCCACCTGGCGGGCGCTGCCGGCGGCGAGCTTCTCAAGAACGGCCGGCTCACGGAAGGCGCCGGCGGGACGCCCGAGGGCTGGAACAACGTCGCCTGGAACAACACCTTCTCGCGCTTCGAGTGGACGGTCGCGGAGGATGGAACGGGCATGCTCGGCATCATCACCAGCGAGCAACCGAACGACGCACGCTGGTGCCAGGGGGTCACCGTCGAGCCCGGTGCGACGTATCGCATCACGGCGCGCGTACGCACGCAGGACGTCGGCCGCGCGGCCGCCGGCGCGTTCCTCACCATCGAGCCGTCAGGCGTCTACACCGACTTCGTGCAAGGAACGCAGGACTGGCGTCCCCTCGAGCTCGTCGTGCGCGCGCAAGACGAGAGCAGCTGGAACGTCTGCGGTCGTCTCGGAAGCTTCTCCAATCTCAACACCGGCGCCGCCTGGTTCACCGACTTCAGCATGACGCAAGTGGGGCGCGCCCCGCCCAGGCCCTCGCGCCTGAGCCAGGCGCTGAGCGCGTCGTTGCGCGTCGGGTGGCTCGGGCTCACGCTGCCGTTCGCCGGCGGGCTTCTGCTCGCCTACGGACTGGGGATCTTTCGGCGCTGACGAACGAACCTCTCGGCCTCCGCGGCTGGGCGCTCGTGGTCGCCCTCTATCTCGGCGTGGCGGTGGTGGCGACCCATCCGCTGGCGCGCGAGCTCGGGAGCGTCCTGCCGGGTGTACCCGGCGACGGCGGCGTCTACCTCTGGTGCATCGACACCTTCTGGACCGAGCTCGGCGCCGGGCGCAGTCCGTTCTCCACCCACCGCATCCTGGTTCCGGTCGGCGCAAATCTTCTCCACGCCAATTGCCCGGTGCTGCTGTCGGTGTTCTCGTACCCGTTCCTCCACCACTTGATGCTCTACGCGGACCTGGCCGTGCTGGCGAGCCTGGTGGGCGCCGCGATCGCCATGATGCTGCTCGTCCGGGCGTTGACCGCATCGGTCGCCGCCGCGGTGCTCGGTGGATTGCTCTACGGCTTCAGTCCCCCGCTGCTGTCCTTGCTGACGAGGTCCCAGTTTCCGTCGGTGACCGCCGCCGCGCTGCTGCCGGCCGGGATTCTCTGCCTGGTCTCCTTCATGCGCACGGCGCGCTGGGGTGCGCTCGTCGGTCTCGGCGCGACGCTGTGGGGATTGCTGCTCACCAACGTCTATTTCGCCGCCGCCTTCCTGGTGATGGCCGTCGTCATGGCGATCGTCCTCGTTCCCGCCCGCTGCACGGCACGCCATCTCGGTCGCGCCGTCCTCTTCGGCGCGATCAACATCCTGGCGCTGCTGGCCATCGCGAGATGGGGTCCCTCGCCCGGCGACGTCCGCGACCTGCCACACGGCGGACACGCCTTCACCTCGAGATCGGTCGTCAATCTCGTCGACTTCCTGGTCCCGAGCCCGGCCAACCCGGCGCTCGGATCGCTCAACGAGCGCTGGGCGTTCGACGGCAACAACGGCGACGTCCCTTCGTACTTCCTCGGCTGGGGCATTCTGCTGCTCGCGGCCGGCGCGACGCTCCGCCGGTGGCGCGATCCCGAGATCATCGCCCTCGCCGCGGCGGGCGTGGTGATCGCCGTCCTCGCCTGCGGCACGGCCTTGCACGCCGGACCAACGACGCTCCTGGAGGGCCCGTGGACGCCCTACGCCTGGCTGGCGCGTCTACCCTTCTTCGAGCTCTTCGACAGCCCGCGGCGTCTCGTCGTCGGCGCGTCGATGGTGGTCGCCGCTCTCGCGGGGGTCGGGATCGCGCGGCTCGCCGCGTGGAGCGGGCGCCGGCGACTGGTGACGGTCGGCGTGCTGCTCGTCGCCGCGCTCGAGTACGGACAGGTGGGCATGCCCGTCCACGCGATCCCGGTCCCCGAGGTCTACCAACGGCTCGCGGCGATGCCGGACGACCGGACGGTGCTCGAATTGGGCCGGGGCCTCGCGGCCAGCAACTTGAGCTTCGGTCTCGAGTGGTCGGTGCCGTCGGGGCACGTGATGTACTGGCAGACGATCCACCGCAAACCGCGGGTCGGCGGCTACCTCGCGCGCGTGCCGTGGTCGACGTACAGCTGGTTTCACAAGAGTCCGATCATCAACGACATCTACGTCATGACCCAGATGGGCACTGGCGAGTGGCCCGGCAACGTGTACCCGCCCGAGGCCGTGCAAAGCTTCATCGACACCTTCGATCTCGGTTACGTCATCGTTCCCCCGCATCGGCGGCATCAGTACTGGGTCGAGATCATGGAGACGCTGCTCGAGGATCGTATCGCGCGCAGCGAGGACCTGGACGGACATCGCCTGTATACGCTCGTCGACCGGGGCGCGGGTCAACGACAAGCGCCGCCGGGTCCCGGAGCCGCCGAGCCGACCCCGCCCGACGCTGGGCCCGAGGGCCGACCTTGACAGGCTACCCTGGATGCTCTCTTTTCGGCCGCGTCGGCGATGGCCGAAGCGGGGGGAGGGGCATGAGCAGACGGTGCGCAGCCTTGAGAGGGTCGCGGAACTCGTACGAGACGCGCGTGAGGCAAGCGCTCCGGTGAGCTGGCGCCAGTCGACGACGCCGCTCGCGTGGGCGGACTGGCGTGACGCCCTCCTGCTCTTTCTGGTGGCGCTCGCCGTCTACTTCATCTCCTGTCCGGGACCGACCGGCTACGATCAATACTCGCGCTTCGCCGACGCGATGCTGCACGGCGCCATCTCGTTGCCGGAGCGTCCCCCACACCTGGAAATGGCGGAATGGGGCGGACGCGCCTATTTCAGCAACCCGCCGACTCCCGCGCTCGTGCCTGCTGCCGTTCGTGTGGATCGCCGAGCGCGAGCCCATCCGATCCTGGTTGCTGCAGTGGAACGGCGGCTTCGAGCTTCCCTTCGGCTGGTTCCAGGCCGGCCTGTCGATCTTGCTCGGAGCGCTCAGCGTCGGGCTCGCGCGCCTCGCGCTCGGGCGCGTTCCGGTGCGACGCCGCGCCGCCAACTGGGGCGCGGTGCTGTTCGGCTTCGGGTCCATCTATTGGTACCACGCCACCATCGGCTCGGTCTGGTACCTGGCGCAGACCACCCATGGGTTCTTCCTCTGGCTGGTGGTCCTGGAATGGCTCGGCCGCGCGCGCGGCGTGCTCCTCGGGCTCGGCCTGGCGGCGGCGTTCTGGTGCCGCATGGAGACCATCGTCGCCGTGCCGTTCGTGCTCGTGGCGCGCCCCGACCGCTGGCTCTATCCGGTCACGCACGAGATCATTCCGCGGCCGCGTCTCGGGTGGCTCGTCGCTTTCGCCGCCCCGCTGGTCGGCATCCTGGCGTTGAACGCCGGCTACAACTGGATCCGTTTCGGGGTCTTCGGGAACGAGGCCTACGAGCTGCTCGCGAAGCGCGCGGCCGGCTATGGCGAAGGGCTCTTCAATCTCAACTACTGGCCCGCCCACGTCCACATGTTGTTCCGGCAACCGCCGATCTACAGCGCAACCTATCCATGGATCATTCCGGCCGTCTCCGGGCTCTCGATCTGGTACACGACGCCGGCGTTCATCTACGCGCTGCGCGCGCCGCTCGACCGCCTGACCGCCGGGTGCTGGGCAGGCATCCTGCTCTTCCTCGGGGTGCTGTTCCAGTTCGGCGGCACCGGCATGACGCAGTTCGGCTACCGCTTCGCGCTCGACTTCTATCCGCTGCTCACCCTGCTCACGATCCGCGGCATGGACCGTCCGCTCAGATGGTGGCACGCCGCCTTGATCCTGTTGAGCGTGGCGGCCAACGCCTGGGGCGTGTGGGTGCTGTCGTTCCTCGAGATCGGCCGCCTGTACTGACGCCGGCGTCCGCTGCGCGCGTCGCTACTGACGGCGGCGGTAGAGGTGGATGCGCATCTGGGGTCGCGACGCGATCGACTCGTACGCGGCCAGCTCGGGATACTCTTGTTCCGGCCTGGCGCTTTCGACCAGCACGTAGGGGGGCTCCGCAGCGAACGCCGCCTGTCGTGCTTGCGGGCCGCGAATCCGACCGCCGGCCGTCCAGACGTTGTCGGGATTGAAGTCGGGCGCGATCGAGATCGACGGAGACGCCGCTCCCGATTGCCACCTCGACTCTGTTGGACGCCTCGGCGAGGTACAGCATGTGCGTATCGTAGGTGATGCGGCCGGCGGCGATCTCGGCGCGCAGCACGTTGCTGATCGCCCGCCAGTCGTCGTTCAGCACCCAACGCCGATCGGGATAGCCGCCGAAATACCCGCGCGCGGCATTGGTGAGATGGAAACCCCAGGTCTGGACGAGAGACACCTGGCGGGCGTCGAAATCGACCAGCTCGGGAAGATGACGGAGCGGATAGACGACCATCAGGAGCGCGACGGCGATCGCCGCTCCGAGCGCCCAGCGTCGTGCCATCATCCCGAACCACGCGCCGGCGGCGAGCGCGAGCCAGTACGGCCACCAGTACCAGATCATCTTGGTGGTGATCTCACCGGCGAGCGAGCGCGACTCGAGTGAGCCCGTGAAACGCATCGGGCTGCCGACCGAGTAGTCGACGATCCCGAGCGCCAACGCCACTGCCGGGATGGCGACGGCGGGCCAGCGTCGCGGGTGACGCCATACCGAAGTCGCGAGCACGGCCGAGTCCCCCGGCGGCCAGGACGAGAAGGATACCGTAGCCGAACCATTCGTCGTTGAAGAATTCCGATCCTTGCTGCGCGTGCAGCCACAGCACCCACAGCGGCACGCCGACGATCGCCGCGAAGCGCGCACCGGACCAGGCCCAGCGCGGAGGACGCTCGGCGCCGACGCGTCGGGCGATCAGGAAGAGCAGCGTCGCACCGGCACCGACGGCGAGCAGCAAGACCGGCATCGGCGCGTGCTGTCCGAGGCCGATGAACACCTGCGGCCCGGCGAAGAGCGAGCCGCCGGCGAGCGCGAGCCCGCGAATGACGAGGCCCCGTCCGAAGTCCACGAACTCGACCAGCGCCGCGACCGCCGCCACCTGCATGCCGATCGCGCCGATGAGTGGGTTCACCGCCACGGCGATGCCGAGCGCGAGACCGCCGAGCGCGACCCGCACGCCGCTCCGGCGCGGCGCGTACATGAGCGCGAGGCCGAGCACCACGACCGTGAACGCGAGCGCGGTGCCGCGTCCATCGGGAGTCCGCCGCCACACGAAGGTCTGCAGGAGAAAGAGCGTCGCCATGCCGCCGGCGAGGCTGCCGTGCACGGCGCGCCCCAGACGGTAGAGGGCGAAGATCTGCAGCGCCGCGAAGGGAAGGATCAGCGAGGTGATCGCGAGATGTCCCGGCATGCCGCCCACCAGCGCCACGAACGAGAACAGCGCGTCGCAGCCCGCGACCTGACGGGACGGCGCCCATATCCCGACGGCGTCGTTGCCGAACGGATGGTAGAACTGAAACGCGACGACCTTCTCGACCGAGGCGACGTACGGCAGGATGTCCATGAACGGCGAGACCGGCGACGCGAGCTGCAGCGCGAGCAGCGTCGGCGCGGAGAGGATCAGCGCCAGCCAGGCGATCCACGAGCCGGGGCGCGCCGCGCCACGTGGTCGCGCCTGCCCCGGAACGGCGAGCGCCGCCAGGACCGCGGCCGCGAGCAGGGCGCGCAGGATCCACGTCCGGTAGAGCCCGAGCGGGCCGAGCGTCAGGAGCGCGACGTACGCACCTCCCCAGAACAGCACCACGGCGCCCGCGATCGCCTCGCCGACCTCGAGGTCGGTGCGCCGCCGGAGCGCACGCGCGAACGCCGCGAACGTGAGGGCGAGCACCGACCACGTCACGAGCGCGGCCGGCACCGTCGCGCGTGCCGTCTCGAGGACGCCACGCCACGCGCCGGCCAGGTCGAGGGGGTACGGGACCCCGCGAACGCGCTTCGCCCCCAACCACGCGAGCGCCGATCGTCGTCAGCACGACCAGGAGCAGCGTCATCCACGGCGAACCGCGACGGGCCCGGGGCGCTCTCGTCGAGCTCGGTTCGTCGCTCATCGGCATCGTCGTGGGCGCGTGACCTCGGCGCGCGTTAAACGTCGGACGGTGCCACCGTGTCAACCTGATGCAGCCGGCGGTGTGTTGCGGACAACGACAGCCTGCCAAACATTTGAGTTTGACCGGCACGCCCGGGCCGCCGTATCCTCCGCGAACACACGCCCGCGAGGGCGTCCATCCGAGGAGAACGCCGTGCTCTTCCCCCGTATCTGTAGAATTGAATCCGCCATAGCCGTCTGCGCGCGCCTCCGCATGCCGCTTCTCGCGGTCGCGTTCCTGGCGTCGATCGCGTGCCCGTGGTCTGCCCAGGCGCTCATCCTCTCGGTCGACAGCACCACCGACGCGGTCGATCTCGTGCCGGGCGACGGTATGTGCGATACGGGCGGCGCGATCTGCACCTTGCGTGCGGCCGTCCAGGAGTCGAACGCCTCGTTCGGCGCCGACGGCATCATCCTGCCGGCCGGCACCTACGTCCTCACCCTGGTGGGTGGCGGAGATGACGCGGCAGCGACCGGCGACCTCGACGTCACCGGCGAGCTCACCATCTCGGGCGCGGGCGCGTCGACGACGATCATCGACGGCAACGCCCAGAGTCGCGTCCTCGAGGTTCTGCCCACCGGAACCCTCACGATCCGCGACCTCACGGCGCGCAACGGCAACGCCTACATCGACGACGGATGCACGAGTGGCACCGATGCGAGCGGGGTATGCGCGAACGGCGACTTTTTCGGCGCCGGCAACAAGGCCGAGCTGACGGTCATCGATTGCGTGATCTCGGGCGGCATCGATCCTCGAGGCAACGGTATCTCGGCGTTCTGGGCGACGCTCACCGTCCTCGACAGCACCATCCGCGACAACGACGGCGACGGCATCGATGCTCGGGCCACCAGCGGCTCGATCAGCAACAGCACGATCACCGGCAACGCGGACTTCGGCCTGAGGGGGAGCATCGCCGGCAGTCATCGCCGTCGAGAACACCACCATCAGCGGCAACGAGTACGGCGTCGCCAGCGGGAGCTTCTGCATGGGCGGAGACGGATGCGCCGGGGGCATCTCGTGGGTCCTGAACAACGTGACCATCGCGCAGAACCGGATCGGCATCGTCAACACCACGAACGTCGGCGACCTCGGGACCGTCGTCATGGGAAACAGCGTGGTCGGCGACAACACCGACGGCGATTGCGTCGCTGCCCGGGTTCGGGTCGATCTCGGGTTTCCACTCGAACGGGTACAATCTGCTCGAGGATCCGACGAACTGTACGATCCAGGGCACCTCGACCGGGCACATCACCGGCGTCGATCCGATGCTGGCCGCGCTCGCGCCGAACGGCGGCCCCACCGACACCCACGCGCTCGTGCCCCCGAGCCCTGCCATCGACGCCGGCAACCCGGCGGTGCCGGGAAGCGGCGGCACTGCCTGCCTGGCGACCGATCAACGCGGCGAGACGCGGCCGGGGGGTTTGGGCTGCGACATGGGGGCGTTCGAGCTGAAGCTCTGCGGCAACAACGTGCTCGATCCCGGCGAGGTGTGTGACGACGGCAATCAGACGAGCGGCGACGGTTGCGACGCGAACTGCACCATCACCGCGTGCGGCAACGGCGTCGTGACGGCGGGCGAGCAATGCGACGACGGCAACCTCGTCGACGATTGCTGCGGCTCGACGTGTCAGCTCGCGACGCCGGGGGCGCCATGCTCGGACGGCAACGCCTGCACCATCGGCGACGGGTGCGCGGCGGGTGCCTGCATAGCCGGGTCCCCGTGCGAGCCGTGCCAGGACTGCATCCCCGGCGTCGGCTGCGAGGCGCCCGATCAATGTGAGCTGCCGGAGCCGGGCGGCTCGTCGGCCGGGATCAAGGACGCGTCCGTCGACGCCAAGGACATGGTCACGTGGAAGTGGAAGAGCACCGATCCCGCCAACTTCGCCGACCCGATCACGCAGGAAGCCGACTACATCCTGTGCGTCTACGACGGCAACGGCGCCTCGACTCCGGTGCTCGTCGCGCCGCACAGGCTGCACGTCCGGCACATGCTGGACCGCAAAGGACGAGTGGCGTGAAAGGCTACGACTTCAAGCGCAAGGTTCAGGACGGGACTGGCGACGGATCAAGCTCAGACCAGGGACCAAGACGAAGATCATCGCCAAGGTGAAGGGCACGGCGCTCGTCGGCCGCCCGGGCCTGCCGCTCGCTGAGCCGGTGACGTTCCGGATGCTGTCGAGCTCGACGTTCGTCGCCGACCATTGCTGGGAGGCGACGTACGACCTCGGCATCCGCAAGAACGAGCCCGGAAAGTTCAAAGCGAAATCCGATTGAGCCGTGCGGCGCCGCCATCGGCGACGCGACACGCCGGCTCGGCGCTCGGCGGCATGTTCGCGCGCCGCGATCCCGGTAGCGCGGAACAGTTCCTAGCTTGCGGGCGGCGCAACGCGGCTGCTACCCTCCCCGAGTGGATCTCAGCGTCGTCGTACCCGTCCTGAACGAGCGCGAGAACGTCGAGCAGCTCCTGCCGCGCACCGCGGCCGTGCTCGACGCGATCGGCTGCAGCTACGAGGTCGTCGTCGTCGACGGCGGCTCCACCGACGGGACCGCGGCCGCCGCGACCGCGGGCGGCGCGACCGTCATCCGGCAAACGCTTCCCGGCTACGGGGGGGCGTTGCGCGAGGGACTCGCGGCCGCCCGCGGCACCTACATTCTCACCCTCGACGCCGACCTCTCGCACGATCCCGACTTCATCGTGAAGCTCTGGCGCGCGCGCACGCGCAGCGACGTCGTCATCGCCTCGCGCTACGTCAAAGGCGGCGTGGCGTACATGCCCACCCATCGTCTCATCCTGTCCCGCATCCTGAACGCCTTCTTCGCCCGCGGACTCGGTCTCCCGGTGCGGGATCTCTCGAGCGGGTTCCGGCTCTATCGCGCCGCCGCCGTCCAGGCGCTCGATCTCGAGGGCACGAACTTCGAGGTGCTGGAGGAGATCCTGGTGAAAGCGCACGCCGAAGGCTGGCGCATCGCCGAGATCTCGTTCACCTACTACCCGCGCGAGCGCGGCTCCTCGCACGCGCGCATCGTGCGCTTCGGGATCGATCTCCTGCGCGCGTTCGCCAAGCTGTGGGCGCTGCGCAACTCGATCGACTCCGCCGACTACGACGAGCGGGCGTTCTACAGCATCATCCCCTTGCAGCGCTGGTGGCAACGTCGCCGTCACCACATCGTCTGCAAGTGGACGCGCGGCAGCGGCAAGACCCTCGACGTCGGTTGCGGCTCGAGCATCATTCTCCAATCGATCAACGACGTGGTCGGCCTCGACGTCCGCCACAACAAGCTGCGCTACATGCGGCGCTACGACGTCCCGCTGCTGCGCGGATCGATCTTCGCGCTCCCGGTGCGCGACGAGACCTTCGACTGCGTGGTGTGCTCGCAGGTGATCGAGCACATCCCGTACGACGAGGTGATCTTCGAGGAGCTCCGGCGCGTGCTCAGACCCGGCGGGCTGCTGGTGCTCGGGACCCCCGATTACGCGACCATCGGTTGGCGGACGATCGAGCCGCTCTACGGTTTCTTCGCGCCCGGCGGCTACAAGGACGAGCACATCACCCACTACACACGCGAGAGCCTGATCGAGGTCTGCCGCAAGTGGGGGTTCACGCTCGAGGACACCGCCTACGTGTTCCGGAGCGAGCTGGTGCTGGCGCTCCGCAAGGACGTGCTGCCGGCGGCGCGCATCACCGCACCCGCCGCGAGCCCCTCACCAGCCGAGCTTCTCCCCCCAGTACACTCCCAGCGCGTTTAAGAGCATCGAAACCTGGAGCAGGAAAAGGACGGTGCGTCGCGATGCGTCCTTCAAGCCGACGGCGACCAGGATGATCAGATACGGCAGCGCGTCGAGCACGTAGCGATACCCGAACTGCACCCAGCCCTGGTAGAAGTACGGGAAGAGCGCCGCTGCCGTCAGGAAGACCGGGAGCCAGAGCAGGCGCACGGTCGCATCCCGCCACGGCGCCGCGCAGGCGTAGAGAAGAATAGGACTGGTGAGCAGAATGGACAGCCCCTCCGCCTGCGGCTTCAGGAACGGAAACTCCTCGGCCCATTCCCAGCCCTTGAAGACCGACACGTAGAGGTGCCGCGGTATGTAGTGCCAGTCGTACCAGCCGTACCCGCGATTGCCGTAGATCTCGGACGCCTGGCCGTAGCCGGTCTCGAGCGGATTGCCGAAACGGGCGTAGTTGAGAGCGCACTCGATGACGAACGGCAAGGTGAGCCCGAGCGCGAAGAGAATGCCTTTGCGCCACGCCGCGCCGTCGAAGAAGCGAAAGAAGCTGCTGCGCTCGGCGTGCCAGTGGACGAGCAGCAGCACCACACCGGGCAGCGCCGTCACCACGTTCACCCGCGCCAGCACCGCAAACCCGAACGCCGCGCCCACGAGCATCGCCCGTCCGCGCCCGAAGATCTCCACCAACGCCAGCAACAGGAAGAACTCGACGCAGAGATGGGCAAGATACCACGTCGTGCCGATGAGGCCGTGTACCAGTTGACGGTCGCGAACGCGAAAATCAGCGTCCCGAGGGCGGCGCGGCGCGCGCTGACACCGACGCGACAGAGCAAGAGCCAGCAGAGTGCGGCATTCAGGCCCGCGAGCCCGACGCTGAACGCGTTCATGTTGAAGGCGGTGCCCCACCGCCACACGAACGGCACGAGCAAGATCGCCGGCGTCGGACCGAAGGGCGAATGGATCTTGCCGTTCACCGTGATCCAATCGTGGTAGTGCGGCGGGTAGCCGCTCACGTCGAGGCGTCCGTGGATCCACGCGTCGGCGACGTAGACGTGATGCTTGTAGCCGTCGGGGAGACGAGGATTGGAAGCGTAGTAGAGCAGCGCCGCGCCGACGAAGATCGCGGCAGCGGCCGCCAGGCGTCGGAGCGGCGTCACGGGCGCGCATCATAGCGGCGGTCGTCCACGAGCAAAAGGACGCCGCGCACGGTTTGCGACCCTGCCACCGTTTTCATGGTCGTGGCGCTCCAGGCGCCGGGCGCGGGCCGTACCGTTGGCGCGCCTCGTTGCGACGGATGCGCCAGAGGTCACCGAACATCCGCCACGAATCGCGCGCCAGACGGACCCGCGACTCGTGCCGGTGCGACAAGGTGACCGGGAAGCGCACGATGCGATAGCCGCGCGTGCATGCCAGATACATGAGCTCGACGTCGAAGCCGTAGCCGTTGATGGTGATCGGCCGGAAGAGCCGGCGCGCGGCATCGGCACGGAAGCTCTTGAGGCCGCATTGCGTGTCACCGAACGGCAAGCCGAGGGCGACGCGCACGAGCGCGGCGTAGGTGCGTCCGGCGATCTGCCGCGCCAGCGGGTAGGACGGGTCGTAGGTCGAGGCTTCGAGGTCACGTGCGCCGACCGCGACGTCCGCCTCGCCGTCGCGCACCAGGCGCACCGCATGGTCGAGGTTGGCGAGCGTGTAGGGCAGGTCGGCGTCGATGAAGGCTACGATCTCGCCCTTGCTCGCCTCGACGCCCATCACGACGGCTTTGCCCTTGCCGCGGTTGCGGGGCATGCGGATGCGCGCCAGGCGAAGCGCGGTGATCGGCCGCTCCGTGACCACCGCGCTGGTTCCGTCCGTCGAGCCGTCGTCGACCACCAGCACCTCTGCGCGGCTCCCGTATGGGGCGAGGTGCTCCTCGAGGGCGTCCAGTGTCGCGGGCAACCGCGCCACCTCGTTGTAGGCCGGGATGACGATCGACAGCTCGACGGCGCTCACGGGCGGTCTCGGCGGGTGATGGTTTGACAGTCGTCGAGCACGGCGGGTGGGGCAAGTCGCCTACGCGCCCGACAGATCGCGCGGGATGGTGGTTGCGATCAGGGCCCTTCCGTCCACGCAACGGGGCACTGGTCGGGCGACCTGATGGCCGCGTCCGGCGACTTGCCCCCACCCGCCGTTTGCGATGACCGACGTGACCGTCGCCGATCGGGCGCATGTGACGCGTCGATTCTGCTCCGAGGCCGTTGATCGTGGACGTGGCTTTCGACCATGACCCGCGGCAGAGAGGAGGGACGCCCGGCGCTTTGCGGGAACCTGTCGCCTCGACGACGGCCCGCGGCAGGCGGTGGGAGCGTCGCCAGCGGCCATCAGGTCGCCCAACCAGGATTTCACCGCGTATCCGGAAGGACTGTGATCGCAACCACCATCCCGCGCGATCTGTCGGCCGCTGGCGACGATCCCACCGCCTGCCGCGCGGTCACGTACGAACGCGTCAGATCCAGCGCGCCGGGCCGGATTGGAACCACATGCGAGCGCTGTACGCGTCACGCGAGATCGGGGTGCCCGACCAGATCGGGTAGAAATAGACCAGCAGACTGACCGCGACCACCGCGTAGGCCACCACGACGACGCGTCCGGGCGGCCAGCGGAAGATCGGCACGTTGTGGTAGACGACCGCCGCGCCGTACAGGCCCACCACCGCCCCGAAGAAAAGGATGCCCCAGCGCGGGAACGGTCCGAGCAAAGTGGGCAACAACGGCGCCAGGAGCGCCACGCCGGCGAAGATCCAGAAGCCCTCGTCGGCGGGCGCCCGCCAGAGCACGGCGAGCGTCATGCCGAGGGCGAGGAAGCTCGCGTAGAGTGACGGCAGGTAGTGGTACTGGAAGAGTGTGCGCCCGATCCATGACCAGACGACGTAGTGCAGGATGAAAGCTGTCACCAGGAACACGCTCGCGAGATGGCGCTCACGCACGGCGCGCGCGGCCGCGACCACGATGGCCGCGAATCCGCCCCACCAGAGGATCGGGTTGCCGCCCCCCCACACGCCTACGACCTGCGACGAGTCACCCGGCACGTCCTTGAAGTGATACCAGACCGGCCGGAGCAGGAACGGCCAGCTCCACCACTTCGACGAGTAGGGGTGCGTGGCGTCCGCGACCGCCGCCTCGTAGCCGACCACGTCTTTGAAGTACTTCGGAATGTCCCACACGCTGTTCCACCAACCGAAGTAGTAGTGCGGCAGGAACACGGCGAGGTAGGTGGCGGCCGCCGCGCTGGTGACCAGCGCCGCCGGCGCGAGACCCCGGAGCCACGGCTCGCGCGAATGGTGGGCGCGCTCGGCGCGTACCGAGAGGATCGCGAGGAAGACCACGACCGTCACCCACGTGAACGCCGGGATGAAGAGCTTGGACGCGAGGTTCAGACCGAGCGCGATGCCGAGGCCGACCAGGATGGTCGGCCCGCGCACTTTGGTCGGCGTGCGCAGGTACTGGAAGAGCAGCAGGTACGCGATCGCGCCGAACGTGACGTACCAGATGTCGATCACGGCGGTGCGCGAGTCGACGATGAAGAGACCGTCCATCGCGACCGCGGCCGCGGTGGCGAAGGCGGCGATGCCGTCGCCGAGCAGCTTCCGCCCGGTGAGATACGCGACCCCGACCATCAACGTCCCGCAGACGGCGTTGAAGATGCGATAGCCGTTTGCTTCGCCGCCGAAGATGGCGACGCTGGCGCCGATGGCGAGCTTGGCGAGCGGCGGGTGTGGATCCATGAACTCCTTGCCACGCAGGTAGTTCTTGCCCTGCTCGACGAAGTAGACCTCGTCGAACACCAGCTCGTTGGGCTCGCCGAGCTGCCAGAAGCGGAGACCGCCGGCCGCGATCACGAGCATGAGCGCGAGCGCCCAGTCGAGACGCCGGAGCTTGTACTTGTCCGCTCCGGCCTCGACCTCCCAGAGGGCCGACGCCCACGCTCTCGGCGCGGGCTTGGGTGCCGCCGGCTTTGCCGGCGTCCGTGCGGCCGGTGCGGCGCCGCGTCCGCCCGGCTGCGGGCGCGCTCCCTTGCCGCGCGCGGCGGTCGCTTGGCGCGCGGCCGGGCGCGTTTGCGCCGCCGGAGCCCGCGCCGGCGCCTCCGCCGTCTCCGCGAGCGGCTCCGAGCCTTCGCCCAGGTTGGGAATCGGCAGCGGCTCGGGCGCCGCGTTGGTGAGCGCAAAGCCCTCGAAGAGCGCGAGCCCGAACAGGCCGACGTTGACGAGCGACATCGCGACGCCGAGCGCGTCGTACTTGTCGAGGAACTGCTCGAGGTTGAGCTTGTAGAGGATGTACCAGAGGTTCACGAGATAGGTGCCGGTCAAGCCGCAGTAGAGCACCCACAAGCGCGGGCGCTTCGGCAAGAGCAGCGTGAGAAAGAGCAGGCACGGGAAGAGATAGCGCTCGTGCATGCGCGTCGAGAGCATGAAGAAGCCGAACGGCAGGAGAAAGCAGAGATACAAGTACATCTCGGCGTCGCGGCGCCGGTAGATGAGGTAGGCGATGGTGGCAAAGAAGATCAGCACCAGCATCAACGCCCAGCGCTGGTAGTTCATGAACAGCAGCATGGCGCTGTCGGACTGACGGAAGCCGCCGAGCAGCGCCATGATGTTGAAGGCGTTCACCGACGTCTCCGCGTAGTAGGCCGCGGTCTTCTGGTAGAGCGCGACGATCTCGAAGGGCACCATGAAGGGAAGAATGAGAAGCGCCGCGACCAGCGTGCCGCTCGCCGCCGCCACGATCGGCCGCTCGGGACGGTCCCAGTTGCCGCCCCAGCTCGCCAGCAGCGGCATGAAGATGAGGGCTTGCGGCTTGGTGAGCCCGGCGAGCATCACCAGCGCCCAGCCGAGTCCGATCCGTCCCTGCAGCAGCAGCAGCACGCCGAGAAACAGCTCGAGGGTGAAGAACGAGTCGGTCTGCCCCCAGATCGCGGAGTTGAAGATGACCGCGGGATTGAACGTGTACGCGAGGACGACGACCCAGGTGAGCCAGCGTCCGACGCGCGGCCGCAGCAACACGAAGAGCAGCCAGCTCGAGAGCAGGTCGGCGATCAGGCCCGGCATCTTGATGACCACCGTCGAAAGCGCCCCGGCCGTGCTCATCTCGAGACCTTTGTAGACGGCCCCGAGCAACCACAGGATGTAGAGGTAGCCTGGCGGATAGTCGCAGAAGTAGTTGGGGGCGTAGAAGTCCGCGGTCCCTACCTCGGCGAGGCGGATCGCCCAGGCTTTGTAGGTGCCGAGGTCGGTCGCGTAACCGAAATACGGCGCCACCAGCATCTTGACCGCGAGCAGCGCCAGGAGCATCGCCGTGAGCGCGGCCTTCTCACCACCGGAGCCGCGATCCTCGCCGGCGGGTGCAGGACGGAGATAGTACCAGAGCGCCGCGGTGATGAGAGAAAGCACGAGGATGAGCGCCCAGAGACCGAGCGGCTGGATGCCGCCGCCGCGCTCGGTCGGCTGGTAGACGTTCTTCGCGTTCGGCGCCGGACCGGAGACCACCTCGGCCTTGATGTCGCTGAACCAGGCTTCGCCGGTGTTCAAGCTGCTGTAGCCGCCGAGCCGGAGCGCGAGGGTCAGCCGGTCCTGCCACTTCTCGGTCTTGACCCACATCTCGAGCGGCTTCCACTCGACCTGCGGTGCCGCGCACGTCCTCGCTGTTCTGGAACCCCTCCATGAGGGAGAGGTAGGCGCCGATCGCCGCCTGGCCGACGTTGTCGGTCCGGACCTTGCCGGTGATGTGGTACCAGGTCTCCTGCTGGACCTTGATGTCCTGCTTGAAGCGGGCGTCGTTGGCCTTGGTGTTCTTGATGCCGGCCTGACCCGGCTGGTCGCCGCTCGGCGGCTTCCAGAGGAACTCGGTGGCGCCCGCGCCCGTGTCCCAGCGATCGGACGACCACTCGGCCGGCGCGTTGCCGGCGCCTTTGGAGAGGTCGCCGTTGACGACGAGATCCTGGGCCTGAGCCGGGCCGGCGAGAACGAGGGCGAGGCAGGCGAGCGCCGCACCCCGAGTCATCAACCGTCGTCGGTCGGGTCGCATGCGCGCCGGAGTCTAAAGCATAGAGCCATTGAAATTGAAAGAACGGGCCGAATGGCGGCGTCGCCCGGGCCGATCGACCATTCCGAAGCGGAATAGTTTCGCCACGGAGGTAGCACGCTGTCTTGACTCACGAATCGGCCGGGCGAGATGGTCGAAGCATGAACGATGAGTTCCTTGACACCAAAAAGGCCCGTTTGCTACTGACCGCCCCGACACCTGGGAGAGCCATCGGGGTCCCCCTCAAGGAGGAGAGCAACCATGAAGCGACGATTCGCGTCCGTGACGCTCGCGCTCATAGTGGCGTGCGCCGTATCGGGATGTGGTGAAGACAACGGTGGCGACAACGACAACGACGGCGGGGGAGCAACAGCGACCCCGGCGCCGGCGCGTACCCCGACCGCAGTCCAGTCACCGGCCACGCCGACGCTGACGCCGGTCTCGACCGCCTTCACCGAGGTCCCCACCCCCGGGCCGACCTCGACGGGCGCGAGGTGCCGACGGCGCTCTTCACCCTGACGGTGACGAGCGGCGCCGGATCGGACCTCGACGCCGGATGGCAGGGCCTGTCACACAACCAGGCGTCGATCGAGCAGGTAGAGGTCACGGTCGATGCCAACTGCACCGGTGACATCTGCACCATCGACGGCACGGCGCTCGTCGGCACCGAGTTCGGCAGCCCGCTGCCCTTTCCTCGAACAACGTCGCGGTGTGCGTCCGCAACGTGTTCCGTGACGCGGTGGGAGGAACCTACAACAGAACGACCGGCGACTCGGTCGCCAGCGCCAGGATCACCTCGTTCGTCACCCAGTCGCCGGTGTCCGACAAGCCGTGCCCGAACTGCGTCGGCGACCCGACACCCAACGACGGGCAGGCCCAAGGCACCTGTGACAACGACGCGGTGGCGGCCGGCGCGCCGTGCGACGTCGGCGGTATCAGCCCGAACTTCGGCCCGACCTCCAACGCCTGTCTGCCGAAGGCGAGCAGCATCGGCGAGCTCGACATCAACCTCGATCCGCTGACGACAGGAACCGTGAGCATCAACGCCAGCGTCAACTGCACCAGCCCGAACGAGCCGCCGGGACGCTGCTACTGCACGGACCAGAACCGCCAGAACGCCTGCCTGCCGACCGGCGGCGACGCCTGCGGCTCGGATGGATTCTGCACCGGCGATCCCACCGATACGCGTTGCTCGGGTCAGACGTTCCGGGTCTGCACCGAGGACGCGGATTGCGCGATCTTCGGCGCCGGAACCTGCCAGATCCAGCTGCGCTCGTGCTTCGGCAATAGCATCACCCGGACCGGTCAGCCCGCACCTCCGGGCCAGCCGGGGTCGATCGTCGCCTTCTTCTGCATCCCGTCGACGCGCGCGCCCGCGGTCAACACGGTCGCGGGACTGCCGGGACCAGGAGCGGTGACGCTCCCGGGCGTGGCAACGTTGACTCCGAACCGTAGAGAGCCCACATAGGCGCGGCGGCGCATGCGGAACGAATCGCATGCGCCGCCGGGCTCCCAGCCCCCGGTGCAGGACTAAACGAACGAGGAGGCTGTCATGAGGAGAAACGGACGCATCGAACGGTCCCCGCGGATGCAACTGGCAGCCGTTCTGCTCGCGGTTGGCAGCTTGTGCGCCTCGTCACCGGCCCTGGCGACCCAGAAGTTCGGGCCGATCGAGCTCTCGGGGGCGCTGCAGTCGCAGAACATCATCCGCCACCCCGACATCGACGAGTACCACTTCATCCAGCAGCGCAACACCTTCAAGTTCCGCGTCGACTGGGACTGGCTCCAGAAGGGCAAATTGATCGATCGCTTCGATCTGCCGTTCATTTCCAACTCGAAGCTCTTCGTTCTGTACCGCGGCTCGTACGACAGCATCTACGACACCAACCCGACGCTCCGCGAGCGTGACTTCCGCGGTCGCAAGCCCGGTCCGCAAGCGGTTCGCGACCTCGACGACATGGACAAGGGCGCGCGCGACGCGATCAAGTTCGAGAACCAGTTGCGCGAGCTCTACGTCGACTTGCAGCTCGCCGACATCCCGCTCAGCTTCCGCATCGGCAAGCAGCAGATCGTGTGGGGCGAGGCCGACGACTTCCGCATGCTCGACCGCGCCAACGCCCTCGACGTCTCCTGGCACTACATCATGGAGATTCCCCCGCCGACCTTCGGGTGGGACGATCTGCGGATTCCGTTCTGGATGATCAAGGGCCTGTGGGACATCGGCAACATCGGACAGCTCTCCAACGTCTTCGCGGAGGCGTACTGGAACCCCGGCGACTGGCGCCCGGTGAAGGTCGCCTACCTGCCGCGGCCCTGGGGACTCCGCATCCAGAACCCGCTCTTCAATAGAGAGGACGGCGCGTTCTTCGCGCCCTTCGCGGGCATCGAGCGCCTGAAGCGCGGCACCTCGCTCTTCAAGCAGGGCGACTACGACCGCAACCCGTTCGACAACAGCCAGGTCGGCATACGCCTCTCGGGCGTGTTCCCGAATGGTTTCCAACTCGGGGTACACTATTTCTACCAGCGCTGGTCGGGTGACGACGGCACGCCGTACTCGCCGGTGCGCGGTCTGACGCCCGGCCCGGCCGGCGACAACATCACCCAGGATCTGGTCTCCCAGGGAACGCTTCCGGTCGAGTACATCACGCCCTACATCCACACCGTCGGGCTCTCGGCCAACTACTTCGAGGGCAACTGGACGCAGACCATCTTCCGCATGGAGACCGTCTACGACTTCGGCCTCTACCTCCTCGATCGCGACAAGGAGACCACCTTCTCGCCCTTCCTCCCCGGCACGACGCGCAAGGACTACTGGAAGGGCATGATCGCCTTCGATCGACCGACCTGGATCCGCGCTCTCAACAAGAAGACCACGTTCTTCATCACCGGTCAGTGGTTCCTGCACCACATCATGCACAACGAGGACAGTCTGATCGGCCCGCTCGACCTGCCGACGGCCGGCGCGCGCAGCCGTCCCTTCTGCGGCAGCGAGAAGGACGAGCCATGCAACGATCCGCTCGGCAACGGCAGCATGCGCGACAACGTGCGCAGCTGGGAATCGCTGATCACGCTCGCGATCTTCAGCTTCTACAAAGGCGGCTCGGTGCTGCCGCTCGCCGGCTTCATCTACGACCCGGTGAACAGCAACAACCTCTATCCTTTCTGGATGGTCGACTACCTGCTGACGCCGAACCTCGCCGTGAACCTGACCCAGCGCTACTTCATCGTCGGGCAGGACGACGTGCAGAAGGGCACCTTCGATCCGTGGTTGCTCGGCACGAATCGCGGACGCTCCGAGACCGCGCTGCGACTCAGCTATCAGTTCTGATCCGGACGCGGGCGCGCACGCGCACGTCTAGCTAGAAAGAGGGGAGCCGCTCACCGGCTCCCCTCTTTGTTTGGCGCGCACCACAAAGGGGAGCCTCTCGGCGCGGTTCTCGCCCTTTTCGTTTGGCGCGCACCACAATTAGGAGTTTCAATTGTGAGCGGACGCCACAATTGAAACCCCCTTATCGCGCCGATAAGATGCGCCTCTCATGGCGCGTAAGGGGGCGACGCGAAAGAACGATCTCGGGTCCCGTCCCCGCGGCGCCAGCGCGGTCGCCGCCCCGCCCGCGCGTGGTCTTGCCGGCCTCGAGGTGGCGATCCTGGTCACGCTCGCGCTCGCCACCGCCTTGAGTCTGACGGTCCTCTACGTCCACACCATGCTGCGCGCCAGCAAGGGCACCTACACGAGCTTCTGCAACGTCAGCGAGCAGGTGAACTGCGACGCCGTGCTGATGAGCCACTACGGAACGCTGCTCGGCATGTCCCTCGCCACCTGGGCGCTCGTGACCTATGCGCTGCTGGCATTCCTGGTCGTGGCACGGCGCCAGGCGCGCGAGCCGATGCGCGCACGTGCCACGTTGCTCCTGGTCGGGGTGACCTTCTGGAGCCTGGCGTTCTCGCTCTACATGGCGGCCATCGCGGCCTTCGAGGTGCGGGCGTTCTGCCTCCTCTGCGCCGGCATGTACGTACTGAACGCGATCCTCGCCGTGCTCGTCTGGCGCCTGGCGCGGGGCGAGTCAGCCGGCGGCGCACCGTTGCTCACCGCCAGGCGCACCGCTCTCGGCACGGCCGCCATCGCGGTCGCGCTCGCCGGCGTCGGCAGCATGCAGTTTGCCGGGACGTCGATCGGGGCGACGCGGCTCACGCCCGAGGACGTACGCACGCGCGAGCCCGAGTTCTATCAGTGGTACACGACGCGTCCGGTGGTGAGCGGGATCGTCGCCGGCAATCACGTCAAGGGACCGGTCGACGCGCCCATCACCGTCGTCGAGTTCTCGGACTTCGAGTGTACGTACTGCGCCAAGGCGTTTCGCGACCTGCGCGACCTCGAGCGCCAGCATCCCGGCATGGTACGGATCGCCTTCCATCACTTTCCGCTCGACGCCGGCTGCAATCCGCACGTCACCGCAGCGATGCACAGCGCGTCGTGCCTCGCCGCGATCGCCTCCGAATGCGCGGCGCGCTCCGGACGCTTCTGGGAGTATCACGATCGCCTCTTCGGCGCGCAGGACAAGCTCGGGCGCGACGATCTCGTCGCGACCGCCGTCGAGCTCGGTCTCGACCGCGCGGCATTCACCGCTTGCCTCGACGATCCCTCTGCCCGTGCCCGCGTCGTCGACGACATCGCCGCGGGTGCAGCCGCCGGCGTGAAGTCCACGCCGACGCTCTTCATGAACGGTCGCATGATCGAGGGCGCGCTCGAGCGCACCCACTACGACTACGTCGTCGCCATGGAAAGGAAACCCTGATGGAGCTCAGCGAAGATATGCGCTACCGACTGTGTTACCTCACCCTGCGGCTCGCGCTCGATCAGAAGCTCGAGCGCGACTGGGGAAAGAACGAGTGCGGCGGCGTGCTCGCGTTCCTCGACCTCATGTCGGGCAGTCATCTCGCCGACGAGCAGTCCGCGGCCCCGAGCCAGGAGCGCCGTTACGTGAGCCAGCGACCGAAGCTCGAAGACTTCCTCGACGCCGAGTTCGGGGACGAGGTGCTGGCGGTTGTCACACGCGCTGTCAACGAGCTCGTCTGAAGACGCCGGCGAGCGGCCGAAGGCGCCGGGATCACTCGCGCGCTGGGTGCCGGTCGTCCTGTGGGCAACCTGCATCTCGTGGTTCTCGACCGACGCGTTCTCGGCGCGGTCGACCAACTCCTACATTGACCCCGTCCTGCGGTATTTCTTCGGCGAGCTGTCCGCGGAGGGATTCCGCTTCGCGCATTCGATCATCCGTAAGAGCGCGCATTTTCTCGAGTATTCGGTCCTTGGCATTCTCGTGTGCCGCGCCACGGCGGTTCCCGGCGCACGGCCGAGCGCGGGCGCCATCGTGCGTACGATCGTCGGCTGCGCGCTCTACGCGTCGCTCGACGAGCTGCATCAGACGTTCACCCGCAATCGCACCGGCGCCCTGTCGGACGTCGCGATCGACGCGACCGGCGCCGCGATCGGAACCTGGTTGCTCAGCTGGCGACGCGCCCGCCGCCGAGCGGCCTGAACGGCTCAGTGTCCGGTTTCGAGACTGAGCTTCAGTGACTTCAGGCGACGCAACTCGTCGCCGATATTGTTCAGGCTCTCGAGCACGCGATTCACCTCGGCGGCGGCCCAGTCGATCTCGTCGTGCGAGACCTTCTCGAGCGCGCTGCGGAGTTGCGTGTAGAGTCCCATCACGCCGGTGATGCCCTCGACACCGACCTCCGACATCCGACGCTGCACCTCGCCCGAAAACCGCAGCACCGCTTCCGCTCGTTCCAGCATCTGCTCCATGTCCAGGATCCTCCTTCGGGGAAGAGCGGGGATCGTAGCGTCGTGATTCGACGCAGTCAACGCGCGTGGCCGTGAATTGACTTCGCGAATCGAACTTGTAACAGTCCGCGCCCATGCGCACATCCACGATCGCCGTGAGCATGCTGCTTCTCGTCGCCGCCTGCGCCGACGAGCCCACACGCACCGCCACCACGACGCCGCCCGCGACGGGCGGCGATGCGCAGGTGATCGCCACCTACGGCGACAAGCGCTTCACCACCGCGGACTTCGTCCGCGAGATGGAGCGTCTGCCGCCGCGCTCACGCATGCAACTCAGCACGCCCGAGCGTCGGCGCCAGTTCGTCGACAACTTCGTGTTGAACGACCTCCTCGCCGACGAAGGCACGGCCAAAGGCTACGACCGCGATCCCGATATCACGCGCCAGGTGGACGACTTGCGCCGGCGTCTCGTCGTGCAGCGGCTGATGCGCGACCTCCAGGAGCCACCCGAGCTGAGCGACGAGGCAATCAAAGCGTACTACGAGGAGAACCGCCGTCTGTTCTCGGGAACGCAGATCCGGGTGAGCCACATCCTCGTGAAGGACGAGGAGCTGGCGAAGCGTCTGCGCGAGGAGTTGCGACAGGATCCCAGCAAGTTCGAGGAGCTCGCCAAAACCAACTCGACCGACACCGCCACCGCGGCACGCGGCGGCGACCTCGGCTTCTTCGGCCAGGGACGCATGGTGCCGCCGTTCGAGCAAGCCGCCTTTGCGCTCGAGAAGGTCGGCGACCTGAGCGACGTCGTGAAGAGCCCGTTCGGCTTCCACATCATCAAGCTGATCGAGCGCAAAGAGGGCAGCGAGAAGACGTTCGACGAGGTCAAGGATCGGATCCGCGTGACCCTGATGAACAAGCACCGCCAGGAGCAGACCGAGAAGCGCTTCGCGGATCTTCGCGAAAAGTCCCATCTCAAGATCAACGACGACGTGCTGGCAGCGTTCACGCCGCCCATGCCGTCGCCCGCGGCTCCTCTCGTCGCCCCCTCGCCGGGCGCGCCGATGCCCGGCGCCGCTCCGGCTCCGGGTGCGATGGGACACTAGTGTCACGAGTGTCGCGACCGGCTCGGTGAATTTCCGCCCCGCCGGCGCCACCCGCTTCGAGAGATGACCGCACGTCCCGGCTCAATCTCCGCGGCGAAGCTCGAAGAGCTCGATCTCGGGCTCGAAGCCTTTGACGCGCGCGGGCGGCAACGGGGTACACACAAACGCCCCCGCCAGGGCGGCTCGCATCTCAGCCGATACCGCGACACATCCCGGCCGGGCGATCTTCACCGCCCGCGCCGCCAGGTTCACGACCGGTCCGAAGCAATCGCCGTCGCGCACCATCACGGCGCCGCTGGCGATGCCGGCGCGAACCGGCGGCAGCACCGCATGCGCGCTGAACGCGTCGGCGAGCGCGAGCGCGATACGTCCAGCCGCGACCGGGTCGGCCACCGCGTACATCACTTCATCGCCGATGAGCTTGATCACCCGCCCGCCGAGATCCGTCACCGTGTCGGCCACCCGCGACTCGAATTCGCCGAGGGCCGTGCCGAGCTCCGCGGTCGAGAGCTGCTGGCCGAGCGCGGTCGAGCCGACCAGATCGACGAAGCCGACCGCGAGTTGCTGCACCTCGAAGCCCGTGTCGAGGGTGACCGCGAGGATCGAGCGGCGAGCCGCGAGTATGTGTCGCCGCAGCATCACCTCGACTCCCCGGAACAGCAGCGGCAACAAGGCGGTCGCCTCTGCGTTGGCTTTGGCGACGGCGAGATTCACCTTCTCACCCTCGAGCTGCTTCGGAAGCTCGACGTTGACGAGAAAGGCCGAGACGACCGCGTCCGCGATGCGGGCCGTCGCCGAGCCGATCACGCGGGTGAGTTGCAGGACCGGATCACTTCCGAAGAGCTGGTCGGCGGCATTGAGCATGCCGAACGCGTCCGCCTCGGCTTCGCTCACCACCGCGATGCCGGGACCGGGATCGGGAAAGCCTGCCGCTCGCCAGCGTTGCGTCACCACCTCGACCGGCACGCCGGCGCGCGCCGCCATGTCGGCGAGCGTCAACGTCGGGGGCCCGAGTCGCAGCGCGAGTACCGAGGCCAACCCCGGGAGCTCGTCGGCGTAGCTGGCCAGGTCCTCGTCGGTCGCGCCGAGGCCGACGAGGAAATCGATCAACGCTTGGCGATCCTCTGCGCTCACGTCGAGCCGAGAACGATCGCCGACGGGCCCTGCGCCGTCGCTTCGCCAATGATGGCGGCCGCGTCGACGCCGGCGGCCAGCAGATCGGCGAGGAGTTGGTCGGCCTCGCCGGCGGCGACGGCGATCAGCAAGCCGCCGGACGTCTGCGGATCGAAGGCGACCTCGACGAGGTCCGCGGCCAACGCGGGATCGATCGTCACCTTGTCGGCGAGATAGTCGCGATTGCGGGTGCACCCGCCGGTGAGCTCGCCCGCCTGCGCGAGCGCCCGGGCGCCCGGAAGCACCGGCAGCGCGCCGGCGTCGAATCGCACCGTGACGCCGCTCGCATGCGCCATCTCGTACCCGTGCCCGAGCAGGCTGAAGCCGGTCACGTCGGTGCAGGCGTGCACGGCGTGACGGCCCATGACCTCGGCGGCCGCGGCGTTGAGCGTCAGCATGGATGTGATCGCCGCTGCGAGCGGCGCCGCGCCGGCGCGCTCGTGTTTGGCCGCGGTGGTGACGATACCGGTGCCGAGCGCCTTGGTGAGGATCAAGCGATCGCCCGGACGAGCACCACGATTGCGTGTGATCCGATCGGGGTGCACGACACCGGTCACCGCCATGCCGTACTTGATCTCGTCGTCGGCGATGGTGTGGCCGCCGACGACGAGCGCTCCCGCTTCGGCGACTTTCGCCGCCCCTCCGGCGAGGATGTCGCCCAGGATCTGCATGTCGAGCCCGCGCTGCGGGAAGCACGCGATGTTGAGCACGGTGAGCGGCCGCCCGCCCATGGCGTAGACGTCGCTGAGCGCGTTGGCCGCGGCGACGCCGCCGAAGGTCGCCGGATCGTCGACGATCGGCGTGAAGAAATCGACCGTCGAGACCAGGGCGGTGTCGGGACCGAGACGATACACGCCGGCGTCATCCGTGGTCTCGGTGCCGACCAACAGATCGGGGTGGCTCACCCGCGGGAGCCGCGCCAGGATGTTCGCCAGGTCCGCCGGACCGAGCTTACCGGCTCAACCCGCCGCCTTGACCTTGGCGGTGAGGCGCACGCGCTCGCGATGCGTCAGATCCGACATCGTCCCTCCTTTCTCGAGACGCGCCGGCGGCGGCCGCGACCCGTCACCTCGTCTACGCGCGACGCAGCCGGCGCGCGTCGCCGACGCGCAACGTCACGCCCGTGCGGTCGAAATAGTCGAGCAGCGCGATCGAGTACTTGCGGCTCACGTCGAGGCAATCGCGAAACTCGGCAGCGGTGATCTCCGGCCGGTTCTGCAAGAACTGCTCGAGGGCGGCGCGCGCGCGCCCCGCGGCGTCGGCCGCGTAGTAGATGTCGCCCGTCACGCGCACCACCCGGCCCTGCTTCTCGAGCACGCCGAGTAGATCGGTGAGCCGGCGGCGTGGCACGCCGAGCTCGGTCTCGAGGACGCGCACGTCGGGCGGCGTGTACCCTGCCTGCACGAGCGCGGCTTCGATCCTCGTCGCCACGTCCTCCTGGCCGCCGGCGAGCGTCACGCGATGGCCCGGCGCCGCAATCAGGCTGTCGGCGCGCGTGATCGTACCGGCGGCCACCAGGCGATCGACCACCGAGCGGAAGAGCTTGGCGCCGATCGGCCGCGGCAGCCCGGCGCGCACCGCCTCCATCTCGACGCCCGGCAAGAGCGGGTTGGCGTCGTGGAACTTCGCCACCATCGTACTCACCGCCGCGCCGACCTGCTCCCACTTGTCGGTGGTCGTCCAGGTGTCCGGCCCCGTTCCGTCGGACAGCACGAGCAGTGTCGGCGCGCCGGCGAGCGCGCGCGTGACCTCGGACTCGTCGACGTTCAAACGTTCCGCGATGGCGCCCACCGAGAGCCCGAAGTCGCTCGCCAGCTCGACGACCGCGATCGCCGCGGCGTCGATCTCTCCGGCGCGGATCGCCTCCAGGCGCGCCAGGAGCGCCCCCTCGGACTTGGCGTGCCGTTCGGCCGCCGGCAGCACCACCTCGCCGCCGCCGAGCGTCGCCGACGCGTTCTCGGCACGCACGATGAAACGGTCGCCGCGCAGCGCCACCAGCGGTTGATCGAGCACCAGCTGCGCGTACGCGGATTTCCTCGGCTCGAGCACGTTTCCGCCCTCGAGCAGGACGATCTTTCCGTGCACTTCGGCGGTCCCGAGATGGACGCGGACGCGCGCATGGCTGGCGACGCCTTTGCGCGCCGCCGGACGGATCTCGACGCGCGCGTCGAAGCGCTCGCTCACCAGCGTGATCGCGGGATCGCTGACGACGTGTCCGCGCACGATCTCGGTGCGCTCGATGCCCGACAGATTGAGCGCCACGCGCTGCCGCCAGCCGGCAACGGTGGCCGGCGCGCCGTGGATCTCGACGCTGCGCACCCGCGCGCGCTCCCCGCCCGGCAGCACGTGCACCTCGGCGCCGGGCGCGATCGTCCCCGCCACCGCCGTACCGGTCACCACCACGCCGTGCCCCTTCAATACGAAGGCGCGATCGACGGGCAGACGGAAGCGCCCGCGCGGCGGCGGTCGCTCGATGGTCGCGAGCTGACGACCGATCTCGGCGACGAGCTCCGCCACGCCGGCCCCGCTCGTGGCGCAGACCGGCAGCATCGGGGCCCCCTCGAGACGCGTCCCGGCGACCAGGATCTCGACCTCCTCGCGCACCTCGTCGAGGCGCTCGGCGCTCGACCAGGTCGGCCTTGGTGAGCGCGATCACGCCGCGCTCGACGCCGAGAAGGTGCACGATGTCGAGATGCTCCTCGGTCTGCGGCATGACGCCGTCGTCGGCCGCGACCGTGAACAGGACGAGATCGAGCGCGTGCGCGCCCGCGAGCATGTTGCGGATGAAGCGCTCGTGGCCGGGCACGTCGACGATGCCGACGCGCCGGTCGCCGAGCATGAGCGCGGCGAACCCCAGATCGATCGAGATGCCGCGCTCCTTCTCCTCCTTGAGACGATCGGTGTCACAGCCGGTGAGCGCCTTCACGAGCGCGGTCTTGCCGTGGTCGATGTGGCCGGCGGTGCCGATGATGGCGTGCAGCGTCTCGGTCACGGCTGGCCTTTCGGCGCGCGCGGTACGACCGACGTCGCGTCGACGATGGTACGCAGGTCGAGGAGGAAGGCGTCGTCTCGAATGCGGCCGATGATCGGCGGGTCTGACGCGCGGAAGCGCCGCGCGATGGCGTCGGGCCCTTCGCTCGCGTGCGTCACCGCCAGGGCGCGGCTCGGCAGCCGGGTGTCCGGAAGCGCGCCGCTGCCGATCTCGCACTCGCTCTCGATCAGCGCCACCCGGTATCCGCCTCCGAGAGCGCGCGCCAGCAGCTCCGCCGCCTCGTACGCGGTCTCCTCGATCGACTCGAGTGAGCGGCACGCGGCGCGCAGCATCGGGAACGTCTGCACCAGATCAGGGGCGGTCCGGTGGAGGCGCAGCGTCGCCGCGAGTCCGGCGAGCGCGAGCTTGCCGGGCCGCAACGCGCGCCGGAGCGGATTGGCGCGCACCCGCGCCACCAGATCGGCACGACCGACGATGATCCCGGCCTGCGGACCGCCGAGCAGCTTGTCGCCGCTGAAGGTGACGAGATCGGCGCCGGCCGCGATGCGCTCGCGCACCACCGGCTCCTTCGCGAGTCCGAGCGTCGTCAAGTCGACGAGCGCGCCGCTGCCGAGATCCTCCACCACGGGAAGTCCCTGCTCACGGCCGAGCGTCACCAGCTCGCGCAGCTCGACCGAGCTGGTGAAGCCGACGACGCGATAGTTGCTGGTGTGGACCTTGAGAAGCAGCGCGGTCTCGGGTCCGATTGCTGCCCGGTAGTCCTGCAGGTGCGTCCGGTTGGTCGTCCCCACCTCACGCAAACGCGCACCGCTCTTCACGAGAATGTCGGGCAAGCGGAACGAGCCGCCGATCTCCACCAGCTCGCCGCGCGAGACCACCGCCTCGCGGCCGTCGGCGAGCGTGTTGAGGACCAGCACGACCGCGGCGGCGTTGTTGTTGACGACGGTCGCGGCGGCGGCGCCGGTCAGCGCGGCGAGATCGTCGGCGATCAGCTCGTCACGGTCGCCGCGCCGTCCGTCGGCGAGGTCGTACTCGAGGGCCACTGGACCGCGCGCCGCCGTCACGATCGCCTGGATCACCTCGTCGGGAAGGGACGCGCGTCCGAGATTGGTGTGCAGGAGAACACCGGTCGCGTTCACTACCGGGATGAGTGGCGGATGCGCGAAGTGCGCGAGCCGTGCCGCCGCCTCCTGCACGACCTGTGCGGCGTCGACACCCGCGGGCGCCTGCGCTTCTCCCGATCCGCCGTCGCCGCCCGAGCGCAGCAACCGGCGGCGCTCGTCGAGCACAGCGCGCAGCGTCTCGACGACCAGCGGTCGCGCCACATGCGCCAGCAAGTCCTGCGCCTCGGGGGTGGCGAGCAGGCGATCCACCGACGGCAGCGCCCGCAGATCCGGCGTCGCCGTCATTCGTGCTTCTTGCCCGCGCCCGCGTCGCCGTGATGGTGGCCGACGTCGGCATGTGGGTGGTGCGTGTCGCGCTGGGTCTTTCCGGCGCGCAGCACCGTCGTCGACGCATGGTGCTCCGCGTCCCCGTCGCCGCCCCAGCGGTCGCTGCTTCCGTCCTCGTACCACTGCGTCGCCACCCAGGTGAGGGTGCGCGGTGTGCGCGGATTCCACGCCATGAAGTCGAAGCTCACCATCTGACCCGAAGGGATGCGCCCGCCTTCCCAACGCACCTTTGCGGCGCCGATCGGCAAGGCGTCATGCGCCGCCTGCCAGCCCGGCTTGGCCTCGATCGCGATGATCTCGACGCCAGCCGGAAGCCGGAGCTCGACGCGAACCGTCGGGGAGGCCTTCTCGGTCGGGACCAGCAGCGAATAGCGTTCCCAGCCGCCGGTCTCGCTGCTCGCGGGCAGGACCACCATGTGCGCCGCCGCTGCGGCCTCGAGGACGAGTAGCAAAGCGACGACGAGAGCCGCGCGCATGGTTTCGACATGCCACGGCGGTGCCAGGCGTACAAGCCGATCCGTCGGCTCGCCGCGTCCGCTCGCGCCGAACAGTCCTCGCGGGCGCGCCCGGGCACGATCAATTGACCCGTCCCGTCGGCGAGTGTCAGCATGGACGGCACTGTGTCGAGCACCGCTCGCGACGAAGCCGCCCGCATCGTGCACCGACTGCGCGATGCCGGCTACGAGGCGTTGTTCGCCGGCGGTTGCGTGCGCGATCGACTGCTCGGCCGGACGCCCAAGGACTTCGACGTCGCAACCAGCGCGCCCGCCGAACGCGTGCTGGCGCTCTTCTCCGGAAGCCTGCCGGTCGGCGTGCAGTTCGGTGTCGTGCTGGTCCCGGCGGGATCGCAGCGCGTCGAGGTGGCGACGTTCCGCCGCGACGGCGTCTATCTCGACTCGCGCCATCCGGTCGAGGTGCACTTCGGCAGCGCCGAGGAGGACGCGCGGCGGCGGGATTTCACCATCAACGGCATGTTCTTCGATCCGGTCGCGGAGCGTGTCATCGACTACGTCGGCGGCACCGAGGACCTCGCTCGCGGCATCGTGCGCGCGATCGGTGATCCGGCCGCGCGCCTGGCCGAGGACAAGCTCCGCATGTTGCGCGCCGTCCGCTTCGCGGCACGTCTCGGCTTCGCCATCGACGAAGCCACGTGGGCGATCCGTCCGCCACGCCGCACCCGAGATCGGGCTGATCGCGTTCGAGCGCATCGGCGAGGAGATCCGCATGATCCTCTGCGAGGGCGCGGCGCGCCGCGGCTTCGAGCTGTTGCGCGATGGGCGGTCTGCTCGCGCCGTGCTGCCCGAGATCACCGCCATGGAAGGTGTCGAGCAATCGCCCGAGCACCACCCCGAGGGCGACGTCTGGCAGCATACCCTGCGTCTCCTCGAGCAACTGCGCGCGCCGACCGAGACGCTCGCGCTTCGGCGCGCTGCTGCACGACGTCGGCAAGCCGGTGTGCGCGGGCCGACGCGCTACGCCCACGGGCGAGCGCATCACGTTCTATGGACATCCCGAGCGCGGCGCCGAGATGGCGGTCGCGATCTGCCAGCGCTTGAAGCGGAGCCGCGCGGTGTGGGAGCGCGTCGCCTACCTGGTGCGGCATCACCTGCGTCTGGTCAACGCGCCGCAGATGCGGCGCCGCCACGCTTGAACCGTTTTCTGCGCGAGGACGGGATCGAGGAGCTGCTCGAGCTGGCGCGCATCGACGCGCTCGCGTCGAGCGGCGACCTCCAGGACTACGAGTTCTGCCGCGCCCGGCGCGCCGAGCTCTGCGCACGAGCAGATGCATCCGCCGCGCTTCGTGAGCGGCCGCGATCTGCATCGCGCTCGGCCATCGCCCGGGGCGCGCTCTGCGCCGAGATCCTGCACGCCGTCGAGGAGGCGCAGCTCGAAGGCACGCTCACGAATCGCGAGGCCGCGCTCGCCTGGGTGCGCGAGCACTACCCGAAGGTCTGAAGACCCAGGGGCGCTCGGCCTATCGCCGAGTGACCGCGAGGCTCATTGCACCGGGCACGTGCAGTCCGGCGCGCAGATGCCCTCGCACTCGCTATCGTCCGGCGGATCGCACTCCTCGCCGAAGTTGTTCCGCGATCCCATCCCCGCAGAGACCGGGGTTGAGCACCGAGGGCACGCAGAACTCTCGCGTCCTCGTGACCTGCAGGCCCATCGTGCCGAACTGGTTGTCGATCGAGACCGGCCCGGTGATCGGCGGGCGTCGCGGATCGGTGCGCACCTTGTAGCACAGCAACGACGCCACCGGGTCGACGATGCTTCCTGGTTCTTGTCGGTCGGGATGCAGAGCCGGTATGGCGCCTTGATCGCCACCGCGAAGGTGCCGAGCTGGTCGACCACCGTCAGGCCAGGCTTGCGGAAGCGGGCGCCGTGCAGGCGGTAGCACGTGAAGTGGTTGAGCGCGTCGGGCGGCAGCGGCGCAGGCGACTGGTTGATCTCCTTGGCGGTCGGCACCAGCAGCAGCTCGGGCTTCCTCAGATCCGCGGTGATCGTGCCGAACTGATTCGAGATCACCTGGTCGCGGACCTTCTCGAAGCGCGGCCCGGTCTGGCGGATCTCGTAACCCATGAGGTGCTCCGGATCGGTGGGAGCGGTCGGGTCCTCGTCGTTCTTGTCGGCCGGATTGCAGAGCCGCTTGGGCCGGATGACGTTCACGGTTCGCGTGCCGAACTCGTCACTGAGCGTGACCCCGGGGATGACCGGGAACGGGACGTCGAAGGGTCGATCGACTTCGTGACACTGGAAGTGGTTGGTCGTCGGCGTTTCCGTTGGGGTCGGTGGCTGGAGGGCCCGGTTGGGACAAAGGCTCAGGGATCCGGGCAATGCACGCCGGACCCGGAGACGAACGACCAGTCTCCGGTGCCACAGATTTGCCCGTTCACCAGCCCGGGGGAGAGCGCGATCTTCCCGTTGATGTTCACGCTCCCATCGAGCACGGCATTGCAGCAACCGACACCGCCGCCACCGCCGCTGGACCTGAGCTCCTGGTTGCCGTCCACGAAGAGCCAGAGGACGTCGTCAGGCCCCACGTCGGACGCCGTACACGCAGCCTGGTCGGCTTGCGGCGGAGTGCACTCGGTGACGATCTTTGCTCCGTTGTACTTGAACTTGCCCAACATAACGAAGGTGTATTTAGTCGTGGCATCCCCGGCCAGCAGGATGTCTTTCGACACTTCCTTCTGGCCGCTGATGCAGATGACATTCACGCCCGTCCTGGAAATCACGCCGTTCGTCACGATGTCCTGCAGGGTTGTGATTTTCTCGGTGCAGTTCGGCCCTGTGCCAACAACCCCAAAGCCGAAATCCGCCGGCGTGTTGGCGGTCCGCGCATCGTTGCAAGCCGCAAGCTCCTGATCCAACCCATTCGGGCCCACGTTCTTGCCGCCTGGCGTAGCAACGCGCGCGCTCGTGCAGCCCGAGCAGGAGGCGCCATCCTCGAGCAGGGCGTCGCCAAGCACGCCGGGGGCGATCGTCACGAAGTTGCTGCCCGACATCGAGAGATGACCGCTGTCGCCGATGCAAATGTTACCCTGGATCTCGCCGGCGGGCCCGGTGATGTCGACTTTTCCACCTTCGTTGAAGATCGAGCAAAAGTTCGGACCTGACGCGATCTCTCCGAGCAACGGGTTGGCAAAAGGGCACACCTTGCCCGGCGTAGACGTCACGGTCGGGGTTGGGGTCCTCGTCTGGGTCGCCGTCCGGGTCGGAGTTGTCGTCGGGGTCGCCGTGGGTGTTGCCGTCGGGCGTCGCCGTCGGCGTCGGGGTCACCGTGGGCGTCGCCGTCGGCGTCGGCGTCACCGTGGGCGTCGCCGTCGGCGTCGGGGTCGCCGTGGGCGTCGCCGTCGGGGTCGGCGTCGCCGTCGGCGTCGCCGTCGGCGTCGCGGTAGGGGTTGGCGTCACGGTCTGCGTCGGCGTCGCCGTGACGGTCGGCGTCGGCGGAATCGTGCAGTCGTTGCGACAGGCGTCACCGTCGACGTCGTTGCCGTCGTCGCACAGCTCGCCCGCCTTGCTGCGCCCCATCGCCGCAGTACGTGCAGTCGTCGCGGCAGAGACTCCCACCGGGCGGGGGCGGATCCGAGCCCGGCGGATCGCACGTTTCACCCAGCTCGGGGTCGACGCTCTCGTCGCCGCACACCCCGGGGTAGTAGAGCGGCGCGCTACCTTGCCCCGATCCCGCGCAGTTCGCGGTGAAGATGTTTCCCGAGCCGGTGGTGCCGGTCACGAAGAACTTGCCGTCGATCGGATTGACGATGTGCTGTCCGGGGACCGCGTGGACGTTGAGGGTGACCAGCGGAGTCGACGACAGGGCAGCGAGCTCCTTGGCGTTGCACACACCGCCCACGCCACAATCCGCGTTGGTCACGCATACCGCGCCGCGGGTCCCAAACCCGCATCTGCCCGTATAGGTGATGTTGACGTGGTTGCTGTTCATTGGATCGACCAGGCACGACGCGACGCCTGGCAGGGTGAGACACGAGTCGAGCGTCAGCGCCGCCAGCTCGTTCGCGCACGGGAACGCCGTCGCACACGCGAGGACGGTGAGCGTGGTGTTGCGGACGTAGGCCGTGGCGAAGGCGCCGGCCACCTTCGTGGTGTTGAAGATGTTGACGCCGATCGTGAAGGCTTCGTTCGACTCGAGCGGTCGCTGGGCGGGTTCTGGCCGTCGCTCGGCGCCAAGATGATCGAGCCGCTGCACTGCGTCTGCGCCTCTGCCCCAGGTACTGAGCTGAGGCCGAGGCCGCAAGCCACGAGCAAGACAACCAGAGCGGCAGAGCGCTTCCTCGATGTTTGGTAGGGCGTGTTCGGCATTTCCATGGTCTCCTCTACGATCAACCGTCCGAAGTTACGAGAAAGCGGTCACAGTCTCAGCAACTGGTATGCCAGATGCCCCGGCGGAATGCCTTGAGCACGGCGCACCTTGCGCAGATACGGCGGTATCGCGCGGTATGCATTGTTGCCCTAGCGTCAGGGATCGCCCGCGGCTGCGCGGATCAGGATGCTGGTGCGCCAAAATGGACCAGCGGTGCCGCTGCTTTAGACAAAATGGAGCAGCGGTGCCGCTCCTTTAAACAGGTGAGGGGAAGTTTCTCGATCGCGACGCCGGCGTCGAGGTGCTCGCGTAGGATCACCTCGAACGGGCGCCGGTTCGATGACCTCGAACTGCTCGCGGACAGCTCGGATCGGGCGCTTACGCACGTTCACGATCGCCGCCTCTACCGCATGGCGGACGGCACGTTGCGCCGCATGACGGTCTCGGCCATGCGCGCGACGAGCGCGCGCGGCGCGAGCCTCACCGACCACGCGCGCAACGCGTTCCCCGTTCCCACCACCACCGACGGCTTCCTGCCGAGCGCCGCGAAGGAGACTCTCACGACCTCCTCGGGTGTCGTCCCGGCGTGCGCCGTCTCGCCCGCCACGGTTTGAAACTCGGTCTCGACGGGACCCGGAGACACCGCCAGCACCGCGACGCCACTGGCACGATTCTCCGCCCACAGCGCCTCGGCGAGCATCAGGTCGAAGGCCTTGGTGGCGCCGTACACGGCCGCGAGGGCGAGCGGCTGATAGCCGGCGGCCGATGCCAGGACGATGAGCGCGCCGCGACCGCGGCGTCGCATCGCCGGAAGGAAGAGATGGCTCACGGCAGTGACGGCGACGCAGTTGAGGCGGACCATCTCGAGCAGTCGCTCGTACGATGCGTTGTCGAAGCGACCGACGGCCCCGAAACCGGCGTTGTTGATGACGGTTCCGATCTCCAGATCCGCAATGCGATCCGCGAGCTGGCGTGGCGCGCCGTCCAATGCCAGATCGAGCGCCACCACACGCGTCTGGACGCGAGCGCGCGACTCGAGCTCGGCCGCGAGGGTGCGCAGCCGCTCTTCGCGCCGCGCCGTGAGGACGACGTTCACCCCCTGCTCCGCGAGGGCGCGCGCGAACGCCGCGCCGATGCCCGCCGACGCGCCGGTCACCAGCGCCCAGGGTCCGTAGGCTGTCATCGATGTCATTGCTGGTCCTCCTCGGTGGAGCTTAGCCGAGATAGGCACTTGCCTCGACCGGTGGCGCTCAGGCATGCTCTGCGACGCTAGTCGTATCCTCCGAGGTGCCGTGTCGATGACCCGTTTTGCCCCATTGCTCGCTATCGTCCTGCTCGTTGCCGCGCCGGCATCGGCGTTTCATCGCAAGACACCGCAGCTCTTGCAGGTCACGTCACATGGAGCCGGTACGGTCGCGCACCCGCGCTGGTCGGGCTTTCGCTATGTGGTCTTCGACAGCGACGCCGATCTGATCGGCAACGGCAATCAAACCCGGCAGGTTTTCATCTTCGATCTCCAGGAGCGCGACCTCGACGGCACGCCGGCGATCCAGCAGGTGACGAGCGGCAACGGCGACAGCCAGCGCGGCGATACCGGGATACGCGGCCGCGTCGTCGTCTACGATACGCGTCCGGGCGGTGTGGGTCCGCGCCAGATCCACACCATGGATCGCGGCAAAGGCGTTGCCACAAGCATCACGCAGGGAGCGGCCGATAGCTGGAACCCGGACGTCGACGACAGCGGCCGATACCTCGTCTTCGAGTCGAACGCGGATTTCTTCGCGAGCGGTCTCACGGGAACGCAGATCTATCGCGTCGATCTCCGCCGCGCCGACCCTGCGTGTCCGTACCCCTGCCCGTCGAACGGTAACCTCGGCCTCCTCCGCGTCACCGACAAGAACGGCACGAGCGGCAACGCCGTCACGAGCAAGACCGGCAAGGCGGTCGTCTTCGAGTCCGACGCCGATCTCCTCGACGACGGGGCGGTGGGCACGCAGATCTATCTGTTCGACGTTCGCTTCGCGACGCTGACGCGCATCAGCGCCGGTCCCGGTCAGAGCCGCAACCCGACGGTGGCACGCACCGGACGCCTGGTGGCGTTCGAGTCGGACGACGGTGTGGGCGGGACCGAGATCGTCCTCTTCAAACGGACGCTGGGCACGTCGGTGCCGCTGACGTCCGCGCCGGGCGTGCAGAGCACGCGGCCGTCCATAGAGTCGACCGGACGTGGCGTGATCTTCACCTCGACCGGCGATCTGCTCAACAACGGCAGCACCGGACCCGAAGCGTTCCGCTACGACATTCCCGAGGGCACGCTCAGCCAGGTGACGGACGCGCCGAACACCGTCAGCGACTCGTCCCATAGCTCCGGCGTCTTCGTCACCTTTCTCGCCGACGGCGACCTGCTCGGCAACGGCAGCACCAGCGTCGAGCTCTACCTCGTGAACCTGTTCGCGCTCGGCGCCGCCCTGGTTCCCTGACGCGGACGGCGATAGCCTGTCTCCCAGGCAGGCGGCGATGATCGTCACCGACGTGCAGACGCTCGCGGGGATCGCGCTCCGCACCCTCGTCATCTACATCGCGGTGCTGATCGGCATTCGCCTGAGCGGCAAGCGTGAGATCGGCGAGCTCACGCCGTTCGATCTGGTCATTCTGCTGCTGTTGAGCAACAGCGTACAGAATGCGATGACCGGTCCGGACACGTCCGTGACCGGTGGCCTGGTGGCCGCCGCAACGTTGTTGCTGGTAAACGCGGGGATCGCGCGCTTGCGCCTCCGGTCGCCGCGCTTTCGTCGCTTCGTGGAGGGCGTCCCGGTGGTCCTGATCGCGCACGGCGACATCCAGTTCCGCAATCTCGATCGCGAGCGCATCACCGTCGAGGAGCTGGAGGCTGCGCTCCGCGAGCACGAAGCGGCGCGGGTTGCCGACGTCGAGCTGGCGATGCTCGAGACCGACGGATCGATCAGCGTGATCCGTCGCACCGGTGACAAAGGCGGCGACGGCGGCGAACGCTTCGCCAAGAGCCGGAAGCGGCTCGTGCGCGCGCATCGGACGAGAAACCGTTGACGATCGAGCCAGCACTTCTGACTCAGGTGGCGCTCTACGAGCGCACGATCGCAGCATCGCTCGAGCGGATCTGGGAGAACGTTCTCGACTGGGAGCACCTTCCGTGGCTCCACCGCGGCTCGTTTCTCGACGTGCAGCTACGGACGCGCGACCCCGAGGGCTGGCGGGCACTCGTCGGCCTGGCGCCGGGCGGCGCCGAAGCCGAGATCGACGTGCGCCTCGACCGCCCGCGCCTGCGCTACATGACGCGCACGTGCGGCGGGTTCGGCGCCGGTACCGAGATCCTGACGCGCCTCGAGCCCGTGACGCCGCATCGTACGCGAATCGCGGTCGAGTTCGCCGTACCAAGCGTCGCGGCGGCGTACGCCGACGCAATGGGCGCCGCCTACGTCAAGGTGTACACGCGGCTGTGGGACGAGGACGAGGCGATGATGGTGCGCCGCCAGGTGTTGCTCGACACCGGCGACGTCGTGGACGTTCCTACCGCCGAGCGTCTCGATACCGACGGGTGGACCGAGCCGCACGCCCTCGGACCGGTCGCGGCGCTCCGGCGCCGTCTACCGGTCGTGGTCGCGGCGCGCGGCCGGAGCTTTCGGCTCGTCGAAGTGGACGGCGCAATCGTCGCCCACACCACCGTGTGTCCGCATCTCGGCGGTCCGCTCGCCGAGGTCGCGCTCGAGGACGGACGGATCACGTGCCCGTGGCACGGCTACCGTTTCGACGTCGCGACGGGCGCGAACGTGGACGGACGGCGCTGCCGTCTCCCGCCGGCGCCGCGCGTGGAGGTCGACGCGGCAAGCGGCGAGGCGTTTCTCACCTGGGATGCGCCTGCCTAGGCGAGCGCGTCCGCGGCTTCCCGGGGCGGCCGGAGTTCTTCGAAGCCCTAGGGCTTTCCCGCCGACGCCAGCGCCTTCGCGACCCGCTCCGCGTGCGCCGTGAGCCCCATGCGCGTATAGAGCTGCTGCGCGGCCTGAAGCTCGCGCACGCACGTAGTCGCATCGCCTTCCGCACGAGCCAACTCGGCGAGCACCTCGCGCACGCGCGGCTCCACTCCCCGCGCGCCGGTCTCCTCGACGAGGGCGAGCGCGCGCGCGAGATCGGCGCGCGCTCCAACGCGCGCCGGGGCGTCGCCGACATACTGCAGCACCGTCGCGCGCGCGACGCGGGCATGCATCTCGATGTCGAGGGTGCCGTTGGCGTATGCCAACTCGACGGCCTGGTCGGCCGCGGCCCGGGCTCGCTCGACGTCGCCGCGTCCGAGCCAGGCATGAGCCGCGAGCGAGAGAGCGCCTGCCTCGAATTGCATGGACGTCCCGGTCTCCTTGCGAATCGCTTGCGAACGATCGATGGCCGCCAGTGCTTCCTCGAAGTCACCGCGCTGTAGCCGCGCCCGCGCCAGCGCCTGGTAGGCGAAGATGCGCATGAGAGGGCTACCCTCCTTCTCGGCGAGCTCGACCGCCCGCAGGCCATGCGCGAGACCGTCCTCGCCGCTCCCCTCCATCCACTCGAAGACGAACGCGCGCAGCGAGTGAGTCAGCACCATGATGTCGGGATCCCCGCCGTGCAGCTCGGTCGCGGCGGCGAGCAGACGCTCCCATTCGCGGCGCGCGGCCTCGCGCTCGCCCATGTACCCGAGCGCGATCGTCCTGAAAAAGTGGATGCGGGGGTAGGGATTGGGCCACCCGCCCATCTCGATCGCCGTTGCGCCCTGCCTGGCGAGGAGCTCGAGCGCCCGCTCGCTCGCGCGCATGACGTTGGCGTGCCTCCCCTCGACGTAGTGCAGGACGCACTCGCTGAAGACGGCGATCGCGAGGAACTCGTCGTCGCCCTCGGTCGTCTCCGCCAGGCGCTTCGCGCGCTCGACGGCGACGCGGTACTCGGCGACTGATCCTCCCAGCCAGACGCGCGTGTTGTGGTAGCGCAGCTCGAGGATCGCGAGCCCGCGCTCGTCGCCGGTACGCCTCGCGATCGCCCTCGCGACCTCGAAAATCGCCGCCAGATCGGCAAGCGACATGCCGACGCGGATACCGAGCAGGAAGATGGGCCCGCACGCCGCGAACGCGAGCGCAAGCGTCTCCTTCGACTCCGGCGCCGCACGCGCGAGATCGAAGCTGCGGCGCCAGTGAACGAGCGCCGCTTGTGTGTCGCGCGTCATGATCCACTTGCCGGCACGCGCGTACCACGCCGCTGCCTCGACCGGCGCCGCCCCGTTCTCGAAGTGCAAGGCAACCAGCGCGGCGCGCTGGTCGAGGCGATCTTCGGGTCCGATGTCGATCAGCGCGCGCGCCACCCGGGCGTGCGTCGTCTGACGGCGCTCGCTCAGTTGCGATCCGTAGGCCACTTCGCGCGTGAGCGGGTGCTTGAAGGCGTATTCCGCGTCCGGGTAGAGGGCATCCTCGTACAGGAACTCCGCCGAGACCAGCGCCTGCAGCGCGGCGGTGAGCTCCTCAGGGGGGAAGCCCGAGACGCGACGGAGCAGCGGCTCGCTTGCCACCCTGCCGACGACCGCTGCCGTCTGCAGAACGCTCTTCTCGCGCTCGGGAAGCCGGTCGATGCGCGCCGCCAGGATCGCTTGCACCGTCGGTGGGATGGTGAGCGTCTCGACCGGCGCCACCAGCCTGTAGGCGCCGCGCGTGCCCTCGAGGCGTCCCGCCTCCGCCAGCACCTGGACGATCTCCTCGACGAAGAACGGGTTGCCGGCCGCGCGCTCGACGACGCGCGATCGCAGCGCCGGTAGGGAAGCATCCTTGCCGAGGAGGTGGTCGAGCAGCTCCGCGATCGCGTCGGGCCCGAGCGGTTGCAGCGGGAGCTGCTGGTAGTACGAGGTCGCCATCCAGGGGGCGCGATACTCGGGCCGGAAGTTCAGCAGCACGAGCGTGCGCGTGCCGCGGATTCCCTCGACCCAGTTCGCGAGATAGGCGTCGCTCGCCACATCGATCCACTGCAGGTCGTCGAGGAAGAGCACGCCGGGCTCGCGCGCGCTTCGCGCCCGGATCATGCGCTTGATGAACTCGAAGATTCGCCGCTGCCGGACCTCGGCATCCATCGACGGCGCCGGATGCTCGGGATCACCGACTCCCATCGTATCGAAGACGAGCGGGAGCATCTCCCGTACCTCCTCGGCGAGGAGCACGAGCGTACCGGCGATCTTGCGGCGTGACTCGCGATCGTCGTCCTCGGGGCGGATGCCGAAGATCGAGCGCAGGAGCTCGAGAATCGGCGTAAGCGGCAGGAGCTTACCGTGCGCGACGCAGTGGCCCTGCTGCACCGTGATGCCGCGGGCCCGGCAGGCGTCGACGAACTCGGAGCAGAGTCGGCTCTTGCCGACACCCGGCTCGCCGACCACACCGACGACCTGGCCATTGCCGGCGAGAGTCTGCTCGAGCGCCAACTCCAGTGTCCGCATCTCGCCGCCACGTCCGACGAAGCGTGTGAGGCCGCGCGCGCGAGAGAGATCGAGGCGTGTGCGCAGTCGTCCCGCGCCTTCGAGGGCGTAGACGTGAATAGGCTCGCGGACGCCTTTGAGCGTCGAGGTGCCGAGGTCGCGTAGCCGGAAGAACCCGTCGACGCGCCGCGCGGTGGCATCGGTCAAGAAGACCGAACCCGGCTCGGCGAGCTGCTCCATGCGCGCCGCGAGACCGACGGTGTGTCCCTGCGCGGTATAGTCCATGCGGAGGTCGTCGCCGATCCGTCCCACCACCACCTCGCCCGAGTTGAGGCCCATGCGCACCGAGAAATTGAGGCCGCGCCCGAGGCGCAGCTCGTCGGCGTAGCGGCGGGCGTCGTCGCGGAGTCTCAGCGCCGCCCAGCAGGCGCGGTGCGCGTGATCCTCGTGGGCGAGCGGCGCGCCGAAGAGCGCCATGATGCCGTCGCCGGTGTACTGGTTGATCGTCCCCTCATAGCGATGCACACCGTCGGCGAGGATCTGGAAGAAGCGGTCGAGGATCCGGTGCCACTCTTCCGCGTCGATCTGCTCGGCAAGCTCCATCGAGCCTTTGACGTCCGCGAAGAGGACGGTCACCTGCTTGCGCTCGCCTTCGAGGGCAGCGCGCGACGTGAGGATCTTCTCGGCGAGGTGCTTGGGCGTGTAGGCGCGAGGCTCAGGAGACTCCGGTGCGGCAGTTGCGACCGGCAGGCCGCAGTCGTGACAGAAGCGCGCGGACGATGGAAGCTCGCTGTTGCAACGAACGCAGCGCACGCCCATGCCTGTTCCGCACTGCTGGCAGAACTTCGCGGCCGGCGGATTGTCGTGCTTACAGTTCGCGCACCGCATCGTCTATCGCACCACTATTCTGTCGGAAATACATACCTGATCTGGAAACATGCGTGTGTTCGTGAAGCTGAGGGCGGTCATGGCATCCCACAGCGACCTCGCGCGAAAGTTCGCGACGCTGGAACAACGGTACGACGCGCAGTTCAAGGTCGTATTCGACGCGATTCGCCGGCTGATGACTCCTCCCGTTCGCGAGCGGCGGGGTGTCGGGTTCCGTTCAAGAGTGAGGGAGTGTCGGGTGGCACATGGAAGGTCGCTACCAGGACTAGGATTCACGCCTGGCGCAGCACGAAGCGCCAGCCGAGCGGAATCTCCGCCGAGAACCCATCCGCAAGCGGGTCGGCCTCTACGTCGAGGACGACCGTCTTGTCGGCGTAGAGGCCGCGCACGTGGGCGTCGGCGAAGACCCCGACACCGCCCACCACGCCGATCCGCTCCTGCCCCGGCGTCAGCGTGTAGTCGGTGAAGAGATGCGGCGCGGTTCCCTCGCAGCATCCCGAGCCGAACACGAAGGTGAGCGTCTTCCCCGGCGATGCGTCGCGTACCTCGGCGACGATCTCTTCTGCTCGCGTCGTGGCGTCGATGCGCACGTGCTCTCCATGACGCCGATGCGTGGCGAGGGCAAGACCCACGAAGAGTCCGCGCGACGCCCGGTCCAGCCCGGCGGCTGAGACTCCGTTGACGCTCGCGGCGCGCCACGCTACGCCATCGGCAGGCCCGCGCGGCCGACATCCGCAGTGGGCCGGGAGGTGGTGTATGGCCGTCGCACCAGGCGCAAGCTGGCTCGTCGCCCCGGTCGGCACGCACGAGCAGTTCACCGGCGCGGACTTCACCGACGACGATCTGCTCTACGCCAAGACCGCCGAGGATTTCGTGCGCGGCGAGGTGCTGCCGCGGCTCGAGGAGATCGAGGCGAAGGAGGAGGGCCTCATGCCGGCGCTCCTCAAGCGCGCCGGCGAGCTCGGCCTCCTGATGGTCGACATCCCCGAGCGCGTACGGCGGGCTCGGGCTCCACAAGACGACCTCGATGCTGGTCTCGGAGCGCGGCGCGCTCTGCGCCTCGTTCAGCGTCTCGTGGGGCGCGCACACCGGCATCGGCACGCTGCCGATCGTCTACTACGGCACCGAGGCGCAGAAGCAGCGCTACCTGCCGAAGCTCGCCACCGGCGAGTGGCTCGCCGCCTACGCGCTCACCGAGCCGCGGCTCGGGCAGCGACGCGCTCGCCGCCAAGACGCGCGCCGAACGCGAAGCCGGACGGCGGCTATCGCCTGACCGGCACCAAGCAGTTCATCACCAACGCCGGCTTCGCCGACCTCTTCACCGTCTTCGCCAAGGTCGACGGCGAGCAAGTTCACCGCGTTCCTCGTCGAGCGCGACGACGCCCGGCCTGTCGCACCGGGCCCGAGGAGCACAAGCTCGGCATCCGCGGCTCGTCGACGCGCCAGCTCATCCTCGAGGACGCCCGCGTCCCCGCCGACGCACGTGCTCGGCGAGATCGGCCAGGGGCACAAGATCGCCTTCAACATCCTCAACATCGGCCGCTTCAAGCTCGGCGCCGGCGCGGTCGGCGCGGCCAAGGAGTGCCTCGCAGGTCGCGCTCGACTACGCGCGCGAGCGCAAGCAGTTCGGCCGGCCGATCGCGAGCTTCGGCATGATCCAGCGCAAGCTCGCCGACATGGCGACGCGCATCTACGTCGCCGACAGCATGAGCTACCGGACCGCCGGGCTGATGGACGCCGCCGCCGACGCGATCGACCACGACGCGCCCGACGCGACGCAGCGGCTGGTGCAGCGAGGCGATCGAGGAGTACACGATCGAGGCGTCGATCCTGAAGGTGTTCGGCACCGAGACGCTCGACTTCGTCGCCGACGAGGCGCTGCAGATCCTCGGCGGCTACGGCTTCACCGCCGAGTACCCGGTCGAGCGCCACTACCGCGACTCGCGCATCAACCGCATCTTCGAGGGCACGAACGAGATCAACCGCCTCATCATCCCGGCGACGCTGGTGAAGCGCATCGGCCAGGGCGCGCTGCCGTACCTCGACTTCCTCCAGCAGGTCGAGCGCGAGATCGCCGACCGCGCCGCCTGGCCGCCGGCCGTCGACGGGGCCGCTCGAGCGCGAGATCCGCGCCGCCGAGGTCGCGAAGCGCGTCGTCGCCTACACCGCGCGCGTGCTGATCGAGCGCGACCTCGCCTCGCTCAAGGACAAGCAGCAGCACCTCGAGATCCTCGCCAACATGATCATCGACGTCTACGCGATGGACAGCGTCGTGAACCGCACGCGCCTGCTCGCTCGGCCACGGCACGGCCGACGACGACGCGCTGCGCCTCGCGATGACCAACGTGTTCGTCGCCTCGGCCAACGAGCGCGTCATCGACGGCGCGCGCCGCATCCTGGTCAACGAGTTCGAGGGCGAGGAGCTGCGCAAGCACCTCGCGCTCGAGGCGATCATGCCGCGCATCCCGATCCGCACGATCGCGGTGAAGACGCGCATCGCCGAAGCGCTGGTCGCGCGCGGGCTGGGGCCGGTGTTCCTGCGCTAGTGGGCCGCGAAGAGCCGTACGGCCGCGGCCTCGGCTGCTTTGATCTCGCGTCGACCCTCCGGAGTGCGTCGATAGCCGGCCTCGTACTCGCGAACGAGCATCACTTCCGCCTGAGACTTGAGCCAGTAGCGGAGCGCGTCCTGCATGACTGCGCTGCGGCTCTTGCCGCTTTTCTTCCGCGCCTGCTCGACCGCCCGGTACAGCTCGTCCGGGATGCTGACTGCCACCTTGGTAGCGACCTTCGGCATGTCCGAGAGTATGACCAGAGTCATACCAGCGGGTCAATCGCTCCGAATACCCGTCGCCGGACGTTCGTCGATGCGCCAGCGGGCACCGAGGCGTCGTCCCCCTCAAGCCCGGAGACAACGGACGGGCCGGCCGCCGCGCAAAAAGGGGGAGGCGTCGCCGCCTCCCCCTTTGCAGAACTGGAGGCGCTGCCGCCTCCCGCGTCGCAAAGCTCCGTCGGCCGCTCCGCGGACTCAGGCCCCGAACAGCGCGCCGTACCAGAAGTGCCCGGCGCGGTTGTCGACCTGATCGACGTGCACGTGCTTGATCTCGGTGTACTCGAGGATGCCCTCGAGGCCGAACTCGCGTCCGATGCCGCTCTGCTTGTAGCCGCCGAACGGAGCGGCCACCGAGAGCAGGTGGTAGTCGTTGATCCACACCGTACCGGTGCGCATCTGCTTGGCGACCACCATTGCCTTCTCTTTGTCTTTCGACCAAACGGCGCCACCCAGACCATAGATCGAATCGTTCGCCATCTTGATGGCGTCGTCGATGTTCTTGTAACGGATGACGCTCAACACCGGGCCGAAGATCTCCTCTTGCGCGATCTTCATGTTGTTCTTGACGTCGACGAAGATCGTCGGCTCGACGAAGTAGCCCTTCGGGAGCCCCTCCGGGCGCTTGCCGCCGATCGCGACCTTCGCGCCCTCGTCGATACCGGCCTTGATGTAGCCGAGCACGGTCTCGCGCTGGCGCGCGGAGATCAGCGGTCCCTGCGTGGTGTTGAAGTCCATCGGATCGCCGCAGCTCAGCAGCTTGGTGCGCTCGACCAGGCGGCCGACGATCTCGTCGTGCAGCCGGTCGGGGACGAAGAGCCGGGTTCCCGACTCGCACGCCTGCCCCTGGTGGAAGAAGCAGCCGAAGAGCGAGCCGTCGACGGCCATCTCGAGGTCGGCGTCGTCGAGAATGATGTTGGCGGACTTGCCGCCGAGCTCGAGCGTCACCTTCTTGATGGTGGACGCGGCGAGCTGCTGGACCCGCCGGCCGACCTCGGTCGAGCCGGTGAGCGCCACCTTGTCGACGAGCGGGCTGGTGCAGATCTCCTCGCCGCACTCTGCCCCGGCGCCGTGGATGACGTTCACGACTCCCTTGGGGAGATCGGACTCGTCGATGATCTTGGCGAGCTCGAACGCCGAGCACGGAGTATCGGAAGCCGGCTTGAGCACGATGGTGTTGCCGGTGCAGAGCGCCGGCCCGATCTTCCAGACCGCCATCATCAGCGGGAAGTTCCACGGAATGATCTGGCCGCAGACGCCGATCGGCTCGCGCTGGATGTAGTTCTTCGATTGCGCCGGGAACTGCGGGACCTGGATCTCCGTCATGAGCGGAATCTGCTCGGCCATCTCGGCGAAGTACTTGAGCTGCGCCGCGCCGAGCATCATGTCGCCGGAGGTCTTGCGGATGGTACCGCCCGAATCCTGGGTCTCGACCGCGGCGATCTCCTGGCTCTTCGCTTCGAGCCCGGTGGCGATCTGGCCGAGGATCTTGGCGCGATCGGCCTGGCTCATGCGCGGCCACGGACCCTCGTCGAACGCCTTGCGTGCTGACGCGATGGCGCGCTGCGTGTCCTTGCGGCTGGCGCGCGCGATCCGCGCCCACGGTGCCTCGGTCGCGGGATTGGTCGACTCGGCGGTCTTGCCGCCTTCGGCGTCACAGAACTTGCCGTCGATGTAGAGCTTGTACTCCTGCATGGTTGGTCTCCTTCATGCGCCCGCCGGGAGGCGGGAGGTGCGATGGATTCGCGGCGACTCTCGCGCAATCAGCCCGGCAATGCAATGCAGGCAGCGATCGTATCGCCACCTTCGAATCAGGTTCTCAAGGGCGCCCGACACGATCTTGAGACCGAGGAATGGATTTTCTACTTCTCGGGCGAGATGTGCCTGCAAGTGAGCGCTGCCTGGCGCCTCCGTGGTGCAGGGCGGCGACGGGGTCGTCCGCTCCTGCGATCAGGGACGTAGCGCGTGCGTCGCGAACGCCGTTCGAAGTCACCATAGTCCGGCAGGCCCTCTGAGACGCGATCAGGATCTCGCCGAAATTTCTGCATGTACTCTCTGCCGTAGTCGCGCTCGGCCAAGTAGGCGTTGTGCTGGCGGCACATCACGCACACGTTGTCGGGACTGTGGGCGCCTCCGCGCCCGTAGGGTTTCCGGTGATGAAACTCGAGGCCCCGGCGCTCGGTGCAGCGGATGCCCTTGCGATTGACGAACGTGCATTGGTTGCCGTCGCGTTTCCGGACGATGCGCCTGACGGGCGCGGGGAGGTAGCGGGATGATGGCCTGGTGTCGGTTTGAGCCATGCTCTTTCGTGGCGACTTCGTCAGGCCGAAGCGCTTGGATTCGAGCCGCTCCAACTTCTCGGTCACCGCGGCTTCGATAACCTCCGCCAGATCCTCGCGAGTGAGCGCCTGCAGGCGCTCGAGCTTGTCGCGAAGCTCAGCGCTCGCGGTGAACTGTACTTTGTAGCGCGCTGGCGAAAGGGGCGTCACTGCGGCCGTGGGTGGAATAGGCGGCGGAAGCTCAGCCGGAGGTGACGCGGAATCGGTGGCTCGGGCGGAGCGAGGTGAGACATGCGGAGCGGAATCGCAACTCGGTCCGGACCGAGTTCATTCGATCCTATCCGCCCAGCGCGCCAGAGGGTCGCGCCCAACTCGGTCCGGACCGAGTTCGACCGGACCGGCCGGGACTGGGGGGCGGCCGGCTCGCCGGGCGAGCTCGTCTCGACGCGCACGGCCAGCATGCGTATCGACGGCGGGACATCCGGCTTGGGCGCGATCTCGGCGATCAGCTCCTCGATCTCGCTCTTGGTCTTGTGCGTGGCGCGCGCGAGAACCTCCTTGCAGTTCGCGTCCGTGAGGTGCGGCACGAGCTTGCCGATGCCGCTCAAATGGAGGCGGCCCTCGCCCAGCATCGCGAGAAGCACCGGGTATCTCCGCGATGCTCGAGCGACGGTGATCCGGGCATAGGCCTCGTGCTCTGAGAGGTGGAGAACCTGCGTGCAGTAGATGAACATCGATCCTGCGTCGCGGGCATAGAGCCGGCGCGCGTCAACTTCCGCGATGTGGGCGATGAGCACGGATTCGACTCGCCGCGACTGCTGCACCAGCTCCGACAGCCGTCGGAGGAGCGCGTCATCGGAAACGTTCTTCAGCTCGTTCGTGCTCGTCATGGCGACTACATACCATGGAGATTTTCGACCTCGTGGCGTCGCCCGTGAGCGTGCGAAACGGACCGTGATGACTTCCGGGTCTCGCCCGTTCAGAACGGATCATGCGAGACGTTTGCGTGCGTTGCAGGGCGCATTCAGGAAGAGACTCGCCAACTCGATCGAGGCACGCTCGAAAAGTTGTCAAGAGTACGAGTACCGATTGTCGCGTTTTTCTGCCGGTCGAATCGCCCAGGTCCGGGCCGCGACATCGGGCGCCCAATGTGTCTCGGCTGACTTCGGGCAGGCGAATGCGGCGGTCCAGGCCGACCAGTCATGGAACGGCGAGTTGAGTGCCGGCCCGTCGGTTCTCAAACGACCAGCACTACGGACGTCGCAGGCCCTTCCCCGCAAGCGCCGCGATGACGACGGAGCTTTCGAGCAGCTCCTCCGCGGTGATGACGAGGGCGAGTCCGAGGAGCGTGGCGCTCTGCCACATCCACGCCAAAGACACGCTCACGACCGCGAGGATCATGAGCGCGAGCCGGAACGCGCGCATCAACGCCAGCGCTTTCTCCCGACCTCTCGCGCTCTCCATGGTCACCCTCCCTCTTCAGCCTATCTTGTACGTAACGAGCGCCCGGGCGACGGCCTTCCCGCTGTCATCGGTGACCTCCACGTTGCAGATGCAGATCGTCTTTCCGCGCTGGATCACCTCGGCGGTGGCGACGATGTCCTGCCCGCGCGCGCCGGCGAGGAAATTCACGCTGAAGCCGATCGTGGTGCCGCGCGAGCTCTGCTGCAGATCCGTTCCCGACCAGACGGCGGCGGTGGCCGCGGTGTCGATCAGCGAAGCGATGGCGCCGCCGTGCACGAGATCGCCGACGGTGGTGACCTCGGGACGGAACGGCAGGCGGACGCGCACGCGGTCGCGCTCGATCGTCTCGGCGCCGGCGCCGACGAGCCGTCCGAACGGCGACCCCACGATCATGCCGCGGACGACGTCCTCGTTGGCGCTCGTCGTCACGGCATCCCCACGGCGAGGGCGAGCGCCACCGCGGCGGCGAGCTCGATGGCGCAGAAGAGCCACGGATAGAAGCCGGGCGAGCCGTCGACGAGCACCGCCACGAGCCTGCCGCCCGCCATGCCCGCGAGCGCGACGGCGACGGCCGCGAACACCCCGGGCTGGAGCGTGGCCGAGCCGATGGCCGCGAGCAGCAACAGACCGATCGCGATGCCGAAGCCGCCGTACACCGCGCGGATCTCGTTGCGGCCGTCGACGGTCCCCACCGTCACACCGAAGATCGCGAGCACGCGCGAGGGGACCGCGAGCGCGTAGGTGCCCATGGCCAGGAATCCGACGGCGATGAGGATCGTCGCGTTCGTCATCGTAAGGCTCCCTCGCGCGCTCGCGGTTCGTTGTGATCTCATCCGCGCGGACCAAGCCGCGCGGGGCTACCGCGCGGCTGTCGCCGCGCGGTAGTTCGCCGGCGCGCGCACGGTCTCGGTCGCTTCGCTGCCCGCGCGGCGCAGCAGATAGAGAAGCGGCCCGAGACTTCCGAGAAAGAGCGTCACCACCAGATACGGCACGACCGACATACCGCGCTCGCGGGCGTCACGCCACATCCACAGCGTGATCAAGCTGAGCGCGATCACGAGGTCGATCGAGAGCTGGATGGTGATGGCGTTGGTCATCGCCACCCGGAAGAACTCGAGGTAGCCGTACTGATAGACGGCGTAGGCCGTGAGGGCGGCGAAGTCCGCGAGGACCACCGCGATACCGAGCTGCTTGGCGTTCATGAGGGTCTCCTTTCGGTTGGGCGCGCCGCGTGGACGCGCGCTGTTCTCGGGTCGGATCCTTCCAACCGCCGTGCCAGGTGAATGGCACCGAGAAACCGTTCCAGAGCGTACGAGATCGAGGGAGATCCTGTGGTGCCGCCGCCACAGTCCGTTGCAGCAAAGCAACGGCGAGGCCCCTCATGAGCGGCCGCCAGCGCCTGCACACGGCGGTCGTGGCTATTGCGCCCCCGGACGTTGATGCGAAACAATCGCACAGTAGCGAGACCGGCGCGCGAATTGCACCGCGCGGCAGCCAGCATGGCAAGCAATCAGATTGGAGATACGGGGATAGAGACACGGCCGACCGGCCGATCGCCCCGACGCACACGCTGGCTCGGCGCCCTGGCCGGTCTCGTCCTCGCCACCATCGACACGCTCTCGATGGCGGCGTTCGGCGTCACCTTCGAGATGAACGGCCGCGACGTCACCTGGCTCGTCGGCGGGCTTCTTCGGCACGTCGTTCGCGCTCCTCGGCTTCCTCCTCGGCTGCGTGGTCGAGGCACGGCGCCGCGATCGGCAGGCAGCGGCGGTCATCCAGGCGCAGATCGAGACGATCAGCGCCGCGCGCGCGCGCCTGGCGCAGAGCGAGAAGCTCGCGGCGCTCGGGCAGCTCGCCACGGCGATCGCCCACGAGGTGCGCAATCCCGCTCGCCGTCGATCCGCTCGGCGGCGCAGGGGCTCGGCGAGAGCCGGTGCCGACCGACGACGCCGAGGCGCAGCGCGCCTGCGCCTTCATCACCGCCGAGATCGACCGCCTGAGCAACGTCATCAGCGTCGCTGCTCGCCTTCGCGCGGCCGCCGCAGCTCGAGCCGCGGCGCGGTCGCGGTGTACCCGAGCTCTTCGACCGCGCGGTGCTGCTCGCCGCGCGAGGAGCTCGGCGCGACGCGGCGTGCGGGTTCGCCGCGACGCCCCGGCCGAGCTTGCCGGCGCTGCGCGCCGATCCCGACCTGGTGTGCCAGGTGCTGCTCGGCCTCCTCGCCAACGCCGCCGAGGCGTCGCCGCGCCGGCGGCGAGGTGCGCTCGAGGCGCGCGCGCGCCGGCGACGCGCGTCGAGATCGCCGTCGCCGACTCGCGGTCCGGGCGTGCCGCGCCGAGCTGCGCGCGCGCATCTTCGAGCCGTTCTTCACGACGCGCGCACGCGGCACCGGGCTCGGGCTCGCGGTCGCGCGCCAGATCGTCGAGGCGCACGGCGGCACGATCGACGTCGGCGACCGCGCCGGCGGCGGCGCGCGCTTCGCGATCCGCCTGCCGGCCGCGCGCGGCGCGGCGGTCGCCGCATGAAGCCGCGCGTCCTCGTCGTCGACGACGAGCCGCGCATGGCCGAGCGTCGTCGCCATGGCGCTCGGCCGCGCCGGCTACGAGTGCGAGACGTGCGCGCAGCGGCGCCGCGGCGCTCGCGGCGCTCGACGAGCGCGGCGCCGACGTCGTCGTCACCGACTGGAAGATGCCCGGCATGGACGGCATCGAGCTGCTGCGCCGGCTGCGCGCCCGGCGCCCGGACCTGCCGGTGATCCTGCTCACCGCGCTACGGCAGCGTGCCGTCGGCGGTCGCGGCGATGCGCGAGGGCGCCTTCGACTACGTCACCAAGCCGTTCGACAACGACGAGCTGCGCGCGCTGGTCGCGCGCGCGCTCGAGCTCACCCGGCTCGAGCGCGAGAACCGCTACCTGCGCCAGGAGGTCGGCGAGCCGCTACGCGCCCGAGCACGATGGTCGCCGAGAGCCCGCGCAGCCGCGAGCTGCTCGACGCTCGTGCGGCGCGTCGCGCCGAGCCGCGCGACCGTGCTGATCCAGGGCGAGAGCGGCACCGGCAAGGAGCTGGTCGCGCGCCTGCTGCACTACTGGAGCGAGCGCGTCGGCCAGCCGTTCGTCGCCGTCAACTGCAAGGCGTTCGCCGAGGGCGTGCTCGAGAGCGAGCTGTTCGGCCACGAGAAGGGCGCCTTCACCGGCGCCGTCGCCGCGCGCGCCGGCTGCTTCGAGCGCGCCAGCGGCGGCACGCTCTTCCTCGACGAGATCGGCGAGATCGGCCCCGACTTCCAGGCCAAGCTGCTGCGCGTGCTGCAGGAGGGCGAGGTGCTGCGCGGTCGGCGGCGTCGACGCCGCGCGCGGTCGACGTGCGCGTCGTCGCCGCGACCAACCGCGTGCTGCGCGACGAGGTCGCCGCCGGCCGCTTCCGCGAGGACCTCTTCTTCCGCCTGAACGTGATCCCGATCCAGCTGCGCGCCGCTGCGCGAGCGGCGCGAGGACATCCTGCCGCTGGCGCGCCACTTCCTCGCCCGCCACGCCGCGCGAGGCGGGCCGCCAGCTCGCGTTCTCGCCCGAGGCCGAGCAGGCGCTCGCTCGCGCACGCCTGGCCGGGCAACGTGCGCGAGCTCGAGAACGCCGATCGAGCGCGCCGTCGTGCTGGCGCGCGGCGACGACGATCACGCCCGAGGACCTGCTGCTCGAGCGAGCCGCGCGCCGAGCGCCGCCGCGCGCCGGCCGACGGCACGCTGCAGGAGGCGCTCGACCGCGCCGCCGCCGACGCGCATCCGCGCCGCGCTCGACGGCCGCGGACGGCCAGCGCGCCGAAGCGGCGCGCGCGCTCGGCATCGACCGCACGACGCTCTACCGCATGATGAAGCGCCTCGGAATTTGACGGCGCGCTCGTCCAGGCAACGCGCGCGCGCATCGGCGAAGTCGACGGGCGGCAGGGGCCGTCGCCCGATCGTCTTCGCAACCTACCCTCTGCCGTCCGAAGCACGGGCGGCGCTGCGCGGCGCCACCCTCCACACCTATCGCGGGCCGCAACCGATCCCGCGCGCCACACTCGCCCGGGGTCTCCGTCGCGCCGACGGGCTTCTCTGTCTCCTCACCGAGCGCATCGACGCCGACCTGCTCGCGGTCGCGCCGCGCTTGCGCGCGATCGCCAACTGCGCGGTCGGCTACGACAACATCGACCTCGCCGCGACCACGGCGCGTGGCATCGTGATCACCAACACGCCCGACGTGCTGACCGAGACCTCCGCCGACCTCGCCTTCGCCTTGCTGCTCGCCGCCGCGCGCCGCGTGGCTGAAGGAGACCGCCTGGTGCGCTCGGGCGCCTGGCGCGGCTGGGCACCCGACCAACTCCTCGGCACCGACGTGCACGGCGCGACGCTCGGCATCGTCGGCCTGGGAAGGATCGGTGCCGCGGTCGCCCGTCGCGCGCGCGGTTTCGGCATGCGAGTGCTGTACGCGCAGCGCCGCCGTCTGCGCCGGCCGCCCGCCGGCGCAACGCACGTCTCGCTCCGCCATCTCCTCACGCACGCCGACTTCGTCTCGCTTCACGTCCCGCTCACCGCAGCGACCCGCCACCTGATCGGCGCTCGTGAGCTGGCGCGCATGAAGCGGACGGCGATTCTCGTGAACACCAGCCGCGGCCCGGTGGTGGATGAGCGGGCGCTCGTCCGCGCCCTCACCGCCGGGCGCATCGCCGGCGCCGGGCTCGACGTCTACGAGCGTGAGCCCGAGGTACCCGCGGCGCTGCGCGCGCTCACCACCGTCGTGCTCACACCGCACGTCGCCAGCGCCACCACGGCGACACGGCGGCGCATGGCGACGCTGGCGGCGCGCAACCTGAGCGCGGCGCTCGCCGGACGCGAGCCGCCGAATCGCGTGCGTGCCGGCGGATCGATCGCCGACGCACCGAGACGGGACGCGTCCCGCTCGCACGGCGCCGGACGTCACGGCGACGGGATACTCGAAGCTAGAGACCGATCTTCGCAACGCTGGTAGCGTCTGGCCTCATGCTCGGAACTGCCAGAGTGACGTGGCTGCCGGTCGTCGTCGTTCTCGGATTGGCCTGCCTCGGCGCGTCGAAGGCCACACCGGCGAAGCGCCCGAAGCAATCCAAGATCACCCTCGATACCGGCCGGCCGACCAGTCCGTTCGACTGCGATACCGCGAAGGCGAAAGCATGGTACGGGTCGGAGCAGCGTTGCCACGAGGATCTCTGCCGCGGGCGGAACGAGAGCAACGCGTACGTCAGCGGGCCGGACGGTCGCCTGCGCGCGAACCCATGCGATCATCGGCTGCGGCGTTAGGACTTCGCTTCCTTCGTGCGACCACCAAGTGCCATATTGCCGTATGGCATGATGGCTGGTACTGTCCGCACCATGAGCACCGCGCGCAAGGTGACCGTGCAACTGCCGGTCGCCCTTCTCGAGAAGGCCCAGCGATCGACGGGCGAGAATCTGACGGCGACGATCCGCCGAGGATTGGAGCTCGTGGCGGCTGGGAAAGCCTACGACGGGCTTCGGCAGTCGAAGGGTAAGGTTGCCTTCTCGATCGACTGGCGAGCATTGCGCGAAGACCGCGCATGATTGCTGTCGACACCAGCTCGTGGATCGCGTTCCTGAGCGGAGACGAGGGCCCGGACACCGCCGTTGTCGAGCGCGCGCTGGCTGATCGACAGGTGTGCGTACCACCCGTCGTTCTGACCGAACTGCTCAGCGATCCGAAGCTGCCGGGGAGGATCGAGCGTCTTCTCACGCAGCTCCCACGACTCGACGTTCTGGAAGGGTACTGGGAACGAGCCGGTTTCCTCCGCGCTAAGGTCCTACGAGCGAGGCGGCGCGCGAGGCTTGCCGACACTCTCATCACGCAGAGTTGCCTCGATCATGATGTTGGTCTGGTGACTCGCGATCGCGATTTCGAAGCGTTCGCGCGAGTCGGGCGATTGCGGTTGGTAGCATAGAGGACTCGGCGCTCGGCCTCCGTTTGTTCATGAGGATGACGACGCCCGGGTGACTCTACGCCGCGCCGCGCGGGCGCGACGCACGACAACGAGAACGGCGCCGAGCGCGAGCGCGCCGAGCAGCCAGGGACGCAGCACGTCCGCGTTGTCGAACGCCTGGCGGCCGAGCAGCACGAGGGCGATCACGCCCGGCGCGATGCCGATCGCCGTACCGAGCAGGAAGTCGCGGAACGAGACCCGCGACGCACCGAGCAGCCAATGGGCCGCGGGCGCGAGAAACAACACCAGGCGCAGCGCAATCACCGTCGTGAGCCCGTGCGTCACGAGGCGCGCCTCGTAGCGGAGGAGCCGCTCGGGCAGGCGCTCACGCAGCGCTTCCGGCACGAGCCGCCGCGCGACCACGAACACGACCACCGAGGCGATGAGCGCGCCGAGATACGCGGTCGGAAGCGCGACCGACACCGGCCAGAGCAGGGCGGCCGCCACCACGAACAGCGCGCCCGGCACCTGCACGAGCTCCGCCGCGGCAAACAGCGCGACGAATGCGATCGGACCGAAGATGCCGGCGCGCTCGACCAACGCCGCGACACGCTCCGGCGTCGCGTGCGAGTAGGCACCGCTCCACCACGCCGCGCCGAGCGCGAGCGCCAGCGCGACCAGGAGGACCACGCGAGTCACTCCAGTTGCCCTCGGCTCACGTCGCGCTCGAAGCGCACCGGGAACGCGTCGTCAGGACGCCGCCCGCGAAGCGCGGAGCCCCCAGAGCAGCAGCGGGCACGCGACCAGCATGGCGGCCGCGGACGTCACGAGCGCGACGTCGACGAGCGTCTCCTCCCACAGCGTCCCGGCGTACCCGGCGCCCGCAATCGGCGTCGAGTTGCTGGTCCCGAGGATGGCGGCGAGCACGAGTCCGAGCACGCTGACGTAGGTGCCGTACAGCGTCAGCCAGAATGCGGCGACGGCGGCGGTCGCCGCGAGCCGGATCCGGCTCCAGAAAAGCCCGACGACGGCGAGGAAGGTGCCTGCCGTCACACCGCCGAGATGCGCCGCCAGGCCCATGCGCGGATTGGCGTAGAGCGGCACGCACGCACCGGCGAGCAGGCCGAGAAAGAAGAGCATCACGCCGTGCCAGACGAGACGACGATCGACGTCGTCGGCGCTCACCTAGCGCGCCTCGACGAGGAGGCGCGTGCCGTCGGTGTCGTCCACTGTGAGCGAACCGCGAACCGCCCGCTTGCTGCCTTCGAAGTCGAATCGGCAATAGCTGAGCGTGGTACCGGTCGGGACGGTGGCGCATCCCGAGCCGGGGGCGACGCTGGTACACGATATCTGAGCGTCTGATCCGTTGAGGTCGCCGCGCGTGATGGTGATCGCGACCGGTTTCTTGCCGACGTTGACGGCTCGGCATGCGAGGGTGGCCAGTACCCTCTGCTCTGGCCATCGGCGTGAAGAAGGTGACGGCGTGGGCGGGCGCGGCGCCGAGAAGCACCAAGGTGACGGTGAAGAGAAGCACGGGTTTCATGGCAATCCTCCTTCGTCGAATGTCCGGACGATGCGTCGGCGTCGCGTCGCAGGTCAAGCCCGAGCGACATTGACCAGCCTCGCGCCGCGTGTGTAGGCTCCGCCGAGTGACCGGCACGGCGCCCGGCAGGAGGACGCATGGCGCGGATGTGGCTCTTCAAGACCGAACCAACCGCCTATTCGTTCGACCACCTCGAACGCGATCAGCGCACGACCTGGGACGGCGTGAAGAACCCCGTCGCCCGCAAGCACCTGCGTGCGATCGCGCGCGGCGACCGGGTGCTCATCTACCACACCGGCGACGAGAAGGCGGTGATCGGCATCGCCACCGCGCTTTCCGCCGGATACCCGGATCCGAAGGGTAAGGATGAGCGAGCGGTGGTCGTCGACGTGGCGGCGGTGAAGCGCCTGCCGCGACCGGTCACGCTCGCGGAGCTCAAAGCGCTACCGTCGCTGGCGTCGTTTGCACTCGTTCGGCAGCCGCGCCTTTCGGTGATGCCGGTCGAGGCGTCCGAATGGGCCGAGATCGAGAAGCTCGCGAAACAGTGATGTCACGCGCGCGCGCGACCGTCGCCTTCACATTGCTCACGGCGACGCTGGCAGCGTTCGTGGCGGCACTCGCAGCCCCGGGCGCGTCATCCGCGCCGGCGACGCCCGCGGCGTCGAGCTCACCTGCGGCGCCCGGCGCGCCCGCGGCGTCGGGCATACCCACGCCGGCGCGCGTACCCGTCCTCTATCAGATCCGCGACGGCGCCCAGGTCGACCTCGGCTGGACGGGCATCTCTCACGACCAGCCCTGGCCAGGCGGTCAACGTCTCGGCTTCGAGCTCGCGTGCACCGCCGGCGAGCCCGCCTGCAGCGTCAGCGGCGGCGAGCCCGAGGCGCCGTTCGGCGCGCCGGTCGCGCTCTCCTCGGGAGGCATTCCGGTCTGCGTCGTGAACAAGCTGCGTGTGCCCTTGACCGGCAGCGTCAACACCGAGAGCGGCTGCGGCGAGATACGCTTTGCCCTCACGACGGCCGTGTTCATGGGAGCCGAAGTGGCGCGCCCATGCCCGGTGTGCTCCGGCGACAAGGCCCCACACGACGGGCGTAAGGATGGCAAGTGCGACGGCGGAGCGACTCCGGACGCCCCCTGCGACGCCGAGAGCGGCAGCGGACGCTTCGGGGCCACCTCGAACGACTGCCTGCCGCAGGGAACGAGCATCGGTCGGCTGCCCGATCGACCTCCAGCCGCTCACGACCGGCACGGCGCGCACCGAGGCGCAGGCGCAATGCAAGCGGCGGCGTCCTGGAATGCAGGATGCGTGTTTCTGCGCCGGCCAGCCGACACCGAACGATTGTGACTCGGGCGTATGCGGCACGGACGAGCTCTGCGATGAGGGGCCGGTCGACGGCGTCTGCTCGCGGGCGCCGTATCGAACCTGTAACCCGAACACCGGCGACGCCGACTGCGAAGCGACGTTCAAGGGAGCGGGCACGTGCGAGATCCGCACCCGTCCCTGTTTCGGAAACGCCATCGTCGCAACCGGCAGCTGCCATCCGAAGCGGCCGACATACGTCGCCGTCCTGTGCGCCGGCGCGACCGGCGCGCTCCGCGGTCAACAGCTCCGCCGGGCTGGTTGGACCCGCGCGCCTCGTGCTCCCGCTCGAGCGGGTCGAATGACGTCACCTCGGTTAGGAACGTCACGGAGGCGCCATGATCGGCCGATGGGGCGGCATGCACACGAATCGACGGGAAGCGTCTTCAGAGCCAGCCGCCCTGGAAGCCCGCCCGGCGCAGTCCTGCCATCACGTACGGGCACCGGCGCATGATGTCCCAGATCAGGCCGGTGCGGTAGTTCTCGATCATGAGGACCACCGGGCCTTGGTCGATCCCGAAGTGGTAGGGGGTGACCCACCAGCCCGTCGGGCTGTCCGGCATCGCGTACGTCTCGATTGAATGAGGGCTTGAAGCCGTAGCGCTTCGTCGCGCCGAGGTCGAGCTGGGCCATGGCGCGGATCGGTGGGGATCACGATCTCCGGAGCGAACGGGAGCGAGGCGACCACCACCCACGGCGCCAACGTTCCGTCGTCGGGGCCATAGGGTGCTCCGCGCGCATGATAGCCGAAGAACTGCCGCTCGATGCCATTCACCCGCCGCTCCTCCCAACCGGGACCGTCGGTCGCCGTGATGCCCCAGCAATATTCGCCGTAGCCGGCGAACTCGAGCGGGTTGCGCCGCGCGTACTCCTGATGGACGTAGGTCGCCTGGCGGCTGTTTTCGAAGTAGTCGCTGCCGTGGTCGCGCATGAACGCGTCACGGATGAGGCGGAAATCGATCCAGAGGTGCGAGAGCTGGTGCGTGAACAGCGGCCCGGAATAGAGAAGCTCGCGGCCGTAGATCTTCTTCCACTGGTAGGTCGAACAATAGGCGGCGTAGCTCTCGGGCGGCAGCGGAAACGTCGGCGAGCCGAGGCCGAGCAGGTACACCAGGAGCGCCTCGTCGTAGCCGGTCCAGATGTACGGGATGAAACCGCGTCTCGGGCCGCCAGCCGTGGGAGACCGCCGCGCCGCCGTTCAGCGCCCACTGCCAGTCCGCCCGGCGGTAGAGCTCGTCCGCCAGCCGGCGGACCTCGGCCTCCTCCTCGGTGTCCGCGTCGAAGTAGGCAGCGCAGGTGAGCATCCCGGCGAACAGGAAGGCCGAGTCGATCGTGGACAGCTCGCAGTCCCAAACGCGGCGACCGGTCTTCATGTCGAGGAAGTGGTAGTAGAAGCCCCGGTAGCCAGTTGCATCCGCGCTCCGGCCCCTGCGGGCTGTCGCGAAAGAAGCGCAGCCTTCGAAGCACGAACTCGGGGGCGAACTCGCGGGAGATCACGCCGCGTTCGACGAGCACCGGGATGGCCGCCAGAGCGAGGCCCACGGCAGCGATGCTGGCGGGCGCGCCGGGCTCGGTCTTGTCGCGGATCAGGCCGTTCGCCGGGTTGCTCTCGTGCAAGTAGTACTGCAGCGTCGTAACCTGGAGCCTGTTCAGATCCTCATCGACCGAGAGCCGGTTCGGGTCCTCATCGGTCGGTGGCCGGTCGCTCATCGGGTCAGGTGCTCCTCTACGAGAGACCGGACGCTAGCTGCAGCGAGCCGATCGCGTCGCGCAGGATGGACGCGCTGCGCTGCAAAGAGGTCCGTTCTACATCGTCTAGGAGGGGTGCGATCGTCGCGAGGGCGCCGCTGCCGGTGAGCAGATGCGGCAGCGCGAAAGTGACGCCCGCGAACTCCGGCACGTCCTCGATACGGCGGCAGACGGTAAGGATGGCACGCTGATCGTGCAGGATCACGTCGACGATCCGCGCCACCGCACTGCCGATGCCGTAATACGTCGCGCCTTTGCCAGCGATGATGTGGTAGGCAGCGCGGCGCACCTGCTCGTCGATCTGCTGCCGGTCTCCGGGCGTGAGCGGGGTTCCGCGAACCTTCACGAAGTCATCGAGATGCATGCCGGCGATCGTCGCCTGCGACCAGGTGAGCACCTCGGAGTCTCCATGCTCCCCCAGCACGTACGCGTGGACGTGCTGCGGGTCCACGTCGAAATGACGCCCGAGCAGCGTGCGGAAACGGGCCGTGTCGAGCGTGGTGCCTGAGCCGATGACACGCGTAGCCGACACGCCGCGCTTGGCGGCGAAATGCGCCGCCAAATGCGTCATGATGTCCACTGGATTGGAGACCACCAGAAGCACCGCGTCGGGGGCGTACTCCAGCACCGAGGGCACCACCGCACCGAGCACGGCGGCGTTCCGTTCGAGCAGCTGAAGTCGGGTTTCGCCCGGCTTCTGCGCGACACCAGCGGCGATCACCACGACGGGGCAGTCCACCAGGTCCGCGTAGTTCCCCGCGCGCACCGTCAGCGGGTGCGCGAAGGGGACCGCGTGGATAGATGTCATTCGCCTCGGCCTCGGCGCGCGGGCGATTCACGTCCACCAACACGACCTCTCGGCCAACCCCGCGCATCACGAGCGCGAACGCCGATGCCGAGCCGACCATGCCACAGCCCACGATGCCAACTTTCATCGTCCGACTACCTCTCAGTTACTTACCGAGATCGATCAACTCCATGGTGTGCTTCGCGTGCGGATGATCCGCTGATGGCCCGTGGAGCAGCACGGCCATGGGCCCTGAAAGACCGTGCGAAGCCACCCACTCGCGAGTGAAGGCATCCCAGTCCGTGACCGGGCCGGTCTGCCAGACCGGGTGTACGCCATAAGAAAGGAGCAGGTGCCGAGCTACCGGCTCGCGCGGTGTCACCGCCGCGATCCACACCGGCAGCCGAAAACGAGCGATGGTCCTCGCAGTCCGACCGGCCTCCGTCGCAACGACGACGGCGGCGGACTTGCCGAACTCCATGACTGCCTCCGCTGCGATGGCAACGAGATCGTAGAGATCCGTATCAACCTCTTGCGGTAGCGTCTTCATCCGCTCCCAGAGATCGAAGCGCGAGCGATGCGGTTCGATCGCGGCGGCGATCCGCGCCAGAGTGGCGACGGATTCGACGGGGTACATCCCGCTGGCCGATTCGGCTGAGAGCATCACGCAGTCCGTGCCGTCGAGAATGGCGTTGGCCACGTCGGTCGCCTCCGCGCGGGTCGGCCGTCGACTGTGCGTCATCGACTCCAGCATCTGCGTGGCGGTGATGACCGGTTTCCCGGCCCGGATCGCCTTGCGCATGAGGCCCTTCTGAAGCACGGCGATCTGCTCGATCGGCACCTCGACGCCCAGATCGCCGCGCGCGATCATCAGACCGTCGGCGGATGCGAGAATCTCGTCCACCCGCTCGAGGGCCCGTGCCCGTTCGATCTTGGCAATCACGAAGGGCTGATAGCCGAGGGCGTGGGCCGCCTCGCGCACACACTCCACATCGGCGGCTGACTCCACGAACGACTGGCTCACCGCGTCCACGCCGTGCCGGAGCGCGAACGTCGAGGCACCGGCGATCATGGTCGGTGAAGGCGGCGGATACCGAGATCGAGCCCCGGAAGGTTGACGCCTTTGCGTGAACGAATCTCGCCACCGACCACCACCCGGCAGCGTACTTCGGTGCCGGCGACCGCCTCGACTTCCAGATGAATGAGCCCATCGTCTACGAACACATCGTCACCCGGCTTCGCGACTCTGTGGCAACCGCGGCAAGCTCACGAACGCCCCTGCCGGACCGCCCGTGACCTCTTCGGTCGTGAGCGTGAAGGTCTGCCCCGAGACGAGCATGACCGGCTCGCCGGCGATCGCGCCGAGGCGGATCTTGGGACCGGGAAGATCCGCCAGAATCGCCACGTCGCGGCCGGCAGCGCGCGCCGCGGCGCGCAGGTTCTCGATGTTGCGGCAGTGGTCGTCGAAGCCGCCGTGGGAGAAGTTCAGGCGCGCGACGTCCATCCCGGCCTGGATCATGTCCTCCATCACGGCGCGCGACGCCGAGGCCGGACCGATCGGTGGCGATGATCTTGGTCTTGTGCGCCCGCAGCTGCATCGCGCCGGTCACTCCTTGGGCCCTGTGCCTCTGGTGGAGCAGATTCCGCCGGGCATCCGGGGCACGCCCTCACAGCCTGTGAAACGCCGCCCGGCCGGGATATCGCGCGCTCCGGCCGAGGGCGCTTTCGATGCGCAGCAGCTGATTGTACTTCGCCGTGCGATCGGTTCGCGACAGCGAACCGGTCTTGATCTGTCCGGTATTGGCCGCCACGGCGACGTCGGCGATCGTCGTATCCTCGGTCTCGCCGGAGCGGTGCGAGACGATCGCGGTGTAGCCGGCGCGCTTCGCCATCTCAATCGGCGTCGAGTGTCTCCGTCAGCGTGCCGATCTGGTTCACCTTGATCAAAATCGAGTTGGCAACCCTCTCTCGAATGCCGCGCGCGAGGATCTTCGTGTTGGTCACGAAGAGATCGTCGCCGACCAGCTGAACGCGCGCGCCCAACGACGCGGTGAGCTTTTTCCACCCCTCCCAGTCGTTCTCTCCGAGGCCGTCCTCGATCGAGACGATGGGGTACCTGCCGACCAGGTCGTGGTACCAGGCAATCATGTCCTCGGCGCTCCGCTCGACCAGAGCCTCCGCCGCCAGCCGGTACCTACCTTCCTGGAAGAACTCGGCTCGCCGCGACGTCCAGTGCCAGACCGACGTCCTCTCCGGGCCGGCGGCCGCGCGCTCGATCGCTTGCACGATCACCGTGAGCGCTTCCTCGTTCGAGTGGAGGTCGGGGGCGAATCCTCCCTCGTCACCGACGCCCGTGTTGCAGCCCCGCTCTCGCAGCACCTTGCGCAGCTGGTGGAAGACCTCGCGCTCCAGTACGCAGCGCCTCCGTGAAGCCGTCCGCGCCGAGGGGAAGAATCATGAACTCCTGGAAGTCGAGATTGTTGTCCGCGTGCGCTCCACCGTTCAGCACGTTCATCATCGGGACCGGGAGGTCGCGGGCGTTCGGACCGCCGAGATACGCAAACAGCGGAAGCTCCGCAGTGCGCGGCGGCGGCATTCGCGACGGCCAGGGACACGCCGAGGATCGCGTTGGCGCCAAGGCGGGACTTGTTCTCCGTGCCATCGAGCTCGATCAGGGTCGCGTCGATCTCGGCCTGCGCGGACGCGTCGCGACCGACGAGGGCGCGCGTGATTTCTCCGTTGACGTTCTCCACCGCCTTCAGCACCCCCTTGCCGAGATACCGCCGCGCGTCGCCATCACGGAGCTCGACTGCTTCCCGCTCGCCCGTCGATGCCCCCGAGGGCACCGCCGCACGGCCGCTCGCCCCGCTGGCCAGCGCTACCTCCACCTCGACGGTCGGATTGCCGCGGCTGTCGAGGATCTCGCGACCGATGATGCGGGTGATTGTGCGCTGGCCGACCACCGTTCACTGCCCTCCTTTCGTCATCATCTGTCCAGTAGGGCAGCGACGCCGGGAAGCTCGCGCCCTTCGAGAAACTCCAGCGACGCTCCGCCGCCGGTCGAGACGTGCGTCATCTTGTCCGCGACACCCGCCTGCTCCACCGCGGCCGCGGAGTCGCCGCCGCCGACGATCGTGGTTGCCCCACGAAGATCCGTCAGGACGCGAGCGAGCGCGACCGTGCCGGCTGGAAAGGCTCGATCTCGAAGACGCCCATCGGGCCGTTCCACACGACGGTCCGCGCGCCGCGCAGGCATCGCTCGAATGCGTCGAGCGTCCTCGGGCCGACGTCCAGGATCCGCCATCCTGTCGGCACCTCGTCGACGCTCACCGTGCGTCTCGGCGAGTCGGCGGACGCGCGCTCGGCGATCACGACGTCCACCGGGAGCACGAGCTTCTGGCCGGCTCGCTGGAGAAGGGCCTTCGCCACGTCGACCTTGTCGTTCTCGGCAAGCGACGCACCGATCTCCTTCCCCTGCGCCTTGAGAAACGTGTTGGCCATTCCGCCGCCGACGAGTAGCGCGTCCACTGCGCCGAGCAAGTGCTCGATCACTCCGATCTTGTCGGATACCTTGGCACCGCCGAGGATCGCGACGAACGGCCGCGCAGGATCGGCCAACGCACCGCCCAGGATGTCCAGCTCCCGTTCCATCAGGAAGCCGCCGACTGCTGGCAGGTGGGCCGCCACGCCAGTGGTCGACGCGTGCGCGCGATGGGCCGAGCCGAATGCGTCGTCGACATAGAGATCGGCGAGCGCAGCGAGCGCCCGGGCGAACCCCGGATCGTTCGCCTCCTCCTCACCGTGAAAACGCAGGTTCTCGAGGAGGAGGACGTCGCCAGGTTTCATCGCACGACTCAGGCGCTCGACCGCGGGACCGACACAGTCGGGAGCCATCTCGACCGGTCGATCGAGAAGCTCGCTCAGCCGCTTGGCGACCGGTGCCAAGCTGAAAGCCGGCGCCGGTTTCCCCTTAGGCCGACCGAGGTGCGAGCAGAGGATCGGCATCGCACCATGATCGATCAGGTAGCGGATCGTCGGCAGGGCAGCGCGGATGCGCGCGTCGTCGCTCACCGTGCCGTTCTCAGGGGGAGCGTTGAAATCGACGCGGACGAGGACGCGCTTGCCGGCGACATCCGTATCGCGCACCGTCTTCTTGTTCATCCGCGCGCGCCCTTTTCGGCGACGTACGCGACCAGGTCGGCCACCCGCAGGGAGTACCCCCACTCGTTGTCGTACCACGCCACCACCTTGGCCAGGTCACCGCCAATCACGAGCGTGTCTAGGGCGCTGAAGGTCGACGAGTGTGGATCGCCTTTCAGATCGCTCGAGACGAGCGGCTCCTCGGTGTAGGCGAGGATGCCCTTCATCTGCCCCTCGGCGTATTCCTTCATCGCGGCGTTGATGGCCTCCGCGGTCGCGGCTCGCGACAGCACGGCGGTGAAATCGATCACCGAGACCGTGGAGGTCGGCACCCGGAAGGCCATCCCGGTGAACTTGCCCTTCAGCTCCGGGATGACGAGCCCCACCGCCTTCGCCGCCCCGGTCTCCGACGGGACGATGTTCATGCCGGCCGCGCGCGCATCGCGCGCGTCGGCAGCTTCGAGATCGAGCAGCCGTTGCGAGTTCGTATAGGAGTGCACGGTGGTGAGAATCCCCTTCTCGATACCGAACCGGTCGAACAGCACCTTGGCGACCGGCGCCAAGCCATTGGTCGTGCACGACGCATTCGAGATGATGTGGTGGCGTGGCCGGATCATAGCCCCGCTCGTTGACACCGAGAACGATAGTAATGTCCTCGTTCTTTCCTGGGGCGGTGATGATCACCTTCTTGGCTCCGGCCTCGAGATGCGCGCGCGCCTTCGACGCCTCGCGAAAGAATCCCGTCGACTCGACCACCACCTCGACCCCCAGCTGCTTCCATGGCAGCCGCGCCGGGTCCCGCTCGGCGAGGATTCTGACCTCGTCGCCGTCCGCAACGAACCCCTCGGCCGTGGCCCGCACCTCGCCGGGAAACGGCCGTAGTTCGTATCGTACTTGAGGAGATGGGTCATGATCTTCGGGTTTCCGACATCGTTGACGGCGACGACGTCCATCTGGTCCGAATAGTGCTCGCGCATCACGCGGTACACCAGCCGGCCGATCCGTCCGAAGCCGTTGATGCCAACTTTGATCGTCATTGTGCTGCCTCCTTCTTTGCTGTCACGCCGCTGCCGCTCGATAGACGTCGACCGCCCGTAGGTAGTTGTTCGCGATGCGCGTGGCGGCCGCGGCACGGGAGAGCTTCCCGTCGCGGAAGCCGACCAGCGGCGTCCCACCAGATCGTCCGGCCGATGGCGAAACCCCGATAGCCCGGCACCCCGCACCCGCGCGCAGCCACCGCTCGACGCGCGGCGAAACTGGCCCCCCGACCGAGCACGATGCAGGCGACGCCGTCACGTCCCCCGCGGCGGGCCTGCTCGGCTACCCGCTGGCAGTCGGCACGCTCGTCGAGCCCCTCGATCTTCCAGACGTCGGCCTCCACGCCGGCGGCCTGCAGAGCGGCGATCGAACGCACGACGAGGCCGGGTCGGACCTCGCGATCGTAGCGCTCGTGGTCTTCCTCGACGGCGGCGAGCTGCGCGGCGGTGGCGGGCACCAGGAGCTCGAAGAGGAACTTCCGCCCGTGCGCGTGCAGCCAGTCCCCCAGACGACGAAGCCGCGCCGTCTGCCGTTCGTTCGACCCCAGGATCGCCCTCGGGGTTGTAGCGCACCAGGACCTTCGTGAACGTCGGATCGAACGCCTCGATGTGGCGAGCGAAGTCGTCCCCGTACCCGAAATCGAACTCGTCGCGCCCGCTCGCCTCGGCGGGCATGGCGAGCACGATCCCCATCTCCTTGGCGCGCCTCGCCACGGGTGCGCCGAATTCCTCGTCGACGAGGATGCCGGCGCCGTCGCCCAACTTCCCCGTCGCATGGGCTTCGAGGAACCCCTCGAAGATCAACGCTTTGGTATCCGAGATGCGGGCCGCTTCCTCGGGCGTCGGGACTCCCGTGATCCCGAGGAGCTGCTTCTGGAACGAGCCGCGGTGATCGAACGCAAGCATGTAGAGATCTCGGTCATAGCCGAGCATTTTCGTCACGCTCCTTTTTTCGCCGCGCGCCACACTCGGCCACGCACTTTCGAACGAATGAAAATAGCAAGAAGCCGATCTCGGAGCGACTGAAGGTCGGTCAGGTCCCGGCCGCCTGCAAGCGCGGCGGCCACGATCTCTCGCGCCTCCGTCTGGATCGCGCGCAGATGCTCCTCCCCACGAAAGCTCTCGGCGTAGATCTTGTAGACGGCCTCGGTACCGGACGGGCGCGCCGCGAACCAGCCGCTCGGCGTAATGACCTTGACGCCGCCGATCGGGGCGTCGTTGCCGGGCGCGGTCGTGATCCGGGCGACGATCGGCTCACCGGCCAGCTCGATCGCACGCACGGCCGCTGGCGACAGCCGGGCGAGCACAGCCTTCTCCTCGGCGGTGGCCGGCACGTCGGTACGCTCGTAGACCGTGCTCCCGAATCGCGCCGTCGAGCTCCGCGTAAAGCTGGCCGGGATCGCGCCCGGTCACGGCGGTGATCTCGGCGGCCAGCAGATCGAGCAGGATCCCGTCCTTGTCGGTCGTCCAGACGGTGCCGTCGTGACGGAGGAACGACGCCCCGGCACTCTCCTCACCAGCGAAGCCGAGCGTCCCGCCGAGGAGGCCGTCGACGAACCATTTGAAGCCGACCGGCATCTCGACGACACGCCGCCCGAGAGCGGCCGCCACGCGGTCGATCATCGCGCTCGAGACGAGCGTCTTGCCGACCGCCGCCTCCGGCCGCCAGTCGGGCCGGTGCTGGAAGAGATACCAGACCGCGACAGTGAGGTAGTGGTTGGGATCGAGGAGGCCGGCGTCCGTCGTGACGATGCCGTGACGGTCGGCGTCGGCGTCGTTCCCGAAGGCGAGATCGAAGCGGTCGCGCAACTCGACGAGACCCGCCATCGCGTAGCGTGAAGAGCAGTCCATCCGGATGCGGCCGTCCCAGTCGACGCGCAGCGAGGCGAAGGTGGGGTCGATGCGGCGGTTCACGATCGTGAGGTCGAGCCGATATGTGTCAGCGATCCGCCCCCAGTATTCGACGCTCGCGCCGCCGAGCGGATCGACGCCGAGACGGAGGCCTGCCCGCGCTACCGCGTCGAGGTCGACGACGTGGCGCAGGTCCTCGACGTAGGGCCGGACGTAGTCGTGCCAGTGCGTGGTGGCGGCGCGGAGCGCGCGCGCGAGGGGCATGCGCGCCACCCCGGCGAGCCCGGCGCGGAGCAGGGCGTTGGCACGCTCCTCGATACGGCGCGTGGCCGCCGTGTCGGCCGGGCCGCCGTGGGGCGGGTTGTACTTGAAGCCGCCCTCCTCGGGCGGATTGTGGGACGGCGTCACGATGATGCCGTCGGCAAGCGCGACGTGTGCGCGCGGTTGTGAGCCAAGATCGCGTGCGAGACTACCGGCGTCGGCGTGTAGCTGCGTCCCTCCTGCACGACCACCTCGACGCCGTTCGCCGCGAGCACCTCGAGCGTAGAGGCGAAGCCGGCTCGGAGAGCGCGTGGGTGTCGACACCGAGGAAGAGCGGCCCGGTGACGCCCCGCGCGCGCCGCTCCTCCACGATCGCCTGGGTCATGGCGAGGATGTGGGCCTCGTTGAAAGAGCCGCGCAGCGACGAGCCGCGATGCCCCGAGGTGCCGAAGGCGACGCGCTCTCCAGGGTGATCGGGATCGGGGCGGCGCGCGTAATACTCGGTGACGAGCCGCGGCACGTTGACGAGGAGTTCGGGCGGCGCCGGCCGTCCTGCGAGCGGGTGGAGTGCCTGGCCGCTCACGGCCACACCGACCCAACGGCTTGCCGCATCATCGCAGCTCTCATCTTCGAGCCTCAGGGCTCCGGTGACCGACGCGCTCCCGGGAATGGTCCGATCTGACCGCAGAAGCGCCGCACCACTCCTCTATGCCCCTCGGTCTCCAGGCGTCAAGGTGCCGCGCGTCTTCGCAGCATCTCGGTAGTGTCCTAATTTCCGGTTCGGGCGCGAATTGTCTCCACCGCGTCCTCAACGGAGTTGCACGCGTCAACCGCCCAAGCTTCCGCCTCTTCTAGCAGGTGCACTATCGTCCCGGACGGAACGGCCCTTGGAAGGCGTTGGGGGGCAGATCGTCGATTAGGACACTACCAACACGCTCGGCTGGTGCTTCAGCGAGATCGGCAGTCACACACGGGCGCTCGACCACAACGAGCGGGCGTCGGCTCTCGCCTCGGGAATCGGCGACGCGGAGGCTCTGGCCAACGCCGAGATCAACCTCGCCGGCAATCATCTTGCGCTCGGCGACCTCGCCCGCGCCCGTGCCCACCTCGAGCCCATTCTCGCGACGCTCGCCAAGCCGGGCGACCCCTGGATGCGCTGGCGTTTGTCGCTGCATGCCGCCGACATCCTCGGACGCATCCTGCTCGCGGAGAGCGCGCCTGCTCGCGCCCTCGCCCTGGCCGACCAGGAGCAAGCCGGAGTCTCGAGTCACCGTGTTCCCAAGGTCGGTGTGCGCGCGGCCGTACTGCGCGGCGCGGCGCTCTTGGCCCTGGAGCGAGGCGACGAGGCGGAGTCGGCCCTCACGGAAGCCGTTGCAGGGGCGGAGCGCATCGCCTACCCGCATGGGGCTTGGCAGGCACTCGGACTCTTGGCCGAGCTCAAACGGCGGGCCGGCGCGCTGACCGAGGCGAACGCCTACGCGACGCGACAGCGTGCGCTCGTCGAGCGTCTGACGCTTTCGCTCCGAGAGCCGGAGCTGCGACGCCAGCTGATGGCCGTCGCGGCTCCGGGCGCGGGGCGGTGACCGGCGGACAAGATCTTTCCTGCACCGGTCCGCTATTCGTCTGCGAGATGGATCGTTCCCGTGATCGTTCCGTCCTGACTCTGGAACTGCTCCAATCCGAACCCGCCAGGAATCGGCACAAAGCTGATCGTCACCACGTTCGCCGTGAGCTCCCAGCTGCCGGTTGCCCCGCGTATTTCCGTGTACCGCCTACGAAGCTTCCGCGAAGATGCGCCTGGACCCGCCCGGTTGGCGGATCCACGCAGACGAATCCCGTGTCCAGAAGCATATACAGCTGCGCGAGATCCTTCTCGAGGACGGCGGAGAACACCGCCTCCGCGACGGGAGATTCGATCGCGAATCCCTCGCACTCGGGACTGGTCGGGGGTGCGGGCGGGCCTTCGGCCACCGGCGGTCGCACGAAGCCGCGAATCTCGGCGGGCCCAGGGCGTCCCTTGGCAAGCAGGTGCTGGAAGGCCGCGGGACGACTCGCCGAATCGGGCGAGGTGTCGTCGTCGAAGATCGCGATGTTCGCAAGGCGCCATCCTGCAAAGCGCCAGTCGACCGTCGGTCATGTTGGCCCTTGGGGCCGGCTGCCAGCGCCAGGACCGGCACGACCAAGAGGGTGATCAGTGCGAGAACGAACGGCTGTCGGTGTGGACGACGAAGGCGCGAGTCACGCATGGCGATGCCCTCCCTTGGTTGGATGCGTTCACTTCATGGTCAACCCGGTGGGAACAAGGGTGCGTTCTCCGGCTGGACGGGCGTCTCGGCCTCACTACGATCCGCAAGCCCCTTGCAGCACTTCGCCATAGCGAGGTCAACCCGAAACTGCAGGGCGGGTAGTGTCCTAAGGACACTACCCGCAACTCGTTTCAGCGCTCGCCCGAAACTCCGGCGTCACACTCTACCGACGTCAGGCACGCTGGCTGCGCACCAAGCGTGTGGTAGGAAACGCGCTCATGGCAGAGCTGTGCTTCGATGGACGGAGCGCGATGGTTCTTGCCTACTTTCGCCTCTCCGCCTGAGTCGAAATTGGCGACGGGCGCCAACAGGTTCGAAATCGCGAGTCTGGGGGAGGCCCGCATCCCGACCCCCTTCTCGACCTCGTACGTCGACGACCGCGAGCGGTTGCTCTATCCCTCGACGCTCTCGGACGTGCAGCGATACCTCGGGGCGGGCGAGACGCTGCCGTCCTTCGAGATCGCGGGGCCCCGGGAGCGCATCTTCTTCGATCCCCGCGACCTGCGCTGCGGCATCGTCACCTGCGGCGGGCTCTGTCCGGGACTCAACGACGTGATCCGCGCCGTGGTGCTGAGCCTCCATCATCACTACGGCGTACGCACGGTGCTGGGGTTCCGCTACGGCTACGAGGGGCTCGGCAGCCGCGGCCTACCGCCGGCTGAGCTGACGCCGGCCACGGTGGAGGACATCCACCTGCAGGGGGGGACCGTGCTCGGGTCCTCGCGGGGCCCGGAGCCCGCCATCGGCGATGGCCGACACGCTCGAGCGCCTCGGCGTGGGCATCCTGTTCGTCGTCGGAGGGGACGGGACGCTCCGCGGCGCGCAGGCGATCGCCGAGGAGGTGCGGCGCCGCGGGCGGCCGATCGCCGTGATCGGCATCCCCAAGACGATCGACAACGACATCGCGTTCATCCAGCAGTCGTTCGGCTTCGAGACCGCGGTGATCGAGTCCCGCCACGTGATCCGCGCCGCGAACAGCGAGGCCGTCGGCGCCCGCAACGGCATCGGCCTGGTCAAGCTCATGGGCCGGCACTCGGGCTTCATCGCCGCCTACGCGACGCTCGCCAACGGTGACGTGAACTTCTGCCTCGTGCCGGAGGTCCCCTTCGGTTTCGACGGCTTCATGACCGCGCTCGACGAGCGGCTCGCGCAGCGCGGGCATGCGGTGATCGTGGTCGCGGAGGGGGCGGGACAGGAGCTCCTGTCGTCGATGGGCGAGCGAGACGCGTCGGGAAACGTCCGCCTCGCCGATATCGGCGTCTTTCTCCGCGATCGGATCCAGGAGCACTGCCGCCGCGGGGAGCCGACGTCAGCCTCAAGTACATCGACCCGAGCTATGCGATCCGCAGCGCGCCGGCGAACGCGCGCGATGCGGCGTTCTGCACCGGTGCTCGCGCACAACGCCGTGCACGCCGGCATGGCCGGCCGCACCGACATGGTCGTGGGCTTCTGGAAGCACGAGTTCACGCACGTGCCGATCGCGCTCGCCGTCTCCGAGCGGAAGCGGATCGACCCGGCGGGCCGCCTCTGGAACCACGTGCTCGCCGCGACCGGCCAGCCGCGCGCGATGTAAGAGCCGGGGCGCGCGGAACGCGTCAGCCGAGCCGGACGATGAGCTCGTTGCCGGATGCGCCCAGACGGTCGCGGAGAACCGTCATCGACACCACGGCGCCGCCTGGGCGGTACGGGTTCGGTCCGCGTTCGAAGGGGAGCACGCTGCCGTTCAGCGTGAGCGCAACCGGACCACAGCCCCGCTCGGCGATCAGGTACACGACACGCACGGCCCGCCCGGCCAGCTCGAGGTCGACGGCAGGCCGTCGAGCGCCCGCGGAATGACCGGATCGATCGTCAGCGTCGACGCGCCTCGGCGTAGACCGAGGAGGCACTCGTGGATCAGGCGGAACGCGATGCCGGCCCCGCTCGAGTAGACCCGCCAGCCGCCCTCGACCGGGACGCGTCCCGTGCGGACGTCGTCGTAGCGCGCCTGGGCCTCGTAGCGATCGAGGAAGGTCGCGTCGGAGCTCGAAGCAGTAGCAGTTGGCCTGCCGGAGCCGCGCATTCGGGACGACGTCCCGAAGACCGATCGGGATCGCCTGGCGCAGCGCGCCGAAGAAGGCGCTCGGCGTCGCCGTAGTACGCCATCGCTTCCGCGTACCGGAGGTGGGCGTGCATGTACATGAGGCCGATCTCGCGGCCGAAGAAGGTGCTGCTCTCGGCGCGCTGGAAGAAGCGCTTCATTCCGCCGCGGTACTCCGGCGGCCGATCGAAGAGGCGCGCGCCGTCGGCGCCCACGAGATGCTCGCGGATGAGGGCGACGTGCGTGCGCGCCTGCTCGGGCGTCAGCAGGTCCGTTGATGATGGCGTGGATCATGGCGAGCAGGCCGGTAGTGGATGCCGGTCGCCCGTCGCGCGGGTGCAGCAGATACTCGATGCGCTGATCATCGTGAAAGTACGCGAAGCCGGCGAGCGTGCCGTCGGGGAGGAGCAGGCGCTGGAAGTCGTCGCGGGTACGCGCGGCCAAGCGCCTCGAGCCGCGCGCGCCAGCTCGGCGCGTCCAGGCGGCGGAGCGCCGCCGCCGAGGGTGGTCAGCCGTCTGGCACGTGCAGCGTCACCGTCCAGCGCTGCACAGGCGCTCGCGCATCGCCGGATCGGCGGGCTGGAGCGAGTCGTTCCAGTCGCCGTGGCCATAGGCGACGAGGGTGCGTCCCGGGGATCTCCGCCGCGCGACGACCGCGAGCGCGCGCTCGACATGCGCCAGGATCGTGGCCTGCTCGGCGCGCTCGTCGCCGTCGGGATGGAAGAAGGGCACCGACGGCGTCGAGCAAGCGCGCCGTCGCTCGGATGCCGAGCAGGTACTGGGCCAGCGCGAGCAGCGGCCAGAAGACGATGTCGCCGTGCGAGTCGCCGGCGCGGATGCCGCGGTCGCGCTCGAAGAACGTGAACCACTGCGGCCAGTCGCCGTCGGGATTCTGGGCGCCGAAGACGCGCAGCGAGCAGATCGCGCAAGCGGCTCCCAGCGCCGAGCGCCAGCAGCAGCTCGACCGGACCCTGGCAGACGTCGCGCGTACCCCAGCCGCCGCCGGAGTACTGCTCGAGCCGCGCGGCGCGAGATAGTGGATCGAGCGCGTCGTGGGCGAACCAGGGGAGGATGTCCTGCGACGCGTCGACGCGCGCGCCCGCGGCGCCGTCGGCGGATGGAGCGCCACGTCGCCCGGCCATGGCTCGTCCAGAACGTCCTCCTCCGCCGCGTGACCTCGTCAGCCGGCGTCGACGACCGGCGGCGCCCGCCGCGGTCGGGGATCAGGCCGCCCGTGATGCGGAAACTCGGCCGCAGCGGCCGGGCGCGGTGCACGATCGACGACGAACGGCTCGCTGCCGCGAGCGGCCGTCGGCGAAGAGCGCCTCGTCGCCCGCCGACGCGCTCGATCGTCGTCCCGGCGACGGCATCGATGCGGAAGAAGCCCTCGGGGAAGCGACGGCCGAGCTCGGTATCGGGATCGGTACGCACGACGATGCCGCCGCCGTCCTGCGCGAAGCGGACCGGCACGGCCTCGGCGCCGTCGTCGCCGGCGAGCGCCACGTGATGCGAGAGCAGGAATCGGCGCGGCGCGCCCGCGAGAACCTCGATCGACAGCTCGAGCTCGTGGCGGTTCGTCGCCGCGCGGCTCAGCGACCTCGATCATCCCACTCGGCGTGCTTGTAGATCCAGCGACAGCTGCCGGGCGTCATCTCGAAGGCCGACGGCACGCCGAGCAGGTGGTACCCATCCGTCGCAGCTCGACGAAGATACGCAGGCCCGCCGAGCGCGTAGCAGGCCGAGGTAGGAGCGCGTCGTGGAGAGAAACCGGTTGATGTTCACGTGCCCCTGCGTGATGCAACGAGTGGAAGACGCCGTCCATCCAGGCGGTCGAGGTGAGCGACGCCTCGTCGGGCACGAGCCGATCGCCGGTCCTGATGATGTGGCCGTGCGGGCGCAGACTCCGGCGCTCCTTCGCCTTCAGCACCACGTGGCTGTGGCTGCCGGTGAAGAACGAGAGCATGATGCCGCCCTCCGCTCGACTCTGGCGTCGCTCGGACCCGAAGAAGCGTCGCGAGCTCGGCGTCGTCGAGATCCTGGCTCTCGAGCAGCGGCCGCGCGCTGAAGAGCGTCGCCGCGGGTCGCGCTCCGTTCTCGCACACGTCAGCGCGGCGTGGAGTGCGCCGCCTCCGGCAGCGCCAGAGCGCGCGTCGACAAATGCCAGGTCGGCAGTCCGACGTCACCGCGGAATGATCCGCCTCGAACCAGCCGAAGAAGCCGCGGGCGGCTTCGCGCTCCGGGCGCGAGATGTCGCGGCGCGTCCTGGATCACGGCCATCGAGTGCTCGTGCTGCCGGCGCCGCCCCGGCAGTGCCGGCTGCCGCGAGCCCAGCAGGCACCTCGCCGGCGCGCGTCGCGAGGCCGTGCAGCTGGAGCGCGTCGGTCGCGAAGCCGACCCCGCTGCCCGAGCGCGCCGACCAACGCCCACGGATGGCGGTCCGCCCATCGCGAGATTCTGCCGCACCGCGAGCACCACGCCCCGCTCCGCATGCGACGAGCGGCGTGTAGTCGACGTACTGGCTCACGTAGTACTCGTTCATACGGACGGCGCCGTAGTGCGCGAGCGCGAGGTCTTGCGCGTAGACGAGATCGACGGTCACCGGCATCGTGCCGACGTTCTCGAGGCGGAGGTGCCAGAACCAGGCCGGCGCGGACTCGGCGAGCACGAGCGAGAGGGCGAAGCGGAGACCCTCCCATTCGCCCCTGACGATCATCTCCACGTCGTCGAACTCGATTGCACCGGGGCTGTGCGGCCCGAGGAGCGGCGTCGACTCGATCACGGTCCCGTGGCGGCGGAGGTAGAGGTTCGTCGGGCCGCCTTCGATATCGCTGCCGAGGAACATGTTGAGAATGATGTCCTGGTGATCCATCCGTCGGATCGAGCCGTTGTGATTCACCTGGGCGGTCAGGCCCGACGCGCTCCGGAGGTGGACCGGCGATCCGATGTCGTTCGCATCCGGGGTCATGGAGTATGCGCTCCACGCGTGTCGGCATCACCCATGGACACGTAGGTGAGTGCCACGATCACTCGCCGAGAGTCCTCGTCTGAAGCGATGGCAACTCCTTCGGTTCCCGAGCATTAGGTTGAGCAATGATCCAGGAGGAGCAAACGGGGGTTTCGGCAGGAAGGCGAACTGGTCGAGTGCGGGACGGACGACGAGGCCTTCACCGTCTTCCCATAGGCCAGCGGTGGCACGCAGCAATGCAACTCGTGCCGCGGCAACCCTGGTGCGGATCAGAACTCTGGTGCTCGAGCGGAATCGCAGCCGAGACACCGTGAATCAGTCCACGTCCGTCGCGCGGCGCTCGCAACGTGACCATCTCATATGTCACCCGGCCCTTCTGTTCGACGGTTGGGATGCTAGGGCCGACGGCCGTCGTGGGGCTGGACCAAGGGGAGGAGCGCCACGGAATCGGTGATCGGCCCTGTAACGATTCTTCAACAGGACACGGTTGCGTGTTTGACGACCATCGGATTGTTCGCCGGCTTCTCCGACGTTCGATCGGACACGCCGAGATGCGCTGCTACACCGGCCAGCGCGCCCGCAGCCAGGGGACGATGAGGTCCGCGGCGACGCGCTGGCGCGGGTCGCCGAGCGGTGGCCGCCGTGGCACCCACGGCACGGAGGTAGTGGTCGGCGCCGGAAAGCTCCTCGAGCTTCTTGTCGCGCGCCGCCGACGCCGCGAACGCCCGCCGCGCTTCGCTCGGATAGATGTCGGTGTCGGCGAGCGCGTTGATGACCAGCGTGGGCACGGTGACGCCCGGTAGGGTGCGCTCGAGCGCCGCGTTCGACGCCAGGCCGGACCACGTCGACAGCCAGCCGCGGGCGCTCATGGTGCGCGCCAGTCCCTCGCCGTAGTTGGCGACCAGCGGGTCGCGACCGAACGAGAAGATCGAGCCGAGCGCGCGCTCCGAAGGATCGAGCGAGAGATCGAGGTACCGCGGATCGGCGAGCGTGCGGTACACGAGGAGATAGCGACGTTGCAGCGCGGCGCGCGCGACCAGCGCGCGGTCCGCCGGGCCGAGACGCTCGAGCTCCTCGGGTACGCCGAGCGTTCGGCGGTGATACGCCGCCTCCGCGCACCACGCGAGCGCCTGACTGTCGATGCGGGCGCATCGGGCGCGCTGCGCGGCGCGAAACGTCGTGAGAAACTCCGCCGCGTACCGTGACGGACCTTCCCGCATCGGGCGGTAGCCGTTCGCGGGATCGTACATGTCGAGGCGCCGGTCGACGGCCGTCGGGTTGCCCTCGTCGACCACCGAGGGATCGAGACGATCGAGCAGGAATTGTCCTTCGCCGAGATGCGCCGCGAGAAGAATCAATCCTTCGGCTGCCGGCAGCTCGGTCTCGTCGAGTCGCGTCCGGTCGCCGGAAGGCGCCCGCCGGATCCGCGAAGCCGGCGCCTTGGCCGCCTGCTCGAGGTAGAACCCGAACAGCGAGCCGCCGCCCGAGTTGGCGAGCAGGATGACGGTCGTGAAGCCGCGCTCGCGCAGCCAGGCGATCGTCCCCGCGACGTCGAGCAAGAGGCGCTCGTGCAGCGCGTCGGCGTCGTTGTTGAGGTGACGGGTCGTCGATCCCATGAAGGCATAGCCGGCGGCGGCGAGTGCGGGAGCCAGGTAGTGGCGGCTGAAATCGACGCGCGGGTGCATGGCGAGGACCGCGACCGGCGGATCGACGCGCGGCGGACGGTAGAGCATCCCCGTCAGCGGGAAGCCGTCGGCGGCCGCGTGCTCGACCAGCTCCCATCGCAGCGACGGATCGAGGCGGACGTAGTGGTGGGGAATCTGAAAGCGTGGCGTCGCCGGGGCGTGAGGCGCGCGCGGGCGCCGCGCGGGGGGGGAGCGCGGGGGGGGCGCGGGCAGAGGCGGCGGCGCGGGGGGCACGGGACCGGGGGGGGCGGCGGCGCCGAGGCGACCGCACGGCGGCGCCGACAGCCCCCGAGAGGGCGCGGCGCGCGGCGAGACGCGAGAAGCGGCCGCGCCACCCGGGACCCGGCCCCCCCGCGACGAGCACGAAGGCGAGGACCGCCGCAGCGCCGCCCGAGGACGACAGACGCCGGACCGGGGCCCCGGGCGCCGGACGCCGACGGGCGGCCGCGACCGGCCCGCGGCGCCGAGGCCGACGGCAGGCGGCCGCCGACCGCGCGGCGCCGCGCCCCGCCCGGCGCGGGCACCGGGACGACGACGAACGACGGAACCCCCCCGACCGACCGGCGGACGGGCAGACGGACGAACCGCAGGCAGCACCGCACAAGGACCGCCGACGACAACCCGGCGGAGACCACCCGGGAGGGGGGGCGCATCGCGCGTCACGCTTCCGGTGGTGGCCACGCATGCGGAAGCTCCTTGCCTGCGCTCGCGGGGGGTGTGTGTGGTGTAGTGGTGTGGTGTTGGGTATGGTATGTAGTATGTGTTGTTTTTTTATTGTGTTTTTGGTTTTGTTATTTGTTGTTATGGTTAGGTATTGTGTAGGTTATGTTATTGTGTGGTAGTGTTGGAAGTGGTATGTGGTTGTGTTTTTGTTTGCTGTGTGTTGTTGTGTTAGATGGTTAATGTTTGTTGTTGTGTATGGTGTTGTTTTTTGGTGGTTATGGGGGTGGTTTGAAATGTGGGAAGTGTGTTTTTATTTTGATGTTGTTTGTGGTGTGTGGTGGGTTTTTTATTTTGTATGGTTGGAGATGGTGTATGTGGTGATGAGGGTGAGGAGTTTGTGCTTATGTTTTTGAGTGGTGTTTTCTTGTGGGTTGTGCTATTTGGTTCTATGCTGTGAAGTTTGTGTGGCTGTTCCTCTCGTCTTCATCTACCTGCGCTGGCATATCGATGCTGGGATTTTGTGGCAGTGGGTGTACTCTGACAGCGACACTCGCGGTTCTGGCTGGTCTCTGGAGTCTGTGCGGGCGCCTCAGCCGGTCTCTGTTTGCCGCTGTCGCTTTCTTCGCGATGACGCTTGTGCCTGCGCTTGGGTTCTTCAACGTCTACCCTATGCGCTTCTCTTTCGTCGCCGACCATTTTCAGTATCTCGCGAGCATCGGGCTCATCGTGCTCGGTACCGGCGTGACGGCGCGAGCTCTCGCCAGAGTCCAGATATCTCGACGTCGACGCGCACGGCCTTTTGCGCCGCCATCCTACTGATCCTCGGCGACCTCACATTTCGACAACCACTGATCTATCGCGACGCCGAAACCCTTTGCCGACCAACGATCGACCACAATCCATCGACATGAATTCCATACAACAACTTCAGAATCATCTTCCATGACCAACACCGAGAACAACAACCTATGACAATATATTCGCAACCGCTACAACTCAACCCCGACTATGTGCACAACCATAACAACAACACCGACTCCCTCGACAACCTCAATCGCCTCGAAGAAACGCGACAACACAACCTCGAAACGATACGAAAACGACCACTATACCAACCAATAAACATAAACCACGCAAAGAATCACGAACGACAAAAAAAAAACGACGAAGCAAACACCACCAACCAGAAACACAACGAAACCAAACAGAGAAAAGAAGAAAAGAAAAAGAAAAAAAAGAAAAAAAAAAAAGAAAAAAAAAGAAAAGAAGAAAAAAAAAAAAAAAAAAAAAAAAAAAAAAAAAAAAAAAAAAAAAAAAAAAAAAAAAAAAAAAAGAAAAAAAAAAAAAAAAGAAGAGGAGACTAGCGGGTCAAGCGCTCGATCACCGACCGGTGCTGCGGGTAGCGTCGCAGAAGATCGGCGCGCGCCCCGAGCTCGAAGTCGGCGAAGTCGAAGCCGGGCGCGACCGTGCAGCCGACGAGCGCAAACCCGCACGCGGCGCCGGCACGCGCGCCCGTCGTGCCGGGCACGGTCGCTCCGAACCAGGTGCCGGCGGGCACCATCACCTGGAGGCGCTCGCCCCGTTCCATGTGGCGACCGAGCGCGTGCACGGTCAGCGTTCCGGCGTCGTCGATGGTGGTCACGGCGAGGGGATCGCCCACATAGTGATGCCACAGCTCGTCGGCGTGAAGACGGTGCAGGACGGAGCATTCGCCCGCCTTGAGCAGGTAGTAGACGGCCGTGGAGAACGCCCGCGCGCCCGCGAAACGCGCTGGAAGCGCGTCCGCCGCGATCATCTCGCGGGCGCGATACGTCTCGCGAAAGTGGCCGCCCTCGGGATGGGGTACGAGCCCGAGCCGATCGATCCAATACGCCGCGTCGCCACGCTCACGCTCCAAGGATCACCTCCCGATTACGCCGCCCCCGCCGGATCACCGAGACGTGCGGCAACGTTGCGGTCACTTGACGACGGCACTCCGGTCGGCGAGGTTCGCCAGCGAGCGCGCCATGGCGGCGCGGGATGGAGGATGCCGGTGACGATGCGACTGTACGACTACCTGCCCTCGGGCAACGGCTACAAGGTTCGCCTGCTGCTCCATCAGCTCGGCGTCCCGTTCGAGCGCGTCGAGCTCGACATCGTCCAGGGCGCGACGCGGACACCCGAGTTCCTCGCCAAGAACCCGAACGGGCGCATCCCGCTCCTCGAGACCGCGCCCGGCGAGTTTCTCGCCGAGTCCAACGCGATTCTCTTCTACCTCGCGGACGGCACGCCGTTCTTTCCCACGCGCGCGCTGGACCGCGCCCGCGTGCTGCAGTGGATGTGCTTCGAGCAGTACAGCCACGAGCCCAACATCGCGACCGTGCGCTTCTGGTTGCACACCGTGATGACCGCGGAGCGGACACGCGTCCTGCCACAGAAGCGCGAGCTCGGCTACGCGGCGCTCGACGTCATGGAGCAGCACCTCGCGACGCGCGCGTTCTTCGTCGGCGAGCACTACACCATCGCCGACATCGCGCTCTACGCCTACACGCACGTCGCCGACGAGGGCGGATTCGAGCTCCGTCGCTTCCCGGCCGTTTGCGGCTGGCTCGAGCGCGTCCGCGGACAGCCGCGTCACATTCCGATCACGCAGGGGTGAGGTCGGAGGCTCACGCCTGCGTCGGGAGGTCGCGCGGATTGATCGGCTGTCCAAAGGAGAACTCCACCCAGTTGCGGTCCGGATCCTCGACGATGCAGAAGTAGCCGACCACCGGTCCGGCGTCGCGCGGGCCCTCGCGCAGCAAGCCGTCGGCGCGTGCCGTCGCCGCCACCTCGTCGACCTCGGCCCGGCTGGCGAGTGAGAAGCCGAAATGGTGGACACCGGGACGCTCACCCTCGGTGTGCGGCATCGGAATCAGGACGAACACGAACTCGGGATCGTCCTTGCGCTCCGCGAGCCACACGACGCGTGTCCCGTCCTCATCGCGCTGATGGCAGACGGTGAGGCGCGCGTACTTCTCGTAGAACGCGACCGAGCGCGGCAGGTCCTTCACCCGCAACGCGACGTGCGTGAACCGCGGGCGTAGCGCGGTCAACGGCCCGCGGTGATCAGCGCCGCGATCGAGAACCAGCTCTCCTCGCCGCCGTACTTCTCGCCGACGTCGAGGTACCATCCGGGCTCGTCCTGGAAGCCGACCCCTGGAATCGCGACGCGCGTGCCGTGCTCGAGCTGCATGTCGACGGTGGTGAAGGCGTAGATGAACATGCGCGGCAGCGGATACTCGAAATTCACCTTCGGGTTCGGCTTGGTCGAGGTGCGGATGCTCTGCATCACGACCTTCCACAGCACGCCGCCCCGATCGTAGAGGTCGGTAAAGACGATGAAGAAGCTCTCGTGATCGACCATGATCAGGCGCTTCGAGTATGCGTACGCTGGCGCCTTCGGCGTCCCCTCGATGATCAGGACGTCGGGACGCATCTCCCACGCTTCGCAGAAGGTCATGCCGCCGTCGGTCTTGCAGGGCACGGGCGGGAGATTCTCGCCGTGCAACGACGCGAGCATCGGCTTGGAGCCGAGAAACTTCCAGTCGAACCACGGCACCTGACCGGAGTAGCCGCCGTAGCTATCGACGTCGATGTCCTGGCCGAAGAGCGCCTCGGAGCGCTGCGCGCTCGACAAGCGCCGCACGCGCCGCAAGCTCGGCAGGTAGAGCCAGAGATCGTCCTGCCGGTGCGGATCGAGATAGCGGTAGTTGATGCCGCCGATGCCCTTCAGATCGAAAGGCTCGACGATCGGATAGAGACCGGCTTTGCGGAAGGTGTCGTCTTTGTTCGGCAGGATCGCGGGAAGCGGCGGCACGTGCAAGCGGCCGGTGAAGGCGAGCAGACGCAACCAGTCGAGGACGAAGTGGCGTTCGATGTTGTAGCGCTGGTTGCCCTCGGCGTCGACCGAGAGCTGACCGGTATCGGCATCGAAGAGGTGGAGCGCCAGATCGTCGGTGAAGTAGTGGGTCTTCTCGAAGTTGTGCATGATCTTGTCTGCGACACGCGGATCGTTCGTGTCGATGTGCGGGAACGGCCGCCCGGCGACCCATCCTTCGAGCGTCTGATCGTCCTTCAGCTTCACCTGCGAGGCGAACTTCTCGGTGGCGGCCTGGTAGACGGGCGGGAGCGGGATCTCCTTGTACGGGATGATCTTCATCTCCATGCCGCGGTTCACGCACCACTGTACGCCCTCGGACACCAGACCCTTGATCTTGTCCTGGTTGGCCTTGGTGATGACGTCCCCCGGCTGGACCTCGGCGTTGGCGGCGAACGGACACGCCAAGCCCAGCGCCACGATGGCGACGGACCAACGCGCGGCGGCACGCGCGGAGACGAACGGCCTACGCGACATGGGGCTCGTATACTGGTCGTGTTTCGGACGTGTCAACCGCGTGTCGCCGCCGTGCGGTGCTCGGGCGACGCGCACCACGAAGCTCGCGCGCCGTCTCTGCCGGGAGCCTACCCTTTGACCTCAAACGGTGGCCCGTCATAGGGTGGATATTCCCCCGCGAAAAGACGGCACGACACGATTCGAGAAAGGAGTTCAGCATGCGCAGAGGCGAGTCCTGGCGTCGAGTGCTTGTCTCCATGTCGATGCTCATCGCCGTTCTGGTATCGGCCACGGTTCGGGCCGCAGACGACGAGCTCGAAACCATGAAGTACTCGGCAGGCAAAGAGCTGCCGACGTCGGATTGGCCGGGCCAGCCGGCGGCGAGCGCCCCACAGGTCGGCGAGATCATCGAGCGCCAAGAGCGCGGATCGCGTGAAGGGTCTCGTGGCCGACGGCATCCACTGGTGCGTGAAGCGCGGGATGAACATGGAGATCGTCCCGTACCAGGAGATTCCCCTTCCCAAGCACTATCAGGAGGCCACCGAGAAGTACGCCTCGCAGGTGAAGATCCTTCCCGATCAGACGTTGGAAGGGTACATCGCCGGCCGGCCGTTTCCGCAGGTGGATCTGAACCACCCGCAAGCCGCCGACATGATCATGTACAACTTCCACTACACCCACTACTTCACCGATGATCTCGGACTGAATCTCTTCGACGCCGATACCGGTCAGCTCCAGGTGGACGCGGACGGCAATCAGCACTACAACCTCGAGCGCCACTTCGTCCTCGACTGGCTGCGCGTGCTCCAGTACACCGGGCGGCTGCTCGTCGATCCGAAGCCGACGATCGAGCCGAACCGTGACAAGACGTTTCGCAAGTCCGGCCTCTACCCGGTGATCGAGCCCTTCGACCTGAAGGGCATCGGCGGCATCAACTATCGCTACCTCGACAAGGGCCGCATGGACGACCTCTGGCTCTACCTGCCGAGCTTACGCCGCGTGCGGAGGCTTTCGAGCGCACAGCGGTCGGAGGCGCTGTTCGGGCAGGACACCGACGTCGACAGCTACGGCGGCTACTCCGGGCAGGTGCCGTGGTTCACGTGGCGGTACCTCGGCAAGAAGCCGATGCTCGCATCGTTCCATGGCAAGACGTTGCCGCCCGTGCCCTCCAAGGGCGATGGCGGCATGACGTTCTCCGAACAGTGGGAGATGCGCCCCACGATGCTGATCATCGAGGGCACGCCCAAGGCTCCGCAATACGCGTTCTCGAAGCGCCTGATCTTCGTCGACCTCGAGACCTACTTCATCGCGTACTCGGATCTCTACGATCGGCGCGGTGAGCTCTGGAAGGTCGTCATCCAGAACATCCGTACCGACGTGAAGCCCAACCCCAAAGTGAACTTCGTGTACCCCTTCCCGCGCATGTTCGTCTACGGCTTCACCATGGTCGACATGCAGCTCGAGCACGGCACGCGTGTCGCGATCCCCGGCATGAGCTTCCAGGACGAACCGGGGTGGTACATCGACAACGGCGACAAGCACGGCAACGACCAGGACTGGTACACGATCGCGGCGTTGATCAACGCCGGACGTTGAGCGACGGATCGACGCGGGGACGATCGGGCTCGAGCACGCCTGCCAGCACCGCCGCGCCCGCGAGCACCATGACGAGCAGCGAGGCGATGGCGGCGCGATACGCGAGCGCCCCGCTGTCCTCGAGCGCGTAGACGACCAATCCCCACAGGAGCGGACCAGTGATCGCCGCGAACCGTCCCACCATTCCGTACAAGCCGTAGAACTCGCCGAGCGCTTCGGGTGGCGAGAGACGGAACATCAGCACGCGGTCGGAAGCCCAGAGTGCTCCGAGCGCGGTCCCGGTGACCGGACCGACGAGCCAGAGGGCAGCCTTCCCCGTCGCAGCCAGCGCCACCGTCAAGCCGAGCACCCAGAGCGCGAGCGCAACGTAGAGCGCGCGCTTGGCGCCGATGCGATCGACGAGCCGGCCTTCCGCGAACGCGCCGACGATCGCGAAGATGGTCGAGAGCGCCAGCAGTCGCGTCACCTCGGCGCTGGTGAAGCCGCCCACGACGGTCACGTACACCGCCATGAAGAGGATCACCGTGTTGACGGCGTCGGTATAGAGGAAGTGCGCGACGAGAAAGCGCGCCAGCCCCGGATACGCGGGCAGGCGCGCCAACGTCCCACGCACCCGCGTGAGGGCCGAGCGCAGGACGCCGCGACGCCAGAGCGGCCCATGGCCGTGATCGGGCACCAGCACGAGGCACGGGAGCGCGAACACCAGGAAGAGCACGGCCGTCGCCGGGAAGGCCGCCGCCTTGCCCCAGCGTTCGGCGATCGGCGCCACGCTGTACAGGCTGAGAATGGTGCCGCCATAGCCGACCGCGATTCCCAGACCCGACGCGCGGCCGCGCCCGGCTTCGTCGGAGACGTTGGCGAGCAAGGCGTCGTAGAAGACGAGCGCCGCCTGGTAGAAGAAATTGGCGACCGCGAAGAGCGCCAACACCACGAACGCTCGGGTGCCCCACGCCATGAGGGCCGTCGCCGTGACCGCCCCCACCGTCGCCATGCCGAGAAACGGCAGCCGGCGCCCGCTCACGTCCGAGAGCGCGCCGAGCACGGGAGCGGTGAGCGCCACCAGCAACATCGAGGCGCTGTAGGCGATGCTGACGTCGAGATCGCGGCCACCGAAATCCTCGAGGATGAGCAGCGGCAGATAGCGCGACACCACGTTGAGCGAGAACGTGGTGTTGGCGAGATCGTAGAGCGCCCACGCGTAGAGCGCGCCGCGCGACGTCACGTTACTCGAGCGTGCGGACGAGGACATCGAGGGGTACGGCGCGGAACTGGCCCCAGCGCTGCCAGCTCGCCTCGATCCCGCGGAGCTGCGCGATGGCGCGGCGCAGGCCGGGGAGATCGCGCTCGTCCCAGCCGCTGATCTGCTCGTCGGGATCGTTCACCCTGAGCTCCCCGCCGATCTCGCGCAGCAGAAAGAGATAGGTGCGAAAGGCCGGCCGCCCTTCGGGCGCGGTATACTCGATGACGGCGACCGCGCGCTCGATCTCGACCGTGAGGTTGCTCTCCTCGTGCACCTCGCGCAGCAGGGCATGCTCGACGTCCTCGCCTTTCTTGATGCCCCCGGTCGGCAAGCGGAAGGTGCCGGGCGGATAGAAGCTCTTCGTCTGCAGGAGGATACCGCCGCTCGGACGGCGGATCGCCATCGCCACCTCGCTGCGCCGCCCGCCGCGCAGTGGGGCGAAGTCGGTCGAGGCGAGTGCCGGTTGCAAGCAGCGGCAGTTTTCCGTAGCGCTTGCGCAGCAGGCTGAGGGCCCGGTCCACCAGGGAACCTCGGCTCTACGTCACTCGCGCCACGGCGTCGGCGACGAGCGCGGCGAGCGCCGCGGCATCGCGCTCCGCGATGCCGGCGATCGTGCAGCCGGCGGCCGCCGCGTGTCCGCCACCGCCGAAACACTCGGCCACTTTGGAGAGGTCGACGGCGCACCCGGGCGAGCGGCGGAAGCTCACGCCGCCACTCTTGGTGTCGTAGAGGGCGAAGACGCAGTTCGGTTTCTGCTTGCCCCACGCGTCGCCGATCTCGCTCGGATAGCCGGCGCACCAGGCCGCGACGACGGTCACGTCGCCGACCGGACGCTCGCTGCGCGTGCGCGCGGCGAGCGCGTGCGTCGCCTCCAGCTCCGCCGCCACACGATCGTGCGCCGCCCGCATGCGCGGCGTGTACGTCACATCGGCATCGATCCCGAGGAGATCCTCGTACGCCTCGCTCTCCTGCATCGCCGCCACCGTGAGCGCGAGCTCGCGCGAGCCCTGCAGGGCGTGCACCCAACGATCATTGTCGTCGGCGAGGTGCACGAGTCGCTCGAGCGCGAGGAAAGCGTCGGCCGCCGGCGGGCGCTCCGTGGCGGCGCCGCGCGATGCACCCGCAAGCCGCGCGCGCAGATGCTCGAAGACGAGCCGCGAGGCGGCCCAGGTGTCCTCCACCACCATGACGGCGAGCGGAACGTCGACCGGACCTCGCTTCACGCGCTCGATCGCGGTGCGATGATGGTCGATCCAGAAGATCCGCGTGCCGGCGGCGACGAGCGCGCGCAGGTGCGCGTCGGTCTCGCGCTCGGTCCAGCTGATGTCGGTGATCCAGAGGTCCTGCGTGCGGCCGGCGGGCGGCGCGGGCACGGCACGCAGCACCGCGTTGATCTCCGGGTTGTTGGCGAAATGCGCGTGCACCTCACGGCCGGCGTGAAAGCGCGCGACCGCGACGGCGGCGGTCACGCCGTCCAGACAGTGCGGCCCGTGGCTGACGATGTGGACAAGCTCGGAGGGATGTGCGATCGCGGGCTCGATGCGCGAACCTAGCATCGGCCGCGCGCAGCGTACAACCAGACATCCGGAGGACGCACGATGAAACTCAAGAGCAAGGTCGCGCTCATTACCGGCGCCGGCTCGGGTCTCGGACGCGAGATCGCGCTCGCGTTCGCGCGCGAGGGCTGCGCGGTCGGCGTCAACGACATCCGTCCCGAGGCGGCGGACGCGGTGGTCGCCGAGCTGCGCGCCGCCGGCGCCGAGGCGTCGCCGCTTCCCTGCGATGTCGCCGACAGCCGTGCCGTGCACAAGATGTTCGCCAAGCACATGGGCGATTTCCAGAGCCTCGACATCCTGGTGAACAACGCCGGCATCGCGTACGCGGAAGAGCACGTGAAGAAGAACCTCGAGTTGATGATCCAGGACACGATGACGAGCGGTCGCGTCACCCGATCCGCCGAGGCCACCAAGACGATGGAGGACGGCCAGTGGCGCCGCACGCTCTCCATTCACCTCGACGGCACGTTCTACTGCACGCGCGAAGCGTTGAAGATCATGGAGTTCAACGGCTGGGGGAACATCATCAACATGGCGTCGCTGGCGTCGTTGACCGGCATCGTGGGCGCTCCCGACTACTCGGCGGCCAAAGCCGGGATCGTCGGCTTCACCAAGTCGGTGGCGCGCGAGGTGATCGGCCGCGGCATTCGCGTCAACGCAATCGCGCCCGGTTACATCGACACACCGCTCCTCGACCCGTTCCCCGAGCTCATGAAGCAGGTGATCGTCGCGCAGACGCCGGCGGGCCGTCTCGGCACGCCGGCGGAAGTGGCGGCGACAGCGGTCTTCCTCGCCTCCGACGATTCCAGCTTCTTCGTCGGTCAGGTGCTGGCGCCGAACGGCGGCATCTACATGTAGCGCGGCGGGTCAGGCGCGCGCGACGAGATCACAAAGCGCGACGCGCGGCGCGAAGTTCGCGTGATGAACCGTCAACGAAGGAAGAAGCGCGCCACCGGGTTGTCGGTCTCCTCGGCGTAGGCGAAACCGAGGCGCTCGAGACGGGCAAGGAGGTCCTTGCGCTCGGCCGGCGGCACCTCGAGACCGCACAGCACACGGCCGAAGGCGGCGCCGTGGTTGCGGTAGTGGAAGAGCGAGATGTTCCAGTGCGCGCCGAGACTCGAGAGGAACTGCATCAACGCCCCCGGTCGCTCGGGGAACTCGAAGCTGAAGAGCACTTCGTCGGTCACGCTCGACGCCCGCCCGCCCACCATGTGACGGACGTGCGTCTTGGCGATGTCGTTGTCGGTCAAGTCGACACAGGCATAGCCGCGCGCCGCGAGCATGGCGCCGAGCGCGCGCGCCTCCTCGCTGCCCGCCACCTCGACGCCGACGAAGATGTGCGCCTCCTCGCGGGCCGCGAGACGGTAGTTGAACTCGGTGACGCTGCGCTCGCCCATGGTGCGGCAGAACTCGAGAAACGAGCCCGGACGCTCGGGGATGGTGACGGCAAAGATCGCCTCGCGGTGCTCGCCGACGTCGGCGCGCTCGGTGACGTAGCGCAAGCGGGTGAAGTTCATGTTGGCACCCGAGGCGATCGCGACCGCCGCGCCGGGCGGCAGCGTTCCGGCACGTGCCGCACGTTTGAGCCCGGCGATCGCGAGCGCTCCCGCGGGCTCGAGCACCACACGGGTGTCCTCGAAGGCGTCCTTGATGGCGGCGCAGATCTCGTCGGACTCCACGGTGAGGCAGCCGTCGAGATATTTGCGACACATCGCGAAGGTATGCGTACCTACCTGCCGGACCGCGACCCCGTCGGCAAAGATTCCGACGTGCTCGAGCACGACGCGCCGTCCGGCACTCAGCGAGCGCCCCATGGCGTCGGAGTCGTCGGGCTCGACGCCGATGACCTGTACGTCGGGCCGGAGCTCCTTGACGATCGCGCCGATGCCGGCGGCGAGCCCGCCGCCACCGACCGGTACGAAGATCGCGGCGAGCGTCCTGGGCGCTTGATGCAGGATCTCGAGCCCGATCGTCGCTTGACCGGCGATCACGTCGAGATCGTCGTAGGGCGGGATGATGGTCATACCGGTTTCGGCGGCGATCGCGGCGCACCGCTCCGCCGCTTGCGAGTAGTCGTCGCCGACGAGCTCGATCTCCGCGCCATGGCGGCGCACCGCGTCCACTTTGATTGCGGGAGTAGTGCGCGGCATCACGATGCGGCACGCGAGACCGAGCCGGGCGGCGGCGTACGCGACCCCTTGCGAGTGATTGCCCGCCGATGCCGCGATCACGCCGGCGCGACGCTCGGCGTCGGTCAGACGGGCGAGCCGGTTGTAGGCACCGCGCAGCTTGAAGGAGAAGATCGGCGTCAGGTCCTCGCGTTTCACGAGCACGGGCACGCCGAGACGCGCCGTCAGGCCGGGCGCCGGCTGGAGCGGCGTCGGCTCGGGGATCACGTCGGCGACGTGGGCGTTGAGCGCCCGTTTCAACATGTCGTGCATGCCGTTACCGCTGCGCACACGCGCCGGCAAAGTCAAACGCCGCTGCCATCGCGTCTACTCGTCGCGGGTCGCCGGGAGCGCGAGCGGCGCCGTCACGCCGACGTCGTAGACGATGCGACCGTCGACGATGCGCGCGAACTCCGGGAGCTGATGCGCGGCCGGTTTCGCCCCCGCACCGATGTGCAGGACCTGACATCCCGCGAGCAGCAGCCGGTCGGCGATGAGCCGCCGGTGGCATTGCCACCAGAGCGCTTCGGCGCAGAGGATCGCCGTCGGCAGGGCGGCCGCGGCTTGCATGAGCTCGGCGAGCGCCGCCGCGAACTCCGGCGTGTCGGCATAGTCGGCGAAGTGCCGGAACGCCGGCACCTGCCACGCGACGTGCGGCGACGGCATGGCCGCCGCACGCCGGCGCCCGCCGAGCGCCGGCATCCATCGATACGCGATGCCGTGTGTCTTGCAACTCGCCTCCAGGGCCTCACGGCCGAACTGCGGATGGCGGCGTGAGCCGGGAAACGCACGCACGTCGGCGAGGCTTCCGATCCCGGCGGCGGCGAGCCGGTCGAAGAACGCCTCGACGGTCAGGTTCGAGTGGCCGATGGTGGAGATCGTCGTCACGTCTCGTCGATCCCGATCCATTTGAAGAGCCGGGCCGGCGGCACGTACGCCGAGAGCCGCGCCAGCAGATCCCGGGGCTCGGATGCCGTGAGCAGCAGCTCGCGATGGACCGCCAGCACGAACCCTTCGGCGATGGCGCGCTCGAGGAGGGCGGTGAGCGCGTCGAAGTACCCCTCCACGTTGAGCACGCCGATCGGCTTCGCGTGCAGCCCGAGTTGCGCCCAGGTGATCACCTCGAAGAGCTCGTCGAACGTGCCGAGGCCGCCGGGCAGCGCGACGAAGCCGTCGGCGAGCTCGACCATCAGCGCCTTGCGCTCGTGCATGCTCGCCACGACGCGCAGATCGGCCAGGCCCTGATGCGCGATCTCCTTGGTCGCGAGCGCGCGCGGAATCACGCCGATCACCTCGCCGCCGCGCTCGAGCATGGTGTCGGCGAGCACGCCCATGAGCCCGACACTTCCGCCGCCGTAGACGAGACCGATGCCGCGCTCCGCGAGCGCCGCGCCGAGCTGACGCGCGGCGGCGGCGTAGACGTCGCGGCCGCCGGTGTTCGAGCCGCTGAAGACACAGACGCGGCGCAGACTGCGGTCACCCATTTCGCGGTACGTTAGCGGGCGAGCCGGAGGCGGTTCAATCGAACCCGACCTGCCGGCCAGCGTTTCAGGGCGGCCGCGAAACCGCACGCGAACTCGTCGGCCATCGCGCGCCGCTGACGCCATTCGATGGGCGTCTCCATGCGCTTGCGCCACGCCGCGAGCCCGACGCGCGCGACCGCCCGGCGATGGCGATCGGGCGTCTCCCAGTCGAGGCCACGACATTCGACGTAGGCGACGCTGCGGTCGAGCAGCGGGAGCAGCGCGGCCCATTCGCCGTACATGGCCGCGTCGCGCGCGCGTGAGCGTGCGAGCAGACGCGTCGTGGCGCGACGGTCGAGCACGAAGGACGGCACGAGGAAATCGACCCGCGCGCGGAGGCCGAGCAAAGCGGCGAACCGAGCGTTCGCGGCCGTCTCCGTGGCGTAGAGCGGTCGCTGGTGGGAGCGGTGCGCGGCGGGTGTCCGGCCGACCAGAAGGACGCGGTGGCGAACGGCGAGGGCGAGCAGCGCCGCGAGCTCGCGCGGCGCGCGCGCCGCCCAGTGGAGCGCACGGTCGAAATCGAGGTAGTGCACGCGCGCGGCGCCACTGGCGAGCGCACGGCGAAGCGCCAGGCGATAGAGCGGACCGCGCGTGTTCGTGGCCGGCGTGCCGGCGTGGGCGCCGTGCAGCGGCAAGGAGGTCGCGCACGCGCGCCGCGGTCGGAGGACTGGTCGTGACACACACCGCCGAGTAGCGGCGTTGCAGCAGGGGCAGCCAACGCCGGATCTCGGGCACCAGCGCGGCAGTGGGATCGTGAAGGGTCGCAGCGAGCGCGATCGTCATCGTCGCCCCAACTCGATCGGCTATGTGCATTTGTCAACGCTCCGGTCGTGGCATTTTGTCATTGCGGCGTCCGGGTCAATTGGGGATACATTGGTTTCAAACGGACCGCCCTCTCCCGCCGCATTCCGCGACGAGCCTGTCGTGGCCCCCAAAACGAAGCACACGAGAACGCCGTATGGCTGTCGATCAGCACGTCGCGCGGCTGCGGTACCACCCGCTCGAGAAGCTCATCGTACCGCGACCGGTGCATCGTATCCGCTATGTCCAGGAGCAATGCGTCGGACGGCGCGTCCTCGACCTCGGCGCCTACGACGAGACCGAGGTTGCAAAGCCACAGCACACGTCCTGGCAGTGGCTGCACGGTGAGATCGCCCGGGTTGCGAGCGAGACGCTGGGAGTCGACGCGTCAGCCGTTCTGGGCGAGACCGGGCGACTCGAGACCAACTTCGGAACGACGATTCTCCACGGGACGGTCGAGAACCTCGACGAGATCGTCCTCGCCTTTCAGCCCGAGATCATCATCGTCGGCGAGCTGATCGAGCACACCGCCGACACCCTCGGATGGCTCACGCGCTTGAGCCGCGTCGCCCCCGGGGTGCGCTTCCTCGCCACCACACCGAACGCGACATCGATCATCAATCTGGCGCTGGCGTTCGCGCGGCGCGAGAACTGCCACGAGGACCACCGGCAGATCTATTCCTTCAAGACGCTGGCGACCTTGTCGCGCCAGCTCGGCATGTCGGACGTGCAGATCCATCCCTACTACTACCAGTCGCACATCTTCCTGGGACGGACGCCCCGCCTCCTCTTGCCGCTGGTCCTGGCCGCGGACCTCCTCCTGCTGCGACCGTTGCAGTTCCTCTTCCCGTTGACCGCTTTCGGCCTCGTTCTGGAAGGCTTCCTCGCCGCGACACGCGCCTGCCGTCGTTGCGTACGGGCGCTTCAATAGGAATCGACGCTCGCCCTCGCTCGCATCGATCTTCCGACGCGGCCACGAGCGGCTCCAGGCTCAGACCCGCCGTTTCTTGATGTCTCGCATCGGATAGTGACGGAGATTGCGGGTACAGAGCGTGAGACCATGGACGTGCGCCGCAGCGGCAATGAGCGCGTCGGCGATCTCGACTCCATGGGAGCCGCCAAAACGCTGCCGATAGGCGCCGGCTTTGCGTCCGACCCGTTCGTCGAGCTCGACGCAATGCAGAATACGCGCGAGGTCGCCCATGATGAACGCCTCACGTGCACGTACCCCGGCTCCGATCTCGGCGATCGAGACCGGCGTCCAGCCGAGAACGTCACCGGCGGCGTCGCGCTCCTTCAGCCAACCGACGACCCCCTCATCGCGTCGCAGCCACGCGATGACGACGTCGCTGTCGAGCAGGTACTTGGCCACCGCGACCTCCTCCCCACCGCGCCGGACGCTTGGACTGCCGGAGCGCTCGAACCACCGCTTCGACCGCTTCGGCGTCTTCCAAGTCGGCGCGGTCGGCCCACACCCCCGCCAGCCGGTCGATGAGCCCGTCTCGATCTTTTGCCGAGCTCTTGCCGTACACCTGATCGACGGCTTCCCGCACCAGAGCCGAAACGGTGCTCCCACGCCGGCGGCTCTCGGTGGAGAGAAGCCGGGCGCACTCTTCGTCGAGGTACAGCTGGGTGCGACGCATCACACGATGTATGCCATACATCGCGAGGATCACCAATAGCCCGTTCGCGGCTCACGCCACGAGCCGCGGCAGAATGGAAGCGATCAGGCGCTCGGCTCTTCGTGCTCGAACTTCAGGATGTCGAGCTCGTGGAACCGCTCGCGCAGCCACGGCGTGAGAAGCCCCAGGCGCTTCACGTTCGGCACGACCTTCGAGAACAGCATCTTCTGGAACTCGCGCATGATCGTCGGAGTGCATGACGATCTCGCGCGTCTCCTCGATCGGCAGCCCCATCTCGTGCCACACCGCCTCGGCATACAGCCGGTCGCGCATCAGGCGACAGCCCTCGTAGCAGAACTCCTCGCGCTCGCGCATCTCGCGCTCGTTGAGATCCTTGTAGTAGGTCTCGAGCGAGAGCACGCCGAAGGCGACGTGCCGCGACTCGTCGCGCATGATGTATTGCGTCATCTGCTTCAACAGCGGCTCGTTCGCGAACTTCTCCATCAACCCGAACGCCGCCATCGCCAGCCCCTCGACCAGGATCTGCATGCCGAGGTACTTCATGTCCCAGCGCGAGTCGGTGAGGATCTGATCGAGCAGGGTCTTGAGATAGCGGGTTGATCGGATACTCCTTGCCGACCTTGTCGCGGAGATAGTGATCGTAGGTCTCGACGTGGCGCGCCTCGTCCATGACCTGCGTCGAGCCGTAGTACTTGGCCTCCATCCACGGCACCGCGTCGACGATCTGCGCCGTGGCGAGCAGCGCGCCCTGCTCGCCGTGCAGGAACTGCGACAGCCTCCAGCGAGAGCTGCTCGCGGCGGAACTTGCGGATCTCGCTGCGGCGTGAACTTCGCCCACAGCGCGCGTGCCGAAGAGCGGGTTGTTCATGTCGGGCAGGTTCTCGGCCTCGGGGTCGACGTCGGTGTCCCAGGGGAGCGCGGTCGTCGGAGTCCCACTGGTTCTGCTTCGCCTTCTCGTAGAGGTTGCGCAGCCCGACCTTGAAGCTGTCGTAGCTCCACGTGTAGCAGGTGTCGAACGTGGTCGAGAGGCGCTCGGTGAAATCCTCGACGGCGGCGAGATCGGAGGCGGCAGTGACGGCTGGTTCGCTCATGGAACGTTCTCCTTGACCGCGATGCCCTCGGCGAGCATGCGGTAGACGGTTTGCGTGATTTCCTCGATCGCGATGTCCTCGTGCTCGACCCACCACGACACGACGTGCGACAGCATCCCCACGGCGGCCTGCGCGACGAGCGCCGGTCGAAACGGCTTGAAGGCGCCTTCGGCCATGCCGCGCGCCTGGTTCTCCTCGATGTCGGCGATGAAGAGCTGGTAGACCTCGCGCAGCAAGGCGTCGAACTGCGCGCTGTGCCCGAACAGGATCTTGAACACCTCGCGGTTCGCGTCGGCGAATCGGAAGAAGGTCTCGATCCCGACCCGGGCCTTGTCGCGGGCGTCGGCGTACGGCGCCTTGGCGCGGTCCATCTCTTCCTTGGCGCGGACGGCCGTCTCCTTGACCAGGTCGGCGAAGAGGGCGTCTTTGGTCGCGAAGTAGAGATAGAAGGTGCCGGTGCCGACGTCGGCGGCGGCGGCGATGTCCGCGATCTTGGTGCCGTGGAAGCCCTTGGACGCGAACAGACGTTTGGCGGCCGCGAGCAGCTCGGCGCGGGTCCGGGCGCGCCGCCGTACCTGGCGGCCCTCTGCTGGAAGGGTCCGGATCGTGGCTGTGCGAGACGGCATATGGTTTATGAACCGTGGTTCAGAACTGAATCCAGATTCAGCCCTACGTCGCTAGCCGCCTCTGTCAAGCACTTTTGTGATCTGGACGCGCCGTATCGCCGACGAGTTCTGGAGCGGGCCGGTGACCCCGATCACGTTCTCCGTGCTCGCGGAGACCGTGGCCGAAAACATGGTCCGTCGACGCCTGGAGGCTGCTGGCCTGGGTACCCTCTCCGGGAACCCTGTCCTTCTCCACCATGCGAGCCACGTCTACGTGAATGCCGACCTTTTGAAGGAAGTCGTCGCCCTCCTGCCCGCGGTCCTCCGAAGCGAGGGCCTGCTTGCCTTGTTGCCGCCCGAGGCCCGAGCCGGCCTCCCCTCAGGATCATCGGCCGCGGGTGCCCGGGCGGCGGATGATCGCGCGCGCGCCTCTTGCTGCGCGAGCGGGACTGGCTGCCCTGGCGACGCGACGGCGCCTTCGAGCGCGCCTGCGCCGACCTGCGCACCACCTTCGGCGGAGCCCGTCGGCCGGCGGGCAGCGAAAGCGCAGCCGTGCTCCTCGACGAGATTGCCCGCGCGCGCGAACGACTCGGCGAGTTTCTCGAGGTGGTGAGCTGGGGCGTCGTCTACGCCTACGTCTTCTACCACCTCACGACCGAGCTCGGGCGGCGCTGGGCCGCCGACCTCGCCGACGAGCGCGCCGCCCTTACCATCGGGCTCCCGGGGGTCGCCTCGCTGGCCGTGAACGATGAAGTGCGTGCGCTGGGCGTGCTGCTCGCCGACGACCACCAGCTCCTCGACACCGTTCGCACCCAGGGATCGGCCGCGGCGTGGGCACGGATCGCGACCGACCAGGGGCCCATCGGCATCGCCTTCCGGCGCTTTCTCGCTTCCCATGGTCATCGTCTCACGGCGCGCGATCTCGTCTACCCCGCCTGGCGCGACGCGCCCGAGGCCGTGGTCGATCTGGCGGCGCGGCTCGCGGTCGACCGACACGCGCACGGCGACGCCCGACCCTGCCGCGCGTCGGCGCGGCGCAACCGCAGCGATCGAAAAGGCGCTCGCAGGAGGGCCGGGGGGCCAGCTTCGCCTGGCTGCCTTCCGTACCAGTCTCGCCGCCGCGCAACGCTACGCGGTCGTGCGCGAGAACATGCGCTACTACGCCGACTACGCGATGGCGCGCCTCAGGGATCTCGTGCTCGCGCTCGGATCGCGTCTGGAGGCCGATCGACAGCTCGACTCCCCCATCGCCATCTGCTTCCTCACCCTGGAGGAAGTCGGCGAGGCGGTGCGTCGGGGTGGCGACTGGCGGACGTTTGCCGCCGAACGTCAGGCGGCTTTCGAGCGGGACCGGCTCGATCCCCCACCGCCGGTGCTCGGTGGTGCGGCGCCGGCTGCGGTGCCCGCGGGGGTCACGCTCGTCGGCGAGACCGTCTCGCCCGGCAGTTTCGAGGGCCGGGCACGTGTCGTGCGCGGGCCCGACGACTTCGCGTCGGTTGCGCCCGGAGACGTGCTCGTCGCGGCCTACACCGACCCGACCTGGACGCCGATGCTCGAGCTGGCGAGCGGCCTCGTGCTGGAGGCCGGCGGCCAGCTTTCCCACGGCGCGATCGTCGCCCGCGAGCTCGGCATTCCGGCGCTCGTGAACGTCACCGGCGCGACGCGCGCCATTCGTGACGGCGACACCGTACGCCTCGACGGCCCCGCTGGCGTCGTGTCGATCGTCGCGCGGAAGCCGGGGCCGTGAGCCGATCTACGCGAACACGGCGGGCGCCGGCGGAATGCGTGTGCGATACCCCATGCGGGTGCGGCGCTCTCGCGCTTAGGTGAGAGAGCCCTGCACAAAGCATGCCTGGCGGTAGGTGGTTGAAGCGGGCTAGGGTGCGCGGACGCGGGCCCTATCGGGCACGCCAGGGAGGCCGGCATGAACCAACTGGAAGAGGGAACGACGGTGACGATCGACTTCGACAAGCTCCGGCAAGTCGCCGAGCGCGGTCAGCACGTCGTTCCCGTCGTCCTTCAGGATGCCGGCAGCGGGGAAGTGCTCTACGTCGCCTATGCCAATCGCGAGGCGCTCTCCGAAACCCTGCGCACGCGCCGCGCTGTGCTGTGGTCGACGTCGCGGAACGAGCTCTGGCGCAAGGGCGAGACGTCCGGCGACGTCCTCGACGTCGTCGACGTGCGCGTCAACTGCGAGCAGAACTCGTTGCTCTACCGGGTACGCCCGAGGACGGGCGGTGTCTGCCACACGCGCGACGCATCAGGACGCGCGCGGTCGCGCTGCTACTACCGCCGTCTGACCGAAGCGGGGGACGGGCTCGAATTCGTAGGGTAGGTCCGGCCGGTCGCGGTCGAGAAGCTCGCCCGGACATGCGCCACCACGGCGCTGCGCCGCGCATGGCACACCGGGACATTTCTGGCACGACGATCGAGGTAGCCGCGTCACAGTCGCTCGACTGTCACCGGTCGCCCGCTCTCAGATGAGCGGTAGCACGCCTCAGCAAGCGCCACTGAAGCTGCGCCGTCGGCGAGCGTGATCGCCGGCGCGCGCTGCGCCGCGAGCGCGGCGGCGAACTCCTCGAGCGCCGCCAGCACCGTCGGGACGGGCGGCGCCACCGGCAACTCGGTGCGGCTCGTGCCCGCGAGCCGCGCGGCAAAGCCGTGCACGTGATCGCCGACCAGCTGGCCGTCGCGCCCGGCGAGCTCGATCGCTCCCGAGCGTCCGGCGGTAGCGCGCGAGCCGCCGACCAGCGCGAGCAGTCCGCCCTCCATCTCGATCGCGGCGGCAAAGTTGTCCTCGGTCTCGCGCGTCACGACCTGCGCCACGTGGGCGCTCACGCGCAGCGCTTCGCGCCCGGTGAGGAAGCGGAGGAGATCGAAGCTGTGAACGCCGGTGTGCAGCGCGATGCCGCCGCCGGCCGCGGCGCGGCGATCGAGCCAGTCGAGCGTCGAAGGCTCGAAGCGCTGCGTCAACTGCGCGGCGTGCAGCGCTCCGATCGCCGGGAGCGCCGCCCGCAGCGCCGCGACGACGGCGTTGAAGCGGAGCGTGTGCGCAACCATCGCGGTCACCCCCGCTGCCGCCACCGCCGCGGCGATCGTCCGACATTCGGCGAGCGTCGGCGCGAGGGGCTTCTCGATCAACAGCGCTTTGCCGGCGCGCGCCGCAGCCACCGCCAATCGTGGATTGAGCGTCGGAGGAACGACGAGCACCACGGCGTCGACGCTCGGGTCGGCGATCAGACTCTCGGGGTCGGCATGGAAGCGGCAACCGTGCTCGCGCGCCTGGCGTGTCCCCGCTTCCCGATCGCGCCGGCAGAGAGCAGCCAGCCGCAGCGTTCCGATGTCGGTTACGTGACGCAGATAGCGCGCGCCGTGCTTGCCGGTACCGACCACCCCGACGCCGATCGCCATGGCCGAGCCCCCTTTCGCCCCGTCGAGCGGCATTTTCCCAGGCGCGGCGGCGCAGATTCGTCGCGCCGCCGGTCCCGGCCTAGCCGAAATTCACGCACCTGCCTACCGTCGGGTCGTGGCATGCGGCGTGCAGTGCCCGTACTTTCGTGCCGGATCTTCTCGAAAAGCGCGAAGGCGTCGCCCTCTTGCGGAAGGCGCGGGTACTGAGCGGCGACTACGGTCGCTGGCGTGTCGCGCCCGAGCACGAGGGCACGGAGATCTGGATCTTCGCCGAGCCGCCGAGGCACCGGCGTTTTCGAAATCCGCACGGCCAGGTGGACGAAGGCCTCGGTGTATCGCCGCGCCGACGGTTTCGTGGCGCGCGCCGAGTATCTGGAGCTGACACCCGAGTTCGCGGTCGTCGACTGCGCCAGCAGCGAACGGCTGCCGAGCTGAGTCAGTCCGCGGCGGCTCGCGTCGACGAGCGGCCGTATGGAAAGAAAGACGGTTGCGCGGGCTTCCGAAACCGTTCTAGCTTCAGCTGTCGTTCACATTTCCACGAAGGCAGGAAGACCACCATGTTCCAACGAAATGCAGGAGTCTGTCGGCTCGTCGTGTCGAGCCTGGCGCTCGTGTTCCTTCTCACGAACTCTCATGCGGGCACGGTGGTCGACGCCGACGGGGATGGGATCGACGACACCATGGACAATTGCCCATTCTTCGCGAACCCAGCTCAGACGGACACGGACAGTGACGGGGCGGGAGACAAATGCGACATTTGCCCGAACGGTGTCGACCTCGACACGGACGGGGACGCGATCTGCGACAGCCTCGACACCTGCCCGGGCTCCGACGACGGAGTCGACAGCGATGGCGATGGCCGGCCCGACGGCTGCGACAACTGCCCTCTCATCGCGAACAACGGCCAGATCGACGTCGACGGTGACGGTATCGGCGACGCCTGCGACATATGCACGGACATTGACGGCGACGGTGTCGGTGACGCCGGCTTCGCCAACACCTGCCTGTCGCCCGACAATTGCCGCTTCGCCGCGAACCCGACCCAGACAGACACGGACGCGGACTCTCTAGGAGACGCCTGCGATACGAGCGCTGCGGGCGCTCCGGTCACTTCGGTCATCCTGGGGGAGGCAAGGAACATCAAGAAACGCAAGACGACGTACTTCGGCTCGTCCGGCTCGCGCCCGAAGGCGACCGGCATCGAGAGCGACGCTCAGTGGATAATGCCCAAAGCTGGCGCGCTTTCGAATCTCTTCGTCCGCCTGTCGAAGAACGCCAGCCACGCCGCCGGAGGATCGTACACTTTCACAGTGCGCGTGAACGGCGCGAGCCCGGCCGGGACGCCCACCTGCACCATCACCGGCGCGACGTCGAGCTGCTCCGACACGACGCACTCGGTCACGTTCGCGGCGGGCGACCTCGTCGCAATCCAGGCAACTCCCTCCGCGCCTGAGCAGCCCACCGACAACCTCGATGTGCGGTGGGCGGCGAGCCTGTAGGGTCCTGAGTCGGCCGCGCGTAGGCGGGCGGCCGAGGCGAGCGCGCCGAGCCTAACGGACGACGTCGGCGATGCGGCCCGGCAAGCGGCTGCGGCGGCGGCGCTCCGCGAGTCCGAGCGCGTCGCAGCGCCCGAGGTACTGCTCGACCGTGCTCGCCATCATGCGTGAAACGACGGCACAGCCGCGCATGATCGCGTCGCGCGTGGTGCCACCTCCCGTCAGCACGATGAGCGGCTCGAGCAGCTCCGGGCTGCCGGCGATGCCGAAGAGGGTGTGCTCGGTGCGGTCGAGGTAGTCCTCGAACTGGGCGCGTTTGTGCGGCTGGTGCGTGAAGTGGTAGCGCGCCTGCGCCATGCCGTAGGCGACCTCACGTCCGGTGTCCTGCAAGCAGAGCCGGAAGAGCTTGCCGTCGATCGCCAGTCGCGCCGTGGCGCTGGCGTGCGCCAGCACGTTCGCCACCAGGCGTCCCGAGCATGACGTTCATCGCGAACGAGCCCTCCGGGAAGGTCTCGGCGAACAGCACCTCTTTCAGCGCCTGCTCCGCCGTGGCGCTGGCGCGCTTCAAACCCTGGCCGCCGGCGAGCGCGCGCTTGCGGAAGACCTCGACGTGGCGTGCCTCGTCGATCATCTGCGCGCAGAGATAGCTCTTCAGCTCCAGGAACTCCTGGTTGATCGAGAAGACCCAACGCGACGGCATCTCCATGGTGACGAGGGCGATCTCCTCGAGCACCGTGCAGAGCTGCGCCATCGCGGCTTCGACCTCGACGGACATCGCCGCGCTCGGCAGCGTCTTCCAGTCGAGATCGATCGCCGGCACCCAGCGGCGCGCTTTCGACTCTTCGTAGAGCTCGGCGACGTTGTCCGCCCAGACGTCGCTCTTGCGGTTGAGCGTGTAGCCGAGGTCGGGGAGCTTGCCCCAGATCTCGGAGCCGCGCGCCGCCATGCTGTACTTGTCGCGCACGAACTCCGGGATGTCGTCCCAGCCGTAGCTCCCGAGGTTGCAGTCGGCGTACGTGAGGCCGCGCCGCGGATCGCCGACGGTGGCGCGCACGCGCTCGGTCTTGGCATCCCACCAGGTGAGCGTGAGGTCGCCCGACATGACGCGCTGAGTGAGCGCGATCAGCTCGGCGTCCTCGAAGTAGTCGCGGTCGGCGAAGAAAGCCATGCGGTGCCTCTACGGCGGTGTGGGCGTCACCGTCGGCGTCGGTGTGACCGCCGGGGTCGGCAGGCCGCACGTCAGGGTTTCGAGGTCGCACCCCGAGATCGCCAGGAGCTCGTCCGTTCTCGGCATCTGGAAGCGCAGGATGTCGTCGACATGCGCCTCGTGCTGGGCGACGACGCACGCCTTGTAGCCCTCGTACGTGGCGGGATCGGTACCGGCGTCCGCGCAGATCGCGCTCGGGCCCGCGAGATGGACACCGTCCGGGATACTCAGCGCGGTCTCATAGAACCCCGCAGACGGCGTGCACTTCTCGTCGATCGACGGAGACACCAGATCCGCGGCGGCGAGGACTTTCCTGAACTCGCTGGTGCAGAAGCGAGCCGCTTGCGACTCGAGGCAGATGACCCGATCGGCGCCCTGTTTCGTCTGCCAGCAGAGGAAGGCCCGATCGATGCAACTCCCGAGACGCTTGAGCTTCTCCTCGATGAATGCCCTGCCGGCCTTCTGGATCGTCGCCTCGCACTTCACGACCTGCTTGCCGGCCCCCTTCGGATCGTCGAGATTCTCTCCACCGCCGAGATCGTCGAGACAGTCGAGCGGCGGCACTGGAAACGCTGTTGCGCCGACCGCTTCCTGTATCAGCTCATGCGCCCGCGGCTGCTGCACCGCGAACATCCGCTCCGCCGCGCAGCCGTGCTGGTCGGCGATGCATTGCGCGATGGCTTCGACGCTCGCGAGCGACGGGCAATCATTCGCGAGGTTTTCGAAACCGAGCCCGTCGAGACCTCGCAGGTCGTCGAGGGTCAGTCCATTCACCGCGCAGAACTTGCGAATGGTGAGGATGAGCTTGCCGGCCTCGGTGTCGATCTTCGCGAACTCTCCGCCTTCCGGCTTTCCGCACTTCTCCCCTGCCTTGACGACACAGGCCTGTTGCTTGGGATCAGCGTCGGGAATGGTCTGGATGCACTTCAGAATCCCGGTGGCGCACTTGTCGAGGATCGAAGAGTTTCTTGCGGAGGAACTCGACGGCCGGCCTTCCTGATCGCCGTGTGACACTTGATCGCCGTCTTGATCCGCAACGGGAGCGAGGCGTGGACGACATCCACGCTGCCGATCGTGGCAAGAGCGATCATGACGAGAGCGAGCCGGGTTCTGCTAGACCTACATCCGCTGGTCGGTGCGTGCTCCAACATCCTCCACCTCCTCATCCCCGAAATTTGTCGCGGTCAGCGAAGAAACTCCCTCTGCGACTACGCCTGCTTCATCGGTCCGTCAAGCACTGAAAGTGCTCGCGGATCTCAACCACCCTCGGCGAGTCGATCCATGTCGGCCTCGTGCCCGGCACGAATGCGCGCGATCGTGGCGGCGCGTAGCTTCCGCTTTGTCCCGCGATATGCGATCGGGCTGAGCCCGCTCAAGCGCCGGGCCTCGCTCATCGCCTCGTCGAGCACGGCCTCGGGTGCGACGACACGATCGAGCATTCCGGCATCGCACGCGCTCACGGGATCGTAGATCTCCGCCGTGATCAGCGCCCGCGTGTGATGGCGGAGCGAGAGGCGCTCGAGCCCGAGCTCCAACCCGAAGCGCGGCACGGTGAGGCCGATCGCCACCTCGTTGAAGCCGAGCTTGAAATCGCCGGTCGCGCCGATGCGCACGTCGGAAGCGAGCAGGAGAAACCCGCCCATGGCGAGGGCGTGGCCGGTGCACGCCGCGACCACCGGAAGCGGGTAGCCGTAGATGCGCATCGCCAGCTCCGCACCCGCGGTAACGAGCGCGCGCGCCGCCGCCGGCCCCTGCCGCATCGTCGCCAGATCGAAGCCACCCGAGAAGCGACCCGGACGTCCGGCGAGAACGACGGCGGTCGCCTCCGCTTCGGCACGATCGAAGGCGGCGCCGATCGCGGCGATGACATCGTGCGAGAGGGCGTTGACCTTGCCGTCGTCGAGTCGGATCACACCGACCCGGTCGACGACCTCGTAGCGAACGGCATCCATGGCCATGCGGACCTCCTCGTGGCGGGATGCGACCTCGTACGACTCGCGCGGGGGCGAATCAAGGCATCGACAGCGATGCAGGAACCGTGATACTCGGCGGGTTGATCGGTGCCGGACACGTGGTGATACTCGGGGCATGGCCGAACGGAACGGCACCGTCGTTGCCTTGGGGAGCGCCCCGTTGCGGCGCCTCGACAGGCGTGTGGCAGGGATGGAATGCGCCATGAAGGGAACGAACGTTCGGCTCGATCCGCCACGAAAGTTCGGCTCGACGATGCCGTCGGCGTGCTCACGCGCCTGGTTCGCGTCGTCGCCGCTCAGAACGATCGCAGCAATCGAAACTTTGCTCGTCTCACTGATCGGCTCGGCCGCCTGACGCATGCAATCATGACCGGCCGGACGCACGATCTCCAGCGACTCTCCAGGGCGGAGCGCGGCTCGACGTCGCCGAGCACCGCCTGAGCGATCTCGAGCACCGGATCTGACGACCGTCCGCGCCGGTCGTCGCCGAGCTGGTGCCCGTACCCTGGGATGCACGCCCGAGCGCTCGTGGCGCTCCACGCTCCGCCCCTCAGTGCGTCCTGAGGCCCATCGCCGCCAGGTTCGCCTGGCCGAGCTCGAGCGCCTTGTGGAGCTTCGAGCGCTCGCGGCGCTCGGGCAGCCCGCACTTGTCGAGGCGCTCGAAGTACTCCTCGATCTGCTTCAGCTGGAACTGGGCGGTGATCTTGATGCCCTGCTGCGATGTTCTCCTTCTTCATCCCCTTGCCGGAGAGGATGATGAAGGGCTCCATCACCTCGGTGGCGTAGCCGCCGCCGAAGACGAAGTTCTCGGCCTCGTCGAGATGGCGGTGGATGATCTCGCGCTTCTCGGGGAAGTGGTCGAGGACCCACTTCAAGTGCTGCATGCCGTAGCCGACGTGGCGCGCCTCGTCCTGCATGACGAGCCGGAAGAGCTTCTTGTCGCCGTCGGTGGGCGAGATGTACTCGCTGAAGCGGAAGAGCGTCAGCACCATGCCCTCGGCCTGCAGATGCAAGCGTGAGCGACGACTCGGCGAAGGTGTCGGCGTCGCGCAGGAACTTGAGGTTGTCTCGTTCTGCGGGCTCGCCTGCATGAGCCCGAAGCCGGTGGTGAGGGCGCGCTTGCGGAAGACCTCGGCGTGGCGCGCCTCGTCCATCGCCTGCGTGGCGATGAAGTTCTTCACCTCGAAGAAGTCGGCGTTGAGACGCCCCATCCACTTCGCGGGGACGTCGGTCGCGATCATCTCGACCTCGGTCAGGAACGTGAGCAGCTGCGCGTACGCCTTGCCGATGTCCTCGGGCAGCTCGGTCTTGGCGAGGTCGGCCCACGGGATGTCGGTGGTGGCGTTCCACTGCCGCGACATCGCCTCCTCGTAGTAGCCCTCGATGTTGTAGGCCCACACCTCGCTCTTGCGGTTCACCTCGGCTTGCAGGTCGGGAAGGCCGTCGGGCATCTCGGCGCCGCGCGGCGCGAAGCTGCGGTTCTGGCGGATCAGCTCGGGCATCTCGGTGTAGCCGTAGCCGCCGACGTCGAGGTCGCGGAAGGTGAGGCCGCGGCGCTCGTTCTGCGGCCTTGCACTCGACGCGCTCGCGTGGCGGCCTCCATCCAGGAGAGGTCGAGGTCGCCGTGCGCATGCGTGCGCTGCGAAGCGGTCGAGGAAGCTCGCGGTCCTCGGCGAAGTCGTTGGTGCTGAGATAGCTCATGTGGGATCTCTCCTTGGGCGCTCAGGCGCCGGCGCCGCCGGCGGCGGCGCCGAGCCGTCAGGGATACCGAAGTCGAGCTGGCGGACAGGTCGAAGAACTCCTGCACGCTCTCGGCGAAGCGGTAGAGCTTGTCGTGGCCGTCGGGGTCGTCGTAGCGCAGCGTGCAGCTGCTCGCCGAAGTGGGTGAGCGTGTTGAGGCTGTGCGCGGTGTCGGCGGCCGCCGAGCTCGATGGATGTTGTCGAGCATCTCGCGCCACGCCGCGCAGCGTTGCCCTCGAGCACGAAGTCGACGCGGAAGGGCGTGAAGTTCGGCACCGCTTCGGCGAGCGAGCACTCGAAGACCTCGAAGGCGAGGACGAAGAGCTGCTCGGCGCCGCCCGGCTCGTCGGCGAGCACGCGAATGCCGATGGTGGCGTCGAAGAAGCCGAGGCCGCGAAAACGCTCGTGCTCGCGGGCCATCGCCGCGGCGAGAGCCTTGAAGAACGCCTCCGAGGGAAAGGGGACCGGCATCGCTTCTCCGCGTGGCCGCCGATCCCGAGGGCGTCTCGGGCCCGTGAGCGCGGCCGCTCTCGATTCAACCCTATTCGTATACGGTTCTCGCCTATGCAGGGTCAAGGCGAATTGCTGCGCCGCCAGTCGCGAGGCCGCGACGATCACAGGACGCTGGCGGGAGCGCGGCGAATCCGGAATGATCGCGCGCCGTGTCCGCCTCCTACGCGCTCTTCGCCAGCAGCGTTGCCGCCTGGGCGCTGGCGATCGGGATGCACCAGGTGCTTTTCACCTGGCTTCTGGTCGGCGTCCTGCGTGCGACTCCGCAATGGATCGGCATCGCCCAGATGTGCCAGATGCTGCCCTCGCTCCTCTTCCTCCTGGTGGGCGGCGTCACCGCCGATCGCCTCGATCGCCGCCGCCTCCTGATCGCGCTGCACACGACCGCGGCGGTCGCGGCGCTGCTGCTCGCGCTCGTCGTCGTGCGCGGGCGTCTCGCGCTCGACGTACTCGTCGTCTACGCGCTCGTGTGGGGGACCATCTGGACGTTCGCCCTGCCTGCCCGCGATGCGCTGCTCTCCGACGTCGCCGGCCTGGATTTGATGCGCGCCGTGACCGGCATGTCACTGGTGCAGTTCGGGGCGCAGGCGGTGGGTACGCGGCTCGCCGGAGTCGCCGAGACGCTCGGCAACGGCACCGCCCTCGGCCTGCTCGCCGCGTTCGTGCTGCTCGGTGTGTTGCCGCTCGCCCGTCTCCCGCATACGCCGCCGCACCCCGACGCCCGCGGTCGCGGGCACGCGCTCGCCGCCATCCGCGAAGGGCTGCACGAGGTGCGCGACTCGACCACGCTGCGGCCGATCGCGCTGCTGGTCGCCGCCGACGGTCTCTTCTTCATGGGACCCTTCCTGGTGCTGTGCCCGCTCATGGTCCGTGACCATTACGGCGACACGGTGCGCGCGCTGGCGATCAGCATGGTGGGTTTCACCCTCGGAACCATCACCGGCTCCGGCATCGTGCTGCTGCGCGGCGGCGTGCGGCGCAAGGGGCGCGCGTTCCTGCTCGCGCTCTTCACGGTGGCGAGCGCGCTCGCCGCGCTCGCGCTCCGCCCGCCGTTTCCGGGCTTCGTGGCCTTGCTCTTCGTGTGGGGTGTCGGGCACTCCTTCTTCTTCAACACCAGTCGCACGCTCTTCCAGGAGGGCGCGCCGGCGAGTCACCGCGCCCGCGTGCTCTCGATCCACGCGCTCGGCCTGCTCGGCATGGCACCGATCAGCAATCTCGCCGCGGGCCTGCTCGCGGCACGGCTCGGGGCCGCGGGCGGCTGCGCGATCGCGGGCATCACGATGATCGTGCTGACCGCGCTGGCGTGGCGCTTCACGGTGGTGCGCCAGCTGACGTGAGCGGCGGCAGCGGCCGGGGAAGTCGGCCCGGGCTCTCGTCCCGGGCTCGATCACGTTGAACGCGCGCGATCTCTACGTACTGCCGTCGTTCGCCCTCAGTCCGCCTTGTCCTTGAACGTCGCGCCGTCGTTCTTGATGAACGGCGCCGTGTAGACGGCCTCCCAGCACACCCCAGCCGAGTTCTTGAGCTGCACCGTGAGCGGCGACGTGAGCGAAACTCCGAGCGGTGGCATCAGGAGATTCAGGCCCTTCCCCTTGACGATGATCTTCGCCTTCCCGGCGATCAGCCCTTCCTTGAGCGTCATCTTGAGGAGGCCATCGGGCGTGAGCAGCTTGTCCTTGTACTTGAACGACGTCGTCTTGGCCTGCCAGCAGTCCTTGCCGTCGCATGTCCCGCCCGCCGGCGCCGTCATTTGCATGAGGATGCCCGCTCCGTCGTAGACGCAGAGCTCGTAGTCGTCGGTGTTGACCGGGTCGGCATAGTCGGCGAGCGCGGTCACCGAGCCCTTGATCCACTTCCAGATCAAGAGGTCCTTGTCGCTCGGCGTCTTGTCCTTGAGGATGAGGACCGCCTTGGCGCTGAACGCAGGCGTGCGGCAGCCGGCGACCGGTGCGGCGTCGCAGGTGGGGACCGTCGGCTGTCGGCGTCGCGGTCTCGACGGGTGTCGGCGTCTCGGTGGCGGTCGCGGTTGCGGTCGGTGTGGCCGTCGGCGTCGGCGTGGCGGTTTCGGTCGGTGTCGGCGGTCGGGGTGGCCGTCTCGGTCGGTGTCGCCGTTTCCGTCGGCGTGGCCGTCGCCGTGGGTGTCGCCGTCTCGGTCGGCGTGGCGTCGCCGTCGGCGTCGCCGTTTCCGTCGGGGTCGCCGTTTCGGTCGGGGTCGCCGTTGCCGTCGGCGTGGCCGTCTCGGTCGGCGTCGGCGTCGGGGTCGCCGTTTCGGTCGCGCGTTGCCGTCGGCGTCGGCGTCGCGGTCCGTCGGCGTGGGCGTCGCTGTTTCAGTGGGTGTCGGCGTCTCGGTTGGCGTGGCTGTGAGAGTTGGCGTCGGCGTTACGGTCTCGGTCGGCGTCGCTGTCTCACTGGGTGTCGGCGTCGCGGTTGGTGTGGCAGTGAGAGTCGGCGTCGGCGTTTCGGTCTCGGTCGGCGTCGCCGAGAGGGTAGGTGTGGGCGTGGTGGTCGGGGTCGGGGTGACGGTCGGCGTCGCGGTGAGCGTCGGCGTTACGACCGCGACGACGATGAGATCGACTTGCGTGCGCGCCCACGGTCTTCAGGAACGCCTTGCCGGGAGCGATCGTCGCGCCCGTCACGGTCGTGAAGTCGCCGGTGCGCGAGCCGAAGGTCATGATCGTGAAGCTAGTCGCCGATGTTGGGCTCGTATCCATTGATGAGACTGATGTTGAGCGTGCCGGCGAGCGTCGCCGCGCCGCTGATCGCCGCGCGGTCGTACTGGGTGCCGACGGTGAGGCCGCCGATCTCGACGTTGAAGCGCCGCTTGCACCCTGGGTGTAGGCGCCGGTCTCGTTGAGCTGGCCGGCGGAGAGGCCTGGGGCGAGTGTGCCGCCGCTGTTGTTGACGGTCGCGGTCAGCGTACCCACGCCCTCGAGCGTGCCGCCCTGGATGTTCATGGTCGTCGTCGAGGCTGATCGCGCCGCCGTTCAGCCGCGTGGTACCCGCCGATCTGGGTGTAGCCTCCGGTGAACCTGAGCGTGGCGGCGAGAGCTTTCGACGGTGCCGGCATTGTTGAAGGGTACGTTGATATTGTGGGTACCGGTATTGCCGATGTTGGAGTTGCGAAAGGTGCCGTTGTTGTTGATCGTGCCGTGCCGGAGAACGACGCAAGAGGCTGCCCGCCATCGTTGCTCAGCTCGAAGGTGCTGTTGTTGTTGAACACCGCGCCGCTCGCCATCGCGATACCGATCAGGCCACTCATCGTGCCGGTGCCGCCGCTCAGCGTCAGCGTGCGCCCGCTCAACGTCCCGTTGCCATTGATCGTCAATCCGGCGGTGGCCGTCACCGTGCCACTGCCACTGATCGTCGCAGGCGCCCCACGTGACCAAGGCCGAAGCCGTCACGGCATCGGACCCGCCCAGCGTGCCCGCCGACACGGTCAACGTCGTCGGGGCCACCGTCGCGCCGGTCGTGAAGTTTGCGGTAGCCGAGATCGTCGTCGCGCCGACACTCGTGAGTGGTGCGGTGAAGTTCGTCGTCGCTGTGCCTGCAATTTGCGTCGCGCCCGTGACGTTGTAGCTCCCGGCTACCCCTACCGTCCCCGCGGTGAACCGCACCGTCCCGGCACCGCTCACACTGCACCCCGAGCGGCAGACTGTTGCTACTGTTGAACGTCAGCGTCGCCCCGCTGCTCACGCTGTAGGTGCTGGCGCTGCTGCTGGTGTTCCCGTTGCCGCTCAGGATCAACGTCGCCGCCTGCACTTGCACCGCGCCGGTATTGATGAAGGCACCAGTGATGTTGTGCGTCGCCGGAGTTGCCGATCGTGGTTTTTCGAAGGATGCCGTTGTTGTTGAACGTGCCGCTGCCGGCAAACGAGCTGAGCGCCGCGAACCCGCCATCGTTGCTCAGCTCGAAGGTGCTGTTGTTGTTGAACACTGCCCCGCTCGCCATCGCGATACCGACCAGGCCACTCATCGTGCCGGTGCCGCTGCTCAGCGTCAGCGTGCGCCCGCTCAACGTCCCATTGCCATTGATCGTCAACCCGGCGTTCGCCGTCACCGTGCCGCTGCCGCTAATCGTGGCGGCGCCCCACGTGAGCAACCCCGACGACCGTCACGTTGTCGGACCCGCCCAACGTGCCCGCCGACACGGTCAACGTCGTCGGAGCCACCGTCGCGCCGGTCGAGAAGTTCGCGGTAGCCGAGATCGTCGTCGCGCCGACGCTGGTCAGCGGCGCGGTGAAGTTGGTCGTCGCGGTGGCTGCAATTTGCGTCGCGCCCGTGACGTTGTAGGCTCCCGGCCACCCCCACCGTCCCCGCGGTGAACCGCACCGTCCCGGCGCCGCTCACACTGCTGCCCGCCGGCAGGCTGTTGTTACTGTTGAACGTCAGCGTCGCCCCGCTGCTCACGCTGTAGGCGCTGGCGCTGCTGCTGGTGTTCCCGCTGCCGCTCAGGGACAACGTCGCCGCCAGCACCTGCACCGGACCGGTATTGATGAACGGCACCACAATATTGTGTCCGCCCGGTATTGCCCGACGTCGTCTTGCGCAGAAGCGCCCGTTGTTGTTGAACGTCCCGCTGCCCGAAAACGACGAGAGCGAAGCAAACCCGCCGTCGTTGCTCAGGTCGAAGGTGCCGTTGTTGTTGAACACCGCGCCGCTCGCCATTATCACGCCGATCTGGCCGGTCAGCGTGCCCGTGCCGCCGCTCAGCGTGACCGTGCGCCCGCTCAAGTTCACAGTGGCGTTGATGGTCAACCCGGCGGTCGCCGTCACCGTGCCGCTGCCACTGATCGTGCTGCCGCCCCACGTGAACAACCCTGATGCCGGTCACGTTGTCGGATCCGCCCAACGTACCCCCCGAGACCGTTAACGTCGTCGGCGCCACCGTCGCTCCGGTCGTGAAGTTCGCGGTGCCCGACAAGATCGTCGTCGCGCCGACGCTGGTCAGCGGCGCGGTGAAGTTGGTCGTCGCGGTGCCTTCAATCCTGCGTCGCGCCCGTGACGTTGTAGCTCCCGGCTACTCCTACCGTCCCCGCGGTGAACCGCACCGTCCCGGCGCCGCTCACACTGCTGCCCGCCGGCAGGCTGTTGCTACTGTTGAACGTCAGCGTCGCCCCGCTGCTCACGCTGTAGGTGGTGGCACTGCTGCTGGTGTTCCCGCTGCCGCTCAGGGACTAACGTCGCTGCCTGCACCTGCACCGCACCGGTATTGATGAACGGCACCACAATATTGTGTCCGCCCGTATTGCCCGTCGTCGTCTTCCGCAGAAGGCCAGTGTTGTTGAACGTCCCGCTGCCCGAAAATGAGCGAGAGCGAAGCAAACCCCCCGTCGTTGTTCAGGTCGAAGGTGCTGTTGTTGTTGAACACCGCGCCGCTCGCCATTATCACGCCGATCTGGCCGCTGAGCGTCCCCGTGCCGCCGTTCAGCGTGAGCGTGCGCCCGGTCAAGTTCACGTTGCCGCCGTTATGGTCAACCCCGCGTTTGCCAGGGTCGTCCCGCTCCCGCTCATCGTCCCGCCGGTCCAGCTGAGCGAGCCATCCACCGTGAGCGTACCGGTCCCGGTGAGCGTGCCGTTGCTCAACGTGAAGTTGGTGACCGACGCCGCCCGTTGAGAGTCGCCGTGCCGCCGTTGCTGATGGTGGCATTGTCGGACGGACCGGGAGGACCGCCGCTCGGGGTCCAGTTCGAGGCGACGGTCCAGTCGCCGGAGCCGACGTTCCACGAGTACGAGATCGCGTGTGCGACGCCGGGCCCGAGAAGGATCGAGCTTATGACTACCGCGAGACGCGGCCGCGCGTACGGTCGTCGCGCTGCGCTCGAGCAGCCCAAGGATGTCCCCGCATGAGCCGCGCACAGGGATCGCTCAGGGTGAGGTTTGACGAGCGTGAATCTTTGCCGCGGAATGTCACGAAGCACCTCCAGGGAATTCCGCGGCGGGCGCGCTCAGTCGGGGGAACGCGATGCCACGCGCCGGCACACTCTCACGAGGCGTCTTCGAGTGTCAACGAAAAAAGCCGCCGATCCTCTCGGAATTTGGTCGGTTTCTTCCATTCCTGCTCCATTTCGGCACAGATCTAGTGATCCCGCCCTGAAAGCTTTCCAACCGCGCGCCTTGTGGAGTAACGTCGCCTCCCCGAAGGAGACTCCCATGTGCGGCATCGTCGCCTTCTTCTCCAATGACGCACCGGTCTCGACCGAGGCGCTGCGGCGCGCGACCCGCGCGCTGCATCACCGCGGGCCCGACGGCCAGCGCCAGTGGATCGCGCCGCATCGGCCGCGTCGGGCTGGGCCACGCGCGGCTCTCGCATCATCGACCTCACCACCGGCGACCAGCCGATCGCCAACGAGGACGAGACGCTCCACGTCGTCGTGAACGGCGAGTTCTACGACTACGAGCGCTACCAGAAGCGAGCTCGACCGGCCGCGGCCATCGCCTGCGCACGCGCTCGGACAGCGAGATCCTGCTCCACCTCTACGAGGAGCTGGGCACGCACTGCCTGCGCGAGCTGCGCGGCGAGTTCGCCTTCGTGCTGTGGGACGAGCGCAACGGCCTGCTGTTCGCGGCGCGCGACCGCTTCGGCATCAAGCCGCTCTACTACGCGCAGCGTCGGGCGACACGCTGCTACTTCGCCTCGGAGGCCAAGGCGCTCTTCGCCGCCGGCGTGCCGGCGCGCTGGGACCACGAGGCGCCTATTCCAGGACATCCACATGATCATGGACGGCGACCGCACGCTGTTCGACGGGCGTCTACCAGGTGCCGCCGGGGCACTACCTGCTCGCCACGCCGCAAGCGCATCCAGGTCGATCCGCTACTGGGACCTGAACTACCCGACCGCCGACACCCCGCGCCGGTGCGTACGCGAGGCCGAGCACGTCGAGCGCATGCGCGAGGTGCTGCGCGAGTCGATCCGCCTGCGGCTGCGCGCCGACGTGCCGGTCGGCTGTACGTGTGCGGCGGCCTCGACTCGTGCGCGATGCTCGGCGTCGCGGCCGACCTTGCGCGACGATCCGGTCGAGGCCTTCACGATCGCCTTCGAGGAGGGTCCCTTCGACGAGGGCCCGATCGCGGAGGAGATGGCCGCGCACGTCGGCGCGAACTTCCACCGCTTCCGCATGCCCGAGGAGATGCTCGCCCACCACTACGCCGACGCCGATCGGCGCAGTGCGAGATGATCACCTTCAACGCCAACTGCGTCGCGAAGTATCTGCTTGAGCCAGCACGTGCGCGACTTCGGCTTCAAGGTGGTGATGACCGGCGAGGGATCCGACGAGATCCTCGCCGGCTACCCGTTCTTCCGTCGGGACATGCTGACAGCACGACGCCGGCACCGACGCCAAGACCACCGAAGAGCGCCTCGTGGCTCTGCGCGAGGCGCAACAAGATCTACGGCTGGTTCGGAGGCAGCGCCGGCGCCGGCGCTCCCCCTCGAAAGCGTGGCCAGCACGCTCGGCTTCGTCCCCTGGATCATCGGCAACTTCGCCGAGCGCGGCAACCGCATGCAGCCCCTGCTCAGCGGCGAGTTCGTCGCCGAGTTCCCGGGCCGCGACCCGTATCGTGTCCTCCTGAACCGGCTCGACGTCGCCGGGCAGATGCAGGGGCGCGCCGCCGTCCATCAGGCGATGTACCTGTGGGCGAAGACGATGTTCCCGAACAAGCTCCTCAACTTCCTCGGCGACCGCATGGAGATGGCGCACTCGATCGAGGGCCGGACGCCGTTCCTCGATCACCACCTCGTCGAGGCGCGTGGTGGCGATGCCGGTCGACGATGAAGGTGCACGGCACGACCGAGAAGTACGTGCTGCGCGAGGCGGCGCAGCCCTACCTCACGCGACCGTCTACAAGCGCCAGAAGCATCCGTTCATGGCGCCGATCGAGCTGAAGGGCGGCCTGCAGCGAGCTGGTGCAGGACACGCTGCGCGGCGGCGTGCTCGCGCGCGCGCCCTTCTTCGATCAGAAGGCGGTGGTCGAGCTCCTCGACGCCGTGCCGAAGATGGAGGACCAGGCGACGCGCGACCGGACCTTCCCGCTGCTGCTGCTCCTCACCAGCACCTGCATCCTGCACGAGCGCTACCGGCTCTGAGCGCGGGCCGCGAGCCCGCGCGGCCGCCGAAGCGGCACGGCAGCAACCGGGCTGCTAGTGCACGCGCTTCGCCAGCTCGGCCTGGAAGAGACGGATGCGGCGCGCGTTCGCGCCGAGATCGCCTTTGCCGATGCGCGAGTGCGAGCGCACGTTGACCACGACGCCGGCACCTTCCGGCTGAACGGTGACGGTGACGTCGTCCTTGAAGCGGCAGAGCCGGGTCGTGGCCACGGCCTGAATCTCGCCCTGCTCCGGATTCTCGCCCGTCAACTGCCCAGCTCCATAGCCTGGGCGGTCGCGAGCGCCGCGGCGTAGACGTCGTCGTACGGCCGCTCGAAGCGCTGCGGCAGGAGGTCCGCGTACTCGGGGGTCCCTCCGGTCTTCACGTCGTTGATCGTCGGCCAGATGAACGCCGCCACGATCCGGAGAGCGATGAGGACGAGCAACAGGATCCCGATCTTCCGCAAGATTCTCATGCTCCTGGGCTCCCTTCGTCCGTGGCCGTCAATCGATCCACGGCATGTGCCCTTGCGCGTGCAAGGCTTCCATGAACGACGGCTCGTATGCCGTCTCCGGCGATTCGCGCACCATTGCATCGAGGACGTGCGCGTCGTCGCCGACGAGGATGCGCCAGGCATCGCGACGCACGCCGTCGAGGATGATGGTCGCCGCTTGTGCCGCGCTCACCGGGGCGTCGTCGCGGAAGCGCCGCATGAGCTCGTCGAGCGCGACCCGGATCTCGTCGTCGGTCATGGTCGCCGGTGGGAATCCCGCGCTGCAGCAGTCGATCGCGCACTGCCACGCACGTCCTCCGCCGGCAGCGCCAGCGCTCGGGCTTGCCGAGCACCTTGTTGGTGTTGATGACGATCGACGTGCCGATGTGGCCGGGCATCACCACCGCGACCTTCACGTGCGGCGCGTGCAGACGGAGGTCGACGAGCAGAGCCTCCGAGAAGCCCTTCACCGCGAACTTGGCGCTGCTGTAGGCGGTGTGCGCCGTGCCGCGCCCGAGGCACGCCCAGAAGCCGTTCACGCTGCTGGTGTTGACGATGTAGCCCTCGTCGCTCGCCACCAGCAGCGGCAGGAACGCGCGCGCGCAGTAGTAGACACCGAACCAGCAGACGCCGAAGGTCTTCTCCCATTCGGCGCGACTGTCCTTGAGAAAGCTGCCGCCGCCACCGATGCCGGCGTTGTTGAAGAGCACATTGATGTGACGGGTCCCATGCTGGGCCGTCACCGCGTCACGGAAGGCGATCACCTGGCGCTCGTCGGAGACGTCGCACAGATGGGTCGTGACCAGCGCCCCGGAGCGCTGCGCCTCGCAGAGCGCCTTGGTCTCGGCCATGTTCTCGGCGGAGACGTCGCAGATCGCGACGTGACAGCCTTCGGCCGCCAACTGCTCGGCCAACGCACGGCCCATTCCGGTGCCGCCGCCCGTGATGACGGCGATCCTGCCTCGAAAGCTCTTCATCCGTCCGACCTCCTGCGCGTGGGGCGTGGAGGCTGACACGGTTCCCGTGGACGGTGCAACCGCGGCGACCGCCGGGGCGTTTCCCCGCTGCCGGAGCCATCCGACCCGGTTGGCCTCATTTTTCCCTTGCCTAGAAGAACTCGTGCTGGCACAAAAAGGGCGCGCACAGTGCCGTGCCTCCTGCGCCTCTAGATAACGCACGCTCAAGGAGTGAGCCATGCGGAAGTACTTCTCCATCGTTGCTGCCGTCGTCGTGATCTGGCCTGCTAACAGGCCAGCGCCGACATCGCCACCGTCGCCCGCTGCCAGAAGCGGATCGCCAGCGCCGGCGCCAATTTCGCCAAGCGCGTGATCAACGCCACGCTCAAGTGCACCAACGCGATCGCCGAGTGCCAGGTGCAGTGCGAGGAGGGCGTGTTCGGCGCGCCCTGCGACCCGGCACCGCCGCCGTGTTGCGATCCCGACAATCGCAACTCCATGCCCGGCTTCACCGCCTGCATGGACGAGGCCGACGAGGATTGCGCGGTGCAGACCGCCAAGATCGCGCAGTACGAATCCACCAAGCAACAGCGGATGATCGACGCCTGCGACGATCTCACACCAGGGCGAGCTGTGCGGCGCGCAAGGCAACGGCCTCAACTTCGCCACCCTCAACGCCGGGTGTCAGGCGCTCGATCCCAACTACACCTGCAACGACGCCACGGATCTGATCGGGTGTCTCGGCGGACCGCTCAACGGCAGCTCATCGATCAGATCAGCGCCACGCTCGTCCCGCGGGCAGGCGACGCGATCGCGGCGCTGAATATCCAGTCGTCGTTTCCCGACATTCCGGTGGCGCGCAAGGTGAAGGAGGACGTCCCGCAGGACAAGGCCGACATCTGGTCCATCACCGGAAACGCCGGCGACGAGATCAAGGTCCGGGTACGCACGCGCGACGACAACGGCAACACCACCTCGAACCTCCGTCCCGAGATCGTGCTGCTCGGCAACGATCAATCGACGCCGATACCCGACACCGTCTCCAGCAACGAGGCCTGCGGGGTGCCGAACGTCTGCGGCAGCACCTGCCCACAGATCAAGCGCACGTTGCCGTTCAACGGCACCTTCTACGCCGCCGTCAAATCGGTCGGCGGGGGAGGCTGCACGGGCGGCAAGTACAAGCTCATCGTCGTGAGCCCAGGCGGCACCGTCCCGACCCTGGTCTTCGACGACGTCAATCCGCCGGGTCCTTGAAGAATGCGCGTTTGAAAATTGGAACTCCGACCAGGGTCAGAAGGGCGAGGAGCGAGGCGACCCTTCCCGCTCGATAGCCGGGAGCCATGTATTCGAAGACCACTTGGTGATCTCCCGGCGGCAGCGTGATGCCGCGAAAGAGGTAGTTCGCTGGCCAGATGGGTACGGGCATGCCGTCGAGAGTCGCCGTCCAACCTTCCGCGTAGGTGTCGGTCAGAACGAGTGCGCCGTCGGTCTCCGCGCGAGCGCGAATGACCACGCGTTCAGGTTGGTAGGAGACGATCTCGGCCTCGCGCAGCGGTGCCGACGGCGGTCGTGAGATGAGGTTCGCGCCTGCCACGACCTCACGCCGCGGGTCGAATCCGGGGTCGAGGATCGCGCGCGTCGCATCGACGTCGCTCGTCACCGGGCGTACGCCTCCGACGGTGTAGGCGCGCGGTAATGCGGCGGCGTTCTCGAGGACTACGAGGTCTTTGGGCTCACCTTGCGGCACGAGCGAGGGAACCATGCGGTAGAGCGCAACGAGGGCGGCTATCGGGGGGTCGACGAGGGTTTCAGGCCGCGGGCCGACGAGGTACCGGACGCTCATCATGTCGAGCAGACGAGGGGATACGGGCGGCTCCGTCAAAGGAAGCACACCGATCAGGGCGATGCCGTCGGCGCGCGAAGCAACATGTCCGCGCGTGAGAAGGGAGAAGTACTCGGAAGTCCGCTCTGCATGGAGGGGCTCGTAGTCATCCGCGGCATAGAGACCGGTGAGCATCGCCTGCTTCGGCGTGGTTGGGACCTCGAACACCGGACGCGTCGCGAAGGCCACGCGCGACAGACCTGCACGCGCTGCCAGGTTTCTATACGTGCCATGGTGTCGTGCGATGAGCCGGTCGCCCTTGGGACTCGAGTATGGCAGCAGCGAATCATTGGCACGTACCCCGACCGCGGTCGCGAGGACCTGTGCCAGCGCTGCCGGGCCGACGAGTGGCGGCGGGAGAAGCACGGAACCAAGCGTGCCGCCGACGGCCAGCAGATCGTAGAAGTCCGCACGTGGCGGTGAGGGCACCGGCGCCCGGATGACGACGACCAGGGCGCCCAGGACGGCCGCGCTCGCGAGTGCCCCGCGGATCGGGCCCGCCGGCCGAGCCGCCCTGCACAGTGACTCGACGCCGAACGCCGCGGCGACCGACGCCAGAAAGACGACCAGGTAGCCGAGTCTGGCCGGTGCGCGGAACATCGAGAAGCCCGGCAGCCAATGGTAGAGCGAGAACCACGGGGCACCGGGACCCAAGGAGAGGAGGAACGCGATCAGTCCTCCGATGAAAAGCGGCAATACCAGGCGGGGGCCGAAGAGGGTTCCGAGGATCGCCAGTACCGCGAGGGGCGCCGGCAGGACGATACCGCCCACGTCCGTCTGACGGCTGACGGAAGCTGCGGCCACGGCCGTCGGAGGCGTCTTCCAGGGATCGATCTCTGCGGCCGATAGCGGTTCGGTCGACCGCTCGCCGTGCCGTGCCCAGAACAAGGTCGGGGCCCACTGGACCGCGGAGAGCGCGATCGCGAGCGAGCAGACCGCGAGAACGAGTGCGAGCGTCTTGGGCGCGAGGATCGCCGAGCGGTACCGACGGTCGACGACAAGGGCGATCCCGAAGAGACCCAGACCATAGAAGGAGTACAGCGCGATCTGGTGTCCGCCAGCCAGAATGGGCGCGGCGATGGCGAAGGTCGCGAGGCACGCGTAGCGCCAGCGCATCGTTGCAGTCATGCGGAGGAGTGCGTACGCGGCAACCGGCAGCCACACGCCGGACTCCAGCAGCGTCGAGGGCGCGTAGATTCCGACTGCGGCGAAGCCATAGGTAAAGCCGACCGATGCGACGACGGCACCGACAGTGCCGCTCCCCAGCGCCCGGGCAAGCATGAACGGTCCGACTGCGGCGATGCCGAGGTGAAGGAGCGTGCTCCAGCCGAGAGCCGCACTGGGATCGAGGACGAGCAGGAGCCAGCGGGCCGGATAGAAGTACCCCGCCTGCAACACGCCCAGGAAGGGCACGCCGCACGCTTGATGAGGGTTCCAGAGTGGTGTTCGCCATTCGCGAAGCGCTTCGGCGACTCGTGCGTACGCCGGCACGCAATAGAGGAAGAGGTCCACGGCGGCGAACTTCATCACCGAGGCACCCGTGAGAACGCGCGACCACCAGAACCCGGCGAGCAGGCCCACGACAGCGAGAAGGCCCGCGACGTCGACGGCGTGCCACCTGGACGAAGTCCACCTCGACATCCGCAGGGGAAATACCGCGCGGCGCCCGAAGGCCGCAAGATGACTCGTCGCTACCTGGCGAGGTTGATTCGAGCCATCGCTTCGAAGTCGACGCCGCCGGCGGGGCGGGGCGGAAGCTCGGGCGTGACCGCGCGCACGCGCGCGAGCACGTCTTCCGCGGAGCGCTCGGCGCGCGCGAGGATACGCGGCAGGTCGATGCCGACGAGGGCGCCGTCGCGCTTCACGATCCGGCCCGCCACCAGAACGGTTCGCACGTCGTGGCTGCTCGCCTGGAACACCAGGCTGCCGGCAGTGTCCGGACGCGGGTGAAGGGCGAACGAGTCGCCGCCCACGAGGATGATGTCGGCTTGCTTTGCCGGGGCGAGCGACCCGATCTTCGACTCGAGACCGCACGCCGCTGCGCCGTTGATCGTCGCCCACACGAGCGCGTCGCGCGCGCCAAACGTGAGCGACTCCGGCATCCTGCCGGACTGATTGATGAGATCGTTGTCCACGAAGCGTTGATACGCGAGCGCGAGCCGCATCTGGGTGAACAGATCTCCCGAGTTGAGCGAGATGATGTCGCAGCTCAGCGTCGGCGCGATCCCGAACTCGCGGCATTTGCCGATGGCGAGGCGACCCATACCCATGTTGAGCTCGGTCTCGGGCGAGATCGAAACCTTGGCGCCGGCGCGCGCGAGCGAACGCCAGTCGTCGTCGTCGAGCGTGTTGCAGTGCACGTGGACCTGGTCCGACCCGAGGAGACCGTCGGCGTGCATCTCCTTGATGCCTCCGGTCACGAGCGATCCCCAGACGCAGCCGGTGTGCGCGACCATGCGCGCTCCGACCCGGCGCGCCGCCTGGATCTCGGCAACCGTCTCGCTCCAGGGAATGCTGCCCACCTCGGTGAGCGCCACCCCGATGGTCAGCAACCCGTCACTGGAGTAGCGTCGGGCTACTCGATCGAAGTCGGCACGGCGATGGTCGTGGGTCGGAAAAGCCGGGTTCCCCGGATTCGAGGCGAAGAATCCGTAGCAGTGCAACGCCCGGATGCGCGGCGTCCTCGAGTCCCTTGACGGCGGCGTCGGCATGCTCGGGCGAGTTGTTGCAGTGGGAGAAATCCAGGATCGTCGTGACGCCGGCGTTGAGCGCTTCGAGCGCGCCGACGTAGTTACCAACGTACACGTCATCGGCGGCGTACGCGGGGGATATCGTGAGGCGCATGCCGAGGAAGTAGTCGGTGAGCGTCCAGTCGGCGCAGATCGCGCGCATCTGCGTCTGCCAGGTGTGCCGGTGGGTATCCACCATCCCCGGCATGACCACCTGACCGGCCGCTTCGATCACGAGCGCGTCGTCGACCTCGATGCGCGGCGATATCGCAACGATCCGGTCGCCTTCCACGAGCACGTCGCCGGCCGGCAGATCGCCCTGGGCCGGATCCATGGTGAGAATGCATCCGCCCCGGATCAGCGTTCGCTCGATGCCCATGGTTTCGCTCCTTTAGGACCTGTCGTTCGAGTTGTCGATCGGACGGCCCCCCGATCGTCATCACAGTAAGGAGGCAAGACGATGCGATTCATGATTCTGATCAAAGCGAGCAAGGACAGCGAGGCAGGCACGCTTCCGGACGAGAAGCTCCTGACCGCGATGGGAAAGTACAACGAGGAGCTGGTGAAAGCCGGCGTGATGCTGGCGGGCGAGGGGCTTCATCCGACCTCGAAGGGCAAGCGCGTCCGCTTCTCGGGCGCCAAGCGCACCGTCATCGACGGACCCTTCCCCGAGGCGAAGGAGTTGATCGCGGGCTTCTGGCTCTGGGAGTGCAAGTCGATGGAAGAAGCGGTCGACTGGCTCAAGCGGTGTCCGAATCCTCACAACGAGGACGCCGACGTCGAGATCCGGCAGGTGTTCGAGGCGGAGGATTTCGGCGACGCCCTCACGCCCGAGCTGCGCGAGCAGGATGATCGGCTCCGCCGCCAGATGTCGTCCAAGTAAGGAGAGCGCCATGCAACTGAACGCCTATCTCGAGTTCGATGGCCAGTGCAGAGCCGCGTTCGAGTTCTATCAGCGATGCCTTGGCGGCGAGATCGTCGCCATGATGACCTTCGGGGAGACCGAAGCGCGCGCCCACGTCCCCGCCGAGTTGCACGACAAGATCATGCACGCGCGGCTACAGATACACGACCAGGTGCTGATGGGGTCGGACACCACGCCCGAGCACCCGTACGAGGGCGTGAAGGGCGCGTCGATCGCGCTGAACGTCGCCACGCCCGAAGAGGCGGAGCGCAGGTTCAACGCCTTGTCGGCGAGCGGAAAAGTGATCATGCCGCTCCAGCAGACCTTCTGGGCCGTTCGTTTCGGCATGCTCGTCGATCAGTTCGGGGTGCCGTGGATGGTCAACTGCGAGCAAGGCGCCCACGCCTAGCCGCGCGCGACGCCTGATAGTAGAGCGTCATCGAGAGGAGACCGGATGAAGTACATGCTGCTGATCTACGAGGACGACGCCGAGCGCGTCGCGAAGATGGACGAGCGCATGCCGGCGTGCGCCGCCTACGCCGAGGCGATGAAGAAGGCGGGGATCTACGTGGCGGAGAGCGCCTGCGCGGCGCCACCACGACGACCAGCGTCCGCGTGACCGGCGGCAAGACGCAGGTCGTCGACGGACCCTACGCCGAGGCGAAGGAGCAGCTCGGCGGCTTCCACGTCATCGACGTGCCCGACCTCGACACCGCGCTCGCGTGGGCGGCGCGCTGCCCGGGCGCCGCGCGCGGCATGGTCGAGGTCCGCCCGATCTGGCCGACCTAGCCGGAGTGATGGCGCGAGAGGGCGAGGACCGAGCCCGTGACGCCGCCGAAGCGGTGGCGCGGAGGAGCTACGGCAAGCTCGTCGCCCTGCTGGCGGCTCGCACGCGCGACGTCGCCGGCGCGGAGGACGCGCTCTCGGAAGCCTTCGCGGCGGCGCTCGCCGAGTGGCCCGACGAGGGCATCCCCGATGCTCCCGAAGCGTGGCTCCTGACCGTGGCGCGGCGGAAGCAGATCGACGCCGGCCGGCGCCGGCGCAGTCGCGTGGAGGCCGCCGATCATCTCCAGCTGATGGCGGACGAGATCGAAGCCGCCGCCGCGAGCGAGACGACGATGCCCGACGAGCGTCTGGCCCTGATGTTCGCCTGCGCGCATCCCGCGATCGATCCCGCCATCCGCGCGCCGCTCATTCTCCAGACCATCCTCGGGTTCGACGCCGCCACCATCGGCTCGGCCTTCCTGGTCTCGCCGGCGACGATGGCGCAGCGTCTGGTGCGCGCCAAGAACAAGATCCGCGAGGCCGGCATTCCGTTCCACGTGCCCGAGCGCAGCGAGCTCGCGCGGACGTCTCGAGGCCGTGCTCGAAGCCATCTACGCGGCCTTCGCCGAAGGGTGGTCGGATCCGGCCGGAACCGAGGTCCGCCGCCGCAACCTCGCCGACGAAGGGATCTGGCTCGGTCGCCTGGTCGCTTCGCTGTTGCCGGACGAGCCCGAGGCGCTCGGTCTGCTCGCGCTGATGCTCTACGCGCAAGCGCGTCGCGACGCGCGCCGCGACGCCGACGGCGAGTACGTACCGCTCGCGGATCAGGACCGGCGCGTGGGACACGGGGCTGATCGACGAGGCCGAGGCAGCTGCTCGCGCGCGCCAGCCGCATGCCCGGAACCGGCCGCTACCAGCTCGAAGCCGCCGTGCAGTCGGCGCACGTCGTGCGCCGGCACAGCGGCCGCGCCGACTGGGAGGCGATCGAGCGCATCTACGACGCGCTCCTCGCCATGACCGGCTCGCCGGTGGTGGCGATCAATCGCGCCAGTCGCGGTGGCTGAGACGCGCGGCCCCGCGGCCGCCCTCGAAGCGCTCGACGCGCTCGCGGACGACCCGCGCCTCGCCGACTATCAGCCCTACTGGGCGGCGCGCGCCGGGCTGCTGGCGGGGACGGGCGAGGTCGACGCGGCCGATCGCGCCTTCGAGCGCGCGATCGGCCTGGAGTCCGACCCCGCCGTCCGCCGCTTCCTGCAACGACGCCGCGCGACGCTGGCGACGCTGGCTACGCCTGCACGAAGGTCTTGAACCCTCCGTAGATCATCCGCTTGGCGTCGAACGGCATGGACTTGGGATTCATCATGTCGGCCAGACGCGGATCCTTCATGACCTTCGCGTTGACGCGATCACGATGCGCGCGCGATTTGTAGACGATCCACGAGAACACGACGGTCTCGTTGGGCTTGAGCTTCACGCTCTGCGGAAACGACGTGAGCTTTCCCGGCTTCACGTCGTCGCCGGCGCACTCGATGTACTCGAGGGCGCCGTGCGAGCGCCACACCTTGCCGGCCTTCTGCGCGATACGGCGGTACGCCTGGACGTTCTTCTTCGGAACCGGAACGACGAATCCATCGACATAACGACCCATGACAGATCCTCCTTGTGGTTGTGCGACGTCTGACCTCAACCTACTCGTCGTTCGAGTGGTAGTGAAATCGACAGGCGGCAGCACGGGTGATCTGCTAGCCGCCGGCCATCGCGCCGACGACCATGAACGGCTCGGCTCCGCTCGCAACCGCGTCCGGCAACGGGGCATCCGGCGGTCTCGTGGGACAGATCCTGCTCGCAGGCGAAGAAGCGCACGAACGGCCGGCGTTTCAGCGTCACGTGGTCGCGGATCGTACCGCGCAGCATCGGATAGCGTGCCTCGAGGGCGTCGAGGATCGAGCGTTGCGTGACCTGCCCCTCGACCTCGAGCGTCACCTCGCGCTCGACGTGCGCGAGCTTGCGCAGATGTGGCGGCAGCACGACGCGGATCATGGCAACGTCTGCACCTCGACGGACAGCACGGGCGGGAGGTCGCGGACGATCGGCGCCCAGGTGTCGCCGGCGTCGGCCGACACGTACACCTGCCCGCCGGTGGTGCCGAAGTACACGCCGCAGCGATCGAGCGCGTCGACCGCCATCGCGTCGCGCAGCACGTTCACGTAGCAGTCGCGCTGCGGCAGACCCTTGGTGAGCGCTTCCCACTCGTGTCCGCCGGTGCGGCTGCGATACACCCGCAGCTTGCCCTCGGGCGGATAGTGCTCCGAGTCGCTCTTGATCGGCACCACGTAGATGGTCTCGGGCTCGTGCGCGTGCACGTCGATCGGGAAGCCGAAATCGCTCGGCAGGTTCCCGCTCACCTCCTGCCACGACTCGCCGCCGTCGTCGCTGCGCATGACGTCCCAGTGCTTCTGCATGAACAGCACGTCCGGGCGCGAGCGGTGCATCGCGACGCGGTGCACGCAGTGCCCGACCTCGGCGCGCGGGTTGGGAAGGTCGTCGGACACGAGCCCGCGGTTGATCGGTTGCCAGGTCGCGCCGGCGTCGTCGCTGCGGAACGTTCCCGCCGACGAGATGGCGATGAAGATCCGCTCGCGATCGCGGGGATCGAGAATGATCGTGTGCAGGCACATCCCGCCGGCGCCGGGCTGCCACTGCGGGCCGGAGCCGTGGCCGCGCAGGCCGGCCAGCTCGTGCCAGGTCTTGCCGCCGTCGGTGGTGCGAAAGAGCGCGGCGTCCTCGACGCCGGCGTAGGCGGTATCCGGGTCGGTCAGCGAAGGCTCGAGATGCCAGACGCGCGCGAACTCCCAGGGGTGCTGCGTGCCGTCGTACCACTGGTGCGTGGTGAGCGGTCGGCCGCTCCCGGGGGACGTGTCGTAGACGAACTTGTTGCTCTCCCCCATCGGGACGCCCTCGGGGTCGTGGTCGGCTCGCCCGGCGGCGTCCCCGGCTGCTCCCAGGTTCTGCCGCCGTCGTTGGAGCGCTGGATGATCTGCCCGAACCAACTGCTGGTCTGCGACGCGTACAGGCGATCCGGGTCGGCCGGCGATCCCTTCAATGGAAGATCTCCCAGCCGGCGAAGTGCGGACCGCTCACGTCCCACCGCTCGCGCTTCCCGTCGGCCGTGAGGATGAACGCGCCCTTGCGTGTGCCTACCAGTACCCGTACTCCGCTCATGGCTCACTCCTTCCCGATCTCGACGCCGATCCCCCGGGCGGCCCGCGCACGACTAGCACGATCAGCCGGCACGTCGAGGCCCCCGGCCTGGCGGCCGGTGTCGCTACGTAGTCGTGTGAGCCGAGGCGAAATCGACAGGTCGGGGAGCGTGCCCGCCGCCGGGATGGACTCCACAGCTCGGTTGCGTGGAACGCAGGCGCCACACCGGCTCGTCAGGGCGAGACTCCTTGCGTATGGTACGGCGCGTGGAAAGGGGCGATGGCGGCGAACGGCGGAGTAGCGACGCACGCTCCTCGCCTGGGTGTCAGCTCCTGCCTTCTCGGCGCTCAGGTCCGATACGACGGCGGCCACAAGCGCGACGACTTCCTGGTCGATACGCTCGGTCGTTTCGTCGAATGGGTGCAGGTGTGTCCGGAGATGGAGCTCGGTCTCGGAACGCCGCGCGAAAGCCTGCGCCTCGTGCGCGCCGCCGGAGGCACCCGGCTCGTCGCCGTGCGCTCCGGCACCGACCATACCGATCGCATGCGCACATGGGCGCGGAAGCGGTTGGACGAGCTCGCCGCCCTCGATCTCGACGGCTACGTCTTCAAGAAGGACTCGCCCAGTTGCGGCTTCACGCGCGTCAAGATCTTTCGCGACGGGAGCGCGGTCCCGGCGCGAACCGGCCGGGGGATGTTCGCCGCGGCATTGATCGATCGCTTCCCGCTCCTCCCGGTGGAGGAGGAGGGTCGCCTGCGGGATCCCGCGCTACGCGAGAACTTCGTCGATCGCGTCTGGGCCTATCACCGGTGGACGGCCTTGCTGAGCAATGACCGGGCACCCGCGGCGCTCATCGATTTCCATGCCGCCCACGAGCTCACGCTGCTCTCGCACAGCCCCAAGCTCCAACGGGAGCTCGGACAAATCGTCGCGCGCGCCGGGACGCAACGCGGTCGCGGTGTCTTCGACGAGTACGGCAGCCTGTTCATGCGGACGTTGGCAATCAAGGCGACCCGAGGGAAGCACGCCAACACCCTCGAGCACCTGATGGGGTTTCTCGAGACCGGACTCGATGCCGCGGACAAGCAGGAGCTGGTCGCGGCCGTTCAGTCGTACCGTCGGGGGCTGGTGCCGCTCGACGTCCCGTTGACGCTGCTCCGGCACCACGTCCGTCGCTGCGCCGTCCCCGAATGGGTCCACGCGCAAGTCTACCTGGACCCGTATCCCAGCGACCTGATGCTGCGAAACCAGGTCTGAGTCGCGTCACGCCAGCGCGCCCGGCGCCAGGATCAGGCGTGTGATCACCTCGGCATGTGCGTCGGCGAGCTTCGTCGACGCGGTGGGATCGACGCCGGTGATGCGCTGGCATTCGGGCGCCTGGCTGAAGATCAGGCCGATGGCGCCGATCAGCACGTAGTAGAGGTGGATCGGGCGGCACGTCGGCGAGCAGACCGAGCTCGGCGCCCGCGCGCGAGGACGGCGAGCAGCATCTCGTAGAGGGGCTTGCCGTGCCGGTCGACGAGCCAACGCATGCGCGGGCCGTCGCGCTTCCCCTCGTCGTTCATGACGTCGGATGAAGGCGGGATTGCGGGCGGCAAAGCGCACGCACACCCGCAGGACCTCGGCGAGCGCGGCGCGGCTCTCGATCTCGCCCGGGATCGCGGCGCCGAGTCTCGCTGCGCAAGCTCGCCCGAGGCGCGGTCGACGGCCGCCCTCCACAGCTTCTCCTTGCTGCCGAAGTAGTACTTGATGAGGCCGAGGTTGACGTCGGCGCGCGCGGCGATGTCGCGCGTGGTGGTGCCGTCGAACCCGCGCTCGGAGAAGATCTCGAGCGCCGCCGCGAGGATGCGCTCGCGGGTCTCGAGGCCCGGCCGGACGGGTGCGACGTGGACGGCGGCGCCGGCGCGCCGGCACCCGGACCGAAGGGCGTGCACGTGCCATCGCCGCCATGTTTATACGCTTGACTAACCCGGCGCAAGCCGATAGTTCATCGTTGGTCGAGCGACTAAACAGGAGCACGCCCATGATGACGACGCGATCGAGCTTTCCCGTTCTGGCCCTCTTCTCGCCGGGTGCGCCGGCGTCTCCGAATCGGCGCTCGAAGAGACCGGCGCACCGAGCCAGCGCGCAACCGTCACGATCGCGAGCACCGGCCGAGGCGCTGACCTTCGCGCGCGTCGAGGGCGAGGGGCGGCGGCGCGTGATCGCCGTCACCCGCTACCACGCCGGCCGCGTCGAGGGCGTCGATCTCTCGGCGGCGCTCGGCCGCCCGATCGACGACCCGATCGCGCCTTTCGCGCCGAAGGCTACGACGCAATCTGGAGCGGTTGGTCGCGGGCTCCGCGCCCGCGACGCGGGTCACCGTGAGCGCCCGCGAGCTCGGTGGCGCCCGTCGACCTCCGCGGCCACCACGTCGCCACCGGCCTCAACTTTCCCGAGCCACGCCGGCGAGTCGGGCGTCGGCGACGGGCCGTTCCTCTTTCCGAAGCTCGCGCGAGCCGACCGGCCGCTACGCCCCGGTCGCGGCCGGAGACGCGCTCCTCGACTACGAGGTGGAGATCGCGTGGGTGCCGCTCGCGCCGCTCGCACGCGCGCGAGCGCCCGAAGCCATGGGGCTCGTCCTCTGCAACGACTACACCGACCGTGACGCTCTTGCTGCGCACCGTCGATCCCTGGGACCCGACGTCCGGGAAGGGCTTCACGACCGGGAAGAGCTTCCCGGGCTCGCTGCCCGATCGGCAACCTGTTCGTGATCCCGCGCGACATCGTTCCTTCGCGGCCGAGCTCGAGCTTCGGCTCTGGGTGAACGGCCGACTCCGCCAGCGTGCGCCGGTCGGCGCCGCCGTCTGGCAGCTCGACGAGCTCGTCGACGAGATCTGGGCGCGGCGCGACGCTCGCCTGGGAGCACCGCGGCGCGCGAGGTGCGCCTGCCCGTCGCGACGAGCCGCATCCCCGAGCGCACGCTGGTCATGTCCGGGCACTCCCGACGGCACCGTCTTCCAGGCGATCGGCGCTCGGGCAGCAGCATCCGGGGCGTCGGCGCGTGGCTCTTCGGCGGCTGGCGGCGCCCGCTCCCCGATCACGTCATCGATGACCTACATCCGCGACGCGCGCGCGTGCCGGCATCTACCTGCAGCCCGGCGACCGCGTCGCGATTCACGTCGAGTCGCTCGGGCGTCATCGAGAACGAGGTGATGCCATGAGTCACCAACACGCGGCAGCGGACGATCATCATCGTCAAGATCCTCCTGACCGCCACCGCTCTCGAGTTCTTCGGGCCGATCCTGCGCGACTTCAACCGACCACGCCTTCAACCCACTGGGTCGGCCACGCGCGCCTCCATCTCGTCTGGCTCCTCGGCTTCATGTGCCTGTCGGGCATCGTGAATCTCTACCTCATCTGGTTCCGCCGGCCGTTCGACGTGCGCAACCTCTGGCTGTCGGCGGCCTGGCAAGGCACGCAACCTCGGCGGCTTCTGGCTTTCGGTGCGTGCTCGCGCCGTCTACGGCGGCGCCGTCACCATGCCCGACACGCACGTCCACATCCTCGGATCGACGAGAACGTCGTCGTCGTTCACCATCCTCTCGGTGCTCCTGCTGGCGGCGACGGCGATGCTGATGACGCCGGCGCGGATGCGACGACGGCCGTGCGACGCGTGTCGACGTTCCCGTCCTCGTCGTCGGCGGCGGGCCCGTCGGCATGATGGCGTCGCATCCTGCTCGCGCGGCAGGGCATCGAGAGCCGCGTCGTCGAACGCCGGCCGGGCCCGCATCGCGCGCCGCAGGCGCACGTCGTGAACCCGCGCACGCTCGAGATCTGCCGCGCCGCCGGCATCGACATGGACGGCCTCCGCACCCGCGCCACGCCGCGCGCGGACGGCTCGCAGGTCGTCTGGATGACCGACTCTCAGCGGCGAGGAGCTCGGCCGTCTCCCCTACGAGCGGCAGGGCGACGACTGCCTCGCCGACACGCCGACGCCGCTCCTGAATCTCTCCCAGCACCTCTTCGAGCCGGTGCGTGCTCGACCGGCTGCGCGCCGAGCGCAGTGTCGAGATCCACTACGGGCACCAGTGCCAGCGCGTCGCGCAGGCCGACGCCGACGGCGTCACGACGGAGATCGAGGACCTCGCGAGCGGCGAGCGCTACGAGGTCCGCAGCCGGTTCGTCCTCGCCGCCGACGGCGCCGGGAGCCGCACCCGACAGGGCGCTCGGCATCGAGATGATCGGCCCCGACCGACTGCAGAGCTTCGTCATGATCCACTTCGAGGCCAACCTGCGCCACGCTGGTGCGGACGCGGCCGGCGATCCTCTACTGGACGGTCGATCCCGAAGTGCCGCGGCGCGTTCGTCGCGCACGACATCGACCGCACGTGGGTGTTCATGCACCCCTACGATCCCGAGACGGAGTCGGTCGAGACGTATCGACGGAGGAGCACCTGCGCGGCGATCGTCCGGCGCGCCATCGGACGCGGCGACGTCCCGTTCGTCGTCCGCGACGCGAGTCCGTGGACGATGACGGCGCAGGTGGCGGCGACGTTACCGCGTCGGGCGGGTCTTCCTCGCCGGCGATGCGGCCCACCGCTTCCCGCCCTCGGGCGGCATGGGCATGAACACCGGCATCCAGGACGCGCACAACCTCGCGTGGAAGCTCCGCGCCGTGCGCGACGGACGGGCGAGCGACGCGCTGCTCGACACCTACGAGATCGGAGCGCCGCCCGGTCGCCCAGGACGAACGCCGACCAGAGCATGCAGAACGCCTTCAAGATGCTCGAGGTCTTCGACGCGCTCGGCGTCGCCGCACCGATCTCGCGGCGGATCGCGCGGCGGCGCACGGGTCGCGCATGCGCGCGACGCTCGCCGACCCGGCCGGCCGCGACGCGCGTCGCGGGCCGCCATCGAGAACCAGCGCGACCACTTCGACATGTTCGGCCTTCAGCTCGGCTTCGCCTACGAGGACGGTGCGCTCGTCAGCGACGGAACGCCGAAGCCGGCCGTCGACGAACTCGTGCGCGCGACTACGTGCCCCGGGCACGCGCCCGGCGCGCGCGTGCCGCACGCGTGGGTCGAGCACGCACGGCGCGCGGCTCTCGATCCTCGACCTTCGTCGCTCACGACCGCTTCACCGTGCTTGCTGGACACGACGGCACGCCATGGGCGGAAGCGGTACGAAGTGTCGACGACCCCGGCATCGCGTGCCTCGTCGCCGGCCGCGACTTCACCGATCGGAACGACGAGTGGGCCGGGCGAGCCGGCATCGGCCGCGAAGGCGCGCTGTTGGTTCGTCCCGACCAGCACGTGGCGTGGCGCGCGGCCGGAGCCGTCGCCAAACCGGTCGAAGCGATCCGCGCCGTGCTGACGCGAGTTCTCGCACGCGGCTAGGTCCTAGACACGGACGCCTGAAGGCTTCTCCGCAAGGTTGACCTTCTCCATTGCCTACTCCGACGCGGAGGTATCCTCGGCGCCGTAGAGCGCTTCGCCGGCGATGACGTAGCCGTCAGTGTCGAAGCGGAAGATCTCGCAAGCCCGGTCGCGCCGGCCGTCGACGTCGCGCGTGTACACCACCACCATCTCCTGCTGCGCATCGTCCCAAAGCACCCGCTCGAGCGTGAACCGGAACGTGCCGTATGCGTGGGCGCCGGACCAGTATTTCACAAGCGCCTCGCGACCGATCACCACGGAACTTCCCGTGCGTCGTGCAGCGAGCGGACTCACGAACCGCGCATGCTCGGCGTAGTGGGACACGATGCGCTCGATGTCCCGTGCGCACCAGTCGCGGATCCACTCTTCGGCGTGCGCTTCGGCTTCGGCTCGGTTCATTGCACACTCCGGCGGCCGGTTGCGTCCGGCGCACCCTCGGCGACGCGGCGTTCTCCGCTCAGCGACCCAACAGTTTGCTGATCTTGTTCTTCACTTGAGAAACGGCAACGTCCGCCACCTTCCTGACGCGGGTCGGACGTTTCACCAGCTCGCCGCTGCAATTCGGGCAGACGTTGCTCATGCTCCGAGTGCACGGCTCGCAGAACGTGCACTCGAACGAGCATATGTAGGCGAGGCTCGTTTGCTCCAGAGCCGCTTGGCATTTCTCGCACGAGGCCTTCATCTTCAGCATGACGTCCTCCGTCGAGTGTGGAACGCTGTCACCCGACCTAGCCCGCCGGTTCACCTGTCGCAAACCAGTAGTCGCGCATCAACTCCGTCGACCACGAAGGCTGTCGGACCGCGCTACGGCGCCGGCAGATCCCCCCAGTCGATTCCGATCCGTGGATCCGTGACGCCGTGGAACGTCAGCGTTGCCGGTGCGACCCGACGTGAAGAGCGACACCCCAGATGTAGCAGTCGTGCCACGACAGGCGTTCGAACTCCTCTTCAGTGAAGTGCGTCTCCATCGTCGTGCAGCGATCGCATCCCACGGGGCGCTGCGCGCGGAGAAGTCGCGATGCGCACCGGCGGAGGTATGCCAGGATGAGGACGGCTACCGTGAAAGTGCCGAGAGCTGGAAGACCTTGCTCCGGAACTTGAAGCGGCGAGGCACGAGCCGCGTAGAGCATCCCTCGCGTCTCCCGATTCACCCTGTCCACATCCACCCGAAAGATCCGGGGGTGGCCGAGGCGTCGGTGGATCAAGCCAAGTTGGCTCGATCCTTTTTCAGCGTTCAGAAATTCACGCGCTTATACGTGACCGCGATCGGACGGACATCGACCGTGTGGCCGAAAGTCTGATGGGTTCGGTCAACGGCGGATCGTCAGTCGGAGAGGCGGGCCGTCGAATCTCAGGCGGCGCGGCCGCGGCGACGCTGCTTGGCGATCAACTCGCGAACCTTCGGAACGAGCTTGACGGGCACACGCATCGTCGTCTCGGTGACGTGCCCAAAGGCGGCCTCATCCTCGGCAACGGCTTCGTCTTCGGGTTGCTGCTCGTAGTGCGCGAGGACGCGCGCGACGCGCGCCGCGTTCCATCCGCGCGGGAATCTACGGGGTCGCTTCATCGCCTCTTCCTTCGCATGCGTCGGCGATAGGCCGCAAGTGGCTTGCCCACCATCTCATATGCCGTGATGACGAAGACGCTGTCCGGCTTCGGATCCGGTACGTAGATGATGCGGAGGTAGCGGCCTTCTCGCGTACGCCCAATGGCGACACGCGAGCCTTCGCGTCCCGGTCGATCTTCGCCCGGCCGGCGGAGGACGTCCGCAACCTCGGATTCCGTGATTCCATGCCGATAGATATGAGGGTCGCCGGTTTCGGGGTCGATGTGAAACCTCTTCCTCACGGTCGATCCGCCTCCGCACTGACCCGTTTGTCGGGGCCCGATCCCAACGGTTCGGGATGGCTAACAGCGCCGCGCTCTGCGCTAAGGCGCGTGATGCCCGCCCATAGCACACGCGCCACGAGTCATCTCCTGTGCGAGTACTCCTCCGAGCCGACGCGCGGGCAACGTTCAGTTCTCGTTTTCCGATCGATCGAACGGCGGCCGCAGCGACGCGAGAGTTATTTCAGCTCGTCCAGCAGCGCCTTGGCGTCGATGAGGTCGCGCGTGGCGAAGCCTTCGGTGAACGTCGCGTAGACCGGGGCGAGGAGGGCGCGCGCTTCGGCGCGCTTGCCCTGATCGCGCCAGAGGCGGGCGAGGCTCGTCGCGGCGCGCAGCTCGAACGAGCGGGCGCCCTGCTCGCGGGCGATGGCGAGGGCGCGGTGATAGCGGGCGGCGGCCTCGTCGGCGGGGCCGCCGGTCGCGAGGAGCAGGTCGCCGTCGAGGCGGTGGAGGTCGGCGTCGAAGAAGGGCTGGCCCGTCTGTGCGGCGACGGCGAGGGCGGTCGCGACCGTGCCCTGCGCCTCGGCGAGCTGGCCGGCGGCCCGCTGCGCTTCGGCCAGAAGCGCAAAGAGTCCGGGCGCACCGGACTGGTTTCCCGTCTCGGCGGCGAGCGCGAGGCCCTCCATGATCTCGGGGAGCGCGCCGAGATCGCCGGCCATGACGCGGGCCGCGGCGTGAAACGCGCGGCCGAGGCCGAGCCAGAGGGGAAAGCCCTGCGCCTCGCTCAGCGCGATCACCTCCGCCGCGCGCTCGCGCTGCGCGGCAACGTCGCGGCGTAACGCAGTGGACGGCCGTCTCGCAGAAGAGCGCGAACGCCAGGCTGAACGGGTGATCGAGCCGGCGCGCGAGGGCCACCGCCTCGCGGGCGCGCGCGAGCGCCGCGTCGGGCTGGCCGAGGCACCAGAGGTTCCACGCGGAAAAGCTCAGCGCGGCGATGCCTGGATCGCTGCCGAACACCCGGACGAGCCCGTGGTGCTGCGCCGGGTCGTAGAGCGCGATCGCCCGCTCGCAGTGCGCGAGCGAGGACGCGAACTTCCCCTGGTAGTGCTCGGGGACCGCGACGTTCGGGTGCCCGAGGAGCGCCTGCTCCCGGTCGCCACGCGCCTCGGCCGCCGCGAGCACCTCGGCCGCCAGCGCTCGCCCGCGCTCGACCTCGCCGCGAGTGTAGTAGCACGATCGCGAGCCCCGTCCGCGCCACGCCGAGCCGCGCCGCGTCGCCTGCCGCCTCGGCCAGCGCCGCCGCCCGCTCGTAGGCGGCCTCGGTTTCCGGGTGCGAGTAGCCGCGCGCGGCGACGAGCGAGCCCCCGAGCGCGAGCTGGAGGCTCAGCTCGCGCGCGTCCCGCTCCGCACCCGCCGGCCGCGTCTCGAGGAGGACGATCGCCTTCCGGAGCTGCCCGATCGCCTCCTCGTGCGCCGAGCGCGCCTGCGCCCGCTCACCCGCCCGGCCGTAGTACGTGATCGCGTCGTCGCTGCGTCCCGCCGCCTCGGCGTGCCGCGCCACCACCTCGGGCTCGGCGGCCACCCGCTCGGGGAACCGCTCCCGCAGCACGTCGACGACCCGCCCGTGGAGCTGCTGGCGCGTGCGCTTGAGCAGCGACTCGTACGCCGCCTCCTGCACGAGCGCGTGCTTGAACGTGTACGTCGCCTCCGGCGGCTCGCCGCGCTGGAAGACGATCTCCGCGTCGACGAGGCGCGCGAGCCCCTGGCAGAGGCCCGCGTCGTCCATCCCGGCGACGGCGGCCAGCAGCGGGTAGCCGAACTCCCGCCCGAGCACCGCCGCCCGCTGCGCCACCTCCTTCGCCGCCGAGAGCCGATCGAGCCGCGCCATCAGCGAGTCGGCGAGGCTCGCCGGGATCGCCTCCACGCCGCGCGCCGCGCCGGGCTCGGCCATCGCTTTGGTCAGCTCCTCGACGTAGAGCGGCACGCCGTCGGCGCGCGCGACGAGCGCGTCGAGGGTGGCGACGGGGAGCGCCGTGCCCGCGAGCGTCGCGATCATGTCGCGCGCCTGGCGCTTGGTGAGGCGGGCGAGCTGCACGCTGGTCAGGTTGGACCGCGCCGGCCAGGGCGCCGTGAACTCCGGGCGCGCCGTCGCGACGAAGAGCACGCGCGCCGTGGCGCCCTGGGCGATGATGCGCCCGAGCAGCTCCAGCGACGAGGCGTCGCACCAGTGCAGGTCCTCGACCAGCAGCACGAGCGGCTGGATGGCGCTGATCGCGAGATTCCACTGCGCCAGCAGCTCCATCGTCTTCCGGCGCTGCACGTCGGGATTCAGCGCGAACGGCGTCGGCGGCGGCAGGCCGAGGAAGTCCGCGAGCAGCGCCACGGACTCCGGCGTCGCCAGGTCGCGGAGCCCGCGCGCGATCTTCTCGACTTTCTCGGCCGGCGTGTCGGCCGGCGTGAAGGCCAGTCCCTGCGCGACGAGCGCCATCACCGGGTGGAACGGCGTGCCCTCGGTGTAGGGGCTGGCGCCGCATTCGAGCCAGGTGTGCGGGACCGTCGCGAGCCGCTCGCGGAGCTGGTAGGCGAGCCGCGACTTGCCGACCCCGGCCTCGCCGACGACGAGCACGTTCTGGCCTTCCCCGTCGGCGGCGCGCTCCCAGCGCTCGACGAGCGTCGCCAGCTCGACCTCGCGCCCGACGAAGCGCGTGAGGCGCCCGGCCGCCACGTCGAGGCGGCTCCGCATCCCGCTCGGCTGCACGACGCGGTAGAGCACGACCGGCTCGCGCACGCCTTTCAGCATCTCCGGCCCGCGCTCCTCGACCACGAACATGCCCGCCACCCGGCGCTGCGTCGCCGCCGTGATCACCACCGTCTCGGGCTCGGCGGCGCTTTGCACGCGCGCCGCGATGTTCGCGGTGTCGCCGAAGATCGCGCCGTCCGCCGCGACGACCACCGCCCCGGTGTGCATGCCGATGCGGACCGCGAGACGCACGCCGTCCGGCAACGCGAGCTCCGCGTTCAGCGGCCCCATCGCGTCCAGCATCGCGAGCCCGGCGCGGATCGCGCGCTCGGGGTCGTCCTCGCGCGCCGTCGGCCAGCCGAAGTAGACGAGCAGCCCGTCGCCGAGGAGCTGCGCGACGTGGCCGCCGAAACGCTCGACGGCGGCGCGCGCCGTCGCGTGGTAGCGCGTGACCACGTCGCGCCACTCCTCGGCGTCGAGCTGCTGCGAGAGCGGCGTCGAGCCGACGAGGTCGCAGAAGAGGACGGTCAGTTGGCGGCGCTCGCCGGTTGGCGGTGTCGCGTCGGGCTCGCGGGCTCGGCGCCGCAGCGGCGATCGCCGGGGCCTCGGTCGGGAACCGGGCGCCGCAGCCGCCGCAGAACTTCTCGCCGGCCTCGGCCGGCGCACCACACGAGGGACAGACAACGCGAGAGCGTCGCACCGCATTCCGTGCAGAAGCGGCGCTCAGCGCGGTTGTCGTGGTCACAGGACGGGCAGCGCATCGCGGATCGTCTCGCGTGCGGTGACTACCACGACGGGCTCAAAGGTCGGAACGAGCACAATCAGATGGAAACGGACACTTTGGCCGGAAATGGGACGCAAGTGGACAGAGGGGTATCGATGCGGAAGACGAACTTGTACGCCAATCGTCGAGCAGGGCATTCGCGCCGTCGCGCACCTCACACGAGTTCCCGCGCGAGCCGCTCGGCGTGCCCGCTGGCGCCGATGTCGCGGTAGAGGTCCAGCGCTTGCTGCAGTGCCCGGTTGGAGGCCGGGGCGTCACCGAGCGCCGCGGCCAGTCGCCCGCGCTTTTCCAGAATCCGCGGCGACAGCGAGCGGGCCTCGATCGACTCGACCAGCTGCTCGGCGCGTGCGAGGGCGGACTCGATCTCGGCGCGGGGCACGACGCCATCCGTCGCGAGCAGGGCCGCGGCCAGGGCGAGCTGCGCCTGCGCTTCGTAGTAGCAGCAGCCGCCGGCGCGCGCTAGCTCGATGCCCTCGCGCGCCGTGGCCACGGCCTCGGTCCGTTCGCCGAGCGCCAGGTGCGCCTCTGCGAGCAGGCCGAGCACCGGGGAAGATTGTGCCTCGACGTGCGGCGGTCACGAGCGATCGCGGCACTCTCGCGGAGTGCGTCGCGGGCGGCGGCGGGCTGTCCTTCGACCAGATACGCCGATCCCGAGGCCAGAGTACGCCGACACTCGGGACGACTCGTTGTCGGGCTGCTCCGCGATCTCGAGGCTACGACGGCCGCGTCCAGACGAGACTCGGCGCCCACCGCACGCGTAGGCCAGAGTCCGCCCAGAGCGCACCTGCCAGCCCAGGTGAACCTCGAGCTCTCGCGATTCCTCCGCGACGCGCTCCGCCTCTCTGACCTGGCTCCACGCCTCCTCGAGCCGCCCCAGAAACATGAGGGCCGCGCGCGGACCGTAAGCATGCCGACGCGCGGGCTGTAGCCGACGACCTCCTTGCCGAGCAGCGTTGTCGGATCCGACCTCCTCCAGGACGCGCGCCGACCACTTCAGCACCGCCCCGCCGTCGCCCACGTGCAGGTGCCCAAAAGCCGGGAACGTCCCGATCGCCGCGCGCAGGGCCGGATCGCCGCATTCCTGCGCAAGGCGTGGCCGCCTCCTCACCGTAGCGAACATAGTCGAGCGCTGAGCCGCCGACGCTCATCCGGATCGAGGCCGTAACGGCCGACCAACAGCGCCGTTGCGCGCCCGATCACCAAGGCCCTCGGTGAGCGCGCGGCCCTCTGCGAACACGGCCGCCGCCTCTTCTTCGCTGCCGCCCATCCGCCAGCCGAGAGAGAGGAGCTGGTTGCACGCCTCCAGCGTCAGCTCGGTCCGCTCGCGCTCGTCTTCGACGCCGGGCGCGAGCTCGCGCACCCGGCGCCAGTGTCGCAACCCTTCGCGCGGGTCGGAGAGGCCGGCCCACTCGGCGGCGCGGCGGTGCCAGCGCGCCGCGCGGCCGGCGTCGTCCGCTTCGGCCCAGTGCTGCGCGATCTCGGCGGCGCGCTCGTCGAGGTTGCCGCCCGCCTCCTCGAGGGCCTGCGCCACCGCCGCGTGCACGCGCGCCCGCCGCTCGCGCAGCTGCGAGCGCGCGGCCACCTCCTGCGTCAGCGGGTGCTTGAAGGAATACTCGACCTCCGGATAGAGCGCCGCCTCGAAGAGGAACTCCGACGCGATCAGCGTGGAGAGCGCCTGCCCCAGCGCCGTCTCGTCGACCGCGGCGACGCTCCCGAGGACGCGCCGCAGCAGCGTCTCGCCGAACGTCTTGCCGATCACCGCGGCGGTCTGCAGCACCTGCTTCTCCCGCTCCGCCAGGCGATCGATGCGCGCCGCCAGCACGGCCTGCACGGTGGCCGGCACCTGCAGGGCTTCGACCGGCGTGGTCAGCCGGTACGCGCCGCGCGCGCCGGTCAGGTGTCCGCTCTCGATCAGCGTCTGCACGACCTCCTCGATGAAGAACGGATTGCCCTTGGTGCGCGCGTGGATCGTCTCGGGCAGCGCCGCGACACTCGGGTCGTCGCCGAGCTCGTCGCGCAGGAGCTGGCGGATGGCGTCGGGCGCCAGCGGCTGCAGCGGCAGGTGCTGGTAGTACGAGCGCTGCATCCAGCGCGCCTGGTACTCGGGGCGGAAGTTGAGCAGCCAGAGATCGCGCGTCGCGGGCACGCTCTCGACGAAGGTCTCGAGGAAGGCGTCGCTGGCGCCGTCGAACCAGTGGAGGTCCTCCAGCAGGATCACCCGCGTCCCGCCGCCGTAGGTCGGGTCGTGGAGGAGGCGCTTCACGACGCCATGGATGCGCTTCTGGCGCTGCTCGGGGTCGAGCGCGGGCGACGGGTTCGCCGGATCGGGCACGCCGAACACGTCGAAGAGCACGGGCAGCGCCTCGCGGAAGCTGTCGTCCATCAGCAAGAGCCGCCCGGCGATCTTCGCGCGCGTGGCTTCGGGCGTGTCGTCGTCGGTGATGCCGTAAAAGGCGCGCCACAGCTCCAGCATGGGCAGCATCGGGATCGACTTGCCGTGCGCGACGCCGCGGCCGGCGAGGATCGGAATGCCCTGGGCCCGGCAGCCGTCGAGGAACTCGGCGCACAGGCGCGACTTGCCGGTGCCGGCCTCGGCCACCACGCCCACCACCTGGCCGTTGCCGCTGCGCGCGCGCTCGAGCGCGGCGGCGAGCACCGCCATGTCGCGATCGCGGCCGACGAAGGTGGAGAGCCCGCGCGAGCGCGAGCGGTCGAGCCGCGTGCGGAACGCGCCGACGCCCTCGAGGTCGAACAGCCCGACCGGCGCCGCCGCGCCCTTCACCTGCGTGCGGCCGAGATCCTGGAGCGTGAAGTAGCCTTCGACCAGCCGTGCCGTGTGCTCCGACACGCAGATGTGTCCCGACTCGGCGAGCGCCTCCATGCGTTGCGCCAGGCCGACGGTGTGCCCCTGCGCCGTGAACTCCATGCGCAGGTCGTCGCCGATCCGTCCGACCACGACCTCGCCCGAGTTGAGTCCGATGCGGACCGCGAACGGCACCCCGTGCTGCGCCCGCACCTCGTTCGCGTAGGCCCGCGCGGCGTCGCGCAGGTGGAGCGCCGCGTAGCACGCCCGCTGCGCGTGATCCTCGTGCGCGATCGGCGCGCCGAAGAGCGCCATGATGCCGTCGCCGGTGAACTTGTCGACGAAACCTTCGAAGCGCTCGACGCCGTCGGCGAGGATCGTGAAGAAGCGCTGCATGATCGGCGCTCCACGCCTCGGGGTCGAGCTGCTCGGCCAGCTCCATCGAGCCCTTCACGTCGGCGAAGAGGACAGTCACCTGCTTGCGCTCGCCTTCGAGGGCGCGGCGGGCGGTGAGAATCTTTTCGGCGAGGTGCCTAGGCGTGGAGGTGGCGGGCGATCTCGTCGGAGCCGTCGGCAGACCGGCCGTCAGCGCAGCGCCGCAGCCGCCGCAGAATTTCTCGCCGGGCTGATTCGACGCGCCACACGATGCGCAGATCACCGCGAGCGCAGCGCCGCATTCCGCGCAGAAGCGGCGGTCAGGGCGGTTGTCGTGGTCACAGGTCGGGCAGCGCATCGCGTATCGTCTCGCGTGCGGGGACTACCACGATCGGGTGCAAACCTCGGAACGAGCAGCAATCAACGGAAGCGGACACTTTGGCCGGAAATGGGACGGGTCCGGCCATTGCGCAGCGTGTCAGGACCGGCCCCCGAGGGACCGATCCACAACTCTTGCCAATACCTCCGCGCCGGCACTGATGAGCGCGGCCGCCGCTAGTCCCCGGTCATACCAGCTCCCTGGAGAGCCGGACGAGCGGTGGCGCGCATGCGCTTGAGCAACCGATTGGTGATGGGCCGGACCTTCGGGTGGACGCCCTTGTTCTGCCTTGCCGCTTCCTGCCAGGCCTTGGAGCGTCGGGCGAGCACGGCGGCGTCGTTCAACTCGGTACAGTCGAGACTGTCCGTGTTGATGTCCACCACGATGGTGTCGCCGTCCTCGATGAGCGCGATCGGCCCGCCGAGGAACGCCTCCGGGCCGACGTGGCCGATGACCAGCCCCACCGAGCCGCCGGAGAAGCGGGCGTCGGTCATCAGAGCGATCGTGATGCCCTTCTGGCGGCAGAGCGTGGTGATGCGCGAGGTGGGATCGAGCATCTCGGGCATCCCCGGGGCGCCGCGCGGCCCCTCGTAGCGGATGACCACCATGTCCTTGTCGCGAAAGACGTCGGGGGTGTTCTCCAGCGCGGCGATCAGATCGTGCTCGCTCTCGAAGACCCGCGCGCGGCCGGTGAACACGCCGTTCTCCACCCCACCCTCCACGCCGGCGACCTTGATGATGGCGCCGCCCTCGGGTGCGAGATTGCCCTGCAACAGGCGCAAGCCGCCGGTCGCTTTGAACGGTCGCGCCACCGAGTAGATGACCTCGTGATCCGGCTTGGGCGGTGCGAGGCGTTGCACCTGCTCGCCGAGCGTTTCCCCGGTGCAGGTGATGCAGCCGCCGTCGAGGAGTCCGGCGTCGAGCAACTCCTTCACGATGACTTGCAGGCCGCCCTTCGCGTCGATGTCGACCATCGAGTAGACCCCGAAGGGCCGCGCGTTCACCAGCACCGGCACGCGACGCGACAGCGCGTTGAACTCCTTCTGCGTGATCACGTCGTTCCACAGATCGATGCCGGCGGCGCGCGCGATCTCGGCGCTGTGCAGCGCGACGTTGGTGGAGCCGCCGAGGGCGATCGCCACGGTCAGCGCGTTCTTGAGCGACGCGGGCGTCACGATGTCGCGCGGCTTGATCCCGCGCGCGGTCATCGTCGCGAGGCAATCGATCAACTGGTCGGGAAACTGCTGCAGGCGGCGCTCGTCGTCCGATGGCGGCGAGACCATGTGCAGAGGCTCCATGCCGAGCGCGGCGATGAACGACTGCATGGTGTTGTAGGTGAACATGCCGCCGCAGCTCCCCTGGCCGGGACACGCGTGCAGCGCGATGCGACTGAGCATGGCCGGATCGTCGTCGCCCGCCACCTGAAACGCGGTGACGAGGTCGATCCGTTCATGGGTAGCGGGGTCGATCCGGGCTTGATCGAGCCGTCGGAAAGGAGCACCGCCGGCTGGTTGTGCTCCAGGATGGCGGCGAGCGTACCGACCGGCGGCTTGTCACAGGCCACCACGGCGATGAGACCCTTGACGTCGGTGCCGTTCAAATGAATGTCGACGCTGTCGTTGGTGACCTCGCGACCGATCAGCGAGTAACGCATGCGGTCGGTGCCGTTCAGCTGTCCGTCGGAGACGCCGATGGTAGACGCGGGGTCGACGAGACGGATCGGCAGGTCGTCCTTGCGAACTCGAGCCGCGAGCGCCGCCTGGATCGCGGCGATCTTTTGCGTGACGCCGAGGTAGCACTGGCTGTCACCGAGCGTGCCGGTCACCGCCCACACCGGGTGGTGGATCTTGTACGGGTCCTGCCCCAGAAACGCGCGGTTCCGACACGCTGCACGTCGCGCCCCGGATTGCCCGAGACGAAGCCGGCCCCTTCACCTGCACGCGGCATCGCGACCTCCGATCATGACCGCGACCGGGCGCTGCCCGGCGCGGATCGTCCATGTATAGGTCCCGCCTTTTGGAGTGCGCAAGGCAGGCGGCGCGCAAGCGTAGCGACTCGATTCGACTGCGTCACTCCCGAGCACCGATTTGAGGCACGAACCGGCGCACGGCATAAGGACGCATGCCACGGACCGTCCACGCGTCGCGCCGGCGCGCACTCGGCCGAGACGAGATCGGTGACGTGATGGCGATCCTCCGCCGCGAGGCGCCGGCCTGGAACGCGCCGATCGTGACGCTCGTGGCGGCCAGCACCCGCGATCCGTTCCGCGTGCTCATCGGCACGCTGCTCAGTCTCCGCACCCAGGACACCACGACCGCCGGAGCGATGCGGCGCCTGTTCGCGCGCGCCGCGACACCGCGGGCGATGCTGCGGTTGCGCGCGGCGACGATCGCCAAGCTGATCTATCCGGTCGGCTTCTATCGCACCAAGGCGCGCACCATCCTGACGGTCTGCCGCACGCTGATCGAGCGCCACGGCGGCGCGGTGCCGCGCGATCTCGACGCGCTGCTCGAGTTGCACGGCGTCGGCCGCAAGACCGCCAACCTCGTCCTGACGCTCGGCTTCCGCGCACCCGGCATCTGCGTCGACACGCACGTGCATCGCATCACCAACCGCTGGGGGTACGTGCGCACCCCGTCGCCGAACGCGACCGAGCAGGCGCTGCGTCGCAAGCTACCGCCGGCGCACTGGATCGAGATCAACGATCTGCTGGTCGCCTTCGGGCAACACCTCTGCCGGCCGATCTCGCCGCACTGCTCGCGCTGTCCGATCGTCACGTATTGCCCGCGCCGCGGCGTGCGCCGCTCGCGGTGAGCGATCGTGCACGCCGCGCAGCGCGCGGTCCGCATCGACGAATCCAATTGACCGTCCTGCGCGGCTTCACTATCGTCAGCCCTGCGTGGCGCGCCCATGTCGGATTCCACCACCACCGGACCCGTTGACCCCCTCGAACAGCAGATCCGTCAGGTACGCCGCCGCCGCAACCTTCTCGAGCTGCAACGCGCGCTCTACCTCCTGATCGCCACCGTCAGCGGCAGCGCGGCGGTGCTCGTGATGCTCGCCCTCGGCGCCAGCGCCCGGCTGTTCTCGGTCGTCGCGTGGAGCGTCGGTGTCGCGGTGCTCGTGACCGCGGCGATGCTCGTGCTCGAGGCGCGCCGCCGCTGGCTCGCCGCGGCGCGGGCGCCGGCGTGGATCGATGCACGCGCCGGGCTGCGCGGCCGGCTCACCACGCTGGTCGAGACGCGCTCCCGCGCGGTGCGTCCCGCCGATGCGTTCTTCTTGCCGCTACTCACCGAGGAGAACATGCATCGCCTCGACGGCTGGAGAGCGGCTCGGATGGTGCCGCGTCGCGTGCCGCGCGGCGCGCTCGCGTCCGCGCTGGCGACGACCGGGCTCTTGCTCCTCGCTCTTTCGCTGGCCCCGGGACTCCGACCGCAGGCGCCGGAGATCATCTACAGCGACCGACCGGTCGAGGGTCTCGAAGCGAGTGACGAGGGCGACGGCCTCCCGGATCGCATCGTCGTTGCGCCGCGGCCACCCTCCCGCGCCAAGCAGAACGCGAGGACGGCGGGCACCGAAACCGACGGCGAGGCCGACGAGCAGTCGGCGCTCGCACGTCTCGGGAGCGCGCTGCAAGATCGGATCCGCCGTGAGCTCTGGGGCGACGCGTGGGAGCGCATGCGCGAGGCGATGGCGCGTGCCGACGATGCGTCGCGCGGCGACACGGGTCCGGGCGAGCTCGACGAGAGCGATGACGGCGCGCCGGGTGACGACTGGGCGGCGCTCCCACCCGAGCAGCTGGCGCTCAGGACGCGTCCGCGCGGCGTCGAAGGTGCGGGCTGGATTCGAATCGGCGAACGAGGCGGCCAGCGATGCCGGCGTGACACCCGACGACACGGCGAGCGAGGAGAGCGGCGCGACGGACGGCGGCGCGCGTGCGGCCGGCGCCGGCAACGTCACCGATCCCAACCTTTTCGGAGCGCCGAGCGCGCGCCGCAGTGGCGCGGCGGCGATGTTCGAGCTGGCTCTCGCCGCCCCGGTGCGCACGCGGCGCGGCGCTCCGCGCCGTGTCAACGGCGAGGCACCTCCCGCCGCGCCCGACAAGCGACCCGAGCTCGGACCGAGCCAGCGCGAGCACGATCCCGTCAGCAAGATGGCCGTGCCGCCCGCGTACGAGACGATCGTCCGCGAGGTCTTCGCCCACCGCGCGGCGGCCGGAGAAGCGGCCGAGGACCGGCCGTGACGCTCGCGCAAGCCACCGTCGCCGCCGACGCGATTCGCGATTTTCAAGAGACCTTCGCCGCCGTGCGCGCCGAGATCGCCAAGGTGGTGATCGGCCACGAGCAGGTGATCGAGACGATCTTGAGCGCGTTCTTCGCCGGCGGGCACGTGCTGATCGAGGGTGTGCCCGGCACCGGCAAGACCCTCATCGTACGCTCGCTCGCCGAAGCGCTGAACTTGAGCTTCAACCGCATCCAGTTCACCGTCGACCTCATGCCGGCGGACATCACCGGCACACGCGTCATCAACGAGGGCGCCGACGGCCGGCGCGAGTTCCTCTTCGTGCCCGGGCCGGTGTTCGCGCACATCCTGCTCGCCGACGAGATCAACCGCGCGACGCCGAAGACCCAGTCGGCCTTGCTCGAGGCGATGGCCGAGCAACAGGTGACGGTGGCCGGTACGAGCTATCCTCTCGTGTCGCCCTTCTTCGTGCTCGCCACGTTGAACCCGATCGAGATGGAAGGCACCTATCAGTTGCCGGAGGCCCAGCTCGACCGCTTCCTCTTCAAGGTGCTGCTCGAGTATCCGTCACAGCTCGAGCTCGAGCGCATCGTCGGCACGACCACGCGCGCCGAGCTGCCGGTGATCTCGCCGGTGCTGGCACGCGAGAGCGCCGCGGCGCGCGTCGAGGACTTGAAGCGTCTGGTGCGCCAGGTGCTGGTCGCGCCGCACATCGAGCGCTACGTGGCTGGACTGGTGCGCCTGACGATTCCGGCCGCGCAGGGAAAACACCCCGAGGGCGACGGCGACGGCGCGGCGACGGTGATGCGCTACGTCACCTACGGCGCGAGCCCGCGCGGCGGCCAGGCGCTCGTCCTCGGCGCCAAGGTCCTGGCGCTGCTCGACGGACGGGGGCACGTCACCTTCGAGGACGTCGATCGGGTGGCGCTCGCCGCGCTCCGTCACCGCCTGGTGATGAATTTCGCCGCCGAAGCGGCGGGTGTCGACGCCGGGTACGTCGTCGAACGGGTGCTGGCGGCGGCCCACCAGCTACGGGCGTGAAGACCGAGCTGCTGAACCCGGCTGCGCTCGCCCGCTACGACGCTTTCGCCTTGCACGTGCGTCGCGGCATGGGCGAGCGCCCCGGCGAGCGCCGGTTCCCCGGCCGCCCGCAGCCGTCCGGCATCGAGCTGGAGGCGTACAGCGCCTACACGCCCGGCGACGATCTTCGCTACCTCGACTGGAACGCGTTCGGCCGGCTCGACGCCTTGCTGGTGCGTCGATTCGTCGCCGAGCGCGAGGTGCCGTTCCACCTGCTGCTCGACGCGAGCGCGTCGATGCGTGTGCCGGGACGCGATCGCAAGCTCGGCGTCGCCCTCGAGCTCGCCCTGGCGCTCGGCTACATGGCGCTCGCCGCGAACGATGCCGTGCGCGTGGCGCTCCTCGGCGGCGGCAACGCGGCGCCGCGCGTCTCGCCGCTCTATCGCCAGCGCGTCAACGTGCCCCGCCTGGCCGAGTTCCTGGCGAGCGTCGCGCCCGCCGGCACCCTCGAGCTCGGGAGCGCGCTCTCGGACTACGCGCGTGTGCATCCGCAACCCGGCGCCGCGCTCCTGATCTCCGATCTGATGATGGCACCGGTCGAGGTCGAGCGCGGGATCCAGGCGCTCGTCGCCCGGGGATACGAGGTCCACCTGCTGCACGTCATCGGCGCGAGCGAGCTCGACCCGGGACGCGAGTTCACGCGCGCGGTGCTCACCGACGTCGAGTCCGGCGCCACCCACCCGATGGTGCTGACCGCGACGGCGCGCGCACACTACGACGCCCTCCTCGCCGAGCATCTGCGCGCGCTCGCCGACCTCGCCGCGCGCAGCCGCGCCACCTACGCGCGCCTGGTGAGCGACGCCGACGTGAGCGCGTTCGTCACCGGAGAGCTGGCGCGGCTCGGTCTGGTGCGACGGCGATGAGCGGCCTCGGCATACTCAATCCCGCCGGCGCGCTGGCGCTGGCGGCGATCGCGGTGCTGGTGGCGCTCTATCTCTACGACCGCCGCCAGCGCGTGGTCGGCGTCGCCACACTGTTTCTCTGGCGCCAGGTGCCGGCACATCCGCTCGAGCGCCGCCGCTTCCTCCCCGACACGCTCTTCCTGCTTCAGCTCGCGCTCCTGCTGGCGCTGGTCGCCGGCTACGTGCGGCCCTACGTCGAGGGCGTCACCGGAGAGGCGCGTGGCACGTCGCTGGTGCTGGTGCTCGACGTGTCGGCGAGCATGCAGGCGCGCGAGGACGACGGCGCCACGCGTCTCGATCAGGCGCGCCGGCGGGCCCGCGCGCTCGCGGGCGCGCTCGGGTCCGGCGCCGAGACCATGGTGCTCGCCGCCGCCGAGCGGCCGCACGTCGTGCTGCGCTGGACCGCCGACCGCGCCGCCCTGCAGGACCGGCTCGAAGCGCTGGGGTCGCTCGACACGCCGACCAACCTGGCGCCGGCGATCGAGCTGGCGCTCGGTCACGCGCGCGCCCACGCCGGTACCCGCGTGGCGGTGCTCACCGACCTCCCACCCGAGGAGAGCGGTGTCGCCGCCGACACGCTCAGCGACCTCGACTACATCCAGATCGGCCGCACCGACGACAACCTCGCGATCGCCGAGCCTCACCGTCAACCAACCGCCCTTTCATGGCCCCGCCCACACGACGGTCACGGTGGTCGTGCGGAACTACGGGCGGGTGTCGCGGCGTACCGTGCTGGATGCCGTCGTCGGTGGCCAGCCCTGGGCACGACGCGACGTCACCCTCGCACCGCGCGCGACCGAGCACGTCCTGCTCACGCGCCCGCCGCAGGCCGGCGAGCTGATCGTCACCCTGCACGCCGACGACGCGCTGCCGCTCGACGATCGCGCCTTCGGCTGGATCTCGCCGGGCGAGCCGCTCGACGTCCTCCTGGTGACCGAGTCGCGCGAGCTCGCCGACGCCTTCGGCGACGTCGCCGCCGCGGTCGCCGGAAGCCGCGTCGAGGTGGTGAGCCCGGCGCGTTTCGATCGCCACCGCCGCTCGAAGGGCGGCGCGTCGCGCTCTTCGACGGCTTCGTGCCGAGCGAGTCGCCGCCGGCGCTGAACGCGCTCTACGTCGCGCCGCCGCCCGGCAACGCCGTGTGCCCGACACGCCGCAGCGTCGACGCCGCGACGGTCATCGATTGGGAGCCCGAGCATCCGGCGCTCGCCGGCCTCGAGACCCTGCAGGCGCTGGCCGCCGACCACACGAGCCTGCTCGAGCCCGCCGACTGGGGGTCGCCGATCGTGCTCGCCCGGCGCGCGCCGCACCGCCTTCCCGCTGCTGATCGCCGGCGAGCGCGAAGGCCGGCGGGTGGCATGTCTCGGCGCCGAGCTCACCGCTCCGCTGGCGTCGACCGACCGCCTGCCGCTTCTGGTGCTCACGCTCGGCACGCTGCGCTGGCTCGCCGAGCCCTACGGCCCGCGCGCGCGCAGTCTCGAGACCGGAGTGCCGGTGCTGCTCGGCCCCGGACCGACGGCGCCGATGCGCGGCCCCGCCGGCGGCGGCGGGTTGCGCATCGCCGGCGATCCGGCGGTGGTGGTTGCCGAGCGCGCCGGCATCTATCACCTCGGGCCGACCGGCGCCGAGCGGCCTGTGCTCGCCAACCTCTTCGACGACCGCGAGTCGGACATCGGTCGCGCCGGCAGCGGTGAATGGCCCGCCCACCTCGATGCGTCAGCCGCGGCTCCGGCTCCGGGCGGCCGGCGGCACGAGATCTCGTGGTGGCTCTATCTCGCCGGTGCGCTGCTGCTCGCGATCGAGTGGATGCAGTGGCGGCGCCGGGAAGGGAGCGCGTCGTGAGTCTGCCCTACGCGCTCGGCACGCTGCACGTCGGCTCCTCGCTGGTGTTGCTGGCGCTGCTCGCGCTGCCGCTGCTCTTTCGCGGCGCGCGCAACCGGTCCACGTGGCTCGCCAGCGTGTGTCGTGCGCTCGCAGCGGTTGCGCTCGTCCTCACGCTCGCCGGCCTCTACCTCGAGCGCGCACGCCCGGAGGCCGGGACCTGCGTCGTCGCCGCGATCGACGTGTCGGCAAGCGTCCAGGGCGCGGCCGCCAATCGACGCGCGTGACTTCCTCGCCCGCCTGACGCCGCTTCTCGGCGCGCACGATCTCGTCGGCGCGCTGAGCGTCGCCGCCCGGGCGCGCGTCCTCGTCCACCCGGTCGCTCGCGAAGGGATCGATCTCGCGGCCTTCATTCCGCCGCCGGTGACCGACGTCACCGGGTTCGAGAGCGGCGCCACCGATCTCGCCGCGGCGCTGGTCACGGCGGCGCCCGCTCTGCCCGGAGGGCAAGCAGGCGGCGCTCGTGCTCTTCACCGACGGCAACGAGACCGATGGCAGTCTGCTCGCCGAGGCGACGCTCACCGAGCCACGTCTGCCGGTGTTCCCGGTCGTGCCGCCGACCACCGGCGCTTCCGCCGGCGACCATCCGTCGCGTCCTCGCGCCCGCCTTCGCGCCCGAGCGCACGGTGTTGCCGTTCGAGGCGGTGGTCGAGAACCGCGCCGCGGAACCCGTGCGGGCGGTGCTGCATCTCACCGCCAACGGCGACGTGCTGACCGAAGAGACGGTCGAGCTGAAGCCGGGGCTTTCGGTCTTCGCGCTTCCCTACCGCTTGCGCGGAGCCGGGCAGTATCTCCTCGAAGCGCGCCTCGATCTGCCGCCCTCTGCGCCGCCGGCGCCAGGGCGGGTGCGCACCGCGCTCAGCGTGACCCCGCCGTTGCACGTCCTGGTCGTGAGCGAGCACGACGCGCCGGTGGTCGGAAGCGCGCTCGCGGAACGCGGCATGAGCGTCGACATGGTCGCGCCGCCCGGGCTTGCGAGCCGACTCGCCCGCCTCGGCGCCTACCATCTCGTCGTCCTCGACGACCTGGCGCGCGCGAGCGTGAGCGACGAGGCGCTCGAGACCGTCGCCGCCTGGGTGGCACGCGGCGGCGCGCTCGTGGTGACGGGCGGCGAGCACCTCTTCGGCGACCCCGGCTTCGTCGACAGCCCGCTCGCACGCATCCTCCCGGTGGAGCTCGAGTCGCAGACGCCGGAGCCGCAGGAGCGCGAGCCGATCGCGCTCTACCTCGTCATCGACCGCTCGAACAGCATGGGGTACGGCGGTCAGCAGCCGATGCTGCGCAACGGCGAGAAGATGGAGTACGCGAAGCGCGCCGCGCTCGCGGTGCTCGACCAGCTCGGCGCGCGCGATCTCGTCGGCGCGATCGCGTTCGACTCGCAGCCCTACGAGCTCGGCCCGCTCCTCCCGGCCGGGCAGAGCCGCGCGTCGCTGGCGACGAGGATTCTAGCAAATCCAGTACGGCGGCGGCACCGATTTCATGGAGGCGCTCGACATCGCGCGCCGGCACCTCGTCGAGTCGGGACGTCCGGTGCGCCACGTGATCCTGCTCACCGACGGCGACAGCAATCGCGCCGCCGAGGACCATTCCGTCGTGATCGCGGCGCTGGCGCGCGCGCAGATCACCGTCACCACCATCCGCATCGGCGCCGATACCGTCAACCTCGATCTGCTCGACGCGATCTCGCGCGCCACCGGCGGCGAGTTCCATCACGTCGAGAACGTGCAGACCCTGCCGCAGCTCATGATCCGCGACGCGCAGCGCCTGATGAGCCGCGCGCCCGATCGCGACGATCGGACGGCACGCATCGGCGAGCCGCGGCCCCATCCTCGCCGGCTTCACCGAGGAGGATCTGCCGCCCGTCGGCCACTGGGCGCTCACGCGCGCGAAGCGCGGCGCCGAGCTGAGACTCTACGTCGAGGCGGGCGAGCGTCGTGACCCGCTGCTCGCGACCTGGCAGTACGAGCTCGGACGGGTCGCCGTGCTGCCGGTCGACTTCCACGCCGGCGGCGCCGAGTGGCCGCTGTGGCCGGGGTTCGGCAAGCTGTGGGCGCAACTCGCGCTCTGGGCGGCCCCGTCGGGACTGGCGTCCGACCGGCGGCTCGAGGCGCGGCGTCTCCGCGACGGCACGCTCCTTCGCCTCGAGACCGCGACCGACGGCGGCGGTCCTTTCCTGCTGCGCATCGCGTCGGTCGGCGACGTCGCCCTGCACCAGACCGGGCGCCGTACGTACGACGCCGTCGTGCCGCGGCTCGGGGCCGGCGTGCATCCGTCGTTGCTCGTCTCCGGGAGCGCACCGGCCATGACCACCGAGCCGATCGATCTGGTCGTGCCCGCCAGCGCCGACAGCGGTCGTGAGTATCGCGTGGCCGCGCCCAACCGCGCCCTGCTCGCCGAGGTGGCGGCCCTCACCGGTGGAGCGGTCGATCCCGAGCCGGCAGCGCTGTTCGCGGCGCGCCCCGGCTTCGCGCGAGAGAAGATCCCGCTGACCGGCATCTTGATTCCGCTCGCGCTCACCTTCCTGCTCGCGGACATCGCCATCCGCCGTCTGGCGCGCTGAGCCGCGGTCGCAGCGCGCTCCTGTGACGCCGCGGGTCAGTAGGGCTTGCGACGGCTGAGCACGACCAGCGCCGCGATCCCCGGCCCGACCGCCAACACGACGACGACGGGGATGGCGATGAACAAGCGCTCGGGCGTGGTCGGAGAGCAGACTCCACCCGCCGTAGCGGGTGCGCACAGGAGCTCCCGGATGGTCGAGGCCGCGATCGCGTTCCATCCGAGGTGCTGGGTGATCGCGAACAACAAGCCGACGGCGGCGATCCCCACACGGGTCACGGCCGACGTCGACCCGTAGCCGAAGCCGAGCGCCGCGCCGGTGCTGGCGGTGAACGTCGCGTGCACGATGCTGCCGATGAGCGAGCGCAGGTACACACCCTGGGCGAGGCCCGGCATGCCGCCCTGCAGCATGGCGAGGGTGAGGTAGCTGAGATTCTCCGTCATCGCGAAGCCGATGCCGACGAGTCCGCCGCACACGGCGCCTTCGATCGTGTGCGACGGCCACCGCCACACCAGAACCACGGCCAGGAGCGCGAGCGTTTTTGCAATCTCCTCGATGACCGGAGCGCCGAACGCGGACGTGAAGAGACGGGCATGCGACTCGCCGGCGACGGTCGTGACCCAGCTCATGAAATACTCGTTCCAGCCCGACGAGATGAAGGTCGCGAGCACCGCGCCGGCTCCGAACGCCATGACCATCAGCCCGGTGTCGCGGGGCGCGGCGACGGCACGCGACGCGAGCCAGGCGGCGACCAACGCCGGGGCCGCCGATGCCACGATGATGATGCCGGGGGCGCGCCAGACGAACTGGAGAAACCACGCCAGGGACGCGAGCGCTACGATCGCAATGAGGAGAATGGAGTGCTTTTTCATCCCGGACGGCTGAAGCGGCCGCCAGTGTAACAAGCAATCTCGGTCCACGTCGACGACCTTTGACAGAGGCGGTCATAACCGCGAAGATCCGGCACCGCGTTCGGACCGAAGGAGGGTCGCGATGACGTACATCATCACCCGCCTCTGCCGTGATTGCGTCGACACCAGCTGTGTCGGCGTCTGTCCGGTCGACTGCATCTACGCCTACAAAGGGAGCGACCAGGCGACCTTCCCGAACCAGCTCTACATCCATCCCGACGAGTGCATCGACTGCGGCGCGTGCGAGCCGGAGTGTCCGTGGCAAGCCATCTTCGAGGAGGTCGCGGTGCCGGACGTCTTCAAGGACGATACGCCGCTCAACTATCTCATGATGGAGCACAAGGACGACTTCATCGTCAGTCCCACCGAGAAGAAGTCGCAGCCGAGCGCCGAGGACGTCGAGGCCAACAAACGCAAGTGGGGGATGGCGGTGTGAGGTCGGCGTGAGCGCACCGGCGTACACGTTCGACGCGGGATTCACCGTCGGCGCCCAGCTCGAGGCCCGCGCCCAGCACCCCGAGGTCGCGAGCAAGGTCTTGATCATGTCACGGCGAGCGCGCCTGGACCTATCGCCAGTTGCGCGACGAGTCGGTCCGCATGGCGCACTTCCTGCTGCGCCGCATGGGTCGGATCGACGAGCAGCGCCCCGGCCACGTCGCGATGGTGCTCGAGAACCATCTCGAGCTGGCTGGCGCTGTTCGGCGGCTGCGCCTACGCCGGGCTCACGCTCTTCGGCATCAACACCGGCCTGCGCGGACGAGATCCTCGCCGGCGTCCTCAATCAGTCGCGCGCCCGCGTGCTGGTGGTCGACGAGCGCTTCTCGCCGAGATCGAGCGCGTGCGGGGCGAGCTCAAGACGGTCGCGCCCGAGAACATCCTGGTGCTGCGCACGCAGAGCGGCGACGTTCACGGCCGGCGCGGATCTCGTGAAAGCGCGTCGCCTCGCGAGGTCGGCGGCCGGCGCGTCGCTCGACGCGCCGGCAGTCGACGTCCAGCCGACCACCAACTTGATGGTGATCTACACCTCGGGCACGACCGGTCTGCCGAAGGGCATCAACAACAACCATATGAAGCTGTGCGCCGTCGGCTATCGGCGGTGTCCAGCAATCTCGGCCTCGGCCGTGACGACGTCGGCTACGCCTGCATGCCGCTCTTCCACTCCAACGCGATGTTCGTCGGCTTCATGCCGGCGCTTCTGGGTGGGCGGCTCGCTCGGCATGCGCGAGCGCTTCAGCGCCAGCAAGTTCGTGCCCGACGTGCTGCGCTACGGCGTCACCTACTGGAACTACGTCGGCGAGCCGGTGCACTACGTGCTGCAGCGCTCGAGAAGCAGTACGGCGGCGACGAAGCGCGCATCGCTCGCCGAGGTCACCGGCAATCCCGCGCAACCACCTGCGCTACGCCGTCGGCAACGGCGCGTCGCCCGCCGACATCGACCGCTTCACGCGTTGGCTCGGTCTCGAGGACATGTTCGAGCTCTACGGCTCCACCGAGGCGGCGATCAGCACCTTCCGCCGCAAGGGCGACCCGCGCGGCAGCGTCGGCGAGGTGATCGACGCGGCGGTGAAGATCCTCGAACGAGCACGGCGAGGAGTGCCCGCCGGCTGCCGCTCGCGCCCGACGGCAAGATCCTCAACTACGAGCAGTGCGGTCGGCGAGATCTGCCGCGTCGCCGCCGACACCGCGCCTCTTCCAGGGCTACTTCGACAACCCCGACGGCGAACGCGTCGAAGTTCCGCGACGGCGTCTACCACTCGGGCGATCTCGGCCACATCCTCGTGCGTCGACGGACAAGCGCTTCCTCTACTTCGACGGCCGCACCGACGACTGGATCCGCAAGGACGGCGAGAACTTCTCCGCCGCGCCAGGTGGCGCGCCTGCTCTCCGAGCATCCCGACGTCGCGCTCGCCGTCGCGTACGGCGTGCCGTGCGCGGTCTCCGACGAGCTGGTGATGGCGGCGCTCAAGCTGCGCGACGGCGCGCAGTTCGATCCGCGCGCGTTCTTCGACTGGTGCGAGCGGCAGGTGACCGGCGGCAGCATGGACCGCAAGTGGTTTCCCGACTTCGTCCGCCTGGTCGACGACTTCGAGTTCACCGCAGACGCAGAAGGTCCTGGTGCGCAACTTGAAGGCCTCGCACTTCGATCGCCGCCGCTTGCCCAACGAGCGGATCTTCTGGCGCCGGCGTGGCGACTCGAGCTTTCGCCCCTTCACGCGCGAGGACTTCGAGAGCCTGCGGCGCGAGTTCGTCGCCAGCGAGCGCGTCGAGCTGCTCGATCGCTAGCTCGCGGCCGCTCCGCCGGGGGGTTGGTCCGTCTGGATGCCCGCAACGCGGGACCGCGAAAGCTGGCTCGATCGCCGCGCACGCGACTCAGCGTCGACCGTGTGACCACACGAGACTCGTGCCGCGTCAGGGCGACGCGTCAGGGCGGCGGCTTGACTCGGAAGAAAGTATAGAGCGTAGGGTGTAACCATGACCCGGTGAGCTGCCTGAACCCGTGCCGAGGCGCCGTTGAGCCGTTGGGTGAGCAGCGACAATCCGGGTCGGGAGGATACATCATGGGTACGCCCCCGTTGCGCCGACGGACGCTGCCGGATCAGTCGCCACCAGCATAGCTGGCAGAAACCTCGTCCTCGGTGCCATGCTGCCTGCGGCGCTGTTGACGTTCGCGTTATCCGCGGACGCGCAGCAACGCAACGACTGCCTTGCGCGGCAAGCTCAAGTGCGTCGCGAAGAAAGAGTCGTGCGTGCTCAAGGTCATCGCCAAGGGCTACAGGTCGGGAGCGATCGACGCGGCGAGGCTCCAGAGGTGCACGGACAAGTTCGACGGCGGCGCCAATCCCGCCAGCGGCTGCTTCGCGAAGCTCGAGGCGACAAACCACGGGCCGTGCATCACCTTCGCCGACAGCGCGGCCTTGGAGGCGAAGGTGGACGCCTTTGCGAGCGGACGTGCAGGACGAGCTCGATCCGGGCGCGGTCGTCGATCTCAACGCTTGCACGGCGGCGAAGCTCAAGTGCGTGCGCAAGAAGGCGCGCTGTATCCTCGGCCTGCACAGCAAGGCTGCGAAGACGCGGCACCCGCCCGATCCGCTGCAGCTCCAGAAGTGCAGCGACAGGTTCGACGGCGGCGCCGATCCCTCTAGGGGCTGCTTCGAGAAGGCCGAGGCCAAGGGCGGGTGCGTGACGCTCGACGACACGGCGGCGCTCGAGGCGAAGGTCGACGCCTTCGACCTCGACGTGCGCTCCGAGCTGCTGGGCGGGGGCGGGGCTGGCTGCAACGCGATCGACAACCAGCGCTGCACCGGCAACACCCGGTGCACCTGCAGCTCGAACGCCGACTGCGCTGTGGCCGGCTGCGGCGGCACCTGTGAATTCTACTTCGGGAGCTACCTGCCGCTCTCGGCGGGCGGCCTCGCAACCTGCCTTCGCAACCAGTTCAACGGCCCGATCACCGGGACGTTCAACGAACTCACTGGCTCGAGCGCCGGGTCGGCTTCGCTGCGCTCGAGCGTGCACATCAGCGCGTCTATCGATCAGCCTTGTCCACGCTGCAACGGGGACGGCGCCACGAACGACGGGGTCCGCCTCGGGACGTGCGACTCCGGTCCGAACGCGGGTCTCCCCTGCGATGCCAACGGAACGTCGCCGATCGAGGAGACGTTCGGAACGACGAGCCTCGATTGCCCGCCGTCAGGTTTCAACGTCGCAGACCTCGACATTGATCTCTCGCACACGACGGCGACTGCGAGCGCGACGCTCTCGGCCGCGAGCCCGCCCTGCCGCGCACCGGGTTTCACGACGCTCGCGTGCTTCTGCGACAACGCCGGCGGGTGGGGGGCGGCTCTGCAACGGCGGCACCAACGACGGGCAGCCTGCACGGCGGCCTCGGAGTGTCCGTTTGGCACCTGCGCCACGGCGCCTGGCGTCTTCACCAAGCCAAACGACTGTGACTACAGCACGTGCTCGCCCGACGGCGGCAACGAGGGGACGTGCGCGGCGGGTCCGTTCGAGCAGTTCTGCTCGCCGGTGGAGACCTACCGTGGTTGCACGACGAACGCCGACTGCCCGTTCGCGGGCGATACCTGCGCACTCGGCAAGTTCCGCGAGTGCTTCACGGACAACGGACTCGTCGGCGCCAGCGTGAATGCGAGCGGTACCGCCGACCCGCCCATGAATCACCAAGCCGACCCGACGCTGGCGTCCCTCTTCTGCATCGGACCGACGGCGTCGGCCGCGGTGAACGCGGTCGCGGGACTCCCGGGCCTCGGCCGTCTCGAGCTCCCTGGCCACGCGACCGACAACGGCGACGACACCTCGTGTCCGACCGTGCTCGACTTCCTCCCGACCGCCGGCAGCCAGGGCGTCCTCGATCGCGGCTGGACCGGTGTGGCGCATGACGCCAAGTTCATCGACTGCGGCCTCGTCACGGTGTCGGTGACGGGGTGCAGCATCGGCGCGCAGCCGGACTGCGGAGTCTGTTCCTATACGGGGCCGATCGCGAACCCGGCAGCGCCCTGATTCACAGCGTCAGCTCCGTGACAGACGGCGCGCATCGGCGAACGCTCGGTCGCTCACTCCGCCGGGCACTCGCCTTCGGTTTCCCTACGGAGGGTGCAACGTTGTAGAGCGGCATCGTGAGGTCCGCGTCGCGAGGATCGGCGCTCGTGGGGCTCCGGGGCACGCCGGTTGCAGAACCAGTCCGCGATGACGCGGCGGGCTCATCGAGCGCCGTGCGATGTTCGCGAGCTCACGCGCGGGCGCAGTGCGGACAGCGCTCCTCGGCCTCGTGACACTGCTCGCGCGCTCGGCGCGCTCGCGGTCCCGGCGGCGGCGGTGCCGTACGACATCGTCTACGTCCGCCAGCCGCGCTTCGGCGACAACACCAACACGACCTGGCCCGAGGTCTTCCATCCGGCGCAGCATCGATCCGGGCGCGGACCTCATGCTGCTGCATCCCGACGGCAGCGAGGAGGTGCTGGTCGCCGGCGGCAACGGCGCGGTCACCGATCCGTTCGTCTCGTTCGACGCGCAGTGGGTCTACTACAGCTACTTCCCCGACGTGCGCGCCGCAGGCGATCAACTCCCAGCGCGGCCTGCCCTACGCGGGCGCCGACATCTACCGCATCCACCTCGCGACGCGCGCAGATCGAGCGGCTCACGCTTCGGCGAGTTCACGCCCAACACCGGCGCCGGCAACTTCGACGAGTCGAACCCGGTCGATCCCGCCGCCGCAGTACAACCGCCTCGGCTACGGCATCCTGAATCTCGGCCCGTGCCCGGTCGCCGGCGGCAAGATCGCCTTCACCAGCAACCGCAACGGCTTCGTGCCGCCGCAAGGGCTTCACCAACCCGACGCTGCAGCTCTTCGTGATGGACGAGGACGGCGCGAACGTCACGCCGATCGCGCCGATGAACATCGGCAGCGCGCTGCATCCGACGCCGCTGCGCGACGGGCGGCTCATGTTCACGCACGCTACGAGACGCCAGGGCCTGCGCGACAGCGCCTCTGGGGCATCTGGGCGATCTAGCCCGACGGCCGCAACTGGGCGCCGGTCGTGAGCGCCTTCCGCGACGCGCAGGCGTTCCACTTCATGACCCAGCTCGCGCAACGGCGACCTCGTCGTCGTGGACTACTACAACCTGAACAACAACGGCTTCGGCGCGCTCTACCGCATGCCGCTCGAGCCGCCGCCGGGCGAGCCGCGCGTTCCACAGCGCGTTCCTCGACGAGAACCCGCCGATCGACCAGACCGTCGGCGGCGGCTTCTCGCTATCCGTTCCGCATGCCGTTCACGCCGCGCGGCATGTACTCGATCACGCCGTTCACGCACGGCAACGACGAGGCCGCGCCGGTCGGCGCGGGCGGCGTGCGCGTCGGCAAGTTCACGCATCCGTCGGCGGCGCCCGAACAACGACCTGCTGGTGGTGTGGACGCCCGGGCCCGGCCAACGACCTCGACCGCCCGACGACGCTGCCCGTACTACGACGCCGGCCTCTACCTCATGCCCGGCGGCGACATCGTCGACCAGCCCGAGCGAGCTCGTGCTGATCAAGAACGATCCCGCCTACAACGAAGCCTGGCCGCGCGCGGTCGTGCCGTACCGCGCCGTGCACGGCGTCGACGAGCCGGCGCAGCTGCCGTGGCTGCCGAACGACGGCACGCGTGCACGCCGACGCTGCCCGCCGGCACGCCGTACGGCCTCGTCGGCACGAGCAGCTTCTACAAGCGCGAGAGCTTCCCCGGCGTCGTGCCGCCGTGGTCGAACACCTTCGACGGCCTCGACGCCTTCAACACCGCGCGAGAACGGCCAGAGCAGCAACTGGGACTACGCAGGGCGCCGACGCCGGCAAGTACACCAACGCCGACATCTGGGCGGTGCGCATCCTCGCGATGGAGCCCAGCACGCACCGCAGCTACGGCCCGAACGGCGGCCCGAGCGGCGGCCAGCTCTTCTACAGCCACGCGAACGAGCGGCTGCGCATCCTCGGCGAGATCCCGCTGCGCAAGTTCGACGCCGGCGGCGCGCCGATCCTCGATCCCGAGGGCAATCCCGACACGAGCTTCCTGGCGAAGATTCCCGCCGACACGCCGTTCACGTTCCAGACGCTCGACCGCAACGGCCTGGTGCTGAACATGGCGCAGACCTGGCACCAGGTGCGGCCCGGCGAGGTGCGCGACGACTGCGGCGGCTGCCACGCGCACAGCCAGCAGCCGCTCGCCTTCGACAGCACCGCCGCCGCGCAGCCCGGCTACCCGGTCGTCGACCTCACGCACGACGACGCCGCTGCTGACGCACGACGCGCAGCGGCAACCCGACGCTGCGCACGTCGAACCGCCGGCGTCGTCAACGTCGAGTTCTACCGCGACATCCGCCCGCTCCTGCAGCGCAGCTGCGTCGCCCTGCCACACGCAGAACGACCCGACGCCGCCCGGCAATCTCGTGCTCGACGACTACGCGACTCTACGGCGGCCTGCCCGGCGACTACGCGCGCCTCGCCGACGACAGCGACGCGCCGCTGGGGCTACCCGCCGGTGATCGCCAACCGCACGCTGGCGGCAGACCAACGCGAGCCGCTACGTGCGCGCGTTCCAGAGCCGCCGCAGCCTGCTCGATCTGGAAGATCTTCGGCGCGCGCCTCGACGGCTGGACCAACGCCGACCATCCGACCGAGATCGGTGCCCGGCGACGCGGCGACGCTGCCGCCGGGCGCCGAGCCCAACGAGGCCGACCTCGACTACACCGGCACGATCATGCCGCCGCCCGGCAGCGGCGTGCCGCCGCTCAGCGACGACGAGAAGATGACGTTCGCGCGCTGGATCGACCTCGGCTGCCCGATCAACTTCGGCGACGGCGGCGACGACGCGCGTACGGCTGGTTCCTCGACGACCTGCGCCCGACGCTCGACGTCAGCCTGCCGCGGCCGGGCGCGCAACGCCGGCGCCGCTCGACGCGATCCGCGTCGGCGTCGCCGACGCGCACAGCGGCGTCGCGCCGGGCATCGCTCTCGGTCACGCGCCGACTTCGCGGTCGCCGGCCGCGCCGCCGGGCGCCGAGCTCGCCGACCTCGCCGACGCCTGCCGGCGACGGCATCGTCACGATCGCGATCGATCCCGCCCTCACGGAGGAAGGCGAGCGCCACGTGTTCGCACAGGTAGCCGACAAGCAGGGCAACATCACGCGCGTCGACCGGCGCTTCTTCATCGGCGACGCCCCGCCCGGACCGGAGCCGGTCGTGTGTGCGCCGGCACCGGTGACCGGCTGCGTCGACGCCGCGAAGAGCAAGCTCACGATGCGGGGTACTGGAACCCGTCGGCTCACCTGGAAGTGGGCCGCCGGACCTGTCGTCGCGGCGAGCGATCTCGGCGACCCCGTGACGGGAGCGAGCGCCTATCGACTGTGCCTCTACGACGGCGGCGGCGCGTTGCTCGCCGACCTCGGCGTGCCCGCCGGCCGCCTGTGCGGCAACAAGCCATGCTGGCGACGCATGGGTGAGCGTTTCAAGTTCAAGGATACGAGCGGTCGCAACCGCGGCGTGATCCACATCGGGCTCAAGCCCGGCGCCGTCGGCAAGGGACGCGCCGACGTGAAGGCCAAGGGCGCGAACCTACCGCTGCCCGCGCTTCCGATCGTCGCGGCGGCCGGCACCACCGTGCAGCTCCAGCGTGACGACGACCCGACCCGCTGCTGGCAAGCCGTCTTCTCCGCGAGCCTCAAGAACACGAGCGCGCTCTTCTCGGCGCGCCTGCCGTAGCCCCAGGGAAGTACGCGCGCCCGGCTCGACGGCGCGTAGCTGCTGCGCCTCTCGTACGAGGCTGCGTTCAGTGGGCAGGTCAAACGTCCCGTTGTCATCGCGGGACGCGGAGCATCGGGGTCACCGGCGGCGAGCCGCCCACTTGAATCTCGCGGATCACCTCGAAGCCGTGGCGCTGGTACTGGAATATCGCGGGGTTCGACGATTCCAGGTAGCCGTGTAACCGTTGTTCGTCGATGCGCGCGAGCGCGTCCGCAGCAGCGCCGCGCCGACCCCCTTTCCTTGCTGCGTCGGGTCGACGCCTACTGAAGGCGAGATGCCAGTGCGGCTCCTTCGGGTGTGACGCGCCCATCTGCTCCAGTATGGAAGCGACCTCCGACCGCGCCGGCTCCGCACCGTCTCGTTGACCAGCTTCTCCAGTGCCTCCTCGTCTACCCCGACACCCGGCGGAAGCCGCAACGAGACCGCCGAGAAAATCGGCATGACGTGCGCTCCGCCATGCTCGAAGGCACCGCCGCCGAAGCCGCGCACGAGACCCGGAAAGTGCTGGAGGTACTGCTCGGGTTCGGGCCACATCCAGCGCATGATCGGGTCGGAGCTGAAGGCCATCACCTGGATGCTCGTGGCCCGCGGGGCTTCGGCGCGATTGACGAGACGAATGCTCGAGGAGTCCATCGCCCGGGAAGTACTTCGTCTCAGGGAGAATCTTCAATGTCGAGCGTCGGCGACTCGAGCCGGACGACGTTTTCGCATTCCTCCCGCAGCTCTCGTAGGAGCGCGTTCGCAACTCCCGGACTGGTCGGAAGTCGATCCTCGCTTTGCGGTTTTCATTGCACTCAGCGTCCGAGAAACGCCTCGATCCGCTCCGCCGCGGCGGCCGGCTGCTCGAGGCCGATCGCATGCGCGGCACCACGCAGCACCTCGACCTGCGCCTGCGGCAGCGCCGACTGCCACGCTTCGGCATAGGGCGTCGCCGGGAAGAGCTTGTCGCCGTCGCCCCACAGCACGAGCACGGGATTCTTCACGCGCGCGAGCCGGCGCGCGAGCTTCGGATTGTGGAGATACGGGCGCCACGCGAAGCGCGCCGCGGCACGATCGGCGGTGAGCGTGAACTCGAACTGCTCGACGCTCGATCGGCATGTCGGGCGAGAGACGCTGGGCGATCTCGCCGTCCGGATCGGAGAAGAGCGTCTGCCGGCGTTGAGCGCCGCGCAACTCGAAGAGCGGCCCGGGCGGCGGCGACGCGAGGCGGATGCCGAAGGGCGCGATCAGCACCATCTTGCCGAAGGCTTGCGGCCAACGGCTCGCCACCTCGGCGGCGACCCAGCCGCCGAAGCCCTCGGCGACGACGTCGCGTCCCACGAGCCCGCGCTGCTCGAGGAGCGCGAGCGTCCAGAACGCCAGGTCCTCGATGGTGTCGAGATCCTCGCGGTAGACCGAGCCGGGAAAACCGACGAGCGCCGGGAGCAGCACGGTGCGCGGCGCGCGCCAGGCGGTCGGGCAGGCCCTCCCAGAGCGGACCGAGGACGTCGTGCAGATAGACGAGCGGCGCGCCGGCGCCGCCGCGCTGGAGCGGCGACGCCGTGGCCGTCGATCGTGAGCGTCTCGCGATCGGGCGTCATGCCGCCGACCTCCTGCGACTCGAAGACCGGCCGCGGCTCCGGGTACGGAATCGCGTCCTGGTGCGCGAACTCGGCGCGCAGCTTCGGCAGCACGGACTCCGAGAAGAGGTCCATGCTCTCGCGATAGGTGTGCGCGTCCATCGAGCCGAAGTGGCAGTTCATGAGCATGTTGCCGGTGCCGACCGCGTGCAGCATCTCGCTCGAGCTTCTGGCGGACGGTCTCGGGGCTCCCCGCCACCACGAAGCCGCCGCGCTCGAGGTCGGCGCGCGTCTGGCACGCGATCACGAACTCGCCGATGTTCTGCACCATCGCCATCGTCGACTTGATCGAGGTGTAGCCCGGCGTGTTGATGTCGATGAGCCCCTTCAGCAGATTGCGCTGGAAGTACCAGAAGTGGCGCTCGAACTTCTCCCATGCCTCGGCGTCGGTCTTGGCGACGAAGACCGCCATGTTGAGCGAGGTCTGCTCCGGGTGCGCGGTGTAGCCCTGCTTCTCGCACTGCTCCTTGAAGAGCTCGCCCATGCGGACGACGGTCTTGAAGCTGAAGAACGGGATCGACATGTAGGCGTAGCGGCGCTTGGCGCAGAACTCCATGGTCTCGAGCGAGCCGATGCCGGGAATCCACACCCGCGGATGCGGCTTCTGGAGCGGCGTCGGCCACGGGTTCACGTAGCGGTGCTGGTAGTACTTGCCGTAGAACTCGAACGGCCCCGGGCGCGTCCACGACTGGATGATGAGATCGTGGGCTTCGTTGAAGCGCGCGCGCGCCGTCGTCGGGTTGATGTTGAAGCTGTGGTACTCGGGCGAGCCGCCCACCACGAAGCCGGCGACGAGTCGCCCGCCCGAGATCGTATCGAGCATCGCGAACTCCTCGGCCACCCTGAGCGGCGTGCCGTAGAGCGGCAGCGCGTTGCCGATGACGGCGATCTTGATGCGCTGCGTGCGCGCGATCAGCATCGCCGCGATCAGGTTCGGGCTCGGCATGTTGCCGTAGGCGTTCTGGTGATGCTCGTTCACGCACAGGCCGTCGAAGCCGCGCGCTTCGCTCTCGACCAGCGTGTCGATGTACTCGTTGTAGAGCGTGTGGCCGCGCTGCGGGTCGTAGAGGGTGTTCGGACACCACACCCAGGCCGAGTCGTGCGTCGCCGCGAAGTCGTCGGGCAGATGCGGCCACGGCATGAGATGGAAATGGTAGAACTTCATGACGCTCTCCTTCAGGCCGCGTTCGACCGCGCGGCACGCGCCGCCTAGGCGCTCGCTGCCTCGGTGCCCGTCCGCGACGCCCCAGCGCCGGCCCGCGCCGGCCGCGCCGCCTGGCTGTCCTCGTAGGTCCACGAGCCTTCGCGCTTGAGCGACTTCCAGGCGCTGTCGGGCGCGAGCGCGCGACTCACCATGCGCTCGAAGTGGCCGATGCGGCACTCGAGGAACGACGAGTGCACGCCGCCCCGGTAGCCGCGCGCGTGCAGGCCGCGCTGCACCCGGGTGACGACGCCGATGTCCTGCTGATTGGTGCGGTCGAGCGCGTCGCGGCGGAAGTCGCGCAACGCGGCCAGGTCGCCGCCGAGGTCGAAGCTGCGCGCCATCAGACGGATGCGCTCGGGCCCGACCGGATCGATGCGCAGATACGAGAACTCGGCCGGCGCCGAGCACCGGGATGAGGTTCGGGAAGAGGTGGCCGAAGCGCACGTAGGTGTGCTCCTCGGCGCGAGAGGTGCGGCAGGCTCGGGATCATCGCGCGATACTCGGGCTTGATGAAGGCGTGCGTGTAGCTCGCCGTGCTCCTCGAAGAAGTGGCGCGCGTTCCGGGTCTCGACGAAGTCGTTCAGCACGTCGTGGACGACCGCGACGTGATAGCCCTCGAGGCCGTTCTCGACGTAGATCTTCCAGTTGACGTCGACCTCGTAGGTGTACTCGAACGCGAGCTCCATCTCGGCGCCCCGGCGCGCGCCAGCGCCGCGGGGAGCTCGCCGGCCCACGCCTCGAACGGCGGCGCCGCGGCGTCGAGGCAGCCGAAGACCATCGGTCCGAGGGTGGCCGATGCGGATCGGCAGCAGACCGATGGTCGCGAAGTCGCAGCGTGAACTCCTCGCGACTCGGCACGCCGATCAGGCGGCCGTCGGTCCCGAAGCTCCAGGCGTGGTAGGGGCAGCGCAGCTGGCGCCCGCAGTTGCCGCGTCCTTCCGCGACCGTCGCGCCGCGATGCGGGCAGACGTTCAGGAATCCGCGCAGCGCGCCGTCGTGGCCGCGCACGATCACGACCGGGCTCTGGCCGATCGTGGCGGTCACGTAGTCGCCGGGCGTGCGCAGCTCGGGAAGATCGGCGACGTGCACCCAGCTGCGCGCGAAGATGCGCTCCATCTCGACCGCGAATACCTCCGGCGACGTGAACGCGCCCGGCGGCAGCAGCCGTCCCGGCGGCGGAGCCGATAGATCGAGACCGTCGATCGTGATCGTGGAGCTCATGGTCATCCTCCCTTGCGGACACGCGCCGGTCGCTGCCCCGGCGTCTGCGGTTGCACTTCACGGATGCGGCGCTCGAGCTCGGCTGCCGCCCGGCCGCGCGCCAAGCCGAGCAACATGAGAGACGCCCCGAGAATCGTGGCGGCGCGGAATTCGCCGGCGTCGAGATCGCCGAGCGCCCACCCGATCATCGCCTGGACGTAGTGCGAGTACATGCGGGTCGCGACCGCTACCGGGTCGGCCCACGCCACCAGCTCGCCGTCCTCCTGCCCCGCGCGTAGCACCGCCGCCATCGCCTCGATGTAACGGTCGGCGATGTCGCGGCGGATGGTGCGCGTCTCCTCCGAGACCAGGAAGAGATGCACCAGCTCGCGCGAGTAGCGGGGCGTGGAGAGCAGGTCGCGATTGGCGGCTTCACAGCCGGCGAAGGCGCGCTCGACGAAGCTCGCGCCGCTCGCTTGCTGCATGCTCGCGGCGACGCCCGTGAAGGTCTCCTCGAGCTCGCCGAGCAGCAGCGCCTGCTTGCCGCCGAAGAGATTGTAGAGCGTCGGCACCGATACCCGGCTCGCCTGCGCCAGCTCGCGCATGGTGAGCCCGGCGTAGCCGCGCTCGGCGATCAGCTTTCGCGCGGCGGCGAGAATGCGGGCGCGGCGCTCGGCTTTGTGCTCGTCGATCAGGCTCATGATCGAGACAGTTTTAACGCGTTAAACTTCTAGCACGCGTTCAAATTCTGAGACAAGGGGGTCTTGGGGCGCTCTCCGGCCTGAAGACGCTGCTCGAGACCGGGGAGCTCCTCACGACACCCGGCTCGCTGCGCTACGTGCAACCCGAGCAACCGTCAGTGTGAGGCTCTCGCCGACCTGATCGAGGCGCCGGCGCGAGGTCGCCGGCGCCTCCCGTCGGGGCAGGCGCGCACGACCTCGGCCAAGCTACGGGCCGTTGTAGATCGACGGAACGCAGAACTCCCGCGTTCGCGTCACGAAGAACGTCATCGGCCCGAACTGGTTGTCGATGAAGATGGGACCGGTGATCGGCGGCCGTTTCGGGAAGTTGCGCGCCTTGTAGCACATCAGGCTGTCGGGTGGCTCGATAGTGCCTTCGCCATTCTTGTCGGCGGGCACACACAACCGGAACGGCTTCTTGATGTCGACCAGATACGTCCCGAGCTGATCCTCCACCACAAGACCGGTGGTGCGGAACTTGGCGCGCTTCACGCGATAGCACTTGAAGTGGTTGAGTGCGTCCGGAGGCAGCGGTGACGGCGAGCCGGAGAGGCTCTTGGCGGTCGGGAGGAGCATGAGCTCGGGCCGCACGATATCGACGAGAATGGTCCCGAACTGATTCGAGACCGGCTGGGCGAAGAGCTTCGTGAACAACGGCTGCGTCTGCTTGATCTCGTAACCGATCATGTGCTCGGCGTCGGTGGGCGCCGGCGGATCCTCGTCGTTCTTGTCCGCCGGATTGCACAGCCGCTTCGGGCGCTGCACGTCGACTAGCCCGGGTCCGAGCTGATCCGCGAGGCTGAGGCCCTCCATCTCCATGAACGGCTGGCGATCGATCTCGTAGCACTGGAAGTGGTTGATCACCGGCGTCCGGGTCGGCGTCGGCGTCGGGGTCGCGGTCACGGTCTGGGTGGGGGTTGCGGTGAGCGTTGGCGTCGGCGTCGGCGTAGCGGTCGGCGTCGGTGTCGTCGTGACGGTTGCGGTGACCGTCGGCGTCGGCGTGAGCGTCGGGGTCGGCGTCGCCGTGGGGGTGGCCGTCACGGTCGGCGTAGGAGTCGGCGTCGGTGTGGGCGTGGACGTGGGCGTCGGCGTCGCCGTAACGGTCGGCGTGGCCGTCGGTGTCGGTGTCGCGGTGACGGTCGGTGTCGCGGTGACCGTCGGCGTCACCGTGACGGTCGGCGTCACCGTTGACGTCGCCGTGACCGTCGGCGTCACCGTGACCGTCGGGGTCACCGTGGGCGTCGCGGTGACCGTTGGCGTCACCGTGACGGTCGGCGTAGCCGTGGGCGTCGGTGACGGTCGGCGTCACCGTTGGCGTGGGCGTGCGCGTGGCCGTCGGCGTGGGCGTCAATGTCACCGTAGGAAGCGGGATGTTGGTGATGGCGAGTCTCTCCGCTCGACACTTTGCGACTGTGCCGGGGACGGCGTCGTCTTCGGTGAGACAGACGTTCGCCATGTTGTTGTCCCAGGAAATGATCGATCCGATATCCAGCTGGCCGTTGTTGTCGGCATCCGTGCAGACGATGTTGATCGGCGGAAGATTGAAGAAAGTCGGAACGTCTTGCTCGATATCGCCGCACAGGTCACCGCCGCCCTCGGCATCGAGGAAGGGACCGGTCCCGCTGAGCGGGTCGTACGTCGCAAGAGGTGCGAGGGGAGGTGCGAGGTACTCCTGATGGCAGGTCCCGGTGAATGCGTCGCTCCCGTCGAGCGCGATGAAGATGCCGATGTCGAAGCGCGCGTCGGCGCCCGCCACCAACTCCAACCTGAGCTCAACCGTTGCGGTATCACCAATGAAGTCACAACCATCGGTTACGTTGAGTACCGTCACTGACGCGACGTCGACGTCGTTCGCACTGCAGACGTTGGACTGAGCCGTGACGTCGTCGACGCATGTCAGCGCGACGACATCCCGGGAATCAAAGAGTGCGCCGAGGAACAGGAGCGCGATCGTCGACGGGAGAACGCGTGTGAGCCGGTTCAGCATGGGAGGACCTCGATGGAGTTAGGGTGGTTAGGGTTCGGATGGTTGCTCCCTTGCCATCGCCAGCAACGACGACGGACGAGGTGCTAGGGACGTGCGACCGGTATGCGGCTCCGGTCACAATACACGCGTGCGACCGGACGGGATCATCCGGCCCGCACCTCTGAAGGGGGGTCAGAGACATATTTCAGGATGCGCGGGTACTACAGGGAGAGCGGAAAATGCAAGCCTTCGACGACACAGGCTAGGCACGCCGCCCCCGTCTCGCTCAGTCAGGCGCTGGCCTCATTCGGGAATACCCTCGACCGGTCCCGCTTGACAGCTACTCCCCACGCTTCATAAGTCACTGATCAAGCAACGGCTCCGGTCCATGGCCAGACTCGAACCCCCTTTCGCGTCGGGCGTGATCGTCGACAGTCGGGCCGAAAAGCCGGCCGACCCGTCGACGTCTTCCGCGACATCGACGACGCCTCTCGACCTGATGCAGCGGCGTGTGATCGTCGAGCGCCTGCCGGCCTTCGTCCTCAGCTGGCTCGCCGCCACCATTCTCTTCGTCATCGTACTGGTCGCCGAGGACGCGTCCGTATGGACAGCTGGCCTGGTGTTGTGCCTCTCGCAGATCGCGCTGGTGGTCGGCTGGTTGGAGTTGGGTGCATGCGAGGCCGAACAGCGCGGCCGTGCAGTGGGTGGTGCTCGGAATCTGCGCGGGCCTCGGACTCTCGTCGATGGGCTTCTATCTCCACCTCGGTGGTCGCGAGCCAATCGTCGCGATGATGCTCTTCGCCCTCGGGGTCGTATCGTCGATGCTGTTCGTCTGGCGATGGTACGTCGCGCTGGTCCTCTTCACCGTCACCTACGGGCCCTGGATGCTCACGGAGCCCTGGCGCGCGCTTCAACTCACCTCGCTCCAGGGGCTGGCGGGCGCGGCGATCGGGGCCATGCTCTTCGCGCTGATGGCCGAGGGCTCGTTCCGGAGTTTTCGCGCCGCGTTTCTCCACCGCGAAGGTGAGCTCGAGCGCACCCGCGAGCTGCAGGTCTCGCGCGACGCGTACCGCGACCTCGCCGAGAACGCCACCGACCTCATCTGGACGGCTGATCTCGATTGGCGCTTCACCTACGTGAACGAGGCCACGGCGAGACACGTCGGCCGAACGGCGGCCGAGATCCTGGGGCTGCCGTTGCGTGCCGTCCTGACCGATCACCCGGCGAACGCCAACATCGAATCAGTGTGGGCGAGCATGGCCGAGCGGCGCGAGTCCGGAGCCGCGCACGGTTCAGGTACGCGCCGGCGCCTTGCACGCCGAGCCGCGATGGTTCGACGTCGTCGCCTCGCCGCTACGCGACGCGCACGGCCGAGTCGTCGGAATCCGCGGCATCAGTCGCGACGTCACCGAGCGCCGGCAAGCGGAGGAAGCGTTGCGCGCGAGCAGGGAGAAGCTGCGACTGCTCGCGCACGGACAGGTGCGCATCCGGGAGGAGGAACGGAAGCGGCTCGGCCTCGATCTGCACGACGACGTCTGCCAGGAGCTCGTCGGGATCGGCATCCTGGTCGAATCCGTACGCGTGCGCCTCGGAAGCGGCGCACCTGGCGACGCCGACCTGTCGCGCGTCGTCCGCTACCTGAACGAGCTGGTGGAGCATCTGCGCGGCCTCGCCGGCGAGCTGCGACCTCTCCAGCTCCCCGATCTCGGTCTCGAAGGGAGTCTCCGCTCACTGGTGGCAGGTATGACGTCTCCTGACATGCGAGGTGACGCTCGACCTTCCGCCGCTTTTGCCGAGACTCGGCGAGGAAGCGGAGATCGCCGTCCACCGGATCGCGCAGGAAGCGCTCACCAACGCCGCGCGCCACAGCGGTGCGCGCACGCGTCCAGGTCACGATCGCGACCGGCGACGGGCGCTTGCGTCTCGAGGTCCGCGACGATGGTCGGGGTTTCGATCTCAGCTCCGCACGTCCCAACGCCCTCGGCCTCGTGAGCATGGAGGAGCGGGCGCTCGCCGTCGACGGCAGCCTGGAAGTCGACTCGGCGCCGGGGGCCGGCACGACCGTTCGCCTCGACTGCCCCATCGTCCTGCGCCAGCACGTCAGCGCCGCGTAACCCCTCGGGCCCTCACCGCCAGCGCTGTCCTCCACAGTGGACATGCTGTCCACGAAAAGAGTCGGTTCGCGCGCCGAACGCACGGCAAGTACCAGCGCCGACGCATCGGCATGCACGGCACTCCGATTGCAATCTGTCGCAGTGGAGCGAGGCCAAAGAACCATGCAGTGCCCCCGGTGCCAGAATCACAATCGACGAGGTGCGCGGTACTGCGCGCAATGCGCGACGCCATTGGTCGAGAAGGTCGCGTGCCGGCAGTGTGGCCGCGCAAACTCCTTTCGCCAGGCGTACTGCGACCACTGCGGGGCGTCGCTCGCGCTCTTGCCGCCGCCGATCTCCACCAGCGCACCGGGTGAGCGCCGGCATTTGACGGTCATGTTCTGTGATCTCGTCGGGTCGACCCCGCTCGGCGAGCGTCTCGACCCCGAAGAGCTGCACGACGTGATCCGCACGTATCAAGAGGCCGCGGCGCGCGCGATCGAGCGCTACGATGGGTACATCGCGCGCTATCTCGGTGACGGCTTGCTGGTCTATTTCGGCTATCCCAACGCGCACGAGGACGACGCCGAGCGCGCGGCCCACGCCGGTCTGGAAATCATCGCCGAGCTCGACCGCGCCAACACACGCATCGAGAGCATGGTCGGCACCCGGCTCTCGGTCCGCATCGGCATCCACTCCGGACCCACCGTCGTCGGCAGCACCGGCGGCAAGGACGATCGCGAGACCCAGGTCCTCGGTCACACGATGAATCTCGCGGCGCGCCTGCAGTCGGCTTCGAAGCCCGACACGGTGACCGTCAGCGCCGCGACCGCCCGCCTGCTGCAGCGCGCATTCGTCATCGAGGGCGTCGGCTCGCTCTCTCTGACCGGGATCGCCGAGCCGGTCAGCGCGTTTCGTGTGCTCGAGCGACGCGGCTCCGCGGATCGACTGGACGAGCCGGACGCGACGAACGGCACGGCCTTCGTCGGCCGCGAACGCGAGCTCGCCCTGCTCAAGGACCGCTGGCAGGACGTCAAGGTCGGGCGAGGGCGGGTGCAGCTCGTCAGTGGAGAGCCGGGGATCGGCAAGTCGCGATTGGTCCAGGTCTTCGGGCAGCAGCTCGCGGAGGAGCAGGCCATCTGGCTCGCGTGCCGCTGCTCGCCCTATCTCCGCAACAGCGCCTTCGCGCCGGTCGTCCGTCTGCTCATCCAGGGACTCGAGTTCGGCCGCGACGACCTTCCCGAGCAGAAGACCGAAAAGCTCGTGCGCGCGATCGAGCGCCTCGATCTTTCGCTCGCCGAAGTCATGCCGGTCTTCCTGACGTTGCTCTCGTTGCCGCCCTCCGAGCGCTATCCCATGATCGCGATCACGCCGGAGGCGCAGCGCAAGAAGACGTTGGCGGCCCTCCTCGCGTGGCTCGTGGCGCTCAGTCAAACCCGACCCGTCACCCTCGTCGTGGAGGATCTGCACTGGATCGATCCTTCGACGCTCGAGCTGCTCGGTCTGCTGCTCGAAGCCGTCGCGACCTCGCGCGTGATGCTGGTGCTGACGTTCCGGCCCGAGTTCGAGGTTCCCTGGCTGCCGCACCCGCACGTCGACCACATCACGCTGCGGCCCCTCACGGAGCACGAGATGGCCGAGGTCGTGGCGAGCGTCGCCGACGGGAAGACCTTGCCGCCCCGGTTGCTCGCCCAGGTCGTCGCGCGCACCGACGGCGTGCCCTTGTTCGCGGAAGAGCTGACGAAGAATCTCATCGAATCCGGCTACACATGGAATGAAGGCGCCGGCGATCTCGCCATCCCCTCGACGCTCCAGGACTCACTGATGGCACGACTCGACCGCCTCGGCTCCGCGAAGGAGGTCGCGCAGATCGGCGCCGTCCTCGGGCGAAGGTTCTCGCACGAGCTGCTCGAAATCGTCTCCGGCATGCCGAGCGCACGGCTTTCCCAGGCGATCGACAAGCTGGTGGCGGCCGAGCTGCTGTTTCAACGCGGGCTCGCGCCGGCGGCGACCTACGCCTTCAAGCACGTCCTCATCCAGGACACCGCGTATCAATCGCTGCTCAAAGCGACCCGTCGTGAATACCATGGCCGCATCGCAGAGGTGCTCGCCACACGCTTTGGCGAGATCGAAGCGCAGCAACCGGAGCTCATCGCCGACCACTATTCTCGCGCGGGCAACAACGAGCGCGCACTCCAGTACTGGACGAAAGCAGCGCAGCTCGCGAGAGGCCGCGCCGCGCACATGGAAGCGCTCGGTCATCTATCGCGCGCGATGGAGCTGTTGACGGCAATGCCCGAGACCCCGGCGCGGACGGAACGCGAGCTCGGCTTGCTCGTGCTGCGCGGCGGCTCGATCTCCGCGACGCGAGGCCTGGCCGACCCCGAGGTGGAGGGCATCTACGCCAGTGCACTGCACTTGAGCGAGCAGCTCACCGACAAGTTCCAGATCCTGGTCGGTCTGTGGTCGTTCTATTTGTTGCGTGCCGATCTCCGCAAAGCGCACGAGCTCGCCGAGCAGCTGGTCGAGATCGCGGAACGCGAGCGCATCCATCGGGTGCTCATGATGGGTCACCGGGCGCTCGGGACGACGCGCTTCTACATGGGGAGGCCGGAGGAGGGGCATCGCCATCTCCTCGAAGCGCGCTCGTACGACGACCCCGCAGACGCGACCGAGTCATTGCGGCTCTACGGTCAGGACGCGGGCGCGACCTGCAGTGTCTATGCGGGAATGGTGAGCTGGATCCTCGGGTACACCGACGATGCCGCGCGATTCAGCCTGGCCGCTGTCGAGACGGCACGCCGCGCGGGCCATCCCTATTCGCTCGCCGTCGCGTTGGTGCTCGCCTCCTGTCAATTCCAGTTCCGCCGTGACGTGCGGACGGCGCGCACGCTCGCCGAGGAGTGCGTCACGTTGTCGAACGAGCGGGGCTTCGCGCTGTGGGCGGCGCTCGGCAACATCGTGCGTGGATGGGCAATCGCGTACGACGGCGACCCGGTGCAGGGAATCGGCGCCATGCGCGCCACGCTCGACTCGTACGTGCGAACCGGGGCGACGCTCGGACTTCCCTATTTCCAGTCGCTGCTCGCGGACGCGACGATTCCCTTTCAACCCGATGGCGACGCGCATCGTACGCTCGAGAACGCGCTGGCGCGGATCGACGCGACCGGCGAGTACTGGATCGCGCCCGAGGTGCACCGCTTGCAGGGTGAGCTGCACGTCCGCGACGGCAAGCTCACCGAGGCCGACGCGTGCTTCTCGCGAGCCCTCGAGATCGCGCGTGCGCAGGGCGCGCGCGCGTGGGAGCTGCGAACCGTGGAGAGCCTCGGCCGGCTGCGCGGATCGGCGCTCAGCTACGCAGCGCCAGCGTCACACGATTCATGCGACACGGTGGGTCGTCGCCCGCGAACTGCCACGTCCACGATCCATACAGCATACAGCGCATCCGATCGGCGAAGTCGGGATCGGCGCGCCACCAGCGGATGAGCCCCGGCAGCACGCCCGGCATCCTGAGCAAGCCCCGGCGCGCCAGCCGGCTCCATTCGAGCGAGGTCACGTAGTAGTCGCGTGTACCGTCCTGCGTCTCGAGGACGTCGAAGAAGCGTGACGCGCACCGCAACACCTGCTCCTTGCCGTACGGGTACCAGCCCCGGAACATCCGATCGAGCAGTCGATAGTGGTACTCGTCCGACTGGAAGCGAAGCTCCCGGGTCGGGCGCGCGGCGACACGCGGATCCGGGTTGCGCGCGAACGAGATGAACGCCACCACGGTACGCTTGATCGGCGAGGCGGGGTCGAGCCACGCGGCGCAGCGCTCGAAGAAGCGAGAGTAGATCGCCTCCTGGTGGCCGGCCTCTGCTTCGGCCCGACTGACGTAGTGCTCGAGCGAGCCGTTGGCGATGACGACGTCGAACGCGCCGTTCAGGTCATCGCCGGCCTGTTGCCACGAAAGGTTGCGCACGGTGAGTCCCTTCTCCGTGCACCGGCGAGCTTGCGGGGGGCTTGGCGCGAGACCGATCGCGTTCGCCCCGCGGTCGCGCGCGTTCTCGAGCAGGCTTCCGAGGCCGCAGCCCACTTCGAGCACACGCGTCCCCGGACCGACGCGCGCCTGGTCGAGCATGTAGGCGCGCTGATCGTGCTGCGCGACGCTCAGCGGCTTGGAATCCTGACCGCCATCGCCGTACAGCCCTTCGGTGAAGTCCGGCGCGTCCGTCCCCATGCAGCGCTCCCAGTAGAGATCGAGTAACGCGTACACGTCGTCGGGATTCAGCTTGGTCTCCATGACAGTCGTCCTTCGTTCGGCGTCCGTGCCGAACCCTCCGCCCCCCGTTCAGGATCCTTTCGCGAGCCAACTCGGCGGTCGCTTCTCCGCAAGCGCGCGCAGCCCTTCCCTTACTTCTTTTCCACTGAGCGCGGCCAGACCGGCCGCGAGCTCTGCCTCCAGGCCCTGGTCGATCGAGAGGTCCGGCAGCCGGCGCAGGACCGCGAGAGCGCTGCGCACCGCGCCGGGCGCGTTGCCGCTGATCTGCTGCGCCAGGCGGGTTGCCTCCTCGAGGGCCTGTCCCGCTTCGACGACGCATTCGAAGATACCCAGACGCTCGGCTTCGGCCGCATCGAACGCGCGGCCGGAAAGTGCCACGAGCGCGGCGCGACCCGGACCAACGAGCCGGCAGAGCCGACTCATGCCACCGAGATCGGGCACCACGCCGAACGCAACCTCGGGAAGGCGCACCTCGGCACGCGCTCCCGCGACGCGGATGTCGCAACCAACCGCGATCTCCAGTCCGCCGCCGATGCACGCGCCTTCGACGACCGCGATCGTCGGCGCCGGGAAGTCCCAGAGCCGGCGCATGATCTCCCTCAGCTCGCCGAGAATGGCGCGGGCCGTGTCGCCCGCCCTCCCGGGAGCACACGCCGCCAGGCGAGCGATGATCGGATTGTCGGCGGCGAGGTCCATCCCCGCCGAGAAGCACGATCGCGAGCCGGCGATGCACGAGCACGCGGGGATCGGCACGTCGGGCGTCGTCGAGCCGCTGGCCGAGATCCTTCCAGAGGGCCTCGTCGAACGCGTTCAGCCGCTCCGGCCGCTCGAACGTCAGGAGCGCCAGAGGACCCTTCACACTGAGATCGATCCTGCCGCTCATTGCCGGCGTCACCTTACCTCAAGGGGGTTCCGTGGGTCACCAATCGTGCCGGCCACCGTCGTCGATTTTCCGAGCCATTCTGGCGCAGATCGACGGCACACGGGGATGAGCATCAGGGCATGAGTCGGGTCGGCGCTTCATGCCGGCCGACCCGACGTGGACCAGACTTCCTGTGAGGATCACGGGCGATGCCGCGTTCGCGGCATCGCCCTGATTGCGTGTACCGTAAGGGAATGCTCCGGCGTCGCTTGAGATTCTCGACCAAAACCCAAGCGACCCGCGCCACTTCTGCGCTCGAGGAGCCGATCCGGGCCGAGCTATTCGGGGTCGAGCGCCTCGAACAGCACGCCGAAAGTCTGGCCGCCGCCCAACCCGTCGTCCACGCCGCGCGCGAGGCCGGCCGGAAGCTCGCGCCCCGTGTGCGCGACAATGGTCGCGTGCTGCTCGAAGCGTATCGCGCAATCGCGGAAGCGATTCACGAGGAGCGTGCGATCACGCCCGCGGCGGAGTGGCTGATCGACAACTTCCACATCATCGACGAGCAGCTCCGGGAGATTCGCGACGATCTGCCACAGGGCTACTACCGGGAGCTTCCGAAGCTCGCCGACGGCCCGCTGGCCGGCTATCCGCGCGTCTACGGTATCGCCTGGGCCTACGTGGCGCACACCGACAGCCGGTTCGATTCCGAGACACTGCGCCGATTCGTGGGCGCGTATCAGCGCGTGCAACCACTGACCATCGGTGAGCTGTGGGCAGTGGCGATCACGCTCCGGATCGTGCTCGTCGAGAACCTGCGGCGGCTGGCCGAACGGATCATCCAATCGCGCGCGGCGCGCGACGAGGCCGATCGTGTCGCGGACTCCCTGCTCAGCCTCGGTAGTCTTACGCGCGAGCCCACGGTCAGCGCGCTCCTCCGGCACGAAGGCGGCCCGCTGGCGCGCGCTTTCGCGGTCGAGCTGGTGCAACGGCTCCGCGATCAAGACCCGGCCGTGACGCCGGCGCTGGCATGGCTCGACACACGCCTGGCTGAGCAGGGCACCACCGCGGACCAGCTCGTCCAGCAGGAGCTCGAGAGTCAGACGTCGGCGAACGTCACGGTCCGCAACATCATCACCAGCATGCGCCTCATCTCGTCGTTCGAATGGACGGGTTTCTTCGAGAGCGTGAGTCTCGTCGACGAGGTTCTGCGCGCGGGCTCCGACTTCGCGGCGATGGATTTCACCACCCGCGACCACTACCGCCACGCGATCGAGCAGCTCGCGCGCGCCTCGGGACGGAGCGAGCGCGAGGTCGCGGAGCTGGCGGTCGACAAGGCCCTGCGAGCCCGCGAAGCGGCGCACGACAACGGCGTCGAGCCGGGCGACCGCGTCGAGGATCCTGGCTACTATCTCATCTCCATCGGGCGCGCGGCATTCGAGCACGAGCTCGGCTGCCGGGTGTCGGCGAAGAGACGTCTGCTGCGTGCCTACGGCAACGCGACGACGCCCGCCTACATCGGGACGATCGCGTTGTTGACCGCGTGCTTCGTCCTGCCGCTCGTCGCCGACGCCGTGGGGTCCGGCTTTAGTGGCTCGCTGTAGTGGCGCTCGGGCTGCTGGCGCTCTTTCCGGCGTCCGACCTCGCCGTCGCGCTCGTCAACCGCGCCGTGACGGCGCTGATCAAACCCCGCGTCCTGCCGCGTCTGGAGCTCCGCGACGGCGTCCCGGCGAGTCTCCGCACGATCGTGGTCATGCCGACCATGCTCACGAAAACGGAGGACATCGAACAGCAGGTCGACCAGCTCGAGATCCACTACCTCGCAAACCCCGACGGCGATCTCTACTTCGCGCTGCTATCGGACTGGACGGACGCGGCCGTCGAGAGCGTTCCCGACGACGAGGAGTTGGTGGCTTGCGCGGCCGATGCCATCGGACGTTTGAACCGGCAACACGGCGAGGCACCCGGCGGCGGTGAGCGTTTTCTCTTCCTGCACCGTCGCCGCATCTGGAACGAGGGCGAGGGCAAATGGATGGGCTGGGAGCGCAAGCGCGGCAAGCTCCACGAGCTGAATCGCCTGCTGCGCGGGGCAACCGATACGACGTTCGTGGCGCTCGCAGGAACGATACCGAAGAAGGGTTCGCTACGTCACCACCCTCGACGCCGACACGCGGCTGCCGCGCGGAGCGGCCTATCGCTTGATCGGCACCATGGCTCATCCACTCAACCGTCCATCCCACGATCCTCACACACAGCGCGTCATCGAAGGCTATGCCATCCTGCAACCGCGCGTGACCCCGACGTTGCCGACCGGTCGGGGCGGCTCGCTCTTCCAGCGCATCTTCTCAGGGCCTGCCGGGATCGACCCGTACGCGGCTGCCGTGTCGGACGTGTACCAGGATCTCTTCCGTGAAGGCTCGTACACCGGAAAAGGCATCTACGACGTCGATGCGTTCGAGACCGCGCTCGCCGGGAGGATCCCCGAGAACGCGCTGCTGAGCCACGATCTGTTCGAGGGCACGTTCGCGCGCGCCGGGTTGGTGACCGACATCGAGCTCTTCGAGGAGTTCCCCGCGCACTACGAGGTCGCCGCCGCCCGCCAGCACCGCTGGGCGCGCGGTGACTGGCAACTGCTGCCGTGGATCCTGCAACGTCGCTCCGCGATTCCCTTCATCGGTCGTTGGAAGATGTTCGACAACCTGCGCCGGTCGCTGTCCGCTCCGGCGTCCTTTCTCGCGTTGGTGGTCGGGTGGACGGTCACGGCTTCCCCGCTCGCATGGACGGGCTTCGTCCTCGCAGCCATCGGTATTCCCGCGTTCCTTCCGTTCCTGACCGGCTTGGTGCCGCGCCGCCTCGGCATCGCCAAGCGCAGTCACGTGCGCGCGGTCGGCAGGGATCTCGTCGTCGGCGCTTCGCACCTGGCGCTCGCTCTCACGCTGCTCGCGCACCAGGCGTGGCTGATGAGCGACGCCATCGCACGCACGCATCGTCCGTCTCTACGTGACGCGCCGGAGGCTCCTCGAGTGGACGACGGCGGCGCAGGTGAAAGCCAGCGCCGATCTCTCGCTCGGCGGCTATTCGCGACACATGGCTGGTGCGCTGATTTTCGCGGGCGTGGCGGCGCTCGTCGTCGTCGTCGCACGACCGTCGGCGGGTCCGTTCGCGCTGCCATTCGTTCTGCTCTGGACCCTGTCGCCGCTGGTCGCGTGGTCGGTGAGCCTCCCGGGGCGCCTCGTCGGCACGCATGCGCTCGACGACATCGAGCGGCGCGATCTCCGCGCCATCGCGCGACGGACGTGGCGGTTCTTCGAGACCTTCGTCGACGCGGAGAATCACGCGCTGCCGCCCGACAATTTCCAGGAGGATCCGAAGTCCATGGTGGCGCACCGGACGTCGCCCACCAACATCGGACTGTATTTGCTTTCGGTGGTCGCGGCGCGCGACTTCGGCTGGATCGGGACCTGCGACGCGGCGACGCGCCTCGAGGCGACGCTCGCGACGTTGGAGACGCTCGAGCGCTTTCGCGGCCACTTCTACAACTGGTACGACACACGCACGCTGCGTCCGCTCGATCCGCCGTACGTATCGTCGGTCGACAGCGGCAACCTCGTCGGCCATCTGATCGCGCTCGCGAACGCTTGCCGCGAGCTCGTCGATCGCCCGGTGCTGGGCGGCGAGATTCTGGCGGGCGTCGAGGACGCGGTGCCCTCGCACGCGAATCGGCGGGGCTGCTGGCGCGATGACGGTCGAACGCAGACCGTCAGCCGGAAGCACCTCGACGAGGCGCTCGACGAGGTCCTCGCCGCGCTCGCCGCCACGCCAGCAACACCACACGAGTGGTCGGAGCGCCTGGGTTTGCTCGCCGATCGCATCGACACGGTGATCGACATCGCGCGCACGCTCGCCGACGGCCGGCGGCGACGGCGCGGCAGGGGAGGTGCTGCTGTGGAGCGAGGCGGCACGCGCGACCCTCGACAGCCACGAGCGCGATCTCGCGCTCGTGCGCGTTGCGCACGGCAACCCGGCTCCGGCTTTCGAGCATGTGCTGCCGGTGCTGCCGGCCCTCGCCGAAGTGCCGGAGCGCGCGAGCGCCGCGAGCGCGGAGCTGCGCGAGCGCGGCCTCGACGCCGTCGCCGCGGAGGTCGAGGGCACGGCGAGGCCTCCCGCGACCTCCTCCGTCAGTTGACGGATCTGGCGCGCCGCGCGGATCAGATGGTCGCGGCGACCGATTTCGCCTTTCTCCTCGATCCGACGCGCGGGCTCTTCGCGATCGGCTACCGGGTGGCGGACGGCAGTCTGGACCCGAATTGCTACGATCTTCTCGCGTCCGAGGCTCGCCTCACCAGCTTCGTCGCGATCGCCAAAGGCGACGTTCCCGTCTCGCACTGGCTGAAGCTCGGCCGTCCGCTCACGCCGGTCGAGCGCGGCGCGGCACTGGTCTCGTGGTCGGGCTCGATGTTCGAGTACCTGATGCCATCGCTGGTGATGCGGGCGCCCGCCAATAGCCTCCTCGAACAGACGGCGCAGCTCGTGGTTCGACGGCAGATCCAGTACGGCACCGAGCGGGGCGTGCCCTGGGGCGTGTCGGAGTCGGCGTTCCATGCCCGGGATCTCGAGCTGACCTACCAGTACTCGAGCTTCGGCGTGCCCGGGCTCGGCTTGAAGCGCGGCCTCAGCGAGGACGTGGTCATCGCGCCCTACGCGACGATCGCTGGCGGCGATGGTCGACCCGTCAGCGGCGGTGAAAAACCTCGCGCGTCTCGCCGAGCTCGGAGGCCGCGGGCCGTTCGGCTTCTACGAGGCGCTCGACTTCACCGCCACGCGCGTCCCGGAGGGCGAGCGCGCCGTCATCGTGCGGGCCTACATGGCGCATCACCACGGCATGTCGCTGGTCGCGATCGCGAACGTGCTGCACGACGGCGTGATGCGGGCGCGCTTCCACGCCGCGCCGGCGGTGCAAGCAACCGAGCTTCTGCTCCAGGAGCGCACGCCGCGCGACGTCGCCGTGGCCCGCCCGCGCGCCGAGGAGGTCGAAGCGGCCGCGTACGTACGAGAGCTCGCGCCCTCGGTGCTCCGTCGCTTCACGTCGCCGCACGATCCGTCCCCGCACGCGCACTGCTCTCGAACGGGCGCTACAGCGTGATGGTCACCGCCGCCGGATCCGGCTTCAGTCGCTGCCGCGATATCGCCGTCACCCGTTGGCGCGAGGATGCCACGCGCGACTGTTGGGGGACGTACGTCTTCCTGCGCGACGCCGCGACCGGCGACGTCTGGTCGGCAGGCTACCAGCCGAGCGGCGTCGAGCCCGATCGTTACGAGGTCGGCTTTCGGAAGACCGCATCGAGATCGTGCGCCGCGACGGAGCGATTCTCACCACGCTCGAGATCGTCGTGTCGCCGGAGGACGACGCCGAGGTCCGGCGCGTATCGGTCGGCAACCTCGGGGTGCGCGCGCGGGAGATCGAGCTCACCTCGTACGCCGAGCTGGTGCTCGCGCCGTTTGCCGCCGACGCCGCCCATCCCGCCTTCTCCAATCTGTTCGTGCACACCGAGCTCCTGCACGAGGGCGACGGCGTGCTGGCGATACGGCGTCCGCGTGCGGATGACGAAGCGCCGATCTTCGCGGCCCACGTGGTCGCGGTCGAGGGTGAGACAGTCGGCGCCGTCCAATTCGAGACCGATCGCGCGCGGTTTCTCGGACGCGGCCGCGGTATCCGTACGCCGATGTCGGTGATCGACGGCCGCCCGCTCTCCAATACGGTCGGGTCGGTGCTGGATCCGATCGCGAGCCTGCGCCGCCGCGTCCGTCTCGCGCCGGGCACGACGGCACACGTCACGTTCTCCACCCTCGTCGCCCCGTCGCACGAAGCAGCGCTCGCGCTCGCCGACAAGTATCGCGACCCGGCGACGTTCGAGCGCGTCCGGACAGCGGCGTGGACCCAGGCCCAGGTGGAGCTCCACCACCTCGGGATCGCCCCCGACGACGCGCACCTCTTCCAGCGGCTCGCCGACCGCATTCTCTTCGCCGAGCCGACGCTGCGCGCGTCCTCCGAGGTACTGAAGCGCAATGTGCGGGACGCCAAGGCGCTCTGGCCGTACGGCATCTCCGGCGACCTCCCGATCGTCCTGGACGCGCATCGACAAAGCCGAGGACATCGAGCTGATCCGCCAGCTCTTGCGCGCGCACCAGTACTGGCGGCGGAAGCAGCTCGCGGTCGATCTCGTCATCCTCAACGAGAAGGCGTCGTCGTATGCGGGAGACCTGCAAGCCCTGCTCGAGGGAACGATCCGCGCGAGCCCGGCGAAAGTGCGGTCGGACGACACAGGGACCCAGGGAAGCGTGTTTCTCCTGCGTGCGGATCTCGTGACCCCCGAGGATCACACGCTCCTGCAGGCGGCCGCGCGCGCCCTTCTGCTGAGTCACCGCGGCAGCCTCGCCGAGCAGGTGCTGCGGGCCGAACGGAGCGAGCGAAGCGCGAGCGCTCGCGAGCGTACGCCGCCGCGGCCTGCGCCACGTCCTACGCTCGACGTCCCACCGCTCCAGCCGCCGCTCGAGTTCGCGAACGGCCTCGGCGGCTTCGCGGCCGACGGGAAGGAGTACGTGACGATTCTCGGCGAAGGGCCAGTGGACACCGGCGCCGTGGATCAACGTCATCGCCAACCCGTCGTTCGGTTTCCAGGTGTCCGAGTCGGGCGCGGGCTACACCTGGGCGACGAACAGCCGCGACAATCAACTGACCCAGTGGTCGAACGATCCCGTGAGCGACCCGCCGGGCGAGGCGATCTACGTGCGCGACGAGGAGAGCGGAGAGCTCTGGACCCCGACCCTGCTGCCGATCCGCGAGGAGCAGTGGCCCTACGTCGCGGTCCACGGGCAGGGCTACAGCCGCTTCGAGCACACTTCGCACGAGATCGCGCTCACGCTCTTGCAGCTCGTGCCGCTCGACGACCCGGTGAAGATCTCGCGCCTCACGATCGAGAACCATTCGGGACGCACGCGACGGCTTTCCGTGACGGCGTACGTCGAGTGGGTGCTGGGCTTCCAGCGCGCCGGCACGGCGCCGTTCGTCGTGACCGAGATCGACGCGGAGACGGGAGCGATGCTGGCGCGCAACCCGTGGAACGCGGACTACGCGGGAGCAGGTGGCGTTCGCCGACCTCGGCGGCGTGCAGCAGTGCGTGGACGGCCGACCGGCGGGAGTTTCTCGGCCGCAACGGCGCGCTCGATCACCCCGCGGCGCTCGAGCGCAACGCCCCGCTCTCCGGTCGCGTGGGCGCCGGGCTCGACCCGTGCGCGGCGCTGCAAACGACGCTCACAATCCGACCCGGCGCGCGCGTCGCGATCGTGTTCCTGCTCGGCGCGGCGGCGAGCCGCGAGGCGGCCGCGGCACTGGTCGCGACCTATCGTGCCGCCGACGTCGACGCCGTGCTGCAGGCGGTGACGCGTTTCTGGGACGACGTCGCGGGGGCGCTCCAGGTGTCGACGCCGGACCGTTCGATGGACATCCTGCTGAACCGCTGGCTGCTCTATCAGACACTCGCCTGCCGCATCTGGTCACGCGCGGCCTTCTACCAGGCGGGAGCCGCCTACGGCTTTCGCGACCAGCTCCAGGACGTCCTGGCGATCACCGTGGCGAAGCGTGAGCTGACGCGCGCGCATCTCCTGCGCGCCGCCGCGCGCCAGTTTCGCGAGGGGGACGTGCAGCACTGGTGGCATGCGCCGTCCGGACGCGGGGTGCGCACCCGCATCTCCGATGACCGTGTGTGGTTGCCCTACGTGGTCAACCACTACGTCGAGGTCACGGACGACCTCGCCGTGCTCGACGAGATGATTCCCTTCCTCGAAGGACGCAACCTCGAGCCCGACGAGAGTGAAGCGTACTTCGAGCCCGCGCAGTCGGACGAGCACGCGAGCCTCTTCGAGCACTGCGCGCGGGCGCTCGACCGCAGTCTCGAGGTCGGACGTCACGGCTTGCCGCTGATCGGCACCGGCGACTGGAACGACGGCATGAATCGGGTCGGGTCACGGCGGCAAGGGCGAGAGCGTCTGGCTGGCGTGGTTCCTCCATACGACCCTCTGGGAGTTCGCGAAGCTCGCCCAGGCGCGCGGCGAGGACGAGCGCGCGGCGCGCTGGCGGAGTCACGTCGGCGCGCTCAAGCACGCGATCGAGCGCGAAGCGTGGGACGGCGATTGGTACCGGCGCGCCTACTTCGACGACGGCACGCCGCTCGGCTCCGCGGTCAATACCGAGTGCCGGATCGATTCGATCGCGCAGTCCTGGGGCGTCATCTCGGGCGCGGCCGATCCGGCGCGTGGCGCGCGCGCCATGGCGGCCGTCGAGGAGTATCTCGTCCGCCGGGGCGACGGGCTCGTGCTGCTCTTCACGCCGCCCTTCGATCGCATGGCGCCCAGATCCCGGCTACATCAAAGGCTACGTTCCAGGCGTGCGGGAGAACGGCGGGCAGTACACGCACGCGGCCATCTGGGCGGTGCTCGGGTTTGCCGCTCTCGGTGACGGCGACAAGGCGGGCGAGCTGTTCTCGATCCTGAATCCGATCAACCACGCGCAGCACGCGCGCCGGCATCCACCGCTACAAGGTGGAGCCCTACGTCGCGGCCGCCGACATCTGCTCCGAGCCGCCGCACGTCGGACGCGGCGGTTGGACCTGGTACACGGGAGCGGCCGGCTGGATGTATCGCGCCGGCGTGGAATGGATTCTCGGCTTCCGCTTGCGCGGCACCAGGCTCTTCATGGACCCGTGCATTCCGCGCGCGTGGCGCAGCTTCGGCATCGCCTTCCGCTACCATTCCGCGCGTTATGAGATTGCGGTCGAGAATCCGCGCAACGCGACGCGCGGGGTCTCACACGTCGAGCTCGATGGTGTGGAGCTCGCGGTGGAGGGCGCGGTCGCCGACATCCCCCTCGTCGACGACGGAGCGGCGCACCGGGTGCGACTCGTCCTCGGATAGGGTTGACTGGGCGCGGCCGCCTGCGCGGACCGCGGCGGCCGCCAGCTTGACGCAGTACCTGCCGATGCCCGTCCCGGTGCATGCAAGCACCGCCGCGAGGGGGATTGCATTGGGAGAGAAGGCGGAGCTATAGGTTCCGTTTTGGAACTTACCCATGCGCTGGCGTGACGTCGGAGACCTGACCTGCTCGGTGGCGCGATCGCTCTCGGTCGTCGGCGATCGCTGGACGCTGCTCGTGCTGCGCGACGCGTTCCTCGGCGCGCGCCGCTTCGAGGACTTCCGCGCCGTCGGTCTGACGCGCCACCGCCTCGCCGACCGCCTGCGGCGGCTGGTCGCGGCCGGCGTGCTCGACCGCGTCCAGTACCAGGAGCGCCCGCCGCGCTTCGAGTACCGGCTGACCGAGAAGGGCCGCGACCTCTGGCCGGTCATCGTGTCGCTCACTCGCTGGGGCGACCGCTGGATGGCCGGCGACGCCGGTCCGCCCGTCGAGCTGGTGCACCGCGGCTGCGGGCATACCGTGATGCCCGAGCTCGCCTGCCCCCACTGCGCCCGGCCGGTGACCGCGCGCGACATGCGCGCCCAGCCCGGGCCCGCGCTGCGTGCCAAGGCGCGCGCTCGGCCGAGCAACGCGCCGAATCGCGAAGCAGACCGCGTAGGAGGACTCGTGATGCAGACCGTGTCCGTCGATCCGTCCGTCTCCCGCACTCCCCTTCCGCTCGACGCCGACGACCTCGCCACCGTGTGCGTGCTGTGCAGCCACAACTGCGGGCTGCGCGTCGACGTCGCGGACGGCAGCATCATCGCCGTGCGCGCCGACGAGACGCAACCCGATCACCAAGGGCTACGTCTGCAACAAGGCCTTCAGCATCGACCACTACGTCGAGCACGGCGACCGCATCGCAGCACCCGCTGCGCCGCCGCCCGACGGCACCTTCGAGCGGATCGACTGGGACACGGCGATCGACCGAGATCGCCGGCCAAGCTGCGCGACATCCGCGACCGCCACTCGCCGCGCGCGATCGCGCTCGTCGGCATCGGCGGCCAGGGCAACCACATGGACGCGCCCTACGGCGATGGGCTTCCTGCGCGGCGCTCGGCTCGCGGCGCTGGTTCAACGCCTTCGCGCAGGAGAAGACGCAGCACAACCTGCTCGACCAGTGGATGTTCGACGCCTCGCCGGCCGCGTTCCTCCACGCCGACACCGAGCACGCGCGGTTCCTGCTCGTGCTCGGCACGAACCCGAAGATCTCCAACCGCGGCCACAACGCCACCGACACGCTTCAAGAGGCTTCGCCGACGACCCGGACGCGCACGCGTCGTCGTCGTCGATCCGCGCGAGACCGAGACGACGCGCGACGGCGACGCGCCACCTGCGCGTGCGGCCCGGCACCGACGTGTATCTGCTGCTCGGCGATGGCGGCGGTGATCGTGCGCGAGGGGCTGGTGGACGAGACGCTTCGTCGCCGAGCGCACGCATCGGCTTCGAGGCGCTGCGCGACGCGCTCGCGGCGGTCGACGTCGCGCGAGATGGCGCGCGCTGCGGCCTCGACGGTCGAGGCGATCGTCGAGACCGCGCGCGGCTTCGCCGCGGCCGAGTCGGCGGCGATCTTCTTCGACCTCGGCGTCGAGCAGACGCCGTTCTCGACGCTCAATCTCGTACCTGATCCGCGTCCTCCTCGTGCTGACCGGCAACGTCGGCAACCCGGGCGGCGGCGTGTTCCTCGAGACGCTCCTGCCGCCGGTGCGTCGATCCGAGCCTGATCACGCGAGCCCGAGCGCGCGCTCGCCTCGGGCATTCCGGCCATCCGCGCGCTCGGCAACGCCGGCATGTTCTCGCCGACGCTCGTGCCCGAGGAGATCCTGCTCGACCATCCCGAGCGCATCCGCGCCGTCATCGTCGAGGGCGCGAACCCGCTGCTCTCCTACTCGGACAGCGCAGCGCTGGCGCGAGGCGCGCGAGCAGCTCGACCTGCTGGTGGTGATCGACCCGGCGATGACCGAGACGGCGCGAGCTCGCCGACTACGTCCTGCCGACGCCGGTCGGCTACGAGAAGTGGGAGATCGCGATCTTCCCGCAAGCGCTATCCCGAGATCTACATGCAGGTGCGGCCGCCGGTCGTGCCGCCGCCGGCGGAGGCGCTGCCCGAGCCGGAGATCTACGTGCGCCTCGCCGAGGCGATGGGCCTCTTCGGTCCCGTGCCGCGCGAGCTGCACGCGCTGGCGCAGCATGCGCTCGAGCCCGACGGGCGCCGTGGCGTTCCTGATGGCCGCGCAGCAAGCCGCGTCGCGGCGGCGAGACGCGATGCTCATCTTCTGGGCGTACCGCGCCCTCGGCCCGCATCTGCCCGCGCCGTCGCTCGCCGCGATCTGGCTGCTCGCGCAGCCTGAACGCGCTCTTCCGCGGCGAGAGCGTGCTGCGCACGCTCGGCCCCGACTGGGAGGGCAAGACGCCGTTCGAGATCGGCGACCGAGCTCTTCCGCCGCATCCTCGCGCATCCCGAAGGCGTCGAGATCGCGCGCCAGCGCGCCGAGACCAATCTCGAGGACCACGTGGCGTTCGCCGACGGCGCGTCCGCCTCGCGCCCGAGCCGATGCTGGCGGAGATGCGCCGCGCGATCGCCACGCCGCCGGCCGAGGATCCCGCCTTCCCGTTCGTGCTGGCCGCCGGACTGCGCACGCGCTGGACCGCCAACACGATCCAGCGCGACCCGCGCTGGCGGAAGGGCACGCGGCCCGCACTGCGCGCTCAACCTCTCGCCCGCCGACGCCGCCCGCGCTCGGCATCAAGCGACGGCGACGCGGTGCGTCGTCGCCACGCGCCGCGGCGCCTGACGCTGCCGGCGCAGCTCGACGCGAAGCTCATGGCCGGCCACGTCTGGATGCCGAACGGCTTCGGCATGGTTTCCCGGCGCGACGGGATGGTGCGGCGCGAACCAGAACGAGCTGACCGACGTCGCCGACCGCGATCCGTTCACCGGCATCCCGCATCATCGCTACGTCGCTGCCGCGTCGAGCGGGCGGAGGCGTAGCGATCCGCCAGCGCGCCGGCGGCGCCGATCACGCCTCAGGCGGCCGGCAGCGTCCGCCAGGCCGCTTCGACCTTGGCGCGCAGCGCGGCGAGGTCGCCGTCGTTCTCGATCACGAGATCGGCGTGCTTGCGACGCTCGGCATCGGAGAGCTGAGCCGCCATGCGCGCTTCGACCTCCGCTTGTGTCATGTTGCGCGAGGTAACGAGGCGCGTGCCGATCGTCTTGCGAGGCGCCGTCACGACCCAGACGCGATCGACGATTCCCGTCCCCTTCGCTTCGACGAGCACCGGCGCCTCGAGGACGAAGTGGCCAGTGAAACCAGCGGCACGCCGATCGTTCATCTCGCGCACGATCTCCGCGAAGATCAGCGGATGGACGATGGCATTGAGCACGCGCCGCTTGTCGTCGTTGCCGAAGACGACGGCGCCGAGCTTGGCGCGGTCGATCGTCCCGTCGGGCGCCACCACGTCCTGACCGAAGGCGTCGACGATCTGACGCCACCCGTCGCTTCCCGGCGCGTACACCCGGTGGCCGACCTTGTCGGTGTCGATGACGTGGGCGCCGAGCTCGGAGAGCATCGCGCCGACGACGCTCTTCCCGACGCCGATGCCGCCGGTCAAACCGATGATCATGCGCCGCTCCCTAGCGTGCGTACGCCTGAGTTGCCAAGCGGCACCCCCTCTGCCAGAACTACCGGATGTCCGCGCTCGCACCGGAGACCATCGCCGAGCAGACCGTCGGCGCGATCACCATCCGACACCTGCGCTTCACCGGCGGCAACGGCGCGCGCGTACCTGCCTACCTCTTCGAGCCGCTCGCCGGACCGAGTCCACGACCCGCGGTCATCGTCCAGCACGGCGCCAACACCAGCAAGGACGATTTCTACATTCAATCGCCGGCGCGCCGGTGGGCGAGCGAAGGGTGGTCGGTGCTGGCGATCGACCTGGCCGAGCACGGTGAGCGTTCGACCGTCGAGCCGCTCGATCCGCTCGTACGCCGGCGCCTGATCGGCAAGCCCGCCTTCGTCGACCAGGGGGTCGCGGACCTCGGCCGTGCGGTCGATCTGCTGGCGACGACTCCCGGGGTCGACGCGAGCCGCATCGCCTACGTCGGCTTCAGTCTGGGAGGCATGCTCGGCACCGTCTTCGTCGCGAAGGAGCCGCGCATCCGCGCTGCCGCGATCGTCATTGCCGGGAGCTTCGCCTACATGCGCTACTGGGAGCGCGGATCGAGCGACGCCGAGCGGGAACGACGCCTCGCCAACGCGCGCGCCACCGACCCGGCGTTCTTCGCCGCCGCGATCGCGCCCAGACCGTTACTCATGGTGAACACCGAGGACGACCCCGTCTTCCCCCGCGAAGCAGTGATGGCGCTCTTCGCGGCCGCGCGCGAGCCGAAAGAGCTGCGCTGGCATCCCGGCACGCACCACCAGTGGAAGGCCGACGTCTACAAGGACGTGTGGCAGTTCCTCCGCCGCCATCTCGAGTAGCGGCGCGCGCCGCCTCGGCGGGGAGGCGCTGACGGCGTCAGTGCGCGAGCGGGTAGCGCTCGAGCCGCACGCCACCCTGGATCACGTCACGGATGCGCGACACGTTCGTGATGTCAGCGGTCGGGTCGCCCTCGACGAGCACGAGATCGGCGACCTTGCCCTCGGCGACGACGCCGAAATCCGGATCATCGCTGTCCGCGAGGAAACGCGCCGCGTCTCCGGTGGCGGCACGTAGTGCTTGCGCCGGCGTGAGCCCCGACTCGACGAGGATTCCGAGCTCGCGATGCAAGCCCGGACCGGGGAAGACGCCACTCTGCGCGTCCGCGCCGGCGAGGATGGTGATGCCGGCGGCATGCAGGCGGCGCACGTTGTCGCGCCGCGCCTGGCGTGCATCCGCCATCGTCTGCAGCATGGCGCGCAACGGCCCCGCATCGTAGTCCTTCGGTAGCGGAACGAATGCTCCGAGCACGTCCGCGGCGACGGTCTCACGCTCGAGATCGGTCGCTTCGCGCTTGTTCTCGAGGAGATCGGCGTAGCTGTCGAAGACGACGGTGGTCGCGACCACGGGGATCCGAGCCGCCGCGAAGCGCGGGATCAGCTCGTCCGGGATGCGCTCCTTGTAGACGCTGTGCACCCACGCCGCGACCCCGGCGTCGGCGGCTTCGAGGGCGTCCGCGACGCTGCCGATGTGTGCAACGCTACGGATGCGGCGGGCGCGCGCCGCCTCGACCACCGCGCGCAATACCTCGAGGCCGATGACCGGCCCACCGGTGGGTACCGCATCGACAGTGACCTTGATCACGTCGGGACGCGACGTCGCGAGCTCCGCGACCGCATTGCGGGCCTCCTCCACGGTCGCGACCTGGCGGGTCAGTCGCGGAACCACGTACCAGCGGAGCCACCACGGGGTGAACTGCTCCATGACCGCGACCGGGTGTCCGCCCGGAGTCGTGAACATCGGACCGGCTGCATGGATCCGTGGGCCGAGGAGCTCGCCGCGCGCCACGGCGTCGCGCCGTGCGAACGCTTGCGTCGCGAGATCGGCGGGATCGAGCACCGTGGTGACCCCACAGTAGAGATAGCTCTGCATGTTGCGCTCGGGGTCCGGCATCGCTCCCGTCCATACCGGAGCCGAGCTCTGATTGACGTGACCATGCATGTCGATGAGCCCTGGAAGGAGCGTGAGGCCGGCGCCGTCGATCGTGAGCGCGTCGGCGGGCGCGAGCGTGCCCGGCGGGGCGATGCGGGTGATGCGACCACGCTCCAGCAGCACGTCACGCGGCGGCGTACGTGTCGCCGCCAGGCCGTCGAAGATCGCGACGTTTCGAATCAACGTCGGCACCGTCGAGGCGTTGCGGGCGACGAGCGGCCGCGTCTCGCGCGCGCACCCCGCGACCAACGACAGCACGGCAGCCAGCGCGTAGATCCGCCGCAGCCGCCTTCTCCTCCACGCGAGCGTCATCGATCGAGGGCAGCGCTATAGCGGGAAGAGTCGTACGGTGTCGACCCTACCGAAGCAGGCTGAGGAAAATGGGAGGTCGGAAGGGCGAGAATCATCAGATTCGCTCGCAGGGATGTCGAATCGCGCAATTTTGCGGCCTCCGGGATCGGGGTCCTGGAGGGCGTAACCGTTGGATTATCGCGGCTCCACGCGATTTGCGATGGCACCCTTCTTGTAATCCCGTACAGCCATGATCGTGGACACCTCGACTTTCAACGACATCGCCCGTCACCTCTACGGGGTCTCCGAAGGGCTTCTCACAGGGATGCGGAAAGTCGTTGCCCTGAATCCCGATCTGCCCGCCGCCGATCAGCAGCGGTTGCGTGCCGAATGGCTCGACGCCGTCGAAGCGTTCGTGCGCGTCAATCAAGAAGTGCTGACGCTCGCCGAGCTGTTGCGCGCGTTGCTCTCCGCCAACGAGACGACGAGCGCGTCCACGACCGCGCTCAGCAGCTGACGGGCGCTACGCTACCCCGTGATCCGCACCGCGACTGGCAAGGGTGCGCTTCGCGGTCGGCGTCCCGAGCTGATTGATGCGATCGATCATGATGCGGAGCCGTCCGAAGTTCGTGCGGTTGAACTGAAAGACGAGACGCGGCAGCTGCGCGAGCTCGGGCTCGCTTTCCTCTCCCGGTAGCGCCGCCGAGCGCTCGATGACGCCGCTCTTCAGGATGTCGGCGAAGTCGCGGTTCAGCTGCGCGACGCGATCCGGCCGCAGCGCCGAGTTCAAGCGAATCACCAGCCGATCGTCGACGTACCGTGACGAGTGGTAGATGCGGTAGAAGCCGCGGATCTCGTCCACCGCCTCGTCGATGTCGTCGGTGACCTTGAAGAGCGCCATGTCCTCGTCCGAGACCAGGCCGCGGCGCAGCAGATGGTCGACGACGTAGCGCTTCCAGGTCTTCCAGTACGTGCCGCGCGGCGCATCGAGGAACACGATCGGCAGCGGCCGCGACTTGCCGGTCTGCACCAGCGTGAGCGACTCGAACCCCTCGTCGTGGGTGCCGAAGCCGCCCGGGAAGAGCACGATCGCGTCCGCTTCCTTGATGAAGATCAGCTTGCGGGTGAAGAAGTACTTGAAGGTCACGAGCTTCGGGTCGCGATTGATGAACTCGTTCGGGGCCTGCTCGAAGGGAAGGCGGATGTTGACGCCGAAGCTGCGCTCGCGCCCCGATCCTTCCTGGCAGGCGCGCATGATGCCGCCCCCGGCGCCGGTGAGGAGCATGAACCCCTCGCGGCAGATGCGCTCGGAGAACGCTTTGGCCTGCTTGTAGGCGGCGGAGGTCTCCTTGGTGCGCGCCGATCCGAACGTGCTGACCTTGCGCACGTGGCGGTAGGGCGCGAACACCTGGAAGGCGTTGCGCATCTCCTTGAGCGCGGCGTGGAGAATCTTGAGATCGCCGAGTGACGCGTCGTCGCGCACCAGGCGAAGCACCGTGAGCAGGATCTCACGGATGTACTGGTCGCGCGGGCTGCCGAGCTCGCGGGTGCTGCTGAGCACTTGCACGAGCAGATCCTGGGTCGGGGCGGAGCGTGATGCGCGCGGGCGGCTCATGTCGCGATCATGATAGCGGAGCCGGCGGCAGAGCCGCCAGTACGCTCGTGTCCGCTAGCGCGTCGCCACCGCTCGCCACGCAGGGTAGGCGATACGCTCGGGCCGCTCGTCATGAACCTCGGCGGAGGCGGTGCCGCGCGCGTGCAACACGCGCGCGATCCGCTCGTGCGCGCCGCTGCGCTCGTAGACCCGCACCAGACAATCGCCGACCTGCGTGTTCCAGCACTCCGACGGTGCGAGCGTGGTGGAGTGATAGACGAACTTCAGCACGTTGCATGGATCGACCGTGATGTCGGCGACGATCCGGTTGGCGCCGTGATGGCCGGTGAACTGCCAGAAGCCGAGGCCGGCGCTCGAGCGGTTGCGCAGCAGGTCGGTGGCGCCGGTGCACTCGATCGAGCCGGCGGCAGTATGGAGGGTCACGAACGTGAGCGTCGCGCCGCCGAGGAGGGCAGGGGCGAGCAGCTCGAGCATGGCGTGCTCGTCCTCGACGAACGCCGAGCAATGCGCCCACAGCCAGCGTGGCGCGCGCTCCGTTCCCCAGTGGTGCGCCTGGTGACCGGGCCCACCGACGTGAAGGATACGGTCGTCGATGGTGATCGTCCCGGTGATCTCGATCCGCGGGTGCGGCAACGTCACCGACGAGCGCCGCTCGGCGACGCGGCGGAGACGCGGCCCGAAGTAGTAGTGCGGTGTCGGCGCGCTGGGCGAGTAGGACAGATCCCACGCAACGCGCCGTCCGTCGGCCTCGAATCCGCCCCGCAACACGCCCTCGCTCAGTGTCGCGTCGCCGATCCGGATCGCGAAGGGGTCGCTCGTGAGCGTGAACGCGGGGGTTTTGAAGACACGGCTCATGGTCACGTGACGGGCCGAGTCGGAGGCGGACGTGTAGCCGAACCACAGCGTCGCACCCGCGACGGGGTCGGGCGCGAGCGGGTTGAGCAGTGAGTAGCGGATCCAGAAGCCGTCACCCGTCGCGCGATCGACGAAGATGACGTACCAGACCTCGTAGAAGCGCTTCGCCTTCCCGTCCCAGCGTGGCCGATTGGGCATGCCGCCCGCCATAGCAGGGGGAAGGGGCGAGATCACTCGTCACACGTCACGGCCCCGTCGACGTCCTCGAGCGGCTGGCCGGACGGGCATCTTGCCTCACTCGGTGCCGGCGAGTACGGATGCGAACTGCGCTCGACGCATCGACCGACTCGAGCGAGCGTTCCAATGCCCGCCATCGCCATCGTCCTCAGCGTGATCCTCATCGTCGTTTCGCCGCTCGCAACCACCGTCTTCGGCGGCGAGGTGGTGGTGATCGAGGACTTCGAAGCCGGCGCGCCGGCCGCCTTCCCGCCGCACTGGCAAGCGCGCGGCGATCAGGCGACCGCCAACCGCATCTACCAGGTGACGAGCGAGAACGGCGAGCGCTTCCTGCACGCGGTCGCGGAGGCCAACTCGATACAGATCGGCCTGCCGGTGACGCTCAAGCTCAGCGAGCATCCGCTCCTCTCCTGGCGCTGGCGGGCGCGCGAGATACCGGCCGGCGCCGACGAGCGCGAGGCCGCCACCAACGACTCCGCGGCCGGCGTCTACGTGGTCTTCAAGGGCAGCCTCGGCGGTTTCGTGCCGCGTGCCATCAAGTACGTCTGGAGCGCGCGCCTACCACCCGGCACGGCGCTGCCGAGCCCGCGCTACCCGAACTCGCGCTTCGTCGTTCTCGAGAGCGGCGCCGCATCCGATGGTGGATGGCGCACCGAGACGGTGAACGTCCGCGAGGACTATCGTCGTTTCTTCAAGAGTGAGCCGGGCGATCCCCAGGGCATCGCCATCCTCACCGACGCCGACAACACCGGTACGCGCTCGGCCGCCGACTACGACGACTTCCGCGCCCTCGCCGCCCCCGCAGCCAGCAACGCCGCGCCCGCGAGTCCCGCACCGCCGGCGCCGTAGCGCCGGGCCACCGCACGGCACGGGCGCGCGGCCGCGGCGCCTACGCCGATAGCGTTCATTCCGCGTCGACCACCTGACGCGGCCGCATGACGAGATAGAGCAGCGCGATCCCCGCGAGCAGCATCGCCGCGATCCGCCACGCCACCGGATCGGCATGCCAGAGCATCGCGCCCGAGACCGCGATGCCGCCGAGCGGCACGAGCGTCGGAATCTCGAACGCACCGCATGGCTCCCCAGGCCTGCGCTTCAGAACGACCAGCGAAGCGTTGACGACCACGAAGACGCAGAGCAGGAGCACGCTGGTCGCGGCGGCGAGCTGGCGCACGTCGCCCGAGAGGGCGAGCGCGATGACGATCACCATGAGCAGCAGGATCGCCACGTGGGGCGTACGGCGCACCGGATGCACCGCTCCGAGCCGGCGCGGAACGAGACCCTGGTGCGCCATGCCGTACACGACGCGCGACCCCATGATGTAGTTCAAGAGGGACGTGTTGATGATCGCGAAGATGGCGATCAGCGAGAAGACCCCGGTCGGAAACCACGGGGCTGCGCGGCGGACGACGGCGACGAGCGGCTCCACCGAGGCGGCGAGCTCGGCATGGGGGACGACCGACACCGCCGTGATGGCGATCGCGATATATACCAGCGCGGTCACGGCGAGCGCCGTGAGCAGCGCGATAGGGAACGTGCGGCGGGGATCCTTCACCTCCTCCGATATGTTGATCATGTCCTCGAAGCCGATGAACGCATAGAACGTGAGGACAGCGCCCTGCAGGACGAAGGGCACCGTGAAGCTGCCCGGTGCGGCGGACGCGGCGGCATTCGGGCCGCTCCCGGCGCTGGCAGCTCGAAATAGTCGACACTGCCCCAGTAGCTGACCCCGACGGCGAGGATGACGGCGAGCCCGCTGAGCTCGACGACCGTGCACACGACGTTCACCCACGTCGACTCGCGAATGCCCCACAGGTTCACGACCGTGAGGCCGAGGATGAAGACGAGCACGAACCCCGTGAACAGCAGCACGGTAGCCTCGGGGCCGACGGCCGTGCTCGCGGCGCCCTGCGCGCCGGGCGGGACGCGGCCGAGAAAGCCGATGACGTAGCCGGAGAAGGCGCGCGATTGCGTCGCCATCGAGGTCAGTCCCGACGCCACGACGGCGAGCCCGACCACGTACGACAGGAAGGGGAACCCGAAGGCGCGGTGCACGATGTAGGCGGCGCCGGCGGCGCGCGGGTAGCGCGAGCCGAGCGACGCGTAGGAGAGTCCGGTGAGCGAGGCGGCAACCATGCTGGCGAGAAACGCGACCCAGACCGCGTTGCCCATGACGCCGGCCCATTTGCCGATCAGGCCGTAGATGCCGGCGCCGAGCATGTCGCCGACGCCGTAGACGACCAGCGCCGTGAAGCCGATGTGCCGGGCGAGCGCCGCGGGAGGTCGGTCTGTCGTCATCCCGGGGCTTGAGAGCACGAGCACCCCTTGCTTGCAATGCGAAGCCGCTGTTGACGACGGCAGGCATGTCGATGCGCTGAGGTTCAGCATGCTGGCTGCGCGTTCGACGCCGAGCGCATTTCGGCCGCACGCGCACGACAAGAACACACATGATCGCGCAACTGCGCAACGGCATCTCCGCACCTCAAGCACCGAATAAATCGACCTCTACCAGATGGCAAGTCATTTGCTTCGCGACCTGATGGTCCCTTGTTGGCGAAAACCCTCATCTGAACCGTTTCGGAAACCTCAAGGAGGCGTCATGAACGTGTTCGACCCGCCGGATCGCAAGCTCGCTGGTTTTCCTTCTGACCCTCACCGCGGTGCCCGCTGCCTGGGCTGCGACCGAGCGCCAGTCGCCGGATACGATCGCCGCCAGCACGAATCTGGCCGGTGCCGTGACGGACATCGATGACGATCCCGACTCGCCCGATGCGCTGTTCCTGACCAACACCGGCGCCGTCAATGCCGCGACGGACGTCCGGGTGACCTTCCCGACGCCGACCGGCCCGCCGACAGTGGGCGCTGGGCTGCAAGAGTGTAGGGCTCAGGTTCGGAGAGCGGTGGCGGGCACTGGCAGCTGCAACCCCTCGGCTACGCTCTCGATTTCTGGAGAACGGCGTCATGCGCGCCACCGGCTCGGCCACGACGTCGTGAGCAACAATACGTCGCAGATCCTGTCGTTCACGTGGGACGCGAGCATTCTCTTGACCAGTGCGACTGGCTCGGCCGTTGAATGCCGAGTGCTGACAACGCCGTGCGGCAACACGAGCAACGGGCACACTGTCGAGATCGGTGCGATCGAGTGGAACGTCACGTTCACCGTGGCGACGCCGACACCGACGCCGACGCCAACCGCGACAGCGACGCCAACGGAACGCCGACCCCGACTGAGACGCCGACGCCGACTGAGACGCCGACGCCAACCGAAACGGCGACGCCGACCGAGACCCCGACGCCCACGGAGACCCCGACGCCAACCGAGACGGCAACGCCGACCGAGACCGCCGACACCGACGGAGACGCCGACTCCGACCGAGACGCCGACGCCAACCGAGACCGCCGACACCAACGGAGACACCGACGCCGACCGAGACGCCGACTCCAACCGAGACGCCGACGCCGACCGAGACGCCGACCCGACGGAGACGCCGACGCCGACGGAGACGCCGACTCCAACCGAGACGCCGACCCCGACGGAGACGCCGACGCCAACCGAGACGGCGACCCCTACTGAGACGCCGACGCCAACGGAGACACCCACTCCAACCGAGACGGCAACGCCGACCGAGACGCCGACACCCACGGAAACGCCAACGCCGAGCGAGAGCCCGACGCCAACGGAGACGCCGACCCCGACGGAAACGGCAACTCCAACGGAAACTGCAACGCCGACTGAAACGCCGACCCCGACCGAGACGGCGACGCCGACGGAGACAGCGACCCCGACGGAAACGCCGACCCCAACCGCAACGCCAACATCCAGCGAAAGCCCGACGCCGACGGAGACGCCGACGCCAACCGAAACCGCGACCCCGACCGAAACCGCGACGCCAACACCGACACCGACCGAATCGGCGACGCCGACCGAGACGGCCACCCCGACGGAGACGGCGACTCCGACAGCGACTCCGACTCCAACCGTGACGCCGACGGAGACATCAACCGCGGCGACCCTGACGCCGACGCCGACGGCTACGTCGACGGCACCTCTCGACCACTTCCTGTGCTACGAGAGCCACCGCCGCTCCATCAATCTGCCCGGGGTCACGCTCGACGATCAGTTCGGCGAGAGCACGGTGACCGTCCGGCGGGCGAAGCGCCTGTGCGCGCCGGCCAACAAGATGGGCGAGGATGCGACCGCCCCGACGCATCCGGGCCACCTGACGTCGTACACGATCAGGCAGACCGAGCCGCGCAACTACGAACGGCACCGCGATGTCCTCGTGGTGAACCAGTTCGGTGAGTTGACGGTCGACGTCGCCAAGCCGGAGCGGTTGCTGGTCCCGACCGCGAAGGGTCTGAACGGCACGCCGCCGGCGCTCGTGGACCCGATCGACCACTTCAAGTGCTACCGGGTGCGACGCGCGAGCTTCCGCCAGAGAGGCATCGAGGTGCAGACCCAGTTCAGCACGAGTGTCGTCGACATCATTCGCCCGCTCCACCTCTGCGTGCCGGCGGAGAAGAACGACGAGATACCGATCACGAACCCGATCGATCACCTGATGTGCTACCGGGTGCGGGCGCCGCGGCCGAACGTCCCCGACCTGGTGTTCACGCTCAACCAGTTCGGACCGGACGACAACTTCAACCTGTTCGGTGTGCGCGAGCTGTGCGTGCCGTCGCTGAAGAACCCGGGGGTGTGCGGCGACGGGGAGTTGAACTTCCCGGGTGAGCAGTGCGACCCGCCGGTCTCGGGCACCTGTCCGGGCACCTTGCAGTGCAGCCAGACGTGCACCTGCGTGGCCGGGACTCTTTGCGGCAATCAGACATGCGAGCCTATCGAGGACGGCGACCCAGACGAGGAGTTCGACACCTACTGCGCGGCTGACTGTTGCGGAAATATGTCCTGCTCGGAGTTGGAGGAGACTTCTTCCGACCACTACTGCGCGGCGGACTGTTGCGACGATGGGACTTGCTCGACACCAGAGGCGTTGGACTTTGATCACTACTGCGCGGCGGACTGTTGCGGAGATGGCCAATGTGCGGGGCATGAGCTGTCGAATGGACCCGACTACTGCGCGGCGGACTGTTGCGGAGATGACATTTGCGCGTCGCAGGAGTCGAGTGGACCCAACTACTGCGAGGCGGATTGTTGCGGAAGGGCAGTGCTCAGGGGCTGAGGGGTTCGCGCCCCTACTGCGCGGTGGACTGTTGCGGCAATGGATCGTGCACGGGGCCGGAGGGGTTCGGCAGCCCCTACTGCGCGGCGGACTGTTGCGGCAATGGAGTCTGCGAGAACAGCGACCCTGTCAACTGTCCAGCCGACTGTCCGTGAGGAGCGCTGGCATCGGTCGATGAGCTCCGAGGGAGACTCAACTCACGGTCTCCTCAGTTGACCAGCAGCACCTCGTGAGGTGGCCGAGCAGGCGCGGCTGAACGTCCCGGTCGGCCGCATGGCACGGTGCGGCGGGGTCGGCCAGATTCCTTGATGGGAGTCGGCTCTCGCCCGGTGCTCGCGTCGATTTGACAGCGTACGGGCGCTGATCGTACCACCCCGCGGGCCCGCCGATTCTACGGCCGCGGGCCATCGCGCCATGGGCCACGCATGAAAGTCTCGCTCTTCTATCTGCCGTCGATCGGCAGCCGGGCAGAGATCGCGCGTGGTCTGGCCGGGCTGCGCGGCGACCTCTACGACCGCATGCTGCGCGAGCTTTCGGAGCAGGCGAAGCTCGCCGACACCCTCGGCTACGACTCGATCAGCTTCACCGAGCATCACTTCCACGTCGAGGGCTTCGAGCTCTCGAACAATCCGGTGCTCCTCGATCTCTTCGTCGCGATGCAGACGCAGCGCATCCGCGTCGGCCAGCTCGGCATCGTGCTGCCGGCGCAGAATCCGATCCGCGTCGCCGAGGACATCGCCATGCTCGATCACATGACGGGAGGGCGCGCGAACGCCGGCTTCGCGCGCGGCTACCAGCGGCGCTGGGTCGACATCATGGCGCAGCAGACGCACGGCATCCACGGCGCCGTGCCGCATCAGCACGACGCGATCGACGCCGCCAACCGGGCAGCCTTCGAGGAGTGCTTCCGCATCATCAAGAAAGCGTGGACGGAGGACATGCTCACGCACGAAGGACGCTACTGGCGCGTGCCGGCCGGCGCCACGCCGTGGACGCTGGAGTCGACGGCGCGCTACGGGGCCGGCGTCAGCGACGGCGTCGTGCGCGCCGTGGGTGTCGTGCCGAAGCCGCTGCAGAAGCCGCATCCGCCGCTCTTCCAACCCTTCGCTTCGTCGGAGAACAGCATCCGCTGGTGCGCCACGGAAGGCGTGACGGCGATCCTGCCGCCGCTCTTTCCGCCGATCGAGGAGCACCTGTTTCGCCTCTACGCCGAGGTCGTCGGGAAGGCCGCTCGGCGACGGCATCGGCGTGCTGCGCGACGTGGTCATCGCCCGCACCGACGAGGAGGCGATGGCGCTCTGGGCGGACAGCGGGATCTTCTGTGGCAGCGAGTGGTTCGCGCCCTTCGGCTTCTCGCAGGGACTACGCGACCCGGCGACCGGCGAGGCGCCGGATCTCCTGCGCCTCGGGACTGGCGCTGGTCGGCACCGCCGACACCGTCACGCGTCAGCTCGAGCACCTGCTCGCCCGGCTCCCGGCGCGCTGGCTCTTCGCGTGGACCTACAACGGCCTCATCCCGCACGAGAAGCTGATGTACTCGATCGAGCAGTTCGCGACCAAAGTCCTGCCGCGCGTCGGATCTCGATCGTGACCACTTCGCCTGCTGCGGCGCGCCCCCTCGTCTCGGCGATCGTCGTCAACCTGAACGGCGGCGCGTTGCTCGGCGAGTGTCTCGAGTCGTTGCTCGCCCAGACCTACACCGAGATCGAGATCATCCTCGTGGACAACGGGTCGACCGACGGCTCGGGGGAGGCGGCGCGCGCGACCTACGGCGACGCGGATCCGCTTCATCCAGAACGCCACCAACGAGGGATTCGCGCGCGGCAACAATCAGGCGTTCGCGGTGGCGCGCGGCGCGTGGCTGTTCCTCATCAACAACGACGCGGTCGTGGCACCGGACGCGATCGAGCGCTTGATGACCTTCGCGGCCGAGCGGCCGGAGACGGGGATGCTCGCCTGTCGTGTGGTGCAGTACGAGCAGCCGCACTTCTTCGACTCGGTCGGACTGCTCCTCTATCCCGACGGTGTGTGCCGCTCGCGCGGTTGGGAGGAGAAGGACATCGGGCAGTACGACCGCGCCGAGGAGGTCCTGGCACCGCACGGCTGCGCGGGCGCGTACCGCAAGGCCATGATCGACGAGGTCGGTCCGTTCGACGAGATCTACTTCGCCTATCTCGAGGACCTCGACCTCGGCATGCGCGGGCAACTCGCCGGCTGGCACTGCTGGTACGTCCCCGACGCCACCGTCCGCCACCACAAGTCGACGACGTTCGGCAACTACTCCAAGTTCAAGGCCTACCACGTCGAGCGCAACCGCATCTGGAACGCGGTCAAGCTGCTGCCGCGCTTCATCCTGCTCGTGAGCCCGCTCTTCACCCTCAATCGCTACTTGCTGCAGGGCTACGCGGCGGCGACGCACCAGGGCCTGTCGAGCGACTTCGTCAAGGAGTACTCGTATCCGCAGCTCGCCGTGCTGCTCGTGCGCGCCTATGCCGCCGCGCTCGTCCGGCTGCCCGAGATGCTCCGCAAGCGCCGCGAGATCTCGAGCCGTCGCCGCATCAGTACAGCGGAGTGGTACCAGCTCATCAGTCGCTTCAAGCTCGACGCCATCGAGCTGGCGCTCAAGCACTGAGTCACAGTAGCAGAAGAACGAGTCCGAGAACGAAGGCGCAGGTGGCCGACGGGAGCGGCCTGCGGTGCCTTTACAGTGATGTACATTATGATGTACATGTGTGACATGGCGAAGCGATACTCCATCGCGGAAGCCCGGTCCAATCTTCCTGACATCGTCGACCAGGCAGCGTCGGGCCTGGAGATCGAGATCACGCGACGTGGCAAGCCGGTCGCCGTCGTCGTCTCGCTGCAGGAGCTCGATCGCCTGCGTCGTGATCGCCCTCGCTTCAGCGACACCTACAGGAACTTCCTCGGGAAGTACTCGCCCAAAGAGATCGGTCTCGAAGACGATTTCTTCGCGTCCATTCGGGGGACGGGCACAGGCCGCGCGGTCTCACTGTGACGCTGCGGTACTTCTGGATACGAGCATCATCTCATCCCCGATTTCAAAGGCGCCCGACTCGAACGTCGTCAAACGGCTCGAGCGGCATGGCCATGAGTGCGCGACTGCCGCCCCGGTGTGGCATGAGCTCACGTACGGGTGCCGGCGCCTCCCCCGCGGCAGGCGTCGCTCTGCTCTTGAAGCGTATCTCCACGATGTCGTACGAGCCTCGTTTCCGATCCTCCCCTATGACGAGGCTGCTGCGGCCTGGCACGGTCATGAGCGAGCGCGGCTTGAAGGCGCCGGCAAGCCAGCACCGTACGTCGACAGCCAGGTCGCCGCGATCGCTCACGCCCACGGACTCGTGCTGGTGACGGTCAACACGAGGGACTTCGCACGTTTCAACGATCTCGAGATCGAGAACTGGTCGAAGCGGCAAACCCGAACCTGACCGCGGCTCGGCGATCCGAAGACATACCGGTTCTTCGATAGGCCAGGTACGGCGCCAAGATCACACGGGCGTCCCTGCTGGTGTGAGCACCGGCGGCCAGCCGCACAGCGAGCTTTCTGTCGTGGAGCGAACCTGGCAGACTCCGAGCCGGTCGAGCTGCCCATGCAGGTGCGCATCCCGCCGCCGCCGCTGTCGAGCTTCATCGAGTACATTTGGCTTCAGGAAGGCGCCGCGCCGCCGCACGCACTGGAGCGCGTCGTGCCGACGGGAACGACCGAGCTGGTGATCGCGCTGCATGAGACGCCACTCCGCATGGCGCGCGAACGCACCGACGGCGTGCTGGAGCACGTCGGTTCGGCCGTGCTGTGCGGCACGCAGTCGTCGCCGTTCGTCATCGACACGCGGCCCCAGAGCCTGCTGGTCGGTGTGCACTTCAGACCTGGCGGCGCTTTTCCATTCTTTGCCCCACCGGCAGGCGAGCTGCGCGACGCGCGCCTCGGGCTCGATGACCTGTGGGGCGGTGCCGCAGCTATCCTGCATGAGCGACTCGTCGCCGCACCGACCGCCGCGGCACGCTTCGCCCTGCTCGAGCGCACGCTGCTTGCCCGCGCCGCGCGGCCGCTGGCCCGACATCCCGCCGTCGCATACGCGATCGGCGCACTCGACAGCACAGCGCAGGTGGTCACGGTCGCGTCGGTGACGAAGGAGACTGGGCTCAGCGCACGGCGCTTCATCGAGCTCTTCGATCGCGAGGTCGGGCTGACGCCCAAGCTCTTCGCTCGCGTGCGCCGCCTGCAGGCGGTGCTGCAGCGTCTGGAGGATCCCGCCGGCGCGACGTGGGTGGATGTGGCCCTAGCGCACGGCTATTTCGACCAGGCGCACCTGATCCGCGACTTCCAGCAGTTCACAGGCCTCGCGCCAACGGCGTACCTCACCCGGCGCGCCGCGGCTCTGAATCACATCGTGCTGCCCGGAAGCCAGGTAAATTTCGTCCAATACACGCCAGGTTGCCCGTAGCAGACTGGCTATCGCCTGGGCAGAACGCTTCCTGACGCAGGGAGCGTCCACACCGCCGGGCAAGGAGGACACGATGCAAATAGCGACATGAAGGTTCACGACATTCACGCAGTCCTCGACAATCTCCCGCCTGCAAAAGAGGTCACGACCGCCGAGGAGGACGCCGCTGCGTTTCCGAAGCTCGCGTCATTCGGCTCCGGCGGGGTCTACGTCGGCCGCTTTGTCGGGGGAGCGAATCCGTGGGAGCTCCATCCCGATGCGGACGAGCTGCTGCACGTACTGGAAGGGGAACTCGACGTCATCGTGCTGACGCACGACGAGTCGGTGCATGTCGCGATGACGCCGGGTTGCGTGTTTGTGGTGCCCCGGGGACTCTGGCACCACGTCACCGCGCGGCCGACCGCGACCGTGCTGGCCGTATCGCCGCGAACAGAGGTTTCGTTCGAGGATCCGCGCGTCACCCACGAGTAACGAGGGCGACAGCGCAGGAGGACAGGTCCATGCGAGTGCATTCACTTGGCCACGTCGTGATTAAGGTCCGTGACCAGCAGCGGGCTGAAGCGTTCTACGGCGGCCTGCTTGGCATTCCCATCGCTGCGCGGCTTGCGGCATGGTCGATGACCTTCTTCACACTCGGCAATCATCACGACTTCGCCATCGCCGCGGTTGGAGACGATGCCGACGCTGCACCCGAGAAGTCGCCCGGACTGCTCCATGTCGCCTTCAAGATCGGAGAGCAGCATGGACGAGTTGCGGCAGGCAAAGGCCGAGCTGGAGCCGCCGGTGTCGCGGTCGAGGCGTACGACCACGGCGTTACGCAATCGATCTACTTCAGCGACCCGGATGGCAACATGGTCGAGTGCTACGTCGATACGTCGGACGCCTGGAAGCACGATCCGTCGGCTGTTGCGCAGGTCGTGCCCCTGGAGCTGTGAGGATGGGCTTCCGGCGCCGCCGTCCTTGAGCGATTCGCCCCTCTTACAATCCCGGAGCGCCGATGATGGGTAGACACTGCGACCAGCGCCTGCCAGCCTCGTCGGCATGGCTCGTCACATCGTCGGATTCCTGATCATCGTCCTGATCGCCACCGGTGGATGCGCACCGCGAGCGGCACGGCAAAAGCAGGTCACACCGGCGCAGGGCGCAGCGGTGGAAGGCTGGCAGCTCGTCCATCCACCCGAGGTGCGCGATGAGCGTTACCCGGGCGGGTTCCACGTCCGGTCGGACGCACCGCTCGCGACCTGGCATCAGGACGCCGTCTTCACGACTCAAGATGCGTGCGAGTCGTCGAAGATCGCACGCATCGACGATAGGATCGACGAGGCACGCGCCGCCGGCGAGGAGGCGAAGAACGCGCTTCCGGTGCGGCGCGCCGTCAACGCACGCTGCGTCGGCGGGCGCTAGCGCCCACGCGGAAGCCCGCTCCGCCTAGCGGGCCTTCCATCGTGGCTCGCATACGCCGCGCGCCGCCATCAACCGCGCGCCGGCGAGACGGCCGGGGTCGATTCGCGGCCGAGATGCGGCACGAGAAACGGGACCGCGCGCTGGTAGGCGCGGTATTCGTCACCGAACGCCTCCACCATCATCCGCTCTTCCGAGCGCATGTAGAGCAGGTAGCTCGGGATCGACGTAGAGCACGGCGATCGAGGAGCACGCCGTGCTCGCGAACGCCACCGCCAGGCCGAACCAGAAGAGAAAGACGCCGAGATAGATGGGATGGCGGACGAATCCGTAGGCGCCGGCGCGGACGATGCGATGGTTCTCGAGGACGCCGTGGCCAACGAACACACCCCGCCAGGAGAGAAACGCCCAGATCAAGAGATCCCATGCCGCGAGCACGAGCACCGCGCCGGTGACTGCAGCGGCAACCTCGGGGAGTGTGACCGTCGGCGGCACCGGCCGGTGCACATGGAGCAGATAGGTGGCAGCGGCAAGAAGGAAAGGCTCGGGAATCGCCGCGATCTCGGCTCCACCCATCTTGAAGGTGACGAAGCGACGCCGATTCAGGACGGTGCGGATGGTCGCGAGCAGCACGCAACGCGACACGGAGGTACGCTCCCCAGACGACCACGAGGATCGCGACGTCGTAGATCGTTCGCATCGCCATCGTAGATCCCTTTCTCGGCTAGCTCGGTGTCGTCGCCGCGGCAGTCGGCATCGCGCGCGGCGTACCGTAGACGTTTCCGACGATGATGCCCTGCGGGTGGGTCTCGCGTGCCGGCCGGATGCGGAGCGACTGCCGTACGATATCGAGCGGGCGCGGGAGCAGCTGCTCGTACGGAATGGCGGGCAGCCAGGCGGCGTTCCGGCCGCGCCTCCATGCGCGGTAGAGGTACGCGATCCACTGGCGCCGGCTGTGGCCCTCGGGCGGGCTGCTGAGCAGCGATCCCGAACAGGATGAGGGCCATGCCGCGGAACGGCGTCTGCGCGAAGCTGAACGCGAGATTCGCCGCCTCACCGGCCTCGTCGCGCCCATAGCCGTGTCAGCACGTGCCAGAGATCGTGCATGTCGCGTAGACGGTTGCCGAACCACTCGCGCGCGGGATCCTGGATACCCTCGAACCGATTCGTCGTCGCCTCGGACTTGAGCTCGGCTTCGACCAGCCCCTGCGCGTCGAGCCCGGCGGCATCCATGAACGCCGCGTAGGCTCGGCCGAAGCTCCCGTCGGGCATGGCGCGCAGGGCGGCGCGGTCGGAGAGCGCGCTCAAGAGCGACGACCGCTCGACGAAGAGGGCGCGCCCGTCGGGATGCGCCACGAAGCGCTGGAAGAGTCGCTCGAAATCGCGACCCGACAGCGCGGCGATCGCTTCGAACGCCAGCTCCGTCTGCTCGGGGTCGGTGATCAGGCGCCGCATCGCGCGCCAGGCGCGCCGCCATTCGATCGTGGGCGGGTTGGGCGGCGGCGGAATCTCGAGGGGTGCGACGTTGGTCATCGGGCTCGTCATCGGACACCTCCTTTTCACGGCCCGAGGATACGCGTGGCGCGATTCCCATGTCCTGACGAGGACTTGATGATTCCCTTCGGAGATCGTGAGGATCGCCGCGCCGCCGCTCCCGGCTGCGAGTCCAAGGGAAAACCCTCGCACTGGCCCGCAGAGAAGCTCCCCACGAATACCGGCTCAGCGACCCAAACATTCGGCGCAGTGCCTACCCTCCATAGGTGATTGACTGCGCCGCGCCCGGCGCAAAGAACAACACGCAGGTACGACGTTCCCCTGAGCCGCAATTCCAGACTGCCGGCAACCCGTGAGCGGTTGTGTCGGTGAGGAGACTCTCATGACGCCTGATCCGAAACGCGTCGCGCTGGCAGCGTTCTTCGCCGCCCTGCTCGTCCTTCCTATCGACGCCGCTCAGGCGCAGCCCTCCGTGGACCAGATCGCCAAATGCCGATCGGCGATCATCAAGGAGTTCGGACGGTTCCACAGGAGCAAAGCGAGGATCCTGCAGAAGTGTAACGACGGCTACGTCAAGCTCGGTGACAGTCAGAACGCCCCGGGCGGCGATCCGAATGTCTGCGACACCCAGGGCAAGATCGCGAACGCGATCACGAGGCTGCACGAGCGGATCGGCGCCTTGTGCACCACGCCAGGCGTGCAGCCGTCGGACATCGGCTGGCCGAGTCAATGCCCGAACTTCGAGAGCGGTAGCTGCAACAATTCGATCAACAACATCGAAGACGTGGTCGATTGCCTCGAATGCGTCGGCGAGGCGGCGGTGGATCAAGCAATGGATCTCTACTACGCCGACCTCAACGATCCCGCCACCGATAACGAGCTCATCAAGTGCCAGAGGGCGATCGGCAAGGAGAGCACGAAATTCCTCGTCGCCAAGAGCAAGGCCCTCGCGCGCTGCCGCAACGCCGTCGACCGGGGCGCGACCGCGCTCCCATGCCCGGATGCGAAGGCAGAGACCGCCATCACCAAGGCGGAATCCAAGAAGGTCAGCAGGATCTGCAAAGCCTGTGACACGGGCGCCAACGCCGCGGGAACGATGTGCACCGGACCCGACGATTCCACCCCCGCCGAGATCGGTTTCCCGAATAGCTGCCCGGCCGTGGTCGTTCCCGGATTCCCGTTGCCGCAGATATGCGGGCTCCCGGTCAACACGCTGAACGATCTCGTCCGATGCGTGGACTGCGTGACCGAGTTCAAGGTGGATTGCATGGATCGACTGTCCGCGCCCCACCAGGTCTCGTATCCGTCGGAGTGCAATGGCGTGGCGATGCCGACGCTGACACCGACGCGGACGGCGACACCGACGCCGAGCCGGACGCCGACACCGACAGCCTCCAGAACGCCAACGCCGACGCGCACAGCGACACCGACTGCGACGCGGACGGCGACGCGTGACACTGACTCCCGCTCTCACCGCAACCCCGACGCGCACCGCGACGCCGACGGTGACATTGACTCCCGCGCTCACCGCAACCCCGACGCGCACCGCAACGCCGACGGTGACCTTGACTCCCGCTCTCACCGCGACCCCGACGCGCACCGCGACGCCGACCCTGACGGCCACCGCCACCGCCACCAGAACCGCCACGCCCACGGTGACCCTGACCCCAGCGATCACCGCGACGCCGACGCGCACCGCGACGCCGACGCTGACGGCCACCGCCACCGCAGAACCGCCACACCACGGTGACCCTGACCCCAGCGCTCACCGCGACCCCGACGCGCACCGCGACGCCGACCCTGACGGCCACCGCCACCGCCACCAGAACCGCCACACCCACGGTGACCCTGACCCCGGCGATCACCGCGACCCCGACGCGCACCGCCGACGCCGACCCTGACGGCCACCGCCACCGCCACCAGAACCGCCACACCGACGGTGACCCTGACCCCAGCGCTCACCGCGACGCCGACGCGCACCGCGACGCCGACCCTGACGGCCACCGCCAACCGCCACCAGAACGCCGACGCCGACGGTCACCGTGACCCCAGCGCTCACCGCGACCCCGACGCGCACCGCGACGCCGACTCTGACGGCCACCGCAACCGCGACGAGAACGCCGACGCCGACAGTCACCGCGACGCCGGTTCTCACCGCGACCCCGACGCGCACCCCGACGCCGACCGTCACGGCAACGCGCACGCCGACACCCACGGCGACAGCCACCCGCACCGCGACACCCACCGTCACGGCGACACGCACGCCGACGCCGACGGTGACGGCAACGCCCGTCGTCCTGTGCGGCAACGGCATGCTCGACGCGAGTGAGGACTGCGATCCGCCGGGCAGCGCCTGCGACGACGGCACCGGACCGTTCACCTGCACCGGAACCTGTCAGTGCCCGTGCCCGAGCCGCGTCGACTTCGAGGGCACACGCCGGAGACCTCGGCGTCCTCGACACCGGCTGGACCGGTCAGGCCCATGACGCCACCGTCGTCGACGAAGGCAAGGTCACGGTCAGCGTGACGAGCTGCCCGGGCAGCGACGCCGGCACGCGGCCGTGCGGCGTGTGCAGCGTCTCCGGCCCGATCGCCAACCCGAACGCGGCCGTCTACCCGGCCGGGCCGGGCGGCGACATCAACAACCGCCGCTGCACCAACAACAGCAACGTGCTCTGCACCAGCAACGCGCCCTGCTTCCAGCAGTGCGTCGGTGGCCCGAACGATGGTGTAGCATGCGCGGCGGCTCGGCGTGTCCGGGCGGCATCTGCTCCGCCGGGGCTGGCACGTGTGAATGGTTCTTCGGCACCTACCTGCCGCTCGCCGCCGGCGGGGTGTCCACCTGCGTCGGCAACCGTATCGTGGGCACCATCACCGGGACGGCCAACGTCGAAACCGGGTCGGCGGCGACCACGGCGAACCTCTCGTCGCAGGTCTTCTCGGGTCCGACGCTGAGTGAGCCGTGCCCGCAGTGTGACGGGGACGCCACGCCGAACGATGGCATCCGGGGCGGGACGTGCTCCGGCGGGCAGCGTACCGGCAGGATCTGCGACATCACCGGCTCCTCGCCCAACGTCGCCTTCGGCTCGACCAGCCTCGACTGCCCGCCGCTTGCTGGCGGGGTGATCGCGACCTTGCCGATCAACCTCTCGAACACGACCGGTACGGTCACCCGCACGCTGAGCGCGGCGAGCCCGAACTGCCGCGCGCCGGGGTTCACGACGCTCAAGTGCTTCTGCGACACCTGTAACAACGCGGCGGCTGAGCCATGTGACGACAACGGCGACTGTCCGGATCCTGCCGGACCGATCGGACCGATCTGCGGTGGTGCGCGCTGCACCGGTGGTGGCAATGCAGGGGCGGCCTGCACGGTGAACTCGCGTGTCCGGGCGGCGCATGCGGGCGCCCGGGTGCGGCGACGGCGCCGAACCAGTGCGACGACGCCACCTGCGTTGCGGTGGACACGTGTGTCGCTGGCGCGAATGCCGGGGCAGAGTGCACCGTGGCGTCCGAATGCCCGGGCGGGACGTGCGGCCGGAACGAAGGGTCGTGCGCGGGCGGTCCGTTCGAGCTCTACTGCGAGCCGGTCGAGACCTTCCGCGGGTGCACGACCAACGCCGACTGCACGTTCGGCGGCGACACCTGCACGCTCGGGAAGTTCCGCGAGTGCTTCCTCGACAACGGCGCAATCGGCGGCGCGGTGACGGCGACCGGAGTGGTCGACCCGCCGGTGGCCGACCAGTCGGATCCGACGCTGGCGGCGCTCTTCTGCGTCGGGCCGACGTCGTCGAGCGCGGTGAACTCGGCTGCCGGTATCCCGGGTCTCGGCAAGCTCGAGCTGCCGGGCCACGCGCGCGGCTTGCCGCCCTGATCTGCGTCGCGGGACGACGCGGGCCTCGATCGGCTCGCGTCGTCCCGCGGCTCATCTTCGCGGACTCCGAGCTGATCGCGACGTGCGACGGTGGCCGACGGGGGACGGCCGCTGGCTCGCGCGTTCGCGCAGCTCGGCGGTCGCCTTGCGGCGCATCTCGTCGAGCCCGAGCTCGTTCATGCAGGCGAGCGCTTGGTCGCACAGCGCCGCCGCCCGCTGCCGGTCCGCGGCGCGCCCGCGATCGACGAGCATGCGCGCGTACTCGTATTGCGTGCGGGCGAGGTGTGGCCGCGCGCCGATCCGGTCATTCATCTCGAGCGCGTCCTCGAAGTGACGGGCGGCGTCCGCCTGGCGCCCCAACGCCTCCGCCAGGAGCGCGAGCGGGAACGACACCGAGCCGCCATAGGTGCGTAGCAGGTCGTGCACGATATTGCGCCGCGCAAACGGCTGCAGTTGCTCGTAGAGGATCGTGGCGCGACGCGTATCACGCAGCGCCGCACAGGCCTGCGCCAGCGTCGTCAGGGTGACGAGCCAGTGCTCGTCGCGCGGAATGTCGGCGAAGTCACGCGCGGCAAGCGCCTCGAAGCAGCGCCGCGCGTCGTCCATGGCGCCACCCTCGGCGTAGTAGGCGGCTTCGCCGGCGCGGAGCGCCGTCACGGCCGGCGGGTAGTAGTCGAGCAGAAACTGAAAGCCGGCCTCGAACACATCGTATCCGCCGCCACGCTCGCCCGTGAGCCAGATCGCCTGCCCCTGGGCGATCGCCATCGCGCCCGGATGCTGGATGCGCTCCCCGATCGCGAGCGCGGCCTGGCGGAGCCCCTCGGCCTCGTCGAAGCGGCCATCGCAAAGCGCGCGGCTGGCTCTCCACCAGGTGGCGAACCAGGAGTAGACGGGTTGACGGATCTCCTCGGCCAGACGTGCCGCGGCGTCGATCTCGCGGTCGACGGCCGGCAATGTCGCCGAGCACGAGGAAGACGCCGAAACGGTATTCGTGACCCGCGAACACCATCGACTTGTCGCCCACTTCCTGCGCGAGCCGTAGAAGCTCGGTTGCCACCGTGAGCCGCTCCTCGACGTGGTCGGGCCCGAGCAACGCCCACGCTCTCGACGAAAGCGCCACCAGCAGGATCTCTCGATCACCCATACGGCGCGCCAGCTCGACGGCCTCGCGGCTGAGCGCGTCGCGTGTCTCCAGCGAGTCCGAGTAGGGGGTGGTGCCGACGAGCCGCGCGAGGATGCGGACGCGCAGCCCGACCTCGGTGTCCCCGACGCGCGCGCAGGCCTTCCTCGAGGAGCGCGAGCAATTTGTCGTCGCGCGGCATGCCCATCTCGGCCCGGCCGCCGAAACCGAGCGCCGCACGCGCAAGCTGGTCGGCGCGGCCAAGCGCGCGTGCGATCTCGGCGGCACGCTCGAAGGTTGCACGTGCCACCGTGCGCTCTCCGGCTCGCGATCGCGCGTCACCGAGGCGGAGGAGGAGCGCACAGCGCCGCTCCTCGTCGGCAGACGCGCCGATGTCGAGCGCCTGGAGGGCGCGCTCATAGTGGCCGGCGGCCTCTTCGTAGGCGAGCAGTCGAACCGAGCGTTCGGCGGCGCGCGCCGCGTAGTCGACCGCGCGCTCGACGTCGCCACCGGGCGCAGCCTGGAAGAAATGGTGCGCGAGCTCCGCAAGGTGAGGCTCGGGGCTGGCACCGTACGCGTCCTGCAGCACCTCGCCGACGCGCCGGTGGAGGCGCACGCGGACGGGTGTCGCCAGCTCCTCGTACAGCGTCTCGCGGACGAGCGCATGAGAGAAAGCGTACCGCCCGACGCTCGCGGTTTCGGTGAGGATGCGGGCGTCGACCGCCTCGGCGAGCAGCTCGAGCAAGCGCTCGCCGGGAACGTCGGCGATGCGTTCCAGCACGCGCAACCCGAACTCGCGTCCGATCACCGAGGCGAGCGTGAGCACGCGGTTGCACTCCTCGCCGAGGCCGTTCAAGCGCCGCCCGATCGCCTCGCGCACGCCCTGCGGTAGGGAGATGCGCCACGCCGTCCCTTGTGACGCACGCTCGAGTCCGCCCTCGGCCGCGAGCAGACGCACGATCTCGCCGACGAACAGCGGGTTGCCCTCGGTCATCTCGTGCACGGCGCTCACCATCGCGGGCGGCGCTTCGCGGCCGGCGGTGGCGGCGATGAAGCGGGCGACGTCGTCGGCATCGAGCCCGCGCAGCGTGATGCGCTCACAGAGCGGCTCCCGTTGCAGCTCGCCGAGCGCCTCGGCGAGAGGATGCTGGCGTTTGAGCTCGACGTCGCGATACGCGCCGACGATCAGGACGTGCGCGGCACGCATCTCGCGCGCCACGAATTGCAGCAGCAACAGCGACGGTTTGTCGGCCCAGTGCAGGTCGTCGATCACGAGCACGAGCGGCTGCGTCCGGCTGGCACGCTCGAGGAAGGTCGCGATGGCGTCGAAAAGCCGGAAGCGCGCCTGCTCGGGGGCGAGCGGGGCCGGGGCCGCGAGGCCGGAGATGCGTTCGCACAACTCGGGCACGAGCTGCGCGACGTCGGCGGCGCCGGGGCCGAGCTCGGTGGCCAGGACCGGGCGTTCGCGGTCGGCGATGGCGGCGCGCAGGATCTGCACCCACGGCCAGAACGCCGGCGCTCCGTCTCCCTCGTAGCACCGTCCGGTGAGCACACGCGCGCCGCGCTGCGCGGCGGTCGCCGCGAGCTCGTCGGCAGTGCGGGTCTTGCCGATCCCCGGCTCTCCGACCAGAAGCAGGAGACGCCCGCGGCCTGCGAGCGCATCCTCGAGCCCGCCGCGCAGGGTCTCCATGGCGCGCGCCCGGCCGACGAAGACGCTCGCTTGACGTCCGGGACTCGTCGCGTCGGTCTCCACACCCGCCTCGCCCGCGCCGGTGCGCACCTGGACGGGAGCAACGAAGCGATAGCCGCGCCCGTGGACGGTCTGGATGATCGTCTGTCCGGTCGAGCTGTCACCGAGCGCTTTGCGCGCCGCGGTGATGCAACGCGGGAGCACCGACTCGCTGACGAACTCGCCGGGCCAGAGCTTCTCGAGCAGCTCGTCCTTCGCGACCACGCGCTCGCGTTGCCGCACGAGGTACGCGAGGACGTCGAAGACCTTCGGCTCGAGACGTACGACCTCGCCGCCGCGCCGGAGCTGGTAGAGGCCGCCGTCGAGCTCGAAGTCCCCGAACGCTACGATCATCGCGGGTCCCGTGTCGCGATCGCCGTCAGAACTCGGCGAACAGCGGCAGATACCTTACCACGCCGGACGCGTCACCGAGCGCGCCGGGTGTGAGCTCGACGACCATGAAGGCGTCGTCGTGACCCGAAGCCTCGTAGCGCAAGCCTCTGCCGCTTGCCGGACGAAACCCGAAGCGGGGATAGAAATCGGGATGCCCCAGGACCACCACCACGCCGTGCCCTGACCGGCGAGCCGCCTCGAGCCCTGCCCTGGCGAGCGCGGAGCCGATGCCCTGGCGCTGCCACTCCGGCGCGACGGCAAGCGGAGCAAGGCCGAGCGCCGCCGGCGTCCGATCGCCCTCGCCCTCGATCGTCACCGGGCTGAAGAACACGTGGCCGACGACGCGCTCATCGCGCACCGCCACCAGCGAGATCTGTGGATCGGCGACGCGCCGCAGCGCCTCGACCAGACGGGCCTCGCCGTCGCGCTCGAACGCCCGCCGCACGACGTCGTAGACGGCGCCGTGGTCCGCCGGCAGCTCGGGACGGACCAGCAACCCGATGTCCCGCGGCCCGCTCATCCCGCGGTCGCCTTGCCGAAAAGACGGACGAGATTGCGATGTCGGATCCAGAAGGTGAAGCGGTACATCACGAGAAAGAGCGGCCCCAGCAACGACACACGCGGGACGAACCGGAGCCGGTCGGAGACCCGACACCCGGCGCCGGCGCTCTCGATGATGCGTTCGTGGATCCAGTCGCGCTGGGTGAGCATCGTCGAGTGCTCGAGAAACCTGCGCCCGGGCTCGAGCTCGACCAGCGTGAGGTCGTCGTAGTCGATGGGGAGGACACCGAAGAGCAGGATCCAGCTGCGGAAGATCCGCCGATTGAGCGGCACGGTCTCCGGCGTCAGAACCGCCGCCGAGGGCGGATACGTCATACGCACCAGCGGCGCGAGCTCGCGATTGACGCCGTCGAGGCTCGCGGCGTGCGCCCAGGCCTCTGCCGCCGAGACCGCGAGTGTCGAGGAAACCGAGAACTCGTACGATCGCGCCATGACGACGAGCGCGTCAGCCGTGGCAGACCTGCAGAGCCACGAACGCAGCAATGGCGAGAAAGCAGACCACGTGCGCGCGACCGATCTCGCGCGCCAGGCGGCTCTGCTCCTCGATCGATACCGCGCGCGCGCCGAGCGTCACGGCGTCCGGGAAGATGCGCGCGCCGGCGAGCGCAATCGGGCCGCAGCCGAGCACCAGCGCGAGGACGTGCATCGAGCGCGAGCCCGGTCCAGCGAAGATCTGGTAGACGCTTCCCACGATCGTCAGCATCATGACCGTTCCGATGAGGTACCGCATCGGAACAGGAGTCGGTGGTGACGCGCCGATAGTACCCGGCGATCGAGGCGAGCACGTTCTCCGGGAGGTTGCCCGGTCCGGCTTTCCGCCCGAGCGCCTGCACGTCGAACATCAGGTCCATCCAGAGCACGGCGAGGAGGAAGCCGCCGGTAGCCGCGAGGACCCGATGCATGCGCGCCGGCCGCTAGCTGCTGCCGCCGAAGTCCCAGCGTCGCCCGTCGCGGTACTCCTTCAGGATCCGCCGCGACACCGTCATCTGGTGCACCTCGTCGGGACCGTCGTAGATGCGCGCGAAGCGGGCGTGGCGGTACATGCGCTCGAGCGGCGTGTCGGACGTGACGCCCTTGGCGCCGTGGACCTGGATGGCGCGGTCGATGGCGTTGTGCAGCATGCTGCGCGCCGACGACCTTGATGAGCCCGATCTCGACGCGCGCCGGGTCGCCCTGGTCGATCTTGTGCGCGGCGTGCGAGCGTCAGCAGCCGGCACGCCTGGATCTCGGCGGCGGTCTCGAAGATCATGTTCTGGATCGACTGCTTGTCGGCGAGCGGCGAGCCGAACGCGACGCGGTTGTTCGCGCGCTCGCACATCAGGTCGAAGGCGCGCTGCGCCTGCCCGAGCCAGCGCATGCAGTGGAAGATGCGTCCCGGGCCGAGGCGCTGCTGGGCGATCAGGAAGCCCTGGCCGCGCGCCGCCGAGCAGGTTCTCGCGCGGCACGCGGACGTGTCGTAGAGCGACCTCGCAGTGGCCGCCGAGCATGCCCATCACGGGCATCTCGCGCACGATGGTGTAGCCCGGCGTGTCGGTCGGCACGACGATCATGCTGAACGCCTGCGTGCGGCGGCGCGTCGGGCTCGGTGCGCACCATGACGGTGGTGTAGGCGGCGCGGTCGGCGCCGGTGGTGAACCACTTGCGGCCGTTGATCACCCAGTGGTCGCCGTCGAGCACGGCGCGAGGTCTGGAGCTGCGTCGGGTCGGAGCTGGCGACCTCGGGCTCGGTCATGGCGAAGCTCGGGAAGATCTCGCCCGCGACCAGCGGCGCCAGGTAGCGCTCGCGCCACTCCGGCGACGCGTACAGGTTCAGCATGATCGAGTCCTGCAGCGAGTGCGTGCCGAGCGCGACCATGGCGTGCTCGGAGCGGCCGACGACCTCGTTCACGTAGACGTAGTCGAGGAACGGCAGCCCGCCGCCGCCGATCTCCTTCGGGATGCCCGAGCGCCCAGAGGCCCGCCGTCCTTCGCCTCGCGCATCAGGCCGCAGCATGGTCGTCGCGCGCCTGGTCGGAGTCGCGGTCGTCGAGGACCTGCTCGACCGGATAGACGCGCTCCTCGACGAAGCGTCGCACGCGGGCGCGGATCGGTCGGACGTGCTCGGGGACTTCGAAGCTCACGCGATTCTCAGGTGGACGCCGCGAGCAGGCGGTCGCGCAGCGTCGCGTCGGTAGCGACGTCGATCGCGGTCCACGCCATCGCGAGCGCGCCCTCGACGACGGCCTGGTCCGCGATCGCGGTCACGCAGTGGGCGGTGAACTCCGGCTGATGGTTCACCGCCGGCAGCGACGCGATCCCGATCATCGGATGGATGGAGGGCAGCGCGAGCGAGATGTTGCCCATGTCGGTCGAGCCCGCGGCGCGCTCGCCCGCGGCGCCGAGGTCGGGGAAGACGCGCCCGAGCGCTTCGGCGTTCCGCCGGTAGATCGCCGCGATCGCCTGGTCGTGGCGCATCTCGGCGTAGGGCGGGTGATCCTCGACGATCGCGAGCGTCGAGCCGGTGGCGAGCGCGCCGGCCTCGAAGCAGCGCATCACCTTGCCGCGCACCTCGTCGAGGGCATCGAGCGAGCGCGCGCGGACGATGTACTTGGCGGCAGTGTGCGCCGGCACGACGTTGGGCGCGTCGCCGCCCTTGGTGATGATGCCGTGCACGCGGTCGGTGGCGCGTAGTGCTGGCGCAGGAGCCCGATCGCCGGTCTGCGCGACGGTGAGCGCGTCGGCGGCATTGATGCCGAGCTCGGGAAACGCCGAGGCATGCGCCTCCTTGCCGGTGTAGCTGCACCTCGAGCTGGGCGCAGGCGAGAATCGGCGGCTGCGACGACGTCGAAGGGCGCCGGATGCACCATCATCGCGGCGTGCACGCCCGCGAACGCGCCGCGCTCGAGCAGGAGGATCTTGCCGCCGCCGCCCTCTTCGGCCGGCGTCCCGATGACGCTGACGGTGAGCCCGACCTCGTCGGCGACGCGCGCCGCCGCGAGCCCGGCGCCGACCGCCATCGCCGCGATCATGTTGTGGCCGCAGGCGTGGCCGATGCCGGGCAGGCTGTCGTACTCGGCGCAGATCGCGATGTGCAGCGGACCCGAGCCGGCGCGCGCCACGAAAGCGGTCGGCAGGTCGCACACGCCGCGCTTCACCTCGAAGCCGGCGGCCGACGAGGCTCTCCGCGAGCCAGAGGGCGGCGCGCTCCTCCTCGAAGCCGACCTCGGGATGGGCGTGAATGCGATGGCTCAGCGCCAGCAGATCGCTCTGGGCGCGATTCAGGCGCTCGCGCGCCCCGGCCTTGGCGTCCATGGGACTCCCTTAGCGCAGCGCCCGCGGGGCTGACAATCGCGGCCGCGGAACGCCCTGCCAGTTCACGGGGCGACGATCGCGACGATGCGCAGCGGGCCGCCGCTGCCGCCTTTGATCTTCATCGGCAGCGCCACGACGGTGAACCCCGTGGCCGGGCAGCTGCTCGAGGTTGGCGACGTTCTCGAACGCCGGCACCTGGTGCGCGAACAGCGCGACGTGGCTCTCGAATCTCTTCGACTGCCCGTAGTCGATGCTCGGCGTGTCGAGCCCGACCGCGTCGATGGCGCGCTCGGCGACCAGCCAGCGCGCCGCGTCGGGATGAAGACCGGGAAAATGGAGCTTCGCGACCGCCGCCTTGCCGCGCTCGTTGGTGCCCATGTAGCGCGCCCGATCGGGCCAGTAGCGCCCGAAGCCGGTGCGGAGAAGCACGATCGCCCGCGCCGGGATGCGCCCGTGCGTCCGTTCCCAGTCGGCGAGATCGGCGACCGTCACCTGGTAGTCGCGGTCTTGCGTCGCGGCGGCGCTGACGTCGACGACGACCGCGGGGCCGACGAGCCGGTCGATCGGGATCGCATCGACGCTCTGCCCGGTGGCGTTGAAATGCAGCGGCGCGTCGACGTGCGTACCGCCGTGCTCGGCGGTGCAGAACTTGTTGGCGGCGTAGTAGTAGCCTCCGGCGGTCACGCCCGCGGCCTCATGCTCGAGCGCGAAGCCCTGCTCGGTCGGCCAGTAGATCGTCTCGGCGTCGAAGGGATGCGTGAGGTCGATGAAGCGCGCCGCGTGGTCGAGGTCGACGCGCGCGTAGCCGGAGTCGAGAGACCGCGACGTGCCGGCGTCGCCGCCCGGGTCCGCATCATGCCGCTGCGCGCTGCACCCGGCGAGAAGGCACACGACGACGATCAGGGTTCGCATGCGGCACGCTCTATCCACAAGAGCAGCGCGGTGTCGAGAGCGCGACGGAACGATCGGCAGGAAGCTCGACCTCACCGTCGAGGTCCCCGCGTCGATCATCGTCACGTCCTTTTGAAGTCGCGCGCCATGACGGTCTTGCGGAGCTGCGACCCGCGCTTCCTCGACCGCCCGATCGCACAGGTCACGCACGCGGTCGGAGAGCACCTCGACGACATCGTCCGAGGTGTTCATGCCGGCAGTCTCGCGGATGTAGAGCTTGAGCTTCGACACCACGATGAGGACGTCGCGCGGCGCCGCGGCGCGGGCGGGCGGCGACCGGTCATCGTCCGCGGAGAGGCGTGCGACACTCTTGCTCGACGGGTCGCGCGCCGGCACCGGCGACTCCCGCACGTGCTCGCCTTCCTGTTGCCGCGCCCACTCTGCCGCGGTCGGAGCGGTCTCCTCGACTGCCCAGGCATCGCGATGGCGCATGACCGGCACGTGGCCGTCCCAGCAGGCGACCGAGCAGAAGACGAAGAGAGCGGCTCGGCGGTTACAGGTCGATACGTTGCAGGCATAGTAGCCGCTGGCGAATGCGATCGGCTTCTTGCACGTGCTGCATCGCTTCCAGGTCGTTTCCTCGCTCGTCATGCTCAGTCCTCCCGTTCACGCCGAAAGACTCTCGACGACCGCCGCCAGCGCGGCGATGCGCCGGTCGGCACGACCTCCGCCCGGGGCCGGCGCTCCGTCGGTTCCGGCAAGGAGCGTGGCCGCCGGTACGACCCCGCCCGCGCTACGGCCGAGCCGTCGCGCCGTCGCCGTCCGCAGGTCGAGGAACGGGCGGGAGGCATCGCCTTCGGCGCGCAAGAGATCGAGCGAATAGGACCCCCACACGCAAAGGACGTCGTCCGCGCGCACGAACGCCCGCCACCGCGCCATCGCGTCGGCCACCGCTTCGCCCGCTCGCAGCGTCTCCGGCGCGATCTCGAGGTGGATCGGGGTACCCAATGCGAGCGCACGGCGCGGGGCGATCACGGCGGCAAAGCGCGCGCCGGTCGCGGGGCGGAGCGCCACGAGCTGCACCAGCTCCGGTACGCCCGGCACCCCGCTGCCGCGCGGGTGCGCATTGGCTTCTCCGTACACCACGACGACGTCTTTCCAGCGCGCCCGCAACTGGTCACGCACGGGATCGGCACACGCCTGGCGCCGGCGTTTGCGGGAGCGGTGGTAGGGGTTCGGACGCGCTTCCTTGTATCCGATGTGGGTCTCGACCATGTGCTCGAACGCGCGCAGAAGCGGCCGAAAACGTGCCGGGTCCTGCTCGACGCGTCCAAGGACCTCGACGACGGCCTCGATCGTCGAGAGACAATGGGGCGCGGGCTCGCGGCGGATGCGATAGCGACCCGGCTGCCGCGGAACGAAGCCGATGCGCGGGAACGCGCGCAGGGTCGCGTTGCGTGCCAGCATCTTCCGCGCCTGGATCCACGTGCCGTCGATGACGATGAGCGTGTGGGGCGGTCCCGCGGGAAGCGCCTCGGGCTCGAGCGCGTCCGGCGCCGGGAAGAGCACGACCGCGCCGTCGCCCGGCGGGGAGGCAAGGGCGCGGACGCGCGGATGCTCGTCGAAGTCGACGCCGACGTGGAGCTCGGAGTTGAGCAGCCCGAGGTGCGCCATGCGCGCCGTCCCGATGGCGACGCGCCGTTCGCGCGGATGCTGCAGGAAGATCACCCGGGTACTGCTCGGCGTCGGCACGAGATGGGCACAGTAACAGGACGCGGCGGGGCGCCGGCAGCGCTGGCAGACGGATCTCATTCACACTCCCATCATCGGCGGAGATCTCGATGTTTCGCACGTTCGCGGCCGCTGGTACACGGGCATTCGCGCTCTCGGTTGTTGACGCAAAGACGGCCGCGAGCATAGGAACCGCGGCGTGAGCCCGCAGAGCCCGGAGCGGATCTCGTCGCCGTGACCACCCGCCAACCCACCGCCGCGGTGTCCCGCCTCGGGAACGCAAGCACCGGCGGCCCGCTCGCCGGCCTGCGCGTGCTCGACCTCGCCGACGAGAGCGGCGCGCTCGCCGGCAAGCTCATGGGCGACCTCGGCGCCGACGTGATCGCCGTCGAGCCGCCCGACGGACTGCGCTCGCGCGCGCTCGGTCCGTTCTGGCGCGACCGCGCCCATCCCGATCGCAGCCTCTTTCACTGGTACTACGGCACCAGCAAGCGTTCGGTGGTGCTCGACCTCGAGCGCGCCGACGGCGCCGCCGCTTTCACGCGCCTGGCGGCCGAAGCCGACGTGGTCATCGAGACCGCGCCGCCGGGTGCGGTCGTTGGCGCCGACGTCGGCTACGAGAGTCTCGGGCGCGCGCATCCACGGCTGGTGTGGACGTCGATCACGCCGTTCGGTCAGACGGGCCCGTGGCGTGACCGGCCGGGCTCCGAGATGGTCGCCGCGGCCCTCGGCGGCATGGTGTACGTGAACGGCTTTCCCGATCGCGCGCCGCTCCATCCACTCGGGCTGCAAGCCTTCCACAGCGCGGCGTTCTATGCCGTGATCGCGACCCTCTGCGCGCTGCACGCGCGCGCCCGCCTCGGACGCGGCCAGCACGTCGACGTGAGCGTGCTCGAAGCCGCCGCCGCGGCGGTCGAGCCGGTCGCGGGCTTCTATCACCAGAACGGCACCGTGCACGGCCGCGGCGGCAGCCTGCATTGGACGCGCTACTTCCGCGTCGCGCGCTGCCGCGACGGCTACCTCATGCACTGCACGCTCGGCGACTGGACGTCCCTGGTGGAGTGGGTGAACGCCGATGGCATGGCCGCGGATCTGGTGGGCCCGGAGTGGGAAGACTTCACCCACCGTCGCGTCCATGCCGAGCACCTCTTCGACGTGCTCGACGCCTGGGTGCGGGACCAGAACGTCGCCGACGTGGTCGAGGGCGCGCAGCTGCGCCGCATTCCGTACGCGAAGGTGCTGCCGCCGGAAGCGCAGCACGAGAACCCGCAGCTCGCCGCACGCGGGTTCTGGGTTCCGGTCGTCCACCCCGAGCTGGAGGTCACGATTCTCTACCCCGGTGCCCCGTATCTCTTCGGCCGGACTCCGTGGGCGATCCGGCGGCGGCCGCCGCTCCTCGGCGAGCACACCGGCGAGGTTCTGGGCGCGCTCGGGCTCGGGGCGGCGGAGATCGCCGCGGCTTCGGGCGCGGGCCAGGTTGCCATGCGCTCGCCGCGTCCGCGCGTCACCGTGCGCGCGACCTCGAACGACGCCGACCCGCTCGCAGCGCGGCTGGCGGCGCGCACCGGGACGCGCGCCCTCGACGGCGTCACCGTCCTCGACTTCACGTGGGTGGTCGCTGGACCGGTCGCCACCCGCATCCTCGCCGACCAGGGCGCGCGCGTCGTCAAGATCGAGCGCCGCGACTCGCTCGATTTCGGCACCCGGCGCGGCGGCTTCACCGGCAACCTCAACCGCGGCAAGCAGAGCATCGTCCTCGCCATGGGGCGGCCGGAAGGGCAAGCGCTGGCGCGCCGTCTGGTCGCCGCCGCCGACGTCGTCATCGACAACTTCAGCGCCCGCGTCATGCGCAACTGGGGGCTCGACTACGCCGGGCTCACCGCCATCCGTCCCGACGTCGTCGCGGTCAGCATGTCGGGCTTCGGTCTCACGGGGCCGCACCGCGATTACGTGAGCTACGGTCCGACCTTGCAAGCGCTCTCCGGGTTCACGCTGCTCATGCGCGAGCCGGACGGCGAGCCGGCGGGCTGGGGCTATTCGTACGCCGACATGGCGGGCGGCCACGCCGCCGCGCTCGCGGTCATGGCGGCGCTCCAGCATCGTGCCCGCACCGGCGAAGGCCAGCTCGTCGATCTCGCACAGTTCGAGAACACCTGCGCGCTCATCGGTCCGGCGCTCCTCGACTTCACCGCCAACGAGCGCGCCGCACGCCCGTGCGGCAATCGCTCGCAAGAGCGCCCCGGCGCGCCCTACGGCGTCTACCCGTGCCGCGGCACGGACCGCTGGTGCGCGGTGACGGTCTTCGACGACGCGCAGTGGCGCGGTCTCGCGGGCGCGCTCGGCGATCCGCCATGGACCCGCGACCCGCGCTTCGCGACGGCAGCGTCGCGCGAGCAGCACGCCGACGCCCTCGATGCCGAGCTGGCGGCATGCACGGCGACCTTCGACGCCGCACGAGCTGATGGAGCGGTTGCAGGCCGCCGGCGTCGCGGCCGGTGTCGTCGCCGACGCCGTCGATCTCTGCGATCGCAACCCGCAGCTCGCGGCGCGCGGCTACTGGGCGACCGTGCCGACGCCGGAGGCCGAGCCCGTCACCGTCGATGGCGTGCCGTTCCGTCTCACGAGCACGCCGGGCTTCGTCGCCGCACCGGGTCCGCTGCTCGGCGAGCACACGGACCACGTGCTGCGCAGCGTGCTCGGCCTCGCCGACGACGAGATCGCCCGCCTGCGCGCCGACGGCGTGGTCGCATGAAGCGCGTCACCGCGAGCCGCCCGGAACAGCATGCGCGTCCGGGCGAAAAGAAACGCCCCGGGGAGCGATGCTCCCCGGGGCGGATTAGTTAAAGCGCCTAACGCGCTGCCGCCCGAATGGGCGGGCTTCGTCAGGCTGCTTTGGTAACGTTCGCCGCCTGCAGGCCCTTCGGGCCCTTGGTGATCTCGAACTCGACCTTCTGACCCTCTTCGAGCGTTCGGAAACCCTCGCCATTGATCGCCGAGTAGTGCACGAACACGTCCTCGCCGTTCTCCTGGCGAATGAAGCCGAAGCCCTTCTCAGGGTTGAACCACTTCACATGACCAACTGCCATTTGCTTTTTCCCTCCTTTCGTCCGGAACTCGTCTCGAGGGAGGGTTCTGCCACATACAACAAAGCCGTGGCTGGTATCACCACGGCCGCTCTGCGGACGACTACCTTCACCTCACGACTACAGGGCTACCTACCATCCTGCCTACGGCTTTGCAACAACGACGAGTACCTTCGCGAGCTCCTGGCGTCACCTTTCAGGGCGCCGAGGGCATCTCGCGGGGGCGCGCGGAGCCGCGTCCCACTAGCGCCAGACGCCGGGCGGCCGTGGACGGCCTACGTGATGGCGCAAGGCGTCGCGCCGGCACGGGCGCCGGCGTATCCACTTTCTCCAGCGCCGTGGAGATCTTCGCGACGTCCGACGCCGCGAGCGGCGTCGCGATGGCCGCGCTCGAGATCAACCGCGCCACACGGCCCACGTGCACCACTTTGACGCCCTGGATCTCCTGTCCAACCGCCACCACCGCACGCGCGAAGCACGGAACCGCGTGCACCGGCACCTCGTGGCCGAGGGCGCGACGCACCCGCTCGCGTACGCGCAGGGCATCGACGCGACAGTCGTCCACGAGATCGCGCCATGGCAGACGCGCGTTCACGAACAAGCGCCGGCTCGACGCGGTCACGCGCCCCCCCGTCGGAGCGTGCGAGGATCACGAAGACGCCGTTGGTACCGATGGCGACGTGGCCCTCCCCACCAGGCGACGAGACATCACGCGCCAGCAGACGATACTCGGGCGCGAGCACGGCGAGCGCACGCCCGACGTTGGCGCGCAGCTGCCAACTGCGCACGATACGGATCGCCGTCGCGCCGGATCGTACGGCAATTGCGGCAAGGACGATCGCGATTGGCACCAGCAGGACCGCCAGCGTACCGCCGACGTGTCCGTCGTCGACGGTGGCGAGCATGGCGAGCGCCGCGATCAACACACCGACGCCGTAGGCCGCGCCGACGGTGCGCAGCGTCTCGCGCGCGAGCGGGTTCTCGACGAGCCAGCGGGCAATCACGACTTCAAACTAAAGCAACTGCCGTGCCACTCTCCCCGCGCGCGAGCGTCACGTCCAGACGCGGACATGACGACTCGCGGCCGGTTTGCGCCCTCCCGAAACTGCCCGCGCTTGCCAAAAAAATGGCAAGTCGTCACGCGGTCGATCCTTCACGATACGCGTCGGCGAGCAGATCGAGCACATGCCGCACGGGGGTCGAGAGCCCGGCGGTACGGAGCCCCGCCTCGAGCTGCTGCGCGCAGCCCGCGTTGGCGGTCGCCACCACGTCCGCGCCGCTCGCCCGGATGGCCGCCACCTTGCGCGCCACCAGACGCTCAGCCATCGCGGGCTGCATGACGTTGTAGTGACCGGCCGAGCCGCAGCACAGATCCTCGTCGTCCATCGCGACCAGGTCGAGTCCGGGAATCGCGGCCAGGAGGTCGCGCGGGGGCCGGCGGATCCCCTGCGCGTGCGCGAGGTGACAGGGGTCGTGATACGCGACTCGCCGGGACACACCGCCCTGCCGCGGCGGTTTGAGCGGCAAAGCCGCGAGAAACTCGGTCGCGTCGCGCACCCGTGCCGCCAGCGCCCGCGCGCGTGCCGCGTAGATCGGATCGCCGGCGAGCAGCGCACCGTACTCCTTCATCATCGCGCCGCACCCGGCGGCGTTGACGATCACCGGATCGTCCGCATCACCCTCGAAGACGTCGATGTTGACGCGCGCCAACCGCTCGGCCGTTCGCCGCGCTCCCGCGTGCAGCGCCAGCGCACCACAGCAGACCTGGCGGGCCGGCACGAGCACGCGACATCCGTTCTCGACCAGCACCGTGAGCGTGTTGCGCGTCGTGTGCGCGAACAGCTCGGGCATGACGCACCCGGCGAGCAACTGGACGCGCGCGCGCTCGTGACCGCGCGCGGGCGTGTCGTACGCGAGACGTGCCCGCGGCTCGCTCACGTCCGGTATGAGGTGGAGCCGGTAGCACCAGCGCTCGGGCAAGCGGCGGGCGAGCCAGCGCAGGCCGGCAACCATCCCGAGGCGCGCCGCGGCTCGCAGTGGCCAGAGCAGGACTCGCAGCCGGCGCGGATAGGGCAAGAGCGCGAGCGTCACCCGGCGTCGCAGGCGCTCAGTGAACGGACGCCGCCGGTGGCGCTCGACCCACGGGCGTGCCGCCTCGATGAGCGCACCGTACTCGACGCCGCTAGGACACGCGGTCTCGCAGCCACGACAGCCGAGACAGAGATCGAGATGGTTTGCCGCTTCGTCGTCGAGCGGGATGCTGCCTTCCTGAAGCGCGCGCATGAGATGAATCCGCCCGCGCGGCGAATCAGCTTCGGTACCGAGCTCGAGGTACGTCGGGCAGGCGGTGTGACAGAGGCCGCAATGCACGCAGTCGAGAAAGCGCGCCGCCGGCGCAAAGCCGCCCGGCGGCACCCGCGCGAGATCCTCGGCGGGCTCCGATCGCACGGTGCCGTGCTCGCGGGCAGACACTAGAGCCTCCCGACGAAGCGCCCGGGGGAGAGGACGCCGTTCGGATCGAGCGTCGTCTTGAGACGCCGCATGAGCCCCAGCGCCGGCGGCAGAGGCCACCAGACGTCGATGCCGGCGGCGAGGGTCTGCGGCCAGCGCTCGACGACGAGGTGCCCGCCGTGCTCGCCGACCAGGCGACGCAGAACGTCGAGCGCCGCCGCCGCGTCAGTCACAGTGATCGCAAGCGTGACGCTGCCGGCACGTGGATCGAGAAGACACCGCCCCGCACCCGCCCCGAACGCCGAGACGATCGCCATTGCGAGCCCGCCCGCGCCGCGCGGCAGTGTGCTGGCGCGCACGACGAGGGTGCCGGGCGCCGTGCGCACGAAATCGCGCAGCTGGGTGCGTACGGTACGCGCCGCGGGCTCTTCGCCCTCCGCTTCGAGCGCGACCCTCGCACCCGCGCGTTGCACGAGCGCGAGGAGGCGCTCGCGCTCGGCGGCGACGTCGGCCTCGACCCCGCCGAGCACCGCGACCAACGCCGGGCGGCCCGCTCCTTCGCCGAGCTCCACCGCGACGGTGGCGGCAAGCGCGGCGACGTTGCCCTCGGCGAGACCTTCGCCGAGCGCCACGGCACGCCCCAGGTCGGCGCATGCGACCACCAGGCAGCGCGTCGCGGCGGGGCGCGGCCGGACCTTGAAGACCGCGTCGGTCACGACCGCGAGCGTGCCGAGCGAGCCGATCAGGAGCTTCATCAGATCGTAGCCGGCAACGTTCTTCACCACCTGCCCACCGGCATGCGCCGATCGTCCGTCGGCGGTGGCGAAGGTGACGCCGATCAAGTAGTCCCGCACCCGTCCCTGCGAGGCGCTCATCGGACCGGCGAGCGCGGCGCCGATCAGGCCGCCCACGGTCGTCTTGGCGGGCAGCGGTGGATCGACCGGCAACCACTGCCCTTCGCCGGCGAGCAGCTCCTGCAGCGCCGCCACCGTGAGACCGCTCTCGACCGCGATCGTCATGTCGGCGGGGGTGTAGTCGAGGACCCGCGTGAGGCGCCTCGTCGAGAGCGCAACGTCGTAGCGCGCCGGAACGTGACCGAGCGCGCGGTGCGCTCCGAGACCGAGGGGAACGAGCGCGCCGCCTCCGGTCGCCGTCACCTCGATGCAGGCACGCAGCTCGCGCGCATCGGAGGGATACGCGACCAGGTCCGGCGCGACGCCGGCGATCGCGCAGTCGCGGCGTGCCGGCGCGTCGGTGCGCGCGCCCTCACCCAGCAACCCCTGCATGCCGGTGATGACGTGCACCGGAAGATGACGCGCGCCGATCGTCACAGCGGCGCCTGCCGGCGCGGCATGCGCTGCTCGACGCACCCGCCGGCGGTGGGAAAGATCTTGCCCGGGTTGGCGCGCTGGTCGGGATCGAACACGGCGCGCAGCCTGCTGCATCACCGAGCAGATCCCGCGTCGTCGAAGATGAGCGGCAGCTCGCTGCATCTTCTCGACGCCGATGCCGTGCTCGCCGGTGACGCTGCCGCCGAGCTCGACGCACGCCTCGAGGATCTCGCGGCCGGCCGCGAGCACGCGCGCCACCTCGTCCGGGTCGCGCTCGTCGTAGAGCAGGATGGGATGGATGTTGCCGTCGCCGGCGTGGAAGACGTTGCCGATGCGCAGGCGGTGGCGCTCGCCGACCGCCGCGATGCGCGCGCAGGATCTCGGGCACGCGCGTGCGCGGCACGACGCCGTCCTGCGTGCAGTAGTTCGGCGCCAGCCGGCCGACGGCGCCGAACGCGCGCTTGCGGCTCTTCCAGAGCGCGGCGCGCTCCGCCTCGTCGGCGGCGGCACGCGACCTCGCGCGCGCCGTGCGCTCGCGGCAGACGCCGACGACGCGCGCCGCCTGCGCGTCGAGCCCGGCGGCCGGGCCGTCGAGCTCGACGATCAGCACCGCGCCGGCGTCGGTCGGGAAAGCCGAAGTGGTACGCCGCCTCGACCGCCTCGACGATGAGCGCGATCCATCATCTCGAGCGCCGCCGGCACGATGCCGGCGGCGATGATGCCGGAGACCGCGTCGCTCGCGGCGTCGACCGATCTCGAAGACCGCGAGCAGCGTGCGTCACGCCTCGGGCGCGCGCATCGAGGCGCAGGGTCGCGCGCGGTGACGATGCCGAACGTGCCCTCGGCGCCGACCACGAGGCCGCGCAGGTCGTAGCCCGGCGCCGTCCTCGATCGGCCCGCCGAGCTCGACCACCTCGCCGTCGGGCAGCACCAGCTCGACGCCGAGCACGTGGTTGGTCGTGACGCCGTACTTGAGCGTGTGCGGACCGCCGGAGTTCTCGGCGACGTTGCCGCCGATGGTGCACGCGGGCTGGCTCGACGGATCGGGCGCGTAGTGGAGCCCGGCCTGCGCGGACGGCGCGCGACACGGCGGCGTTCACCACGCCCGCTTCGACGACGCACGCGCCGGTTGGCGCACGTCGATCGCACCGATGCGGCTGCAGGCGGCTGGTGCAGATCATCACCGGCGCCGCGACGCGGCAGACAGCCGCCCGAGAGCCCGGTGCCGGCGCCGCGCGGCACGAACGCGAACGCCGTGCGCGCGCCGCAGGCCCGCACGCACGGCCGCGACCTGCGCGGTCGTCGCGCGGCAGGACGACGAGCTCGGGGGCCGCGCGCTCGAGCGTGTAGCCGTCGCACTCGTAGCACGCGTCCGGTCAGCGCGGGCAGACGACGCAGGCCGCTCGCTCCGACGATTCGACGCAGCTCGCGCCGGAACCCGCCACGAGAGCGATTCGCGACGTTGACACGCTGCGACCTTACCACGATAGTTGCGACGGCTTCCAAGCGGCGCCGACGATCGACGAACGCACGATGTCACGTGACGTCTTCCCGCCACCGCGACGCTTGCTCCTCGGCCCCGGACCGAGCGAGGTCCATCCGCGCGTGCTCGCGCGCTGCGCAACGCCGCTCATCGGCCACCTCGATCCGGCGTTCGTCGCGTTGATGGAGGAGACCAAGCGCCTGCTGCGCGTCGTGTTCCAGACCGACGAACGAGCTCACGCTTCCGATCTCGGGCACCGGCAGCGCCGGGCATGGAGGCGTGCCTCGTCAACCTGGTCGAGCCCGGACGACGAGGTCGTGATCGGCGTGAACGGCGTCTTCGGCACGCGCATGGCCGAGATCGTCGACGCGCTGCCGGCGCGACCGTGGTCGCCGTCGAGGCGCCGTGGGGCGACGATCGTACCCGACGACGTCATCGCCGCGGCGCTGCGCGCGTACACGGCGCCCGAAGCTCGTCGCGCTGGTGCACGCCGAGACCTCGACCGGCGCGTGGCAGCCGCTCGAGGAGATCGGCCGCCTGGCGCACGAGGCCGGCGCGCTCTTCGTCGTCGACTGCGTCACCTCGCTCGGCGGCTGTCCGGTCGAGATCGACGCGTGGCGGCATCGACGCCGGCTACAGCGGCACGCAGAAGTGCCTCTCGCTGTCCGCCCGGCCTGGCGCCGGTCACGTTCGGACCGCGCGCCGTCGACGGCGCTACGCGCGCGAAGCCCGAAGGTGCAGAGCTGGTACCTCGACCTGACGATGATCGAGAAGTACTGGGGCGAGGAGCGCGTCTACCACCACACGGCGCCGATCTCGATGAACTACGCCCTCTACGAGGCGCTGCGGCTGGTGACGGAAGAGGGACTGGAGGCGCGCTTCGCGCCGCCACCGCGCCAACCACGAGGCGCTGGTCGCCGGGCTCGAGGCGCTCGGGCTCGCCCTGGCGGTCGCAGCGCCGCACCGGCTCTGGATGCTGAACAGCGTGCGCATACCGGCGGGAGTCGACGACGCTGCGGTCCGACGCGCGCTGCTCGAGGAAGAGCAGATCGAGATCGGCGGCGGGCTCGGACCGCTCAAGGGCAAGATCTGGCGGATCGGGCTGATGGGCGAGTCGAGCACCAGCACCAATGTCACGACCTTGCTCGCCGTCCTCGAGCGCGTGCTTCCGCGCCACGGTTTCCGGGTCGAGCCCGGGGCAGGGGTGGCGGCGGCCCGTCAGGCCTATGCCGCGGCCGCGTAGCGATTGGTCGCTTGGCTTCCCGATCCGCTAGTACGACGGAAAGTTGGCTGAGGCGGTGCGCATCTTCTGCCCCATCGCTATCAGCCAATCGCCGCCGCGATCACCGTCAATTGAACGCGGCCTGGCGATGGGCCCTGGTCGGAGCGCTGGCGCTCGAGCTCGTCGCCTGCCGGCCGCTCCTGCGTCCTTCGGCGGTGCCGCGGCCGGCGCTCAGCCGCGTTCAGGTCGTGCCTGAGCTCGCGGACGATGGCGATCGGGCGAGCCTCGCCGAAGCCGTGCGCTCGAGCCTCGCCTACTATGCGCGTCTGCCCGGTGATCGACCGGTCGGCTTCGGCGCCGATCAGGTGACGGTCGCGGGCATGCGGGGCGCCCTCGAAGAGCTCGTCGGATTTCTTGCTACCGATCCCTCGCCGGCAGCGCTGCGCGCCGAGATCAGCCGCCGATTCGTCGCCTACCGATCGACGGCCCCGGCGGACGTTCTCTATACCGGCTACTACGTGCCGACGCTCGCGGCGCGCGAGGTGCGGGACGACCGCTTTCGCCATCCCATCCTCGGACGACCTCCCGACCTCGTCACGGTGTCGCTCCGCGACTTCGCCGTCGACGCCGGCTCCCCCGGCCAGATCGTCGGGCGTGTCGATGCCGGACGGCTCGTGCCCTACTACACACGCGCCCAGATCAACGGTGGGGTGGTCGCGGCAAGCCCGATCCTCGCCTGGGTGGAGGACCCGGTAGCGCTCTTCTTCCTGCAGATCCAGGGTTCGGGCACGCTGCTGATGCCCGATGGCGCGCGGCGTACGATCGGTTTCGCCGCTTCCAACGGCCATCCGTACGTCAGTATCGGAAAGCTCCTGATAGACGAAGGGCAGCTCACGCCCGACACCGCTTCGATGGACGGCATACGGCGCTGGTGCGCGGACCATCCAGGCGAGCGCGACCGGGTACTCGACTCCAACCCTCGCTACGTTTTCTTCCGGCCGCTCGATGGGCCAGCGGTCGGGAGTCTCGGTGTACCCCTCATCGGCGGCCGCTCGATCGCGACCGATCCTTCGATCTACCCGCCGGGGGCGCTCGCGTTCGTGCGGCTGCACCCCGGCGGAGGCGCCGTCGGCACCGCGTCGCCGGAACGCCCGTTCGCGCGTCTCATGCTGAACCAGGATAGCGGCGCCGCCATCCAGGGGCCGGCGCGCGTCGACCTGTTCTTCGGCGAGGGGACGGAAGCCGAACCGCGTGCGGGAAGGATGAAGGCACGCGGCGAGCTGTATTTTCTCGCGCCCCGCGCGGACGGGGGCGAGGCTGGGGCGAAAGTCCGGTAGCTTCGTCGGTTGAAGCCACCGGGCGAAGTTGCGAGAATCATCCTGTCCGCCTAGCGACTTATGCGCGAGGCCTACGTCATCAGCGGTGCCCGCACGCCGATCGGCAGTTTCGGCGGCGCGTTGGCGTCCATGAGCGCCCCGGAGCTGGGCGCGGTGGCGCTCGCAGCCGCCGTGGCGCGCGCCGGTGTTCCTCCGCAAGCCGTCGAGCAGGTCATCATGGGCAACGTCCTCGCCGCCGGGCTCGGCCAGGCGCCGGCGCGGCAAGCGGGGCTCGGCGCCGGCATTCCGCGCGATCACGGCGCGCTCACGATCAACAAGGTCTGCGGCTCCGGGTTGATGGCGGTGACGCTCGCGGCACAGGCGATTGTCCTCGGTGACGCCGACGTCGTGGCCGCGGGGGGCATGGAGAGCATGACGCGCGCTCCCTACTTGATGCCGCGCGCGCGTCACGGTCATCGCCTCGGCCCTGGACCGCTGCTCGACGCGATGATCCTCGATGGGCTCTGGGATCCCTACAACGACTTCCACATGGGGAACGCCGCCGAGCGTTGCGCGCGCGAGCATGGCATCGACCGCGCGGCGCAGGACGCCTTTGCCGTCGAAAGCTATCGGCGCGCGCAGGCCGCGATCGCCGACGGCCGCTTCGCCGCCGAGATCGTGCCGGTCGCCGTCGCGGCGCGCGGTGGAACCGTCAACGTCGACACCGACGAGGAGCCCGCGCGGGTCGACTTCACGCGCGTCGCCACGCTCCGACCGAGCTTCGAGAAGGACGGCACCATCACCGCCGCCAACGCTTCGACCCTCGCGGATGGCGCCGCGGCGCTCCTGCTCGCGAGCGCCGACGCGGTGCGGGCGCACGGTCTCACGCCGCGGGCACGCGTGGTCGCTTCCGCCGCCGCCGGCCGTGCACCCGCGGAGTTCCCGATCGCGCCTGTGGACGCCATCCGCAAGGTCCTGGCGCGCGCCGGTCTCGCGATCGACGCGATCGATCTCATCGAGGTGAACGAGGCCTTCGCGGTGGTGGCGCTGGCGGCGATCCGGGCGCTCGATCTCGATCCGGCGCGGATCAACGTCCACGGCGGCGCGATCGCGCTCGGTCACCCGATCGGGGCGAGCGGTGCGCGCGTGCTCGTCACACTACTCTCCGCGCTCGAGCAGCGTGGTCTGCGGCGCGGTCTCGCCACGCTGTGCCTCGGCGGCGGCGAGGCGGTCGCCATGATCGTCGAGCGTCCACAATGAGCGAGACGACGCGGCTCGCGAGCAAGATCGAGCATCCGAAGCAGTTCCGCTGGTCGATCCGCGCCGCCGTCCTGGTCGCCATGGGCACCTGGTGGGGCCTCGGACTTCCCTACTCGCTCTTCGCGTGGCTGCTCGACGCCAAGCAGGCCAGCTGGGTCTTCATTTGCTACGCGTGGGAGGTCCCGGCGTGCGGGTTCTTCGGGCCCTTCCTTGTCCCCGAGCGCTGGTTCCGCGCGATCACGCGGCGCTGGGAGCGCGTATTCGCCGATCCCAGCCACGTCGATCCCGCCGAGGCCGCCGGGCTCGAGCGCGCGCTGCTCGATTTTCCGATGCGCACCGCGCTCGTGTTGCTGGTGACCTCCGTGGTCGGCTACTCGGTCGGCGCGCTGCAGCTCCGCATCTTCTCTCAACTGCCGTCGGTCGAGCTCGTGAAGGTCATCGTGCTCGGCCTGGTCACGGGTCTGATCGGCGCGCTGTTCGCGTTCCTGTATCTCGAGTGGCTGCTCGCCCCGCTCCTCAAGCGGCTCGGCCGTTCGCGCGCCATCGCCCCGCCGGCGGGACGTCGCATCCCGCTCTACACCAAGATCTTCGCCTGCTCGCTGATTCTGACCGTCTGCGCGCTGCTGCTGCTCGGTCCGATGTTCTACAGCCGCGGCGAGCGTATTCTCGAGGAGCAGATCGGCGAGCGTATCTCGACCGAAGTGCGGTATCTCGCCGCCGAGTTGACCGAGCCCGGCAGCAGTGCCGGCGATCTCCGCTGGTGGCGGGAGCGTGAGGCACGCATGCGAGCTCGGGCCCTCGGGCTACGCGTTCGTCGTCGACGCCGACGGGACGGTCAGCATGGGAGATACCCGTTCCCACCATCTCAGCGACGAAGGATTCCGGCCCGCTTCGGTGCGCGCGATCTTGAGCGGCGACCACGATCATCTGGTCGATCGCGTCTACGAGCCGCGCATCGCGGCCTTCGCCCGCCTCGACGACGCCGGCCGGCGCGTCGTGGTGGTGGTGTTCCGGCACGAGTTCGCCAGCGAGCTGGACAGCATGCTGCGTCGCGGCAGCCTGGTGTTCCTGGCGACCCTGCTGCTGGCGCTCTTCCAGGGCTTCCTGCTCGCGCGCCGGCTGACCCGCCCGATCGAGATCGTGACCGACTGGGCCGGCACCATCGCTCGCGATCCAGGGAAATCGTTGGCGACGGTGCCGCTGCGCACCAACGACGAGGTCGGCGAGCTCGCCATCGCGTTCAATCACATGACCGCGCGCCTCGATGAGGCCCGCGGCGCGCTCGAGCGGTACAGCGCCGAGCTCGAGCGCCGCGTCGCCGAGGCGACCCGCAACATCTCGACGCTCTACGACGTGACGCGCGCGACGACCTCGACGCTCGAGATCGAGAACGTGCTGAAGCTGGTCGCCGAGAAGACCCTCGCGACGCTCGCGCTTCCGCGCCTGGTCGTTCTCTGGTATCCGCCCGACCTCGGTGACGTGGTCGATGCCTACGCGATTGCCGCCGGCGCGAGCGGAAGGCAGTTGACGCTGGAAGCGCCGGTCGACCTGGCGAGCCTCTGCCATTCATCGAAGAAGCCCAACGTGGTGGCGCTCGCCACGCTCGCGACCGCGCTGCCCGCCACGGTCGCCGAGGCGATCGCGACCGCCGACGTGATGTGCCTGCCGCTCGTCTTCAAGAACGATCTCCTCGGGCTGATTCTCGCCGGTCTCGCCGCCGACGGCGGCGCCCCCGACCTGGAGCTGGCCGCGGCGCTCGCCAGCCAGGCCGGTGCCGCGCTTGCCAACGCCGAGCTCTTCGAGACCGCGCGGCGTCACGAGGTCGAGCTGCGCAAGTTGTCGCAGATGCGCGTGCAACTGCAGGAGGAGAGCATGCGCCAGCTCTCGCGCGAGCTGCACGACGGCGTCGGGCAGGTGCTGACGGCGATCAAGATGGATCTCGGCATGATCGAGCGCAACACCGAGCTCGACACCACCGGCCTGCAGGGACGAGTACGCGAGGTGCGCGAGCAGGTCATGGAGCTGGTGAACGAGGTGCGCACGATGTCGCAGCTGCTGCGGCCGTCGATGCTCGACGACTTCGGTCTGGTTCCGACGCTGCAGTGGCTGGTCGAGAAATTCACCGCGCGCACCCGCATTCCCGTCGACCTTCGGACGCCGCCGGCCGAGACCAGGCTGCCGGGCGCCATCGAGGTGCTGCTGTACCGGGTGACGCAGGAGGCGCTCACCAACATCATCAAGCACGCCAACGCCCGCCACGTCGACGTCGAGTTGGCGATACCCGGCAGCGAGGTCGTGCTCACGATCGCCGACGACGGCGTCGGCTTCGACGTCGAGCGTTTCCGGCGCACGCCGTCGCTCGGCGGCGTCGGCCTGCTCGGGATGCGCGAGCGCGTCGCGTACTACCACGGTCGCATCGACATCCGTTCGCGCGTGCAAGCGGGGGTGCGCATCACGCTGACCATCCCGCTCGACGCCGCGACGGGCGGTGCTGGCGAGCACGGACGCTTCCCGCTCGCGGGCTGACGGGCCCGGCGTGATGGCCGACCAGGCTGATCCGATCGGCGCGACCGAGCCCGCCGGCTTGCTGAAGGTGATCGCGGCATGGGGCGTGCACGCCTACACCGCGAGCGGCGCGGTGATCGCGTTCATGGCGCTGCGGGCGATCGGCGAGGAGCGGTTCTTGGACGCGTTCCGCTGGCTCGCGGTGGCGTTGGCGATCGATTGCTCCGACGGCGCGCTGGCGCGCGCCGCACAGGTGAAGCGCGTCTTGCCGTGGTTCGACGGCGCCCGCCTCGACGACATCGTCGACTACCTCACCTACGTGGTGGTGCCGATCGTGCTGCTCTACCAGGCGCACCTGCTGCCCGCCGGCGCCGCCGCCACGCTGTGCGCCGCCGCGCCGCTGATCGCGAGCGCGTACGGCTTCGCGCGCACCGACGCCAAGACCACCGATCACTACTTTCGCGGCTTTCCTTCGTACTGGAACGTGGTCGCGTTCTACATCTTCGTGCTGCACCTCTCCCCGCGGGCAGCGGCGGCATGGCTCGTCGTCCTTTCGGTCCTGGTCTTCGCGCCGCTCAAGTTCCTCTACCCGTCGCGGGCACCGCGCTTTGGCACCCTGACCATCGCGCTCGGGCTCGTCTGGGCCGCCGTGCTGATCCTCGCCCTCTGGATCGGCCCCGACACGCCACCCGCGTTGCTCTGGGGAAGCCTGGCGTACCCGGCGTTCTACGTCGGGCTGTCGTTCTGGCTGCAAGCGACCGAACGCGCATGAGCGACACCGACGACCGGCTAGCGCAGGCGCAGCGGCTCTTCGCCGAGGCCTACCAGCTCCAGATGGCGGGCCGCCTCGACGAGGCGATCGCACGCTACCAGGAGTCCATCGCGTGCCATCCCACCGCGGAGGCGCACACGTTTCTCGGGTGGACGTACAGCTTCCAGGACCGGCTCGACGACGCGATCGCGGAGTGCAAGAAAGCGATCGCGCTCGATCCCGATTTCGGGAATCCCTACAACGACATCGGCTCGTATCTGCTCAAGCAGGGCAAGCTCGACGACGCGATCCCGTGGCTCGAACGCGCGATCGACGCGCCCCGCTACGAGCCGCGCCACTTCCCGCACTGCAACCTCGGGCGCGTCTACTGGGCGAAGGGCATGCTGATGCGCGCCATCACCGAGTTCGAACGCGCGCTCGTGATCGACCCGGGTTCACGCTTCGCGCGCGGTGCGCTCGCGGCGGTGCGGCAGCAGTTGCAGTAGCGCCCCGCCGCCGTCGAGCGCTGCCATCAGAGCGCGAGACGGTCAACTACGAAACCGGCCAACTACGGGACCGCACTACGAAACCAGCCATTCGATCAAGCCGCGCATCTCGCGCTCGCTGAAGCCAGGCTCGGGCGCGCTGCCGTCGGGCGACTTGCACGCCCACGCCCCGTCCTCGCGGAGCGAGATGTCGAACCAGTCGGCCGCCGACGGGTTCGAGCGATCGTATTGAATCACCGACGCGGTCGCGAGGCGCCCGACCGGCGCGGGACGTCCGCCGACCTGCTGCAAGCGGCTGCACGACGATCTCGACGCGGCGATCGAGAAACTCGATCGCAAGGCGGGCGCCGTCCGGCACCTCGATCCCGCCGAGATTCTTGGGATTGAGCGCGCGCTGGCACTTGATCGCCTGCTTGCTGATCTCCTTGTTGATGGCGGTCGCGAGGCCTTCGAACTCGGCGAACAGACCTTTCACGTGGCGCGCGCGCAGCGTGAACAGATCCTTCTCACGATTGCCGCGCCGGCCGATCCGGCCGTTGACGAGCATGCGCTTCTCGGCCTTCTCGGCCACGCTCCGGACCCAGTCGCGCATGTCGGCGGTTGCCATACGTCAAAGAAACCGTGTTTGCAAATCGCGCCGCGCTCGTCAGCTTGCGCGCTCGCGATCGAACATGCGCGTGTCAGGCCGGCTGCAAAAGACGCTCGCTGAGACCGATCTTGAGCTGCTCCAGCAGCAGCCGCGGCTCGGGTTGAAGACCGCCGCCCACGAAGCCCTGCACCAGGATGCCGTTCAAGCTCGCCATGATGAGCGCCGCGTCCGCCGGCGGATTGACGCTCGAGCGGAACGCACCCTTCTCACGCCCCGTCTGCAAGATGTCCGCGAGCATGCTGCAGTAGATGCGGTACAGCTCGGTGATGCGGTCGAGAAGATCGTCGAGGTTTTTTTCCTCGCGCACGACCAGCGAGAGCATGAAACGGACGGAGTACACGTTCTGGCTCACGAAGTCGTAGTAGAGATCGACGAGCTTCCGGATCTGACCCATCTCGTCGAGTCCGGAAAGCAGCTCGACCACGTCGATCGAATACGGCTCGAGCGAGGTCTTGAGGGCGGTGCGGAAGAGCTCTTCTTTGTTGGCGAAGTGCCAGAAGATGAGCGCCTTCGACACTTGCGCTTCCCTCGCCACCTGAGCGAGCGAGGTGTTGGCGTAGCCTTGAGCCGCGAAGAGCTTGGTGGCCGAGGTGAGGATCTTCTCGCGCGTGTCCATCGAGCTGATCCTTCCCTACGCAACGGCTCGTGTGGGCGCAAGTGCGATATGCGGGAAGTCGCGCGACATTGCCGCGGCGATCGACGCATGCCGGCGTCCTCCGCCGCGCGCCGGGTCGGGCGGCCGGTTCAGGCCGCGGGGCGTTGCGGTGTCGTCTTGAAGGACAGGCCGGTGCCGTCGAAATCGACCGTCACGCCGGTCCCGTCCGCCACCTCGCCCGCGAGGATCTTGCGGCCGAGCGCGGTCTCGATCTCCTGCTGCAGCAGGCGCTTGAGCGGCCGCGCGCCGTAGACCGGATCGTAGCCGGCGGTGGCGAAATGGTCCCTGCGCCGCGTCGGTGAGCGTCGAGCGTTGATCTTGCGCTCCGCCAGGCGGTGCGCGCAGGCGGCCGAGCTGGATGTCGACGATCTGCTTGAGCTGCTCGCGCGAGAGGCCGTGGAACACGACGATCTCGTCGACGCGGTTCAGGAACTCGGGCCGGAAGTGCTGGCGCAGCGCCTCGAGCACCTCGCGCTTCATGTCCGCGTACGCCGCCTCGTCGGCGCCGCCGCGGTAGCCGAGGATGACCTGGCTGCCGATGTTGGAGGTCATGATGACGACGGTGTTCTTGAAGTCGACCGTGCGACCGTGGCCGTCGGTCAGCCGGCCGTCGTCGAGGATCTGCAGCAGGACGTTGAAGACGTCGGAGTGCGCCTTCTCGATCTCGTCGAAGAGGATGACGCAGTACGGCCGGCGGCGCACCGCCTCGGTGAGCTGGCCGCCCTCGTCGTAGCCGACGTAGCCCGGCGGCGCGCCGATCAGCCGCGCGACGGTGTGCTTCTCCATGTACTCGGACATGTCGATGCGGATCATCGCCTGCTCGTCGTCGAACAGGAACTCGGCGAGCGCGCGCGCCAGCTCGGTCTTCCCGACGCCGGTCGGGCCGAGGAAGATGAACGAGCCGATCGGGACGGTTGGGATCCTTGAGGCCCGAGCGCGCGCGGATCACCGCGTCGGCGACGGCGCGCACCGCCTCGTCCTGCCCGATGACGCGCTGGTGCAGGTGCTCCTCGAGATCGAGGAGCTTCTGGCCCTCGCCCTCCATGAGCTTCGAGACCGGAATGCCGGTCCAGCGCGCCACCACCTCGGCGATGTCCTCCTCGTCGACCTCTTCCTTCATGAGGCGGCCCTGGCCGCCTTCCTCGATCTTGCGCTTCTCCTCGGCGGCGAGCTGCTTCTCGAGCTCGGCGAGCTTGCCGTACTTGAGCTCGGCGACCTTGTTCAGGTCGTACTCGCGCTCGCGCCTTCTCGATCTCGAGCCGCGTCTGCTCGATCTGCTCGCGCAGCTGGCGAGCTTGCCGACGCCGCCCTTCTCGCTGCTCCCACTGCGCGCGCAAGCGGTCGCTCTCGTCGCGCAGCTCGGCCAGCTCCTTCTCGAGTGCTCGAGGCGCTCGCGCGACGCCGTGTCGGTCTCCTTCTGAGCGCCTCGCGCTCGATCTCGAGCTGCATGACGCGCCGCGAGACCTCGTCGAGCTCGGCCGGCATCGAGTCGATCTCGGTGCGCAGCTTCGCCGCCGCCTCGTCGACCAGGTCGATCGCCTTGTCGGGCAGGAAGCGGTCGGTGATGTAGCGGTTCGAGAGCACCGCGGCGGCGACAGCGCGGCGTCCTTGATGCGCACGCCGTGGTGCACCTCGTAGCGCTCGCGCAGGCCGCGCAGGATCGAGATGGTGTCCTCGACGGTCGGCTGGTCGACCAGGACCGGCTGGAAGCGGCGCTCGAGCGCGGCGTCCTTCTCGATGTGCTTGCGGTACTCGTCGAGCGTGGTGGCGCCGATGCAGTGCAGCTCGCCGCGCGCGAGCATCGGCTTCAGCAGGTTGCACGCGTCCATCGCGCCCTCGGCGGCGCCGGCGCCGACGACGGTGTGCAGCTCGTCGATGAAGAGGATGATCTCGCCCTCGGACGACTGCACCTCCTTCAGCACGGCCTTCAGGCGCTCCTCGAACTCGCCGCGGAACTTGGCGCCGGCGACGAGCGCGCCCATGTCGAGCGTGATGACGCGCTTGTCCTTCAGGCCCTCGGGCACGTCGCCGCGGACGATGCGCTGCGCGAGGCCCTCGACGATGGCGGTCTTGCCGACGCCCGGCTCGCCGATCAGCACGGGGTTGTTCTTGGTGCGCCGCGACAGCACCTGGATGACGCGGCGGATCTCCTCGTCGCGGCCGATCACCGGGTCGAGCTTGCCCTGGCTGGCGAGCTCGGTGAGGTCGCGCCCGTACTTCTCGAGCGCCTGGTAGGTGGCCTCGGGGTCCGGGCTGGTGACGCGCTGGTTGCCGCGCACGCTGCGCAGCGCCTCCATGAGCTTGTCGCGCGTGAGCCCGGCCTCGCTTGAGCAGCTTGGCCGGTGGCGCCGCGCTCGTCGAGCATGGCGAGCAGGAGGTGCTCGACGCTCACGTACTCGTCCTTCAGGTTGGTGGCTTCGGTCTCGGCCTGCCGCCAGCAGCTTGCCGAGGCGCTGGGTGCATGTAGACCGGTGTGCCGGCGCCGGGGCCCGCGACCTGCGGCACGCGCCCGAGCTCGCGCTCGACCCGCTCGGCGAGCGCCTCACGGCTATGCCGGCACGCTCGAGAAGCGCCGGGGCGATACCGTCGGGTTGCGGCGAGCAGCGCCGCAGAACAGATGCTCGACGTCCACCCCCTGGTGGTTACGCCGAGCCGCGAGCGTCTGCGCTTCGCGCAGCGCCTCTTGTGATCTCTGAGTGAGCTTCTCGACGTTCATGGCCCGTCAGAAGTAACCACGAAGTGCGCCGCCGCAAGCCCCCGCGCGCCCAGAAAGCCTACCAGGCCGGTCGCGCGACACGCCAGTCGCGCCGTGCCAACACGGGCCCGAGCACCATGCCGGCGACAAAGCCCCCGATGTGCGCCCAGACAGCCACGCCCCCGGCCGCCGTCTCGACGCCGAGCGACTCGAGGCCGACCGCGAGCTGCATGACGAACCACAAGAGCAGAAAGAACACGGCCGGAATCTCGACGATCTGGAGGAAGAGAAGACCGGCACCAGCGTGACGATGCGGGCGCGCGGAAAGAAGAAGAAATACGCGCCGGTCACGCCCGCAATCGCGCCGCTCGCGCCGACGATCGGTATCGACGAGTTGCGGTGCGCTCCAGATTTGCGCCACGCCGGCGAGGACGCCCGCAGAATACATAGAGCCGAGGAAGCGGACGTGTCCGAGCGCGATCCTCGACGTTGTCGCCGAAGATGTGGAGGTAGAGCATGTTGCCGATCAGGTGCAGCCAGTCTGCCGTGCAGGAACATGCTGGTGACGAGTGTCGCCATTCCGTTCTGGACGAGATGATCCGGCACCAGACCATAGGTACGGATGAACGACTCCGCCGCGGGCCCGAGCTGTGCCTGGTAGAAGAACGTCGCCACGTTGACGGCGATCAACACGTACGTGACCAGTGGAAACGTGCTCGATCGAACCGTATCGCGCAGCGGAATCATCGACCAACGATCGTGTCACGGCACCCAGGCCCATCCAAGACGGCGCGACGATCTCCGTACCGACGAACGGTCCGAAGCCGGCACCCTGAATTGACGCTGTCGGTCGCGCGCCTGTAGAATCCTCCGTGGCACGATCATGAAGCAACGCATCTGGCGAGCGGGCAAGATCACGGTGGGCGTTCTGCTGCTCCTGCTCGGGGTGATCGGGCTCTTCCTGCCGTTCCTACAGGGCATACTGTTCTTGATCATGGGGCTCTCCGTGCTCTCCACCGAGAGTCCGCGCGCCAAGGCCTGGCTCACCTACCTGCAGCAGAAGACTCGTTGGCGCGGGCGCGACGCCAACGCGAGTGTGCCATCCGCGGAGACTCGACGATGGCCGACGATGAAAAAGACCGGCTCGGTGACAAGCTGCGCGACGTGGAGAAGGGGCGCGAGGACAAGTACTTCGCCGACCGTGATCGTGAGCTTCTACTCAAGGCAAAAGCCGAGCGGTCCAGCCAGGACGAGCTCCAGCTGAAAGAGGCGGGCATGCACTGCCCGAAATGCGGCGAGCGCCTGACGACAGTCCAGCATCTCGACGTCACCGTCGACGAATGTCCGGCGTGCCGGGGGATGCGGCTCGACAAAAGAGAGCTCGAGGAGATCGCGCGCCGCGAGAATACTGGATGGTTTGCGCGCTACCTCGGACGCGGTCGCTGAGCATGACCGCGCCGCCGCACGCCTGACGCGACGTGTTCAGCGGCATCATCGAGACCGTCGGCGAGGTCGCCGCGTGCGACGCGCGGGCGCGCCGGCGCGTCGCTCACCATCCGCACCCGGTTGCGTGGGCTCGCCCTCGGCGACAGCGTCGCCGTGAACGGCGCCTGCATGACGGTCACGCACCTCGGGCGCGGCACGTTCACGGTCGACGTGTCGGCCGAGAGCTTGCGGCGCACGACTCTCGGGCGCCTGCAGCCGAACGCGCGCGTGAACCTCGAGCGCTCGCTGCGCCTCGCCGATCGACTGAGCGGCCATCTCGTATTCGGGCACGTGGACGGCGTCGGCGCGCTCGCGCTCCATTCGCCGCGAGGGCGCGGGCGCGCTCTATCGTTTCTCCGTACCGGCGGCGCTCGGCGCGTTCCTGGTCGAGAAGGGCTCGATCGCGGTCGACGGGGTGAGCCTCACGGTGTTCGCGTGCACCGGAGCGCTCGTGCACCGTGGCCCTCATTCCACACACGCTCGCGGCGACGACGCTGGGTGAGCGCCGTCCCGGAGACGCGGTGAATCTCGAGAGCGACATGCTGGCCCGCTACGTCGAGCGGGCCGTGTCACGTCATCTCGGACCCAGAAGCGGCGCTTCACCGCGACGCGCGCGCTGACGCACTCTCGTCGACCAGTGTCGGCTCGCAAGGCGACCGCCACAGGGGATGCAGAGTTCAGCATTGTGGCATCGGTCCACCCTCCGCTATAATGCATCCATGTCGGGAGGTACGAACATGCGCACGCCCAGATTCGGGACGCTCGCCGCAGGCCTCGTCTTCGGGGCCGCTCGCCGCGGTCTCGCTCGGCGCTCGCGGGCGGCGTGATCTACCGGGAAGGCGGCAACTACGGCAGCGTCCTGGCGTTGGTCGGGGCGTCCACGGCTCTTGCCCTCATCTATGACGAGTCGCCCAAGCGTTGGGTTCTCGCGCTCTATGCCGCGCTTCTGGTGTCCGGATTCATCGTCCTCTCCGACCGATTCCGCGGTGGCATCGACGGGACCATGGTGCTCGCCACGGCGGTGGTCGCGGTCGCGCTTCCGATCGGCTTCGACCTCGTGTTGTCGGACCTCGGGCGCCATTTGCAGGTGAACAGCCGTCTCGGTCTCGGCACCGTCGTGAGCTTCGCCACCCTGGTCTTGCCGCTCACCGCCTTGATGCTGGCGCAGGCCCATCAGCGCGCCTGCACCGAGGACGAGGATCTGTTGCAAGAGGTGGCGCAGAAGCTCCGCCGGGAGTCGGGTAGGCTGGTGCTGGCCGAGGTCGATCCGCGCAAGCGTTCGATGCTGGAGAACCGGGTTGCGATCCGCAGCAAGGGTCAGACGTACCGGCTTTCGGACGCCGAGTTCCAGAAGGAGGTGCGCGAGTACACCGTCCGCCAGGACACCGAGCGGCGCGGGGTTCGCAAGAGCGACCTCCTGACGCGCGAGGCGGAAGAGCGCATGCGTATCATCCTGAAGCTCCAGGGAACCGAGATACCGGACGACATCATCGTCTTCTCGCATCGTGGACCGATGACGATCGTCGAGAAGAAAGTGGCTTTGAGCAAAGGCTCTGACGGCACGAGCTGAGTCTCGGCTCCCGATCGGATCGAACGCCCCCGGTGCGGCGCGCACCCGGGGGCGTTTCTGTTTGCGCGCCCGACAGGGAGGTCACCCTGGAGAGTGTTCGTCGCATCGCCGGCGTGTCGATGGCCGTCCGGACGCCCATGGCAGCGGCCGCCGATGGCGCGCCCGCCGTCGTTCTCGGGCACGGCGCCGGAAGCGATTTCCGCGAAGACCTTCTGAGCGCGGTCGCGCGCGGCGTCACCGACCACGGCTACGCGAGCGGCACCTTCAACTTCCCCTACCGCGAGCACGGACGGCGGATGCCCGACCGCGCGCCGGTGCTCGAGTCCTGCGTCGCGGACGTCGCCGCGGCGGTCACGGCGGCGGACGATCTCCGTCCGCCATGGATCGTTCTGGGCGGGAAATCGATGGGGGGCCGCATGGCCTCCCAGGCCGTGGCACGCGGGCTCGTGACCTGCCGGGGCCTGTTGTTGCTGTGCTACCCGCTGCACCGTCCCGGCGAGCCCGACCGCTTGCGCCGTACGCACCTCGGCGAGGTGAAGGTTCCGATGCTCTTCGTCTCGGGGACGCGCGATCCGCTTGCACGTCTCGATTTGCTCGAGGAGACCGTGCATGCGCTCGAGAGCCGGGCGACGCTTCATCTCGTCGCCGACGGCGACCATTCCTTGAAAGTGCCGCGCAGGTCCGGACGGAGTCGCGAGGAGGTGTTGGCGGAAGTGGTGACGGCAGCGGTCGCATGGCTCGACCGCTTGCGCTGACGTCGCGTCCTGCTAGTGGGACGTTTCGGCGTCTCGATCGGCGGTAGCGAGCGCCGCCTGGTAGCGCGCCCATACGTCCGGAAACATGCGCCGCAAACGCTCGGCGGCTTCGGGCAACGCCTGGCGAAGTGGCTGTCCGTTGGCAGGCAGCGCCCCGATTCCGTTTCGGGATGCGACGTCGATCGTCGCGCCCGGCACGGGCGCTTCGGGCTGCTGGCAGGGATCGCAGGCGACGTGCTTGGTCGACATGCGATGAGCATAGCTCCGCGACGACGCGGCTGCCTAGGTGTGAAACGCGGCGCACGACGATCCTTCACGCGCCGCCGCGAGGACTGCACGATCGCAAACCGCGCGTTGCATGCGCGCAATCCTCACGTCGTTTTTCGTGCGCCGTTGCCTTCCGCCGGCGCGGACCGTAGCATCGCGCTTCTGCATGAGCGCCCCTCGTGATGCCCGTGCGCACGCTTCAGCCGATGCCGACGCCGAGGTCGCCGCGCTCTACGGCGGCACACCTCCGAGCGTTCTCGACTCCGTGATCGCGCTGGCGCGCGAGCTTTCCCGCAGCGTGCCCGTCCCGCGCCACGACCCGTTCTACGGCCTCGATCGTCTCGGCGGCCCGAGCCTTCGCCTGATCGATCGACTCACCCGCCATGGGGACTTCCGTCGCTACGTGTTCGTCCTCGACGCCGGCTCCGGGCTCGGCGGGACGGCGCGCTGGCTCGCGTTGCGCTACGCGTGCCGGGTCCTGGCCGTCGACGTCTGCCACGCGCAGGCAGCCGCGTGCGTCCGCCTTTCTCGGCGCGCCGGCCTGGCGGCGCGGGTGCCCGGGCTCACCGCCAGCTTCGAGGCGCTGCCGATACGCGACGGCGTGTTCACCCAGATCTGGAGCGTCGAAGCGCTGCACCATGCGAGCGATCGCCGGCGCGCGCTCGCCGAGCTGTACCGCGTCTTGCGGCCCGGGAGCCCGCTGGCGCTGCAGGAGATCGTGCGCCGCAGCGCCACCGTACCGATGATCGGCGGCGCATGGCGGCACGGCACCGTCGACGACTATCTGACCGCGCTCGACGCGGCCGGATTCCGCGACGTCGAGCACGAGGACGTCACGGCCGAGCGTGCGGAGACGTCGCCGGTCGTGCTCTCGGCGGCGGCGAGCCTGGAGCGCATCCTCGCCGAACGCCATCCCGAGGACGCACCGTGGCGACGGGCAGCCGCCGAAGCGGCGCGGGTCGCGGCAGTCGTCGCGGGCGCGGACTATCAGGTCGTGCATTTCTTCGCCCGCCGGCCAAGCGTGTGACCGGCCGGTCCGACCAGACCGCAGGGCAGGGCGCCGACGACGGCGCGCGCCTGCGTCCCTACGTACCAGCGAGCCAGCATCTGCCCGAGCTCACGCCGCTCGCGCTCGGGCTCGGCGTCGTGCTCTCGCTCACCTTCGGAATGGTGAACGCGTACCTCGGCCTCAAGATCGGTCTCACCGTCTCGGCCTCGATCCCGTCGGCCGTCCTCTCGATGGCGGTGCTGCGCGGTCTCTTGCGGCGCGGCAACGATCCTCGAGAACAACATCGTGCACACCATCGGCGTCGAGCGGCGAGTCGCTGGCGGCAGGCGTGATCTTCACCGTCCCCGCCCTGATCTTCCTCGGGCTCGAGCCGAGCGGGGTCGCAGATCTTCCTGATCGGCGATCGCCGCCGGCACTGCTCGGCGTGCTGCTGATGATCCCGCTGCGCCGGTCGCTCACCGTCGACGAGCACGCGATCCTGCCCTTTCCCGAGGGAACCGCGTGCGCCCAGGTGCTGATCGCCGGCGACCGCGGCGCCGCGAGCGCGCGTCCGGTGTTCGCCGGCATCGCGCTCGGCGCGCGTCTACCAGCTCGCCATGCGCGGGTTCGTGCTGTGGCGCGAGAGCGTGGTGGTCACGGCCGATCGCCTCCACAAGGCGACCATCGGCGCCGAGCTGTCGCCGCTCTTCCTCGGAGTCGGATTCCTGATCGGCCCGCGCATCGCGGCAACCATGCTCGCCGGCGGCGTGCTCGGCTGGACGATTCTCATTCCGCTTTTCGACCTCTGCGGCGGCAGCGCGCTCGGAACGGCGCTCGGCCTGCCCGCCAGCCTGGCCGATGCGACCGCGTCCCAGATCTGGAGCGGCTACGTACGCTACGTCGGCGCGGGAGCGGTCACGGCGGGCGGGCTGGCCGCGATGGTCCGGGCCGCTGCCGGTCATGGCGATGGCGCTCCGCCGATTGCGGCGGCGACAGCGCGGGGAGCAGGTGGCGTCGCGCGCACCGATCACGACCTGCCACGCGCCGTCGTACTCGGCGGCGTCGCGGCCGTCGCGCTCGGTCTGTGGCTGCTTCCTCCCTTCCAGCTCACGCTCGTGCCGGCGCTCTTGGCCGTCGTCTTCGCGTTCTTCTTCGTGGTCGTGTCGGGACGGATCGTCGGCCTGGTCGGGACCACCTCGCAGCCGGTCTCGGGCATGACCATCACCGCCCTGCTCGCCATCACCCTCTGTCTGGTCGGGTTGGGCGAGCGCGGCCCCGCGGGCCTTGCCGCCAGCATCACGGCGGCGGCGATCGTGGCGATCGCCATCGCGCTCGCCGGCGACATGGCGCAAGACCTGAAGACCGGCGCGCTCCTCGGCGCGACGCCGCGCAACGTGCAGATCGGCGAGATGATCGGCGTCTGTGGCAGCGGCGCTGCGCGCCGGCTCGGTGCTCTTCCTGCTGCACGCCGCCTATACGCTCGGCTCACCAGCCCTGCCGGCGCCGCAGGCCCGGCTGATGGCGACGCTCGCGTCCGGCGTCATGCAAGGCGAGTTGCCGTGGGCGCTCATGGCGCTCGGGGCGGCGTTCGCGCTCGCCATCGAAGCCTCTGGCCTCGTCACGCTGGCGTTCGCGATCGGGCTCTACCTGCCGATCACGACCTCGGCGCCGTTGATACTGGGCGGCGCTGTTGCGCGCGGTCACGAGCCGGAGGGGAGCGTCCGATGACGAACGTCCGACGCTCTTTGCATCCGGCCTCATCGCCGGCGACGCGCTCATGGGCATCGGCATCGCGACGCTGGTGGTGAGCGGGCTCTCGGAACGGCTGGCGCTCCGGCACCCCGGACCCGAAGGCTCGATGACCGAGGCGGTCCTCACGCTGCTGCCGTTCGCGCTCCTGATGGCGGCTCTCGGCTGGACAGCGCGCGCGCCGAAGCGATGATCAGCTTGGATCGACGCGAAACCGCTCGTCGAGCGCGTACTTCTCGTCGAGACCGACGATCGCGTTGAAGGCGTCGAAGGAGAGCAGGCGATCGCGCATGGCGCGCGAGCTGCCGTCGCGACGGAGCGCTCCGTACACCTCTTGAAGGGCGTGCGTGGCGGCGAAGAGCCCGGACAGGGGATAGACGATCATCTGGAATCCCATGGCGGCCAGCTCGTCGGCCGGCAGCTCCGGGGTGACGCCTTGCTCCACCATGTTGGCGACCAGCGGCGGCGGAAGACGCCGACCGATCTCGCGCAGCTCCTCGTGCGACTGCGGCGCCTCGACGAACAGTGCGTCGACACCCGCTTCGTGGTACGCGAGCGCGCGCGCGATCGCATCGTCGAGACCGACGGCCTGGCGCGCGTCGGTGCGCGCCACGATGAAGCAGTCGCCGTCGCCGCGCGCGGCGACCGCGGCGCGGAGCTTCTGCACGTGCTCGGCGGGCGGAATCACCCGCTTCCCCCGCATGTGGCCGCAGCGTTTCGGCCACACCTGATCCTCCAGGAACACCCCCGCGGCGCCCGACACGACCGAGCTCGCGGACCGTGCGCACGACGTTGACCGCGTTGCCATAGCCGTTGTCGGCATCGACGATCACCGGACAATCGACGGCGCCGCACACGCGGCTCGCCTGGGCGACGACCTCGCTTTGCGTGAGCAGTCCGAAGTCGGGCTCGGCGAGCTGCGTCGCGCTCACGCTGTAGTTGGAGATGAACACGACCTCGAAGCCGGCGCGCGCGGCGATGCGGGCCGAGAGCGCGTCGTAGACGCCCGGCATCACCAACGGTCGCCCGTCACGCAGACGAGCGCGAATCTCCGCCGCCTTGTTGCGCATACCGAACACCCCCTCGCCCGAAGAGCAGGAGGTCGAGCTCTCAGGGCCGAACGTGCGTCGGCCCGCGCAGCGTCTTGCGACGTCGTCGCGGGCCGACTGTCAGGATAGCCGCGCCCTCCCGGGCCGGCGTCGACTCAGAACTGATAGACGAAGCGGATCCCGGTCTCCGAGCGCCCGCGGTTCAGACCGCCGAGGCCCCAGGGCTCGAAGTTGAGCTCCTTCTTCGGGTTGATGATGAAGCGCTGCGCCAGGTTCACACCGAAGTTCGGGGTCACGAACCAGTCGACGCCCCAGACCACTTCCTGGCTGTAGCTGTTGATCGGATCGAGCAGATAGATGAACGACGGCACGACGCTGCCGCCGCGGTAGAAGCCGAGGATGGCGAGCGTGAACAGCGCCTCCCAGCGATGGATCTCGTCACGATAGGCGACCGGCGGGTTCTGGTTGATCGGCTTCGACAACGTCGGGAAGTCGAGGCCGCCGATCGTGCTCTTCGCCTTCTGGATCATGTAGGTCCAGAAGAACTGCCCGGTGATGAAGAACGTCGTCTTCTTGTTGAGCGGGCGGATCCAGGTCGGGACGGTCGAACGCGAGCAGACCCGACCAGACGTCGTGGTTGCGGATGCCGGGGAGAAAGGGTGCGAACGTGGTTTCGCGGACGCACCGCGGTTGCTGGGCGATGGCTTTCGCGTTGTGGCCGCAGGAGTAGAAGGGCAACCCGAAGTCGTAGGCCTGCTCGGAGCGCCACACGACCTTGGTGAACTCGTCGAAGTAGTTGCCGGCGAGACCGATGGTGTGGATGTACGGGGCGTAGAACTCGACCGGCAGCGTCCCGTTGGCGATCAGATCCTGGGTCTGATTGATGCCCTCGGGCGTCGGCTTGATACCGCGTGCGACCGCCGCCTCGGTGCTGGCGCCACCGCTCGCCGTGAAGCGCTGGTAGAGGTAGCCGATCTGCAGTTGGAGGCCCTCCGGCAAGATCGGCGTGTCGTGGCCGGTGACGCCGTTGAACCGGATGCCGAACTGACTGTTGTCGATCGGATTGCGATCGTAGTTGCCCTGCTTGAAGAGGCTCGTGCCGTTCATCAGGCGCTTGCTGTTGAACACCAGGAAGGCACCGCTCCGGGGGTTGGTCAGCGGATGTCCGAGCTTCACGCCCCAGGGAGAAGGCAGGAACCGGAGCTTGGCCGGCTGCCAGTCGCCGGGATTCCAGTACGCCTCGGCGAACACGTTGCTCCACGAGCCGACGCTCCCGAAGTCGTACAGACCTTTGATCATCCAGAAGGGGATGCGCAGGTCGTCGAAGCCGTAGCGCCGGCGGCGGGAGCTCCTGCTGGAAGTGCCAGGAAAGATCGAGCGCGTTGGCGCGATCGAGGAGGCGAAAGCCGTCCGACTCGCCCCAGATGATCTGCTGGCGACCGGCCCGGATGCTGAAGTTGCCGACGAAATTGATGTCGACGTACGCCTCGCGCAGCACGTTCTCGAACTTGAGAGCGTCGCGGGCGCCCTTGTCGAAGTCATCGAGGTCGTCGAAGCGCCGGTCGACCTTCTCGCCGGTGAACTCGCGCTTGGTCTTCATGCCGGGGGTGTAGTCGAAGACGCTGTCGTAGACGCCGCGATAGAGCAGAAACAGGTGCGACTTCTCGATGAACTCCGAGAAGTCGAAGCGATCGAGGAAGTTCCCTCCCTTGATCCACTCCCAGTCGACGCGGATCTTGGCGGTGTTGCGTTGCTGGATGAACTGGTACTCGTCCACGTCGGGATGGCGTATGATCTGCACCGAAGCGAGGTTGCCCGAGAGCTCGAGCGGACCGAACTTCTGGGTGGCGTGCGCCGTTCCGGCAGCGCCCGCGAGCACGACAGCCATCCCCACCATCACGAGCGCGCGTCCGTGGCTGCGCATCAGCATGAGACCCTCCTCCCGCGCGTGCTGCCCGCGCGACTGTGTTCCGCCATCGTCAACGCACGCTACGCGCTCTAGCAAAGGTGGGCGTCCAGGCGCAACAGCCAGACGCTCCCGAAAAAGGCAACCAACGAGGCGCGACGGCGTCGGAGCGACGAGGGCTCGCCGCGCACCGCCGGGGCGGAGGAGAGGACTACGCGGAAAGGGCGCGCGCCGGCGGGAGCATGCTCCGCCGGCCCGGGGACGGCGTCGGGAAGCGCAGCTCGAAGCACGAGCCGCGGCCGACCTCGCTCTCGACGGTCACACTGCCGCCCAGGATGCCGGTCACGCGCTGCACGATGTAGAGTCCGAGGCCGACCCCGTCGTGCCGTCGCCGATCGCTGCCGTCCACCTGGCGGAACATGTCGAAGATGATCGATTGGGCCTCCGGCGTGATGCCGATCCCGGTGTCGGTGACCGCGATCGCGATGGTACTGCCGCCGTCGCTCGAGCGGGCGCGAACGCTGATCGCGCCCGTGTCGGTGAACTTGAGGGCGTTGTGGACCAGGTTGCGGACGACCATCTTGAGCTTCGGATAGTCGGAGTGCAGCTCGGGAAGCCCCGGCTCGGCGCCGAACGAGAGCTGCACGCCTGGCTTGGCCCACGATCCGGGGATCTGCGTCGAAAGCTCGGCGAGCAGGGCGCCGACGTCCACCGGCGCGAGGGTCACCGGCAACGCGCCGGTCTCGATGCGACTGACGTCGAGCGTCGCCTGAATGAGCTCGAGGAGCTGCTGCGAGTAGTCGAGCACCTTGGTGCAGATGTCACGCTGCTCGTCGTTCACCTCGCCGAAATCGCCATCGCGCAACAGCTCACTGTAGCCGATGATCGCGTTGAGCGGCGTCCGGAGCTCGTGCGACATGGTGCTGATGAACTCCGACTTGAGGCTGTTCGCCGCGCGCAGGTTACGGAGCAGTCGTCCGTTCTCGAGCGCCGTCACGATCTGGTACGCGATGCCCGCGAGGATGCGTCGCGCCTTGACCGCTACCGGGCCGGAGTGCTCGTGCGAGCCGGCGACGAGCGCGCCGATCACCGCACCGCGCTGCGTGAGCGGGATCACGAGCATGGAGCGCAGCGACCAGCGCCGCCACCACTGTGCGCCCTCGAGTCCAAAGCCTTTGTCCTCGCTGACCTCGGCCGAGCCCCTGCGCGCGGCTTCCTCGAGGGGCGGAAAGTCGCGCACCGGGAAATCGAGCTCGCGCGCTTCGGCGAGAAAGTGCGGGTGGCGCACGTCGGTACCGGCGAGGATGCGGAACGTCTCGCCACCGGGCTCGTAGAGCAGGACGTTCACGAAGTCGCAGTCGAGGAGCGAACAGGTGAGTGCCGTCAGGCGATCGAGACGGTCCTCGGCATCGAGGTTGGCGTCGAGAACCTCGGCCGCCCGCAACAACGCCGTCGAGATCTCCGCCTCGTCGCGCTGCGAGGCGTGCAGGGTCGCGTTCTCGATCGCGACCGCGGCCTGGGTGGCGATGCCGACCGCGAGCTTGCGCTGGAACGGAGCGAACGCGCCTGTGCGCAGACGGTAGCCGGTCGCGAACAAGCCGACGGTCCGGTTGCCGCATCGCATGGCGGTGAAGAGCCCCGAGGCGATCTTCCAATCCTGCACGGCGCGCGCGTTCAGCTCGCGCGTCGCGTCGGCGATCTCGACCAGGTTCTCCGCCGCCACTTGCGCCCCGAAATCCCACATGCCGTGTCCGAGCGAGCCTTCGGCGGCGCCTCCCAGGCCTCGGCTCGCCATCAAACGGTAGCCCGAGGGGCTGGTGGCATCGACGAGGAAGCTCGCGCACCAGTCGGTCTTGAGGCGGTCGATGGCGACGCTGTGCAAGCGGCCGATCAAGACACCGATGTCGAGAGAGGTGCCGAGCGCCCGGCTCACCTCGAGAAGGGCGAGCGCGGTCTCGGCGGTGATGCTCAGCTCGGCGTTGGTTTGCGCGAGCCGGTCACTGGCGTCGACGAGATGCCGATTCTTGTGCCGGAGGTGGTCCTTGTAGAAGAAGCTCTGGTTGCCGACCAGGCAGAAGAGAAAGACCGACGCAGCGAACAGCGCCCAGGCACTCGCGCTCGCCAGCACGTGCGTTCCGCCGTCGAGCGCGAGGAGTACCGCGTAGCAGAGCGAGCTGAGAGCGGTGATCGTGACCCCGCACCTGCCGGACACCATGGTCGCGGGCACGATCGTCATCAGGAAGAAATGCTGGAAGAGCAGACGATTCGGTCCGATCGCGGCAAGCCCGGCGGCGATGGCGAGCGTGTCGACGACGAGCTGCACGTAGACGAGGCGTCGTGGATCTCCGCCGCGCGCAGCGTAGCGATGGTAGAGCGGGTTCAGGGCGGCGGTGGTCGCCGCGATCGCCGTTATCGCGAGCCATGGCAGCTCGATGCCCCCGATCAGGCTGATGGCCGGCAGGCCGATGGCCACCGCGAGCACGGTGCGAACTCGGGTGATCGAGAGCCAGCGATTGATCGCCGCGACGTCGGATTGCTCGAGCGCCCGCACACCCTCGTTCGGCGCGGGCCTGGCGGAGGAGGGCTCGGTCGCGGGCAAGACTTCGCGCACCATACCAACCGCGTGGCAGGAGCAAGGCCTGTGCCATGGCGTCGTCTGCGCCGCGGCCGCTCAGGCGGGCGCGCCCTGCGAAAACACATGTGAAATCAGCGGCCTCGATTCGAGGGGATGAGCATCCGACGGCACCGCGCACCGAGTTCCGTCGCTGCTGTCACTCCTATGACGCGGCACCTCTCAGCGCGATGGGTCGCGATCGAGCCGCGCCTTGAGATCGGCAAGGTCGCGCTCGAGCGCGCGATGACGGCGCCCGAGACGGGCGAGGAAAAGCGCCAGCAGCAGCCAGATGGCGGCATAGGCACTGAACAGGAACCACAACCGATCCGGTCCGCTCACGGCCGCACCTCCGCCAGACGGTCCTCGACCGCTCGCACCTCGTCCTCGAGACGCATGCTCTCGTAGCGGCGCCACAGCAGCCACAAGAAGAGCAACGCGAACGCCGCAAGGACGACCAACAGCGTCGTGCCCATGCGCGGATCCTGGAGTCCGCCCTCGGCGCGCGGCGCCGAGATCACCGACGGATGCATGCCGCGCCACAGACGCACCGACACCATGATGAGGGGGATGATGAGCGCGCCGATGATCGCCAACGTCGCCGACAACTGCGCGATCAGCGGATCGTCCCGCCCCATGGCGCGCAGCACGAGGTACACGGCGTAGATCGTCCACAACACCACCGTGAAAGTGAGGCGGGGATCCCACGTCCACCACGTGCCCCAGATCGGCCGCGCCCAGATCGGTCCGGTGACCAGCACCATGGTGCAGAACAGCATGCCGACCTCGGCGGACGCGTGCGCCAGGCGGTCGTGCTCCGGGCGTCGCCGCCAGAGGAACATCACGCTCGCGACTGCCGTGAGGCCGAAGGCCAGAAACGCGGACCACGCGGAGTTGACGTGAAAGTAGAAGATGCGCTGCACCGGTCCCTGCACCCGCTCGTTGGGGGCGTACATGAAGACGCACCACAGGGCCGCGAGCATGGCGACGGTAGCCGCAACGGGCAGCGCGCGGTCGGCGAGCGGAGCGATACGTGCGCGCGTCGACATGGGTCGGGTCCCTCCGTTCATTCGAGGACGAGCTGCTCGAAGAGCATCCATCCGGCGACGGTCACGATGACGTCGAAGGTGGCGAGTACGCGCAACCAGACGCCGGCGCTCGCGGCGCTGCCGCCCGCCAGCAGGATACGGCTCGCCTCGACGGCGCAGATCACGACCGGCACCAGCAACGGCAGCACGAGGAGCGGCAGCAGCATCTCACGGGCGCGCAGGCGGATCGAGATCACCGTGAACAGGGTCGCGAGCGCGGAGAAGCCGAGCAGGCCGAGCAGGTTCACCAGGAGGAAGGCGAGCGGAGCCGGAGGCAACGCGATACCGAGGATCAGCACCAGCAGCGCGACCAGCACGGCCTGCGCCAGGGCGAGCACGACGAGATTGGCGCGCGACCTTGGCGACGAAGATCGCGCCGCGATCGACCGGACTGAGCAGCAGCCCGTACCAGGCGCCGTTCTCGCGCTCGACGAGGAAAGCGCGCTGCACCGACAACAGACCCGCGAAGACGAACGTCACCCACAACACCGCCGCGGCGGCGTTGGTCGCCCCGTGGGGATCGAGGGCGAACGTGAAGGTGAGCAGAATGAGCACGACCAGCACGAACAATCCCGACAGGGCCTCCTTGGTCCGGAGCTCGAGGCGAAGGTCTTTGTGCAAGATCGTCCACATCGGCGTCAGGCCGCGACCTTTCCAGTGACGCGGCGGTAGATCGCGTCGATGTCGTCGCGCACCAGGGTCGGGTCCGCGGTCTCCCACACGATCCGTCCGCGATGCAGGATGATCGCCCGGTCGCCGATTTCCATGCCACGCGCGAAATCGTGGGTGGCGACGAGCACGGTGCGACCGGCGCGCTTCAGATCCGCGAGGAGGGCGGTCAGGGTATCGGCGGCCTCGGCATCGAGACCGCTCCAGGGCTCGTCCAACAACACCAGCTCGGGGTCGTGCAAGAGCGCGCGCGCAAGCGCCAGGCGCTGCTCGGTGCCACGCGACAGCACGCGCAGCGGACGAGCGGCAGCGTCCGCGAGCGCCAGTCGGGTGAGCCAGGCGTCGGCAACCCGTTCGGGATCGGTGAGCTGGTACATGCGGCCGTAGAAGACCAGGTTCTCGCGCGCGCTCAGGTCGGGGTAGAGGAAGCTCTGATGGGTCACGAGGCCGATACGCCGCCGCAGCGCCGGACCGGCGGCGGCGCCGTCGAAGAAGCGGAGCCGCCCGCTGCTCGGCTTGTACAGCGTCGCGCATACGCGCAGCAGAGTGCTCTTGCCGGCGCCGTTCGGGCCGAAGACCGCCACGGCCGCGCCGCACGGAATCCGCAACGTCACGTCGCGCAGCACCACCGTGCGCCCGAAGGACTTGCCGACGTGGTCGGCCTCGATCGCCAGCGGCAGAGCGCCGTCGCTCACCGGCTCGGGAATAGCGAACGGGATGACGAAAGGGAAGCGAATGACGCCCGAAGCAGCTCTCGCGTGCGCGTGCGCCCGCGAGGCGTCACGCGCGCCGCTCGAGTGCGGCGAGCGCCGCCAGCGCGCGCGACTCGTACTTCTGCCGCAACAGCGCGTAGTCCTCAGGGGAGAGCTTGCCCATCTGAAAGTCGAACTCGGCCTCCTTGATGGCGGCGTAGGCGAGATCCTTCTCCTTCTCGAGCCGATGCCGCTCGGGATCGCCGGCCGCGACAGCAGCGACCGGCGCGGCGGACCAGAGAAGCGGCGCCGCGACCAACACGGCGACGGCGCCGATGATCGCCAGGCCGATGAGATACACCACCATGCTCACGACTGCCTCCGCCTCAGGCGTCGTAGTGCTCGAGCTCGGCGAGGAGGCGCGCACGCCGCTCGGTATCGCGCTCGCTCTCGGCGGGCGCGCTCGGCGGAGGCGGCGGTCGCCGCCAGCGGCGGCCGAACGCGACGATCACCACGGTCGCGATCACGACGACGGCGAACGGTGTCACCCAGGCGACCAGATTGAACCCGGTGGTGGTGGGCGCGGAGAGGATCTTCTCGCCGTACTTGCCCGCGAAGTGGGCGAGCACCTCCGGGCGCGTCCTCCCGAGCGCGAGCTGCTCCGCGATCTCGCTCTTGAGCGGAATGCCGGAGGGGCACTGCAGGTGGTTGCAGGAATGGACGGTGAGCCCGCAGCCGCACTGGCACGTGAGCGCCTCCTCGATCTCGGACTGCGTCGGGCTCATGCGCGACGCGGCTCGAGACCGTGCTCCTCGACCGCGAGCGCGGCGGCGAGCGCGCGCTGCTCCGCCGCCGTCGGCGACATGACGATCGCCGTCCCGAGGACGATGACGAACCCGCCGAGCCAGAGCCACATCACGAGCGGGTTGACGAACACGCTGCAAGGTCGCGCGGCCGCTTTGCGCGTCGTAGCTGCCGAGCACGAGGTAGAGGTCCTCGCGCAGCGTGCGCGGATCGCGACCTCGGTCGTCGGCTGCTGCGGCTTCTTGTAGAAGCGCTTCTCGGGCACAGCGTCGTCGATCTACTCGACCGCCCGCCGACACCTCGACGTCGGCGAGCATCGACGACACGTGCGGCGTGTCCTCGGTGCTCATGCCCGTCGTAGCGGAGCGTGTAGCGGCCGACCTGAACCTGCTCGCCGGCGCTGAGCGTGCTGCTGCTCCTCGATACGGAACGCCGACGAGGCGGCGATGCCGACGAACACCATCACGATGCCGACGTGGATGACGTAGCCGCCGTAGCGGCGCCGGTTCTTGCCGACCAGGCGCGCGAGCGCCGTGCCGCGGCGACTCGCCCATGAGCGCCTGGCGCGCGCGCATCGCCGCGCCAGAACTCCATGACGATGGTCGCCGAGCACGAAGCCGCGAGCGAGAAGGACACCACCGCGTAGTAGTGGCGGCGCGCCGGCGACGAAGAGCGCGACGCCGGCCGCGAAGCCGAGCGCGAGCGGCACCGCGAAGCTGCGGCGCAGGTTGCGCGGCGTCGCCCGCCGCCACGCGATCACCGGCCCGACGCCCGTCAGGAAGAGCAGCGCCAGGCCGAGCGGCGCGTTCACCTTGTTGAAGAACGGCGGCCCGACCGTGATCTTCACGCCGCGCACCCACTCCGAGATCACCGGGAACACCGTGCCCCAGAAGATCGCGAAGGCGATGCCGACCAGCATCAGGTTGTTGAAGAGGAACGCCGCCTCGCGCGAGAGGAACGAGTCGATGTCGTTCTCGCTGCGCAGGAGCGGCCGGCGCCAGACACGACGAGCGCGAGCGAGACCACGATCACCGCCACGAGGAACCCGAGGAAGAACGGCCCGAGGCCCGACTGCGTGAACGAGTGCACCGAGGAGATGACGCCGCTGCGCGTGAGGAACGTGCCGAAGATGGTGAGCGAGAAGGTGAGGAGGACCAGGACCATGTTCCACACCTTCAGCATGTTCTTCTTTTCCTGGATCATCACCGAGTGCAGGAACGCGGTGCAGGCGAGCCACGGCATGAAGGCCGCGTTCTCGACCGGATCCCACGCCCAGTAGCCGCCCCAGCCGAGCACCTCGTAGGCCCACAGCGCGCCGAAGCAGGTTGCCGAGCGCTGAGGAAGAACCACGCGAACAGCGTCCAGCGCCGCGTGGTGCGGATCCAGACGTCGCCGAGCCGGCCGCTGGCGAGCGCCGCGATCGCGAACGCGAACGGCACCGAGCAGCCGACGTAGCCGAGGTAGAGCGACGGCGGATGGATCATCATCCAGTAGTTCTGCAGCAGCGGGTTCAGATCCGCGCCTTCGCGTCGCCGGCACCGGCAGGCGCTCGAACGGGTCGGTGATGAAGACGAGCAGCGCCAGGAAGAACAGCGCGATCGTCATCAGCGTCGCCGTGACGTACGGCATCAGCGTCGCGGTTGCGCTCGCGGTTCTGCAGCTGCACGACGGCGCTCATCGAGGTGAGGATCAGCACCCAGAAGAGCAGCGAGCCCTTCTGGCCGCCCCACAGCGCGGCGACCGTGTACGGCACGGCAGCGTGCTCGACGAGTAGGCGGCGACGTACTCGAGGGAGAAGTCGTGCGATGAGGAGCGCACGCACGAGCACGATCGCCGCCACCACGACGAGCGCGTGCGTGACATAGGCCGCCTGCCGCGCCGAGGCGCACCACGTCGGCGCGCCGCGCCCGCGCCCCCGCGACCGCGGCGACGGCCGCATAGAGCGCGGCCACCAGGGCCAGGCGGAGCGCGAGCACGCCGATCTCGATCACCTCATGCTCCTCGCCGGCTCAGTTCTTCGGAATTTCCGCTTCGTACTTCGAGGGGCAGCTGGTGAGCAACGTGCGCGCGTGCAGCGTGCCTCCGGCGCCGTAGGTCCCCTCGACGATCACGTCGCGACCCTCGGCGAACATGTCGGGAAGGATGCCCGTGTACTGCACCGGCACCGTACCGCTGCCGTTGAAGCTGGTGAGCTGGAAGCTGGTCTGCAGTGTGCCCTTGTTCATCTCGACACCGGTGCCGACCCTGCCGGCGACACGGATGTCGCCGTTGGCGAACGCCTGGCGGCGACCGAGGAGCTCTTCGACGGTGACGAAGTAGACCGAGGTGGCGCTCATGCCAGGTAGATCAGGTAGGCGACCGCGCACGCGATGACGGACGCACCGATGAGGAAACGGCGGTTTCTCTTCATGAGCGGGGATTCTCGCGTTCGAATCTACGCTGCCCAGGGGCACCGTTCAACTCGGCCCGCGGCGCGGCCTCGTCGATGATGGGCGTCCGTCGCGGCATGGCCGCCCTGCGCTGTCGCGCTCAGTCATCGTCCGCCGCGTCGCCCGTGCCGCGACCGCGTGGCGCGATGCACACGCCGCGCTTCGATTCGCGAACGAACGCAACCAATTGGCGGACATCGTCGGTGATCTCGCCGGCCTCGACCTCGGCGAGCGCGCGGCCGAGATGAGTCGGACGGCCGAACAAGCGCCTCACCGCGCGCCGGATGGCTGCGATCCGACCGGCGTCGAATCCGGCGCGCCGCAAGCCCACGACGTTGACGCCGCGGACGGTGTGCGTGCCGTCGATGAGACAGAAGGGCGGCACGTCACGGCTCGGTGCGCGAAAGTCCGCGCATGAGCGCCAGCGTGCCGATCCGCACGTACTGGTGGACGACACAGTTGCCGGAGATGAAGGCGCGATCCGCGAGCTCGACGTGGCCGGCGAGCAGCGCACCGCCGGCGACGATCGTGTGGCTTCCGATCCGGCAGTTGTGGGCGACGTGCGCGTTCTGCATGAAGTAGTTGGCGTTGCCGATGACGGTGGCGCTGCCCGCCACCGTGCCGCGGTGCGCCTGGGCGTGCTCGCGGAAGACGTTGTCGTCGCCGATGCAGAGCCGGCTCTCGGCGCCGGCAAACGCCAGGTCTTGCGGTTCGCCACCGAGCACGACGCCGGGATGGATGACGTTGCGCTCACCGATCTCGGTGCCGGCGCGGATCACGGCGTGCGCCATGACGCGCGTGTCGGCACCGATGCGCACCATCCCCTCGATGACGACGTACGGGCCGATCGCGGCCGAAGGAGCGATCACGGCCTCGCCGCTCACGATCGCGGTCGGGTGGATCACTCAGGCTCGTCCTTGTCGGCGTCGGGCTCGACCGGATCGCCAGGGACGCGGTAGCGCTCGCTCACCCACGCTCCGAGGTCGATGAGCTGGCAGCGCTCCGAGCAGAAGGGCCGGAAACGATTCCCCTCCCACGCCATCGGCTCGTGACAGATCGGACAGGGAGGCCTGGGCTCCATGGGGCGCGAGCATAGGTCACGCATGTCGCGCGCGGCAACCGAGCACGCGCGGAACCGCGGCGACTCCGATCGCTCCCGGAGTCGCGTCTATCGGCCGGCGCCGCCTAGGGAGCGGCGAGAAGACCGATGCTAGTAGCCGCCGAGGCTACGCTTGCGAGCCCGCAAGCCGCGCCGGCTGCCCTTGTTCTTGAAACTGCGTCGGCCGCCGAATCCGCCCTCGGATCCGAAGGGGTCGCCCGCCGCGTACATGTCGCTCGGTGCAGAGAAACCCTGCGGCGCGGGCCGCGGTCCAGGCCCTCCCGCGCGGGCGGGGGGACGATCCTCGGCGTTGTTCACGCGCAGCCGTCGACCCTTGAGCTCGAATCCGTCGAATCGACGGATGGCGTCTGCCGCCTCTGTGTCGCTCGAGAACTCGGCAAACGCGAAACCGCGTGACCGTCCGGTCTCACGGTCGGTGCCGATGTGCACTCGCACGACGCGTCCGACCTCTGTGAGTACCTGCGAAAGCTCCTGCTCTGTCGTCTCGAAACTCAGATTGCCAACAAAAATCTTGGTTGAGATGACTGACTCCTTTTGTGTTGGGTTTTTTAGTGCTCGGGGGGTGGGGAAGTCGTATAGCCGAATGGCCCAGCGGATGCCAACCCGTATCCCTCAGGATTCACCGGACGGCTCGCTCCCGCGTTCGGACGTCCGGCTGCCGCCGCCGGCCGTTCGGACGGTCCCTCGGCCACTCCGGCCGCCGCGGCCGCCTCCGGCCGCTCGGATGGTCCCTCGGTCGAGGTACTGCCGTGCGTCAGTCCCGCCCTGCGACCCCGGCCGCCGCGACGCCCGCGCCGGCGCCGGGGCGCCTGACCTTCCGGGCCGCGGCTCGGAGGTGCGTCGCGGGACGCGGCTCCCTCCTCGTGTTCGGATGCCATGTGCTCCGCGCCCTCTCGTGGCTCAGAGGCGCTCTCCGGCGACCCTTCGCCTTGCACTCCTGCAGGCTTGCGTCCCCGACCGCCGCGCCGCCCTCCGCGCCTGCGGCGTCGGCGCCCCGGCACGGGAGATGAGGTCCCGGTCGCGGGCGTGTCCGACGCCTGCTCGGCAAGCGCCTCAGGCGCCGCATCTCCCACCGTGTCGACACCCGGGGTGCTCGGCGCCGACCATGCTTCGGGCGCCGAGGGCGCGTCCACGTCCAACCCCCAACGCGAGCCAGGCTCTTCCAGAGCCGCCGTTCTCGCCGGCGTGCTGTCGTCCGTGAACGAGGTCGCGGCATCGTCCGCGATCGGTGCCGGGTCGGTGGCCGGTAGCGCTCGCTCCACGACCGTTGGCTCCCATCCCCAGCCAGGCGCCTGCGGTGGTGCCGGTGTCGTCGCCGCCGGCTCCGGAAGCGCTTCGGCGTCGCTCAACGCGCGCACGACGGCGAGATCGTCCTCGACCACCGGAACGTCGTCCACGCTCGGCACCGGCGTCTCCGCTCCTGATGGCGGCGCCTGCGTGGCCGGCGACTCCTCCTGACGGCCACGGCCGCTGCGCCGTTTGCGCCGTCGCCCGCGACCCTCACCTTCCGCACCGGTTTCCGCGGACGCCGCGGCTGCCGGCCGCCGTGAGGCAGCGCGGCTCGATGCGGCGGCAGGTGCGACGCTCGTACGCGCCGCCCGCGTCGCAGTCTCGGCAGGTCGCGCCACGTCGGGGGCCACCTCGCCCGGCCGCACCACCGGCAGCGCGCGCTCACTCACGTCGCGGGTGCGAATCTCGATCTCGGATTGGTGCGGCATGAGCTTGTCGCTCACCGCGACCGTGACGCTCGCCGCGTAGCGCGTCTCGAGCACCGCCAGATCGTCGCGCTTCTGATTGAAGAGGTACATCGCGACGTCGCGCGGCAGGCTCACCTTCATCTGCGCAACGTCGCCCTCCGCGATGCGATTGTGGATCTTGCGCAGGACCACCAGGGCGGCCGACTCGGTGGTGCGGATCGCGCCGTGCCCTTCGCACATCGGACAGGCGGTGTAGGAGCTCGCGATCGCCGCCGGTCGCAGGCGTTGGCGCGAGATCTCGAGCAGACCGAGGCGGGAGATGCGGCCGACCTCGTGCCGTGCCTTGTCGGGCCGCATCGCGTCGCGCAGCGTCGCGCTCGACGTCGCTGATGTGGCTGGCGTCGCGCATGTCGATGAAGTCGACGACGATGATGCCGCCGATGATCGCGCAGGCGGAGCTGGCGGGCGATCTCGCGTTGCCGCCTCGAGGTTGGTGCTTGAAGCGCGGTCTCTTCCTGGCTTCGCGCCGCGCATCGAGCCGCCGGAGTTGACGTCGATCGCGGTCAGCGCCTCGGTGCCGTCGATGACGATCGAGCCGCCCGAGCTTGAGCTGCACGCGGCGCTTGTAGATCGACTCGATCTGCGCCTCGACATCGAAGCGCGAGAAGATCGGCTGCTCGCCCTGGTAGAGATGCAGCAAGTGCTCCTTGCCCGGCATGACGTTGTGCAGGAAGTCCCGCGCGCGCTCGTAGACCTCCTCGTTGTCGATGAAGATCTCGTCGATGTCGGGCGTGAAGTAGTCGCGGATGTTGCGCAGCACGAGGTCGTGCTCGCGGTAGACGAGCGCCGGGGCGCGCTTGGGTATCGGCGTGCTGCGCGGATGCTCTCCCACAGACGCTGCAGGTAGGCGAGGTCGCGCGTCGAGCTCGCCCTGCTCCTCGTCGAAGCCCGCCGCGGTGCGGACGATGATGCCGCAGCCCTCGCGGCGGCTGCAGGTCTGCCGACCAGCTCGCGCACGCCGCAGGCGCTCCTCGCCCTCGATCTGCGCGAGATTCCGGCTGTCGTCGGAGCCCGGCAGCAGCACCAGATAGCGCCCGGGCAGCGAGTAGAACGTGGTGAGCGTCGGCGGCTTGTTGGCGAACTGCTCCTTGACGATCTGGACCAGGATCTCCTCGCCGGACTTGAGCACGTCGCTTGATGCGACGCCGGCGCCTTCTCGCCCGTCGCCGCCGTTGCGGCGGTCGACGGCAGGTTGCGGAAGCAGATCTCGTCGAGGGGCAGGAAGGCGTCGCGCTCGGCGCCGATGTCGACGAACGCGGCCTCGATGCGCCGGGTGGATGCGCCGGACGATGCCCTTGTAGATGTTGCCCTTGAGGTGCTCCCGACTGAAGGATTCGATCTCGAACGACTCGAGCTGGCCGTTCTCAACGATCCCGACGCGGCTCTCCTCCGCGTGGGTCACGTTGATCAGCATGATCTTCGACATACTCTCGGTCTTACCCCCACCCCCCGCGCTCCCTGCACCCCTATCATGTGGTTGCCTCAGGGGGCTAGGAGCAGCCGTGCGCTCGCGCCGCCCCCCGGGCGCGCCGCCCGATCGGGTGCCGAGACGTCGCCCCGGCGCGGCGCTGACGACCGGTCAGGCGCGGAGCGCTTCTTCCACGAACTGCAACCGGTCGTTGCCCCAGAACATGTCGTCACCGACGAAGAACGTGGGGGCGCCGAAGGCACCGCGACGGACCGCCTCGTCGGTGTTGGCCTTGAGGCGGTCTTTGACCGCCGGCTCCTCGGCACGGGACACGAGACGCGCGCCGTCGAGCCCGGCGGCGTTCGCCAGCTCGATCAGCGTCGCCGCGTCGCCGATGTCCTTGTCCTTCGCCCAGTAGCCTTCCATCACGGCGTGGTGGTAGGCGGGAAAGCCACCGTCCTCGAGCGCGGCGACCGCGGTGCGCAGGGCGCGGATGGTGTTCGCCGGAAAGACGCTCGGCATCCGGAACGGCAGATCCAGGTGGCGCACCCAGCGCTGGACGTCCTGCATCATGTACGAGCCCTTGGCCGGCACCGAGGCCGGCATGGCGTTGCCCGTCGCCTTGAACACGAAGCCGAGCACCATCGGTCGAAACACCAGCTCCGCCTTCCGCTCGGCGGCGATGCGCTCGATCTCGCGGTGCGCGAGGTAGCTGTACGTGCTCGCATAGTCGTAGAAGAACTCGACACGCTTCATGGCTCACCTCCCGATCAGGTACCGCGTACATCACCGTAGAGCGCGATGTGCAAACGCGGCGCGAAGCGATAGCCGCGCGTCTTGCACAGCTCGGCGAGCCAGCGTCCGCGGCCCTCGAGCTCACGCATCGTCGTTCCGAGCGGCATCAGGAACACGTCACTGGACGCGACCGACGGTAGCGCGCGCAGGAGCTGCTCGACCTCGTCCAGGTCCTCGGGTGCGGCGATCACGAACTTGAGCTGGCAAGGCATAGCCCTCGAGCAAGCGCGTCAGCGCGTCGACGTCGATGCGATGCGCTTGGTGGTCGGCGCGGACGGCGGCGGGACGGTGGGGCCCGGGATCGGAGTTGGCGAGCTTCGGGCTGACCGACATGAGATCGCACTCGAGCGTCTGGAAGATCGTGCCGGCGGTCTCGATCGTGACGTGCTGCCCGCGCGCGCGCAGCGCCGCCGTGAGGTGCGGCAGGTTCGACCACAGCATCGGCTCGCCGCCGGTCACCACCACGTGCCGGACCGTGGACGGCACCGCGGCCGTCAGCTCCGCGATCGTCCGCCACTCGCCTTCCGGTCGCCATGACGTGTAGGGCGTGTCGCACCATTCGCAACGGAGGTTGCATCCGGTCGTGCGAATGAAGAAGGACGGCGTCCCGAGCAGGCCGCCTTCACCCTGCAGCGAGGTGAACGTCTCGGCGACGCGCAGGCGATCGTCGCGCTCGGGGACCATACGCTGAACGCTAGCAAAGCGTTCCGCATACCGGAAGCAAACATCGACGACCGGAGCCGCTCCAGGCGCAGAATCCACCTTGACGATAATAGGTTGGTCTGCTAACCAATATACTCAATGGGTCGTCCCAGTCTCGCCGCCCCGCGCCGACGTCAGATCGTCGACGGCCTGCGCACCGCGATCGTCAAGCACGGGCTCGCCGAGGCATCGGTACAGCGCCTCGCGGAAGAAGCCGGGCTACCCGCCGGACTCGTCCACCACTATTTCGTCTCCAAAGAAGATCTGCTGATCGCCACCGTCGACCAGGTGGTGGAGGACGTGCGGGGTCCGCTCAAGGCCGAGCTCGACGTGCTCGATCCCGAGCGCGCGTTGGCACGCGCCCTCGACTTCCTGTTCCTCGAGCTTCCCGCGGATCGCGCGCGCAGTGTTCTTTTCAGCGAGATCGGCGTCGCCGCCCTGCGCCGGCCGCAGCTCCGCCGCCGCTTGGCGGCGCTCAACGCCGAGATCGTGCACGAGCTCACCGGCATTCTCGATCGCGCGCCCGATCGGCGCGCGTCCCACGACCACAACAGCGATCTCGCCCTCATGCTCGTCTGCCTGCTGTTCGGCGCCGACGGGCTGCTGCAATTCGATCCCGACGTCGTCAACCCGCGCCGGTTCCGTCGCATGGCCGACGAGCTGGTCGCCCGCTTTCGAGGAGTGTCGCATGGAAAAGCTGATGGCCGAGCAACGCCGCATGATCGGCGACTTCGAAGTGATCGAGCACGTCGACGAACGTCACATCGTCGCGTTGCGCGAGCGCGTTGACGTCGACGTTCCGCTCGCTCTGCACTGGACCTGGGAGTACGGCAGCGAGGTCGAGGAGCTGCGCCAGCTCTACGAGCGCGGCAAGCGCGCGCAGTGGAACGCCGAGACCGACCTCGACTGGACGATCCCATTCCCACGCGACGAGTGGTTTCTCCCGCGCGAGAACTCGTCGTTGCTGGCAAGCGTGCTGCACATCGCCGGCGCCGACGACGCGACATGCCGCGAGGCGGCCTGGGACGAGTTCGCGCACACCATGTCACAGCTCCTGCACGGCGAGCAGGCGGCGCTGCAGCTCTGCGGACAGCTCACCAACGCCTGCCCGACCATGGACCAGAAATGGTACGCCGGCTCGCAGGTGATCGACGAGGTCCGTCACGTCGAGGTGATCTCGAAGTTCCTGTCTCGCAAGATGGGCGTGCTCTACCCCGTGACCCGACCCTCAAGATCCTGCTCGACAAGCTGCTCGCGGCGCCGACCTGGAAGACCAAGACCCTCGGCATGCAGTGCCTCTTCGAGGGCGTCGCGGTCGGGATCTTCGACATCATCAAGCAGATGACCACCAACCCGCTGCTCAAGGAGATGCTCCGCCGGGTCGAGCTCGACGAGTCGCGGCACGCCGCCTTCGGCATCCTCACCATGCGCCGGTTGGTGGAGGACGCCACGCCGGAAGAGATGGTGGAGTTCGAGGAGTTCGCCTTCGAGATCCTCGAAGCCTTGAACGCCAACCAGCAGCTCGACATGCTGCACGACCTCGGGCCGAAGTACGGGCTCGATCCGCAAGCCGTGGTGAGCGTGATGCAGGGCCTGCCCAATTGGGCCGCGCTCAACAGCGAGATCTACATGCATACGGTGATGCCGAACCTGATCCGCCTCGGGCTCATCACCGAGCGCACCGAGGAGCGGTACCGCAAGCTCGGCATCCTCTCCGACACGCGCACCGCGCCGCGTAGCGCGCTGCCGCTGTCGGCCTGATCGCCGCGCCGCCGCCGGCTGTTCCGCTCCGTCGTTCCATCGCGCCGCCGCCCGCCGCACGCGGGCGGCCGTGCGAGCGGCCCGTCCCTCGAATTCCGCGGGCGTCCGCGCTACAACCAGCCCCGTCCCGAGTACGACTCCCCCTCGTAAGGAGCCCGCCATGAAACCCACCTTGGTGACCGGCGCCAACGGCCACGTCGGCAACAACATCTGTCGCCTGCTGGTGCAGCGTGGCGAGCGCGTGCGCGCCATGATGCGCCCGAGCGCCGATCCGGAGCCGCTCAGAGGTCTCGACCTCGAGATCGTGCGCGGCGACATCCTCGACGCCGGGTCCACGACGCGCGCGGTCGAAGGATGCGGACGCGTCTACCACACGGCGGCCGGCTTCCTCATGTGGGCGCGCGATCCGGAGCGCGACATCATCGCCCCGAGCGTCCTCGGCACGCGCCACGTGATGGAGGCGGCGGCGCGGGTCGGCGTCGAGAAGGTGGTGTACACGAGCACGACCGGTACGATGGGGTTCTCGGCCACGCCGGATCGAACGATCGACGAGACCCACTTCAACGCCGCGCCGCACACCCACTACCTGCGCGGCAAGATCGCCGCCGAGCAGGAGGCGTTCGCGATCGCGAAGCGTGCTCGTCTGCCGATCAGCTCCATTCATCCCGGACTCATCATGGGACCCCGCTTCCACAAGCTCAGCGAATCGGTGCGGCAGGTCGCCGACTTCATCAACAACGGCACCCCGGTCTACTTCGAGGGCGGCTTCGGGCTGGTCGACGTCGAGGACGTGGCGCGCGGCGGACTGCTCGCCATGGACAAGGGCCGCGACGGCGAGCGCTACATCGTCTCGGGCGAGAACATCACCGTCAAGGAGATGTTCGCGTTGCTCGCCGACCTGACCGGCTTGAGGGCCCCCGCGCTCAAGCTGCCCATGCCGGTCTTTCGCATGGTCGCCACCGCGGTCGAGCTGGTGGGCAAGGTGACCGGTACGCGACCGCAGATCGATCGCAGCCAGGTGGACGAGTTCGGCGGCAAGTACGGCTATTTCGACAACGCGAAGGCCGAGCGCGAGCTCGGCTACACCTATCTCTCGGCGCGCGACACGCTCCGTCGCACGGTGGCGTGGCTCATCGACAAGGGTTTCGTCACCGAGCGGCGCCGAGCGCTGCTGCGCCCGCATCCGTCGCTGCAGAACGCGTACTAGCCGATCGTTCTCGACGGCGACGCGGCGCGCGCGACGAGAACGCGGTGCCGCCTCAGAACTCGACGACCACGTCGGGCGTGCCGTCGAGCCGCACGCTGTCGACGAAGCGGATCATGCGGTCGCTGAGCGACATGATGAGCGAGCTGGTGCGCGAGCCGTGGCCGAAGAATCGCACGCCGCGCATGAAACTGCCGTCGGTGACACCGCTGGCGGCGAACATGATCTCCGGTCCGGGCGCGAGGTCGCGCTCGGTGTAGATGCGCTTGGGGTCGGTGATGCCCATCGCCTTCATGCGCTCTTCCTGTCCGTCCTTCGTCGGCACGAGACGCGCCTGCATGCCGCCGTTCAGGCAGCGGATCGCGGCCGCGGCGAGCACTCCCTCGGGGGCGCCGCCGATGCCCATCACCGCGTGGACGTTGGTGCGCCGGACGGCGGCGGTGATGCCGGCCGACAGGTCGCCGTCGGTGATCAGCCGGATGCGCGCGCCGGCGCTGCGGATGTCCTCGATGAGCTTCTCGTGGCGCGGCCGGTCGAGCACGATCACCACGAGATCCTTCACCGACGTCCGAGCCGCTTGGCGATCGCCTTGAGGTTCTCCTTGGGCGTGGCGTCGAGGTGCACGGCGCCTTTCGCCGCCGGCCCGACGATGATCTTCTCCATGTAGCAGTCGGGCGCGTGCAGCAGCCCGCCCTTGTTGGCGGCGGCGAGCACCGCGATCGCGTTCGGCTCACCGGTGGCGCAGAGGTTGGTGCCCTCGAGCGGATCGACGGCGATGTCGACCTCGGGGTCCTCGGCATGCGGCGCGCCCGACCTTCTCGCCGATGAAGAGCATCGGCGCCTCGTCGCGCTCGCCCTCGCCGATCACCACCGTGCCGCGCATCGGCAGCGTGTCCATCGCCTTGCGCATGGCCTCGACGGCGACCTGATCCGAATAGCGCCGCTCGCCCTGCCCCATGGTGCGCGCCGCGGCGATCGCCGCCTCCTCGACGACGCGCAGGAACTCGCGGGACAAGAGTTGCTCGATGGGCATGATTCGTCCTCCTGGTGAGAAAAGCAGGTCCGACAATGGCAAAAAACCCGTGCGTGGGGAAGCCTCGATCGGCGACCCCGGGCGCGGCCGTCGCGTTCGAGATTCTCCGACGATCAGCGGCCGCGGAACGTCGGCGCGCGCTTCTCGAGAAAGGCCGCGACCGCCTCTCCGAGATCCTCGCTCGCCAGGAAGGCCGCGTTCCAGGTCGCCACGTAGTCGAGTCCGTCCTCGACGCTCTTGTCCTCGCAGTACGCGAGCACGCGCTTGGTGCCGGTGACGGCAAGCGGCGAGTTGGCGGCGATGCGGGCCGCAAGCGCGTGCGCCGCCGCGAGCGTCTCGGTCTGGCCCGGGTACACGTGGCTGACGAGCCCGATCGCGTGCGCCTGCTCGGCCGTGATGTCGTCACCCGTGAGCGCCAGCTCCGCGGCGTTCCCCTTGCCGACGATCGCGGGCAGCCGCTGCAGCGTACCGACGTCGGCCACCATCGCCATGCGGGTCTCGCGCACGCTGAAGACGGCGTCCGCCGCGGCGAGGCGGATGTCGCACGCGGTGATGAGGTCGATCCCGCCACCGAGACAGTAGCCGTGGATCGCCGCGACCACCGGCTTCGCACAGCGCGCGACCGACGTGATCGAGCCCTGCAACCGCAGGATCATGTCGAGGAGACGCCGTCTGCCAGCGACGCCGCCACCGCCCTCGGCGATCTGTCCTCCCATCGACTTCAAGTCGAGACCGACCGTGAAGTGCGGGCCGCGGCCGGCGACGACGATCACCCGCACGGTGTCGTCGGCGGCGAGCTCGTCCATGACACGTGGCAACTCGTCCCAGAACGCGGGGCCCATGGCGTTGCGCCGCTCGGGCTTCGCGAGCCACAGGGTGGCGATGTGCTCGTCGCGATCGATCGCGAAAAACTCGTACGGTTCCATGATGCCTCGCCCATACGACAGGCCCACACGCAGGGCAAGGCCGATGGACAGGACCTGGAGGGCCGGCTAGGAATTGCGCCGTGTCGGTCGCCACAGCGCACAAGATTCTGATCGCGACCGCGATCGGATTCTTCCTCTTCTATGCGCTCTGGGAGCTGGCGCGCTTCGGCCGCACCGGTGCCGGCGAGGCGCTCGGCGTGAGCGGCGTCGCCACGCTCGCGGCCGTCGGGCTCGCGATCTATCTGCGACGCTTCATCCGCTCGCTCGAACGATCATGAGCGGCGTCGTGCACGGCATCGATCCGACGCGCGTCGAGGCCGCCATCTTCGATCTCGGCGGCGTGTTCCTCGCCGGCGGCGTCGAGGCCGTACGCGGCTTCGGCAACCGTCACGGTCTCGCGCCGCAGGCCTGGGATGCCATCCGTCGTGAGCTCTTCGCCGACACCGGCGTGTGGTCGGCGTGCGAGCGCGGCGAGTGCGCGTTCGAGGATTTCGTCGCCCGACTGCGCGCGCTCGTGGCCGCGCACGGCGGCACGGTCTCGGACGAGGACGCGCGCGATTTCATGGAGAACACCGGCGACCGGGGGCGCGAGCGCCTGCGCCACGAGATCGTCACCGCGACCGCCCGCGTCCACGCGCGCATGCCGACCGCGCTGCTCACCAACAACATTCCGGAGTGGCGTGACGCCTGGCGGAGCTTGCTCGACGTCGGACGCGCTCTTCGACGTCGTGATCGACTCCTCCGAGGTGGGGACGCGCAAACCCGAGCCGGCGATCTACGAGATCACCCAGGCGCGCCTCGGCATCCCGCACGACGCGCTCTTCTTCGTCGACGACCTCGGCGTGAACCTGAAACCGGCACGGGCGCTCGGCTGGCAGACGCTGCGCTACGACGATACCGCGCGCGTCCTCGAGGTTCTTGATGCCCTGGCGGTGAAGCCCGCGCTCCCGCGTTCGTAGCCGGGGTGCTTGCCGCCCTGGCGGCGCAGCCCGAACGCCGGCGCTCGTAGTCCGCGGGCTCTCGCGGCGGGAGACGTTCGTACTCCGCCGCATTGCTCCCCTGCGCCGCCCGGGCACGTGCGGCGCGCGTCCGATGCCGGCGAAACGGCCACGTTGCAGTGCCAGGTATCGGCGGCTAAGAATCGCGCCGTGCTCCGCGGCCTGCTCGTCAATATCCTCGTCGCGATCATCTCGACGATCATCTTCTTGATCGGCCTCGAAGGTGCCTGCCGGCTGATCGGCTTCCAGGCACGCGGCACCTGGTCGTCGCCGGCCTACGACCACGCGCCCGACATCGGCTATCAATTCAAGCCGGGCTACCGCGGAACGATGTACAAGGGTCTCGCGACCGACTGGCGCGAGATTCCCGTGCGGATCAATGCCCACGGTCTGCGCGGCCCGGATTTTCCGCTCGAGAAGCCGGCGGGCGTGACCCGCATCCTCGTCCTCGGGGACTCCTACGCGTTCGGTTACATGCTGCCCGAGGAGGAGTCCTTTCCGGCGATCCTGCAACGCATGCTCGACGGACGCTACGGGCCCGGTCGCATGCAGGTCATCAACGCCGGCACACCGGGGTATGGCATGCCTCGCGAGCTGGATTTCCTCCAGCATCGCGGACTCAAGCTCGCGCCCGACCTCGTGGTGCTCGAGGCGTCGCCGAGCGACATCGCGGACGTGGCGAGTGAGGGGCTCCCGGACGAAGGCGGAAGGCGTCGGAGCGGTGGCTGGCGACGGATGCGGGTCGCGACGGGACGCAACACCGCGCTCGCGACCGCAATCCAGTGGGCGTTCTTCTGGTGCGTTCAGCGTTTCGACATCCAGCTCTCGTTGACGAGCGATCTTCACGCCGAGCAGCCGTCGCCGGCAGTGCAGCGGGCGTGGGATCACTACGCCGCCAACTTCGGTCGGCTGGTGAAGACGGCGCGCGACCATGGCGTGCCTCTGCTGCTCGTGACGGTGCCCGCGAAGATCACCGCGTTCTCGGACAACACCGCGATCAGCCGCCGCTGGAAGACCCTGGCCGGCGAGCACGACCTGCCGATGCTCGATCTGCTTCCTGCCTTCCGGGCGGAGCGGCAACGCGGCTTGTTCATTCCGGCCGACGGGCATCCGAACGGCCCGGCGAACGAGATCATCGCCCGCGAGACCGCCGCGTGGGTCGCCTCCTGGGCGGCGACGCGGCCGGTCGATGGACAACGCCGCGCGCGCGGAGCCCTAGAGGCTGCGTTCTTCAGACGACGCGGGCCGTCTCACCGCTCGAAGTGGGGGACTTCGAGCAGCGTGACGGCCCGCGCGACCGGTTGGTCTCGGTACTCAGTTGTTCTGAACGATGCCGACGTCGAACGCCCTCAGGCCGTTTTGGATGACGGCGACGTCCTTGATCTCGGTCTGACCGAGCAAGGTGCTGCCCGGGAGGATGATCTGCCCGTTGGCGCTGCACGCGCCGTTCGACACCACACATGACGCGATCAGATAATCGACCTGGTCCACGAGCGTGCAAGGTTGGCCGCCGCAGAACTGACCGCTGCGACGCATCGTCGCGACGACGTTCAGCTGTTGGCCCTCACAGCCGTTGCCGAGGCCGGTCAACTTGGCGCGGAAGGCCACCTTGCCGACGGTGACGTGCTTGAACTGGATGCGACCTTGACCGCCGCCGTGCTCGCACTGCGTGTTGACGCGCGAGACCGGGGTGCATGCGTCGACGCCGTCATCGGACATCGCGTTCGGCACCGTGCACGCATTGTAGGTGGTCGCCAGGTTGGCTTTGAAGCTCTTGCCCTTGTAGGGCTGATTGAACTGCGCGAGAGCCGCGCTCGCGGTGAGGCCGATCACGACCGTCACCACACCTGCCGTGCGGAGGAACTTCTCCATGTGGGGGACTCCTTCTCCTTAGGGATTTTGTGGACCAGGACTCTGGCCCGGACTCCGCGAGAGCGGGATAGGCCTCTCGCAATGCCAATTATCGCAGCAAGAAGCAGGCCGGAGGCCCGGGCGGCCGCAATGACCGCCCTCCGAGGTGGGACTAGATCTCGTCAGCCGGGGCCTGCGGAGGACCGCCAGCGGCTGCGCTTTCTACTGGAGAACCGCGTCTCTATCTCCGAAGAAAACGTTGTCTCCAGGCCCCGATCGAGACCCGTCCGGAGACGATCCGAGCGCCCAAAAAGGTCGTCTCCGGAACCGACCAACAGCGGGCGCGCGGTAGCACCGGGACTTGCACGATCGCAAAACCGTGCACGGATGAGCGACGACCCTTCGGGGCGCTCCGGGGGAGGGATACGGGCTTTCCCGACCCCTATCTGGTCATTCGCCGACGTTGGCGACGTCGTGATCGGCGCCGATCTCGCGGTCGACCTCGGCTTCGAGGTCCTCGTAGCCTTTCAGCGCGTCGAGATCGTCGGAGCGCCTCACCTGCTTGGGCGCCACCGGACCGTCATCGCGCAATTGCTCGCGCCAGAGCTGCGCCTTCGGTGACGTATCCAGCCCCGCTTGAGGCTTTTCCTCGAACAACTCGCCGGCCAAGCCGTTCGACCCCAGCGCGGCGACCAGAAGGCAGGACATGATCAGGACGACGACGGTTCTCATGATCGATCTTGGTACACTGGAATTGAACTACGGACGGCCCGGTTCGTCAAGATCATCATGTCAGGTGGAGCCCTGACAGGAACTAGTCGACGTCGGGCGGGTAACGTCTGACGCCGAGCTGGGTAATCAGGAGCGCTGCTCCGATCATCGCCACGCCCTTCAGGAAGAACGACGTCTGGATCGTGCGCATCTGTGGATCCGTCGCGGTCGCCATGGCGACGCCATGCACGATCACCGTCACCGGGACGAGGAAGAGCACGATCAGCCATCCGCCCAGACGCGGATACTTGTTGGTCACGATCATCGTCGCGCCGATGAGCTCGACGACCGCGGAAATCACGACCCAGAACTCGCGGAACGGAATCGCGGCCGGCATCAGCGCAACGTACTCGCGCGAGCCTCGTGAAGTGGGTGATGCCGGAGAGGAAGAAGATGAGCGCGAACATGACGCGCCCGACGATCGCGATGGCGGGGCTGAGCACGACGACGTCATCCGGTCGTTCAACCGCGAGCCCGCGTTGCCCCGTCCCTTCCATCACCGTGCCCTCCTCGATCTACTTGTAGGCAACGCCCGCACTCGCCGGGCCGTCGAGCGCAATGACCTCCGTACGACGGAAGCCGACGCTGCGGCACCAGCCGAACAAATCCGCCGCCGTGAAATCGAAGGCGTCACCGAACTCGATCAGCATGTTGAGCGACATCAGGAGCCCGAAGACGTTCTCGCGCCGCGCGTCGTCGATGAGATTCTCGATCGCCACGAACGCCCCGCCCGCGGGAAGCGCCTCGTACGCCGCCCGGATCAGGTGCATCTTCCGCTCGAGATTCCAGTCGTGGAGGATCATCCCCATGGTGACGACGTCGGCGCGCGGCAGCGGCTCGGAGAAGAAATCGATCGACCGCGCGCTGACGCGATCCGAGAGTCCCGCGGCCGCGATCTTCCGCTCGGCGATCGCCGTCGCCCCCGGCAGGTCGAGTGAGACGCACCGCATGTGAGGGTGGCGGCGCGCGACGAGGATCGACAGCTGCCCGGTGGCGCCGCCGACGTCGCACAGCGTCCGGAAGGGGGAGAAGTCGTACTTCTCCGCGAAGGCGGCGAAGTTCGCGGCCGACACTCCCGCCATCGCGTCCATGAACTGCTCGAGACGCGCGGGCTCGCGGTAGAGCTCCTCGAACATCGACGTACCGGTGAGCTTGATCTCGTTCTGCGGCTGACCGGTGCGCAGCGCCTCGCTGAGCTCGCCCCAGAAACGGTAGAGCCGCGCGTTCAGCATCTCGAGGATACCGCCCATGTAGGTCGGGCTCTTGCGGTCGAGAAACGCCGCCGTCTCCGGCGTATTGCGATACCGAGCCTCGGCGCCGTCACCCTCGCGGCCGAGGAGCTGCAGGGCAACCAGCGCGTCGAAGAAGTCCGGGTTGGCGCGCGCATGGAGGCCGAGCGCCTGTTGCAGCTCTCCTCCGGTCATCGACGTCTTCCCGAGCGTGGTGAAGAGCCCGAGCTCGACGGCCGACAGCAGGGTCTTCGACGACCAGAACCCGAAGCCGATCTCTTTGATGCGTGACGGCGACAACGTAGTCATGGGGGGACGCTCCTTGCGCGAGCTGATAGGCGACTGGCGGCGCCTTTTCAATCGCCGCGCCTTCCTTGACCTCGGATGCGTCCGCCGCGTATGCGCCGATGGAGCGAACCATGCCACGCTGCCGCGCGCGCAGCGAGCCGGATCGGTAGATGCGAAATCGTCCGAGCCAGACCGCGGAAGGCGTGTGCCTGATGCGCGCCACCGATCAGCGCCGGCCGCCCGCCGAGCGCATTCTCGACGATCCCTACGCGCGCTACTTCCTCGGTCCGATGTCACGGGCCGCGCTGGCGAGCTGGGAGGCGAGCGGACGTCTCGGTCAGCTCGCCGAACGCCTCTCACCGGGTCTCACCGCTTTCGTGCTCACCCGTCACCGCTACATCGACGATTGCCTTGGGGCCGCGCTGCGCGACGACGTCGAGCAGGTCGTGCTTCTCGGCGCCGGCTACGACACGCGCGCGTACCGTTTCGCTCGCGAGCTCCGGGGTCGGCCGGTGTACGAGGTGGACTTTCCTGCGACCAGCCGCCGCAAGTCACGGATCGTGGCACAGAACGCGCAACGCCTTCCCGCGGCGCTCGTGCACACGGTCGAGATCGACTTCCAGACCCAGTCGCTGCGTGAACGGCTCACCGCGGCGGGATTCCGCGAGGACGTCCGCAGCTTCTTCGTGTGGGAAGGCGTATCGATGTACCTCACGCGCGCGGCCGTGAAGGCGACGTTGGCGACGATTCGCGAGATCAGCGCGCCGCGCTCGGAGCTGGCGATGGACCTCTGGTACATGCTCGACGACGCCCGACCTGGTGTCCACGGCGCACCGGATGTCGCCGAGTCTTCTCTCACTGGTGGGGGAGCCGATCACCTTCGGTATCCACCCCGAGGACGTGGGATCGTTCCTCGAGCGCATCGGTCTTCGGCTCCTCGAAACCGTCGACTCGAAGGCCCTCGAACGGCGGTACGTGCGCGATGGCCGTCACGTCGTACCCGGGATGTACCTGGTGCACGCTCAGAGCTAGCTCGCGGCGGGCTGCGCGGGCGCAACCACGCGAGGCTCACGCCCGGCGTCGAGCCGCGGCGCGGCGCGCTCTCCTACCAGCCGTACCCCAACGCCTCGAGTCGTTTCCGCGTTTCCTCGTCGAGCGCCGGCACCGCGGGACGCTCGCCGATCGGGATGCCGTGGGCGCTCCGCCATTGCGCCAGGTCCTTCCAGAGCTTCCCGGTACGTTCCTGCTCGACGTCGTGGAGGTCGTGCATCTCGCCCGCATCCTGCTCGAGGTCGAAGAGCTCGAAGCGCTCACTCGGCCGGTAGAAGCCCACCCATGGATCTCCTTGAAACGGAGCCGGTGGGGCCGGCGTGTGTACGAGCTTCCATCTGCCCCTCCGCACGCTGGTCATCTGATTGAGGTAGGACGTGACGGCGAAGACGGGCGTCTCGGGGAGCGCGCTCCCCTGCAGCAGCGCGCTGAGATCGCGGCCCTCGATCTCGCCGGTCGGCGGCATGTCGAGGCCCGCCAGCAGCGTCGGAACGAGATCGACGAGGCTGACCGGGTCCTGCACCTGCGGCGGAACGGAGACCGGTCCCGGCAGACGGACGAGCAACGGAACGTGAACCTGTTCTTCGTACGGGAACCAGCCGTGCTGGAAGTAGCACTCGTGCTCGCCCAGACTCTCCCCGTGGTCGGCGGTGATCACGACCAGCGTCGCGCGCTCCTGGCCGAGCTCGTCCAGCGTTGCGAGTAGACGGCCGATCTGCTCGTCGGTGGAGCGGATCTCGTCACGATAGCGGCGGCGATACTCGGAGGCCCGCGTCACCCCCGGCAGCTCCTGGTATTTCGGAATCAGGCTCAAGCCGTAGTTCGTCGGACTGACGGCGAGCTCCCGCTCGGGGAGCGGATCGCTGCCATCGACCGATCCGCTCCCCGCTCCCGGCGTCGCGTGGTAGCGACCATGAGGATCCATGAAATGGACCCAGAGAAGCCACGGCGATCGTGCGCTGTCCGCGAGCCACGCTCGTGCGAGATCGGTTCCGCGTGCATCCGCGCGTCCGTCGGCCTCGACGAACGAAACGTAGGTGTCGAAGCCGCGCCCGAAGCCGCTCTGCGGCTCGAGGAGCGAGTTCCCATAGAAGGCGGCGGTCGTGTAGCCGCTGGCGTGCAAGGTCTCGGCGATCAGCCGCGAGTCGTTGCCGAGCTTGACGAGGTTCGTGCGTACCCGATGCCGGCCCGGGTAGACACCGGTGTGCAACGAGGCGAGGGCGGGGAGCGTGGCGGGAACCGGCGTCGTCGCGTGCGCGAACACCGTCCCAGCCGATCGCGAACCGCGCGAGGTTCGGCGTGAGGTCCCCGAACCTGGTGCCGTAGCAGCTCACGTGATCGGCGCGCAGCGTATCGATCGTGATGAGCAGGACGTTGGCGAACCGCCCGTCCGCGAGGCGGAGCCAGCCGCGCGCCTTCGGCTTCTGCGCGCAACCTCCTGCGAGCGCGAAGCACAGGACGGCGGCCAGGCAACGCAGAGCGATCATGGGCGGAAGGACTCCTAGCACATCGCCGGAGAAAGCCGACCGCCGACCGAGAACGTCGTCAGTCGTCGTCTTACAAGCCGGCCGCGGCGAGCGCGCGGCCGAGCTGCTGCTCGGTCGTGCCGTAGTGCTGCTCGAGCGTCTTGGCGCGCTTGAAGTAGAAGTGCAGGTCGAGCTCCCAGGTGAATCCGATGCCGCCGTGCATCTGGATCGCCTCGCCGCACACGAGCGCGCGGCGTCGCCGGCATATGCCTTCGCGGCGGCGCACGCGAGCGCGGTGTCGGCATCGCCGGTGGCGAGACACCAGGCCGCCCGATAGACCGCTGAGCGCGTCGACTCGGTCTTGAGGAGCATGTCGGCGAGACGGTGCTGCAGGGCCTGGAAGGCGCCGATCGGTCGCTTGAAGGCCTGGCGCGTCTGCACGTACTCGAGCGTCACCTCGAGCGCGCGGCTCATGATGCCGAGGAGCATCGCGCTGGCGCCGACCGCGGCGAGCTGATCGACGCGCATCGAGCAGCGCCGCTCGCGCCGACGCGCGCGCCGGCGTGGTCGAGCGTGACGGCGCCGAAGCGCTGCGCCGAGGTCGAAGGTCGGCGAGCGGCGTCACCTCGAACGGACCTCGGCACGAGGACGACGCCTTCGGCGGTGGTCGACCAGCAGCGCGTCGGCGGCGGCCGCGAACGGCACGAAGTACTTCGTCCCGCGCACGCGGCCGCCCTGCGAAGCGCGTCGGCGTCGCGTCGGTCGCCGGCTGAACGGCGAGTCGTTGCGGGCGATGGTGACGAGCTTCTTGCCGGTCGCGACGTCGGCGAGCAGCGCGTCCTGCTTTGCCGGCCGCCGCGAGCAGCGACGCCGCGAGCACGGCGTCGAGGTACGGGCCGGGACGCACACCCGGCCCATCTCCTCGAGCACCACCGCGAGCTCGATCGCGTCCGAGGCCCTGCCCGCCGGCTCGCGCCGGCACGACGAGGCCGAGGTAGCCCATCTCGGCGAGGCGCCGCCATTCGGCGCGGTCGTAGCCCTCGGCGCTCGTGCTCCATGGCGCCGCGGCTCTTCTCGAGCGGCAACGCGCTGGCGAGAAAATCGCGCGTCGAGCTGCGCAGGAGCTGCTGATCCTCGGAGAGCTCGAACCTCATCGTCCCTCCTGCGGCAGGTTGAGGACCCGCTTGGCGATGATGTTGCGCTGGATCTCGGACGATCCCGAGTAGATCGTCCCGGCGCGCGACCACAGGAACTCGCGCGCCCAGTCGACGTCGCTCCGCGCGGCGGCGCTGCTGCGCAGCGAGCTGCGCGCCGGGGCCGAGGAGATCGAGCGCGGTCTCGCGGAAGCGCTTGTCGAACTCGCTCCAGAAGATCTTCTCGATCGACGACTCGGGCCCGGGCGCCTTGCCGTCGGCGAGGTTGGCGAGCATGCGGATGCCGTTGGCGCGCAGCACCTCGTTCTCGACCAGCAGGCGCGCCGAGCTTCTCGCGCACCGCCGCGTCGGTGCGACCGAGCTCCTTGCACGCCGCGGCGAGCCGCGCGCAGGTCGCGCTCGAAGCGCACGCGACGAGGCGAGCGCCGACGGCGCCGCGCTCGTAGGCGAGCACCGTCATGGCGATGCGCCAGCCCTCGCCGATCTGGCCGACCAGGTTCTCGCGCGGCACGCGCGCGTCCTCGAAGAAGACCTCGCCGAACTCGCTCTCGCCCGTGATCTGCCGGAGCGGCGGACGGTGACGCCGGGCGTATCGAGCTTGCACAGAATGAAGGAGATGCCGCCGTAGCGGTCCTTCGAGTCGGTGCGCGCGAGCACGAAGATCCAGTCGGCCCACGGACCGAAGGTGGTCCAGATCTTCTGGCCGTTGAGCACGAAGTGGTCGCCGTCGATGGCGGCGCTGGTGCGCAGCGACGCCAGGTCGCTGCCGGCTCCGGGCTCGCTGAAGCCCTGACACCAGATCTCGTCGGCGGCGAGCATGGGCGGAATGAAGCGCCGGCGCTGCTCTTCGCTGCCGTGATGGATGAGCGCCGGTCCGAGCAGTCCGATGCCGAGCATATTCAGGATCTGCGGCGCGTCGGCGCGCGCCATCTCGGCCTCGAAGATCGACTTCTCGACCTCGGTCGCGCCGCGGCCGCCCCACTCCGCCGGCCAGTCCCATGCCGAGGTAGCCGGCTTTGTGGAGCTTCCGCTGCCAGGCGCGGCGGACCTCGATCAAGCTGTCCTCGGTTGCCTGCGGATCGCGAAGCTCCTCGTGCCAGGGCCGGCGTGATGTTCGCCTTGAGCCAGGCGCGGAGCTCGTCGCGAAACTCGAGATGTTGCTTGGAGAGTTGGAGATCCATCGTTGGGGTCCTCGTGCCGGGAGCTGGCGCGATCGTCGGATGGCGTCCGCCGCGTGCCGGTCCTACGAGAGGTGCACTCCTAGGTCAAGGTTGATCATGCGAGCTCGAGCGAGAAGCGAATGTTACCTTTGGAAACGCCGTCGAGGACGATTTGCGCGCCCCCGCTGCGCATCATCCACTCGAGCCGGTGGTCGCGATACTCGCGCACGAAGCGGCCCGACGCGATCAACTGGGGCAGCATCTCGAAACCGCTCATCGACTCGGCGGCGGCCGCCAGCACCTGCTGGACGCTCGGACGGGCGCGGACGCGATCGAGCCAACGCGCGAGACCCGAGTCCTCGGCCGGCGGGACACCGGTCATCGCCGCCGCGTTCACGGCCGGCAGGACCGAGAGGTCGCCCCAACCGAAGGCGCCGCCGCCGAAGTACTCGCGGCCGGCGAGCTGGCGATCGAGGAAGGCGTTCACACCCCGCACCTGCTCCGCGGCGCGCGCGAGCAGTTGCTCGGCGAGCGCCCCGGTGGCGCGTTGAAAGACCCGTACTTCGTACACCGCCCAGTTGATGGCCTCGTAGTAGGTGTCGCAGACCTCTTCGAGCATGCGCGCCCGGGCGCGCTCCGCGGGCGCTGCCGGAAGCATCGCCGGCTTCGGCCAGCTTGTCCTCGAGGTACTCGAGGATGATGGTCGAGTCGAAGACCGTGGTGTCGCCGTCGACGAGCGCCGGCACCTCACCGCCGCGGGCTCACCGTGAAGAAAGCGGGATCGACCCCGCCGAGCAGATCCGGCATGTGCGTCTCGAACGCGATGCCCTTCTCGATGAGCGCGAGCTTGACCTTCTGAGCGTACGGCGACAGTGGGTGCTCGTAGAGCCTGATCATGGCGACGTTCTCCTGTTGGTCTCGGGTCCCGGTCGGGGACCGTGGTCCCCGTTCCGGGGACAAGCCCCCGTTCCGGGGACAAGCCCCCGTTCCGGGGACAAGCAAGCACGGCTCTATCGCACGACGGGAAAGCTCGACCAAGTGATCCGGATTGATTTCGCATACGCCGTCCCGAGGCTTGACATACTGAGGCGACTGACCTAATTAGCCGTCCACTAATTTAAGGCGGGCGACCTAATATACTCACAACTCATCAAATGGCTGCTCTACCTCATGTTTCCCGCCGTGGCTTCCTGAAGGTCGGCGCCGCGACGACGGCCGCGCTGATTGGCGGCGGGGCGCTTGCCGGGTGCATGACCAGCAGCGCGCCACCCGATCTCGTCGGGAACGAGCGCCCCGAGGTGCTGACCGAAGGGGAGCTCGCGACCCTGGTGGCGCTCGCCGATCGCGTGATCGCACAAGCCGACGGGACGCCGAGCGCGCGCGAGACCCGCACCGCGCGACGCGTCGATCGTGAGCTCGTCTTCAGCGACGGCCTGCTCACCGCCGACGTACGCGCCGCGCTCTCGTTGATCGAATACGGCCCGATTCTCGACCTCCGTCTCGGACGCTTTACGCGCCTCGACTCGACGGAGCAGGACGCCTACCTGCGATCGTGTGCCGCGTCGACGTGGAAGCTCAGGCGCAACGCCTACAACGGCCTGCGCTTTCTCTGTCTCTTCTTCTACTACAGCGATGCGCGCACGTGGCCCTCGATCGGCTACGGCGGGACGATGGTCGAGCGCAAGCTCCCCGAGGCATCGAACGCGCTCGAGAGTCTCGACCGACCCGTGCGGAGCGCCCGCGCATGATCCTCGAATACACCGGCGTCTCCCGCGACATGCGGGAAGCCGTCGACGTGGTCGTCATCGGCTCCGGTTGCGGCGGCGCCACCCTCGCCAATGAGCTCGCGCGCAGCGGGCGCTCGGTGCTGATCCTGGAACGTGGCGGCTACTATACGGCCGCGCGCGGCGACCTCGATCAGCGCAGTGACGACATGCTCGCGCGCCTCGACGGTGGACGCGGGCTCGACACCAGCCGTAGTGGTCACATCACCCTCACCTACGGCAATTGCGTCGGCGGCGCGAGCGTCCACTACTGGGCGGATAGCTGGCGCATCCCAGCCGATCGCTGCGAGCGCTACGCCGCCCTCGGCGTAGAGGGACACGGAGTCGAAGACTTGGCTCCCTACTACGAGCGCATCGAGCACGACCTCAACATCCATCGCGCCACCCCCGAGTATTACAACCGCATGAACGTCCTCTTCGACGAGGGGGCCAAGCGTCTCGGTTGGCACGTCGAGGCCGTGCCGCAGGCCCGCAAGGGCTGCATCAAGAGCGGCCACTGCTACCAGGGGTGCTCGTTCGACGCCAAGCAATCCCAGCTCGTTACACACGTACCGGCCGCCCTCGCCGCCGGCGCCAAGCTGTTCGCCGACTGCCGCGTCGACACCGTCACGACCGATCAAACCGGGCGTGCGACCGGCGTCGAGGCGTCCTTCATCGACCGACGCACCGGTCAGCCTTCGGGCCACCGGCTGACGGTGCAGGCACGCGCCGTCGTGCTCGCGGCGGGCGGCTATGGCTCGGCGGTCGTCTGGCTACGCTCCCGCCTCCCGAACAAGAGCGGCCAGGTCGGCCGCAACCTCTACTGCAACCCCGTTCCTTTCATGCACGCGATCTTCCCCGACGTCGTGGAGCAGTGGTGGAACATCCCGACCGCCACCGGTACGGCGGACTTCCGACTGGCTCGCTTCGACGGCCGTCGCTACGTCGAGGGCGGCTATCTCCTCCACCCGAACCAGCTGCAGCCGGAGTTTCTCGCCGTGACGCTGCCCGGGTTCGGCATCGAACATCGGCGTCTGATGGACGTGCTGCCGCGCCTCGGCGGCTCGGTGGCGTGGATCGACGACGAGGTCCCGGGCTCGATCACCCTCGATCGGCAGGGCCGCGCGCTCTACCACTACGAGATACGCGGCATCGACGAGCTCAAGGTGCGTGACGCCATGAAGAAGGAAGCGCTCGTCCTGCTCGCCGCCGGCGCCACCGAGGTGATCGTGCCCGACGTCGTCGGCACACGCATCCGCGACGAGCGCGAGATCGGCGTCCTCGATTCGATCGACATCGCCGACGGCGCGATCCTGTTCGCGGGGCCGCATCCGGCCGGCAGCCTTCGCATGGGCCCCGACCCGCGCACCGCGGTGGTCAAGTCGACCCACGAGGCGCACGAGGTGCCGGGACTCTTCGTCGCTGACCCGAGCGCTTTCCCCCTGCCGCCGAGCGTCGACCCGTCGCTCGGTATCATGGCGTGGTCGTACGTGGCCGCCGAAGCGGTGAAGGCGCACCTCGCATGACGGCTTCCGGCGTCGCCGCCCGCCTTTCGCGCACGCGCCACCGCGCCGGCACCGCCGTCCTCGCCAAGGGGCAGCGACGCACCGAGGCCATCCTCGACGCCGCGACCGCGATCCTGATCGAGAAGGGCTACGCCCACCTCTCGACCCGAAAGATCGCGGCGCGCGCCGGGATACGGGCGGGCAATCTCCAGTACTACTATCGGTCCAAACAGGACGTCGTTCGGGCCGTGCTCGAGCGCTACCTCGAGCGCGCGATGCGGAAGGTCGAGGAGCACGTCGCGAACGCCGCGGCACCCGAGGAGCGATTGCAATCCGCGCTCACCACCATCCTCGCCGACCAGGAGTCGGCCGAGAACTGCCGCTTCTTCTGGGAGCTGTGGGCGCTCGCGGCTCGCGACCCCGAGGTCGCCGAGGCGATGAGCGCCTTCTACGAGGGCTACTGGCGCGCCGTCGTCCTCACCTTGCTGGCGGCGAACCCAACCCTCGGACGGCCGCGCGCCGAGCGTCGCGCCGCGCTTCTGGTGTCGATGCTGGAGGGCCTGACGCTCTTCCGCTCGCGCACGGACACGCGCCAGCTCCCGCTCCCCGGTCTCGAACGGGAGCTGCGCTCCCTGGTTACACGTCTCGCCGCCGAAGGAGATTCGTCGACATGATGAATACCACTACTCTCGACGCCTTCCTGCGCGCCCGCCGCGTCGCCGTGCTGGCGATCGCTCGCGACGGGCGAACGCCGCTCAGCTCACCGATCTGGTACGACTACGATGGCAAGCGCTTCCGCATCCAGGTCGACGCCGGCGGCGCCAAAGCGAAAACGATCGCGCGGCTCGGCGCCGCGCCCGTGTCACTCATCGTGCAAAGCGAGGTGCCGCCCTATCGCTACGCCGTCGCATACGGCACGGCGACTCTCTCGGCCGGCGGAGATGCCGATCTGCGCCAGCGAGTCGCGCGCCGCTACTTCGGACGCATCGCCGGCGACATGTACGTGAAGCAGGAAGAGGCAGCGGGCCGGCAAGCCGGTGACCTCCGCATCATCGAGGTCGTCCCCGACCGTTTCGTGACCCACGACTTCGGCCCCGAAGCGGGACGGTTCGGACGCTTCTACTTCAACCTGTATCGCTGGCTTCGTCCCGTTCCGGCGTAGCCCGTCAGCGGTTCGCGGTCGCCGCGAGCTTGACGAGCAGCGCGCGCGTGCGCTCCGGAGCCTCGGCGTCGCCGTCGACGGGAAAGGGCGCCGCGAGGAAATCGGTCCCGCCCGCTTCCCCGAGTCGGTGCAATGCTTCCCCGACGGCGCTCTCGTCGCCGACGATCGCGACGTCCGCCGGACCGCCCGCGCCCTCGCGGGTCGAGCATGGCCTGATACGAGGGCAGGGTGCCGTAGATCTCGAAGATGCGCGCCGCCGCGGTGCGCGCGCCCGCCGTCGCCTTGGTCACCGCGATCGGCAAGCCGACCACCACACGCGGCGCCGCGCGCCCGGCTTTGGCGGCCGCATCACGGATGCGCGGCGCGGTATGCTCGCGGATCGTCTTCGTTCCCGTCATCCAGGTGATCGTCCCCTCGGTTTCGGCACCCGCGAGCGCGAGCATCTTTGGCGCCAGCGCCGCCACCAGGATCGGGCATGGCTTCGCGCCGGTCACCGAGACGTTCGCGTTGACGCGGTACTCGCTGCCGGAATGACTGACGACGCCCTCGCGAATCAACGGACCGAGAACGGCGAGGTACTCCTTCATGTGGCTGTAGGGCTTGGCAAACGACAACCCGAACATCATCTCGATCACGATCTGGTGCGAGAGTCCGATACCGAGCGCGAAGCGTCCGCGTGCCGCCGCCTGCGCCGAGAGCGCCTGCTGCGCGAGCGCGTGCGGATGGCGTGGGAAGGTCGGCACGACCGCCGTGCCGAGCTCGATGCGGCTGGTTTCCCGGCCGGCGAGCGCGCACGCCATGACCGCGTCCATGCCGAAGATGTTGGCGATCCACCCGCTCGAGAAGCCTTCCGCCTCGGCACGCTTCGCCTGTGCGACCAGGCCGTCGATGTCTACGGGCGCGCCGCCGATGTCGCCGATACCGATGCCGATTCTCATGCCAGCGATCCTTTCTCTGCCGCACGATGCGGGATGACGTGGCGGGCGACGAACGCGAAATGCGCCGTCGTGCCCCCGATGACGAAGAAATGAAAGAGCTCGTGCGACTCGAACACGCCCGGCGCCAGGACCGGCCACCCGAACAGATCGAGGACCGCGCCGGTCGAGTAGAGCACGCCGCCGGCGACCATCCAGGAGAGCGCGCGGTGCGACAGGCGGCGACTGAGCCGCATGTACAGGAAGATCCCGAGCCAGCCCATCGCGAGATAGAGCCCGGTGGAGACTCCGTCCGGCATCTCGAAGAAGAAAAGCTTGAGGGCCATGCCGCTCGCACCCACGAGCCAGATGCCGACCAGCGTCGCGATGCGGCTGAGACCGTCGAGCAGGTTCACGCCGATCGGCGTGAAGGTGCCGGCGATCAATACGAACACGGCCATGTGATCGATCTTGCGGAGAGGCTGCAGGAGAGCCGGCACGCCGACCAGGTGGTAGGTCGCGCTGGCGGCGTACAAGACGACCATGCTGACCCCGAACACCATCACCGAGATCAGACGCGCGCGATCGCCGCGGGCGCGCCGCCACAGGTAGATCGAGCCCACGACAGCGACGAGCGCGGCGACGAGATGTGACAAGCCGGCAACGGGTTCACGGAGCAGGAGGAACGGCACTGTGCCTTCCTATCAAGAATCGGGTCCGCAAGGGGAGTGGAAATCGCGGAGAGTGCGGTACTGACGCGGTGGCGCCGGGAGCACCGCTGGCTGATCGCTCTCAGCGCCCGGGCTGACCCTCGGCGAGGCCGCGGAAACGGTAGATGTAGTGGGGCCCGAGCTTGTCGATCGACCGCTGCCCGTGGAACAGGACGCGGTTCAACTGACTGTCGGTCACATAGACCCAGCCGTCGGGTCCGAAACTCAAGCCGTCCGGCCAGATGAGGCGCGGGTCGCGAACCATGGTCGCCTGGCGCGACGCGTCGGCAGCGGCCGCGTCGGCCGTGCCATCGAGGTGCGGCCGCAAGACCGTTACCGCGTGGTCCTCGATCGCCGTGATGTAGATGTTGCCGTCGCGGTCGATGGTGATGCCGTCGCTCACCGGTTTGGGGCCGTAGTCTTCGACCGCCTGAGCGATTTCGCCCGCCGACAGGTCGGGGTCGCGCAGCACGGCTGCGGCGACGCGATACATGCGCGTTCCGGAGAGCGGCCCGTAGTAGAGATACTCGTTGGCCAGGTCGAGCACGATCGAGTCGACGGCGACCCGGATGGGCACCCAGAGAAGCGTGATCTTCGCCCCCTCGACCGTCATGTCCACCTTTTCGGCGACCACCGATCGATCGCCTTCCAGCACACGGCGAGCGCGACGCGCCGCCACGTCGTAGACGAGGAGAGCGGGATTCATCCGGTAGGAGCTGGTGTCGGCGACGTAGATGAAGTCGTGCTCGTCGTCGATCGAGAGGTCGTTCAAGTGCGAGCCCCAGCCGACCCCATGCTCGGAGCCGAAGGCGAACTCGTGGACGAGCGAGCCGTTCTTGATGTCGAACCCGTAGAGCGCCGGCCGCCCGAAACCGTTCTTGCCGTGGTCGAGGACCCAGAGCCGTCCCTTGGTGTCGAGCTTGATGCCCTGGGGTGACTGAAAGCGCTCCTGCCAGGCCTCGTCCGGGTAGGGACGCGAGGTGCTGCCGGCGGAGATCTCGGCCACCTTCACGACCGGGTCCGCCTCCGGATGGTACGTGATGAACACCCGCCCGGCGGGCGACACGGCGATGTTGCCGAGCACGGTGTCGAGCGCGGCGACGACCTCGAAGGCTTCCGGGCCGCGAAGCGGCGTGTCGGTGTAGGTCTTGGGCGGCATCGGCTCGGGATGGCAGGCCGCCAGGAGCAACGCGGTCGCCGCCATGAGCAACGGCGTGGTGGCCGCCCGCGATCTCGGTCGGAGCATGGGGATCGCTGGCTACCACGAATCGCCGCGCAACGTCACGAACCGAGAGAGCAAGAAGGCGCAGTGAAGAGGTGAGATAGGGAAGGAGATAAGCGAACTCAAGGAGCAGAGTCTGGATGAAGAGCTAGGCTTTGAGATTGGTGAGGGGAGTAAGGGGAAGGGTGAGCAGGTGGAGCACAACACAGCGGGTGCACGCGTAGCGAACGGAGAGAGAGATGTACGAGGAAAAGTTGTAGGTAATCAAGAGCTAGGAGCGCACGCAGTGAGAGGCAAACCACGAGACGGAGAGCTAGAGAAAGCGGACGGCATCGCACTGGTGAAGAGTAGGGAGGACCTAGACGTACGACACGCGGCTGGCGTAATCGACGCACACGTGCACGTGCTCCAGCGAATGCCGCGCACCGTACTGGCGCCGATCCCCATGGATCCGATGGCCGATGCGGCCAATGCGCCCGAGCATCTTGATGTCGACGTGCAGGAGCTCGCCCGCCCGCGCCCGTTCGTAGCGCTGGACCAGCGGGGGCGGGGTGCAGGGGCGGGAGCAGACCGCAGACGTAGGGCGGATCGCCCGCGCGATGCGCCTTGTCGAACTGCTTCATGTCAGCGTGACGCAGTTCTTCGCGCAGCCGCTCATCGTCGGCGCGGGTTTTTGCGCCGACGCCACGCTTGCCTTTCGAGCGCGTCGAGGATGCTGCGCGCGGAGCCTTTTTCGCCATACGGATGGACTAGCATAGCCACCCGCACGCGACCACTAGCCGCACGTCGTTACGAGCGCACCGAAGGCGTCGGGGTTCTTCCGCATGTTGTGGCGGAACGAGAATTCGTTGAGGTACAGCGGCAGGTATTTCTTCGAGACGTGGTGGAAGCTTCCCATGATGCCGCGCTTCAAGAGCGACCAGAACTGATCGAGGTTCGCGGTATGGACCTGGCCGCGCACGTACTCCCCTTTGAGGTGCTGCACGCTGCGGTGCGAGCGCAGCGGCCCCCATTGGACGCCGTAGTAAACGGGCGCGTCGTCGGTGGCGACGAGCGTGACGGACTCGGCCACCGTGGCGCGCACGAACTTGTGGACGGTCGGCACGTCAGCTTCTCGATCACCTGCGCCACGACGTTGCCCTTGCGCGCGATCGCGCCGATGACGCCGATCTTGCCACGGAAGGGATGCCCCTTCATCTTGGCGCGGACTTCCAACTGCTTCTTGCGATGGCGGTTCCTGTTCTTCCCGCCGAAGTACGCTTCGTCCATCTCGATGGTGCCGGTTAGCTTGAAGGCATCGCCCCGCATCGCCGCACGCCAGCGGTGGCACATGTACCAACTGGTGCGCCAGTCGGCGCCTGAATCCTCGCCGAAGATCACGCGATGGATCTGCAACGCCGGGATGCCCTTCTTGGCCGTCATCATCAGGTAGCCGATCTTGAACCACAGCTTGAGCGGCTTCTTGGTGTCCTGAAAGATCGTCGCGGTGAGCACCGAGAAGCGATAGCCGTTGCGGCCGCCACACTCGGCGTTCTTGCAGGCCCAGTGGAAGGGTCGCGCCTTGAGCGCATAGATCCGCACCGTTGCCGTTTCGCCGAAACTTCGCCATCATACTCGGGGAGGCGGGACACGATGGACGGGGCGTTGGCGGGCCTTGGATCCGGAGCGGGGATGGGGGTGGCGCTGATCGCGGGCTTGGCGCTCGGCCTGGTGATCGCCTGGTTCGCGGCGCGATCACGCGGCGCGCGCGAGCTCGGGAGAGCCGCGGAGCGTGGCACCGAGCTCGGTACCCGGCTCGAGGAGCGCACCGCGCGTCTTGCCGCGCTCGAGAACGAGCTCGCGCGGCGCGACCAGGAAACAGCGCGTCTCGAGCGCGAGAGCATCCACCTGCGCGAATCATACGCGCGCCTGCAGGCGGAGCTCGAAGGTGAGCGCACCAATGCCGGCGAGAAGCTCGCGCTGCTGAGCGCCGCCGAGCAGAAGCTCCGTGACGCGTTCCAGGCACTCTCGGCCGACGCGCTGCGCAGCAACAACCAATCCTTCCTCGAGCTCGCCCGGACCGCGCTCGGCGAGTTCCAGCAATCGGCGGTCAAGGATCTCGAAGGGCGCCAGAAGGCGATCGACGAGATCGTGAAGCCGATCCGCGACTCGCTCGGCCGCGTCGATGCGCAGCTCCACGAGGTCGAGAAGGAACGGCTCGGCGCCTACACCAGCCTGAGCGAGCAGGTGAAGACGCTCGCCCTCACCCAGCAACAGCTCCACCTCGAGACCGGCAACCTCGTGAAGGCGCTGCGCGCGCCGAACGTGCGCGGACGTTGGGGCGAGATGCAGCTCCGGCGCGTCGTCGAGCTGGCCGGGATGCTCGACTACTGCGACTTCTACGAGCAGCAGACCGTCGTGGCAGAGGACGGCCGCCTGCGTCCCGACCTTCTCGTACGCTTGCCGGGCGGCAAGAACGTCGTGGTCGACGCCAAAGCGCCACTCGCCGCATACCTCGAGGCGCTCGAGACCGAAGACGACGCCGTCCGCGACGCTCGCCTCGCCGACCACGCGCGCCAGGTGCGCGATCACATCACCAGACTCGGCGCCAAGGGGTACCAGGAGCAGTTCCAGCCCACGCCCGAGTTCGTCGTCATGTTCCTTCCCGGCGAGACCTTCTTCTCGGCGGCGCTGCAGCACGATCCGGCGCTCATCGAGTACGGCGTCGAGCGCCGGGTGATTCCGGCGAGCCCGATCACCCTGATCGCGCTGCTGCGCGCGGTCTCCTACGGCTGGCGCCAGGAGCGCATCGCCGGCAACGCCGAGGTGATCAGCGCCCTCGGCCAGGATCTCTACAAGCGCATTCGCGTGATGGCGGAGCACTTCGAAGCCCTGCGCAGCGGGCTCGACAGCGCAACCGAAGCCTACAATCGCGCCGTCGGCTCGCTCGAGTCGCGCGTGCTCGTCAGCGCGCGCAAGTTTCGCGATCTCGGCGCCGGTACTCCGGACGACATCCCGAGCCCCGAGCCGATCGACCGCGCGCCGCGTCGCTTGCAAGCGCCGGCGCTGGTCGCGCCCGAGGACGGAGGCACCGCGCCGGACGGCAAGGACGACGGCGCCGCGTCACTCATACTCGCGCAACTGCGACGCAGCTCGGGATAGGCGCGGCGCCCCGCCGGGACCGAAGGCCGCCGCGATCGCGGCGCGGCATCCGATTCAGGACGCCGAGGTGCGACCGAACTCCCGGTCCATGCCGTCGAAGAACTGCCACCACATGCCGAGAGAGGTCCGCACCGTCGCCTGCACGCGACGCTGCAGCTCGTCCGTCGTCGCGTGACGGACGACGATGCTGTCGCCGACGTCCGAGTGATCGGCGTCGGCGAGCTCGTGCACGTCCCAAAAGGCGACGTCGTGCTCGCTGAGCGCGTAGTGACTTTGCAGTCCGCGCGCGAAGGGACCGAACGCTCCGACCACTTGACCTTCGGCGGCGAGATTGATCGCCGCTACGCCCTCGAGGAAGGGGAGGATCTTGGTCGCGTACTCGAACCAGTGGATGAGCGCCGCGGTCGATGCGAGGGGCGCAGCCGCCAACACTTCGTCACGCGCGAGCCCGAGGGCGCTCGTGAAATCGAGAAACAGCTCCGGGTGGGCCTTGGTCCCCGAGAGACGGCCGGTTTCCTCCTCGTAGAGGGACTCCGCCAACTTCACACGCTCGACCCGGTCCGTGCAGCGTGAGTGGAGCGCCGAGACCGCGCGCGGAAACTCGACGACTTGCAGGAAGAACTGCTTGGCGAACCGCTGGAGCTGCGCGCGCGTCAACTGGCCGTGCTGGATCTTGAACCAGAGCGGGTGGCCGCCGAAGCTACGCCCGGCGCGCACCTCCTCCATGAGCCGTTGGCCGAACGCTTGCGAGGGCCGGCATCGACATCGGGCTTAACGCCAAACGATGCTGGACGCCAGCCGGCTCATCGCGTCCACCGGCGATGCTGGCGCTAGATCACGCCCGCTTCGCCGAGGCGCGCGAGATCCGCGTCGCCGAGACCGATCTCGGCGTACACCTCGCGGTTGTGCTCGCCGAGTTGCGGCGCGAGCGGACGGGCGCGCGGCGGCGCATCCGAGAACTTGAGCGGATTGCCATGGAGGACGATCTCGCCGACGCCGGGATGAGGATGGCGCTCGATCATGCCGCGCACGAGAAGCTGCGGATCGTCGATCAGCTGGTCGGGACCGACGACGCGGGCGCACGGCACGTCGGCGCCGTCGGGGCCGAATGCCGCCAGCACCTCGTCGCAGGTCCGCTCGCCGCACCCATGCGCCGACGATGGCGTTCACGTCTTTGCGGTGGCGCGCCCGCCCGCGATGGTTCTTGTAGCGCTCGTCGCTCGAAAGCCCGGGCTGGCCGATCGCGGCGCACACCCGGCGGAAGAGCTTGTTGCTCGCCGTCCCGACGACGATCCAACCGTCACGCGCCTGGAGACAGTCGTACGGCGCGCTGAACGTGTGCTGGTTGCCGACGCGCCCGGCGCTCACGCCGAGTCCGGTGGCGATCGTCGCCCACGAGTCGGTGATCGCGAAGATCGCGTCCTGATTCGAGAGGTCGAGGGAGCGTCCCTCGCCGCGACGGTCGCGGTCGAGGATCCCGGCGACCACGCCGAGGGCGAGGTAGAGACCACCGACGAAGTCACCGAGCGCGCCGCCGCCGCGCGTCGGTGGGCCGTCGGGGAAGCCGGTGATCGCCATGAGACCGCCCGAGGCCTGGGCGACGATGTCGTAGGAGACCTGCCCCGCGCGCGGGCCCGTCGCGCCGAAGCCCGAGAGCGCGGTGACCACGAGGCGCGGGTTGCGGGCGCGCAGCACGTCGGGCCCCAGCCCTTTGGACGCCATCCACCCGGCGCGGAAGTTTTCGACCACGGCGTCGGCGCGATCGACGAGACGCAGGAAGATCTCGCGTCCCTCCGGCGTGCCGACATCGAGCGTGATCGAGCGCTTGCCGCGGTTGGTATTCTCGAAGGCGAGCGAGGTCTGGCCTTCCTTCGAGGGACCATAGCGGAAGTCGTCGCCGGTGCGCGGGCGCTCGATCTTGATGACGTCGGCGCCGAGGTCGGCGAGAATCGCGGTCGCAAACGGCCCGGCGACTACCCGGCTGAGATCGAGGACGCGAATTCCTTCGAGCACGCGCGTCGGCACGGGCGCGCATCGTAGCAGCCGTCGGCACGGAGTGGCCAACGCCGCCCGTCACCTTGACTCTCGCTCCGCCGCGAGCACATGGTGGCGTCGTAACGCTGGGGGAGCCGCGAGCAACCGCGGCTGAGAGGGCAGGAGCCGCCTGCCGACCCCTCGAACCTGACCCGGATCATGCCGGCGGAGGGAAGCGAGATGACGAAGACTCCCGAAGATCTCACGCAGATCGAAGCCGCGCGCGCGCACGTCGTGACGCCCGAGATGCGCCGCGTGGCCGAGCGCGAGAGCACGACGCCGGAATTCATCCGCGACGAGGTGGCGCGCGGCCGGCTGGTGATTCCCGCCAACATGCGCCACCTCGCGGGCAGCGGCGGCGATGCGCCGGCCGGCGGCGGGTCGCAGCGGCCGCACGTGCGCCCGAGCGCCGGCAGCCCGGCCATCCGGGCGCGACGGCGGACGCCGCGCTACTGGGTCAACCAGACCGTCGCGCAGCGCCGCCGCGCGATCGACGACCCGGACGCGCTCCGCGGCGAGCGCGCGCCGAAGCGGCTCGATCCGACCGGCATCGGCCGCATGATCACCACCAAGATCAACGCCAACATCGGCGCCTCGCCGGTCGCGAGCAGCACCGCCGAGGAGGTCGAGAAGCTGCGCTGGGCGCAGCGCTACGGCGCCGACACGCTGATGGACCTCTCGACCGGCGGCGACCTCGCGCGAGTGCCGGCAGGCGATCATCGACCACGCGACGATCCCGATCGGCACCGTGCCGATCTACAGCATGATCATCGGCCGGCGCATCGAGGACCTCACCTACGACGTCATCCTCGCGCGAGATCGAGCGCCAGGCGCAGCAGGGCGTCGACTACTTCACCATCCACGCCGGCGTGCTGCGCGAGCACCTGCCGCTCGATCGCGGCCGCGCGTCACCGGCATCGTCTCGCGCGGCGGCTCGCTGCTCGCCAAGTGGATGATCCACCACGGCAAGCAGAACCCGATGTACGAGCTGTTCGACGAGATCAGCGCCATCATGCGCGAGTACGACGTCACCTACTCGCTCGGCGACGGGCTGCGGCCCGGCTGCCTCGCCGACGCCTCCGATCGCCGCGCAGCTCGCCGAGCTGCACACGCTCGGCGAGCTCGTGCAGCGCGCGCGCGACGCCGGCGTGCAGGTGATGGTCGAGGGCCCCGGCCACGTGCCGCTCGACCAGATCGCGCTTCAACATGCAGCTCGAGCAGCGCGTCTGCGACGACGCGCCGTTCTACGTGCTCGGCCCGCTCGTGACCGACGTCTTCCCCGGCTACGACCACATCACCAGCGCCATCGGCGCCACCGAGGCCGCGCGCGCCGGCGCCGCGATGCTCTGCTACGTGACGCCGAAGGAGCACGTCGGCCTGCCGCAAGCGCCGAGGACGTGAAGGCCGGCTGCATCGCCTACAAGATCGCCGCGCACGCCGGCGACATCGCGCGCGGCATCGCGCGGCGCGCGGCAGTGGGACGACGACCTGTCGCGCGCCCGCGCCGCGCTCAACTGGCCGCAGCAGTTCGAGCTCGCCTTCGACGGCGAGACCGCGCGCGCGCTGCACGACGAGGACCTCGAGGTCGACACCGACTTCTGCGCCATGTGCGGCCACGACTGGTGCAGCATGCGCATCTCGAAGGAGATCGTCGCGTTCGCCAGCGGCAAGGACCCGGCCTTCCAGCCCGAGCGCCGCGCGCATGCGCGAGCCCCGGCGTCGGCGCCGAGGGCCGCGCGCTGCTCGCGCAGCGCGCGGCGCGCTGCCGGTGGTCGAGGGCAAGCACGCCTGCCACAGCACCCATGTACCCGACGTTGCGGAAGCGCGCCGCCTGCAAGAGGAGGCGTTCGAGCGCGCGCCCGAGTAGTCGGCGCGCGCTGCGCACTCACAGACGCGAGAAGGCCCGAGCTACCGATGGTGGCTCGGGCCTTCTCGTTCGATCGGACCTTCGAGACCGCGGCGTGCCCGCGGTGACGAGAGGATCCTGGCGGGACTGAGTTGCAGCTACAGATCGAACGGCACCCGTCGAAAGCCTGGGTGAGCGCGCTCAAGGCGACGTTCAGATTCGCGTAGGTGAGCGCTGGGTCGAAGGTGCTGAGCGGGGTGCCGCTGAGCGCCTGGTTCGAGATCGACACCAGGTCCGCGACCGTGGGCGCGATGTCGGTGATGATGGTCGGTATGCTGAACGGTCCGGCCTTCGCAGCCTGGCCGACGCATCGTGCAGAAGTCGGTCGTCGGGAGCGGCATGCTGCCGAAACCCGGGAGGCGTCGCGCCGAGGTTCGACAGACTGACGCTCAGGCTGATCGCCAGGGTGTGGCCGGTGAGCACGCCGCCGCCGTAGCCGGCTGCAGCCCGAGCCCGACGGGTCGGGGACGTCACCCGCGCTGTTGATGACGACGTCGCCCGGGCACGGCGCCGGCTGGGCGTTGCCGCAGAGCCTGTTCGCCGAGCCGCCGGCCGGCATGAAGGCGATCAACGATGCCTGATTGCTGATCGTGACCGACGGTCCGGGGCCGACCACACCGACGAGGGCGGGAAAGACACCCGGGTTCTGCGGTGACGTAGCCGCTCGCGCCGTTGGCAAGGCCGCCCGGTGAGCCGTAGGCGCCGGGTGAGAGCGTACACATCTCGTCTCCCGGCGTCGCGGTTGGCGCCGGCGACGGGGTCGTCGTGGCCGTCGGCGTCGCGGTCACGGTGGGGGTGACGGTCTGCGTCGGCGTGACGGTCTCGGTCGGGGTCTCGCCGTCACTGTGCGGGCGTGACGGTTTCGGTCGGCGTCGCCGTCACGGTGGGGGGTCGACGGTTCGGTCGGTGTGGCCGTCACGGTGGGTAGTCGCCGTACGGCGTCGGTGTGACCGTTACCGTGGGCGTCACCGTCTCCGGTCGGGGTGAGCGTCGGCGTCGCAGTCACGGTCGGCGTCAGCGTCGGAGTGGGCGTCATGGGTCGGTGTAGGCGTGGCCGTCGAGGTCGGCGTCGGCACCAGACACTGCGCGCTGCAGCCGTCGCCGTCGTCGTGTTGCCGTCGTCGCACTGCTCGCCCTGATCGACACGAACACGCCGTCGCCGCAGCGATCCGTGGCGCAGCTGCGCTGCAGCCGTCGCCGCTGGTCGTCGTTGCCGTCGTCGCACTGCTCGTCCTGGTCTCGCAGAGCATGCCGTCGCCGCAGCGGTCGGTCTTGCAGGTCGATGCAGCCGTCGCACGTCGTCGTCGTTGCCGTCGTCGCACTCCTCGCCGCAGCTCTCGTCGACGGTGCCGTCGCCGCACTTGGGCTCGAGCTGGCAGGACGCGTTGCAGCAGCTGGCACTCCGGCGTGCCGGCCTCGGCGTCACACTCTTCGCCCTGGTTCACGCAGACGACGCCGTCGCCGCAGACCTCCGCTTGCAGTTCGGCGAGCAACCGTCGCACTGGTCGTAGTTCGCGTCGTCGCACTCCTCGGCAGCGCGGTTGACGAGCCCGTCGCCGCAGTACGCCGTCTGCGGACAGAACTGAGTGTCCACTTCGACGGCGGCGACCAAGTCGTCGTCGGACGAAGGAACGCGCACGACCTTGCGAGCGCTGAACGTCCGCACCTTGATGTCGGCATCTCCGTCGCTGTCGGCGTCGGTGGTACAGGTCTGCGATCCGCCGAGTCCGCCAACGGTCGTGTAGGTCTTCACGCGTACACGCTCACCCGGGCTGATCTCGGGCACCTGACCGACGAACGTCGCGACGTACCTGAGCGCACTCTTCCCGGACGGGATGTTCTTCATCTGGTCGAAAGTCGTCGGGTCGCCATTGGCGTCGACCAGCTCGAGCGAGCCGAGGAGCGGTCCTTCCGAAAGGCTGCCCCCGCACGTGTTGACGGATGACGTCGCAAGCCCGTTGATCACGTGACGACCTACCGGCACGTAGTCGCCGTTCTCGCGCGCCTGCAGCTCGACGACGAGGCTCCCGAGGGTCGGATGGGCGTACTTGTTGGAGAGCACGACCGTCCCGGTCACGACGTGGATCGTGGTCGCGAGCGCGCCGCCCTCACCGTCCGCGCAAGGCGCCACGACGGTATCGATGCGCGCCGTCGCTCGTACGGCAGTACACGCGTCGGCAACACCGCTCGCGCCGAGCACGGCGAAGATGACGGCGATCAACGAACCCAAACAAGCAACGCGATCCATGTAGCCTCCTCCAAAACGACTCACGATTTGAGGGGAGGCCAAAGGCAATAACTACGCCATTGATCGACCCCGGAACGGGGTATGGATCGATCGGGAACGTTGTCAGAGGTTTACGGCCGAAAACCCGGTGTCTTTGCGAGGGACAACGACATGACAACTCACAACAGTCCCGCATCGCACGATCGCGGCGTCGTGCACGCGCGCGGCTCTCGCGCTCGCGTGCAGTACGACATGACATGCGACGTCCATGCGCGCGTTCGTGCGCATGTTTCGGCGCACCATGCCGGTACGCAGGTGCGTGCTACGGAGGAGTGGGCGCCGGGGTAGGGGTGGGACAGAACTCGCGCGGGAACACCACCGGCGGATTGATCCCCGCACCGGCGATCAACGCCGCGGCCCGCGGCGCCTCGAACTGTATCAACTCCTCGACCTCGCACTGGTGGCTCCGCACCAGGCACTGCGCGTACTGCGTGACGTCCATGGCGATGCTCGGCACTCCGTAGGCTGCGCAGCGCGTCGCCAGCGCGTCCAGGTTTGCCCCGAGCGCGTCACGCAGCGTCGCGTAGAGCGTCGCGGGGCATGCCTTGGTGATCGCCGCCGCGAGCTTCAGTTCTTCCGCCGAGATCTTCGCGAACTCCTTCGCGCACGCCGCCGCCGCTTTCCCCTCGCACCCCGGATCAGCGAGCTTGCTCTGCGTACACACGAACAGTTGATCTACGCACTTCTCGAGACTCTTCTGCTTCTTGCTCGCGAACTTCGCGCCCGCTTTCGCGATCGCGCCCGTGCACTTCACGAGCGCCTTGCCCGTCGCCTCATCCGCCACGCCGAGCTCCATCCCCTCATCGTGCGGTGGCAGACAGTCAAGCGCGTCACGCAGCGCCTGACTCACTCCGCCAACGCACAAGCAACTCCTTGGTGCGCGGCGCCTGGATCTCGAACATCTCCTCGGCACTGCACTCGTGCTGCGCCAGCACGCACGCAGCGATCTCGGGCAGTCCGGTGAGCGCCGCCGGGCACTGCGCCTCGATCCCCTCGAAGCCGAGGCCGAGCGTCGCGCTGCGGAGCATCGACACGTCGAGTCCGGCGCACTTGCCGCTGACGCTCGCCGTGAACTTCGCCCCGGCCACCGCCAGCTTCTCGGTGAGCGCCGCCGCGCACTTCGTCCCCGCTTTCGTGGCACACGCGTTCTGCTCGGGGCCGGGCGCCTTCGTCTCGATACACTTGAACAGGTCTTTGCGGCAGCCCTCCAGGATCTTGAGCTTCTTCTTCACGAACGTACCGCCCGCCTTCTTCGCCGCCTTCTGACACTTCTCCCCCGGCTTCCCCGCCGGCGTGACGGTGGGAGTGGCGATCGGGGTCGGGGTGCGCGTCGGCGTGGGGGTCGGTGTCTGGGTCGCCGTCGGACTGGCATCGGGCTGGAACGTCAGGGCGAAGCCCAACGAGCCTCCACCGTCGTCGAGCGACGCGATCTCCAGCAGGTAGGCGGTGCCGCCGGTGACGGCAAACCCTATCTGCGACGTGAGCTCGTCGCCGACATCGTCGTTGCACTCGACGTCGACGAGCGCTCCGCAACTCCCGGTGTGGGCCGAAAGGACGGTGTCGTAGTCGCTATCGAAGGTGTTCGCCGAAACCGTCCCGTTGCTCGGAGGAGTGAAGCGATACCAGACGCTGGCTGCGTTCTGCGATTGCGTGCACGCCTGTTCGGGATCGTCGACTGCGGCGGTCGCGCCGGTGGTATTGACCATCGTCGCACTGAAGGGTGTCGTGTTGATCACCGTCGGGGTCGAACACGCATCGTTGCCGGGTGGCGATGGCGCCGTGAGGTTGAAATGGAGCGAGCCGCCGCCGGAATTCCCGAAGCTCGTCACCTCGAAGAGATACGGTATCCCCGCCATGCCGCTGAAGATCACACGCGACTGGGCGTCGAGGCCATCGTCGTCGCTGCACTCGACCTCGCTCAACGCCCCGCAGCTTCCCGTGTGCACGGTGAGGACGGTGTCGTATGTGGAGCCGAACGTGTCGGCGACGATGAGGCCGCTGGCCGCCGGGGTGAAGCTGTACCAGACGCTCTTCGAGTTCTTCTTCGCGCCGCCCGAGCTGCACGTCTGCAACGGATCGTCGAGCGCCGTGGTGGCGCCGGTCGTATCGACGACGCCGTTGAAGGGAAGCGCGAGCGATGCTCGTCGGCGTCGCGCAGCTGTCGTGGGCGGGCGGGGGATTGCCGGCCTCCGCCGTCAGTCGGAAAAGAACGAAAGCTCCCGCTAGCACGATGCGGGCGAGTGAAGGATGTCTCGGGATCACGATGTCTTCGGGAATCTCGTTGGAGGGCGTTGCGATGAACGCTACCAGACCGGCAAGATCGCTCGCAATCCGTGACTCTGCGGAATGAACCTGCACCCGCGATCGGCACTCCGGTCGCCGCACCTCTGACTTCTGCAGCCGATTTCTGCATCAGGACGGATCGCCCTAGTCGTGCACCTTTGCCACTAGGCGCCCCGAGTTCCGCCGTGCAGACGAAACCCGATCGATTCCGAAGCAGTTGGCTGTAGAGTCGGCACGGGTTCTTTCGCATGGAATTTGCTATGTGTCCCCTCTGAACGACCGAACCCCCGACGGTCGCCGCGCCTGTGCTGTGGCACTTGCGCGGTGGAGACTTCCAAGGTGAGAGACACGGACGAAAGCTTGCGGTCGAAAGACCCAACACGGCACCATCCTCTGGCAATCGATTTCGCCAGTGGCGCCGATCGCTATAGACGCGATAGAGATTTCCATAGTGAGCGACAAACGCTCGTGACACGCCGATCGAACACACACCGCAGTTTCAGAGGGAGACAAACGAATGCGTAGACAGCTTCATCAATCCTCACACAGCACGGCGACAGCAGCCCTGGTTGCTTTCGCACTTCTTGCGGTGCTCGGCTTCGGCTGGACGACGAGCGCCCAGGCGCAGACACAGTGCAGCGGCTCGATCATCCTGCAGCCTACCAAGGGGCAAGACCCTCCGGCCGACGTGCTCGAGCAGAACGAAGCGCTCGTGATCGGCGTCGGCATCCGCAACACGACGACGGTCGGCGGGGTCGATGCGGCCGCGAACGTCCGCGGCACGACGACGGTCGTCCTCTCGTGCGCAACCGAGTTCCCCTGCGTGTCCGAGCTGGCTGCGCTGACGTTCGACTCCTGCCTCGCAACAACGGGAGTCGCGTACTGCGATGTCGATCCGATGAACCCGAACCAGGTGCTGATCACCTATGACAACAACTCCTTTCCGCTGCCGGCGGACGAACTCACCATCGTGGCCCTCCTCGCCGTACACGCGACGCCAGGCCAGCACATCGTGAACCCGACGAGCGGTCAGTTCTTCGTGGTCGCGAACACGGGTCCTGGCAACATCTTCAATGCCAATTGCGCCGGCTCCGGTCAGGGCAGCGCGCCGCTCTTCTACCCGGGCATCTGCGGCGACGGCTTCGCGGACCCCGAGCTCGGCGAGGAGTGTGACGACGGCAACGACATCCCGTTCGACGGCTGCGGCACTCCCGAAGGCAACTGTGCTGATCTGCCCCGACAGCACGCCGTGCCCGGACACCGGCAACGAGTGTGCGGACGCGGGCTGCGACGCCCTCGGATTCTGCGATCAGAATCACATCCTCCCCGACAGCCGCCCCTGCACGGACAATGGTAACGAGTGTGCGGCCGCCGGCTGCAACGGCGCCGGCGCCTGTGATCAGCTCCACACCCCGGTCCAGGACAGCACGCCCTGTGCGGACACCGACGGTAACACCTGCACCGAGGCTGGCTGCGCGGCTGGCTTCTGCAACCAGAACCACGTCCTCCCGGACAGCAAGCCCTGCACGGACACTGGCAACGAGTGTGCGGCCGCGGGCTGCGACGGCACAGGCCTGTGTGATCAGCTCCACACCCCGGTCCAGGACAGCACGCCCTGCACCGACGACGACGGCAACGTCTGCACTGAAGCTGGCTGCGCGGCAGGCGTCTGCAACCAGAACCACGTGCTCCCGGACAGCAAGCCATGCGAAGACGACGGCACCGAGTGTGCGGCCGCCGGCTGCAATGGCGCCGGCGTCTGCGATCAGCTCCACACCCCCGAGGCACCGAGCGGGCCGTGCACGGACACCGACGGCAACACCTGCACCGAAGCCGGCTGCAACGGCGCGGGCCTCTGCGACCAGAACCACGTCCTGCCCGACAGCAAGCCGTGCGACGACACGGGCAACGACTGTGCCGCCGCCGGCTGCGACGGCACGGGCCAGTGTGATCAGCTCCACACCCCAGTCCAGGACAGCACGCCGTGTACGGACGACGACGGCAACGAGTGCACGGAAGCCGGATGCGAAGCCGGCCAGTGCGTCCAGAACCACGTCCTCCCGGACAGCAAGCCCTGCACGGATACCGGCAACGACTGTGCGGCCGCCGGGTGCAACGGCTCCGGTAGCTGCGATCAGCTCCACACCCCGGTCCAGGACAGCACGCCGTGCTCGGACACCGACAACAACACCTGCACCGAGGCTGGATGCGCGTTGGGCGTCTGCAACCAGAACCACGTGCTCCCGGACAGCAAGCCCTGCACGGATACCGGCAACGAGTGCGCGGCCGCCGGCTGCGACGGCACTGGTGCCTGCGACCAGCTCCACACCCCGGTCCAGGACAGCACCCCCTGCACGGACGACGACGGCAACGTCTGCACCGAGGCGGGCTGCGCGGCAGGTGTCTGTGACCAGCGTCACGTGCTGCCCGACAGCAAGCCCTGCCCCGACGTCAACGAACGAGTGCGCCGAGGCCGGCTGCAACGGCAGCGGGATCTGCGATCAGAATCACGTGCTCGATACCAACGGCACGCCGTGTACCGACACCGACCTGACGCAATGCACCGACCCGGCTTGCATAGCGGGACAGTGCGATCAGGACGGCGGCGGCATCCACACCTGTGGGCCGGAGCTGCCTGACGTCTGCTGTGATCCGGACGACGGTATCTGCAAGCCGGATCCGACCCTCGATCCGTCGTGCGCCCCCGTCGAGGCGATCTGCCGTACGCCCGGATTCTGGGGTACGCACGGCGGTACCGAGAAGAACAAGTCGCAGAACATCACCCAGGCGGTGATCGATGCGGCGGGCGGCTGCCTGAACGTGTGCGGTGAGATCATCACCAACACGGAGAAGGACAACGCCGAATCTGCCCTCGAGGCGATCTGCGTCAGCGTCAAGGGCCAGCAGGAGCTGCAGCTGGCACGTCAACTGACCTCGATGGCCCTCAACTGCGTGATCAGCGGCTTCGGCCCGGATTGCGCAGGGGACGAGGCACTCTTCGAACTCTTCGGCCGCTGCAACGACGCGTGCGTGAGCGGCGACATCGGCGACTGCATCGGCGAGGTCGATGCCTTCAACAACGGTAACGGCCTCGCGCCGGGCTGCCACGACCGGCAGCTCTGCAACGAGGACATCGGGCTGTGCTTCCAGCCGCCGGGACCGGCGGGCAGCTCGAAGGCGTGCAGCGCAGTACGCGGCAACAGCTGCACGATCATCCCAGACCGGCGAGGAGAAGTGCGGCGCCGGCGACACCTCGGAGGATCCGGAGACCTGCGACGGTCGAGGAATAGCCTCCACCTTCTCCTCGCGTAAGTGAGGAAACGGGGGCGGGCCACCAGGCCCGCCCCCGTTTTCGTTTGGGTCGGGCGCGGTGCGGACGTGGCGGTGCGGCGCCCGCGGTCCCGGTGTCACCGCCTACCTGGACGGCGAACGAAGGTCCGGATCCCTGGACGATCCGGCGATCAGCCGGTTCCAGCGCCGCGCAGACGGACCATCTCGGTGATCACTTCCGCGGTCCGCACCATGTCGCTGACGCGCACCCACTCCTTCACGGTGTGGATCGCCTGCATGCCGGTGCCGAGGTTCGCCACCTGGAAGCCGCGCCGATTGAGGATGTTGGCGTCGCAGCCGCCGCCCATGGCGGCGCTCGTGACCTGGTGGGCGAGCGCGGCGGCGGCGCGGAAGACGAGCTGCACGATCGGCGAGTCGTCGGGAACGTCCATGCGATCGTAGCCGCGCTCGACCGTGCTCTCGACACGCGCGCGGACGGTCGTGCCGCCCACCGTGACGGTATGGCGCGCGGCGGCCTCCTCCAGGCAGCTCCGCATGTGGTCGCACTGCGCGGCGAGCTTCTGCTCGTCGTGGCTGCGCGCCTCGCCGCGCAAGCGCACGGCGTTGGGGACGATGTTGATCGCGAGCCCGCCCTCGATGAACCCGATGTTGGCGGTGGTCTCGGCGTCGATGCGCCCGAGCTTCATCGCCGCGAGCCCTTCGCCCGCCACCTGGATGGCGTTGATGCCCTGCTCGGGCGCCATGCCGGCGTGCGCCTCGAGCCCATGGACGACGAACACGAGGTGGTTCGCGGCCGGCGCGCGCGTGAACAGGTAGCCGGGCGCGTCGCTGTCGAGCACCAGCCCCGAGCGCGCGCGCAATCGGCTCACATCGAGGTGCTTGGCGCCGAGCAGACCGACTTCCTCGCAGATCGTGAAGGCGATCTCGACGTCGCCGTGCGGCACGGCGTGGTCGGCGAGCGCGTGCAGCACCTCGCAGATGATCGCCAGCCCCGACTTGTCGTCGCCGCCGAGCACGGTACGTCCGTCGCTGCGGATGACGTCGCCGTCGACGATCGGGCGTACGCCCTCGCCGGGCACGACGGTATCCATGTGCGCGGAAAGCAAGAGCGGCTCGACGTCCACCGTGCCGCGCACACGCGCCATCAGGTTGCCGACGTTGCCGCCCACCTTGGCGCCGGCGTCGTCGGTCCACACCTCGGCGCCGAGATCGCGAAGCTCGCGCTCGAGACGGCGCGCCACCTCGGCCTCCTTGCGCGAGTGACTGTCGATCTGGACGAGCTCCAGAAAGAGCGCCTGGAGACGATCGCGAGAGACGATCGACGTGGAGACCGCCATGACGGGGCGGACTCTACACCCGCGCGACGGACGCCGGAAGCATCGGTGCGTCCTGGCCGAGCGCGGCTCGCGCCGGCTCAGGAGCATCGGCGGGTGCGCGCCGGCAGCGCGACCTCGACTGCGGGTGAGACGGCTCGACTAGCTCGAGACGAAGTTCGGCTCTCCGGGCGCCGGGTCGCTCACCCAGGAGTAGGTATGGGAAGCCTGCGGATGTGAGCCGGTCACCTTGAACGAGGTGCCGATGCTGCCGCTGTTGCCGGGCGAGATGGTGATCGAGACGCCGGGATCGACCACCATACCGTCGAGGGCGGCGACGTCGATCGTGTAGGTCATGTTGCCCGCGAAGTAGCCCTCTTGACCGGTGGCGACGTGCCGCACGGCGGACTGCACCTTCGCGTCGTGGCCACGCGAGCGGAAGCTCGCGTATTGTGGCAGGGCGATGCTGGCAAGCAGGCCGATGATCGAGGTGACGACCAGCAGCTCCAAGCAGCGTGAACCCGCGGTCGTGACTCCTCGCCATAGTCGGTGCATAAAGCAAACCGGGTGCCAGTCGGTGAGCGCCGGAGAGGTCGCCGAAAACCCCTGCGGCAACCCGGAATTACCCATCCTCTCGCCTCCGCGGCGGGCTGCCGGGACCGCCGCGCGCTGCCCATCTCGATGACGGTCGCTGACAAGAATTGTCGCTGCGACAAGGAGAAGGTCATGCGCACGCGGCCCCGCGACACCCAGGTGCTTTGTCACCAAGGGCCGCGACGGTCGAGCGCCGAGAAGCGAGTGTGCGCGACGAAGATCTACGCCGAGCTTCGACGACTGCAGCTCGCGCTCGAGCGTGACCGTGCGCGGCATCGTGCGTGCGAGCTTGTCGAAGATCTCGCTTTGCGATGCGAACTCGGCTTGCCACTCGTCGTGGCGGACGGCGGTCGCCGCTTCGACCTGATCGGGTGAGAGGTCGAGTCCTCTCACATCGAGGTCACCCGCGCGCGGTACGAACCCGACCGGCGTCTCCAGGGCACCCACGCGTCCGTGCGCGCGGTCGAGGATCCACTTGAGCACGCGCATGTTCTCGCCGTAGCCCGGCCACAGGAACTTGCCGTCGGCGTCCTTGCGGAACCAGTTGACGAGGAACATGGACGGCGGATCGACGAGGTGCTTCTGGGTGCCGAGCCAGTGGGCGAGGTAGTCGCCCATGTCGTACCCGCAGAACGGCAGCATCGCCATCGGGTCGCGCCGCACGACCCCGACCTTGCCGGTGGCCGCCGCGGTGGTCTCGGAGCCCATGGTGGCGCCGAGGTAGACGCCGTGCGCCCAGGTGAACGCCTGCAGCACGAGCGGCACCGTCGTCGCGCGCCGGCCCCCGAAGATGATCGCCGAGATCGGCACGCCGCGCGGATCGTTGGCATGCTTGGAGAGGATCGGGTTGTTGGCCATCGGCGCCGTGAAGCGCGAGTTCGGATGGGCCGCCGGCTCGCTCGATCCGCGCTTCCAGGGCTGCCCGCGCCAGTCGGTCAGCTCGTCCGGCGGCTCGCCCATGCCCTCCCACCACACGTCGCCGTCTTTGGTCATGGCGACGTTGGTGAAGATGCTGTCGCGCCGGACGGTCTCCATGGCGTTCGGGTTGGTCTTGTAGTTGGTGCCGGGCGCGACGCCGAAGTAGCCGGCCTCGGGGTTGATGGCCCACAGGCGGCCGTCCTCGCCGACGCGAATCCACGCGATGTCGTCGCCGAGCGTGGTGATCTTCCAGCCCTTGAAGTGCTCGGGCGGGATCATCATGGCGAAGTTGGTCTTGCCGCAGGCGCTCGGGAAGGCGGCCGACGACGTAGCTCGTGCGGCCTTCGGGATCCTCGGCGCCGAGGATGAGCATGTGCTCGGCGAGCCAGCCTTCCTTGCTTCCGATAGTGGAGGCGATACGGAGCGCCAGGCACTTCTTGCCGAGCAGCGCGTTGCCGCCGTAGCCGCTGCCGATCGACCAGATCGTGTTGTCCTCGGGGAAGTGGCAGATGAAGCGGCGCTCGGGATTCAAGTCGAGCGTGGAGTGCAAGCCGCGATTGAAGTCGTTGCTGTCGCCGAGGTTGTCGAGCGCCACCTTCCCCATGCGCGTCATGATGCGCATGTTGAGGGCGACGTAGACGCTGTCGGTGAGCTCGACGCCGACCTTGGAGAAGGGCGAGCCGTCGGGACCCATGAGGTAGGGCACCACGTACATCGTCCGGCCGCTCATCGCGCCGTCGAAGAGCTTGCCGAGCTTCGCGTACGCCTCCTTGGGGTCCATCCAGTTGTTGTTGGGCCCGGCCGCCTCCTTGGTGCGGCTGCAGACGAACGTGAGGTGCTCGGTGCGCGCGACGTCGTTCGGATTGGAGCGGTGCAGGTAGCAGCCCGGCCGCTTCTCCTGGTTGAGCGGGATCAGGATGCCCTTCGCCACCGCTTCTTCGGTGAGCGCCTTCTTTTCCTTCTCCGAGCCGTCGCACCAGTAGATCCGCTCGGGCTTGGTGAGCCGAGCCATCTCGTCGACCCAGGCACGCAGGTGGGGGTTGGTGGTGGGAGACGTCGCTGCGAGAGGCCGTCTTGGGTTCGACTCATTCGGCACCGTTTCGCGGCTGCCAGGAGCCGCCGGAAGTGCCCCATGGTGTAATCGGAGATTCCAGGGGCGTCAAATGTCCCGGAAACATGCTATGCGCGCCCGGTGGGCTCACGAGTCCTGATCGCGGGCGCCGGCGCTCTCGGCTCCGTGTTCGGCGGCCTGCTTGCCGCGGCGGGACATGAGGTGACCCTCCTCGGCCGGGCACCCCACCTCGCCAGGGTCGCCGCCGCCGGACTGGTGATCGAGGGCCTGTTCGGCGCGCACCGGGTGCGCAACCTCCATGTCGCATTCGACACCTCCGAGCTGCGGGCGCCGTTCGACGCCATTCTCGTCACCGTCAAGTCCTTCGACACCGAGGCGATGCTGGCCGCGACCGCCGGCTTGCTTGTGCCCGCCAGGGTGCTTGCGCCCGCCGGGGTGCTCGCGCCCACCGGGGCGCTGATCTCGCTGCAGAACGGCCTCGGGAACGTCGAGCGTGTGCGTCGCCGCCGTCGGGCCCGAGCGCGCGCTCGGCGGCCGCGTGATCTTCGGAGCGGAGATTCCGCGGCCGGGGATGGCGCGCGTCACCGTGAACGCCGCTCCCGATCGCCATCGGCGCGGCGGTCGCGGGCACACCGGCGGCGGAAGCGCAGGCGCGCACGTGGGCGGCGCACTTCGCCGACGCCGGCATTCCGGCCGAGTACACCGCCGACGCTGCACGCGCACTTGTGGGCGAAGGTCTTCTACAACGCGGCGCTGAATCCACTCGGCGCGCTGTTCGGCGTTCCCTACGGTGCGCTCGCCGCCGATGCCGACACGCGCGCGATCATGGATGCGGCGATCGACGAATGCTTCGCGGTCGCGGCGGCGCGCGGCGTCGCCATGACCCCGGCGACCGCGGACGCCTATCGCGCCCTCTTCTACGAGCGGCTGGTGCCGCCGACCGCGCAGCACCGATCGTCGATGCTGCAGGACATCGAGAGGAGCCGCTCGACGGAGATCGAGGCCATCAACGGCTGCATCTGGACGTACGGCCGCGCGGCCGGTATCCCCACGCCCGTGAACATGAGCCTCACGTGTCTGATTCGCGCCCGCGAGCGTCTCGTGCGTGTCGCGCCCGTGCCCGCGAGAGGCGGTCGTCGATGCTGACGATCACGCCGGGCACTCGGCGGCGATGCGAGCGCACGCCGTGGAAGCGTTTCCCGAGGAGTGCTGCGGCGTGGTGTTCGCGAGCCCGGCAGGCCAGGTGGTGCGCCGGATGACGAACATCCAGAACGCAGCTCCACGCCGCCGACCCGGAGCGTCACCCGCGCGACGCGCGCACGGCCTATGAGTTCGACGCCGCGCGAGCTCTTCGAGGTGAACCGCCAGGGCGACGAGCCTGGCTGGCGGATCATGCTCTTCTACCACTCGCACCCGGATCACGGCGCGTACTTCTCGCCGACCGACGCGCCGCAGGCGATCGTACGAGGATCCCGAGAGCGGTCGCGAGCCGGCGTACCCCGACGTGGCGTGGGCGGTGATCTCGGTGTACGACCGGGTCGTGCGCGACACGAAAGACTACGCGTGGGATCGACGCGACCCGATGACTTCGTCGAGACGCCGTTCAGCGTCGCGCCCTGAGCGATCCATGCCCTTCGTCGAACGCGACGGCTTTGCGCTGCACTACGAGACCGCCGGCACCGGCGACGAGACCATCGTGCTCACGCATGGCCTCGGCCTGCGTCGCACGCGACCTGGAGCGCGCAGGTCGAGCCGTTCGCGGCGCACTATCGCGTCGTCACCTGGGATCTGCGCGCGCATGGCGCTTCGGGCTCGCCCGACGAGCCGCTGCACCATCGCGGCGCTCGCCGCCGATCTCGCCGCGGTCGCGCGCGCCGCGGGAAACGGCCCGGTGCACGCGCTCGGCCACTCCGCGGGCGGGGTCATCACGATGCGCTTCGGCATCGACCATCCCGAGCTCGACCCGTAGTCTCATCCTGGTCGGCACCGCGAGCGAGGGCAACGCGCGCGCGCACGGCTGCTACGAGTCGCTGGCGGAGACCGCCGAGACGCGACGGCGGCGCGGCGGTCGTACGCCGCCTCGGCACGCGCGACGAGACCACCACCCCGCCCGAAGCGCACGGCTTCGCCCGCATGTCGCGGGCGATGGGCGGGCTGCACACGGCGCCAATCACGCCCGAGCTCGGCGACCATCCGCTGACCGACGCTGGTCATCGTCGGCGAGAAGGACTTCCTCGGCGTCGGCGGCTCGGTGATCATCAGTCGCCGGGTCGCGAACAGCCGGATCGAGATCGTCCCCGAGCGCGGACACCCGATCTTTCGCGAGGATCCCGCCGGCTTCAACCGGCTGGTGCTGGAGTTTCTGCAGGCGCAGCGCTGAGCTGGTTGGACACGGGCAACGGCGGCGCGCAGGCTGTGCGACGTCGCCGCGGTCACGGTCGCGTCGATGAACGTTCCGGGAGCGGCGATCGTCGTCGACCACGGCGGTCGATGAACTGCGGCGTCTTGCCGGCGAGCCACCCGGGCGGCGGCGCGCCGGTCCCTCGACCAGGACCTCGACCTCGCGGCCGATCCAGCGCCGTTGAGCTCGGCGCGCGATCGCCTCCTGCAGCGCGATCACGTGCTGCAGCCGGCGGCCCTTCTCCTCCTCGGACACCGTGTCGGCCCACTTCGCGGCGCGCGTCGGGCGTCGCGCGCGAGTACTTGAAGAGGAACGCGCTGATCGTAGCGCACCTCCGCGAGGAGCCGGCAGGTGGCCTCGAAGTCGTCGTCGATCTCGCCGGGGAAGCCGACGATGATGTCGGTCGAGAGCGCGAGGCCCGGGACCGCGGCGCGCAGGCGCGCGACCAGATCGCGGTACGCGGCGACCGTGTAGCCGCGCTCCATGCGCGCGAGCACCGGCGTCCGATCCCGACTGCACCGGCAGGTGCAGCTGCGGGCACGACCTCGGCGCACTCGCCATCGCGCGCGATCAGCGCGTCGCTCATGTCGGCGGGATGCGGCGAGGTGAAGCGGATGCGGCGCGATGCCGTCGACCTCGGCGGTGCGCGCGCAGCAGGTCGGCGAAGTCGCAGCTCGCCGTCGCGGTAGGCGTTGACGGTCTGCCCGAGGAACACGACCTCGCGGCGCGCCGTCGCGCGGCGGCGTCGCGCACCTGCGCGAGGACCGCCTCGGCCGGGCAGGCTGCGCTCGCGGCCGCGCACGTACGGCACGACGCAGAAGGTGCAGAACTTGTCGCAGCCGCGCATGCACCGTGATCCAGGCGCGCACGGCGCCGTCGCGCGCGCCGGGGCGAGGTCGGCGTAGGTCTCGTCGGGATCGAGCCGCACGTCGACGAGCGGGTCCGTCGACGAGGACGGCGTCGCGGGCGGCGCGTGCGGCAGTCGAGGAGCTCCGGCAGGCGGCGGTAGCCGTCGGGGCCGACGACGAGGTCGAGCGCCGGGACGCGCTCGAGCAGATCGTCGCGCGATGGTGCTGCGCCATGCAGCCGCGACAGCCGAGCATGCACGTCGCGGGCGCTCGCGCTTGAGGCGCGCGAGCTCGCCGAGCCGGCCGAGGACGCGCTCCTCGGCGTGCTCGCGGATCGCGCAGGTGTTGAGCAGGATGACGTCGGCCTCGGCCGGCGCCGATCGCCGTGCGCGTAGCCGTGCGCGCCGAGGTGCGCCGAGCATCAGCTCGCTGTCGGCGACGTTCATCTGGCAGCCGTAGGTCTCGATGTAGATCGCGGGGGCCACGGAGGCGCCGACTATAACGACGGCGATCCGGGCGGCAACGCACGCCACGGCGCATGTGCCGCCCCGGAGCGCGCCCGGAGGACTGCCCGTCGTCGCGGCAAACGTGCTAGAGGACGCATCCATGCGCGATCCGTTCGCCCCGCCGCCCGACGACCCGCGCCGGCAGTTCCGTGATCTCGAGGCGACCCTGCTGCGCTGCCCGCGCTGCCGCGACGCCGTGCCGGTGCGCAAGCGCCTGCTCCTGGTGCTGCCGGAGGGCGACAAGTTCGAGTACGTCTGCGCGCGCTGCTCCGCCACCTGCGGCACCAAGATCGAGCGTCCGCCGCCGGCCGGCTTCCGGATGTGACTGCGCCGCCGATGCGCGTCGTCTCGCTGCTGCCGAGCGCAACCGAGATCGTGTGCGCGCTCGGCGCGGGCGCGTCGCTGGTCGGGGTCTCGCACGAGTGCGACTATCCGTCCGCGGTCCGCGATCTGCCGGCGGTGACACGACCGAAGATCCGCGTCGACGCGACGAGCGCGGCAATCGACCAGAGCGTGCGCGCGCTCGTCGAGCGCGGGCTCAGTGTCTACGAGATCGACGTCGAGCGCTTGCGCGACCTCGCGCCCGACGTGATCGTCACCCAGAATCAGTGCGACGTCTGCGCGGTCTCCTATCCCGAGGTCGAGGCGGCGGCGCGGCGGGCGCTCGGCGCGCGACGTGCAGATCGTGTCGCTCGCGCCGCGTCTGCTCGCCGACGTCTGGGACGACATCGAGCGGGTTGCCGCCGCGCTCGAGCGTGCGCGTGAGGGCGCGGCCCTCGTCGATGCGTGTCGGGAGCGGCTCGCGACGCTCGCCGCCGAGACCGCGCCGCTCGCGCGCCCGGTGGTCGCGTGCATCGAATGGCTCGATCCGCTGATGATCGCGGGCAACTGGATCCCGGAGCTGGTCGAGCTGGCGGGCGGCGCCTACCCCTTCGCCGCGGCGGGAGCGATGAGCCACGTGACGTCGTGGCAAGCCGTGCTCGACGCGCGCCCGGAGGTCGCGGTGCTCATGCCGTGCGGCTTCACGATCGCGCAGACCCGGCGCGAGCTACCGGCGCTCGCGCGGCGAGCCGCAGTGGCAAGCGCTGCCAGCGGTGCGCGCCGGGCGCGCGAGCGTCGCCGACGGCAACGCCTACTTCAATCGGCCGGGTCCGCGGCTCGTCGAAAGCGCGGAAATCCTGGCGGGCTTGATCCACCCCGAGGTGTGCGGGGCGCGTATTCCTGTGGGTGCCGTCGAGCCGATCGGGGCGTGACCCTGGCAAGCGTGGAGCCGAGACGTGGTGTAGCTTTGGCGGAGCCAGCAGTGAGTTTGATCGAGCGATATCAGGCCTACGCGGACGATTTCGAGCGCACCTTCGTCGATGACGATTGGTCGCGCCTCGAGCAGTATTTCACGGTCGATGCGGTGTATTCGACGCCCGCGAACGGCCTGCGCGTATCCGGCCGGGACGCGATCCTCACGGTCCTGCGAGCAGCGGTGTCGGGCTTCGACCGTCGCTGCGACACGCGCACGCTCGAGACCGTCCTGGGTCCACGTGAGACCGGCAACGAAGTCGTGCGGGAATGGGCGGCCACGTTCACTCTTCGCGGAGCACCTCCGCTCCACATCGGAGGCTCCGAACGCGCGGTCTTCCGTGGAGAGCGCATCGAGTTGCTCGAAGTGACCCTCACGGCGGAGACTCTCGACCGGCTGATGACGTACGCCAGCGCCTATCTCGTGCATCACTGATGCGGCGATGGAGATCTGTCACTCGCGCGGGCCGCGAGCAGGCGCGTCTTCCTCAGGGCACCAGCACGATCTCCTTGGCGCGAAAGCGTCGGCCGCGCTCCCGCACCAATGCCGGGTAGGTGAAGTAGTACTCGCCGCCAAGGGAGAGAAACGACTCGACGTCGGTCTCCTCGAGATCGAGGGCGCGCAGCCGCGCGCAGGCGTCGTCCTTGTCGCGTGCCTCGCGCAGCGCGGCCAGCATGAGGCGATGGTCGGGGATCTGGAAGTCCTCGAGATCAGGCAAGTCCGATGGGTCGGCGAAGCTCCGTGGCGTGCCCTCGAGTAGAAAGCGCAGGGCCTTGAGCTCGTGTCGTTGCTGATCGAGGCGCTTGACGATCTCGGCCATGGACCCAACGCTACCGTCGCCGCGGCGCAGCGTAAAGCGGAGCGCACGGATGGCTCGCGCAGGCCGCGCCCGGGTAGCGCCTTGAACTCCGAAAGTGACGGCAGTACGGTCCCACGAGTGCGAGCCGTCACCAGCGCGGGCGATCGTTTCCACTCGGAAGTCTCGGGTCGGAGGGCCCGGCGGACGCTTCCGGTCGCACGGGTCGCGCGCACCGCGCGGCGCGGCTCCGAGCGCTGGAGCGCCCGCCCGCGACCCCGCGCTCTCGCAAGCTCGATTCCAGAACGCTCGCCATGGTCTCGGCGCTGCTCGTCGCCGCCGCACAACGGCGCCTGGGACCTCGCGTACTCGCACAGCTCACGACGCGCCTGGCGCACGCCCTCGGCGCGACCATCCTCTCCGTACGGTTGCTCGACCGCAGCGGGCGCTGGCTCGATCTCAAGTCGTCGTTCGGTCTCTCGAAGTCCCTGCGCGCCCGCCTCCGCCGCATCCCCGCCGATTCGCCGATCGGTCGCGAAGTCATCGGCCGGGGTCGCCGCTTCGTACTCTCCGGACCAATGCTCAAGTTGCCGCCGTGGCCACCGGCGACGGTGCGACGATTCGGGGCGGGGGTGTTCGTTCCGATCCGATCCGGAGCGGTGGTGTTCGGGGTGCTCGGCGTGGGCTATCCCGGCGTCAAGCGCCCGTCCAAGTCCGAGCTTGCGCTTCTGGACGCCCTCGGGCGTCAGCTCGGCGTGACGGTGCACGCGGTACGCGCCCGCGACGCGCAGACCAGGACGCGCTCGGAGACGCGCTTTCTTCGCCGCATCACCGCCGCGCTCAGCTCCAACCTCGACCCACGCGCCGTCCTCGACATGGTGACGCTCGCGGCCGCCAAGCTGACGCGCGCGCGCGGCGCGGTGGTGCTGCTGCAGTCGCGCGATCGGACCGAGTTCGAGGTGGCGAGCGTGAGTCACTACGGGCAAACGTTCGACTTGATCGGCCAACGCTTCCCCGCGGCGGGAAGCCTTTCGGAGCTGGTCGTCAAGACGGGCCGGGCCGCGCGCAGCCGCGATGCGAAGGTCGATACCCGGCCGATGATCCGTTCGCTGCAGGAGAACGTCCGCGTGCGCGGCTTGCTCGTCGTCCCCTTGCGCGGCGCCGACGGGACCATCGGGACGCTCGCGGTCTCGAGCAGCCGGGCGCGGCTCTTCTCCGACCACGACCGGCGCATTCTGATGCAGCTCGGGAATCACGCCAGCATCGCCATCCAGAACGCACGCCTCTTCGAAGCGCTGCGCAGTCATCGCCAGCTACTCCGCCAGCTCTACTCGAAGGAATCCGCGGTACTGGAGGGGGAGCGCAAGCGGGTCGCGCACGAGTTGCATGACGAGATGGGACCGACACTGTCCGCCATCCTCATCAATCTCCAGCTCTTCAAAGAGCATCTCGGCGGCGATCCGGCCCTCGGCGGAAAGGTCGCGGAGACCGAGCAGCTCCTGACCGGCATGATCGAGAAGATCCGGGAGCTGGCGTACGGGTTGCGGCCTCCGATGCTCGAGCACATGGGACTCGCCGAGAGTCTGAGATGGATGATCGATACCTATTTCAGCGGCGGTCGCCTGCTGGTGGACTATCGTTACAGTGGATCGGAGGTCGCGCTCGACGCCGATCTCGCGCTCGCGATCTATCGCATCGCACAGGAAGCGCTCACCAACGTCGTCAAGCACGCCGGCGCGCAGCGTGTGCGAATGCGCTTGCGCATCACCGCTTCGCTGGTCACGCTCGAGGTCCACGACGACGGTTGCGGATTCGCAGTCGAGCACGTGCATCCCGATCGCAAAGCCGGACTCGGTCTCGCCAGCATGGGCGAGCGCATGGAGCATCTACGCGGCGCCATGGAGATCCGGTCCTCTCCTGGCAAAGGTACTCAGTTGACGGTGACGTGCCCCGTCGAGGTCCGACATGCGAGTGCTGCTGGTTGACGATCACACGCTCTTCCGCCAGGGCCTGCGGACGCTGCTCGAGAAGCACGGCGTGTTCCAGGTCGTCGGCGAGGCGGACGACGGGCGGAGCGCCGTCAAGCTCGTGGAGACGTTGCGTCCGGACGTAGTCGTCATGGACATCGCCATGAAGAGCCTGAACGGCATCGAGGCGACGCGTCAGATTCGGCAGCGCTTCCCACGGACGCAAGTGATCATGCTGTCGATGCATCTGCTCGAGTCCTACGTTCGCCAGGCGCTCGAGTCGGGTGCAGCGGGCTATCTGCTCAAGAGCGCGGCGGGCAGCGAGCTGATCGCCGCGCTCGAGAACGTACGCACCGGCGGCAGCTATTTCAGCGCGCCGGTGTCGCGGATGATCGTCGAGGGCTACCTGGAGACCAACCGGGCGGCCAAGGCCGAGAAGGTGTCGGTGCTCACGCCGCGCGAGCGCGAGGTGCTGCAGCTCATCGCCGAGGGCAACAGCTACAAGGAGATCGCCGCAGCGCTGAAGATCAGCCCGAAGACCGTCGGCCAGCACCGCGACCGCCTGATGCAGAAGCTCCACTGCCGTCGGACGGCCGAGCTCGTGAAGTTCGCTTTGCGAGAGGGCTTGACACCAGCAACCGAGTAAAGTCGGTTGGTTAGACGCGTCGTCGCCCTACTTTGGCTCGCCTCGGCTGTAACCGTAGGGACATTTTCTTTTCAATATAGGGAAATGGTCCTGTTTACATAGCTGTCCGGGCGCGCGATAAGGATCTCGTCGTGGGGAGGTGTGTTCGGGCATTCCTCAATGCCTTTTCAAGAACACTGCGTACCTCATGGCTTATCCTCCTTCTCTCTGGGGGGTGGCGTCTCTGGACACGGCACCCGGAGGCGTCGCCCCCAGAGGGGCTCTTCGGAAACCTCTCAGAAGCCCTCAATTTGAGCGAAGCCACACTGTACTGACCGACCTGGTCGGCCTGCGGTAGCCGGTTGCCCGGCCCGTTGCCCTCGGCTACTCCCTCTGGGTGGCTCATGCCCATCATGCCGTGGCTCCTGAGAAGGTGGGCTGCGCGATCCTGATCGTCAGCGACACGCGGGGCCAGCATGATGACGCGAGCGGGCCGGCCATCCGGACGGCCCTCGAAGCCGCCGGCCACCCGGTGCGAAGCTACGCGATCGTTCCCGACGACGCCGCGGCCATCCGGAGTGCCCTCGCCGAGGCCGTCGGCCGGACCGACACCCTGGTGGTCGTGCTGAGCGGGGGCACCGGCATCGCCCCCCGGGACGTCACGATCGAGAGCCTTGCCGGGCTGTGGGAGAAGGAGCTCCCGGGGTTCGGCGAGCTGTTCCGGACGCTCAGCTACGCGGAGATCGGCACCAAGGCCTTCCTGAGCCGTGCCACGGCCGGCGTGGTGCGGGGCAAGTTCGTCGTCGTCCTTCCGGGGTCGCCCGCCGCCTGCCGCCTGGCCATGGAGCGCGTCATCCTCCCGGAGCTCGGACACGTTGCCGGGCTCCTGGTGCCGCACGCATGACCGTTCGCGTGCTCTTCTTCGCGCACCTGCGCGAGCGCTTCGGCGTACGCGAGACCACCGTGGAGGTCGGCGAGGGCGCACGCGTGGAGGACGTGTGGCGGGTCCTCTGCGGGCGTTACCAGGGCCTGGCCTCCGAGCGGCTGCGGTTGGCGCTCAACCAGGCGTACGTTGACAATGGGCACCCCCTTCGAAACAATGACGAGCTCGCGTTGATCCCGCCGGTGAGCGGTGGCAGCGACCGCCGCGAGTCGCGGCGGGACCCCGGAGATACCTGATACATGCACGCCATCACCGACCAGCAGATCGACACGGCCGCGCTTCTCGAGGCGGTGGCAAGCCCGGCGGCCGGCGGCAGCGTGCTGTTCGTCGGAACCACGCGGGATCACAACGAAGGGCGAGCGGTCGAGCGGTTGGAGTACGAGGCGTACCGGGAGATGGCGATCGCGGAAATGGCACGGATCGAGGCGGAGATCGAGCGGCGTTGGCCGGTGCTCGCGGTGGCGATGGCGCACCGGCTGGGCATCGTGCCGATTGGCGAGGCCAGCGTCGCCGTCGCGGTGTCCGCACCGCACCGGGACCAGGCGTTCGCTGCCTGCCGCTACGGGATCGACGAGCTCAAGACGACGGTTCCGATCTGGAAGAAGGAGCACTACCAGGGCGGGTCGCTCTGGATCGGCGCGTGCGACGCGCACGGGGATAGAGGATGAACATACGGAAGGCAGTGCATGCCGGCTATTGCTGGGGTGTCGAGCGCGCGCTCGACATCGTGACCGACACGGCGGCGGAGCGTCCCGGCGAGACCGTACGCACGCTCGGTCCCATCATTCACAACCCACAGGTCGTGCAGTCCCTCGAGGAAAAGGGTGTGCAGTCCGTGAACGGGCTCGAGGAGATGACCGAGGGAACGGTCATCATCCGCACCCACGGCGTACCACCGGAAACGTACGAGCAGGCACGTGCCAAAGGCCTGAACATCGTCGATGCCACCTGCCCGTTGGTCAACCTGGTGCAGAACAGAGCGAAGCAACTCGTCCAGGAAGGCTATCATCTGGTGATCTTCGGCAACCCACGCCACCCGGAGGTGATCGGAACGATCGGACACGCCGGCGGCAAGGCGACCGTCATCGAGCGTCCCGAGGACGTCGAGAATACGCAGCTCCCGAAGCGCATCGGCGTCGTGGTGCAGACCACACAGGAGACCGAGCTGCTCGCCGAGTTGCTGGCGCAGCTCTCCGCACGATGCAAGGAGATCAAGATCTTCAACACCATCTGCAACCCGACCATCGAGCGCCAGGAGGCAGCCCGCGAGCTAGCGCGCAACGTGCAGGTCGTGATCGTCGTCGGTGGGAAGAACAGCTCGAACACGCGCCATCTCGCCGAGGTCTGCCGCGAGGAAGGCGCGACCGCCTATCACATCGAGGAGGCCGCCGAGCTCGATCCGACGTGGGTGAAAGGCATCGACAACGTCGGCGTCACGGCCGGCGCGTCCACACCCGGCTGGCTGATGGATCAGGTGATCGATCGCATCCAGGAGATAGAAGCGACCGCCTGACTCGATCCTGGAACGGTGATCGATCGCGTCCAGAAAATTGAAGCGAGCGCGTGAGGCGGGCGAGCCGGCACGGGGCCTAGGGTGCCGACGGAACGGCACCTACGGCAGCGCGCCAGCCCGCCCGCTTCCTACTTTCCCTTGAACTGCGGCTTGCGTTTCTCCTTGAAGGCGCGCGGGCCCTCGCGCGCGTCCTCGGTCATGAAGATCGGAAAGCCGATCTCGCTCTCCATCTTCAGACCCTCGCTGAGCGGCCTGCCGACGCACGCCAGCGCCGAGCGCTTGATCGCCCGCACCGCGAGGGGGCCGTTGGCGACGATCGTCGCGGCGAGCTTCTGCGCCTCGGGCATCACCTGATCGGCGGGGACGACGCGATTCACCAGGCCGTGACGAGCGGCGTCGGCGGCACTCATGCGCTCTCCGGTGAGCAGAATCTCCATGGCGATCGGCCACGGCAACTGACGCGGGAGCCGCACGGTCGAGCCGCCGAGGGGAAACAGTCCCCACTTGGGCTCCTGTAGCGCAAAGACCGCGGTGTCGGCGGCGACCCGGAGATCGGTCGCCTGCAACAGCTCCATGCCACCTGCGATAGCGTAGCCGTTCACGGCGGCGATGATCGGCTTGCTCACCGCGTCGACGTCACGGAGCAAGGCCATCTGCGAGAGACGCGGATTCTCGCGCATCCTGTGGTCGGCTGGCGTCTCGGGCTGGCGGGCCCCGGTCATGAGCGGAATCAAGCGGCCGAGATCGGCGCCCGAGCAGAACGCATCGCCGCGCCCGGTGATGATGGCGACACGCAGCGCATCGTCGTGCTCGAAAGCCTCCCAGGCCTCCGCCAGCTCGACGATGGTCTCCGGGTCGAGGGCATTGCGCGCCTCTGGACGGTTGAAGGTGAGGGTAACGACGCTGTCGCGTTTGTCGATCAAGAGCGCCATGGTGTGGTGGCCATTAGCACCTCGACGACGCCAGTACACGCGTTGCGGGTGCGAAAAGCGCGTGATACTTTTCCGAGGTTACCGCCATGCATCGTCACGTCCCCACGGGCTTGCTGGTCGCGGGACTGTTGCTCATCGCTTCCGGCTGTATCGCGACGCGAGGCGCGCTTCCGCCGTCGCCCTCCCAGCTCGAGTGGGACCCTCGCGCCGGCGCGCTCCCCGGCGCCACGCACGCAGATCTCTCCCGAGGTCGAGGCGATGGGCCACTTCGTCACCGGCGAGGTCGCGCTCAACGACGGCAACTACGAGGTCGCGCTGCGTGAGTATCGAGCGGCGGTCGAGAACGATCCGACCAGCCCGCTGTTGCGGCTCCGCCTCGCCACCCTGCTGGTCCGCACGGGCGCGCTCGCCGCGGCACTCGAACACTGCCAGGCGGTGGTCGACCTCCAACCGGACAGCATCGAGGCGCGCTTGCTCCTGGCGGGCATTCTCTCCGCGCTGAATCGCCAGGACGACGCCGCGGCGCAATACGCGCGCGTGATCGAGAGTCGAGCCCGACAACCAGGAAGCGTACCTCTACCTGGGCGCGCTCTACGCCAAGCAAGGCCGCACGGACGACGCCGTCGCGACGCTCGGCAATTGATCGCCCTGAATCCGCAGTCGGTGCTCGGCTTCTACTATTTGGGGCGTGTGAATGCCGCCGCCAATCGCTACGACAAAGCGGAATACTACTATCGTGAAGCGCTCAAGCGCAGCCCGCATTCGGAGCTGATCCTCATGGATCTGGCGACCCTGTTCGAGCTGCAGAAGCAATATGCGCGCGCCATCGAGCTCTACAAACAGGTCCTCGCCGCCAATCCCAACAGCGCGCTCGTGCGCAAGCGTCTCGGGGGACTCTACATCGGACAGAAGAAGCTCGACGAGGCGCTGTTGCAGTTCCACGCCCTCGAACAGATCGAGACCGATCCCGAAGAGACGCGCATCAAGATCGCCCTCATCTATTTCGAAAAGGGCGAATACGACCGCGCGGCGACCGAGCTCAACCTGGTGCTCGCCGCCGAGCCCGACAACGACCGGGTGCGCTACTACGTCGGCGCGGTCTACACCGAGACCAAGGAATACACGAAGGCGGCCGAGCTGTTCGAGAAGATCAAGCCCGACTCGGAGTACTACGTCGATGCGCGCATCCAGATGGCCGCGATGTACCAGCGGCAGGGCAAGCTCGACGCAGCGCTCCGCGAGGTCGAGCATGCGATCAAGGTGAAGGGCCGCCAACCCGAGCTGTTGAGCTATCTCGGCGTCCCTGCACCGTGAGCGCAAGGACTATACGAACGCCATCGCCGTACTCGAGGAAGCGTTGCGGCTCGAGCCGCAGAACGACAAGCTGGCGTTCACGCTCGGCGCAACCTACGACGAGGCCAAGAACAAGCCGAAGGCGATCGAGATGATCAAGCACGCGATCGCTCTCAACCCGAACAACGCCGCCGCCCTCAACTATCTCGGCTACACCTACGCCGAGATGGGGCAGCACCTCGACGAGGCGGAATAGCTCATTCGGCGCGCGCTCGCCATCGAGCCCGACGACGGCTTCTTCGTCGACTCGCTCGGGTGGGTGTACTACCAGCGCGGCGACTACGAGAAGGCGGTCGAGCAGCTCGAGCGCGCGATCGAATTGGCAGGCGAGGATCCGACGGTGACGGAGCATCTCGGCGATGCGTACGAGAAGACCGGGAAGACGCTCGACGCCGTGCGCGTGTACCAGGAGGCGCTCGGCAAGGCCAAGGAGACGGACCAGATCGATCGCCTGAAGGGCAAGCTCGAGTCGCTCGGAGCCGGGACGCGCACGAGTGATACCGGGACGTGAGCGCCGCCGCGCGCTCGTCGTTGCGCTTGCCGCCGGAATGATCGCGGCCGGTTGCGCTCCGGCGAGAGTGCGCGCCGTCCTCCCGACGACCCTTCCCGATTCCGCCCGCCTGCTCGACATCCTCGCCACCCGACGCGCCACCGTGCATTCGGTTCGCGGGTTCGCGCAGATCGCATACGAGAGCGGCGAGGAGAACATCGGGGCGCGGCACGCCGTACTCGCACGCCTCCCCGATCACTTCCGACTCGAGGTCCTGTCGCCTTTCGGCGCGCTCGCGGTGGTGGCGTGCGACGGACGCGAGCTGGTGGTCTACGCGCGCCGCGAGAGCACCATCTATCGCGGCGCCGCCTCCGAAGAGAGCATCGGCGCCTACACGGCGGTACCCGTACCGGTCGCGGACGTGGTCACGATGCTGCTCGGCATGCCCCCGGAGCGCGAGGCGGAAGGACGTCCGGCGGTGGCGCGCGACACCGCCACCGGGAGCATCCGGCTGACGCTCGGCCGCGGCCGCCAGGTGATCTGGTTCGATCCCGAGACGCTCTATCCCGTCGCCAGCGAGAGCGCGCTGCCCGATGGCCGGACGCTGCGCGTCGACTTCGGAGACTTCCGCGCTCTCGGCTCGTTCGCGTTTCCGTACAGCATCGACATGCGGGCGCTTCCCGGCGATCGCGCCATCAGCGTGCGCTGGACCTCGCCGTCGGTCAATACCGAGATGGCGGAAGGACTGTTCGCGTTGGCGCCCCGCGACGGGGTCACGGAGCGGAGGATCGAGCAGTACCCGGTGGGAGGCGAGTGAGAACGATCGTGGCGGCGCTGCTGTGCGCCGCGGCTCTGGTCGGCGCGGTGGGATGCCGCCAGGGCGGGCACGAGGATCGCTTGCGGCGCGGTGACCGGCTCGTCACCGCGACGATCAGCGACCCCAAGACCTTCAACCCCCTGCTCACCGTCGACAGCGCTTCGGGCGCGGCCCTGGACACCCTGTTCGAGGGCCTGGTGCGCCTGAACCCGAAGACGACGCTCACCGAGCCGATGCTCGCGGAACGCTGGGAGCACGACGCGGCCGGCACGACGTGGACCTTCCATCTGCGCCGCGGCGTGCGCTGGCATGACGGCACGCCCTTCACGGCCGACGACGTCGCCTTCACGCTCGACGCGATCTACGATCCGAAGGTCCCGAACAGCACGAAGCACGTGCTCACCGTCGGCGGCGAGCCGCATCGCCACCGAGGTGGTGGACGCGCAGACGATCCGCTTCCGCCTGGCGGCGCCGTTCGCGCCGTTGCTGAACAGCATCGGGTTCGGCGTTCTCCCCAAGCACCTTCTCGGCGCGGCGCTCGCGGCGGGCACGTTCGCGCAGCAGTGGGGCATCGACACGCCGCCCGAGCAGCTGGTCGGCACCGGCCCGTATCGGATGACGCGCTACGTTCCGGCGCAGTACCTCCAGTACGCACGCAATCCCGACTACTGGATGCGCGACGAGCAAGGCGGCGCGCTCCCGCGCCTGCCCGAGCAGACCATCCTGATCGTGCCGGATCAGAACACGATCTATCTCAAGTTTCTCGACGGCCAGATGCACTACTACGCGCCGCGGCCGGAGGAGGTCGCCGACGTCCGGGCGCGCGCCGAGCGCCTCGGCGTCACGCTCGAGCGACATCGGCCTCGACACCGGCATGCTGTTCGTGAGCTTCAACCGCAACCCCGCACACTACGTGCAGAACGGCCGCCGCGATCCGCGCCTCGACTGGTTCACCGATCCCGAAGTTCCTGCGCGCCATCGCCCACAGCATCGACACGCAAGAGCATGATCCTGAACGTCTACTTCGGCTACGGCGAGCCGGCGGTGGCGTCCATCTCGCCCGGAGAACAAGGTCTTCCACAACCCCAACGCTCGAGCCGCTACCCGTACGACCTCGAGCGCGCGCGCGCGCCTGCTCACCGAGGGCGGCTACGTCGACCGCGACGGGGACGGCGTCCGCGAGGACGCGCGCGGCAACCCGATCGAGTTCGACCTCTCGACCAACGCCGGCAACCAGGTGCGCGAGCGCTTGTGCTCGATCCTGAAGGAGGACTGGACCACGCTCGGCATCAAGGTGAACTACCGGCCGCTCGAGTTCGCGACCCTGGTCGAGAAGCTCACGGTCAACTACGACTGGGACGCGATGGTGATGGGCTTCACCGGCGGGGTCGAGCCGCACAACGCCGCCAACCTGCTGCGCTCCTCGGGGCAACCTGCACCTGTGGCACCCGAACCAGGAGCGTCCGGCGACGGCGTGGGAGGCGGAGATCGATCGCGAGCTCGATCTCGGCGCGCGCGAGCTCGACCTCGAGAAGCCGGCAAGCCGCACTACTGGCGGATCCAGGAGATCCTCCATCGCGAGCTGCCGCTGATCCAGCTCGTGCAGCAAGAGCGGTTCGTCGCCGTCCAAGTCGTACTCTCGATGGACTTCGTCTCGACGGTCTGGGGGTTGCACCAGCCGGAGCGGATCGCCATCCGCGCCCTGATGCTCGGCTTCCTCATCCGGCGCCTCGCCCAGATGATCCCGCTGCTGGTCGGGATCACCTTCGTCTCGTTCGTCGTGGTGGATCTCGCGCCCGGCGACTTCTTCACCGCGCTGCGCATGAATCCGTCGATCTCGCCGCGACTTGGTCCGCGAGATGGAGGTGGAGTTCGGCTACGGCGAGCCGCTGCCGGTGCGCTACGGCCGCTGGCTCTGGCGCGTCCTGCACCTCGACCTCGGCATGTCGATCGCGTACCGGGTGGCGGTGCTCGAGCTGATCGGCGCGCGCGCCCTCAACACGCTGATCCTGGCGGTCGGCGAGCATGGTCTTCACCTGGGCGCTGGCGATCCCGATCGGCATCGTGGTCGCGCTCCGCCGCGGCTCGATCTCGATCGGGCGCTGTCGCTTCTTCGCGTTCTTCGGCATGTCCGTGCCGAGCTTCTTCCTCGCCTTCCTGCTCATGTACCTCGCGCTCGAGACCGGCTGGTTCCCGGTCGGCGGCACCACCTCGCTCGACTACGCGCTGCTCGGGCCGTTCGAGAAGCTCGCCGATCGGCCGCACCATCTCGTGCTGCCGGTGGTGGTGCTCGGCACCGAGCGGCATGGCGAGCCTGATGCGCCTGATGCGGAGCCACGATCCTCGAGATCCAGAACGCCGACTACGTGCGCACCGCGCGCGCCAAGGGGCTCCCCGAGGGCTGGTGGTCGGCAAGCACATCCTGCGCAACGCGCTGAACCCGTTCGTCACCCTCGCCGGCTACGAGCTCGGCACCCTGCTCGGCGGCGCGGCGCTGGTCGAGGCCGTCATGAACCTGCAGGGTCTCGGCACGCTGATGCTCGACGCCGTGCGCTCGCTCGATCTGTACCTGGTGATGGGGTCGGTGCTGATGGGCTCGGTGCTGCTGCTGCTCGGCAATCTGCTCGCCGACGTGGCGCTCACGCGCGTCGACCCGCGCATCGACTTCGCGCGGCTCGAGGCGGCGCGCTGACGCGGCGCACTGAGCCGCACGGTGGCTCGTCGGCGAGCATCGTCGGTCCTCGCACTGCTCTACGCGAGCGCGCTGTTCGCTCCGTTCGTCGCGCCCTACGACTTCGCCGAGCAGAATCGCGGCTATCCCGAACTGTCCGCCGTCGCCGCTGCGCGTGCAACCCTCCGGCGGTCGTGGCGTCGGACGGGCTCCTGTACACACACCCGTACGTGCTCGGGGCGGCCGGCGGACGCGGTCTACGAGATGGGCGCGGAGAAGGTGCCGCTGGCGTTCTTCACGCGCGGGCACCTCCTCACGACGGCGTCTCCGGAGCGCCGGGTCTTCCTGCTCGGCACCGACGCGCTCGGCCGCGACCTCTTCTCGCGCATCGTCTACGGCGGGCGCATCAGCCTCACGGTCGGCGTCGTCGGCGTGGCGATCAGCTTCGCGATCGGCATCCTCGTCGGAGCGGTCGCGGGGTACTTCGGCGGCTGGATCGACAACGTGATCATGCGCGGCGACCGAGATCCTGATGTCGCTGCCGTCCTTCTACTTTCTGCTCGCGCTCGCGGCGGTCATCCCGACCTCGTTCGGCTCGGCGGCGACCTTCTTCGCTGATCGTCGTCATCATGAGCTTCATCCGCTGGGCGGGTTTCGCGCGCATCATCCGGGGGATGGTGGCGTCGATCCGCGAGCTGGACTACGTGCAGAGCGCGCGGGCGCTCGGCGCCAGCCGGACGCGGGTGATCGTTCGCCACGTCATTCCCGCGACCTTCAGCTACACGATCGTCGCGGCGACGCTCAGCATCCCGGGCTTCATTCTCGGCGAGAGCGCGCTCTCGTTGCTCGGGCTCGGCATCCAGGAGCCGGGCGCGAGCTGGGGCAACCTTCTTGCCGACGCGCAGAACGTGCAGAGCATCGCGCAGTTTCCCTGGATCTTGACGCCGGGCGTCTTTATCTTCCTCACCATCATGGCGTTCAACTTTCTCGGCGACTATCTGCGGGACACGCTCGATCCGCGCAGCCAGGGCGTGCGCGGATGAGCACGGCCTCGCCACGCGTCGCGACCGCCGGGGCGTTGCTCGAGGTCCGCGACCTCCACACCCACTTCGAGACCGACGCGGGCGTGGCGCGAGCCGTCGACGGGGTGAGCTTCACGATCGCGCCCGGCCGCACGCTCGGCATCGTCGGCGAGTCGGGGTGCGGGAAGAGCGTCACCGCCCTTTCGATCCTGCGCCTGGTCTCCCCGCCCGGGCGCATCGTCGGTGGCGCGATTCTCTACAAGGGCGACGATCTGCTGGCGCTCTCCGAGCGCGCCATGCGTCGCGTGCGCGGCAACGAGATCGCCATGATCTTCCAGGAGCCGATGACGTCGCTTGAACCCGGTGTTCACGATCGGCAACCAGATCGCCGAGGCGGTGCGCCTGCATCAGAATCTCGACCGTCGCGCGACGCGCGCGCGGGTGATCGAGGCGCTGCGCGCTCGTCGAGATGCCCGAGCCGGAGCGGCGCGCCGACGCCTACCCGCACGAGCTCTCGGGCGGCATGCGACAGCGCGCGATGATCGCCATGGCGCTGGCGTGCGAGCCGAGCCTGCTGATCGCCGACGAGCCGACGACCGCCCTCGACGTGACGATCCAGGCGCAGATCCTCGACCTGCTGCGTGGCCTCGGTGAGCGGCTCGGCATGGCGGTGATGCTGATCACCCACGATCTCGGCATCGTCGCCGAGCAGACCGACGAGGTGGCGGTGATGTACGCCGGGCGGATCGTGGAGCAGGCGCCGGTGGTGGAGATCTTCGAGCACCCCCGCCACCCCTACACGGTGGCGCTGATGGAAGCGGTGCGGCCGTCTCGGCGGACATCGACAGTATCTCGAGGCGCTCCCGGGCACCGTGCCGAGCTTGCTCAGCCTCCCGAGCGGATGCCGGTTTCGCGACCGCTGCGCGCGCGCCATCGACGAGTGCGCGCGCGTCGATCCGCCACTCGAGCCGAAAGCACCCGGTCACCTGGCCGCGTGCATCCGCGTATGAGCCAGTCCGGCGAGTCGCTGCTCGAGGTGCGCGGGCTGCGCAAGCACTATCCCGTGAGCAGCGGCTTCTTCGGGCGCACGCATCTTGCGGTGCGCGCGGTGGACGGCGTCGATCTCGCGATCCGCGCCGGCGAGACGCTCGGCGTCGTCGGCGAGTCGGGGTGCGGCAAGTCGACGCTCGGCCGCGCCATTCTGCGCCTGGTCGAGCCCACCGCCGGCGAGGTGTGGTTTGCGGGGCGGAATCTGCTCACGCTCTCGGCGCGTGACATGCGGCGCATGCGGCGCGAGATGCAGATCATCTTCCAGGATCCCTACGCCTCGCTGAACCCGCGCATGCGCGTCGGCGCGATCGTCGCCGAGGGTCTGGAGATCCACCGGCTCGCGCGCGGCAAGGAGAAGCGCCGGCGCGTCGAGGAGCTGCTGGAAAAAGTCGGCCTGCGCGCCGAGCACTACGATCGCTACCCGCACGAGTTCAGCGGCGGCCAACGACAGCGCGTCGGCATCGCGCGCGCGCTCGCCGTCGGCCCACGCTTCATCGTCGCCGACGAGCCGGTCTCCGCGCTCGACGTCTCCATCCAGGCGCAGGTGCTGAACCTGCTGCGCCATCTGCAGGAGGAGATGGGGCTGACCTACCTCTTCATCTCCCACGATCTCCGCGTGGTCGAGCACATGAGCCATCGGGTGGCGGTGATGTATCTCGGTCGGATCGTCGAACAGGCGCCGCGCGACGCTCTCTATAGCAATCCCCACCATCCCTATACGCGCGCTTTGCTCTCTGCCGTGCCGATTCCCGACCCACGCCAGCGCAAAGAGCGCATGCCGCTCGGCGGGGACGTTCCGAGCCCGCTCCGTCCCCCATCCGGCTGTGCCTTCCATCCGCGCTGCCCCTTTGCCGAGGAGCGTTGCCGCCGTGAGACCCCGGCGCTCATCGAGGGAGCGGGCGAGCACGCGGTGGCGTGTCATGTCTTTCCCGTCGCGCCGAGATGATCTAAGAGGAGAGGGATGCGCGAGCGATGGCGGCACCGGCGGGAGCCTACACCGCAACGGCCGGTGGCGCCGAAGCCGCTCCCGGTGCGAACGCCGGACACGAGCCTGCTCGGATACCGGGAAATCCGCACCTTCCTCGATCCCGGCACCCAGGTGAGCGGCAAGCTCAGCTTCAGCACGCCGACCCGCATCGAAGGCCGCCTGCGCGGCGAGGTGCGCGCCAGCGACCTGCTCATCATCGCCGCCAACGGCTCCCTGGTGGGAACGGTATGGCCGAGAAGCCTGGTCGTCGCCGGCGAGATCCGCGGCCAGATCCTGGGGGCGGAACGCGTCGAGATCCAGCCCGGCGGACGGGTCGTCGGTCTGATCGAGTGCAAGGTTCTGGTGATCCCCGAGGGCGCTACCTTCGAAGGCGACTGCCGCATGCAACCCGAATCGGTCGCCGCCCGCGACGAGTCCGTGCGCGGCTGAGCAGGGTCGCGTGCCGGCTGCGCCGAGCTCCGAGATCCGGGCCGCCGCCGAGCAGCTCGCCGAGGCACGCAGCATCGTCGTGCTGACCGGCGCCGGAGTCAGCACCGAATCGGGCATTCCCGACTTCCGGAGTCCGGGCGGCATCTGGTCGCGCTACAATCCCACGGAGCTCACCTTCGATCGCTTCTGCGCCAGCGCCGAGACCCGCCGGCTGTACTGGCAAATGGGCGCCGAGGTGTATCCGCTGCTGCGCGACGCCCAGCCGAATCGCGCCCACCGCGCCCTCGCGGCACTCGAGCGGCGCGGCAGCCTGCGTCGCATCGTGACCCAGAACGTCGACGGCCTGCACCAGCGCGCCGGCAGCAGCCCCGGCAAGGTGATCGAGATCCATGGCACCGCGCTCGTGGTCGGCTGCCTCACCTGCGGAGCGCGTTGCGATCGCGACGCGGTTCAGGCGCGCTTCGCGGAGGGCGATACCGATCCGCGTTGCGAGTGCGGCGGGCTTCTCAAGCCGGCGACGATCTCCTTCGGGCAAGCCATGCCCGAGCGCGAGACCGCGCAAGCCTTCGCCGACGCCGAGGCCGCCGACGTGTTCCTGGTGGTGGGCTCGTCGCTCGTGGTGTATCCGGCCGCCAACCTACCGGGCGTGGCGCTCCAGAACGGCGCCGAGCTGCTGATCGTGAACCGCGAGCCGACACCGTACGATCGCGCCGCCGCCGTCATGCTGCACGGGACCGCGGGGGAGATTCTCGGGGCGATCGCCGAGGCGCTCGACCTGCCGCTGGACTCCTGACGGGCTGCGCGTAGATCGCGCGGAGAAGACGTCTCCTCCGCGGGATATCGTGCAGGCTCGCCGTGTGAGGCCAGGCCGGAAACAAGCGTGCTTAGAAGAACAGCCGCTTGGCGAGAAACCACACCAGCGCACCGCCGATCGCGTAGCCCGCCACTCCCTCGAGCAGGCCGACACCGCTGGTCATGACGAAGACCAGCAGGACGAGGAGCGTGCTGACGATCGCCACCACCTGCTCGATGCGCTCTTCACGCGACCGCGCCGCCTGCACGTGCGCCGCGACCTCGGCGCCGCATTCCGGACAACGGCCACCGGGTTTGCGGTGCAGCCTGACGCCACATGCGGGACAGTCGATCTGGGTGACGAGGGCCACGACGCGATCCTAGCCCGGACCACTAATGGATTCACGTCGCGATCGGCGCTCGTAGCGCGGGAGGCAGGACGGAGCCCGTCCTGCCTCCCCTGAGTCTCACCCGCGACGGCTCAGCCGTTCGCTCTCTTGAGCGCCGTCTCTGCCGTGGTTGCGGGCGCACGACGCTCCCCGCTGGTGCTCTTGCGCTCATTCTCCCGCCACTTGAGCAGGCCCTCGCGGACGTAGTCGGAATCGAGATCGAGCGTCTCGCACACGTTCACGAACGCGAAGACCCACGACTGATCGTCGGACATGATCCATTCCTCGGCGTCGAGGAAGAGCTGGCGCTGTTTCGGATCGGTGCTGTCGATGTGCTTCTGAAAACAATTGAGCCCGTCCTCGAGCACGGCGACGAGCAGACGGTGCTCGCCGTCGCGGCTGGTCTTCTGGCGTAGCGCTGCGAAAAACTGCGACGGCAGCATGGTGTCCGGCTGCGAGCACTCCGCTATATCGTTCGTCTATGTTCGTGGTATCGCTCATGTTGTCTCCTCGAAGTCCGTTTTAGACGGACCAATCGGCGACTTATTCGCTGGGTGCCTGTGATTCACCCCGCAATCGCCCCCAGCCCAGGCGGCAGCTCGCCCATGCGCGCACGGACGTCCGCCAGCGTGGTATTGGCGAACAGATCCATCACGCGCTTCTGCGCTTCCTGCCACACCCACAGCATTCCGCAGTTCGGAAAGAGCGTGCACTCGTGGCGCTCGCCGCTTTCTCCGACGCAGACATTCACCGAGACCGGCCCCTCGATCGCCTCGATGACGTCCTTGAACGTCACCCGCTTCGGGCGCGCGCGCGAGCGCGTAGCCGCCCTGCGCTCCGCGTGTCGAGCGCACCAGGCCCTTGTGGATGAGGTCCTGGATGATCTTCTCGAGAAATTTCTTCGGGATGCCCTCGCGCGCGGCGATCTCCGCGACCGAGCACGGCCGCCGATCGCCTCCGCGTCGGCGAGGTGGATCACCGCGCGCAGCGCGTAGTCGACCTTGCGGCTCACTTGCATGATCGGCCATGGTCAGTCTCCTCACTCCTGGCGCTCGCGGAACTCCTCGAGCCACGCCATCTGGATGCGCTCGAGCTTGCCCTCGTTGGACGCCTTGGGGTCGTCGTCGAAGTCGGCGCAGCTCGGTCACCCAGCGGTGCAGGTCGGTGAAGCGCACGGTCAGCGGATCGACGCCTTCGGTGCGCGTCGGCGAGCTCGATCGCGATGTCCTCCGCGTCGTCCCACGTCAAGCCCATGGCTCACAGCTCCTCGAGCGCCGCTTGTGCTCGAGCGCCTGCTTGATCGACGCCGATCCATGATGCGCTGGGCGAACGGCGTCGTGGCGTCGTTGAGGCCTCGACGCGATCGCGGATGCGCGTTGTAGTCGGTCCCGGCGCGCGCCGGCGCGGAGCGCGATCAGCGCCTCGCCGATGCGCTCCGTCCTCGCCGGCCTCGAGCAGCGTCGGCGCGTGTCGCCGAGCGCGCGCTCGGTCTGGCGGAGGATGGTCTCGGCCTCGACACGCGCCTCGGCGAGCTGGCGCTGCCGCGACGTCCTCCTCGGCGTGGTCGATCGACTCCTCGAGCATGCGCTCGATCTCCTCGTCGGTGAGGCCGTAGGACGGCTTCACCTCGACCGAGCGCTCGCGTGCCGGTGCGCACGTCGCGCGCCGTGACGTTCAGGATGCCGTTGGCGTCGACCAGGAACGACGACCTCGACGCGCGGCACGCCCGCCGGCGCGGGCTCGATCGGGATCGTGAAGCGCGCCAGGCTGCGGTTGTCGGTCGGCGAGCTCGCGCTCGCCCTGCAGCACGTGGACGTCGACCGCCGTCTGGTTGTCGACCGCGGTGGTGAAGGTCTCGCTGCACGCTCGCCGGGATGGTCGTGTTGCGGTCGATGAGGCGGGTGAAGACGCCGCCCATGGTCTCGATGCCGAGCGAGAGCGGCACGACGTCGAGGAGCAGCATGTCCTTGCGGCCGCCCGGAGAGGATGCCCGCCTGGATGCCGGCGCCGAGCGCGACGACCTCGTCGGGGTCGAGGTCGCACGAGCGGCGGCGCGGCCGAAGAGCTCCTCCATGTAGCGGCGCACGAGCGGCATGCGCGTCGAGCCGCCGACCAGCGACGACCTCGTCGACCTCGGCCGGGCGCGAGGCCGGCGTCCTCGCAGCGCCTGGCGGCACGGGCTCGGCGTCCGCTCGACAGATCGGCGCGATCAGCGCCTCGAACTCGGCGCGGGTGAGCGTCCGGCGAGCCGCGTCCCGTCCGGGAGGCGTCGAGCTCGATCTCGGTCGCGTCGGCGCTCGAGAGCGCGCGCTTCGCGCGCTCGGCGGCCGGCGCGCAGGACCTGCGCGCGCGACCTGCGGCACGCTCGCGCGCTGCCGCCGGCAGCCCGTCGAGCAGCCAGCGCCGCCAGCCGCGTCGTCGAGGTCGTCGCCGCCGAGCCGCGTGTCGCCGCTCGTCGCCAGCACCTCGAAGATGCCGCGCGTCGCAGCTGCAGGATCGAGACGTCGAACGTGCCGCCGCCGAGGTCGTAGACCGCGACGGTGCCCTCGTCGCTCTTGGTCGAGGCCGTAGGCGAGCGCCGCCGCCGTCGGCTCGTTCACGAGCCGCAGCACCTCGAGCCCGGCGAGCCGGCCGGCGTCCTTCGTCGCCTGGCGCTGGCTGTCGTTGAAGTACGCCGGGCACGGTGATCACCGCCTTGCGTCACGGTCTCGCCGAGCGCCGCCTCGGCGCGGCGCTTGAGCTCGCGCAGGACGTAGCGCCGAGACCTCGGGCGGCGTGTAGCGCGCGGCCGCCGATCACGGAAGCGCACGCACGCCCGCCGTCGTCCTCGACGAAGCGGTAGCGCCGGCGGTCGTCGTCGCTCACGTGCTCGAGGCCGAGCCCCATGAAGCGCTTGACCGAGAGGATGGTGTCGAACGGCGCTCGGCGCGAGCGCGCGCGCCGCGTCGCCGACGACGCACCTCGCCGTCGGGCAGGAACGCCACCGCCGACGGCAGCGAGCCGCTCGCCCGGTCGTCGGGTCGGCGATGCACGCGCGGGCCGTCGTCGTCGAGAACGGCGACGAGGCTGTTCGTCGTGCCGAGATCGATGCCGACGATGCGTGCCACGCGGTCTCCAGCTCCTCGAGCGCCGCTCGACGTCGCCAGCAGCGTGCGCAGGTAGGCGATCTCCGAGAGCGCCGCTTGAGCTCCGCGAGCGCGCTGGCGGCGCCGTCGGCCGCGTCGCACGCGGCGAAGCGCGTCCTCGAGCTCGTCGATCGCAGCCCGCAGCCGCTCGCGCGAGCGCCTCGTGCAGCTCGCGCGCACCTCGCTCGCCGCGGCGCCGCCGCCGTCGCGCGGCCGCGCCGCGCGCAGCTCCTCGAGCTTCTCCTGCATCTCGAACACCAGCGCCGCGAGCGCCGGCGGCACCCGCTTGTTGTCGCTCGCCGAGCGACTCGCCGTGCAGCTCGAGCCAGTAGCGTCCGCGCGCACCGGGTCCGCAGCGTGCGGTAGGCGCGGTTCACCAGCGCGCGTCGCGCGAGGCTCGCGCGCCTGCTCGCGCCGCGCGGCCGGTCTGGAAGCGATCCGGGTGCAGCGCGCGCGACAGCGCGTGGTAGCGCTGCTCGAGGTCGGCGAGGTCGACGATCAGCCGGCGCGGCAGGCCGAGGACGCGCGAAGAGATCGACGTCCGCCGGCAGCGGCTGCGACGACGCTCGCAGCCCGGGCACACGAGCTGCCCGGCGGCCGTCTCGCCGCAACGCCAGCACAGCTGTCTGTCGATGTTCGTCGCTCATGCACCTGCTCGCTACGATCCGCATGGACCGGCTCAGACCCCGAACGACGAGCCGCAGCCGCAGCTCCGCTTGACGTTCGGGTTCCGGAGGTTGAAGCCCGACGCCATCAGCTCGTCCTCGTAGTCGAGCTCGGTGCCGTTCAGGTAGAGAAAGCTCTTGCGATCGACGACGACCTTCGCGCCGTCGTGCTCGAAGACCTTGTCGCCGTCGCGCGGCGTGTCGAGGTCCATCTTGTAGTGAGGCCCGAGCAGCCGCCGCCGACGACCTTCACGCGCAGGCCGCCGTCGGGCTGTCCTTCTCGGCGCAGCGAGCTGCTGGATCTTCTCGCGCCGCCTGCGTCGGTCATCGTGATCGCCTGCCATCTGGCTCCCGCGTCAGACCGCCTTCTTGTCCGTCCTCGGCTCGCGTCGCCCGCGCTTGCGCTTCTTCCAGTCGGCGATCGGCCGCCTTGATGCGCGTCCTCGGCGAGCACCGAGCAGTGGATCTTCACCGGCGGCAGCGACAGCTCCTGCGACGATCTGCGTGTTCTTGATCTGCATCGACCTCGTCGACCGTCTTGCCCTTCACCAGCTCGGTCACGTAGCTCGAGCTCGCGATCGCGCTGCCGCAGCCGAAGGTCTTGAACGGGCGTCCTCGATGACGCCGTCGTCGCTGATCTTGAGCTGGAGCTTCATGACGTCGCCGCACTCCGGCGCGCCGACGATGCCGGTGCCGACGTTCGGGCTCGTCCTTCGCGAAGCGAGCCCACGTTGCGGGGGTTCGCGTAGTGATCGAGCACCTTGTCGCTGTATGCCATGGTGTTGTCTCCTTCGGGTGCCGTCTAGTCGCGCTGCCCAGGCGACGGTCTTCAGGTCGATGCCTTCCTTCGCCATCTCGTAGAGCGGCGACAGGTCGCGCAGGCGGCTGCACCTCGTGCACCACGCGCTCGGCGACGTAGTCGACCTCCTCCTCGGTGTTGAAGCGGCCGAGGCCGAAGCGGATCGAGGTGTGCGCGAGCTCGTCGCCGACGCCGAGCGCCTTCAGCACGTAGGACGGCTCGAGGGTCGCCGAGGTGCAGGCCGAGCCCGACGACACGGCGATGGCGCCAGCGAGGCCGACGGCGATCGGATGCGCCGAGCCGTTGAGCCCCATCAGCAGCGACTCGCCCTCGACGTACGCGAAGCTCACGTTCAGGTTGCCCGGCAGCCGCTGCGTCGGGTGGCCGTTCAGGTAGACCTCGTCGAGCTCGCGCGAAGATGCCCTCGCGCAGCCGCTCGCGCAGCCGCAGCACGCGCTGCGCCTCGTCGGCCATGCCCGTCGCGGCCGAGCTCGCAGGCCTTGCCGAGGCCGACGATGCCGGGGACGTTCAGCGTGCCCGAGCGCATGCCGCGCTCGTGGCCGCCGCCGTCCATGATGCGGCGTCAGGCGCACGCGCGGGCCCTTCGCGCGCGCACGTAGAGCGCGCCGATGCCCTTCGGGCCGTAGATCTTGTGCGCCGTCAGCGAGAGCAGGTCGATGCCCATCGCCTCGACGTCGATCGGGAGCTTGCCCGACGCCCTGCGTCGCGTCGGTGTGGAAGAGGACGCCCTTCTCGCTGCGCGATCTTGCCGATCTCGGCGAGCGGCTGGATCGTGCCGATCTCGTTGTTGGCGTGCATGATCGAGACCAGGACGGTCTTGTCGGTGATCGCCTTGCGGACGTCGTCGGGGTCGACCAGGCCGTAGCTGGTCGACCGGCAGGTACGTGACCGTCGCGAGGCCCTTGCGCTCGAGCGCCTTGCAGGTGTCGAGGAGGCCTTGTGCTCGGTCGTCGCGGTGATGATGTGGTTGCCCTTGTCCTTGTAGAACTCGACCACGCCCTTGATGCGCCAGGTTGTCGGACTCGGTGGCGCCGCTGGTGAAGATGATCTCCTTGGCCTTGGCGCCGATGAGCCTGGCGATCTGCTCGCGGGCGTCGTCGACCGCCTTCTCGGCCTCCCAGCCGAAGGCGTGGTTGCGGCTCGCGGCGTTGCCGAAGACGCTCGCGTGAAGTACGGCAGCATCGCCTCGAGCACCCGCGGATCGACGGGCGTGGTGGCGTGGTTGTCCATGTAGATCGCGTCTGTCGTCATCCTCCGCTCCCCGCTCCGACTGTACTCTGAGATAATCCCGGACCTGTCACGGTCCGACTATTCAGATCCACGCCGATTCAGCAGCTCGTGTCAAGTGCAAATGGCCGTGTCCGCAGCGCGGAGTCGAAAACCGGTCAGTCTGCAGCGACGGCCGGACGGGCGCGTGCTGCTACGGCCTGGCCCGAGGACGCCGCGCTCGAGGAAGCGCGCCGGTGCTGGATGCGCTCGGCAGGCCGGCGACCTCCTCGGGCGTGCCGGCGGCGACGATGCGGCCCCCGCCGTCGCCGCCCTCGGGGCCGAGGTCGATGCACGTAGTCGGCGGTCTTGATGACGTCGAGGTTGTGCTCGATCACGACCACGGTGTTGCCCGGGTCGACCAGCCGCTCGAGCACGTCGAGCAGCCGGCGGACGTCCTCGAAGTGCAGGCCGGTGGTCGGCTCGTCGAGGATGTAGAGCGTGCGGCCGGTGGCCCGCCGGGCGAGCTCGCGGCCGAGCTTGATGCGCTGCGCCTCGCCGCCGGAGAGCGTCGTCGCCGGCTGTCCGAGACGGACGTAGTCGAGCCCGACCTCGCGCAGGGCGTCGAGCTGCGTCGCGGACGGCGGGGAAGCTGCCGAGGAACTCGAGCGCCTCGCCGACGGTGAGGTCGAGCACGTCGGCGATGCTCTTGCCCCTGTAGCTTGACCTCCAGCGTCTCGCGGTCGTAGCGCCGGCCCCGGCACACCTCGCAGGTGACGTAGACGTCGGGCAGGAAGTGCATCTCGATGCGCGATCACGCCGTCGCCGGCGCAGGCCTCGCAGCGCCCGCCCTTGACGTTGAAGGAGAAGCGCCCGGGCTCGTAGCCGCGCGCCCGCGCCTCGGGAAGCTGCGCGAAGAGCTCGCGGATGGGCGCGAAGAGACCCGTGTACGTCGCGGGGTTCGAGCGCGGCGTGCGGCCGATCGGCGCCTGGTCGATCGTCGATGACCTTGTCGAGCAGCTGCCAGCCGATGAGCTCGTCGTGCGCGCCGGCGCGCTCGCGTGCTGCCGGCCGAGCCGCTGCGCCAGCGCGCGGTAGAGCGTGTCGATCACCAGCGTGCTCTTCCCCGACCCCGACACGCCGGTGACGCAGGTCATCGTGCCGAGCGGGATCTCGACCGTCGACGTTCTTGCAGGTTGTGCTGGCGCGCGCGCCGCGGACGCCGAGCGTCCAGCCGCGTGCCGCCGCGCCGCTGCGCGCGGCACCGGGATCTCGGCGGCGCCCGACGAGATAGCGGCCGGTGAGCGACGCCGGGTTGCGCCATGATCTCGGCCGGCGTGCCCGCGGCGACGACCTCGTCCGCCGTGCACGCCCGCCCCGGGACCCATGTCGATCACGTGGTCGGCGGCGAGGATCGTGTCGCGGTCGTGCTCGACGACGAGCGACCGTGTTGCCGAGGTCGCGCAGCCGCAGCAGCGTCGTCGAGCAGGCGCGCGTTGTCGCGCTGGTGGAGGCCGATCGACGGCTCGTCGAGGATGTAGAGCACGCCGATCAGGCCCGAGCCGATCTGCGTCGCGAGCCGGATGCGCTGCCCCTCGCCGCCCGAGAGCGTCGCGCGCGGCGCGGTCGAGCGTCAGGTAGTCGAGCCCGACGTCGAGCAGGAAGCCGAGGCGCGTCGCGGATCTCCTTGAGGATCGGGCGCGCGATCTCGGCTTCCTGCGGTGTCGAGCGCGAGCGATCGAAGAAGCGCGAGCGCGTCGCCGATCGAGAGCGCCGAGACCTCGGCGATGGTCTTGTCCGCCGACCCGCACCGACGCAGGCTCTCCCTGCGCAGGCGCGCGCCCTCGCAGGCGCTGCACGGGCGCGCGCTCATGAGGCGCTCGAGCTCGTCGCGGAGCCACGGCGACTCGGTCTCCCGGTAGCGCCGCTCGAGGAACGGGACCAGCCCTTCCCAGGCACGCTCGAAGTCGTAGCGCTTCGCGCCCTTGTGGAACTCGACCGTCGATCTCCTCGCCGCCCGTCCCTTGCAGGATCACCGCGCGTGCCGTCGAGTCGAGGGCGGCGAACGGGTACCTCGCATGCTGAAGCCGTAGCGGCGCGCCAGCGCCGCGAGCATGCTCATGGAGCTGCGCCGCGCTCTTGCGGTCGAGGCCGGCGATCGCGCCCGCCGCGAGGGTCTTGCGGACGTCGGGAACGAGCAGGTCGGGATCGAAGTACGTGCTGACGCCGAGGCCGTTGCAGTCGGGACAGGCGCCGTGCGGGCTGTTGAAGGAGAACAAGCGCGGGCTGAGCTCCGGGAACGAGATGCCGCAGTCGGGGCAGGCGAAGCGCCGGCTGAAGAGCAGCTCCTCGGCGACGGCATCGCCTTCGCCGAGACGCTCGACGCGCACCAGGTCGCCGCCGTGCTGGAACGCGACCTCGAGCGAGTCGGCGAGGCGCTTCTCGAGCCCGGCGCGCACCGCCAGCCGGTCGACCAGCACCTCGATGGTGTGCGCGGCCGTGCGCGCGAGCACGATGTCGTCGGCGAGGTCGCGCAGCTGGCCGTCGATCGCGCACGCGCACGAAGCCCGCCTGGCGCAGCTCGATCGAGCTCGCTTCGGTGCTCGCCCTTGCGGCCGCGCACGACCGGCGCGTAGAGATAGAGCCGCGTCTGCTCGGGAAGCGCCAGCAGGCGGTCGACGATCTGCTGCACCGTCTGCGGCGCGATCTCGCTGCCGCACTCGGACAGTGCGGGCGGCCGACGCGCGCGAAGAGCAGCCGCAGGTAGTCGTGAGATCTCGGTGACCGTCGCCGACCGTCGAGCGCGGGTTCTTGCTCGCCGATCTTCTGCTCGATGGCGATCGCCGGCGACAGCCCCTCGATGGCGTCGACGTCGGGCTTCTCCATCTGCTCGAGGAACTGGCGGGCGTAGGCCGACAGCGACTCGACGTAGCGCCGCTGCCCCTCGGCGTAGAGCGTGTCGAAGGCGAGCGACGACTTGCCCGAGCCCGAGAGGCCGGTGATCACCACCAGCTGCTCGCGCGGGATCTCGACGTCGATGTTCTTGAGGTTGTGCTCGCGCGCGCCGCGAACGAGAATCCGGTCGGGCATCGAAGAACGGTAGCAGGGTCGAATAGGAAGCGATAGCGCGCGGTCGCCCAGGCGACGCGGAACCGCTCAGATCTCGTGACGGAGGCCCGTCACCCATTCGCGCCGCGGACCCTTCCAGCGCACACGCTTCAGATCGACGTGACCGCGACGATCGAAGCCAATGCCCTCGCTCTCCAGCATCTCGCGCTGGATGCCGGCCCAGAAGCCGTCGCGATGGCTCGGCCGGCCCGCCGCGTTGATCACGCGATGCCACGGCACGTCCTCCGCTCGCGCAGGCGTGAGCGCACCGAGGGCCATGCCGACCGCGCGCGCGCCGCGCGGCTGCCCGAGAATCGCCGCCACCTGCCCGTAGGTCACGACTTTGCCGCGCGGAATGCGACGGACGAGGCGATAGACGAGACGGTAGAACGGCGGGACATCGGTTTGCCGGCTGCGCGGTGCGGCGAGGCGTCGCCGATCCACGTGACGACGTAGCTGCTCGCCGCGGCGTACGCGCGTGAGCGCCAACGCCCCGCACGGCACCGGACGCGGGTCGTCGGTGAGCTCCAGCCAGCGCACGGAAGTCCCTACGCGCCCACTTCCCGCTTCACGTCATCGAGCACGCGCTCGACGACGGCGCGGTACTCGGCGAGTCGCGCCGGCGTGCTCGCCTCGAAGCGCATGACCAGCACCGGTTGCGTGTTCGAGGCGCGAATCAGCCCCCAGCCCTCGGGGAACTTCACGCGTACGCCGTCGACGTCGATGATGTCGTAGCCGTCCTTGCGGAACCGCTCCTTCGCCTTCTCGGCGATGGTGAACTTGAGCGCGTCCGGACAATCGACGCGGATCTCGGGCGTGTTCACCGCCGGCGGGAGGTCGGCGAGGAGCTCGGCGAGCGGACGTCCCGCCCGCGCCAGCACTTCGAGCATGCGGCAGGCGGCGTAGATCGCGTCGTCGAAGCCGAAGTAGCGATCGGCGAAGAAGAGGTGGCCGCTCATCTCGCCGCCGAGCGCCGCCTTGGTCTCGCGCATCTTGGCCTTGAGCAGCGAATGGCCGGCCTTCCACATGATCGCGTTCCCGCCATGCGCCTCGATGTCGTCGTAGAGCCGCTGCGAGCACTTGACCTCCGAGACCACCACCGCGCCCGGCCGGCTGGCCAGGATGTCGCGCGCGAACAGGATCAGCAGCTCGTCGCCCCACAGGATGCGCCCGGTGTGGTCGACGACGCCGACGCGGTCGGCGTCGCCGTCGAAGGCGACGCCGATGTCGGCGCCCCGCTCGCGCACCGCCCGGATCAGGTCCTGCATGTTCTCCTCGACGGTCGGATCGGGATGGTGGTTGGGAAAGCGGCCGTCGGGCTCGCAGAAGAGCGTGCGCATCTCGCACCCCATCGCCTCGATGATGCGCGGCGCGACTGGCCCGGCGGCGCCGTTGCCGGCGTCGACCACCACCTTGAGCCGGCGCGGCAACTTCCCGAACTGCTTCGATCAGATGCTCCTGATACGCCGGGATGATGGCGAAGTGCTCGTGCCCGCCCCTGGCGGCGCTGCGCAGCTTGCCGGCTTCGATGATGCGGCGCAGCTCCTGGATCTGCTCGCCGTGGATCGAGGTCTTGCCGACGCAGATCTTGAAGCCGTTGTGGTCGGGCGGATTGTGGCTGCCCGTGACCTGGATGCCGCCATCGACGTCGAGGTGGAAGAGCGAGAAGTAGACGAGCGGCGTCGGGCACATGCCGAGGTCGACGACGTCGAGTCCGCCGGCGCGCAGGCCATCGATCAACGCCGCGGCGTACTTGTCGGAGGTGAGGCGGCAGTCGCGCCCGACCGACACCTTGCGCGCGCCGGTGCCTTCGACGAAGGTCGCGTACGCCTGACCGAGGGTGCGCGCGAAGGCGACGTCGTAGTCGCGATCGGCGATGCCGCGGATGTCGTACTCCCGGAAGATCGCTGGATTCATCGTACCCCCTTCATCGCGTGCCGTGCATTCCACCCGCCGCCCGCACCGGCCGTCGTGTCGACGCGCGCGCGCCCGCCGACACCATCCGCGTCGCCAGCAAGAGCGCCGCCGCCATGCTGCCGCCGTCGGCGACGCCGCGTCCGGCGATGTCGTAGGCGGTGCCGTGGTCGGGCGACGTCCGCACGATCGGCAGTCCCATGGTCACGTTCACGGCATCGTGGAAGTGCAAGAGCTTGAGCGGAATCAGTCCTTGATCATGGTACATCGCGATCACGGCATCGAACTCTCCGCTGACCGCGCGGAAGAAGAGCGAGTCGGCCGGATAGGGACCGCTCGCCGGCGCGCCCGCCTGGCAGGCACGGCGAATCGCCGGCGCGATGATCGTCGCCTCCTCGTGCCCGAAGAGCCCGCCTTCGCCGGCGTGGGGATTCAGACCGGCAACCGCGAGCCGCGGCTTTCTCATTCGATGATACTGGCGCAAGTGGGCGTCGGCGATGAGGATCGTGCGGGTGATGTCGCGGGTGGTGAGGGTGCGCGGAACCGCCTCGAGTGCCAGGTGCATGGTCACCAGCGCGACCTTGAGCCGCTCGCCGGCGAGCATCATCCGCACCTCGCGCGCGCCGGTGAGATCGCGCAGCAGCTCGGTGTGGCCGCTCACCGGAAAGCCTGCCCGGCTCACCCACTCCTTGTTGATCGGCGCGGTGACGATGCCCGCGATCGCCCCGCGTCTCGCCAGCCGCGCGGCAGTCTCGATGTAGCGATAGGAGGCGCGGCCGCCCTCGACGCTCGGCCGGCCCGGGCGCCGGGCGCGCGCGCTGAGCTCGCCTTCGGAAAGGACGGCGATCGATCCTCGCGCCCCGACTCGCCCTGACGCGAGCTCGGCCTCGGTGATCGGCGTCGAGTCGAGTGCGCACGCGCAGGCGGGCGGCGGTCTCGCTGAGCATCGTGAGATCACCGATCACCACCGGGCGCACGGCGCGGCTCACGTCCTTGCGCGCCAGCGCCTTCAGGACGACTTCGGCCCCGATTCCCGCAGGATCGCCGAGCGTGATCCCGAGGCGACGGGTCACAACAGGATCTCGACGTGGTAGCGCGCGCGCAGATCCTGCTTCAGCCAGCGATCGTAACGGTCCTCGAGGTTCTCGCGATAGAGCTTCTCGCGGATCGCATCCGAGACCTCCGCGATCGGGGTATGCGTGTCCCCCTCGCGCTTCTCCACCTTGAGGATGTGGTAGCCGTCGCCGGTCGTGACCACCTCGCTCACGCCGCCGGCTTCCAGCCCCGCGACCGCCTTGGCGAACTCCGGCTGCATGTCGCCGGGCGCGACCTCGCCGATGTCGCCGCCCTCGTCGGCCGCCGGGCCTTGCGAGTTGGCCTTGGCGAGCGCCGCGAAGTCCTTGCCGCCGGCTGCCTCCGCACGGATCGCGTCGATCTTGTCGCGCACCGCGAGTCTTCTCCTCGGCGCTCGCGCCGGGTGGGACGCCGAGCGAGATCAGCCGCACGTGCATGCGCGACGGCCTTCCGTACTCGCCGATGTGCTCCTTGTAGTAGCGCTCGATCTCCTCCGGCGAGACGTTCACCTTGTTGCGGATCTCCTTGTTGATGAGCGCCGCGCGCTCGATGTCGGCGCGCACCTGCACCCGGTATTGCTCCCAGGTGAGCCCCTGCTGCGAGAGCGCCTCTTTGAGCTGCGCTTCGGTCAGGTTGTTGCGCTCGCGAATCGACTCGATGTAGGCGTCGACCTGCTGATCGCTCGCCTGGACGCCCAGCGCCTCGATCTGCTTCTTCATGATCCGGTCGAGGATCAGCTCGTCGAGGAGGGCGCGCTGATCGGGCGGGGCAGGGGAGTCGGGGGTGGCGCGCCGCCGCACCTGCTCACCGAAGCTCTCCAGCTCGAACAGCGTCACCGGCTCACCGTCGATGGTGGCGACGATGCGGTTCACGGTCTCCGCGTGCGCCGACGCGGCGGCGAGCGGCGCCGCACACATCGCACCCAACGCAGCGGCGACGAGCACTCTCACGACCCCGGCCACCTGATTCATAGCAATCTCCCGCAGAACGTTTTGAGCTCGGCGATCATCCCGTCAGTGTCACGTTCGGTCGGACGATAGCTGAGGCGGGAGTCGGGGAAAAGCTGCACGCGACCTTTCTCCTTCTTGCGCGAGCGCGAGCAGCGTGTCGGTACGCACGGGGGTCTCGGCGTGGAACTCGAAGAGCACCGCTTCGCCGCGCACGCGCACGGCCGTCACCAGCAGATCCTTGAGCACGCGGCGCAGCTCCATCACCCGGAGCAGGCTGTCGACGAGCGGCGGCACGGGACCGAAGCGGTCGCGCAGCTCGTCGGCGATCGTCGTCGAGATCGGCGGCGCGCCGGATGCCGGCGAGCCGCTTGTAGAGCAGCGAGCCGCTGGTTCACGTCCTGCACGTAGGCGTCCGGAATGTAGGCCGGGATGCCGAGCTGGATCTCCGGCTCGACGTCGGCCGTGACGGTCTCGCCGCGCAGCTCGCGCACCGCCTCCTCCAGCATCTGGGTGTAGAGCTCGAAGCCCGACCGCGGTGATGTGGCCGGACTGCTGCTTGCCGAGCAGGTTGCCGGCGCCGCGGATCTCGAGGTCGTGCGCGGCGAGACGGAAGCCGCCGCCGAGGTCGTCGAGCTCCTGCAAGGCCGCGCAGGCGCTTCTGCGCGTCGGTGCGTGATCAGGTGCTCGCCCGGGGATCAGGAGATAGGCGTAGGCGCGCATCGTGCGAGCGGCCGACGCGGCCGCGCAGCTGGTAGAGCTGCGCCAGGCCGAAGGTGTCGGCGCGGTTGACGATGATCGTGTTGGCGCGCGGGATGTCGAGCCCGGACTCGATGATCGCCGAGCACACCAGCACGTTGGCCTCGCCGTGCATGAAGTCGCAGCATGACCTTCTCGAGCTCGCGCTCGCGCCATCTGCCCGTGCGCCGACGACGATCGTCGCCTCCGGCACGAGCTCGCGCAGATGCGCGCGCCATGGCGGTCGATGATCTCGACGCGGTTGTGCACGAAGAACACCTGCCCGCCGCGGCGCGAGCTCGCGCAGCGATCGCGTCGCGGATCGACGTCGTCGTCGTCGCGGGTCACGTAGGTGCGGATCGCGAGGCGGTCGACCGGCGGCGTCTCGATGACGCGACAGGTCGCGGATGCCGGAGAGCGCCATGTTGCAGCGTGCGCGGGATCGGCGTCGCGGTGAGCGTCAGCACGTCGACCAGTCGCCCGCAGCGCCTTGATGCGCTCCTTGTCGCTTCACGCCGAAGCGGTGCTCCTCGTCGACGACGAGCAGCCCGAGGCTCGCTGAACTGCACGTCCTTCTGCAGCAGGCGGTGCGTGCCGACGACGACGTCGACGCGTGCCGTCGGCGAGGCCGCGCGACGATCGCCTTGTTCTCGGCCGCGGAGCGGAAGCGCGACAGCATCTCGACCCGCACCGGGTAGCCCTCGAAGCGCGCGCGGAAGGTCTCGAAGTGCTGCTGCGCGAGCACCGTCGTCGGCACCAGCACGGCGACCTGCTTGCCCGCCATCACCGCGACGAAGGCGGCGCGCATGCGCCACCTCGGTCTTGCCGAAGCCGACGTCGCCGCAGACCAGGCGGTCCATCGGCTTGCTCGCTGCCGAGGTCGGCGAGCACCTCGTCGATGGCGCGCTGCTGGTCGGGCGTCTCCTCGAACGGGAAGCGCGCCTCGAACTCCTGGTAGAGCGGGTCGGCTCGCTGTCGTAGGCGTCGCGCCGTGCGCCTCGCGCGCGGCGTAGATCTGCACGCAGCTCGTGCGCCATCGCGAGCAGCGACTCCTGCGTCTTCGCCTTGACGCGCTCCCACGAGGTGCCGCCGAGCTTGTCGAGCGCCGGCTGCGGCGCCGTCGGCCGCCGACGTACTTCTGCACCAGGTTGATGCGGTCGACCGGCACGTAGAGGCGGTCGCCGCCGAGGTACTCGAGGTGCAGGTAGTCGCCCTCGGTGCCGGCGACCTGCATGTGCTCGCAGGCCGCGGTAGAGCCCGATGCCGTGGTCGACGTGCACGACGTAGTCGTCGGGCTTGAGCTCGGCGAGGGTCGAGAGCACGTCGGCCGCGCCGATCTTGCGGGCGCGCCGCTGCTGGCGCCGCTCGCCGAACAGCTCTTCCTCGCCGATGAACACCCACGGCTCGACCGGCAGCCGGAAGCCCTGCGACAGCGTTCCGTCGACGATCGCCGGCTGACGTCCGCGCGCCGCCATGAGCTGCGACACCGGCTCACTGGTGATCGCGGCTTCGACCTCGTGCTGCGCCAGCAGCTTCTGCAAGCGCGTGCGTTGCGCCGCGCCGGGAACGACGAGGAAGATCCGCCGCCCTTCGGTCATCCACGCGCTGCAGGCGGTCGGCGACCGGCTTCATGCTCGGCGTCGTCTGCGCCACGCGCGCCGCAACCAGATCGGAGAGCACGTGGCATGCGATGTGGGCGCGGTCGGATCCCCGCCGATGCCGATCAGCGGATCGAGCTCGACGGTCGCGAGCGGCTCGAGTCGCTGCGCGCACCTCGGCGGGCGTCAGAAAGAGCTGCTCGGGCGGCGTCCAGAAGCGCAGTGCCTCCTCGGCCTCGTGCGCGCGCTTGCACGCCGCGTCCCACGCTGCCTCCCAGCCCGCATCCGTCGGCGTCGGGTCGTCCACCCACAAGCGCGTCTTCGCGGGAAGGTAGTCGAACAACGAGGCGAGTCCGCCGGCATGCAGGTAGGGTGCGAGAAACTCGACGCCCGGAAAGAAGATGCCGTTCTCGAGGGCGTCGCTGATCGCGTGCCGCTCCAGGCGTTTGACGCCGATCTCGACGGCGTGCGTCTCGACGGCGCGCCGCACCTCCGGGGCCATGAGGCCGGCGAGGGACGACCTCCCGCACCGGGAGCACGACCATCTCCTCGCGCGGCTCCTGTGAGCGCTGGGTATCGGGATCGAAGACGCGGATACGCTCGATGCGATCGCCCTCGAGCTCGATCCGGAGCGGCAACGGCTCGAGACTCGGGAAGATGTCGGCGACTCCGCCCCGGATGCTGAACTCGCCGCGATCCTCGACCAGCGGCACACGCTGGTAACCCCAGGAGATCAGGTGCGCCGCCAGATCTTCGGTTGCTACCTCATCGCCTTCGACGAGATGGAGCCGGGCCGCCGCAAGCGCGGCGCGCGGCAGCAGGCGCTGCGCGACCGCGTCGGGCGTGGTGACGACGATCGGGTCGGTACCCTCGAGGAGGTAGAAGAGCGTCGCCAGCCGGTCGGCGACCACCGCCGTCGAGGGCGACACCGGCTCGAACGCCGGGACGTCCCAGGCCGGAAACAGATGCACGCGTCGTTCGAGCCCAGGCGTCGCCTGGCTCTCACCGAGGAAAAGCGCGAGGTCGCCGGTCAGCGCCTCCGCCTCGGCGAGGCTCGCGGTGAGCACGAGACACGGCGACGGCCGTGCGCGGTACGCTTCGGCGATGAAGAACGCGCGACCGCCGCCGCGCAGTCCCTCGACGCGAAACGGCCGGCCGCTCTCGACTCCGAGCGCGCGGCGCACGACGTCGTGGAGGGAAGGACCCTGGGTTTCGGGAAGACGCTGCATACACCAACGCCCGCCAAGGTGCGGGACCCGGCGAGCGACGCGAAGCTAGCAACGCCGGCGCGCGCTCGCAACGCGGTGGCGCCAACCGGACCGAGGGTCGCTCACGCGTGGCGCGCTGGCGCACGCGCGCGCGTCTCTACTCGCTCGGCTGGTACTTCATGAGGACGCGGCTGCCGTCCTTCAGGCCGTCGCGGAAGCGCTGCTCGTACTTCGTCCAGCCGTCCGGATACTTCTCCGCGAAGGTCTTGAACATGAGGTCGTACACCTTCTCGTCCTTGACGATCGATCCGGTCGCCGCGAACGATGTTCCATCGGCTTTGCCGACGGCGATCTTGGCTTTGGGCCGACCGGCGCTTATGCGCTTCACCCGCCAGGTCGTCGTCGGCGACGCCACCCACACCGCGCCGTCGTGGTAGAGGAACCAGATCTCCGCCGGCTTGCCGAACGACCCGTCTTTCCTCTGCGTCGAGATGTAGACGTACTTGCTCGTCCGCAGCTCCGACTCGACAGCGCTGGCGAGCGCGTGCGCAACACGCACCAGCACCGCGGAGCCGCTCGCGACGAACGCGAACGCCGCACCGAACACTTGGGTGAACTGCCGTCTCGTCATCATGGCGCGACCCTAGCCGAGGCGCGCTCTGATTGACAGCATGCTCGCGGAAAGCGACCGTACGGCGCAATGATCCACCGAGCACACGGACGGAATTGGCTGCGGGCGCTGGCAGGCGGCTTGCTCGCCACCTCCTGCGCCATCGCTCTCCTCGCCGCCTGCGACGCGCCGCCGCGGAGCCGGGCCGATACTCCGGCGCCGCGCGGCTCCCCGGGCCTGTACGAAGCGACCAGTCACCGCAGCTTCGAGGACGTCGAGTCCTGGACGAAGGTCTTCGACGATCCCAAGCGCGACGCCTGGCAGAAGCCGGCGGCCCTCGTCGCGGCGCTCGGCCTCACCGCCGGCATGTGGGTCGCCGATCTCGGCGCGGGCACGGGCTACTTCAGCCGCTACCTCGCCGCCGCCGTGGGTCCAAGCGGTGCCGTGTTCGCGGTGGAGACCGAGCCCGAACATGGTTCGGCAGCTCCGCGAGCGCGCCGAGAAGGAGCGCACGTCGAACCTGATCCCCGTCCTCGCCTCCTTCGACGATCCACGCCTGCCGCCCGGCGCGATCGACCTGGTGTTGATCGTCGACACGTACCATCACATCGACGACCGACGCGCCTACCTCGCGCGTTTCGCGCACGTGCTGAAGCCCGGTGGGCGCATCGCCATCGTCGACTGGCGGAAGGAGCCGCTGCCGATCGGACCGCCGCCCGATCACAAGATCGCGCGCCAGCAAGTCGTCGAAGAAATGGAGAGCGCCGGCTTCCGCCTGCACGCCGAGCCGGACGTGCTTCAGTACCAGTACTTCCTGATCTTCACGCCGCGCTGAGCCACGCACGCGTTTTGCGGATCGCCCGCTGCGCGATCGTCGGTGGCCGTCGCGTACACACGAGCGCGTAGAGCGCGGTCCGGCAACGCGGAGGCAGCGTGCTTGGCCGCCAGAGCTAGCGCCATCGCACCGTGAAGCTCGCCGGTCCAGGAAACGCCTCGATGGCGATGCTCGCGCGGTTCGGAAAACGCTGCACGAGCGCGGCGACGAGATCGGGATCGAACTTGCGCGAGAAGTCCGGCTGCCAGTGAATGACGACGTGGCGCGCCGCGCTGGCCTTCATGCCCGGGTGCCGGCGACCAGCGCCTCGGCGGCGGCTACCGTCGGAATGCCGGGCCGGCCGCCGGCCTGGGTACACTTGAGCGCGGCGACGGCATTCGCGAAGCGCAACGTCGGCTCGAGCGCCCAGCTCTGCAGCAGCCCGTAGATGAAGCCGGCGTGGAAGACGTCGCCGGCGCCGGTGGCGTCGACACAACGCACCGGGTAGGCGGGCACGCGCACAATCGCCGTCCCGGCGCGCGCGATCACCCCTTCGGCGCCGAGCGTGATCGCCACCACCGTCGCCGGCGTGGCGGCGGCCAATCGCACGATCGCAACCTCCGGGTCCGCCGCACCGGTGAAGTCGGCCGCGAACTCCTGCGAGACGATCACCGCGTCGGTCACCGCCACCAGCTTCTCGACCGGTCCGGAACGGATATCGAGGTCGACGACGGTCGGGATGCCCTCGTCGCGAGCCCAGGCCGCCGCCGCGAGGGCTGCGTCCAGATCGAAACCGTCGAGGTGCAGGACCCGTCCGGAGGTCACGAGGTCGCGCCGTAGCTCATGGGGCTCGAGCGCCAGCGCCGCCGGCCGGTGCAACAGCACCGTGCGCTCTCCGGACGCTTGATCGACGAGGATCACCGCCATCTGGTTCGCGACCCCATGACGCTCGACCGCCCCGGCGAGATCCACCCCTTCCTCGACGAGCGATCGGCGCGACAACTGGCCGAGGATGCCGTCGCCGAAGCTGCCGACGTAGGTGGTACGGCAGCCCCAGCGCTGCAGAGCCACCAGCGCGGTCGCGACCTGTCCTCCGGGCTGACAACTGTAACTCGCCATCTGGAGCTTGCTGTTGAAGGCGGGAAACGTCGGCAACGTGCAGAGATGGTCGATGGCGTTGAGCCCGATGCCGACCACGTCGAACGCTTTGCCGGACGGCACGCGGAGGCCGATCGCGGTCATGTCTGGTTCGTCCGCTGTACCGGAATCACCAGCACCGGGTCGGCGGCGGCGTTGGTGTGGATGCGGATCGGCTGCGTCTCACCAGCCTGCGACCCGCGTGCGTGCACGGCGAGGCGCCACTCGCGCCCGGGCGTCGTCGCCACCAGGTCTCCGGTGATATCGGCTGGAAGCTCGACACGCGTGATCTCGAGTGGCGCGTCGCCGACCGCCTTGATCGTGATGGTGCGTGCCGCGCCGGGCGCCGTCACGCCCGACGGCGCGAGCTCGGCCGGAAAGGCGAGCAGGGTTTGAAACCCGACGCCGACCACGGGAACCTCGCCGCCTCCCGCGAGTGTGAGCGCGGCGCGCACCACGCCCGGCGCGCGCGGCGCGAACCGGATCAGATAGACGGGCCGGCCGTCAGCGCGTGGTGGACGTGGCTCGACGGTGAGGGTGGGATCGCCGGCGACGGGCGCCGCCGCCGGCGACGCGCTCGATGGTCTGTCGCCGCCGACCACGAGCTCGCGGGCCGCCGATCCCCCGACCGGAACGTAGCCGAGATAGAGCGCTGGTGGATCGGCGTCGCCGCCCGCCGCGACCGTCATCGGGACACGCAGGCGCTCCTCGGGACGCGCCGGGTCGTTCGAGTGGAGTCGGATCTCGCGCACGACGTCGCCCGGGGTGCGTGGCGCGCGACAGCGAACTGCAACCGTCGCCTGCTCGTCCGGTGCGAGCGCATCCGGTACCGATGATGCCAGCCGGCAGCCGCACGCGAGCGTGAGGCCGTGAAGCAGCAGGTCGCGCCCGCCGCTGTTGCGGATCAGGTAGCGCGCCGTGACGAGATCCCCCGACGAGACGGTCGCCGGGCGCGTGCCCGGCGCGCGCTCTTCGGTCGCACGAGGCGAGTCGTCGCGCACGACCCCGCCAGTCACCGTGAGCGCCGGCGGAACGTTGCTCGCGCATCCGGCAACACAGATGGCGAGGACGACGGCGCGTGCCCAGGTCGATCCTGCCGGGACCATCACGTCTCCTCGTACTTCTCGAGGTAACGGGTGTGCACGGCCCCCTGCAAGAATTCGGGGTCGGCGAGGATGCGGCGATGCAGCGCGACGTTGGTCTCCACCCCTTCGACGATCAGCTCGTCGAGGGCGGTCCGCATGCGCGCCACCGCTTGCTCGCGGGTCTGGCCGTGCGCGATCACCTTGGCGATGAGCGGATCGTAGTGCGCCGGCACGGCGCTGCCGCCCGCGACCGCGGTCTCCACGCGGATGCCGAGCCCGCCGGGCGCGTGGAACGTCTTGATGACGCCCGCCGACGGACGGTGCGTGACGGCGTTCTCGGCGTTGATCCGGCACTCGATTGCATGCCCTGCCGGCGCGATCTCTTTTTGCCGTATCTCGAGCGGCAGGCCGGCAGCCGAGCGGATGCCCTGCCGCACGATGTCGACGCCCGTCAGCATCTCGGTCACCGGATGCTCGACCTGCACGCGCGTGTTCATCTCGATGAAGTAGAACCGTTCCTCCGGATCGACGAGAAACTCGACCGTGCCGACGTTGGTGTAGCCGATCGTGGTCGCGGCCGTCAGCGCGGCACGCGCCAGCGCCGTGCGCAGCTTGCGGCCGAGGCCGGCCGCCGGCCCTTCCTCGAGCACCTTCTGATGGCGGCGTTGGATCGAGCAATCGCGCTCGCCGAGGTGCACGACGTGGCGGTGGCGGTCGCCGAGCACCTGCACCTCGATGTGACGGGCGCGCTCGAGGTAGCGCTCGACGTAGACCTGGTTGTTGCCGAAGGCGATCTCCCCTTCGCTGCGCGCGGCATGAAAAGCGCCCTCGAGGTCCTCCGGCGTCGCCGCGATGCGCATGCCGCGGCCGCCGCCGCCGGCTGCCGCTTTCACCAACACCGGGTAGCCGATCGTGGCGGCGACCTGACGCACCTCGCGCAGGTCGGCGAGCGCTTCCGGGCTGCCCGGCAGGACCGACAACCCCGCCTTCTCCATGATGCGGCGAGCACGCGGCTTGTCGCCCATGAGGCGGATGTTCCGCACCCGCGGTCCGATGAACGCCAGGCCCGATCGCTCGCACGCTTCGGCGAAATCGCCGTTCTCGGCAAGGAAGCCGTAGCCGGGATGCACGGCGTCGGCGCCGCGCGAAAGCCCGGCGCTGATGAGCGCGGGCACGTTGAGATAGCTGTCCTCGGCGTTCGCGGGACCGATGCAGACCCGCTGGTCGGCGACGCGGGTGTGGAGCGCGTCGCGATCGGCGACCGAAAAGACCGCGATGGTCTCGATCCCCATCTCGCGGCAGGCGCGCGCGATGCGCACCGCGATCTCACCGCGGTTGGCGATCAGAACCCTGGCGAACACGGGCTCAGAGCGGCTCGATCAAGAACAGCGCCTCGCCGAACTCGACCGGTGCGCCGTGCTCGAGCAGCACCTGTTTGACGCGTCCGCGAAACTCGGCCTCGATCTCGTTCATCATCTTCATCGCCTCGATGATGCAGAGCACCTGCCCGCGCTCGACCACGTCGCCGACCTCGACGAAGGTCGGCGCGCTGGGCGCCGGCGTGCGATGGAAGGTTCCGACCATCGGCGACGTGATGGCGCGCTCGCTGACCGCTGCCGGCGCGGCGCCGTCGCCGGCGTGGCGGCCGGCGCGCCCCGCCGGAGCGGGTGCGGTCTGCGGCGCGCGATCGTCGGCACGCACCAGGCGCACCTTCTCTCCTCCGCTTTCGATCTCGAGCTCGACGAGCCCGCTCTCCTCCATGAGGCCGACGAGCTTCTTGATCTCGCGCGGATCGAAGAGGCCGCGCGCCGCCGTCGAGCCGGCGGTAGTGGAATCGTCGGCAGCCGCACCTGCGCCGGCGTCGCTCGTGCGCGAGGCAGGGGCGCGGGGGCGGAGACGCTTTCGCCGCGTCACGCCGGGCGGCGCGCCTTCAGCGGTCGGCGGGTCTTGAGCGATTTGCCGCGCGAGGTGGCGATCGCCCGTACGGCCGCGCGCAGGCCGAGCAGGTAGCTCTCCGCGCCGAAGCCGGTGATCTGACCGACGGCGACGTCGCTGATCAGCGAGCGCTGCCGGAATTCCTCGCGGCGGTGGATGTTCGAGAGATGCACCTCGACCGTCGGCAGACCCACGGCGAGGATCGCGTCGCGGATGGCGATGCTGGTGTGGGTATACGCCGCCGGGTTGATGAGGATGGCGTGCGACACCCCGACCGCTTCCTGGATGCGGTCGACGAGCTCGCCTTCGACGTTCGACTGGAAGATCTCGAGCTCGACGCCGAGCTCGCTCGCCAGCGCGTGCAAGCGCTCGTCGATCTGGTCGAGCGTCACCGTGCCGTAGGTACCGGGCTCGCGCACGCCGAGCAGGTTCAGGTTCGGCCCGTGCAGCACCAGCACCGTCTTGCCGCGGGCGCGCGCGTCTTCCATGCCTCGTGGACTCATGATCGCGCGCGGAGTCTAGGTCTGCCGTCTACGAGGGTCAAGGTACGGAGGGAGGTGCGAGTGGGCGCAACAGCGCGGCTGGCGAGCGCGCCTATCCCTTCGCCTCTTCGATCGTTCGAAAACGGCGCACACCGCGAAACGAGACGCCCTGGTCGTTGGAGCCGCCGCCTCCGCCACACGCGGCGAGCGCCAGCACCTGCCGCCGCCACCATCATCGTCATTCGTGCTCTGCTCATGCCCTCATCCTCCCCTTCCACTAGGCGTGATTTCACGATGTCGTCACAGGTGAGTCGCTCGAAACGCGTCTTGCCGATGCCCTCGAGGCAGACGAACTTGATCGCGCCGTCGCGCGCCTTCTTGTCGGTCCGCATGGCGAGCGCGAGCGGCCGCGCCGCGCAGGTCGGCCGGGATCTCGGTCGGCAGGCCGGCGCGCTCGATGAGCTTGCGCAGGCGCTGATAGTCCGTCTCGGCGCAGTGACCGAGCCGCCGCGAGACACGCGCGGCCGCCACCATGCCGATCGCGACCGCCTCGCCGTGCAGATACTTCTTGTACTCGGTCAGGGTCTCGATGGCGTGGCCGACGGTGTGACCGAAGTTGAGGATGGCGCGGTAGTCCTGCTCGGTCTCGTCCTCGCCGACGACCAGCCCCTTCAACGTGCAGCAGGTGCGCACGACCTGCACCATGAGATCGCGATCGAGACGTTGCACGGCGGGCAGCTGGCGCTCGAGCAGCGCGAACAGCTTCTCGTCGAGGATGGCGCCGTACTTGATCACCTCGGCGAGGCCGGCGATGAGCTCGCGACGGGGCAGGGTGCGCAGCACCTCGACGTCGGCGAGCACGAAGCGTGGCTGCTCGAAGGCCCCGATCAGGTTCTTGCCGGCGGCGTGGTTGATGCCGGTCTTGCCGCCGATGCGCCGCGTCGACCTGCGCGAGCAGCGTGGTCGGCACCTGCACGCACGGAATCCCGCGCAGGTACGTCGCGGCGGCGAAAGCCGGCGAGATCGCCCACCACGCCACCGCCGAGCGCGACCACCGCTCCACCGCGCTCGATGCCGGCGTCGATCAGCTTGTCGTACACGAACGCCAGCCAGGCGAGGTTCTTGTGCTCCTCGCCGTCGGGAATCTGGATCGACTGCGCCGATCGAACCCGGCGCGCCCAGCGAGGCGAGCGCGGCTCGAGGTAGAGATCCGCGATCGTCGAGTTCGTCACCACCGCCACCCGTTCTCCACACCGTGTCTCGGCCAGTCGCGCACCGAGCTCGCGCAGACACCCCGCCCCGACGTAGATCGGGTAGGCGCGCGCACCGAGCTCTACGTTGACGACTTCCATCGCTCGCCGCGCTCGAGTCCCGGCAAACTCTCCCGTATGTCCTCCACCACTTCATCGACGCTCGAGTCGGAGGTATCGATGATCCGATCCGCAGCGGCATCGTAGGCCGCTTTCGCGCTCCGCGAGAAGTCGCTCGATCGTTTCCCGCGGGTTTCCGCCCGCGAGCAGCGGCCGCTCGGCGCCGCGCCCGACGCGCGCGAGAATCGCCTCGGGACGCGCCGTGAGACAGATCACCACGCCGGCGGCGCGCAGCGGCGCGACGTTGTCGGCATCGAGCACCGCGCCGCCGCCGAGCGCCACCACCGCCTCGCCGCGCTTGGCTGCTTCGGCCACCGCCTCGCGCTCGAGCGCGCGGAACGCGGCCTCGCCGTCGTCGGCGAAGATCGCCGGCCACCGATTTCCCGGCGCGCGCCTCCACCAGCTCGTCGGTGTCGACGAAGGCGCGGCCCAGGCGGCGCGCCAGCCGCCGTCCGACCTCGCTCTTTCCCGTCCCCATGAACCCCGTCAGCACGATCAATCCCACCTTCAGAAGCTGCGAATCTGCTCGAGGTAGCCGTCGTAGTTGCGGCGGATCTCGGTGAGCGAGTCGCCGCCGAACTTCTCGAGGAACGCATCGGCGACGACGAACGCCACCACCGACTCGGCGATCACCGCCGCCGCCGGGATGGCGCACACGTCGGAGCGCTCGATCGCGCGCCTTCGCCTCTTCCTTGCGTCTCGATGTCCACCGAGTGCAGCGGGCTACATCAGGGTGGAGAGCGGCTTGAACGCCACCCGCACCACGAGCGGCGCCGCCCGAGGTCATGCCGCCCTCGGTGCCGCCGGCGTTGTTGGTGTGCCGGACGAACGCGTGCGACTTGTCGTCGAAGTGGATCTCGTCGTGGACCGCGGAGCCGGGCCGGCGCGCGGTCTCGAAGCCGAGGCCGATCTCGACGCCCTTCACCGCCTGCATGCTCATGAGCGCGTGCGCCGAGACGGCCGTCGAGCTTGCGGTCCCAATGCGCATGGCTGCCGAGCCCCGGCGGCAATCCCGTCACCACCACCTCGACGACGCCGCCGAGCGTGTCGCCGCGCTCCTTGCACTCGTCGATGCGCGGCGATGATCTTGCGCTCGGCGCTCGGCGTCGGCGACGCGCACCTCGGAGACCTCGGCGGCGCTGAAGATCGCCTCCGGATCCATGCCGGCATGGTCGGCGACGATGCCGCCGATCTCCGCCACCCAGCCGCGCACCAGGATGCCGAACGGCCGCGAGCAGCGCCTTCGCGATGCCGCCGACGGCGACGCGCGCCGCGGTCTCGCGCGCGCTCGCGCGCTCGAGGATGTTGCGGACGTCGCGAGTGGTTGTACTTGAGGACGCCGGCGAGGTCGGCGTGCCCCGGACGCGGGCGGGTCACCGCCAGCGACGGGTCGCGATCCTCCGGCCGCGGCGACATCTTCTTCTCCCAGTTCTTCCAGTCGCGGTTCTCGACCACGAGCGTGATCGGCGAGCCGAGCGTCTCGCCCAACCGCACGCCGGAGCGGAGCTCGGCCGTGTCCTGCTCGATCTTCATCCGTCCGCCACGCCCGTAGCCGCGCATGCGGCGCCGCATGTCGTGGTTGACGGCGGCGATGTCGATCGTGAACTCCGGCCGGGCACCCCTCGACGATGGCCGTCAAGCACGGCCCGTGCGATTCACCGGCAGTGAGAAAGCGCAGCACTGCATGTCACTCCGCAGGAACTACCCGATTGTGCCAAAGCGATTCCGCGGACGGAAGGCTGGCGATGTCCTCGCTGCCGCGCCCGCGGACCGAGCTCGGCGTGACGAAGACGAGCAGCTCCTGGCGACTGTCGTCGTTGAGGTTGTTCCTGAACGCCCAGCCGAGGACCGGGATGCTCCGCAGGTACGGGATGCCGCGGTCGAGCTGGTCGAGCTCGTTGCGGAAGACGCCGCCGAGCACGAAGGTCTCGCCGTCGCTGGATGAGCACGTGCGATTCCGCCTCGCGGCTGATCTCGTTCGGGATGTCGTCGGTCGAGCGCTCGACGTCGACGGCGGTGCTCGACTTCGCGAAGACGTCGAGGAAGACGAAGCCGTCCGACGAGACCTGCGGGGTCACCTGCAGGGTGATGCCGGTGCTGATCTTCTCGGTCGCGCTCTGCGCGGTGCCGGCGACGCCGCCCGCGCCCGTGCTGATGACGGTGCCGGTGGACGGCAGCCTGCACGCGCAGGATCTCGAGGCTCTCGATCTTGGCCGGCACGTTGTTGAGCGTCACCACCCGCGGCCGCGAGATGATCTTGCCCTTGCCTTGCTCGCTCGAGCGCGGTCAGGCGCGCGTTCAACGATTGCGAGCCGTCGAGCGAGCCGAGCAGGAGGTCGAACGCCGTGCCGGCGCCCGGCGCAACGCTCGACGCCGGGAAGTCGGCGATGAACGGCACCGACGCTCGCGGGCGAGTTGGTACCGCCGCCGAGCACGCCGCCGCCGCCGGACGCGTGCCCGGGAAGTTGGAGCCGGTGGAGTTCCCGACCTCGGGGCCCGCCCGGTAGGTGTAGCCCCACTGGACGCCGAGATCGCGGATGAGGGCGTCGGTCGCCTCGACGATGTTCGCCTCGATCAGAATCTGAGGCGTCTGGGTGTCGAACTGGTGGACGAACTCTTCGGCGTCCTCGATGCCGCGGGCGATGTCGCGCACGATGACCGTATTCGTGCGCTCGTCCCAGGTGGCGCTGCCACGCTCGGTGAGCACCTTCTCCTCGATCTTCTTGATGAGCTTCTCGTCGGCCTTGGCGTAGTTGACCTTGATGTACTTCACCAGCAAGGGCTCGACCTGCTTCTGGGCCTCGTCGGCCGCGCGTAGCGCTTCGCGCTCCTTCTTCAGCTGCTCGACGGTGGAGACGCGCACGATGTTGCCGTCGCGCACCATGTCGAGGCCCTTCGCCTTGAGGATCGCCTCGAGCGCCTGATCCCACGGCACGTCGACGAGGCGCATGGTGATCTTTCCCTGCACGTCGTCGGTGGTGATGATGTTGAGGCCGCTCACGTCGGCGAGGATGCGCAGCACGTTCTGGATGTCGGCGTCCTTGAAATCGAGCGAGATGCGCTGGCCGGTGTACGCCTGCGGCTCACGAGGATCGACGCTGAGGCGCTCGACGGTGGCGCCCTCGGTCTTCAAGGTGGTTCGGTGGCGCGCGCCGCCATCGCATAGGCGGCCGGCTTCTCGAAGGCTGGTCCGACGAGCTCGTTCTCGTCCACCAGCGGGGCACTCGCCGGATTGGGCTCGGCGGGCAGCGTGGCAGGCTCGCTCGCGACTCGCGCCACCGTGGCCGCCTGCGTCGCGTCGGAAGACTCCGCAACCGCAGCGACTGCTGTGTCGTCCGCTACAGTGGGTGCTGTGCTGACCGGTTTGGCGTCGAACTCCGGTCCAAGTGTGACTCGCGCCACGCATCCGATCAAGCCGAGGAGCAGGACACCCACCACCGCAACCGCCCCTCGCACGCCCCGCTCCGTGTTCTTCATGGCGCTCGATCCTCCTCCGGAAGCGCCATCACGATCTCCTTCGGCTCTTCCTCGCCGTAGAAGTTCGTAACGGTCTCTTCGATCAATACCCGCCGGGGCTCGATGCGACGCACGACCCCGCCGCTCGACCCAATAGCCGTGCCCGCGCTTACGATGTAGCCGAGTCCGGCGGAATCTTCCACCATTGCCCGAGGAGCGCCCGCTCCCTGATCCCAGACGACGCCCACCAGCTTGAGCTGCCCGATCTGGTAGCGCTCGAGCGGGGTACGGGCCATCTCGACGTTGCCGAGGTTGGGCGGCCGGAACGGATCACGGTGGTTCGCCGCCTCGTAGGTTGCGACCGTCGCCGGGGCCGCACCCGCTGCCGGGTCGGCAAGCGGCTCGGCCGGCACCGTCCCGGCGGCGTTCGCGTCGCCGGCAGGTGCAGCTTCAGGCAGCGGCCTGCGGGGCTTGGTTGCCGGCCGCTTCGGGCCCGCCCACCTTGTCCACGACCGCGGCCTTGGCCTCGTTGGCGCGGCGCGCGTCGGCTCCCGAGAGCACCTCGGCGGTTCCCATCGCCCCGAGCAGGCCACCGAGCGAGGCGTCCTGTGCCGTCGCCCCTGTGGTGCCAGCCGGCTGTCAGGACAGCCGCGGCCACCCCGATCACGACGCTTCGTGTCATTCCTGCTTTCATCGCTCTGATCCTTCTCGCTAACCTTTGGCGCCGGTTTTCTTCGCCTGCTCGGCCTTCTCCTTCGCGATCCGCTCTCGTTCCGCCTCGTCGAGGAAGCGGAAGGTCACCGCCGAGCACGCGGTGTCGACGATCATCGTACCGCACTCCGAGTTGGGCGTTTTCATCGATATGTCGGCGACGTTCACGATCCGGTCGAGCTTGCCGACGCGATCGAAGAAGGTGGCCACCTGGTGGTAGTTGCCCCGCACCAGCACCTCGACCGGCACCTCGGCGTAGAAGTCCTGAAAACGCTCCGCCTTCTGGCGGAACAGGAGGATCTCGAGGCCCGACTCGCGACCGGCCGACGAGACCGTGCTCAAGAGGTCCGGAATCTCCTTCTGGTCGGGGAGACGCGCCTCGGCGAGCAGGAGCTGGGCGCCGAGCTCGCGGACGCGCTCACGCTGCAGCGTCGAGATTGGCGACCAGCTTCTGCTTGCTGTCACGCTGGTCCCGCAACTCGACGATCTTGGCCTTGGTCTGGGCGATCTCGGTGCCCGGCCGGAGTAGACGAAGTTCCAGTACCCGCCGAGCGTGAGAATCACCACCGCCGCGCAGATCAGGGTGCGCTCGCGGCTCTCGAGCTCGAAGAACCGCTCCATGATGTTGTTCATATGCGATTCGCCTTTCGGCCGGTCGGCTGCCCGGGCTGCTGTCTGGATCGCTTCCGGGAACTTGAGGCCGGTTGGAGCCGGCGGCAGCGGCTTGCCGGTGTAGCTCAAGCGGGCATTGATGATGAAGCGCTTGAGAGGCACGCCGTCCTGTTCGGACTGCGTCGTCTCCACCAGGTCGACATTCGAGAAGTACGCCGAGCTTCCGAGGTTGCGCATGAAGGCGGCGATGGTCTGGTTGTCGAGCGCCAGCCCACTGACCGTCCCCAATCCGCCGCTCTCGGTGAACTCGAGCAGCCAGAGCTCCTCCGGCGCCGCGTCGCTGAGGTTGGCGAGCACCTGCACCGGCCCGACCTTGCGCGCCTCGAGCTGCGCGATCGTCTTGAGCTTCTCTTCCAGCTCCCCGCGCTGCGCTTCGAGAGCGTTCAGCTCCTTGGTCTTCTCTTCGAGGGCGGCGACCTCTTTGGTGAGACGTTCCGACTGGGCCCGAATCGGCACCAACCGCAGGCGGCTGGTGAGCTCGGCCCCGAGCAGGACGGCGACCAACGCGACCGCGCCCACTACGACGATGCGCTCGTCGCGACGGCGCCCGGCCTCGTCCTCGGCCTCGCGCGCGGACAGCAGATTGATTCTGATCACGACTTGTCTCCCGGGCGCCGTGCCGCAAGCCCTACCGTGACCGCCAGCGACGACGCGTTCTCGCGCACGAAGTCGGAATCGACCGAGCGCGCGAGCGTCACGCGCGACAGTGGGTTCACGACCTCGACGGGGGTTTCCAAGCGATCGCTCAGCATGCGGGCGAGCCCCTCGGTGCGCGCCGTACCGCCGCTCAGATACACGGCCGACAGCGGCTCCTCGGCGTCGGCACGCCAGTAGAAGCTGAGCGCGCGGTGGATCTCCTCGACCAGCAGCTGTGCCGCGGGCATGAGCGCGGCGTCGACCTGCTCGCGACTGATGTCGCGCGCCACACCGCCGGTCTTCAGCAGCTCGGCTTCGTCGGCGGTGACGCCGAGATTGCGGATCAGCACGTCGCTGAACTCGGCGCCGCCCACCGGAATGTCACCGGTGAACGACGAGCGGCCGCCGCGCAGGATGTTGATCGAGCAGTAGCGCGCGCCGATGTTGACCAGGCCGACGACCTGCGCCTCCTCGACGTCGTAGTTCAACTCGAACATGTTCTCGAGCGCGAAGTAGTCGACGTCGACGATGTGCGGGGTGAGCCCGGCGTCGCGAATGACCGAGGTGTAGCTGTTGACGATGTCCTTCTTGACCGCCACCAGCAGCACCTCGAGCTCCTCGCGCTCGGTGTAGCCGACCACCTGGTAGTCGAGCGTGACGTTGTCGAGATGCTCGGGAATGGCGCTGCCGGCCTCGAGCATGACCTGGTGCTGGAGGTTGGCCTCGTCGCCACCGGAGCGGAAGATGGATCTTCTTGATGATCACCGCCGGACCGGGCACCGCGGTGACCACCTGGGTCGCGCGCGCTCCGGTACTGGCGACGAGGTCGCGGATGGTGTCGGCCACGACCGTGGGATCTTGAATGAGATTGTTCTGCACCGCGGTCGCCGGCAGCGGCGCGATGCCGGCGGCGACGATACGGATTCCGCCCGCTGGACCGTCGGTCTCGATGAGCTTGATGCAGCTCGAGCCGATGTCGAGGGCGAGGAAATTGCTGTTTCCGCGCGCGAACAGCGGCGTGACCGTCCGTTTGAGGAGCCCGCTGTTGAGGACTCCCATGAGGACTGCTGGCAGTTTACTCACCACGTACCTCCACACCGTCGCCCGCGAGCGGGCAGGTGCTCATGATCGGGATGCGATGGAAGGGGGCTGGCGGGAGTCGGAGGGTCGGCGCAGAGCACGCGAAGGTGCCGCGCGCCGAATTCCACCCGCAACGGAACGTCTCCACCCACGACACCTGAACGCGCCTCTCACGTCCTTGGACCCCCTTCCGACTCCCGCGCAACCGTCATCCACGTCCGCGTCCGTCCTCTCCACCACCCAACCTCATCCGGTCCTTCGAGGCTCGCCCGCTTGCCGTATTGCGAAGAGGCCCGACCCGAGGTCTTCGGACCGGGCCTCTTCCGTTACAGAAAGGAAGGGCTGCACGTGGTAGCAAGCCGGGTGCCGGGAGCGGGAGTGCGAAAAGGCCAGGCGGGACGGGAGGAATGTGACTCCGCCCCCGTCGGCGGACAAAGATCTGTACGCGCGGGCACGGGAATGTCCAAAAATTGACGGGTGCTAGTGAAGGCTGCCGATCGCCTTCTTGGTGGTGGACCGCTGCCTGTTGATCTCCTCGACCTTCGCTTCGAGTGCCTGCACGACCTCCAGCGGATCACCGCGGCTGCGTGCGACGCTGAGCTCGCGGTGGGTCTTCACGGAAAGCTCGTCGAGGCGCTCCATACGCGTCTGCAGATCCTCGTTCTTCACCTCGGGCACCGGGTCGACGATTGCGGCTGCGTTCGACCTTGCCGCATCGCCGGCGGCCATTTCGCAGGCTTGCGGCGCTCAGGCAGCATCCGCCTTGGCGGCCGGTACTCGGCAGGCTCTCCGGCTACCGCGTGCGGCCGTTTCATGGTCGTCCCACGCACGGCAGGTCGCGTATACGTCGCTTTGGCTTGGTGAGATGCCTTGGCGCATGCTGTTCGAGGGCGTGACACCGTCATTCGCGCGGCACGAACCGGCTATGCGCTTTGACAGTGGGTGTGACGCGCGCGATAACGCGCGCGTGTCACAACCCATCGCGTGCGATGAGGGCGCTCGCGCGTGCGGTTATGCTGCGGTCGCGTTGCTACCCGCGGTACCCGGCAAGGATCTGCTGACGTACCGTGTGGAGGCGCTCGAGAGCGCGCGCGTCCGGCCGGGAGTGCGCGTGCTCGTGCCGCTCGGACGTCGCCGCGAGACCGGTCTGGTGGTGACGCTGAGCGATGCGCCGCCCCCGGGACTCACGGCGGTCCGCGGCATCCTCGACGTGCTCGACGCCGAGCCCATCGTCACCGCGGAGCTGTTCGCGTTCTGCCGCTGGGCGGCCGACTACTACCTGACGTCGCTCGCCGACGTGCTGGCAGCCGCGCTGCCGGGGAGCTTGCGCGCCTCGAGCGCACGCGTGCTGCGACTCGCCGACGGCGCCGATCCCGGCTCTGAGAGCCGGCCGCTCGAGACCGCGTTGCTCGGGCACCTGGCGTCGGCAGGGGCGGCGACAGCGCAGCAGTTGGCGCGCGCGCTCGGACGGGCCGACGTCGCCAAGCGCCGTGCGTACGCTGGCGCGACGCGGACTGGTCGTCTGGGAGGAGGAGCTGCGGGCGCCGGCGAGCCGGACCCGCTACGTGATCCTCTACGCGCTCGTCGCCGAGCTCGCGCCCGCGGACGCCGCCGCGCTCGCGCGTCGCGCCCGGCGTCAGCACGCGCTCTACGAGCGGCTGCTCGCCACGCCGGCGCGGCAGATCGAGGTCAGCGAGCTGACCACCGCCGAGCGCGTCGCCGCTCAGGCGCTCGTCCGCCGCGGCGTCTGCGAACGCCGTCGTGCCGAGCGCTATCGCGACACCATGCCGCGGGCGGCCGCGCCGCAACCCCCGCCCGAGCTCACCGACGAGCAACGTCGCGCCGTCGACACCGTCGCCGCCGTCGAGGGCTTTCAGGTCTTCCTGCTCCACGGCGTCACCGGCAGCGGCAAGACGGAGGTGTACCTCCGACTCGCCGCACGCACGCTCGCCGGCGGGCGCGCTGTGCTCTTCCTCGTCCCCGAGATCGCCCTCACGCACCAACTGGTCCTGCGTGTGCAGGAGCGTTTCGGCTCCGACGTCGCGCTTCTGCACAGCGGCCTCACTCCGGGCGAGCGCTGGGACGAATGGCGCCGGGTGGCGCGCGGCGAAGCGCGGGTGGTGGTGGGCGCACGGTCGGCGGTGTTCGCCCCGCTCGCCGACGTGGGACTGGTCGTCGTCGACGAGGAGCACGACGCCGCCTACAAGCAGGATGAAAGCCTGCGCTACAACGCCCGCGACCTGGCGATCGTGCGTGCCAAGCTCAGCGGCGCGGCCGCGGTTCTCGGATCGGCGACCCCGTCGGTCGAGAGCTACCAGCAGGCGCTTTCCGGCAAGTTTCAGTTGCTCTCGCTCTCGCGCCGGGTCGAGGGGCGCCCGCTCCCCACCGTCGAGCTGATCGACTTGCGGGCTCGGAGCGCGCGCGCCGCGCCGGTCGCGACCGACGGCACGTCCTCGCCCACGCTTTTCTCGCCGCCGCTGCTCGAAGCGATCGACGCCACCCTGAAGCGCCGCGAACAGGTGGTGCTGTTCCTCAACCGCCGCGGGTTCGCGCGCGCGCTGCAGTGCCTCGCCTGCGGCGAGCCGGCGGGCTGCCCGTCGTGCAGCGTGACGCTCACCTTGCACGAGCGCCGCGGCGTGCTGCTCTGTCACCACTGCGGGCACGCGCGCCCGGCGCGCTCGGCGTGCGGGCGCTGCGGCGGCGACGAGCTGCGCGCGCAAACCGCCGGCACCGAGCGCATCGAGACCGAGGTCGCGCGCTTCTTCCCGCAGGCGCGGATCGGGCGCCTCGACCGCGACACGACGGCGAGCAAGGGCGCCCATCGGCGCATCCTCGAGGCCTGGAGCGCGGGAGCGTTCGACATCCTGATCGGCACCCAGATGGTCGCCAAGGGGCACGACGTGCCGGCCGTGACCCTGGTCGGCGTGCTGCTCGCCGACGTCGCCCTCAACATGCCGGATTTCCGCGCCGCCGAGCGTGCTTTTCAGTTGCTGACGCAGGTCGCCGGCCGCGCCGGACGCGGCGACGCGCCGGGGCGTGTGCTGGTGCAGACCTACCGCCCCGAGCATCACAGCCTGGTCGCGGCCACGACCCACGACTACCTCGGCTTCGCGCCGCGCGAGCTCGCGTTGCGCGCAGGAGCTCGGGTACCCGCCCTTCGCGCGCCTCGTCGTGCTGCGCCTCGAGGGCGTCGAGCTCGCCGCCACCGAGCGTGCGGCGCTCGATCTCGCCGCGCGCGCTCGCGCCGTCGCCGGCGAGGCCGGCGGTGCGGTGACCATACGCGGACCGGCGCCGGCACCGCTCGAACGACTTCGCAACCGCCATCGCTGGCAACTCATGCTGAGCGCGCCGCAGGCGAGCGCGCTGCGCGCCGTGCTGCGCGCCTTGCTCGTCCAATGGCGAGCGACCGCGCGCGCGCGCACGATCCGACTCGTCGTTGATATCGATCCAGTCAGCATGTTATGAAAAACCGTGATTCGTCGGATCCTTACGTATCCTGAGCCGATTCTGAAAAAGGGTCGCTCCGGAGGTCCCGAACATCGACGGCGCGCTCGTCGAGACGATCGACGACATGGTCGAGACCATGTACGCGGCGCCCGGTGTCGGGCTCGCCGCGCCGCAGATCGGCCTCTCGCAACGCGTGATCGTCCTCGACGTCGACCACGAGAACAAAGGGTCACGGCTGCTCAAGATCGTGAACCCGGTGATCGTCGAGCGCGAGGGTGAGATCGTCTGGGAGGAAGGCTGTCTCTCGGTGCGCGACTACACCGCGGAGGTGCGCCGCGCCGCGCGGGTGCTGGTGCGTGGCTACACTCCCGACCAGAAAGAGGTCGAGATCGAGGGCACGGAGCTGCTGGCAGTCGCGCTCCAGCACGAGATCGATCACCTCGACGGCAAGCTGTTCCTCGATCGCCTGAGCAGGTTGAAGCGCGACTTGTACCGGCGCCGACTGAAGAAGCTCGAGCGCGAGGGACGTGAGCCGGCGCCGCACCGCGTGATGATCTGAGCGCTTGAGTCGCGTCTTGCGCTGGCCGGCCGAGCGGCCGCTTCGCTCCGTCTTCATGGGGACGCCCGCGTTCGCCGTGCCGAGCCTGGAGAGCGCTGGCGGCGGCAACCGAGCTGGTCGGCGTCGTCTCGCAACCCGACAAGCCGAAGGGCCGGGGCCTCACGGCGGCGCCATCACCGGTCGCGCGCGTCGCCCTCGCGCGCGACGTCGCGATCATCCGGCCGGCCAAGCTCGCTGAACCCGACGCGGCCGCGACGCTCGCGTCGTGGCGGCCCGACATCATCGTGGTCGCCGCCTACGGAAAGCTCCTGCCGCGCGCGACGCTCGATCTCCCCACCCTCGCGTGCATCAACGTGCACGCGTCGCTCTTGCCGCGCCATCGTGGCGCGGCGCCGATCGCGGCGGCGATTCTCGCCGGCGACGCGTCCACCGGCGTCAGCATCATGCTGATGAACGAGGCGATGGACGAGGGAGACATCCTCCTGCAACGCACGCTCCCGATCGCCGCCGACGATACCACCGCGACCCTGACGGCACGCCTGGCCGCCCTCGGCGGCGCGACACTCGGCGAGGCGCTCGCGCTCCTGCGCGGCTCGGGTCTCGAGCCCGTCGCCCAGGAGGCGGCGCTCGCGACCTACACACCGCGTCTCGGCAAGGACGACGGACGCATTCGTTGGCACGAGCCGGCGGTGCTGATCGAGCGCAAGGTGCGCGCGTTCACACCCTGGCCCTCGGCGTTCACGACGCTCGCCGGGCGCTCGGTGAAGATCCTCGATGCACGCGTCGTCGGCAACGATGCGGCGCCGGCCGCGACGCCGGGAACGGTGCTGGCGCTCGACGATGCCATTCAGGTCGCGACCGGCGCCGGGGTGCTCGCGCTGCTTTCGCTGCAGATGGAAGGACGGCGGCCGCTCGCGGCGCGCGCCTTCTCGGCCGGCGCACGCCTCGCGGTCGGCGCGCGCTTCGATGCGTAGCACGCCGGGCGCGAAGCGCCGCGCGACCGCACACGCGCCGCTTGCCGCCCGCGCGCTCGCGGCGCGCGTCCTGCAACGCGTCGAGGACACCCGCGCCTACGCCGACGTCGTGCTCGACGGCGCGCTCACCGCCGGCACTCTCGACGCGCGTGATCGCGCCTTCGCGACGCGGCTCGTGTACGGCACGCTGGCATGGCAGGGACGGCTCGACTGGCATCTCGCACACACTGACGAAGCGCGATCCCGCGGATCTCGACGGCCCGCTCCGCATCGTGCTCCGCCTCGGGCTCTATCAGCTTCTGATGCTCGACCGGGTCCCGCCGCACGCCGCGGTGGCGACCAGCGTCGATCTCGCCAAACGCTTCGCGGCCGCGGGTACGGGCTTGGTGAACGCGGTGCTGCGACGTGCCGTCCGGGAGCGCGAACGTCTCACGCTGCCCGACCCCGCGACCGAGCCGCTCCGCCATCTCGCGGTCGCCTTCTCGCATCCCGAGTGGCTGGTGGAACGCTGGCAGCAGCGCTTCGGCCCGGGCGAGCTTCGGGCGCTGCTCGCCGCCGACAACGAAGCCGCGCCGACGGTGCTGCGCGCCCGCGCCGGCGGTCGAGACGAGCTGATCTCGCGCCTCGACCGGTGCTGGAATCACCGCCACGTCATGCCGGTTCGCCCCTGACGGCGTCCAGGTGACGAGCGTCGCTCCGCACACGATTCCCGGCTTCACCGAGGGTGCGTTCAGCGTGCAATCGGAAGCGTCGCAGCTGGTCGCGTTGCTGCTCGGCGTGCAACCGGGAATGCGGGTGCTCGATGCCTGCGCCGCGCCGGGCGGGAAAGCGACCTACCTTGCCGAGCGGATCGAGGGCCGCGGCCTGGTGCTCGCCCTGGATCGCCGCCTCGCGGGCGCCGGCGCGGTCGCGCGCAGCGCACGCCGGCTCGGACTCGCACGCCTGGTGTCCGGCGTCGCCGACGCGCGCACCGGTACGCCGCTCGCGAGCGACGTGACGTTCGACCGCATTCTGGTCGACGCGCCGTGCAGCGGTCTCGGGACTCTGCGTGCGCATCCCGAGGTCCGCTGGTCGCGCACCCCAGCAGACGTGACGCGCCTGGCGACGCTGCAGCGTGCGATCCTCGAAGGCGTGACCCCACTCCTGGCGCCGGGCGGCGCGCTCGTCTACGCGACCTGCGCGATCAGCACCGAGGAGAACGACGACGTGGTGCGCGCCTGGCTCGACGCGCATCCTGCGCTCGAGCCGGAACGAGCGGAGACCTACTTGCCGGCTGCCGCGGCAGAGCTGGTCGATGACGCCGGCGCGCTGCGAACGTTTCCGCACCGCCATGGACTGGACGGTTTCTACGCGGTGCGCGTCCGCCGCCGAGCGTGAGCGACTTGCGGCGTCGTGGTCGGGGGTCGTATAAGGCCGGCCAGTCCGTGCCGCCTTTGCCACGCAAGATCGCCCCCTCGATTCTCTCGGCGGACTTCGGCCGCCTCGCGGACGAGGTGCGGGCCGTCGAGGCCGCGGGCGCCGAGTGGTTGCACCTCGACGTGATGGACGGTCACTTCGTCCCCAACATCACGATCGGTCCAGCGATCGTCGGGGCGGTGCGCAAGGTGACGTCGCTCCAGCTCGACGTGCATCTCATGATCACCGACCCCGAGCGCTACATCCCGGCCTTCGCCGGCGAGGGCGCGGACTGGATCTCGGTGCACCAGGAGACCTGCCCCGCGCTCGATCGCACCATCGCCGACATTCGTCGCGCCGGCGTTCGCGCCTCGGTGGCGATCAACCCGGCGACCCCGGTGGCGACGGTCGCGAACGTTCTTCCCGACCTCGACATGCTCCTCGTGATGAGCGTCAACCCGGGTTTCGGCGGCCAGGGCTTCATCGCCGAAGCGCTCGACAAGCTGCGCGACGCCGCCCGCCTGCGCGAACGGCTGGGGGCGCGCTGTCTCCTCGAGGTCGACGGCGGCATCACGGTCGGCAACATCGGCGCGGCCGCGGCGGCAGGTGCGGACGTGATCGTCGCCGGGACCGCGGTGTTCCGCGCGCCCGAGTCGCCGGACTACCGCCCGGTGATCGGAGCGATGCGCCGCAACATCGATGCCGCTCTCACGCCTTGAGTGTCGTGCTGCTTTGCTTTCCAGCGTCGATGTGTTAGGCACCCTGGTCGTCCGTTTGGCGGGGTGTAGCTCAGACTGGAAGAGCACTGCGTTCGGGACGCAGGAGTCGCTGGTTCAAATCCAGTCACCCCGATTCTTCCATGCCGCCTGCGGCGCCGCCCGTCGGGCGGCCCGTCCATTAAATGGCGCGTGGACAAGCGCACGGCGGCCGCGTGCGCACTGAGTCTGTGGCGTGTGAGGATGCGCGCCGCGGCGGCGTGCGCGCTGCTGGTGTTGGCCGCGCTCCTCGTGGCCGTGCCGGTGGACGCCGTCGACCGGGTCGCACGATCCGCCAACGTCATCGTCCGCGAGCGGCCCGGTTCGGCCAACCCCGGGATCGCGGTACTCAAGCGTGGTGATCGCGTGCGCTTTCTCGGGGAGCGTGACGGGTGGACCGAGGTCGGCCTGCGCGACGGCCGAACGGGCTGGGTGCTGTCGGCCGAGATCGCACCCGTCGTCGAGCCCCCACAGCCGAACCTGCCCGCCCAAGCGCGCGTGAAAGACGCCGTGCCCACTGCCGTCGCGCCACCGAGTCCAGTCGCCACGGCGCGCGTGAGCGAGCCCGTGCCCACCGTCCCGGCACCGCGCGCCGAGGGCGAGAGTTTGCCCGTCGAGCACGGACGCGTGCTGGCGCGCCTGGAGAGCGAGATCGGACAGCTCCGCCAAAGCGTCGATCGACTCGCCGCCGATCGACCGCTCACGGCGCCATCGCCGGTCGGCGAATACAGCGACGTGCTGTGGACGGGCATGATCGCTTTCGCCATCGGACTGATCGTGGGCAGCATCGTCCAGCGCCGCCGTAGCCGCCGCGAGCGTACGCTCCGGTTTTGAGGACTGTACGACCATTGCCCTGCTCTTCTTCGGATACCTATGCGGCTCGATTCCGACCGGGGTCTGGCTGAGCCGCCGGCGCGGCGTCGACCCGCGTGATGTCGGCAGCGGCAACATCGGCGCGACCAACGTCGCGCGCGCCGCGGGCGTGACGACCGGTCTCTTGACGCTCGTGGGCGACGCGGCGAAAGGGCTCGTGCCGGTGGTGGTCGCGCTGCGCAGCGGCTCGTCCGAACAGATCGCCGCGCTCGTCGGTCTGGCGGCTTTCTTCGGCCACGTCTTTTCGTGCTTTCTCCGCTTCGCTGGCGGGAAGGGCGTCGCGACCGCGCTCGGCGTGTCGCTCGGTCTCGCCCCGATCGCTGCGGCGATCGTCCTGCCGCTCTTCGCAGTCGTCGCCGCGCTCAGCCGCTACGTCTCGGTCGCATCGCTCACGGCTGCGTTCGCGATGCCGCCGCTGGCACTCCTGCTCGGCTATCCGCGTGCGACGGTCGCCGTCACCGTGGTGATGGCAGGGACGATCGCCATGCGCCACCGCGACAACATCCGCCGCCTGCGCTTCGGCACCGAGGCGCAGATCCGCCGATCCGAGACCTCCCACATCGACTCGGGAATTGCGTAGAAATTAGGCATTGCCCGCGAAACGTGCAGCGTCGCGAAGTCTTCGCCGCCGCTCGTCACGCCCCGGGTGACTTTTTTCGCATCCGACGGTCGATCATCACGGCATCAGGCTTGCTTTCGCGGAGCGTCCTTGGATAGTGCCCTCGACCGCAGGGCGTTTCGACGTTCACACTCACACTCGGGGGTTCGAATGGATACGATGCGTACGACTCGATGGCTCTCGCCGCGTCTCGCGGCGATCGCGGCGGCGGCCGGATGGCTCGCGTTCGCCGCGGCCGTCGGCGCCGAGGAAGCCGCTGCGCCGGTGGCCGATACCGGCGACACCGCGTGGCTGCTGACGTCGAGCGCGCTGGTGCTCTTCATGACGCCGGGTCTCGCGCTCTTCTACGGCGGCATGGTGCGCACGCAAGAACGTCCTCGGCAACGATCATGCAGAGCTTCTTCATCATGGGTCTGGTGAGCGTGCAGTGGGCGCTCTTCGGCTACTCGCTGTCGTTCGGACCGGACATCGGGGGGTTCATCGGAGGGCTCGACTGGATCGGCTCTCAGCGGCGTCGGCGCAGCGCCGAACACCGACTACGCCGCCGACGATCCCGCACCAGGCCTTCATGCTCTTCCAGTTGATGTTCGCCATCATCACGCCGGCGCTGATCACGGGCGCCTTCGCCGAGCGCATGAGCTTCGGCGCGTTCGTCCTGTTCACCGATGCTGTGGTGCACGCTCGTCTACGACCCGGTCTGCCACTGGGTGTGGGCGAAGGGCGGATGGCTCGGCATGCTCGGCGGCATCAAAGCGCTCGACTTCGCCGGCGGCACGGTGGTGCACATCAACTCCGGCGTCGCGGCGCTGGCGGCCGCGCTCGTGATGGGACGCGCGGCGTCGGGCATCCGAAGGAGCCGATGCTGCCGAACAACCTCGGCGCTCACGCGTGCTCGGCGCCGGCATCCTCTGGTTCGGTTGGTTCGGCTTCAACGCCGGCAGCGCGCTCGCCTCGGGCGGGCTCGCGGCCTCGGCTTTCATGGCGACGCACCTCGCCGCCGCCACCGCGACGCTCACCTGGTGCCTCGCCGAGTACGTCTCCCGCGGCAAGGCGAGCGTCCTCGGAGCGGCGTCCGGCGCGGTCGCGGGCCTGGTCGCCATCACTCCGGCTTCCGGTTTCGTCGGGCCGATGGCGGCGATCATCATCGGCGCGGTCGTCGGCGTGCTCTGCTACTGGGCGGTCGAATCTCAAGACGAAGCTCGGCTACGACGATTCGCTCGACGCGTTCGGCGTGCACGGCGTCGGCGGCACGTGGGGCGCGATAGCGACCGGCCTCTTCGCCAGCACGGCGGTCAACAGCGCCGGCGGCGACGGGCTGCTTCTACGGGAACCCCGGGCAGCTGCTGCATGCAGATCGTAGGCCGTCGTCGCGACCGTCGTCTACTCGTTCGTCGGTCACGTTCATCATCCTGAAGATCGTCGACGCGGTGGTCGGGTTGCGTGTCGCGGAGCAGGACGAGCTCACCGGACTCGACCTCACGCAGCACGGCGAGGTGGGCTACAACCTGTGACGTCAACGCGAGATCAGCTTTACAAGGTGAAACGAATGCGGTTTACAGGCGGCGAAGTCCGGCCCGCCTTGCGGAGGTACCAATGAAGAAAGTCGAAGCGATCATCAAACCCTTCAAGCTCGACGAGGTGAAGGAAAGCCTCTCGGGGATCGGCATCCAGGGCCTGACCGTCACCGAGGTCAAGGGCTTCGGCCGGCAGAAGGGACACACCGAGCTCTACCGCGGCGCGGAGTACGTGGTCGACTTCCTGCCCAAGGTGAAGCTCGAGGTCATCGTCAAGGATCAGAACGTCGGCGACGTCGTCGCCGCCATCGAGAAGTCGGCCAAGACGGGACGGATCGGCGACGGCAAGATCTTCGTTCTGCCGATCGACGAGGTCGTTCGCATCCGAACTGGCGAACGCGGCGAGCAAGCGCTCTGATCGCTCGCACGCGGGAAGCAAGGGTCAAACTCGCGCGTCGCGCCGCCGACTGCGGCGGCACAGGAGGAGAATGAGTATGAGTACGGCGAAGGACGCCATCAAGCTGGCGAGGGAACAGAAAGCGGTGGCGGTGGATTTGAAGTTCCTCGACTTTCTCGGTACGTGGCAGCACTTCACCACGCCGATCAGCGAGCTCGAGGAGGAGGTATTCGAGGAAGGTCTCGGATTCGACGGCTCGTCGATCCGCGGCTGGCAGCCGATCAACGCCTCGGACATGTTGGTCATCCCCGATCCGGCGACGGCGGTGATGGATCCGTTCATGCCGCATCCGACGATCTCGTTCATCTGCAACATCGTCGATCCGATCACCAAGGAGGACTACTCGCGCGACCCGCGCGCGATCGCGCGCAAGGCCGAGGCCTACCTGAAATCGACCGGCATCGGTGACACGGCATACTTCGGCCCGGAGCCGGAGTTCTTCATCTTCGACGACATCCGCTTCGATCAGAACGAGCACGAGGGCTACTACCACGTCGACTCGGTCGAGGGCCGCTGGAACTCCGGGCGCGTCGAGAGTCCGAACCTGGGCTACAAGCCGCGCTACAAGGAAGGATACTTCCCGGTGCCGCCGGTCGACTCGCAGCAGGACATCCGCACCGAGATGATCCTCGAGATGCAGAAGGTCGGCTTGCGCGTCGAGAAACAGCACCACGAGGTCGCGACCGCCGGTCAGGCCGAGATCGACCTCCGCTTCCTCTCGCTCGTCAAGATGGGCGACGCCCTCATGTGGTACAAGCACTGCGTCAAGAACGTCGCCAAGCGCCACGGCAAGACCGCGACCTTCATGCCGAAGCCGATCTTCGGCGACAACGGGTCCGGCATGCACACCCACCAGTCGATCTGGAAGGGCGAGAAGCCGCTGTTCGCCGGCGACGGCTACGGCGGCATGAGCGAGCTCGCCATGCACTACATCGCCGGCATCATCAAGCACGCGCCGGCGCTCTGCGCCTTCGTGGCACCCACCGCCAACAGCTACCGGCGGCTGGTGCCGGGCTTCGAGGCGCCGGTCAATCTCGCGTACTCGTCGCGCAACCGCTCCGCCGCGGTGCGCATCCCGATGTACTCGCCCTCACCGAAGGCGAAGCGCATCGAGGTGCGGTTCCCGGATCCGTCCTGCAATGGCTACATCGCTTTCGCGGCCATGCTGATGGCGGGGCTCGACGGCATCGAGCGCCGGCTCGATCCGGGCGATCCGCTCGACAAGGACATCTACGCCCTCACCCCCGAGGAGCTGAAGGACGTGCCCTCGGTCCCGGGCTCGCTGCCCGGACGCCCTCGCGGCCCTCGAGAAGGACCACGCGTTCCTCCTGAAGGGAGACGTGTTCACCGAGGACGTGGTCGAGACGTGGCTCGAGTACAAGCGCACGCGAGAGGTCGATCCGCTCCGCCTGCGGCCGCATCCGTACGAGTTCGCGCTCTACTACGACGCCTAGTCGGTACCGGATCGTCGATCACGAGGGGCAGGCTCGCCAACGGGCCTGCCCCTCGTGCGTTTGGACGGCAGCTGTCAGGTCGTCTCCGGCTGCCGGAAGGCGTCGAAGCAGAGGACGATGACGCCGAGCGTGATCGCCGCGTCGGCGACGTTGAACGCCGGCCAATGGTAGCTGCCGACGTAGACGTCGACGAAGTCGATCACCTCTCCGAGCGCGAACCGGTCCATCATGTTGCCGATCGCGCCGCCGATCACCGCTCCGCACGCGACCACGAGGAGACGGCGCTCGATCGGCACTGCGCGCAGGAACCAGAGCAAGAACAGCACCGCGAAAGCCGACACCGCGAGAAAGAACGGCACCCGTAGCGTCACCAGGCGCCCGGCGAAGAGACCGAACGCCGCACCGGTATTGCGCACGTGCGTGAGCGAGAGAAGCCGTCGACGACCGGGATCGACTGATGCAGGTCCATGTGCGTCACGACCAGCAACTTCGTGAAGCGATCGAGAATGACGACCACCGTGGCGATCGCGAGCGCGATCCCCCACTTGCGGCGCTCGAACCCCATCACGAGGAAGCCGCCGGCACGTCGCCGGCGGCGACTACGGCGGCGCAGCGACCACAGAGCGCGGGAAACTCCCGCCGATCGCCGACATCGGGTCGGTAGTTCCAGCACCGGGCGCATTTGGCGCCCTCGATCCGCCGGGCGGCGACGCCGAGACCCGCCGTCGTCGCGGGGATCGCCCCCGCGGCCACCAGCTCGACCCGCGAGACGATGAAGATCTCCGGGAGGAGCGCGCGGCGCGCCGTCAGCACGTCCGCGAGCGCGCCCGCCGCCGCGAGCTGCACGGACGCCTCGAGTGAGTGTCCGATCTCACCCCGTTTGCGCAGATCCTCGAGCGTCTTCGTCACCGCGCCCCGTACCTCGAGCAACTGGTCCCAGGCGCGCGCCAGCTCGGCGTCCCGCAGCGCAGGATCAGCGCGCGGGAAGTCGGTGAGATGAACGCTCGCCGGACGAGACGGGTCGGCCGGCATGCAGCTCCAGATCTCCTCTGCCGTGAACGACAGGATCGGCGCCATGACGCGCACCAACGCGTCCAGCACGTGATAGAGCGCCGTCTGCGCCGATCGTCTCGCCACCGCGCGGTCGTGCCGTCGCAGTAGAGCCGGTCTTTGACCATGTCGAGATAGAGGGCCGAGAGATCGACGGCGCAGAAGTTGTTGAGCGCGTGGTAGACGGTGTGGAACTCGAACTCCTCGTAGGCACGCCGGCACCGCTCGATGAAGCCCTGGAGACGATCGAGCGCGAAACGGTCGAGCTCGAGAAGGTCGCGGCGCCGGCACGCGATCGCGTACCGGATCGAAGTCGGCGAGATTGCCGAGCAGAAAGCGGGCGGTGTTGCGGATCCGCCGATATGCCTCGACGGCACGCTCGAGAATCTCCTGCGAAATGCGCATGTCGTCGCGGTAGTCCGCGGCGGCCACCCACAGGCGCAGGATGTCGGCGCCGTGAGCGGCGACGATCTTTTGCGGAACCACCACGTTGCCCTTCGACTTCGACATCTTGCGGGCATCCTCGTCGAGGAAGAAGCCGTGCGTCAGCACCGTCTCGTAGGGCGCGCGGGCGCGCGTCGCGACCGACGTGAGCAGCGCGCTCTGAAACCAGCCGCGGTGCTGGTCGCTGCCCTCGAAATAGAGATCGGCGTGCCCGCCGAGCTCGGGACGGCGCTCCACGACCGCGGCGAAGCTGACACCCGAGTCGAACCAGACGTCGAGGATGTCCTCCTCCTTGCGGAACGTCTTGCCGCCACAGTTCTGGCACGAGAATCCGGGTGGCGTGAGATCCGCCGCCGGGTGCACGAACCAGGCGTCGGCGGTTTCACGTGCGAACACGTCGGCGACGTGCGTGAGCAGCTCGGCGCTGGTCCCGACCGTCGAGCAACTCTCGCATCTGAGCGCGACGATCGGCACGCCCCAGGCGCGCTGGCGGGAGATGCACCAATCGGGTCGCGTCGACACCATGCCGGTGATGCGATCGTGGCCCCAGGCGGGAATCCAACGGACGTGGTCGATGGCGTCGAGCGCCTTGCCGCGCAGATCGTTGTCCTGCATCGAGACGAACCACTGCTCGGTGGCGCGAAAGATCACCGGCCGCTTGCAGCGCCAGCAGTGCGGGTAGGAGTGCGTGAGCGGCTCGGTTGCGAGCAAGCGGCCGGCCGCGCGCAGGTGCTCGATGATGAGCGGATCGGCGGCGAAGACGTTCTGGCCGCCGAACTTCTCGACCGTCGGCAGGAAGCGACCGCTGTCGTCGACGGGTGCGTAGGTGTCGAGTCCGTAGCGTCGACCCACCTCGTAGTCGTCGTGTCCGTGTCCAGGGGCGGTGTGCACGAGGCCGGTGCCGGTCTCGAGCGTGACGTGCTCGCCGAGAACGATCGGCACGTCACGCGCGATCCACGGATGACGGGCGCGGGCGCCTTCGAGGGCGCGCCCGCTGGCGGTCGCGAGAATGCGCGGATCGCTCCCGACCAGCGCGCCGAGGCGTCGGCAGGAGCGCTTTGGCGACCAGCAGCACACGGCCCGACTGCCCTTCGACCACCGCGTACTCGATGTCGGGATGCGCGGCGATCGCGAGATTCGCCGGGAGCGTCCAGGGTGTCGTCGTCCAGATCGCGACGTCGACGGCGGTGCCGGCGAGTGTCCGCAACGCTTCGGGATAGGGCTCGCACGAACGCGAACGCGACGTAGATCGAGGTGGTCGTGGTGTCGGCGTACTCGACCTCGGCTTCGGCGAGCGCCGTACGGCACGAAGCGCACCAGTGCACCGGCTTCTTGCCGCGGTAGAGGTTCCCGTTCGCCGCCATCTTGGCGAGCTCACGCACCTCGGTCGCAACGTACTGCGGATCCATGGTCAGGTACGGCGCCGCCCAGTCGCCGATCACGCCGAGACGCTTGAACTCCTCGCGTTGAACCTCGACGAAGCGCATGGCGTACTCGCGACACAGTCGCCGGATCTCGAGCTTCTCGAGCTCGGCTTTGCGCGCCTTCCCGAGGCTCTTCTCCACCTGCAGCTCGATCGGCAGTCCATGGCAGTCCCAGCCCGGGCACGTACGGCGCAAGGAAACCGCTCATGCCCTTGAACTTGACGATGACGTCCTTGACGATCTTGTTGAGGGCGTGCCCGAGGTGGATGTTGCCGTTGGCGTACGGCGGGCCGTCGTGCAGCACGTAGCGCGGGCGGCCGGCGCGCGCCGCGAGCGTCTGCTGGTAGAGCCCTTCCCGTTCCCAGCGCGCCAGGATCTCCGGCTCGCGCGCCGGCAGATTGGCGCGCATGGGAAACGCGGTCACGGGAAGGTTGAGGGTCGCCTTGTAGTCGGGCGACCCATCGCCGCTCATCGGCACCTCGGCATCAACGAGAGGCGATGCTGCGGCGTGCGGAGCGCGTCATGCGTTGCACGTCGCCGAAGTCGAAACGCCAGTTCTTCCGCATCCCCAGGTAGCAGCAGCAGAGCTCGCTATCCATGTCGTTGTTGAACGTGCGTTGCTTGCCGTCCTCGAAGAGGATGCGGACGAGGCACGTACCGCCGGGAACGACCGAGGTCATCACTTCGACGACCGCACCGAGACCCCATTCTTCGCGGGAGACGTGGAACACCCGGTCACCGAGCCGCAGGAAGAGCCGTTTCTCCGCGTCGAGCATTGCCTCGCTTCCCAACTTCACGTTACCCGATCGACCCATTGAATTCCACCGGGTAGCGATGCCGCGGGCGCCGCGCGCGAGGCGTGATTTCACCTGCCCGCCTCGCGCGCGGCCGCTCCTCTGCAGAGGGCACAGCGGGCTGGCCCAGCTTGACAGCGAGGCGAGCCGCCCCCACACTCTCGCGCGATGAGATACGACTGGAAGATACTCGCCGGTGTCGCGGCGGCCTCAGCCTTGATCGGCTGGCTGATCGTCCGCCAGCCCGCGGGGCCGCCGGACGACGATTTCGAAGAGATCGACCGTGACTTGACGACCCTCGCCCAGGCGCTGCGCTACGACGAGACCATCGAGACCTACGTGCACCCTCCCGGTCTCGTCGACTTGGAGCTCCCCGGCACGGTGTCGTACCGTCGAACGGTCAAATTCTGGGAGCCCGCGTTCGGACCCAGGTCGAAGGCACGTCGATGACGAACCTGCGCCTCGGCGCCATCGGTCTCGCGTCACTGGCGACGGTCGTCTTTGCGCCTCCGCTCATCGCGCAGTCACCGCAGCACACGCCACGGCCACGTCGCGTCGCGTCGGCCGAGCGCAACCGCGAGTTCCAGTTTCAGCAGCAGGCGCTCCGCCGCGCCCGCGCCGTCACACGACGCATCATCCGCGATCGACGTGCCTCGCCGGAGATGAAGCAGCAGGCGAAGGATCTCGAGGCGTTGCTCGATCGCCGCGTCGAGTTGCTCGACAGCCTCGAAGCGCGCCACAAGGCCTTCGTCGCCAACCACCAGGCGGAGTTCGACGAGTTGGATGAGCTGCGCCAGCGCGCGCGCACGATCGACGAGAGACTGGCGGCGGCGCGCGAGGGAGTGATCCAGGCGAGCGAGGGCGACGTCAACGCCCTGAAGGAGACCTCCAAGCAGTCCGCCGACCTGGTGGAAGCGCTGCAGAAGGCCTATCGCACCGAGCGACGCGAGCGTCACCGACGATGAGCAGGTTCCGGCCGGCGACCGCCGGCCCGATCAGAAGTCTCAGCCGCCGTCGGGCGCGATGCTGATGCGCGCGCCCTGGACGATCACCGGAACCAGGCGTTTGCCCTTGGTCAGCTTCAGAAGCTCCGGAATCGCCTCGGGGTGCTCGCTCACGTTCACTTCCGTGAAGGACACGCCGTCCGCCGTGAACTCGCGCCGCTTCGCGGCGCAGTACGGACAGCCGGTCTTCACGTACAACGTCACCTTTTCGCTCACGGTAGGACCTTAGCACACCGTGGCCGAGCTGGTCGACGTCGTCGACTCGGAAGACCGCGTTCTCGGACAAGCGACGCGCGCGGCCATACGCCGCGACAACCTGCTGCATCGAGCGGTCTACATCGTGGTGCTCAACTCGCGCGGTGAGCTTTTCGTCCACCGGCGAACCGCGTCCAAAGACGTCTATCCCGGGCTCTGGGACGTCACGATCGGGGGCGTGGTCGCCGCGGGCGAGGACTATCTCGGCGCCGCGCGGCGCGAGGTCGGCGAGGAGATCGGCGTCGTCGCGCGCTCGCTCACACGCTTCGCCTCGCTACGGTACGAGGACGCGCACACGCGGCTCCTGGGCGTCGCGTTCGTCACCGAGCACGATGGGCCGTTCCGTTTGCAGTCCGAAGAGATCGCGCATGGCGGGTTCGTCGCGCTGGCAGAGGCCGAGCGCATCGCAGCCTCCGAGCCCTGTTGCCCGGACGGCGCGGCGGTGCTGCGACTCTATGTAAAGGGCCTCAGAGACAAATGACCGGGCGTCGATTCCCCAGCAAGGGTGTCAGAGACGAATGACCAGGCGCTGACCGCGCTGCAGCGGCGCGCGTCCGAGCTGGTTGGCGACGACGATGGCGCGCACGGATACCCGGTGCTTGCGCGCGATCTTCCACAACGAGTCACCCGGCCGCACCACGTACTGCAGCACCGGTTGGCGCTCGAGCCCGGGAAAGTAGACGTGCGCGTGCTCCGCCACGTGCGCCGCGGCGAGGAACTCGGCGTAGAAGTTCTGTGACGCGAAGCCGAACGTCTCGCTCTCGTAGCCGCGGATGATGTCGTCGAGGGAATCGCTGCCGACCGCCGCGCGCGCGCGTGCCGTGCCGGCCAGGCCGTGATTGTAGGACGTGATCGCCAGCGGCCAGTTTCCCAGCACCGTGCGCGCCCGGGCGAGGTGCTTCGCCGCCGCCTCGCTGGAGCGTTTGGGATCGAGACGCTCGTCGACGCCGCCGCTCACTTTGAGAAGCGGATCGGCGGTGTCGCGGGTGAACTGCCAGAGGCCGGCGGCGCCGGCGTGCGAGCGCGCGTTGGGATTGAACGACGATTCGATGTGCGGCAGATACGCGAGCTCACGCGGCAACCCCGCGTCGCGGAAGATCCGCCGGATCGCCGGGAGATAGAGCTCCGCCAGTATCAAGCCGTCGGCGAAGATCTCCTTCAGGCCGCGCTGGGAGCGGATGTTCGCCGCCGCGCGCGCGTAGTCTCGCAGCCCGGCGCCCGCCCCGAACATCACCCGCACCCGCACGCGCTCGGGCGCCGGAAGCGTGAACGTGGGCACCGGCGAGAGTGCTTCGAATGCGAGCGAAGTGAGGAGGTGCGCGTAGCTGGCGCGGGCGGTGTCGACGACGGTCGCGGGCACGACATCGTAGACCCGGGTTGGGTCGTCACGATCGTGCAGCACGGCCTCACTCTTGGAGACGTCGGTGAACACCATTCGTCCAGAACCGAACCCGCTCCTGCATGGACGGCGAGACCGGGAACTCTGGACTGAAACGCAACGCCGGCTCGGCGCCGGCGCTGGCGACGAGCACGACACAACGACGCAATCAATGGGAGGAGTGCTGCGGTGAATTGTGAAGGCAACGTGACCATCGGCACACATCGACACCAACGAAGAGCGCGAGGCCTCGAGGCCGCATCAAGCCACAGGCGACCTCGGAGGGTCAAGCCGAAAAGCGCCGGCGGCCTCGCGCACCAGAACCGCCGCGAGCGCGAGCAGCACGATCGCGACGACCGCGTTCAACGTGGCGGCGTTGAAGCCGAGTGCCGTGAGGCCCGCGCCGGCTTGCACGGCGAGCGCCGTGATCGTCACCGCCATCACGAGCACGGTCGGCCAGAGCGTGTACCAGTAGCGGCGGCCGGTCGCTCGCAGCCACACCGTCACCGCGAGCAGCGTGAGAGCCGCGAGGAGCTGGTTGCTGGTGCCGAAGAGCGTCCAGAACACCCGGTACATGCCTTCACCGCCGGTCACGATGAAGACCAGCGGCACCGCGACCGTGAGCGTCGTGGTCGCCAGGCGCGCGAGTGGGCCGCGCCCTCCGACCACCTCCTCCAGGATGTAGCGTCCGAGCCGCGCGCTGACGTCGAGGGTGTCGAAGACGAACGTCGAGAAGGCCATGGCGCCGAACGTCACCGCGAAGCGCAGGTGTTGCTCCCCGATCATCACCACCAGGAAGCGTCCGAGGCCTTCGCCGTAGATCAGACCCGGACCCCGATTCGCGACGTCGCCGGGAGCGACGATCATGATGGTCGCGAGCGCGATCAGAGCGACGAAGCCCTCGAGCAGCATGCCGCCGTAGCCGACCGGACGGCAGTCGGTCTCACGCGCAATCTGCTTCGAGGTAGTGCCCGAGCACACCAGGCCGTGAAAACCCGAGCAGGCACCGCACGCGATCGTGACGAACAGGAACGGGAAGAGCGCACCCGTCGTCCCGGGAGCTTTCCAGGCCACGAACGCCTCCTGGCGGATCGGAAAGCCGCCGAAGAAGACGCCGACCACGCCGACGAAGAGCGCCAGATAGAGGACGAAGCCGCCCAGGTAGCCTCGCGGCTGAAGGAGCAGCCACATCGGGGCCACCGACGCGGCGAGGCAGTAGACGAGAATCACCACCCCCCAGACCTTGGCGTCGAAGAGCAGCCACGTGGAGAGCGTCGTACCGAGCCAGACCGCGCCGAGCGTCGCCGGCACGAACACGACCGTGAGCAGCCAGAGTGGAGGGTTCCACAGACGCTGCACCACCCCCATCGCGAGCGCGAGGAACAGGTAGAGGAGGCTCGCCGCCGCGACCGCACCGCCGGGATTGAAGCTGAAGTCTCCTGCGAGCTCCTCGGTGCGGCCGACGAAAGTATTGGCGGTGATGTCGGTGAAGGCGACGATCACGTACACCAGCGCCACCCAGATGAAGCCCATCATCGCCAGGAAGGCGCGTCGTCCGAGGTGCTGGTGCACGATCTCGGCGACCGAGCGCGCGCGGTGGCGCACCGACGCAACCAGGCTCGAGAAGTCGTGGACGGCGCCGATGAACACGACACCGAGCGCGATCCACAGAATGCAGGGCAGCCATCCGAAGAGTTGACACGCGAGGATCGGGCCGGCGATCGGGCCGGCGGCCGCGATCGCGCTGAAATGCTGGCCGAGGAGATAGAAACGGCCGGCGGGAACGAAATCGACTCCGTCGTTGACCGTCACCGCCGGGGTCGCGGTGCGATCGTCGAGACGATACTGGCGAGCGATGAACCCGCCATAGACTCGATACCCCACCGCCAGCCACACCATCACCACGAGCGCGAGAACCGGGAGACCCACCTCGCGTCCTAGCGGACCGCGTCGAGGCCGGTCAGGTCGCGACCGACGATCAACGTGTGCATGTCGTAGGTACCCTCGTAGGTGTTGACGGTCTCGAGATTCAGCATGTGACGAATGACCGGGTACTCGTTGACGATGCCGTTGGCGCCCAGGATGTCGCGCGCCAGACGGGCGATGTGCAGCGCCTGGCTGACGTTGTTGCGTTTGGCGAGCGAGACCTGCTGCGGACGCAGCCGACCGGCGTCCTTCAACTGCCCCAGGCGATAGGCGAGGAGCTGGCCCTTGGTGATCTCGGTCACCATGTCGACGAGCTTCTGCTGCACCAACTGGAAGCCGGCGATCGGACGGTCGAACTGGATCCGCTGCTTCGAGTAGTCGAGGGCGGTCTCGTAGCAGCGTCATTGCCGCTCCGATCGCGCCCCACACGATGCCGTAACGCGCTTGGTTGAGGCAGCCGAACGGTCCCTGCAAGCCGGCTACGCGCGGCAGCAGCGCAGCGCGCGGCAAGCGTACGTCCTCGAGCACGAGCTCGGAGGTGATCGAGGCGCGCAGCGAGAACTTGCCCTTGATGTCGTGGGCGCTGAAGCCCGGCGTGCCACGCTCGACCAGGAAACCGCGGATCGCCCCGTCCGGGGCGGTCTTCGCCCAGACGACCGACACGTCGGCGATGCTGCCATTGGTGATCCACCGCTTCACGCCCGAGACGACGTAGTCGCCGCCGGCTTCGCGCGCGCGCGTCTCCATGCCTCCCGGATCGGAGCCGTGGTCGGGCTCGGTGAGGCCGAAGCAGCCGATGGCTTCGCCACGCGCCATCGGCGGCAGCCAGCGCTCCTTTTGCTCCTCGGAGCCGTAGGCGTAGATCGCGTACATCGCGAGACCGCCCTGCACCGATGCCATCGACCGCAGGCCGCTGTCGCCGCGCTCGAGCTCCTGCATGATGAGGCCGTAGGCGACGTTGTTCATGCCGGCGCAGCCGTACCCGCGCAGGTTGGCGCCGAAGAAACCGAGCTCTCCCATCCGGGGTATCAGCTGGCGGGGGAACTCTTCGCGGCTGTGGCAGCCCTCGAGGAGCGGCAGGCACTCGCGCTCGACGAAGCTGCGCACGCTGTCACGCGTCATGCGCTCCTCGTCGCCGAGCAGCGCATCGAGCTCGTAGTAGTCGACTGCGGGCATGAGCGCCGCATGCTACTGCCGCGCCGGTGACCGCTCAAGAGCCGGTCGCGGAACGGCGCCACCCCGGTCGCGCGCGCCGGCGGACTTGCTCGCGGGTGCCACGGCGGCTATTAGACAATCTAGCTGAGCGAGTCCGCGACAAATTAGTCGATCTTATCCGACTCGCGAGGAGCGGACGTGCATCTCGAGACGCTGCAAGTGTTCTGCGATCTCGTCGAGACCGGCAGCTTCTCCGCGGCGGCATCGCAGAACTTCATCACCCAGTCGGCGGTGAGCCAGCAGGTGCGCGCGCTCGAGGCCCGCTTCGACCATCCCCTCATCGAGCGCACCAAGGGCCACGTGCAGCCGACTCCCGCCGGACAGCTCCTGTACCAGGCAAGCAAGGAGATCACGGGCCGCTACCGTGATCTGCGCGAGCGGATGGCGGGCTTCAACAGCGTCGTGAGCGGCAGCGTGCGTCTCGCCACCGTTCACAGCGTCGGACTCTACGAGCTCTCCGACCCGCTCAAGAAGTTCCTGAAGGCGTACCCGCAGGTGAACGTGCACATCGAGTACAGCCGCTCGACCAAGATCGTCGACGACGTCTTGAGCGGCCGGCTCGATCTCGGCATCGTCGCCTACCCCCAGCGCCGGCCGCAGATCGCCATTCTCCCGTTCCGCGAGGACCGACTGGTGCTGGTCTGCGCGACCCATCACCCTTTCGCGCGCCGCAAGTCGATCGCGCTCTCGGAGCTGGAGGGGCAGAACTTCGTCGGCTACGAGCGCGACATCCCCACGCGCCGGGCGACCGACCGTCTCCTCCGCAAGAAGAACGTGACCGTCCGCTACGTCATGGAGCTCGACAACATCGAGACCATCAAGCGTGTGGTCGAGATCGGCGCCGGCGTGACGCTCATTCCCGAGCCCACGGTCAAGCAAGAGGTGAAGAGCCGGACGCTGTGCGCGCTGCAGATCAGCGACGAGACCCTGCTGCGGCCGCTCGGCATCGTGCACCGGCAGGGGAAGCACTTCGCGCCTGCCGTCGAGCGGTTCATCGCCGAGCTGCCGCTGAGCCCGCTTCAGCCCGCGAGCTGCGGGCAACACCCGTTCGCCGAAGAGCCGGATCGTATCGGCGGGCGCCAGGTCGCCGAACATCAGCGTGAAGAAGCGCACCCCCTTGGCGATCTTCGCCCGCAGACCCTCCGCGACCTGATCGGGGATGCCGCGCACCGCGACCGCGTCGACGTCGGCGAACCCGCCGAGGAACTGCTTGGCCATGGCCCACCGCATCTTGAAGTCCGCCTCGTCCTTGCCGAGGACGACGATGGTCTGCTCCGACACCTCGATCGTTGCCGGGTCGCGTTCGATCTCGGCGCAGTGCGAGCGCAGGATCGCGAGCTTGTGCGGGATCTCCGCGGCGGCATTGATGGGGCAATTCCAGCGGTCGGCGTGCTTCGCGACCACCCGCAGCAGGACGCGCTCGCCGCTGCCGCCGACGGTGATCGGCGGATGGGGCTTCTGCGCCGGCTTCGGGCTGTTCGCCGCGTCGTCGAGCGCATAGTACTTGCCCTGGAAGGTCGCGCGCGTCTCGGTGAAGAGCCGCCGCATCACGTCGAGCCCCTCGTCGAGTTGCTCGAGGCGCACCCGGATGGGCGGAAAATTGTACCCGTACCCGCGGTATTCCTCCTCCATCCAGCCGGCGCCGACGCCCAGCTCCAGGCGACCGCCGGAGATCTGGTCGAGGCTGGAGGCCATCTTCGCCACCAGCGCGGGGTTGCGGTACGAGTTGCACAGTACCAACGAGCCGAGACGGAGCCGATTGGTGCGCGCCGCAAGGGCGCTGAGCGCCGTCCAGATCTCCAGGTGATCGACGTCCGGCAGGCCGCGCGCCCACATGTGATCGGCGAGCCAGATCGAGTGGAAACCGCTCTCCTCGCAGGCGAGCGCCCGCTCGAGCAGGGCGCCGAAATCGACGGCGACCTGAGGAAAGAAGAGCCCGCAGGCAACGGCTCGTTTGTCGTCGCTCATCGACACCCCCTCCGCGCTCGGCAGCCCGGCGGCCGTAGCGCGCGCGGATTACAGCACACGCCGGTCGCGCAGTCGAAAGGCGCCGGCCGAGCGTGTCGTCTGTGACAGCCGCTGCCTCGCGTGGTAGATAGCGGCGCCAAAGGAGGGCTCCGTGGCATCGTCGTCTCGCAAGTTGCGTGTCGCCATCGTCGGTGCGACCGGCATCGCCGGTCAGCAGTTCGTGGTCGCGCTCCGCGATCACCCCTGGTTCGACTTGAGCGTCCTCGCCGCTTCGGAACGCTCAGCGGGGAAACGGTACGGGGAGGCGCTGCGCGACGCCAAGACGGGTGCGTTCCGATGGTGGTGCAACGAAGCGCCGCCGGCGCCGGCGCTCGAGCTGCCGGTGGTCGCCGGCGAGCGGCTCGACGCCGCCGACGTCGATCTCGTCTTTTCCGCCGTCGAGAGCGACGTCGCGCGCGAGCTCGAGCCACGCTGGGCGAAGGCCTGCCCGGTCATCAGCACCGCCTCGGCCTACCGTTACGAGGAGGACGTTCCGTTGCTGATCCCGGGCGTCAACCTCGCGCACGCACCGCTCCTCGAAGTGCAACGCCGGCGCCGCGGTTGGAAGGGCTTCGTCGCGCCGATTCCCAACTGCACCACCACCGGGCTGGCCATCGCCTTGAAGCCGCTGCACGAGCGCTATCGGCGTGGAGAAGGTCGCCGTGACCTCGATGCAGGGCGTCTCGGGCGCCGGTCGGTCGCCTGGCGTGGTGGCCCTCGACATCCTCGACAACGTCGTCCCCTTCATCCCCGGCGAGGAGGAGAAGGTGGCGCGCGAGACGCGCAAGATTCTCGGTGCGCTCGGCGAGGGCGCGATCACACCGGCGCCGATCGTGGTGTCGGCGACGTGCACGCGCGCCGCCGTCCTCGAGGGTCACACCGAGGCGGTGTCGGTCTCACTCGCCGCGGCCTGCAGCCCGGCGGACGCCGCCGCGACGCTTCGTGCCTACGACGGCGGGGTCGAGCGAGCTACCGTCCGCGCCGCGGCGCATGATCACCGTCCTCGACGATCCGTTTCGCCCGCAGCCTCGACTCGATCGCGACGCGGACGGCGGCATGACCACGTCGGTCGGCCGGCTGCGACCCGACGAGCTGTGGCCGCACGGGTTGCGCTTCGTCCTGGTCTCGCACAACACCAAGATGGGCGCGGCCAAGGGCGCCGTCCTGCTCGCCGAAGCGCTGCGCCGCGACGGGTATCTCGAGTAGTCCGCCGCGTCGACGCGGCGATCGAACGGCGCGACAGACGCGACGCACGGGACAGCGCGGGCAGGCGGGCCGGCGCGCCGTGCATACCATGGCGCCGAGATCCATGATCGCCTGGTTGAAAGCATAGGCGCGGCCCGGGCGGGAGCGCCGCCGCCGCCATCGCCCAGAGACGCGTCGTACGGCCGCGACGTCTGCCGGCGCCGAAGACGCGGCTCGAGCACGCGCGCGGCGTTGGTGTCGAGGATCGGAGCATCGGCGCCGAAGGCGAAGCTCGCCACCGCGCCGGCCGTATAGCGGCCGATGCCGGGGAGGCGCTCGAGCTCCGCGGGCGTCGTGGGGAAGCGTCCGCCATGGCGCGCCGTAACCACGCGCGCGGTGCGGTGAAGGTTCGCGGCCCGGCGGTAGTAGCCGAGGCCGTCCCATGCCTCGCGCACCGCGCCCTCCGGAGCGCGCGCCAGCTCCTCGACCGTCGGGTAGCGCGCCAGAAAACGCGGATAGAAGTCCAGCACGCGGCGAACCTGCGTCTGCTGCAGCATGATCTCGGAGACCAGAATCGCGTACGGGTCGCTCGTCCGCCGCCACGGCAGGTCGCGCCCGTGCCGCCCGTACCAGGCAACCAGACGGCGGCGAAAGACCGCGAGCTTGGTCGCATCGAGCCGTGGTGGCCGCCGGCGGCGCCCACGACGCGGGCCGATCTCGCGACGCACAGCGTCGTGGGATTTGCGTAGCTTTCGCGCGGTTCGCGCGCGCATTTTTTTTCTTCCCACGAAGGGACCCTGTAAGTACAATGACTCTGCCGGAACGGACCTCATGCTACCTCGCCTGCGCCAGCACATCGTCCGTGTCGCGACGGGACTTCTCACCAAGCCGCTCGGCAACTACCAGCGCCGCGCGCGCAACGATCTGACCAACCTGCGTCTCTTTATCAAGAAGGGCGACGTGATCCTGGTCGAGGGCGACCAGCGGGTGAGCGAGGTCATCAAGTACCTCACCCAGAGCTCGTGGTCGCATTCCGCCATCTACGTCGGCGACGAGCTGTGGCGTCGCAACCCCGCGGGGCGCAAAGAGCTCACCGACAAATTCGGCGCCGACGCACAGCACCTGATGGTGGAGGCCCTCGTCGAGAACGGCGTGATCGCCTCGCCGCTCGCGAAGTACATCGACTTCAACATCCGGGTGTGCCGTCCCTACAATCTTCGCCGCGACGATCTCAAAACGGTGCTGGACGACGTCATCGGACAGATCGGCTACCGCTACGACGTGAAGAACCTGGTCGATCTGGCGCGCTACTTCCTGCCGGTCAGCATGGTGCCGGCGCGCTTCCGCCGCACCGCGCTCGAGTTCGGAAGCGGGCTCCCCACCCAGGTGATCTGCTCGAGCATGATCGCGCGCGCCTTCGGCAAGGTTCACTATCCGATCCTGCCCGAGGTGACCGAAGCCGACGAGCCCCCGGAGCGTGGCGTGCTCGACTGGCTGGCGCGCCGGCCGCTCCAGCCGAGCACGCTCTTCCGCACCGGACCGGTGACGCTGACGACCCCGCGGGACTTCGACATCTCGCCGTACTTCGAGGTCGTCAAGTTCAACATCCTGGAGGAGATGCAGTTCGACTACCGGAAGATCCGGTGGGTCGAGGAAAAGAGCGCGAGCTAGCGGAGGTGTCGGGTGTCGCCGAGGGCGCCGGGGCCCGACGGCGCGCCCCACCTTCGCTTGAAGAAGATCCGCTGTAAGGGCGTCGACGGCGCCGATTGAGTTGCTGAAAGCGTCCGGGGCACGCGCGCGCAAAACGAATGGGCGGCGAGGAGCTACCCTCCTCGCCGCCCAGGTGAAGCAGTCTAGAGCTCAGCCGCCGCGTCGCTCGGTCGGCGGTGGCGGAGGGGGAAGAGGACGAGCCGGCGGCGGTGGCGCCAGCTGCGCTACCGGAAGCGGGCGGGGCACCGGGCCAAACACGTACGACAGCTCGGCGGCGACCGTGTGCTGATCCTCCTGGACGCCGTCGACGTCGCGCAGGAAGAGCGGGTTGTTCGGACTCGACGTTGTCGTAGCGGTACTCGGCACGGGCCATCAGGCCTTCGTCCAGCACGATCTTGAACGTGCCCGTCACCTCCCACGCGTTCTGGTAGTCGCCGAACGTCGGCCCCAGACGCGCGCCGTCGCTGTCGTCGAAGTACTCGCCGCGCACCGCGAACCCGATCGGCAACGGCAGGTCGACGAAATCGAGCGCGACGATGCCCGACGCCGCGTTCCATTCCGCGGTGTCGTCCCGGTCCGGTCCGAGATCGCTCTCGTTCCCGTAGTCGTAGTTCAGGCTGATCGTCAGGATATCGACCGGCTTGATCGTCACCACCAGGTCGCCGACGCCGCGATGCGAGCCTTCGCGGTCCGGCTGCTCGGCCCCGTAGACGCCGGTGAGCGCGATGCTGATGAGCTCCGCCGGCGCGAGAATGACGCCGCCGAGGAAGGTCTTGCCGTCGTTGGAGTCGACGACGTTGTCCCAGCCATTCACCGCCCCGCCGATCACGGTGAATTCCGGCGCGAACGCGTAGCTCATCAAGAGCCCCGTGTGGCCGATCGGAATCGCGAAGGTGTAGGCGAGCGAGCGGCTGACGTTGAGGTTCTTGGGCGACTCGATGACCTCGGCGCCGAGCAGCGTGACGAACTTACCGCCCTTCAACTGGAGCGCCGGGAGGCCCGGGAAGTTGTAGGTGATGTAGGCCTCTTCGAGCTCGACCGAGTTGTCCTCCTCGGAGACGTTGCCGATCGTGCCGTCGCCGTCCCAGTCGGAGGCCATGCGCTCGGCGGTCTTGCCGAAGTTGAGCTTGATCATGAAGCCGACGCCGCCGTCCTCGCCCGGGCTCCGGTAGAACTGGATCTGGGCGAGATCGAGGATGAAACTGTTGTGGTCGCGGTCGAAGGCGCGCAGCCCGACGACGTTGTTGTGCTCGTCGGGATCGTTGAAGTCGTACTGGTAGGAGCCGACGATCATCGCCGTGGAGCTCGAAATTGTACTTCCGAATCCACTCCTCGATGGCCGAGATCCGCTCGTCGAGTCCCGACGGAGCCACTTGCTGCGGCGGCATCTCGGCCTGACGCTCGAGTCGTTGCACTCGCTCTTCCAACGTGAGACCGCCCTCAGCGCCGACGGGCTGGCTGGTTGCCAGCAGCCCGATCCCGACCATGAGGCACGCGATCACCGTGCTCAATCGATTCCTCATCTTTCCTTCCTCCTCCTAGTGTTGTTCCGGTTCTCCAACCTCACCCCTCACGTTCAGTGCGCTACCGCTCACCCCCTCTCCCCACCGCGTCATGAAGCCGACATGACGCACACAGATCGAGAGCAGTCTGCGTGACGCAGACGTGCTACCTCGTACCTTGATTTCGTGGAGGTCGGCGCGAACGTGCGCAGCAGGTAGGTCGATCCGCCCCCCCTCACCTCATCCACGGCCGGGCATGCTAGAACAAACTTTCCATAAAGATCAACAGGTACGGGGGTGTGGCGTTGACCGTTCGCGGGATGCAACCCACCGATCGAGTCGTTGCGCGCATCACGATTGAACACCGCCTGCAGTACTGACAGGATGCCGCGGCCCGACCGGATCGAGATCGTTTTGAATTGTTTCGGGGGACGTCACCCCGAATTCGTTCTGACCGCCGCGATCGTGTCCCGGTGGTGAGCTACCGCCGGCAAGCGGTAGGGGAGGGGGAGAAATTGCCGGCCAGGAGTCCTGCCACGGTACCGCGGGCTCCCGGATCCGGCGTGGCGACCGCGCACTCGGTCGTCACCGCGGCGTTGCTGCTGCTCTGCGCGCTGCTCTACCTCCCACCGGCCGTCGCGACGCCGTTCTTCACCAAGGGAGAGCCGCGCGAGGGTCTCGTCGTGAGGCGCATGGTCGAGGAGGGGGACTGGGTGCTTCCCATCCGCGACTCCGAGAAGGGTCTGGTGGTGGCCTCCAAGCCACCGTTCTTCCACTGGCTGGGGGCCGTCGCCTCGGTCGTCGCGGGGGGCCCGACGGAGCTCACCGTGCGGGCGCCGTCGATCGTGCTCGGAACGGGTGCCGTTCTGCTCGTCTGGCTCGTCGGCCGGACACTGCTCACACCCTCCGCGGCCTTCGCCGGTGCTGTCGTACTGGCGACAACGGTGGAGTGGGTCCGGACGGTGTCGAGCGCCCGTGTCGACGGCACCCTCGTCGCCCTGATGACAGCCGGCCTGCTGCTCTTCTATCGGGGCTTCATCCGCGGCGGTCTATCGCGTCCCGAGGCGCTTGCCGCCTACGGCTGCTTCGCCTGCGCCACCCTCACCAAGGGTCCCGTGGGATTCGTCCTGCCGGGCCTCGTCCTCGGGACGGCGCTCGTGTGGCAGGGAAAGGTCAGGGAGATCCCCCGCTTTCACCCCGTGCTGGGCATCGTGATGATCCTCTCGGTCACCAGTGCCTGGTACCTCGCAGCCTGGCATTTCGGCGGTGAGGCTTTCTTCGAACGGCAGGTGCTCAAGGAAAACGTCTTTCGCTTCCTCGGCGCATCGCGCATGAAGAGCGGGCACGAGCACCCCGTCTACTACTACGTTCCGGCCCTGCTCGCGGGGTTCCTACCGTGGACGCCGTTCCTGATTGCGGCGCTCGTGCGGGCAGTACGCAGCGGAGCGGCCCGGCGCGAGCCGCGGGACGGCCTTCCTGCTGATCTGGATCGCCGTGGTCTTCGTCTTCTACTCGGCGGCATCCGCCAAAAGGAGCGTCTACCTGCTCGCGCTCTACCCCCCGGCGGCCCTCCTGATCGGCTGGTGGTGGGACGAGTTGCAGCACGCGCCGGTGGCGCCACGCGTGGTTCGCGGGTGGGTGACCCGGGGCATGGTGGGTATCGCCGTCGCGGCGGTATCGCTGCCGATCGTGCTGACGCTCGCCGAACGGCTCGGATTTGCACCGCTGGCGATTCTCACACCGCTGCTCTCGCCCAAGGACCAGGCCAATCTGCCGATCGTCCGGGGCATCATCGACACCCACTTCTTCGCCATCCTGGTCGGTCTCGGGATCATGCTGGTTTCGTTGGTCGCCGCGATTGGTGCCCTCCGACGCGCGCGCTGGTGGGTGTTCTTCACCGCGAATGCCTCGCTGGCCACGGTCCTGTGGCTCCTGGTGTTCGGGATCTTCCAGCCCGCGCTCGCGCGCCAGCGAACCCTCAAGCCGTTCTTCGCCGAGGTCGGCGCACACAGCGCAGGGCGACCGCTCGCCTTCTATCCCGGCACCTTCGATCTGCGGCGCCGCCTTCTACGCGCCGCGCGGGATCGCCCACTGGCACGGCGATCGGGAGCACGGGCCTGGCCCGTACTACGTGCTGGTGTGGAACGACGATCTGGTGAGCGTCGCCGCCGACCACGCGGCGGGCTTCGACGTCCTGGCGACGAGCGCAGGGACCAATCCAAAGGGGGCCCGCCGTCTGTCCCTGGTGGAGCTACGCTGACGCTTCTCCGGGGAGGTTTGGCGCCAAACGTTCCGCGGTTTCCGCTCAGAACGGGTATTCGAGACCCGTGAAGGCGGCGACTCCCTGCTCACCGACTCCGATGTCGACGAAGCCGACCACCTGTGGCGGCACGACGCCGCGGAAGCCCAGGCCGCCGACCGCGTGGAGGTGGTCGTCGATCGGCCAATCCCTCGACGAGGCAAAGACCTGCCCGAAATCCACGAAGGGCGCGAGCTCGAGCTCGGCGTTGACGCCGAAGATCTCGCGCCGGTAGACCCGGGTGCGGAGCTCGGCGGAGGCGAAAAAGCGGTCCTTGTCGACGAAGCGGCCGCTCCCGAAGCCACGCAGCGTGTGGCGCCCGCCGACGTCGTTCTGCTCGAAGAACGGAATGTCGCCGTCTCCCTGGATGTAGTCGGCACGGGCATGCAGGGCGAGGACGAAGCGGTCGCGAAACGGGATGAACTTGCGCGCTTCGAGGGCGTACTTGACGATCGAGATCGAGCTGCCGAGGAGGCGAGGAATGAGCTCGGCCGAGAAGACTCCGAACGCACCCTTGCGTGGAATGTTGGTGTCGTCGCGCGTGTCGTACAGGATCCCGAACTCCTGTCCGACGATCGTCGCGCCGCCCAGTCCCGGCGTGCCCGGGTGCTCGTCCTTGATGTAGGGAAGCTCGTCGCTCCCGCAGTCGTCCGGAGGACAGCGATCGATTCCCCCTGGCTTGACGCGGAACACCCGCACGCGCGACCGATAGGTCAGCTCGAGTGTCGGCTGCAGTTGATAGGCGAGCCACAGGAAGCTCTCGAACTCCCTGGCGGTGTAGTTGGATTCGTCGTTCTCCGAGCTGCCGTTGCCGAAGCCGAAGAACCGCTCGGTCGAGTCCTGCTCGTAGTTGACGTTGGCAGAGAGGCGCAGACGGTCCTGCCAGAAGGAATCGTTGTCGTACTGAAGATCGTAGTCCTCGTCGATGTTCTGCGACTTGCGGAGCACGATGCTCCACTTTTCGTCGACCGATGGGTAACCGAAGAGGCGAAACGTGGGGTAGACGCCGGTGATACGGTTGTAGCGGACGTCGGGCGCGAGGATGTACTTGATGATCTTGTGCTCGTCGAGGAAGAGCACGACCTGCAGGAAGCCGTACGTATTGCCTTCGTTCGGATCGGTGAGAATCTCCGGGAGCGGAATGAAGCTCTTCTGCAGCTTCGCATGCGCGGGCGCGGCGAGCGCCGATCCCAGAGTCGCCAACGCGACCAGCGCGCGCCCTATCGCCATCATGCGGGCCATCGTCTGTATCGTTGATTGCCTGCAATCACCGTCATATGCAAATTTTCTTGCCCCTGCGGGACGCCGCTGTTAGGGTGACGCCTTTCGCGCGCTGACCCATGTCCGCATTGAAGCGAAGCTCCGAATCCGCCGACGCGGTCGCGCTCGACGCGCGTCCGCTCGTGCCTGAACCGACAGAGAATCGGGCGCGCGGCGGCCGCGGACGGGCACAGTGGTGGCTGGCGCTCGTCGGCGTCGGGTTGCTCGGCGTCCTCGTCTACGAGACCGGGCCGCTCCGCCTCCTCAGTCACCTGACGGCGCTCGGTTGGTACGCACCGCTCATCTTTCTGCCCTACGCGATCTCGACGGCGTTCGACACCGCGGGGTGGCGCCTCACGTTCGCGCATCGACCTCCGGCGCTCGGACTGCTCTATCTGATCCGCTTGGCGGGCGAGGCCGTGAACAACGTCACGCCCACCGCCTATCTCGGCGGTGAGCCCGTCAAGGCATACGTGCTGCATCGCTACGGCGTACCGCTCGCCGAAGGCACGACCTCGGTCATTCTCGCCAAGACCGCCCTCACGGTGTCGCAGATGGCGTTTGTCGTGCTCGGCGCCGCGCTCTACTTCACTCAGCGCGGCGAGGCGCGGACGGGTTTGCCGACGCTGCTCGCGATGGCGGCCGCCGGCGCGATGATCGCGGCGCTCCTCGTGATCTGGCAGCGGCGCGGTCTGGTCGAGTCGGTCGCTCGACTGGCGCGGCGGATCCTTCCGCGCGCTCGCAGCGTCGCCCGGCTCGAGCGCCGGGCCACCGAAGTCGACGCCCAGCTGCGCGGCTTCTACGCCGCGCACCCCGGCGCCGCCGTCGCGTCAGTGCTCTTTCACCTGGGCGGCTGGGTGGTGGGCGCCGCGGAAGTGTCGATGATCATGCTGCTCATCGGACACCCCGTCGCATGGAGCGAGGCCATCATGATCGAGGCGTTGGCGCAGCCGGTGCGCCTGCTCGGAATCGTCGTGCCCGCGACGATCGGCGTTCAAGAGGCGGGCGGCATGCTGATCTTCCGCATGCTCGGGCTGGCGCCGGAGCTTGGGCTGGCACTGATGCTGCTGAAGCGGGTACGCGAGATCGGGTTCAGCCTGCTCGGGCTGACGTTGCTCAGCACCCTTCGTCCCCGCTCGGCCTGAGGTCCCGACCCGCGGCGGAGCCGCGTACCGCGGAAATCCTGCTAGGAGAACCAGCGCTTGCGTGCCGTACCGGTCGCCGTCTGTCCGCTGTGCGTGAAGCCGCGCAGGCGCGCTTCGAACTCCGCGAGCTCGGCGCGTTGGCGCTCCTCGAACTCTTCGAGCTCGCGGCGGCGCTTGTCGTGGAGGGCTTCGAACGTTTTCTCCCATCGTGCCTGGAACTTCTCGAGCGCGGTCGCGATCTCGAGGTAGGTCGTGCTCGTCGGCACGAACGAGGCCTGGCAGTGTGGACAGTAGAAGACGACGCCCGGGCGCAGGTACTGGAAAGCAACCGTATACTCGCCCTCGCACGCGCGGCAGAGGATCGGAATTTCCCAATCGTCGAGGGCTGGGAGCGCGCTCGTTGGACCAGGCTCGCTCGCTGCCTGGGCAGGAGCCGGCGCCGCGACCGCCGCCGCGGCAGGAACGGACGCCGCCGGAGCTACGGGGGCTGCCGCCGGCTCGGCGGCGCCCTCCTTGCGAAAGCGCGAAGGAAATTCCGCGGTGAAGGTCGTCTCCGGGTGCAGCTTCTTGGCACGGTCGATCAGCACGGCTTCGGTCTCGGGGATGTTGGGATCAGGCACGCAACAATCGACCGGACACACTGCCGCACAGGCCTCGTGATCGAAGAAACCGACGCACTCGGTGCACTTCTCGGGCACGATGTAGAAGATGTCGTTCGAGATCGCCGCATGCATCGCGCCGTCGGGAGCCTGCCATTCGACTCCACCCTGGTAGATGGCGGTGTTGGGGCACTCGGGCTCGCACGCACCACAATTGATGCACTCACTGGTGATGACGGTCGCCATGCGCGTGCTATACCATCGACCCCCCAGGCCGGCAATTCGCTTCCGACCACTGCTCGTTTGTGCTATCGTCGGCGCCGTCATGTCCGCCGACAAGAGCGTGACCGAGAAGATCCTCCACGTTCTGCGGCCCTACGCATCGAACTGGAGCGGCACGCTCGGACGCGGCGACCTGGTGATTCCGCAGCGTGAGATCCCGCGCGTCATCCACGAGATCCTGAACGCCGTCCACGAGCTCACCGAGGTGCGGAAGGAAGCACCCGAAGGCGAGGTCTTTCAGGTGCTCATGGAATCGCGGCGACTGTCGTCGGTGCAGGATCAGCTGCGGGCCCTGCAGAAGCGCTTCCTCATCGTTTCCCGGTAGGCGCCGCGGAGACCACCGCTGCCGCGTCGGCCGTGCTCGCGCGCCGGAAGCGGCTCTCGTCGACCGCGTAGCACTCGCACAGCAGCGCAACCGTTCGCACCAGCGCGTCGAAGCGCTCGTCATCGAGCACGCCGGTCGCGAGGAAGTCCTCGGCGAACCACGTGCTGCCGAGAAAGTACCCACGCGGGTCCGCGACGCCGGAAAAGCGCAGGTACTGATACTCGTACAGGTAGCGGACGAGCATGCGCCAGAGCTGCGGTCTCGGGTACTCACTTCGCAAGGTGCGGACGTTCTGACGCACGTAGGTCTCTTGCTCGGCCTGATTCAGGAAGCGGCGCGCCACCAGGTTGGCCTGGAAGTCGGGTAGGCGCGTCTGGAGGACTTCGGCGAGCGCCGCACCCGGCGAGGTGGCGCGATCGCGCTTCTCGGCGGCCGCTGCAGCGAGCGCGGCGAGATCCTCGGCGGTGGCACGCCGAAGCGCAGGCGGCGCGGCGGCGATCACGCCGTCCATCTGCGTCGCGAAGGCGCGCGTCAGCTCCGCGATGCGCTCCGGCGGCGCCACCGGCGGCACCCATCCCGCGGCGACCGCGAGGTGCGCCCACTCGTGAACGGTGCGTGCTCCGAGCATCGCGCGTGCGTAGGGAAGCTCCGGCCCGCGCAAGCGTTCCATGCCCGCTTCGTGGAGGTTGTAGGTGACGAGCGCACGCTCGCGGTGCATGTAGGTGTAGCCGGATTGCTCCGTCGCAGGATCGGGGGCGGCGAGCGCCGCTGGATCGACGAGCGCGTCGTGAAAACTGCGCGTGTGACGGTCGATGACCAGGAGGTCCTGGTGCAGGTCCCGGACCGCCACGCCGGCCGCCTGCCGGAGCTCGTGTCTCAGCCCACCGATCTGCGTTGGACGTGCCGGGTCCCACACGATGCGACTCCCGCGTGCGGTGACGAGCAGAGAGGGAACGGCACCGACGAGCCAGTCGCAGAGCCCCCGGATGGCCGACGCGTCCTCCGCCTGCCAGTGCGCGTGGAACGCCGCGACGGCGCGCTCGGCGATTCGTGCCCACTCGGCCGCCAAGCGCGGCGGCTCCGCTTCGAGCGCTCGCGGCACGAGGAGTCCCGTGCCGGGGATGGGACGATGGCCGGCCGCCATGGCTGGAGGCTCGAGCGTCTCGTGACGGAGCTCGCGGAGCCAGACGGTCGCGCCGGCGACGGCGCGCAGCGCGTCGGCGTCAGGACGCTCCGAGCGCGACGCCGCGGCGGTGAAGGCGCCCACCTCGTCGACGCCGCGCTCGAACCACCAGGCGGCGGCGTGCAGCGCCGCGGTCGCGACCTCGCCGCTCGTCGCCATGCGATCGCCGAGGACGAGCAGGTACGCGAGCAGCTCGGGATGCGAAGAGTCGGGATCGACGTCGCAGTCGTAGAGCGTCCAGGCGCTGGTGTTGAGGAGCTGCACGTAGGGTCGCACCGCGTGCACGTCGCGCACCACCGCGACGTGACGGAGGCGCGGCGACGGCCAGGTGGCGGTTCGCGCGGCGAGGCTGGAGCTGCGTTCCCAGTAGAGCGCGAAGCCGGCGTCGAAGAGCGCGACGCGCTCGCGCGACCAGCGCGCGCCTGGCAGCCACGAGATCGGCGAGCTCGCCGACTCATCCCCCGCGGCGTGAGGTGCTCGATCGGCACCAGCACCACGCGCGGATCGGTGAAGTAGTAGTCGGCGAGCGCCATCGCGGTGCCGTGCCGGACGCGACGGCCGCCTCGCGAGCCGCGCGTCCCGGACCGACGCTCGAGGCTCCTCATCCAGGCGGTACCGGCGGCAGGAATCCCATGTCGAAGTTCTGGTCACCCAGCGATACGTCGCGTCCCCGGTGTCGGCGGGAAAGAGCCGCGACCTGCGGTGACATGATCTGCAGCCAGCGCTTCAGGACCGTCCCGTAGACGTCGCGGAAGTCGGTCGAGCGGAAGGCGTGATGCCATGAAGTGATCGGAGTCCTGCTGGTACACGCGTGTTGCCCTGGTCGTCGAGCGCACGCCTCGTCGATGTTGGGATGATTGCCGTACACGCCGCCGTTGACGCTGCCGCCGATCACGAACATCGGCCCCTGCGAGCCGTGGTCGGTGCCGTTGTCGTTCTGCAGAATGCGCCGGCTGAACTCGCTCCAGACGAGGACGCAGGTGCGATCGATCGCGGGACCATTGCCCTCGTCCATGGTGGCGAGATCGTCGTAGAAGATCTCGAGCGCGTCGCCGACCAGGCGATGGAGATCGTACTGCTGGCCGGTCGCGCCGCCCTGATCCGAATGGGTGTCGTAGCCGCCGTTCGAGATCTGGAAGAAGCGCGCGTTGACGTCCGAGACGCCGCTGCTCGACGCCGTAGATGATCTTCGCCACCTCGCGGAGATCGCGCGCGACCCGTCCCGCGTTGCCGTACTCCGTATTGAAGGTCGCCGCGATCGGCGACATAGTCGGCGTGGAGCTGCGACTCTTCGGCCGGCGGATTGACGCCGTAGGCCTCGCTGGCGACCAGCGTCGCCTCGCCGCTCGACCCGATGTACTGCAGGGTCGAGTAGCGGGCTGCCCTGCGACTGGATGCAGAGATCGAGGAACGCCTGGCGCTTGGCGGCTGGTCCTGGAAGTAGTTGTAGAAGTCGTACGGGAAGCCGAAATCGTTCAGCCGGTCGATCGTGAGCACGCTCGTCGCCGGTCTGCTTGAACTCGCCGGCGATCGAATTCTGGATGTTGACCGCCGGGATGTCGTCTGCTGCCGTAAGCGCTGGCGAGGTAGCGTCCCAGCCAGCCGGTGCCGACGCCGTACCCGGTGCCGAGCGGATCCGCATTCTGCCAGATCGCCGCGCGACTCCTCGTGCGAGAGGCTGTAATCCGGGTAGCCGCACCCCTGGATCACCGCGACCTTGCCCAGATCGTAGAGGTTCTTGAGACCTCCAGAGCCGTTGCCACCAAAGCCGGGGTGGAGGGCGAGCGGCGCGTTGTCGCCGCCGTTGTTGTTCCCGATCTGCGTCGCCGGCGAGATCCGTCAGCGGGTCGAGATTGATGCCGCCGCCGTCCGTGCGGCGATGGTCGTCGTAGTCGTCCCGGAGCGTGCCGAGCGCCGTTCCCCATCGGCACGACGGTATTTTGACCGTCGTTGCCGCCGTCGAGGAAAATCACCACGAAGTAGCGGGTCTCGATGGCGGCGAGCGCCTTGCGAAGCAGCAGACTGTTGAAGAGCTGCGGCCCGAGGAGCGTACCAGCGCCGACCAACCCCGTGCGCTTGATGAACTGACGTCGTGTGATCGCCATGTGCTTTGTCCTCAGTGTGTCTGGTAGCCGGCCGACTGCAGCACCAGCGCGAAGAGCCCGTGCAGCTTCGGTGTTGCGGTAGTCGTCGTCGAAGAGATCGAGCGGCTCGCTGATGGGGTTGGGGGATCGTCCGGGTTCGCTCCTGCGAGCAGATAGTCGTGAAGGACCTGCTTCTCGGCCGCGCTGTAGCGGTCGGGCACGCCGAGCAGCGTCCAGGACGGCGTCGACGATGTCGTCCGCCTGGGTGAGGCTCGAGATCCATCAGCTTCTCGGGCCGGAACGACGTCTTGCCGCCCTCGCGTGCCGACGTGACGTCGCGCGCGAAGTTGTAGCGGGCGAGCAGGCTCGAGCTGCTGATCCACGACGTCTCCCAATCCCATCCGAAGACGCTCGGCGGGAAGAGCAGCAGCTGCCCCATGTTGCTCATCTGCGTGATCACCGACTGATAGCTGCCGCCGGCGACGTACTCCCAGCGCTTGGGATTGATCCCGAGGAGCACGGAACGTGCTGATGACGTAGTCGGCAGGCCACATCACCGACGGCTTGCTGGTGTCGTAGAAGGCGTCGTGCGTCAGGATGGCGCGCACCAGGCCGCCGATGTTCCAGTTGCTGTCGAACCCCGACGTGGCGATGAGCGCGTCGACCAGCGCCTTGTCGCCGACGGAGACCGGGTCGGGGATCGGGCGCGCGAGGTACTCGAACAAGCGGCGCGCGGTGCGGCGCGCTATGGTCTTCTCGACCTTCGCTGTCCTCGTGTGGCGAACAGGATGTCGGTCACCAGGTCGATCTCGGCCAGCGCCGATTCGTAGGTCTCCTGGTTGGCGTTGACGGCATTGCCGGGCGCGAACGGCTGGCCGAGCGGGTCGCTGAAGCCCCCGGGGCCCGTGCTCTTGAAGATGCGCTTCAAGCCGCGCGACTGAAAATGGATCATGTAGTCGTGCGGGCCAGGGTCGCTCGGGCCGTTCGAGTCGAGATACGACTCGCCGCTGTTGAACTCGTAGCGCCATCCGGTGAATGCGCGCGCGATCTGGACGATGTCCGTCTGGAGGTAGTTGGGGTTGCCGCTGAAATCGGACACGCCGAGGGTGAAGAGCTCCATCAGCTCGCGCGCGTAGTTCTCGTTCGGAACCTGCTTGCGGTTGCGCACGGTGTCGAGCCACTCGATCATCGCCGCGTCCTTGTTCATCGCCTTCACGAGGTCGACCATGCTGCCCTGGCACATGAGCCGCAGCGTGCGGTTCTGGTTCGACATGGTCTTGGGGTTCAGCACCTTCTCGTTGCTGGTCGCGAAGTGATCGTGCCAGAAGAGCACGAGCTTCTCCTGCAGCGGGAACTTCGCCTTCACCATGAACTTGATCCACTTGTCGTGGACCTTCTCGATGTAGCGGCCGCCCGCTTTGCGCCCCTTCACGAAGCCGAGGAGCTCGTCGGCGGCCTGGCCGCGCGTCATCCCCGCATCGAGGAAGTCTTGAACGGTCTCGGGTAGGGCGCCGAAGGCGGCGCGACGCAGCAACGTCCGAGCCGACGGTGCGTCGAGGAGTGTGTTTTCGTCTCCCATGATCCCTCCAACAGTCGATCAGTTCCTGAACCGGCACCCAGCCCGGGTCGGACGTACCCGCCTTCGATCGAGCTGGCCTTGATGAGTGACTCGTCGAGCTCGGATGTCCAAACGGCACCGGGCTCGACGCGCCTACCTAACATGCGTGGCACAGCCATAGTCAAGGAAAACCCATGCGGGTTGCGGGGCGAGGCCCCTGGCGACCGGAGCCGACTGCCCCGCGAGCTGCGGTGGCATCGCCGTCGACCCCGGTTTGACCCGAGTCCGCTCCTCGCCTACGAGTTGCCGCATGTCTCTCAAGGGCGAGGTCGCGATCGCGGGCCTCGGCGTGACACCGCAGGGCAAGGTCTTCGACCGTACGCACATGGGCTTTGCCGTCGAAGCGGTGCGCCTCGCCCTGGAAGACGCGGGTCTCGCGCGCGAGGATCTCGACGGCCTGCTCTTGAACCCCGGCCTCGCCTGGGGCGAGGCCGCCATGGGCTCGTTCATGCTGCAGCAGGCCCTCGGCCTGCGTGACCTCCGCCTCTCGGCGACCATGAACGTCGGGGGCGCCACCGCCGGCGCCATGGTCCAGCACGCCGCACTCGCCATCGCCGCTGGAATGTGCACGACGGTGGCGTGCGTGTTCTCCGACCGGCCGCTCAAAGCGCCCGAAGAGCAACGTCGGCGCGGCGGCGAGGCGACCGGCTCGACTGGATCGGCTTCTTCCTACGCCTTCGCCCGCGGTCTCGACGCCGCCTACGGCCAGTTCGGGATGAACGCCTTGTACGCGATGGTGGCACGCCGTCACATGCACGCGTACGGAACGACGCAGGACCATCTCGGCATGGTAGCGGTGAGCCAGCGTCGCTGGGCGAACATGAACCCCGCGGCGCAGTTCCGGGACACTCCGCTGACGCTCGCGCAGTACCACGCTCGCGCTGGGTGGTGGAGCCTTTCCACATCCTCGATTGCTGCTTGGTGTCGAACGGCGGCTGCGCCGTCATCGTGACCTCGGCGGAGCGTGCGCGCGCTCTCCGCAAGCCTCCCGTCTACCTCTGGGGCATGGGGCAGGGACATCCCGGCGGGGACGTCGCCGAAAGCCTCTCCTCGGGCGCACCGCTCGCGAAGCGCACCGCGTTCCGCATGGCTGGCATCGAGGCACGCGACGTCGATGTCTGCGAGCTCTACGATTGCTACACCTTCACCGTGCTGGTCACCCTCGAGGATTACGGCTTCTGCGCCAAAGGAGAGGGCGGCGCCTTCGTCGCCGCCGGACATACCGCACCCGGCGGCTCGCTGCCCGTCAACACCGGCGGCGGCCAGCTTTCGTCCTTCTACATGTGGGGCATGACGCCGATCGCCGAGGCGATCGTGCAAGCGCGCGGCGAGGCCGGCGAGCGGCAGGTGCCGCGGCACGACGTCGTGCTGGTGAGCGGCAACGGCGGCTTGCTCTCGACCCACTCGACGCTCGTACTGAGTCCGCTGCCATCGTGAGCACTGACGCAGCCGCCAAACCGGTTCCCGAGGTGACACCCGCGCTGGCGCCTTTCTTCGCGGCGGCGCGCGAGCGACGCTTGCTGGTGCAGCGCTGCGGAGGCTGCGGGGTGTTGCGCTTTCCTCCGCGTGAATTGTGCAGCGGCTGCCTCGCGACCGATGCCACCTGGGTCGAGGTGTCCGGGCGCGGTGAGATCTACAGCTTCAACATCATGCACCAGGTGTATCACCCGGGCTTCGCCGCCGACGTGCCGTACGCCGTCGTGGTGGTGAAGCTCGCCGAGGGACCGAAGCTCACCTCGAACGTCATCGACTGTCCGCCGCACGAGCTCCGCGTCGGGATGCCGGTCACGGTGGTGTTCGAGGAGATGACACCCGAGGTCACGCTCCCCAAGTTCCGCCGCGTATAGCGTCGAGGAGGATTCGCAAATGGCGCTCCCGAAGAACAGTGTGATCCCCGGCATGCGGTACCACGACGCGCCGGCCGCCATCGAGTGGCTGTGCAGCGCGTTCGGGTTCGAGAAGCATCTGGTGGTGCCCGGGGAGGAAAAAGGCGAGATCGCCCACGCGCAGCTTCGTTACGGCAACGGCATGATCATGCTCGGCACCGCGGGCAAGCACGGCGGCGGTTTCGACGAGGTCATGACCACGCCGCGCGAGATCGGCGGCCGTGGCACCCAGAGCGTCTACGTGGTCGTCGAGAACGTCGATGCGCATCACGACCGGGCGGTGAAGGCGGGGGCCCAGATCGTGCTGCCGTTGGAGGACAAGCCGTACGGCGGGAAAGGCTACAGCTGTCGCGACCTCGAGGGCCACGTCTGGAGCTTCGGGGACTACGACCCGCTCGTCGGGTGAGGGTCGTTCGCTACCGCGGCGCCGTGGCCGCCGCGCGCGGGCGGTCGCGAGAGTTTCTGCCGTAACCCGTGCGCCGGCGATCGCGGATCAGAACGACCCGTCCGCGCACTGCACGAAGTCGTCGAGCAGGCTGCAGCGGCTGGTGACGCCCCCTTCGACGCACTGATCGTCGCATTCGAAGCAGCCCAACCCGTCGGCGCAGGTCTCGCTCGTGGTGCACGGATCGCAGAGCGTGAACGCGAAGATCCACGTCTCCGCGGTGCCGTCGAGCAGCTCGATCGTCACCCGGTCGATCTGGAAGCCGAGTGCCTCGTACGTGAAGAAATGCAGATTACTGAAGTCGCCGAAGCCGTCCACGACCTCGATGAAGAACGCGCCGGAGAGCGGAACCAGGTTCCCGTCGACCTCGAGGTCGAAGAAGTCGATGAAAAACGAGCCGAGAACGTTGCTCGCCACTCCGAGCGACCCATTGGTGATGAGGAAATCGCCGTCGAGGAGAACGGAGAGCGTTCCGGCGTAGAACGTCTGCTCGCCGGTGAACACGTCGAACACCGAGAAATTGTCATCGAACGAGACGAAGACCTCGCCCGTGATGTCGTCGACCGAGAAAGTGGTCAAGCCGTTGGTGACCACGCCGTCCTCCTGGCAACTGAAGAACTCGATGCTGTCGGAGGTCTCGGTGTAGAAGCCGCCCTCGGCGCAGAAGAAGGTGCTCTGCCCGGCGATCGCGGCGCGGTTCTCGATCGACTGGGCGGAGCCGATGAGCCCGATGCCGATCTGGAGAAGGGGTTTCGCCTGCTCCTGGATGTCGTTCGCCAGGGAGTTGGCCGTGCTCCTCTCGGTGTCCGGGGGCAGAAAGAAATCCTGCGGTATGGTGACGTCGCCGATGAAGTCGTAGCTGTCGCCGCAGGGCACCGGAACCGAGAAGAAATCGGCTGGCAGCGAAACGTCGGCGACAAAAGAGAAGCCGCCGACGCACGGCGCGCTCTGACACGCGTTCGCCCCTTGGCATCGCAGGTTGTTGCCGCCGGTCGGCTCGCAGAAAATGAAAGCCGGCGCACCGCCGTCGGACCTGAACACGTTGCCGGTCACGGTGCCGTCGTCGAGGTTGCGGCTGATCGCCCAGCGTTCCGAGCCGACGTCTTTGTTGACGATGATGCGTCGCGCGTCCGGCGTGTTCTGGATACCGCGCTGCGCGCCCCCGCTCGTACAGGCGTCGGCCCCGAAACAGCGGTAGACGCCGCCGCCGATCGGCTCGCAGAACACGAACGCCGGCGCACCCCCGCCGGCGCGAAACACGTTTCCGGTCAACGTGGTATCGTCCTGGTTCTGGGTGATCGCCCAGCGTTCCGAGCCGATGTCCTTGTTGACGAGGATGCGCTCGCTGTCAGGGGTGAGCTGCACGCCGCGCGTCTGTGCGCCGGCGGCGATGGGCATGAGCAGGGTGACGACGAGGAGGAGCAGGCTTGCGCCTTGCGGGGTGCGGGGGTGCTGGGAGTCCATCCTCAACGATATCCATCCGAGACCGGGATGCAGTCAAGAGATAAAACATCGGCGCGCTGCTCCACTCTGGAACAGGATCACGCTACGTTGCGGCATGGACCATCCGACGCCGATCCGTCCCGAAGACCATGCCGTCTGGAACGCGGACAAGATGGGGAAGGCGACGCTCTTCCAGTCCGAACGCTTGATGGTGGGGCTGAACGCGTTCGAGCCTGGGCAGGAGCACGCGCTGCATGCGCACGCCGGCATGGACAAGGTCTACCACGTGCTCGCCGGCCGCGGCCTCTTCTTGCTCGAGAAGACAGAGTTGCCGATGCAGGCGGGAACCATGCTCGTCGCACCGGCGGGCGTTCCGCATGGCATTCGCAACGGTGGGAGCGAGCGACTGCTGGTGCTGGCCGTGCTCGCGCCGGCGCCGGCGTGAGATCGGCCGAGCGTTTCCGCTCGCACGCCGACCATCACCAGCCGGACTCTGCCGTCACAAGTGGGTCAGTTCCCCCCGTAGGTGTCGTCGGCGCTGCTGATGTAGTGCTCGAGCAGACGTTGCTCGGCGGCGCGATAGGCGAGCGCGCGCAGCATCTCTTGCGCGTGCGTCACGAGCGGCACCGATGCCAGCAATCCGACCAGCTCGGCGGCCGAGAGCTTGTCGATGCCCTCTTCCATCGTGCGCAGCGCGTCCTCGGGAAGCTCCCGCAGCTGGAGGTTCTTGAGCGCGTCGAGCAACGTCGAGAAGCGCTCCTCGAAGCGTTGCTTCGCTTCGTCCTTCTGCTCGTCGCTGCACTCGATCGAAAGCTTGTGAGCGGCCTTGTCGAACAGACGGTCGAAGGCTTTGAGCAGGGCGTCTCTGCCGGTCATGGCTTTTCTCCCGAGTCCTAGAACTCGACGAGGAATCCTTCGTCCTCTTCGGTTTCGGTGTCGACGAGCGTGGCGCGCGCGCGACTGTACTGTCCGGTCGGAAAATAGACGAATCCCTCCGCGTGGTCTCCCGGACCGAGGGTGCGCGCCGTCAACGCGCGCTCGTGCAGCAGCGCCTCGACACGTTGCGGATCGGGCTGCGGCACTCCCTCGCCCGCTTCCGCCGCGGCGGTTTTCACGAGCGCCGCGGTCACGGCCGCGGGCGGCATCTGTAGCACCTTCTCGCCGCCGGCGGCGGTGCGCAGCTCGATGCTCGAGGGGTCGAGCTTGTAGGTGCGACCGCTTCCGTTCTCGACCGTCACCTTGACCGCGACCACGCCCGCGGAAGCGAGATCCTCGCCGAAGTCGAGCTTGGTCTCGAGGCCGATCTGCGGCTGGATCTTGAACTTGGCGCCGCCGCTCGTCGTCCCACCCTCGAGTTTCTTCTGGTACGCCGCGCTTTCCTCGCCATGATCGGCGAGGTTGGTGAACGAGATGTAGAAGCCACGCGTGAACGTGAGATCCTGCTTGAGGAACTGCTCGTCGGCAGCCTTCAGCACCACCTCGTTCGGCTCACAGCGGATGGTGACCGTACCGCTACTGGCGGTGTCGCTCTCGGCCGACCTCGTGGCCTTGAGGAATCCCTCGCGGCCGATCGCCGCGAGTCGAAACTCCTTCACCTCGTACCCGAGAGTGCGCAAGCTCTGCAGGGCGTAGCGGTTGGCCTCTTCGCACGAGATGTTGCTGCGGCGCACGCTGTACTGCTCCTGCATCGAGGTGCAGCCCGCGACCAGCACGACCGCGAGCAGCGGAAGCCGATGCCGCATGGTGCGGTTCTAGGAGCCGCGTGCGCGTCAAGTCAAGATCGCGCCGCGTCACTACGCGAACCGTCACGAGTTGTCACGTGTCCGAGGCGGCGTTATGGTCCGCGGCCGTGCGTAGCGGCGACCCTTCCGCGCTTCCCGACGGGGAAGCGTGCGCGACCAAGCCCCACCCCAGCATCGCAGTGCGCCTGATTCCGTGGGCGATCACCGCGCTCATCTTCGTGATGATCTTCCGTCGCGTGCCGTTCGCGAAGCGTGTGGGAGGCGCTCGCGGGCGCCAACCTCGTTCCCTACCTCGCGATCATGCTGCCGTACTCGGTGCTCTATCTGCTCGTCGACACGTTTTGCGTCACACGCGTCATCAATTGGTTCAACTGCCGCGTCGCGTACGCCGACATCCTGCCGATCCGCGCTACCACGTACCTCCTCACGCTGCTCAACTCTCCGCTCGGCCAGGGAGGCATCGCCGTGTACCTCAATCGCCGCGACGGCATCCCGTTCCTGGAGGTGGCGAGCTCGGTTCTCTTCTTGATGTTCGTCGAGGTCTATCAGCTCACCGTGTTCTCCAGTCTCGGCGTCGCGTTCGCGGGGCGGGCGTTCGATCAACCATTCGCGATGGTCTACGTCGTCCTCTACGCGTACCTGGCGCTGCACCTCGTCTTCTTCTGGCTCTTCGGTCCGCGACTCGAAGGCGTGCCCGCGGCCCGCATGCTCAGGGCCTTTCGCCTGGCGCGCCCGCGGCACTACCTGTTGCTGCTGCTCTACAAGAGTCCGAACTTCCTGATGGCGACGGTGGTCTACTACTTCGCGCTCAAGTGCTTCGGGATGCATCTGCCCTACTTCGAGCTGCTCTTCTATTTGCCCATCATCTTCTTCTCGGCAGCGCTGCCGATCGGTGCCGCGCACCTGGGCGCGCCGCAGTTTCTCTGGTTGTACTTCTTCAAGGACCGGGCGCCGGAAGCGAGCCTGCTCGCGTTCAGCCTCTGCACCCATTTCATCTTCATGATCATGAACGCGTCGCTCGGCCTGCCGTTCTTGCCGCGCGCCTCGCGCGAGCTGACGGCGGGGTCTACGGCGCGCTCATGATCTGCGCCAGGTGCGGGTGCGGTCGAACGCGGCCGCGAGGTTGAGCGCTGCCGCCGCCAGCGCGGCGGCATACACGATCCGATCGAGCGCGCCGGCACCGATCCACAGCGCGCCCGCGGCACCGGCAGCGACGGTATAGTTGGCGACGCCGGCGGCGGCTCCCGAGCGACTCGGCTCGAGCAGGACACGTCCCTCGCTGCGCCCGCGCCACCAGCCGTCAGCGAGGTAGAGCGAGAAAGCGACCACCGCGGCGATGGGAAGAACGACCGGCAGACGGCCGGCGCATGCCAGAACCGCGAGGCCGGGAAAGAGGAACAGCGCGTCGGCGCCGTGATCGAAGAGACGACCCGACGGCCGCGGGCGGCCACCGGCGCGCGCGAGACGACCGTCGGCGAGATCGGTGAGCATCGCAACGAGACAGATCGCGAGCGGCCAGGCACTCGTCGCGCTGACTGCCAGCGCGAGCGTCCACGCGAACAAGGGTGACAGCAGGATCCTGAGTCCGGTGCAGAGATCAGCCGCCAGACTCATTCGCGTTTGGCGCCCTCGTAGACGGTGATCGGCTCCTTGGCGCCGCGCCGTCGCCGCAACAGCACGTAGACGGCCCCGGTTCCTCCGTCAGCCGGACGCGCCGACGTGAACGCCAGCACCACGCGTCCGATTCGCCCGCCGGCGAGCCAGTTCATGAGACGCGCCTTCAGGACGGGGACGTTGTCTTTCGAGTTGTGGCCGCGGCCGTGCACGATGAGGACGCAACGGTGGCCGACGAGAACCGCTTCCTTGATGAAGGCTTCCACCGCCGCGCGCGCCGGCACCGCGCTCATTCCGTGCAGGTCGATGGCGGCCTGGTAGGCGAACTCCCCGCGGCGGAGCCGGCGCAGGATGCGGCGGTCGAGACCAACGACCGCACCCTCGACGTACTCGGTCGAGTCACTCAGATCGAACTCGGCGGCGCCGGAAACGAGATCGGAGAGTCTGGCCAGCGCCTCGGCTTCTTCGTTGACCGGCGCTCTGAGGAACTGGAAGGATGGCGGCGGCGCGGCGACCCTCGGGTCGGCGGAGATCGGCTGCACGTCCGCGACCGCGTTCAAGAAGACGTCGCGCTCGTCGAGCGGCTCGACTGGGCGAACCTGGCGCGCGTCGCTAGAGCCGCGGCCTTCCCCGAGCGGCTCCGCTGGGCGAGCCTGGGGACGCGCGGCGCCGGATCTCCGACCGTCTCGCATCTGCACTCCCGGACGACCGGCGCGGCGGCTTGGCCGTTTCCGGCGCGACACGCACCTTCCCGGCGAGGCCACGAAACGGCGAATGAAATGGTGCCGCTGGTTTGTCCTGCCGGCGAGGTTTCTGGATACGGCGTCGCGGCATATGACTTGCGGGCCTCCCTATCCACGAGCCGGAACGGAGCATCGGCGGGCGCCCTTCGACACGGACATCGCCGACAATAGGGCGTTCCTGGGGGAGCCTGCAACTCGCGTCGGGCGCGGCGCGTCGATGCGCGGGCTCGAATCGCGAGGCCTACTTGCGCAACGTTTCCGAGGCGTCCATGTTTGGCGCGCGCCCATGGAGCAAACACTCAGCATGCTCAGCCTGGCGCTCGGCAGCGCCTGGACGGCTGGCATCAACCTCTACGCCACGGTTGCGGTGCTCGGCCTCGCGCAGGCGGCAGGGTTGATCAATCTGCCCCCCGACCTTCAGGTCCTCGCACACCCGGCGGTGATCGCCGCGGCGCTCACGCTCTACGTCATCGAGTTCTTCGCCGACAAGACTCCCTACGTGGACAGCGCCTGGGATGCTCTTCACACCTTCATTCGCGTACCCGCCGGCGCCATCCTGGCGGCGCGCGCGATCGGAGACGTGAGCCCACCGCTCGAGCTCGCGGCATTGCTGGCGGGTGGTACCGTGGCGCTGAGCGCCCACGCGACCAAGGCAACGGCGCGTCTCGCCATCAACACCAGTCCCGAGCCCGTCAGCAACTGGATCGCGAGCTTCACCGAGGATTTCGCCACCCTGATCGGCATCTGGCTGATCTTCAACCATCCGCTCGCCATGCTGTCTCTGGTCTTGGCGTTCGTGCTGGTGGTCGCCTGGCTGACGCCCAGACTGTGGCGGGGTCTGGTCGCGCTGTTCGAGCGTACGCGGCGCTGGATGTCGGGCGCGCCACCGGCAACGACCTAGCCAGCCAGAGCTTCGAGAAGCCGATCACACCGCCCGGCGTCGGCATCGCCGGGCGGTGGCTCGGTCCTCGGGGGAGGGGCCGGGGGGCGGTGGAGCTATTGATGCGAGTCGGCAGCCAGAAGGTCGGGCACGGCGCGCTCGCTGAGATTCATACTGCCGCCGTCGCGCCGTGGCGCGCCGCGGCGCGCCAAAGCCTCGATCGCGCGGCGCGCGAGCTTGCTCGGCTTGGCGTGACCGTTCTCCCAGCGATTCACGGTCGAGAAGGTCACCGCCACTGCGTGCGCGAACTCTTCCTGGGTCATCCCCAACCGCACGCGTAGCTCGCGGATACTCCGGTTTGCGTTGTCGTCGCTCATGAACTTGCTCCTCCCTCTTTCGTATAGTGGCGCGTAGCGCCGCAGCTATACGGTGAGCAAGGTACGGTCCAAGGCGCTGCGCCGCCAACCCCGCGTAGTTGCGTGGCCCTGTGAGACGGGCGGCATGCCAAAGCGCATTCCTGGCACAGCGCGGGTGCCATGCCGCGCCCATGGGCGCAAATTTCCCCTTCGATCCTCGCGTGCTATGCGTGCGGCATGGCCACGCCGCAGGAGCTGTTGGAAGCGCTAAAGCAGGTGCGCTACCCCGGCTTCTCGCGCGACATCGTCTCGTTCGGCCTGGTCCGTGACATCCAGGTGGGCGCGCGCGGCGTGACCGTCGAGCTCACCCTCACCGCCAACCAGGACGCGGTTGCCGAGATCCGCCAGGGGGTGACGGCCGCCATCGCCGCCGTAACCGACCTGCCGCTCGAGATCGTGATCGAGCAGGCGGCCCGGCCGGCCGCCGCCGCCGGTCCTCGTCCGGCGCGGACGGGCATCCCCGGCATCCGCAACATCGTCGCCGTCGCCTCGGGCAAGGGGGGAGTCGGCAAGTCGACGGTCGCGGTCAACGTCGCCTGCGCCCTCACGCGTCTCGGACACCAGACCGGCCTGCTCGACGCCGACGTCTACGGGCCGAGCGTCCCGATGATGCTCGGGCTCACCGACGAGAAGCCGGAGGTCCGTCCCGACCGTCGCATCGTTCCGGTGGAAAAGTTCGGCTTGCGGGCAATCTCGATGGGGATGTTCGTGGGGGAGCGCACCCCCGTCATCTGGCGGGGACCGATGGTCACCAAGCTCATCACGGAGTTCTTCAAGAACGTCGAGTGGGGCGAGCTCGACTATCTGGTGCTCGACCTCCCTCCCGGCACCGGCGACGCGCAGCTGACCGTCGCTCAGCAGGTTCCGCTCGCCGGCGGCGTCATCGTCACCACGCCTCAGGATGTGGCGCTGCTCGACGTGAAGCGCGGCATCACGATGTTCCAGCAAGTGAACGCCCCGGTGCTGGGCGTGGTCGAGAACATGAGCTACCACCTCTGCCCTGGCTGCGGCGCCCGCGCCGACATCTTCGGGCACGGCGGTGGCGAAGGGATGGCCCGCGAGTACGGCGTCCCTTTCCTGGGCGAGATTCCGCTGCTCTCCGAGATCCGCGCTGCCGGCGATCGCGGAATCCCGATCGTCGCCGCAAACCCGGACCACCCGCAGAGCCGGGCCTTCATCGAGGTCGCGGGCGCGATCGACACCCAGCTCACGGAACGCGCCGCCGGCATGCGCGTCCCGTAGACCCGGCCCAGTCCATGGAACGGATCACCATCGGTGCCCTCTTCGATCGGGTCGCGCTCGGCGCCGCGCGCCGCGAGGCCGCGGTCTTTCCCGAGCAGGGTGTGCGTTGGTCGTACGGCGACGTGCTGACGCGCGTCAATCAGCTCGCCAAGGGCTTGATCGGTCTCGGCGTCAACGCCGGAGACCATGTGGCGGTCTGGGCGACGAATCGTCCCGAGTGGGTGCTGCTGCAGATCGCCACCGCCAAGATCGGTGCCGTGCTCGTGACGGTGAACCCGGCGTACCGCGCCCACGAGCTCGGTTACGTACTCGAGCAATCCGACGCGACGGCGCTCTTCCTGATCGACCGCTTTCGCGACTCGGTCTATCCCGAGCTGCTCGCGGAATGCTGTCCCGAGATCCGCGAGTCACGCCCCGGGCGCCTGGCGAGCAAGCGCTTCCCGCGCCTGAAGCACGTCGCGCTCTTCGGCGATGACGCCGGGCCCGGCATACTCGCCTGGTCGGAGGTCCTGGCCGCCGGTGCGGGGATCACCGACTACCAGCTGCGGCAGCGCCAGGACACCGTCGATCCCGACGACCCCGTGAACATCCAGTACACCTCGGGCACGACCGGGTTTCCGAAGGGCGCCGAGCTGACCCACACGCAATCTCGTCAACAACGCCCACTACGTCGGCGACTGCATGCGGCTCGGCCGCGACGACCGTCTGTGCGTGCCGGTGCCCTTCTATCACTGCTTCGGCTGCGTGCTCGGCACGCTCGCCGCGTTCTGCCGCGGCGCCACGCTGGTCGTGCCGTCCGAGCACTTCGATGCCGAAAAGACGCTCGCGGCGGTGGCAGCGGAGCGCTGTACGGTCTTGCATGGCGTGCCGACGATGTTCATCGCCGAGCTCGCTCATCCGCGGTTCGCCGAGTTCGACCTCACGTCGCTTCGCACCGGGATCATGGCGGGCGCGCCGTGCCCGATCGAGGTGATGCGGCAGGTGGTGGACCGCATGCACGCCCGCGGCATCACCATCGCCTACGGGCAGACGGAGGCCTCGCCGGTGATCACGCAAACGCGCACCGAGGACCCGATCGAGCTGCGCGTGGCGACCGTCGGACGCGCGCTGCCGCACGTCGAGGTGAGAATCGTCGATCCCGAGAGCGGCGGTGAGGTTCCCCGAGGCGCACAGGGAGAGCTTTGCTGCCGCGGCTATCTCGTCATGCGGGGCTACTACAAGATGCCGGAGGCGACGGCAGCAGCGATCGACCGTCAGGGCTGGCTGCACACCGGTGACCTCGCCACCATGGACGAGCACGGCTACTGCCGCATCACGGGTCGTATCAAGGACATGGTCATCCGCGGCGGCGAGAACGTCTATCCCCGCGAGATCGAGGAGTTGCTCTACACGCACCCCAAAGTGCGCGACGTGCAGGTCTTCGGGGTGCCCGATCCCCGACTCGGCGAGGAGATCGCGGCCTGGATTCTCCTGGGCGAGGGGGAGACGGCAACCGCCGAGGAGATGCGCGAGTTCTGCCGCTCGCGCATCGCTCACTACAAGGTGCCCAGGTACGTTCGCTTCGTCGGGGAATACCCGCTCACGGTCACGGGTAAGGTGCAGAAGTTCAAGATGCGGGAAGCAATGGCCAGGGAGCTGGGGCTGGTCGCGCCGGCCTAGCAGGCGCCCGACCGGCGTGAGGGGCGCGCGACGGCACTGCGCGCGCGCCTCCCAACACGCACATCGGAGTGCGCGGCCGAGAGGTGGATTTCCCCCGTCGACGTGAACTTCGCGGCGTTGCTGAGGAGATTGAGGACGACCTGGCGGAGCTTCGAGCGATCGGTCTCGATCGCCGGCAGCTCCGGCTCTACGGCCCATGCAAAGGCGATTGGTTTGCCATCGATCATGCGACCGACCCAGGGCTCGATCTCGTCGAAGAGATCGGCCACCCGGACCGGGGATGGCCGCACGGCACGCTCACCCGAGGCGACCGACGAGTACTCGAGCAGGTTGTTGATCGAGCACGTGAGCGTCACGGCGTTCGAGAGGATGCGGGTGACGATACGATCGCGCTCGGCCGAGGGAAGCTCCGGCATCGATTCGAGGACCTCGGCATAGCCGAGAATGGCATTGAGCGGCGTGCGCAGCTCGTGCGAGACGTTGCTCATGAGCTCGTTCTTGAGCCGCCCACCCTCGACGGAGGCCGCCGCCTCACGATCGAGGCCCTTGAGGGTGCAGAGCCCGAGGCTGATGGCGGCAACGAGCGCGAGCGCCGAAAACACGCCCGGAACGAACCCGCTGAGCAGCGGCGCCCCGAACAGCCCAGCGGCGGCGAGCGTCATCATCTGCAGCCAGATGAGTCTGCGGCGTGTCTCCACGATCGGAGAGGGGAGCAACCGCCATGCCCCGGGCGCTACTTAAGGATTCCGCTCTACTACGCCGCTCTGCGCCACGCCGCTCGTGCCCCGAACGGCGCACACTGTGTCAAGCAGGGTGCGCCCCGGTCGCGGACCAAGCGCGAGCGCTAGAAAACCCCGCTGCGCTGTCGCAAGAGTTGTCGCACCATCTGTTGCACGCGGCTTCGCATGTGTTCGGCCATGGAGCGCACGGCGGTGCCGTCGGGACGCTGGGACGAACCCGTCCCCAGCACCACCGGCTTCCCGAAGCGGATCCTCCATTTGGTCGGCAGCGGGATCATGCCCAGTGGACCGAGCAGCGGAAAGAAAGGCGTGACCGGCAGGTAGGGAATGCCGAGCAGCGAGCCAACCGCCCGCACCCGCCCGATCAGCGGATAGATCTCCTCGGCGCCGACCACCGCCACCGGCACGATGGGAGCGCGATAGCGGAGCGCGAGACGCACGAAGCCGCTCGAGAACGGCTGCAGCACGTAGCGTTCCGAGTAGAGCTTCGAGAGTCCCGACACGCCCTCGGGAAAGAGCCCGATCAGTTGACCGGTCTCGAGCAAGCGCTCGGCGTTGGCATGGCTCGCGAGCACACCGCCGGCACGCCGATAGAAGTCCGGAACCCACGGCAGGTTCTCGACGAAACGATCGTACAGGAAGCGGGCCGGACGCGGGTGACGGGCCTCGTCGAGGGCACACGCGATCATGGTCGCGTCGAAGGGAATCGCGCCCGAGTGATTCGCCACCAGAATGACCGGACCGGATCGTGGAACGTTGGCGGCGCCGCGCGCCTCGACACGCCAGTATTTCTCGTACAGCAGGCGGAAGAGCGGCAGCGCCTGGGCGCGGAACTCCGGGTCGAGACCGAACTCGTCGCGCGCGGGAACGGCGCGTAGCCGTCCGCGCCCACCGCTTGGCGCGCTGCGACGGCGCGCGCGTGCGTCGCCCCCGCGCGTCGCTGCGTCCCCGGCCACCGCGAGCTTCCGCCGCCGCTCACTCATTGCCCACCTCCCGACGACTGCGCATGGTAGCGTTCACTGACCTCCGGGACGAGTCCTCCGGCGCGAATGATGTCGCGGTAGAGGAAGGCGCTCGGACGCGGGCAGCGACGCTGCGTGGCACGGTCGTGCTCGACCAAGCCGAAGCGGGGGCGGTAGCCTTCCGCCCACTCGAAGTTGTCGTACAGCGTCCAGTGATAGTAGCCGCGCACGTCCGCCCCCGCGTCCATCGCCGCACGCACCGCGCCGAGGTGGCGCACGAGGTAGCGGCAGCGTGCTTCGTCGTCGCCGGTGGCGATGCCGTTCTCGGTGACGACGAGCGGTCGCCGATAGCGCGCCAGCCGCTGGAGACACGCGCTCAATCCGTCAGGGTAAACCTCCCACCCCATGTCGGTCGTCTCGGGGGTCTCGCCCGGACGCGCGCGGGCGGTGAGCCCTCCGGGCGGCAGCGTCGCCGAGGCACGGGCACGCGCGTAGTAGTTGAGCCCGATCGCGTCCCAGGCATCTTTCAGATCGGCCGTCTGCTCGCCGTCGCCGAAAGGCGCGAGTATCGTGCCGGTCGCGACGCTGTCGAGGAAGCAGCCGTTCATGAACCAGTCCTCGAGCTCGCACGCCGTGCGATCGGCCTCGGAGTCGGGATCGAGCGGTTCGAAATAGGGCATGTGCTTCACCAGTCCTACCGGCGTGGAAGCGCCGGCGGCGTGGGCGGCTCCGTACATCGCCGCGTGTGCCAGCAAGAGGTGGCGTGCCACCAGGACGGCACGCCCCATGTCGCGCACGCACGGCGGGTGCATGCCGACGACATAGCCGGCGATGGTCACGACCATCGGCTCGTTGATGGTCCACCACTCGGCCACGAGCGGGGCAAGCTCGCGCACGGCGCGTTCCGTGTAGCGAGCCGCCCAATCAGGACTGTTCGGATTCTCCCAGCCGCCCTGGTTCTGCATCCACAGTGGATTGGTGAAGTGGTGGAGCGTGACGCTCGGCGCGATGCCGCGTGCTCTGAGGGTTTCGAGCTCGCGCCGATAGTGCTCGATCGCCGCGGCGTCGAACTCTCCGCACGCGGGCTCGATCCGGCTCCACTCGAGCGAGAGCCGCTGCGCGTTGTGCTCCAGGCTCGCCGTCAGCTCGGCGTCCTCCTCGACGCGATTCCAGTGGTCGCACGCGACTCCCGACACCGAGCCGTCCAGCACGTGCCCGCCCTCCTGCTCCCACGCCCACCAGTGATTGTTACGGCAGTCGCCTTCGATCTGATGCGCCGAAGTCGCCGCGCCCCAGCGGAAGTCAGCGGGAAAACGGCGCACACCCCCCATCGCGTTTCCAGTAGCAACGGGGTTCGGGCGTGACAAGTGAATGCCACGCCGCGCACGGCGGGAATCGAGGTGTCAGGCGTAGCGCTGCATGAGACGACGGAAGAGGCCGGGTGCTATGGTTTTCAGGATAGTGCCGAGCGCGTAGTGTCGTGGGATGGTCACCTCGAAGCGGCCGCGGCGCACGGCGTCGAGGATCGCCGCGGCGACACGTTCCGGCGCGATGGCGCGGGCGCGGGCACGCGCGGGAAAGCTGGCGAACGATGGATGGCCGAAGAAAGGCGTGTCGATCAATCCCGGGTTCACCAGCGTGATGCCGACGCCGGTTCCGTCGAGATCGTAGGCGAGGCTCTCGCTGAATCCGACGAGCGCGAACTTGGAGGCGCAGTACACGGCGTGGTTACGCGATCCGATCCGGCCGGCGATGGAGGCGACATTCACGATGTGGCCGTGGCGCCGGACCAGCATGTCGGGGAGGAGCGCACGCGTGAAGTGCAGCGCGCCATGAAGGTTGGTGTCGAGGATCGCGCTCGTCTCGGCGGCGTCGGTGTCGAGAAACGAGAGGTAGCGCCCGATGCCGGCGTTGTTGACGAGGAGATCGACCCTCTCGAAACGCGCTTTGACCTCCGCGACGGTGGCCGCGACCGCTTGCGCGTCGCGTACGTCGCACGGGAAGGCGACGCTCCGTGCGGGCGGCAACGACGCGACCACGTTCGCGAGCAGATCCGCACGCCGCGCGACCAGCGCCACCGAGGCCCCGGCGCGTGCGAGCTCTCGGCTGAGCGCCGCGCCGATTCCGCTCGATGCCCCGGTGACGAGCGCCGTGGCGCCTTCGATCTGCACGCGTCGCATTGTCGCGTGCCGGCCGGCGATTTGCCACTCGGCGCGCACATCGAGTAGGCATTTTTCGTGCGCCCCCGCGACCTCGAGGCTCTCGCCTTCCCGATGGTCCTGGAAGCGCTCGCGGCGGGGGCGGTGTCGGCGCCCGGCGCCGAGGTCTGTCGCGCACAGCGGCCCGCGCGCGACCGCGCCGTCGCCGAGCGCAAGCTCGAGCGTCAATGGAGCTTCCACCGACTCGCCGAAGCGAGCGGTCCCGTTCCGCTCGCGGGCTTTCCCGACGTCCGCGAGTCGCTGGCGCTCGCGAGCCACGAAAGCGCGGTGCTCCCCGGCGAGCGCTTGGTCGAGGTTCGTTCGGCGCTGCGCCAGGCGCGCCTGCTCCGCCAGTTTCTGCAGGGCAAGGTCGCCGAGTACCCGGCGCTCGCCGACCTTCCGGCGCGACTGCCACCGCTTCCCGAGCTCGAAGCGGCGCTGACACGCATGCTCGACGACGCCGGGGCGCTCGCCGACGACGCGAGTCCACGTCTGGTCGAGCTGCGCGCGGAGTTACGTGATCTCCGGCAGGAGATCGAGGACCGTCTCGGCCGCCTGGTTGCTTCGAGCACCGCCGCGGAGGGCATCGCCGATCGCTACGTGACGGTGCGCAACAACCGCTTCGTGGTGCCGGTCAGAAGCGCTGCGGCTGCCCAGGTCGCCGGTGTCGTCCAGGACCGATCGGCCTCGGGCGAAACGCTCTTCGTCGAGCCGCTGTTCGCGATCGAGCTCAACAATCGTCTGCTGCTGGTGCAGAAGGACGAGGAGATCGAGGAGCTGCGCCTCCTCGGATTGCTGACGGCGCAAGTGGGTGCGGTGCGCTCCGAGATCGCGTCGGCGCTGGCGGCACTGGCCGAGATCGACGCGTTGGCGGCCGGCGCCGCGTTCGCGCGCCGCTTCCGCTGCTGCAGTCCCATCCTGGGTGACACCGTCGATCTGCGCAGCGCCCGTCATCCCGAGCTTCTCCTCACCGGCCGCCCGATCACACCCGTCGACATCCGGATCGCAGCCGGAAAGAAGGCACTCATCCTGAGTCGGGCCCGAATACCGGGGGCAAGAGTGTGGCGCTGAAGACCCTCGGCCTGCTCACGTTGATGGCGCAGTCGGGTATTCTCATCCCAGCGCAGGAGGGAAGCACCGTGCCCTTCGTCACCGCCGTCTTCACCGACCTCGGTGACGATCAAAGCATCGCGCGCGATCTCTCGACCTTCTCCTCCCACATCGTCAATCTGGTCGAGATCGTTCGCGTCCTCGCACCGCCCGCGCTGGTGCTGCTGGACGAGCCCGGCGTCGGTACCGACCCCGAGGAGGGAGCGGCGCTCGCCGTCGCGCTCGTCGACCGGCTGATCGAGGCCGGCGCGTTGGTCGCGACCGCAACGCACTACGCGCCGGTCAAGCTCTACGCACTGGGCGCGCCGGGTGTCGAGGTCGCCGCCGTCGAGATCGACGCGCACAGCTTCGAGCCGCGCTACCGGCTGATCTACGGTTCGGTCGGCGAAAGCCTCGGCCTCAGCATGGCGCGCCGGCTCGGGTTGCCGGCGTCGGTGCTGACGGCCGCCGCCGAGCGTCTCGGCACCTCGGCGCGCGAGCTGGCGCAAGCGCTCACCCACCTAGAGGATCGCCGGCGGCGCTTCGAAGACGAGCGGCAGGCCCTGGTCGAGGAGCGACGAGTGCTCGCGGAGCGTGAGCGCGAGTATGCCGATCTTCTGGGCGAGCTGCGCGAGCGGCGCAGAGCACGCTGGAGCGCCGAGCTCGCCGACGCCCGCGAGTTCCTGCGTTCCTTGAAGGCGGAGGGGCGGGCATTGCTCGAGGTGGTGCGCCGCCGTCAGCCGGACGCCGCGGTCTCGCTCGGCGCGTTCGTGCGCGGCAAGGACGAGGAGATCAAGAAGCGCGCCGCCGAGGTGGCGGAGCCGGCGGTCGCCGACGATCGTCCGGCGGCGATCGGCGACCAGGTCGAGGTGCGCGGGACGGCGATTCGCGGCGAGCTGGTCGAGATCGCCGGCGAGTCGGCACGCGTGCGGCGCGGCAGTGTTTCGTTCCGCGTACCCACCGCCGAGCTGCGCGTGCTTCCCCTCACCGTCGTGAGCGCTCGCACGCCGGTCCTGCCCGCTCGAAGGGCGGCCGAGGGCACCGACGAGGCGCCGACCGAGTTGCGCTTGATCGGGCTTCGTGCGCGCGAAGCGCTCGACCGTCTCGCGAAGTTTCTCGATCAAGCACAGAGCGCCGGTGTGCAGACGGTGCGCATCGTACACGGTCTCGGCACCGGAGCGCTGAAGCGCGCGATCATCGAGTACCTCGCGGCCTCGAGCTACTGCACACGCTTCCGTGACGCCGAGCCCGAGCAGGGTGGCCCGGGCGTGACCGTCGCGGAGCTGCTGTAGCGACCGCGCACGAATCCCGCCGTCTGCTCGTCAGCCCGCGACTGCCCCCAGGAGCACCACCGGCCCGGTAGGTGCGGGCGATCCACTGGCGGGCTCGATCGAGACCGCGAAGGCCGTGACCTGCTCGGGGTTGGGAACCCGATCCACCCGCGCCGCGAGCGTGGCCTCGGCGCCCACCCGGAAGAGGCCCGCGGGCTCGGGCGGCTGCTTCCACGGATAGCCCACAGCTCGTAGGTCTTGCCCTCCGCGTTCGGCGCCACTCCGGCGAGCACCACCGCCGCCTCGCCCGACGCCGCATCGACGAGCACCCGGCCGCTGCCGGCCGCCCCGCCTTGTGGCGCCAACGCGACGCTGAGCGTGCGCGTCCCTCCGAGCACGCGCAGCACGTGCGCCTGGGAGGCGACCTCGTTTTGCAGGGAAGCCAACGTCCGGCCTTGCTGGTCCAGGCGCGTCGTCAGCTCGGCGTTGGTTCGGGCGAGGTCGCCGATCTGCGCGACGCGTGCCGCGCCGATCCGGGACTCGCGTGCGAGCCTGCCCCGCGAGCACCAGTGCCGCCGCGGCGGCGATCGATCCCACGATGCGCCAGCGCACCAAGGCGCGCCCCGCCCGCGCACCGGCGGCGCCGGCCTTGGCCTCGGCGAGGATACGTGACCTGAGGCTCGCGGGCGCACGGGCCGCGTGCATCTCCGCCAGCGCCTCGAGCGCCGCGTCGTCGAGCGCGCGATCGTCGATGCCGATGGGCGAATCGTCACGCATGACGAACCTCGCGGGGAAAGCCGGCGCGCAGGCGGAGCACGCCGTCGCGGATCCGGGTCTTCACGGTCCCGAGCGGCATGCCCTCGCGCTCGGCGATCTCGCTGTGGGACAGGCCTTCGAAGTAGGCGATCTCGATGGCACGGCGCTGCTCCTGCGGCAAAGTGTCGAGCGCGGCGCGCAGGCGTGCGGCGTGCTCGCTCCGCACCGCCGCGTCATCGGGACGGTCGACCGGCGGCGCCTCTCCTTCATCGACCGCGCTGCGCGTCTCGGCCCGGTCGCGCGCCCCGCGCGACCGCAGTTGATCGATGGCGATGTTGCGCACCAGTCGGAGGAACCAGGGCCGCGCGGCGCCGCGCCCCACGTCGTAACGATCGGCTCGACGCCATACACGCAGAAATGCCTCCTGGACGGCGTCCTCCGCCGAGTCGCGATCTCCGGCGATGCGTAGCGCCAGACCGTAGGCGAGCGGGGAGAGCCGGTCGTAGAGCTCGGCGAGCGCACGCTCGTCGCCCCGCGCCACCCGCGTCACCAGTGTGGTCTCGATGTCCTGCGCCTCGCTCAAAGGCTCTTCACTCCCGCGCTCGCATTGATCGGACGGCGCGGCTCTGGACCAAAGGCTCTTCACTTCCGCGCTCGCGTTGATCGGACGGCGCGGCTCTGGACCAAGACCGTGGTGCTATAGCACCCCCTCGTGGCCCAGATCGACCTGCCAAGCCTCCTGCAGATCACGCATTTGCGCCTCCTGCCCCGTCAGCCGGTCACGCATCTTTCGAGAGCACATACGTCGGCCAGGCACCGGTCGGATTTCCGCAGCCGCCCCGGCACTTGAAAATCCAGTACCGCAGGCCGATCGTATGAGGATCATGGAAGATTTCGATCTCGACTCCTACGTCCGCCGCTCGCGCGCCCTCGACCTCTCGCGGCATCGCCTGGGACGAGGTGCCGCGCCACCCGCTCTCGCGCCGAGGCGCGTCCGCACCCTGCGCTACATGCAGGACATCGAGAGCCACACCATCGTCTACCTGCGCACGCTGCTCTCGACGCGCGCGATCGACGACCCGGAGGTGGCGACGTTCCTCGCCTGCTGGCTCTACGAGGAGACCTTCCACGGGCGCGCGCTCGCGCGCTTCCTCGCGGCCGCCGGCATGCGGCATCGTGCAGCGCCCGCGCTCGCGCGCCGGCATCGCCGCGCGCATCGGAGGCGACGCTGACGGCGCTGCTCGCGCGCGCCTGGCCCGACTTCGTCGCCGTGCACATGACGTGGGGCGCGATCAACGAGCTCACCACGCTCACCGGCTATCAGCGTCTCGCGGCGGTCGCCGGGCATCCGGTGCTCGCCGAGCTGCTCGCGCGCATCATGCGCGACGAGTCGCGGCACTTCCTCTTCTACTTCCACCAGGCCGAGCGACGGCTCGCGCGCGCCGCGCGCGGCGCGCGTCGCCCGCGTTCCTCGTCGACCGCTTCTGGGCGCCGGTGGGCAGCGGCGTGCAGCCGGCCGAGCGAGACGCGATTTCTCGCGGCGTATCTCTTCTCGGGCGCCGAGGGGCGACCGGCCGCGCGCCGCGTCGACGACAGATCCGCCGCCTGCCCGGTTTCGCCGACGTCCGCCTCCTCGAGGCGTGGATCGATCGAGAGACCGAGCATCACTCACCGTCGCCCCACGACGCGTCGCTGGCGCGGGCGCACGCCTAGGCACCCACCCGAACGGAGCGACGCGCTGCGGCTCGGCATCGTAGGGTTCGGAAGGCTGGCGCAGAAGTACTACGTCCCGGCTTTGCGCAGCCTGAGTGGCATCGATTCGATTCTCGTCGCCGATCCGCTCGAAGCGTGTCGGGCCGCCGCGCGCGCCGCTCTCCCCGACGTAGGAATCTGTCATGCGCCGCACGAGCTGATGGCGGCTGCGCCGGACGCGTTGCTGGTAGCGACGCCGCCATCGACCCATCTGCAACTCTGGAACGACGCCTGCGCCGCGGGAACGCCGGTGCTGATGGAGAAACCCTTCGTCCTGCACGACCAGCTCGGGCGTGCCGAGAGCTCGGCGGCGGCGCGGCGGCTGTTGATGGTGAACTTCAATCGCCGCTTCTGGCCCTCGTACCGGCGGTTACGAGATCTGGTGGCGGAGGGCGCCGTCGGCAGGCTCGTGTCCGCTGACCTCGTGCTCCACGTCGACGTGCTTCCCTGGTGCGCCGTGACCGCGCATCGACTGTCACCCGGCGAGGGTGGGGTGCTCTACGACCTCGGCAGTCAGGCGCTCGATCTGGTGTGCTGGATGCTCGATCGGCAGCCGCTTTCGCTCACGACCGAAACCTCGACGCGGCGATGGGAGGCGGATCACGTCCTTCTGCGTCTCGGTTTCGCGGACGGCGTCGAGGTACGGTGCGACCTCGCCTACGACGAGCGGACGTCCGAGCGTCTGGTCATCACAGGCGAACACGGACGACTCCGCCTCGACGATCCCAACATGGCCGTGCGTCTCGCGCACCACGACTCGCGCGAACGTACACCTGCTTCCCGCGCCAAGGATCTCCTCTTCTTCGCGTACCGGGGGCTGCGGCGCAGCCACTCGATGGCGCGCTACAGCATCCGCGCCTCCATTGACGCCTTTCTGGACGGGGTGCGCGGGACGCGCGCGTTCTCGCCGGGCTTCGCGGACGCGGCGATGAACGCGGTCTTGCTCGACGCGGCGTCGCGCTCGGTTGCGGAGCGTGCGACCGTCACGCTCGACGCGCCAGGGCGCGCGTGAGCCAGCGGGGAGCCGCGGACGCGGCACCGGCCGCCGGTCGTTCAGAGTGCGACGCGCGCCGCTACGCGACGTGCGTCCGGACGTAGGCGCCGATCCGATCGATCGCCTGCTGTCCCTCGTCGAGCAGTGGGGCGAAGAGGTGCCAGACGTGCACCATGTCCTCCCAGGGCTCGAGGGTGACGTCGACCCCGCTCTTGCGGGCGCGCTCGGCAAGCCGCGTCGCGTCGTCGAACAGCGTCTCGCGCACGCCGACTTGAATGAGCAGTGGCGGGAGCCCTGCGAGATCCGCGTACAGCGGTGCCGCGAGCGGCGTGCGTGCGCTCTTCCCGCCGAGATAGTTGGCGGCAAAGGTCAAGATGTTTTCCTTGCGGATGATCGGGTCGATCGACGCTTTGCTCGTCATCGATTCGCCGATGCCCTCGAGGTCGACCCACGGCGAAAGGGCGACCGCGCAGGCGGGGAGCGGCTGCCGAGCGTCCTTGAGGGCGACGAGGCTCGCGATCGTCAGACCGCCTCCCGCCGAGTCGCCGGCAATGGCTAGGCGCTTGGGCGCGATGCCCTGGGCGAGCAGCCAGCGATACGCCGCCGTCGCATCGTCGACCGCGGCGGGATGGGCGTTCTCGGGAGCAAGACGGTAGTCGATCAGCAACACCCGAGCTTGCGCGGCACGCGAGATGCGCGACGCCAGATCACGGTGCGTATTGATCGACCCGATCTCGTACCCGCCACCGTGCAGGTAGAGGATGGCGCGATCCGCCGCCGCGCCGGGCGCGGTCACCCACTCGGCTTTCATGCCGCCCACCTGCACCGGTTCGCACGCCACGTCAGCGGCAACCGGAAAGGCCGCCGCGATCTGCTCGAAGCCCTCGCGCCGGGCTTGGACCGATTGAAGGTCGAGGATCGGGGTAGCAGCGAGTTGCTCCAAGATCGCGTCGAGCTGTTGAATCGACATTGAAGCCTCCGTGAACCTGAAGGGGGTGCCGCGAGCATCGTCCAATCGGGCGTGCGATGCAACGCCCGGACGCGCCCCGCCATCCCCGTCACCCTATGCTGTGCCCGCCGGCTCCCTGAGCAACATCGCCAGCTCGTCGCGTCCGACGACGTATTGCTCGCTACAGAACTCGCAATTCACGCGCGCGCCGCCGTCACGCTCGATCATGTCCTGGATCTCGGCGGCGCCGAGCAGGAGCAGGGCGCCGAAGACACGCTCACGCGTGCATGGACAGGCGAAGTGCACCGGCTCTTCGCCGACGACGCGTACATCGAGCCCATCGAGCACGGCGCCGAGGATCTCGCTCACGCCGGCGCCCTCACGGATGAGGGTGGTCACGGGCGGCAAGCGCGCGACGTTGGCCTCGATGCCGCGGATCACGTCCTTGCGGCCGCCGCTCAGGAGCTGCACGAGGAATCCGCCGGCGGCGCCGACGTCTCCTTCACGGTTGACGAACACCCCGAGTCCGACCGCCGAGGGGATCTGCTCCGACGTCACCAGGTAGTGCGCGATGTCCTTGGCGATCTCGCCGGACACGAGCTGCATGATGCTGCGGTAGGGTTCCTTGTTCCAGGGCTGCGTCCGCATCACGCAGAGGAGACCGCTGCCGATCGCGCCGGCGACGTCGAGCTTGCCGTTCCGGGGCGGCAGGTGGGTGGCGGGCTGACCGACGTAGCCGCGCACGAGACCGCTGCCGCCGGTCGTCACCATGACGCGGCGGAGCGGTCCGTCGCCGACCAGCTCGAGCGACAACCGTTCCTCGTCCTTCATGGTCGCGCCGAGCAGCAAGCCCGCCGTGAGGGTCCGTCCGAGCGCGGCGGTCGCGGTAGGGTAGGTCTCGTGCCGACGGCGTGCGTCTTCCACGACGCCGGTCGTAACCGCGGCCAGGGCGCGCACCGTGTCGCCGGCGGCGCTCGCCTTGAGCAGCGTGCCACCCGGGGCCGGCGTGGCGCCGCGCTCGCTGCCGGTTTCGTCGCTCACTGTTTTCCCCGCATGAGCGCGAGAAACTCGCTCGGGTGGACGACGCCGACCGTTCGCGTCTGCTCCGTGCCGTCGGCGCCGAAGAAGATGATCGTCGGTACTCCCAGAACCTGGTAGCGCGCCATCCAGGCCTCGGTCTCGTCGGTCACCTCGGTGACGTCGGCGCGCAGCATCGCAAAGCGACTGGCCTCGGCACCGACCGCGGGATCGGTGAAGGTGGTCCTGTCGTTCTCACGGCACGGCAAGCACCAGCGAGCCGTGAAGTCGACGACCGCCGGCTTGCCTCCCTCCCGCGCCGCCGCAAGCGCCGCGGGCGAAAACGGTTGCCAGGAAACCGCGCTCTCGGCGCGCTGTGCAGCCGCAAGCCAGACGGCGATCGCGACCGCGGCGACGCCCAGCACCCGCCGTGCCGTCGCGAAGCTGCCGAGCGCATGCGCGGCGCGGTCGACGAAGCCGAGATAGACGCCCGCAACCGCAACCAGAACGCGGAAGCGCCACCTCCACGACGTCGGCGCCGAGGAGCGGCTCGAGAAAGTAGAGCGCGAGACCGAGGAGCAGGAAGCCGAAGAGATGCTCGACCCAGGCGAGCCACTCGCCCGAACGCGGCAGACGCCTGATCGACCCGGCGGCAACCGCGAGCGCGACGTAGGGCGCACCCATGCCAACGGCGAGCGCGAAGAAGAGCGCGAAGCCGAGCACGGCATCCTGCCGGGCGGCGATGAAAAGCAGCAGCGCGACCACGATCGGACCGACACACGGCGCCGCGACCACGCCCATGGTGAGGCCCATCGCGAGCGCACCGCTCATCCCTGCCGAGGCTTTGCCGGCGCGTTGCGCGAGGATTCCGGGTGCGCGCATGTGCCAGAGCCCGAAGTTGCTGGCAGCGAGCAGGACGAGCACCACGGCGACGCCTGCCAGCACGAGCGGCTGCTGCAACGCCGATCCGAAGAGGCTGCCGGAGAGCGCGGCGCTCACGCCGAGCGCCGAGAACGTGATCGCGATGCCGAGCACGTAGGCGCATGCCAGCAGGACGATCCGCCCGGTCGCCTGTCCGCTCTGTCCGCCAAAGTAGGCGATGGTGACCGAGATGAGCGGGTACACGCACGGGGTGAGGTTGAGCCCGAGACCGAGGAGCGCCGCGATCGCGAGTGTCGCCAGCAGGCCGCGATCGCGCACCCAGCGCTCGAACGATGTGCCGCCCGGTGGAGCGGCCGGCGCCAGAACGCCAGCTGCCTCGCCGCGACCGCCGATGGCAAACGACACCGGCAACGTGCGCGGCGGCAGGCAGGTCTCGTCGTTGCACGCCTGGTAGCGGAGCCCTCCCGTGAGGGTGCCGGTCGCGGCACCTTCGAGGCGGACGGCGATCGTGAAGCGGCCTTCGTAGAGACGCAGCGGCGTCCCGCCTGCGAAGGCGAGCGAGCGCACGACCGCGTCGGGGTAGCGCACCTCGGCCACCTTCGCGCCCGCGGGCGGCTCGAGCTGAAGATTCGTCGGGATGAGATAGGGGCGATCCGGATCATGCGCGTTCACGTGCCAGCCGGGCGCGATGGTCACCGCTAGCGCGAGCTCGGTTCGGCCCTCGGGACCAACCGGCTGCGAGAGCACCCGCCATTCGGTCTCGACCGACGGACCCGCTGCCCGTACCGCGGGCGGCGACGCGAGCACGGCCGCGAGCACGATGAGCGCCGCCAGCCATGAGCGCCTTGCGGAGCCTTGACCTTCCGGATAAAGCGACGCGCTCCCATGCTCGAGAAACGCCCGCTTCTCGCCGCGCTGTCGCTCGCGGCGCTCCTCGTATTGCCCGCGCGCGCCGGCGCCGACGGCGGGGCTTTCACCGTCCGCGAGACTGGCGTGTACATCGCCGGCGGCGTCAACCCGTCGAGCTACGTCGAGTACTACGCGCTCCATGGTCACGTCGGATTCTCGCTCTGGGAGTCGATCGACCGCTGGTTCCAGCGACCGTGGCATGACGGCGCGCTGGATCATCGAGCCGTGGGTCGCGCTCGTCAGCGACAATCACGGTTTGCACCAGACCGATAGCTTCGAGATCGGTGTGAGCGCGCTCTTCGCCCGGGTCACGTTCGGTGAGCGCGCCTTCAGACCGTTCGTCGAGGGGGGCGAGGGCATCCTCTACACCGACCTTCGCAAGCAGGACTACGGCACTCGGATCCAGTTTTCCTCCCAGATCGGGGCGGGATTCGAATACCAGATTCGACCCGACCTCGCTTTCACGTGCTCCGCGCGTCTGCGCCACACCTCGAATGGGGGCCTCGCCAGCAGCAACCCCGGAGTGAACACGATCTTCGGCCTGGTCGGCTTCACCTTCAAGTAGGGGGACGCGGGCGCCGTGTCCGCCACCTCGTGAGCGCCCGGATGACAGGGGCGCGTCCGCGACTCCGACCTCACCGGTAGCCCAGACCCGCGCCGCCACCCTCAGCGCAGCTTGGCGACCTTCGACGTCGCGTCTTCCGGCGTCGGCGACGGCGGCTCGACCGACAGCGGCACACACTCGACGATCTCGAGTCCGTATCCCGGGAGGCTCACCAGACGACGGGGATAGTTGGTGAGGAGACGAATCTTGCCGACGCCGAGATCGCGCAGGATCTGGGCGCCGATCCCGTAGTCGCGGAAATCGCGCAGACGGGTGTCGGGGTTGGTGCTCGGCTCGGTCGCCGGCTGGGTTTGTCCATAGCCGCCCGTGAAGAGGTCGACGCCGTGCTCATCGCGGCGGAGATAGAGGATCACGCCCTTGCCCTCGGCGGCGATGACTTGCATGGCGCGGTGGAGCACCGCGCCGGTGTTGCGCTGCGCGTATCCGAACACGTCGCCGGGAAGATACTCCGCGTGTGTCCGGATGAGCGTGGGCTCGTCGGGAGAGATGTCGCCGCGTACGAGGGCCAGGTGTTCGCCGCCGTCGACGTCGCTGCCGTAGACGATGGCGCGAAAGTCGCCTCCGAAACGGGTCGGAAGCCTGGCTTCCGCGATGCGATGCACCAGTGAATCGTGGCGCAGGCGGTACTGAATCAGCTCGGCGACGGTGGCGATCTTGAGCCCGTGCTCGCCGGCGAAGCGCTCGAGGTCGGCGAGCCGTGCCATCGAGCCGTCCTCTTTCATGATCTCGCAGATCACACCCGCCGGTTTGAGACCGGCGAGTCGCGCCAGATCGACCGCGCCCTCGGTCTGACCGGTGCGTACGAGGACGCCGCCGCGGCGCGCGCGCAGCGGGAAGACGTGTCCCGGTGACACCAGATCCCCCGGACCCGCACCATCGCGGAGCGCGGTGAGGATGGTCGTCGCACGATCGGCGGCCGAGATGCCGGTCGCGCAGCCGCGACGGGCATCGATGGAGAGCGTGAAGGCGGTGCCGAGCGGCGTGCTGTTTTCGGCGACCATCATCGGCAGCGCCAGCTCCGCGAGCTTCTCTTCCGAAAGCGGCAGACAGATGAGGCCGCGGGCGTAGTGCGCCATGAACGCGATCGCCTCGGGCGTCACCTTCTCGGCAGCCATGCAGAGGTCGCCCTCGTTCTCACGGTCCTCGTCATCCATGAGGATGATCATCCGGCCGGCCCGGATCTCGGCGATGGCCTCCTCGATCGAGACCAGATGCGGGCTGCGCGGTGCCTTGGCGCGCCTGGGACGGTCGGGCCGCGGGAACATCGGCCTCACCATAGCCGGGCCGGCGGCGAGAGGGAATCCTGTGCTCGGGTCCTTGACGCGTGTCCCTCGGCTGGCATAGCGCCAGACCATGGCCATCGAGCACGGCGTCATCAAGCAAATCGCCTACGTGGTGGACGACCTCGACGCCGCAATCAAACGGTGGGTCGAGGTGCTGCACGTAGGTCCGTTCTTCCGCCTCGACGGCGTACGGGTCGAGGATCTCGTCTATCGCGGGCGGCCCGCCGAAGCCGAGCTGTCCCTCGCCCTCGGCAACTCGGGTGGCGTGCAGATCGAGCTGATCGCGCAACACGGCGCCGCGCCCTCGATCTATCGTGAGCGCGAGCACGGCGTGCACCACCTGGCGGTACTGGCGCGCGACTTCGAGGGGGAATCGCGGCGCCTCGAGCGACTCGGCCATCCGGTTGCCTGGTCGCTCACCGTGCCGGGAGTCTGTCGCGTCCGATACCACGACACGCTCGCGGAGTTCGGCCATTTCGTCGAGCTGTGGGAGAGTACCGAAGCGATGCGCGGCTTCCTCGAGACGATCGAGGCCGCCGCCCACGATTGGGACGGTCGCGAACCGGTGCGCCGTCTCGCGCTCTGAGGGAAAAAGATGGCCAACGGACCCGACCAGTATCGCGCCAAGCTGCGCACCGCCGACGATGCGGTAGCGATGATTCCCGATGGCGCCTTCGTCGTGCAAGGAAACGCGGTCGGCGAGCCGCCGGCGCTGCTGGAGGCGACCGCCAAGCGTGCGCGCGCGGGCGGCTTCAAGCGCATCACGATGACCTCGCTGCTGCCGCTCACCGCCTCGGCGAAGACGATCTTCGCGCCGGACCTGCACGGCACCATCCTCTGGCAATCGATCTTCGCCAGTGGCGCCGATCGCAAGCTGATCTCCGCCGGCCAAGCCGCGTACGCCCCCGCCTTCTTTCACCAGGTGCCGCGCCTCTACCGCGAGTTCCTGAAGATCGACGTCGCGTTGATCTGCGTTTCGCGCCCCGACCGGTACGGCTACATGAGCCTCGGGACCAACGTCGACACCAACCGCGCCGCGATCGACGCCGCCGGCCTGGTCCTGGCGGAAGTGAACGAACGGATGCCGCGCGTTCACGGCGACTCGTGGGTGCACGTCTCCGAGCTCGACGCGATCGTCGAGCACACCACCCCGCTCGTGGAATTGCCGACACCGCCCGCTCGCCCCGAGGATGAGGCGATGGGACGCATCATCGCCGAGATGATCCCGGACGGCGCCACGATTCAGCTCGGCATCGGCGGCGTGCCGAATGCCGTGGCGCGATCGCTGACCGGACACAAGGATCTCGGCATCCACACCGAGATGTTCGTGGATTCCATGGTCGACCTCATGGAAACGGGCGTGTGCACCGGGCGGCGCAAGACGTTCCATCGCGACAAGGCATTGTACGCATTCGCCGCCGGCTCACGACGCATGTACGAGTTCCTCGACGACAACCCGGGCATCGAAGCGCACCCGGTCTCGTACACGAACTTCCCCCCCAACATCGCACGCAACGACAACCTGATCTCGGTGAACTCCACGATCGAGATCGACCTGAGCGGTCAATGTTGCTCGGAGTCGATGGGGACCGAGCAGTGGAGCGGCACCGGCGGCCAGCACGACTTCGCGCGCGGCGCGTTCGACTCGAAAGGCGGCAAGTCGATCATCGCGTTCTACTCGACCGCGAAGAACGGCGAGGTGTCGCGCGTCGTCCCGACGCTCAAAGCGGGAGCCATCGTGACCACGCCGCGCACCGAGGTGCACTGGGTGGTCTCCGAGCACGGCGCCGCGTGCCTGAAAGCGAAGAGCGTCGCGGAGCGGGCGCGGGCGCTGATCGGCCTCGCCGCGCCGAAATTCCGGGACGAGCTCACCGCGGCGGCGAAACAGCTTCGCTATCTCTGACGCTTCGGGGCGCGCCCACCAGGGCGGCGAAGCAGCTTCGCTATCACTCGAGTCTGGGGCGTGCTTACCGCGGCGGCGAAGCAGCTCCACTGTCTCCGAGCTTCGCGGCGCGCCCGCCGCGGCGGCGAAACAGCTCCGCTACCGCTCAGCCGACCTACTCGACGGTGACGCTCTTCGCGAGGTTGCGCGGCTGGTCGACGTCGGTGCCGCGGTAGACCGCGACGTGGTAGGCGAGGAGCTGGAGCGGGATCGTGAGCAGGACCGGGAGCAGACAGCGGGTTGCTGGTCGGCACCGTGCAGCACCTCCCACGCGATGTCCTCGAGCTCGGGCGACGGCGCGTCGGTCACGGCGATGATGCGGCCGCCGCGCGACTCGACCTCCTTCATGTTCGAGAGCGTCTTCTCGTAGACCGCGTCCTGCGGCAGCAGCACGACGACCGGCAGCTCCTCGTCGATGAGCGCGATCGGCCCGTGCTTCATCTCGCCGGCGGCGTAGCCCTCGGCGTGGATGTACGAGATCTCCTTCAGCTTGAGCGCGCCCTCGAGCGCGATCGGGTAGTTGATGCCGCGGCCGAGGTAGAGGAAGTCGCGTGCGCGCGCCGTACTTCTTCGCGACGCTTCTCGATCGTGCTGCTCGCGCTGCGAGGCACTCCTCGATCGGGCGACGGCAGGTTGACGAGGTCGGCGATCGAGCTGCGCGCGCCGCGCTCGGCGTCGATGCACGCCGCGCTGGCGCCCGAGGTGGAGCGCCGAGCAGGTAGAGCGCGGTGAGCTGGGTGGTGAACGCCTTGGTGCTCGCGACGCTGATCTCGGGGCCGGCGTGCGTGTAGAGCACGGCGTCGGCGCGCCGCGCGATCGACGAGTCGACGACGTTGCAGATCGCGAGCACCTTGGCGCCGCGCTCGCGCGCCGCCTCGACCGCGGCGAGCGTGTCGGCGGTCTCGCCCGACTGCGAGACCACGATCAGCAGCGTGCCCGGGTCGAGGACCGGATCGCGGTAGCGGAACTCGCTGCCGTAGTCGACCTCGCACGGGATGCCGCGCGAGCTGCTCGATGAGGAACTTGCCGACGAGGCAGGCGTGCCACGCGGTGCCGCAGGCGACCAGCGTCGATGCGCTCGACGTCTGCTCGAGCCAGCGTCGCGTCGACGTCGAGCTCGTCGAGCTGCGACGTCGCCCTGCCTCCTGCAGGATGCGGCCGCGCATGGTGTCGATGATGGCCTGCGGCTGCTCGTGGATCTCCTTCAGCAGGAAGTGCTTGTAGCCGCCCTTCTGCGCGGTGACCGGATCCCAGGTGACGCGTGCGCGGCTCGCGCTCGACCGGCGCGCCGTCGAACGTCGTGAGCTGCGACCCGCTCGGCGCGTCACCTCGGCCATCTCGCCGTCCTCGAGGAAGAGGACGCGGCGCGTGTGCTCGAGGATCGCGGGGATGTCGGAGGCGACGAAGTTCTCGCCCTCGCCGAGGCCGATGCACGATCGGCGTCGCGCTCTTGGCGGCGACCAGCCGGTCGGGCTCGCTCTCGCGACATCACGACGATCGCGAACGAGCCCTCGAGCTGCTGCGACCGCTGCGCGCGTCGCCGCGGCGAAGTCGAGGCCCTGCCTGCACGCGCTCGTCGATCAGGTGCGAGATGACCTCGGTGTCGGTCTCCGACGCGAACGTGCGCCCGCGCGCCGCGAGCGCGCGCGCAGCTCGAGGTAGTTCTCGATGATGCCGTTGTGGATGACGACGACCTTGCCGGCGCGGTGCGGGTGCGCGTTCTGCTCCGACGGGCGGCCGTGCGTCGCCCAGCGCGTGTGGCCGATGCCCGAGCGTGCCGCGCGAGCGGCTGCTCGCGCAGCAGCTTCTCGAGGTTGTCGAGCTTGCCGACGGCAGCGGCGCACCTCGATCGTGGCCGTCGTGGAACGTGGCGACGCCGGCCGAGTCGTAGCCGCGGTACTCGAGCCGCTTGCGAGGCCCTGCGACGAGGATGCGGCTGCGCGTCACGCGGCGCCGACGTATCCGACGATGCCGCACATCAGCGTTCGCTCCCGCCGTCGCGCCTCGCGCCGGCGCGCGCCGCTTCGCCGCCGGCGTCGTCTTCCGCTTGCGAGAGGCGCGGCGGCTTGCCCGCGGGCTTCGTCGGACGGCGCTTGCGCGCCTTGGCGCGCGCCGGCGCCGCGCCACCCAGCCGGGCACCATCCGCTGCGGCACGCGGCTCACGCACGAGCGCGCCGGCCGGCACGTCCTCGCGTGACGGTGGTGCCGGCGCCGACGTAGGCGTCGTCGCCGACCGTGACCGGCGCGACGAGCTGCGTGTCGCTGCCGATCTGCACGCGGTCGCCGATCGCGCGTGCGGTGCTTCGCGAAGCCGTCGTAGTTGCAGGTGATGGTGCCGGCGCCGACGTTGGTGTCGCGCGCCGATCTCGCAGTCGCCGAGGTAGGTGAGGTGGTTCGCCTTCGTGCCGGCGCCGAGCGTGCGCCTTCTTGGTCTCGACGAAGTTGCCGATGTGGACGCGCTCGGCGAGGCGCGTCCCCGGCCGCAGGTGCGCGAACGGGCCGATGATCGCGTCGTCGCCGACCTCGGCACTCGGTCGAGCACGCAGCCGAAGCGCAGGTGCACGCCGTCGCCGAGCGTCGCGTCGACGCAGGAACGCCGTGCCGTCGAGGCGGCAGCCGCGCCGATCGTCGTGCGCCCGCGCAGCTGACGTTCGGGCCGATCTCCGTGTCGGCGCCGATCTCGACCTCGGGCCCGAGTAGGCGGTGGCGGGATCCTCGAACGTGACGCCCGGCGCCATCCACTTCTCGATCAACGCCTCGCGAAGCGTCGCCTCCATGCTCGCCAGCTCCGCGCGGGTGTTGATGCCCGCCACCTCGCCCGGATCCGACGACCGGCAGCGTGGCGACGCGGCTCGCCCGCCGACGACCGCCATCCCGACGATGTCCGTGAGGTAATACTCGCCCTGCGCGTTGTCGGCGCGCAAGCGCGTCGAGCGCCGGCAAGAGGAAGTCGCGACGCGACGCAGTAGATTCCCGGATTGACCTCGCGCACGCCACGTGTCGCATGGTCGAGATCGCGCTCCTCGACGATGGCCGCGGAGGCTGCCCGTCCGCGCTGCGACGGATTCGGCCGTAGCCGGTCGGGTCGTCGAAAGTCGTCGTGAGGAGCGAGAGCGCGCGCGCCCGTGGCGCGGTGATGCGCGACCAGCTCCGCCGATGCGTCGACGCGGCGAGACCGGGGACGTCGCCGTAGAGGATGAGCACGTCGCCCGCGAAGCCCTCGAAGCACGGGCGCGCCGCCGCGAACGGCATCGCCGGTGCCGCGTTGCGCGACGCTGCAGCGGGAAGGCAACGGGCACGCCCGTGCCGCAGCGCACCAGATGGGCGGCGCAGACGCGCCGACCTCGTCGGCCTCGTGACCCGACGACGACGGCCAGTGCGTTCCGGCGCGAGCTGCAGCGCGGCGTCGAGGACGGCAGACGATGAAGGGCCGGCCGGCGACCGTGTGCAGGACCTTGGCCCGCTCGGACCGCATGCGGGTGCCGCGGCCTGCTGCCAGAATGACGATCGCGAGCGCCGGCGAAGGTGTGCATGTGCAGCCGGAAGTTCTACACGTCGTCGGCGGGTTTCCCACCGCCAAAAGTGGCAGGTCAGGCGTCGCCCGAGAAGATGGTAGCTGCCCGCGGAAGAAGAGCAGCGGCTGACCGTCGGCGGCGTCGCCGCTGCTCGACGTCGCCGACGTAGATGGTGTGATCCCCGCCCTCGTGCAGCGGCCACGACCCGGCACTCGACGTGTGCGAGCGCGCCCTCGAGGATCGGCGACCCGGTGGTTCCGGGGTGATGCGGGAGGCCGGCGAACTTGTCCCCGCCCGAGACCGCGAAGCGACGCGAGAGCTCTTGCTGCCCGTCGCTGAGGATGTTGACGGCGAACACCCGCGAGCGCTCGAACGCCGGGTGGCTCTCGGCGCTCTTGTCGACACACACGAGGATGAGCGGCGGCGACGAGCGACAGCGAGCAGACGGCGTTCGCGGTGAGGCCGTAGGGTTTGCCGTTGCCGTCGTGTGTCGTGATCACGGTCACGCCGGTCGCGAAGTGACCCATGATGCGGCGAAGCTCGTTGCGATCGATCGCCATCGGCTCTCCGGTGCGATTGCTTCTTGCTCTGTCCGGCTTCTTATTGCAAATTGTCGGCGTTCACCATGTCGCGGACCGCCGCGCGCGTCGCGCTGCTCGGGCTCGGGATCCTGGCGTGCGCCGCTTGCACCCGGCCGCGTCCGCACGATCTCCCGAAGTTCGATCCCCGCACTCGTACGCCGCGCCGTCGCCCTCGCCGTCAGCCTACACCGGCTCCGTTCGCGTGGGCGAACGGCAGCGAGTACGCGATCGTCGTGCGCAAGCGACGAGCGGACCCTCACGCTCTACCACCGGGAGCAGCAGGAGAAGGTCTATCCGATCGTGCTCGGCATCGCGTACCTCGGACCGAAGATCTACCAGGGCGACCTCCGCACGCCCGGAGGGCGTCTACCGCATCAGCCTCGAAGCGCGAGCATCGCTCGCTGGTCGCGCTTCATGCTGCTCAGCTACCCGAACGACAGCGATCGCCAGCGCTACGCGATGGCGCTCGGCGATGGACGGGTGCCGATCATCGACGGCGAAGCGCCGGGACTCGGCGGCGCGGTCGGCATCCACGGCACCGATCGTGAGGACTCGAACGTGCGCGGGATCGACTGGACGTGGGGTTGCGTCTCGTTGCTCAACCAGCACGTCGACGAGCTCTACGCCCGCGTCCCGCTCGGCACGCCGGTGATGATCGAGGAGTGAGTCAGCGAGCGTCGACGCGCTCGATCGCGCTTCGATCGTCGCGACGAGCGCGGATCTGCTCCTCGAGATCCGTGCAGCCACTCGCCGAACGGTCCGCGACTCCGGCGCGACGATCTCGAGACGTTCGTCGGGGAGAAGGCGAACGCTTCCCGGATCACGCTTGGTGAGCGGGATCACGACCGCCTCGCGCGAGATGCCGCGAGCGTTCGAGCACGGTGAAGATCTCCTCGATCTCCGGCAATCGAATGACGGCCATCGATTCCTCCTGGGGCATGCGCCTTGCTCGGTATGGGCCCGACGCACCGATCAGCCGGCTTGCCGGCGAAGGCGTCGTTCGTCGTCGCACCTTTGGGCCGCGCCTGACACAGCTGTGCCGAAAACGGAAACGGTCGAGGCGTAGGCAGCGCATGGATACCCGCACCGCAGCAGCGACACCAGCGACAGAGCGCAAGGTCTCGATCGGCCAGCGCCTGCGCACCGGCTCGTTCGTTCTGGCCGCCGTGATCGCGTTGAACGGCGTGCTCGACTTCACGACCCGACCCGGCGGTCTCTGGCCGGTCGCGTGGATCTACGCGCCGACTTCGCCCTCGTTCTCCTCGTCCGAGACTCGTGATCGGCTTCTCGCGCATCGACGCGCAACCGACCCTCTTCGCGGCGGCCGCCGTCGTGCTGTGGAATGCCCTCTTCTGTAGCTACGCGATGCTCTCGCCCGGCGAGATTCATGCCCTGGTCGGACCGTCGGTCGTGATCATCACCGCGACGGCTCTTCTCCTTCCCTGGGGCGCGTGGTGGCAGTTCGTCGTCTCGGTGGTGTGCGTTCCTGACCTACCCCGCGGCGTTCGCGCTCTCGGGTCGGACCGCCGACCTCGACACGCTCTACGCGTTCATGTGCATCATCGGCGCCGGCGCCGTGTCGTGCGTCGGCGCCTACTTGCTGGAGCAACATGGACAGCTCATCGACGAGCAGACCGAGAGCTTGCGCGAGATCGAACCGGCATCATGCGCGAAGCGGCGATCAAGAAGGACGAGTTCCTCGCGAGCGTCTCGCACGAGCTGCGCACGCCCCTGAACGTCGTGCTCGGCTACATCGACCTGCTGCTCGACCACTCCTTCGGTCCGCTCGAGCCGGCGCAGCGCGACATCCTCCATCGCATCACCAAGAACGCGAGCAACCTGTCGCACCTCATCAACGATCTGATCGACCTGTCGCGCATCGAGGCCGGGCGCATGCGGGTCGAGATGGAGTACGGTGGAGCTGGCAGCCGCTGTTCGCCGATCTGCGAGCGCGTATGGACGTCCTGCTCGCCGGTCACGACGTGACGTTTCGAGGCGACGAGCGCGCCCGGGTGCACCGCCGTCCGCGCCGATCCCGATCGTTTGAAGCAGATCGTATCCAATCTCCTCGTGAACGCCGTCAAGTTCACCGAGCGCGGGGTCGATCAGCCTGCACGCCGCCCCGAGCGCCGACGGCCACGTCGCGATCACCGTCACCGACACCGGTATCGGCATTCCGCGCGCCGCCAGCAGGCGATCTTCGAGCCGTTCCGTCAGGTACACGATCGCAGCCATCGTGTCCCGGCGCCGGCATCGGGCTCTCGATCTCGTCGCGGCTGGCGCATCTCATGGGCGGGAGCTTGACCGTCGAAAGCGAGCCCGGCCGCGGCTCGCGCTTCACGCTCACCTTGCCGCGCGCCGTCGCGGCGGTACGACCCTGACCCGGCGTTCGATCGCTGCCAATGTCTCCTGACCGCCGGCGGCCCTGCGACGGCGCGCGTCAACGAAGCGCGAGCCAGTGGAACGCGGTGATCACCAGCGCGTGCGTGATGCGGCCGCTGCGGATCAAGTCGGGAACGCTCGCGAGCGGCACCAGCACCACTTCGGTCTCCTCGGTGGAGTCGAACACCGGAACGTGGCGCCGCACGACGTCGTAGGCGACGAAGGTGTGGCAGCGGTTGTTCTGGATGGCGGGGTTCGGGTGGACCACGCCGAGCGGCTCGACGCGATCCGAGTCGAAGCCGCTCTCCTCGACCATCTCGCGACGCGCGGCGACCAGCGGTGATGCATCCTCGGGATCGACCATCCCGCCCGGTACCTCGAGCGTGTAGTCGCGGACGCCGTGGCGGAACTGGCGGACCATGACGACCTGATCGTCGGGCGTGAGCGGGACGATGTTCACCAATCGGGCGCCTCGAGCACGTGAAAGTCGTGATCGGCTTCGTCACGCGAGAAGCGGCTGACGTCACGCCGGAGCGTGAAGATGCGGCACTCGTAGACGATGTCGGCGGCGAGGCGCTGCCAGGTATGAAGAGCCGGTCCGTCGCTCACGGCTGCGCCCTCGGCGGCGCCAGACGGTCGATCGCCTTTTCGAGACAGCGTCGGATCTCGTCGCGGCAGTGCCGGAAGAAGTCCTCGTCGCGCCCCGCCGGATCCTCGATGTCGCCCGACTCGCCGGCCAGCTCGCTGAGCGTCACGACGTCCTTGCCGGCGGCTTCCGGGAAGTCCGCCAGCATCCGCATCTGCTCGTCGGTCATGGCCAGGATGAGGTCGGCGTCGCGCGAGCAGGTGGCGATGGCGCTTCAGGTCGCGGCGTCGTGTCGCGCGGGATGTCGATCCCGTCGTCGCGCAGCACGAGCGCGCGTCGAGCGACACCAGGCTCGCGTCGCGCGCGTAGGCGGCGATGCCGCCCGAGCGCACCACGACGTCGTCGCGGCGCGCGCTCGCGAGCATCCGCTTCAGCAGCGCCTCGGCGATGATGCTGCGGCTGGTGTTGGCGTGGCAGACGAGGAGGATCCGCCGGACGCTCGACCGCTCAGAGACCTTCGGCGAAGACGTCGTTCATCGTCTCCTTGCGGTGATGCCCTTGGCGAGCTCCGCCTTGAGCTTGGCGCCGAGCTCGGCCGCGTCCCACGCGCCGCGTCTTCTTGACCTTGCCGACCGAGTGCCAGCCCTGCATCAGCCACACGGTGCCGCCGCCGACGCGGAACACCTCGCCGTGCACGTCCGGCGGCGTCGTCGCTGGCGAGCCAGGCGACCAGCGGCGCGATGTTGGCGGGATTGAAGACGTCGAACTGCCCTTCCGGGACCTCTGCCCCATGAGCGCCGCGGTCGACGGCGTGGCGTCGACCGTGAGGCGCGTGCGCGCGACCGGCGCGATGGCGTTCGCGGTGACGCCGTACTTCTCCATCTCGCGATCGATGATGACCGAGATCGCGGCGACCGCCGCCTTGGCGGCGCCGTAGTTGGTCTGGCTGGCGTTGCCGAGCAGGCCGGAGTCGGACGCGGTGTTGATGATGCGGCCGTTCAGCACGTTGCCCTTCTTGTGCTCCTCGCGCCAGTACTCGCACGCGTGGCGGCACATGTTGAACGTGCCCTTCAGGTGCACGGCGACGACGGCGTCCCAGTCCTCCTCGGCCATGTTGAAGATCATGCGGTCGCGCAGGATGCCGGCGTTGTTCACGACGATGTTGAGCTTGCCGAAGGTGTCGATGGCGCACTCGACGATGCGCTTGGCGCCCTTGAAGTCGCTCACGCTGTCGCCGTTGGCGACCGCTTCGCCGCCGTTCTTCTTGATCTCGTTGACGACCTCCTGCGCGGGGCCGGTGCCGGCGCCGGTGCCGTCGAAGTGCGCGCCCAGGTCGTTCACGACGACCTTGGCGCCGTGCTTGGCCATGAGCAGCGCTTCTTCGCGGCCGATTCCGCGCCCCGCGCCGGTGATGACGGCAACTTTGCCTTCGAGCAACATCGCAAGAGCCTCCTTCGGGGAGCACCCCAGTGCGGTCGAATGTACGAGGTAGGTAAAGCGGCTTACCGTCTGCCCCACCCCTTGCGGGTTGTCAAGGTTGGGGCGCGGGATCTGCGCCCCGTGGCATCGCGCGCCTTGTCATCGATACCGGCGTGTGGCAACGTCGCGCACGTCGAAGCGTCGGGGTAACAGTCGCATGGACCGAGCGCGCTTCAAGCACATCGTGATCGAGGTCCTGAACAATCTCCCCTCCGAGTTTGCTTCGCGCCTCACCAACGTCGAGGTGGTGGTGGAAGACGAGCCTTCCGAGGCTCAGCTCCGGAGCGTCGGGCTCGACCCCGTCGAGGACACGTTGTTCGGCCTCTACGATGGCGTGCCGCTCGAGGAGCGCGCCAGCGGGTCGATGGCCCTGCCCGACAAGATCACGATCTTCTATCTCCCGATCGTCGAATCGTGCGAGTCGCCCGAGGAGATTCGCGCCGAGATCCGTACGACCATTCTCCACGAGGTCGCACATTTCTTCGGTTTCGACGACCAGGATCTCGACGCGTGGGGTTACTAGTTGGACCGCGGCCGGCGCGGGTCGGTCGCCACAACCGAAAGGGGGCGTGCGATGTCCGTCGTGAAAATCATCGAACTGGTCGGCGAGTCGTCGAAGAGTTGGGACGATGCGATCAGGAACGTGATCGCCGAGGCCCAGAAGTCGCTGCGCGGCATCACGCGCATCGGGATACGCGAGTTCGACGTGCGCATGAACAAGGACAAGCTCGACGTCTTCCGCGTCCGCGCCGAGGTGTCCTTCAGGCTCGAGCGCTAGGGCTCTTCGCCGGCGTCATGGCGCGCCGCGTTTCTGCGTCCACGCCTGACGCCGGCGCCCATCGTCGCCATGCCGGGCTTTGAGCCAAACGCCCGAGCCCGGAATCTCGGCCGACTCGCCGCCGAGCGGTTCGATGTACTGGTCATCGGCGGCGGCATCACGGGTGCCGGTGTGGCGCGCGAGGCCGCGCTGCGCGGCCTTTCCGTCGCCCTGGTCGAGGCCCGTGACTTCGCGTCGGGAACGAGCAGCCGCTCGTCCAAGCTGATCCACGGCGGCTTGCGCTATCTCGCAGCAGGGCGAGATCGCCCTGGTGCGCGAGGCCGCGACCGAGCGCAAGACGCTGCGCCGGATCGCGCCGCACTCGACCGCGACGGCACCGATGCTGGTGCCGGTCTACGGTCGCACCAGCGCGGGCGTCTACAAGCTGCGCCTCGGGCTCACGTTGTTCGACAAGCTCGCCGCGGTCGGGATGTCCGAACGCCATCAAATCCTTTCCCGCGACGAGGCGCTCGCGGCCGAGCCGACGCTGGCGCGCGAGCGTCTCCAGGGCGCCGCGGTCTACCCGGAGTACGTCACCGACGACGCGCGCCTGGTGCTCGACACGTTGAAAGCCGCCGCACCACGCGGGAGCGGTCGTCGGTCGAACTACACGCGGGTGACGGCGCTCGGCCCGCCCGCGACCGAGCGCGAGGTCGAGCTGTGCGACGTCGAGGGCGGCAAGACGCTTCACGCACCCGGGCGCGCGTGGTCGTGAACGCCGCGGGTCCGTGGGTCGACGCGATCCGTCGCCTCGATCAGCCGCAGGAGCGCACCGGCGCTGCACCTCACCAAGGGCATCCACCTGGTGTTCCGCGCCGACGACCTGCCGGTACGCCACTGCGTCGTGATGCAGGCCAGCGACAGGCGACCGGTCTTCGCGGTGCCGCGCGGCGAGTACGTCTACGTCGGCACGACCGACACCAGCTACGACGGGGCCGCTCGACGAGCCGGAGGTCACCGCCGAGGACGCGGCGTATCTGCTCGAGGCGATGGCGCGCACCTTCGCGAACGGATCGCTCGACGTCGCGCGGGTCGTCGGCGCCTGGGCGGGGCTGCGGCCGCTCGTCCGCGAAGAGGGTCAGGAGCCCGTCCGAGATCTCGCGCAAGGACGAGATCGCGGTCGAGCGCGAGCGGCCTGGTCACGATCGCCGGCGGCAAGCTCACGACCTACCGCCGCATGGCCGAGCGGGTGGTCGATGCGGCCGCACCGTTGCTCGGGCAAAGCTGCCGGCGGCCGCGGGCGCCGATCGGATCGCGTTGGCGGGAGGCGATCTGGGCGGCGCGCCCGATCTCGCGACCTATCGCGCGCTCCGCCGAGGTCCGCGCCGCTTTCGAAGGGGTTCCGCCCGACACCGCGTCGCGACTGATCGACGTCCACGGCAGCGACGCGCTCGAGGTCGTGCAAGAAGCTGGCGGATCGCCCGAGGCGCTGGTCGCCGCTCGCGCCCGGTGTCCCGCTGACCGCGGCCGAGGTCCGTCACGCGGTCCGTCGCGAGATGGCGTGCACGCTGACCGACGTTCTCGAGCGGCGCTCGCGGCTCGCGCTCTTCGCCACCGAAGCCGCACGGTACCCTGGCGCCGACGGTGGGACGCATCTTGGCAGAGGAGCTCGGATGGGACGCAGCGCGCCTGCGCGACGAGCTCTCGCAGTTCGATCGTCAGGCGGTTGCCCGTCTGCGGTGGCGAGACGGTGACAGCGCGTCAGGGGGCTCGTGATGGCAAGCCCGACCGCATCCGTGAGGACCTCGGGAAGATCGTCGGCTCGACCCGCATCGTCGACAGATCCCGAGCGAATCGCGCGCGTGCAGCCGTGACACCTGGGTGATCTCGGTCTGGCGGAGCCTCGCCGGGACGCTTGCTCGTCCCGCCTGCGTCGTGCGGCCCGAGAACACCGCCGAGGTCGCCGCCGTTCTCGCGTACGCGACGCGCGAACGGGTGCCGATCGTGCCGTTCGGCGCCGGATCGGGCGTATGCGGAGGCGTTCAGCCCGACGCGGCGTCGATCGTCCTCGATCTCGGCGCGATGTGCGCGCTGCGAGCGCATCGACGAGACGCGCGCTGCTCGCCGACCGCCGAGGCCGGGCCTCCTCGGCAGCGAGTTCGAGGCGCGCCTGAACGAGGCCGGCTACTCGATGGGGCACTTCCCGCAGTCGATCGCGCTCTCGTCGGTCGGTGGCTGGGTGGCGACGCGCGCGGCCGGTCAGTTCTCGACCAAGTACGGCAACATCGAGGATATGCTCGTCGCCTTCGAGGCCGTGCTGCCGAGCGGGAGAGGTGATCCGGACGCGAGCCGATTCCGCGCGCATCGGCCGGCCCGGACCTGCGCCACCTCTTCCTCGGCGCCGAGGGCACGACCGGCATGATCACCGAGGTGACCTTCGAGATCCATCCGCTTGCCCGAGGCGACGGATCGGCAGGCGATCGCCTTTCCCTCCATGAAGGCCGGCCTCGAAGCGCTGCGGCGCGATCCTGCGTGCCGGCTGGCGCCCGGCGGTGCTTCGTCTCTACGACGAGATCGAAGCCGGGCGCGCCGTTCGCCGGCGCTGCCGGCGCCAGCGAGATCTCTGTTGCTCGTGCTCACCGAGGGACCCGCAGCGCTCGTCGCCGCGGAGCTCGCGGCGGTGCAGGCGATCGCCGTGACCGCCGGCGGCCGTCCGGTCGGTCCCGGACCGGTCGAGAGCTGGCTGCACCATCGAAACGCGGTGCCGGGATTCGAGACCTTCCTCAAGCAGGGCATGCTCGTCGACACGATCGAGGTCGCGACGACCTGGGACAGGATCGACGAGCTCTACTCGGGCGTGCTCGCCGCCGCGCGTGCCGTTCCCGGACTGATCGTCGTGTCAGGGCACAGCTCGCACAGCTATCCGACCGGCACCAACATCTACTTCACGTTCGCCGCCAAACCCGATCGCGCCGAGGAGATGGAGCCGCTCTACTTCCGCATCTGGGACGCGGCGATGGAGGCGACGCTGGCTGCGGGGGGCACGATCTCGCACCACCACGGCATCGGCCGCGTCCGTCGCGAGTGGCTGCAGCGCGAGCTCGGCTCCGCCTACCCGCTGCTCGCGGCGCTCGAAACGGGCGCTCGATCCGCTCGGGATCATGAATCCAGGCGCGCTTGCTCCCCGACCGGCCCTCGGATGAGCTCGCACGTTCTCGCGATCGACGAGGGCGGCACCGGCGTCCGAGCGTATCTCTTCGACCACGAAGGCAACGAGAGCGCCGACCGCGTACGCCGAGATCCCTCTTTCCTGCCCGCGGCCGGGCTGGGTCGAGCACGATGCCATGGCGCTCTGGGATCGCACCCTCGCGGTCGACGCGGGAGACGCTCGACGAACGCTCGGATCAAGGCCGCGCGACGCTGTGCGGACTCGGCATCACGCAACCAGCGTGCGTCGGCGCTGGTATGGGATGCCGAGGTCGGGCGTGCCCGTCTATCCCGCCATCGGGTGGCAGGATCTGCGCACGGTCGAGCGCTGCGACGAGCTCAGTCGCACAGGTCACACGCTTTCGCCGATGCAGTCGGCGACGAAGTTCGCCTGGGTGCTCGAGAACGTTCCCGGAGCGAACGCGAGTGCGCCGACGCCGGCCGTTTGCGGTTCGGGACGATCGACACCTGGATCGGGTGGCGGCTGTCGGGCGGCGGCAGCCTACGTCACCGATTACTCGAACGCGTCCTGCACCGGCCTCTACGATTTCTTCTCGCATCGCTGGGACGAGGCGCTTTTCGAGACCCTCGGCCTTCCCGCTGGCGTGCTTTCCCGACGATCGAATCGACCAGCGCCGTCGCCGGCACGACGGCCTCCGATCTGCTCGGCGCCGCGATTCCGCTCGCGGCGCGCGCCGGCGATCAGCAGGCGGCGATGTTCGGCCAGCTGCGCACCGAGCCCGGCATGACGAAGATCACCTACGGGACGGCGGCGATGATGGATCTGAACGTCGGGTCGTCGCTCAGGCTGTCGCCGCACGGCGCCTTTCCTTTCGTGCTGTGGCGGCTCGGCGACGACGTCAGCTACTGCCTCGAAGGCAGCGCCGTCACCGCGGGCGCCGCGATGCAGTGGCTTCGCGACGGGCTCGGGATCATCCGCGATCCTGCCGAGTCGGAGGTGCTCGCGCGCAGCGATTCCGGACAGCGGGCGGCGTCTGGTGCGTGCCCGCGTTTCAGGGACTCGGCACTCCCTACCTCGACGCCGGCGCACGCGCTCTCATCGGCGGCCTTTCGCGCGCGACGGGCCGGGCCGAGATCGTACGCGCCGTGCTCGAGGGAATCGCCTTCCGGTGCCGCGAGGTGGTGGAGGCGCTCGCCGCCGACTCGCCCGACTCACGACATCGCACGTGTTGCGTGTCGACGGCGGCGCCGCCCGCAACGATTTCCTCATGCAGTGTCAGGCGGACGTGACGGGCATTCCCCTCGAACGCCCCGCGGTACTCGACGCCGCGTGTCTCGGGGCGGCGTACCTCGCCGGCCTCGCCACCGGCTTCTGGCGAAATCTCGAAGACCTGGGGCGCGCGTGGAAACGCGATCGCTTGTTCGAGCCGCGCACCAGTCCTGCCGAGCGCGAGGAAGAATTCGCGCGCTGGAAGCGACGCGTCGAGCTGGCACGCGCCCAACCCTGACCTCCACCGGCCGTGACCTTCACCCGCACCCGTCAACGCGACAGCCTACCGCGCGGCGACGATCTCCAGCTCGTCATCTTCGACTGCGATGGCGTGCTCTTCGATTCGTGGAAGGCGAACGTGGCCTTCTACGACGCCGTGCTCGGCTCCCTGGCGCTGCCGCCTCTCGACGACGAGGGCCGACGGCTGTGTCACACGCTCTCGAGCCCGCAACTCTACGCGCGGCTCTTCGGCGCCGACGAGGGGCTACACCGACGCGTGGTCGAGGCGGCGCGCAGCGTGCGGTACGCGCCCTTCTACGATCTGATGGAGCCCGTCCCGGCGCTCCGTGAGACGCTCGGCCGCCTCGCCCGCGCACTGCTCGCTCGCGCTCGCCACGAACCGCGGCACGACGGTCGAAGGCGTCGTCGAGCACTTTCGCTTGCAGGAGTTCTTCGGTGTTCGCGTCGGCATCCTCGACGTCGCGCGGCCGAAGCCGGCCCCCGATCTCCTGCTCACGTGTCTCGAGCGAACCGGAGTCCCCGCCGAGGCGGCGGTCTACGTCGGCGACACCGAGCTCGACCACGACGCGGCGGCCGCCGCGAAGGTGGCGTACGTCGGCGTCGGAGAACGGAGTCGAGGCCGCTGGATGGTGCGCGAGATCCGCGAGCTGCCGTCGTTGCTGCTCAGCGAACCTTGACGTCGAACGCTTGCGGACCCTTCTCCCCGGGACGAACCTGGAACTCCACCTCGTCCCCCTCGCGCAGGTCCTCGAACTGGATCTTCGGACCGAGCCGGCTGCGATGGAAGAACACGTCATCGCTGCCATCGTCGGGAACGATGAAGCCGAAGCCCTTGTCTTTAACGACCTTCTTGATCGTGCCGGTCATCTCCGTCCTCCACCCACTAGCGCTTGACGACGAGCGCCGGCAAATCGACCTGCGCCGTAATCGTCCGCACCGCCGATTCCGCCTGTGCGCGGTTACGATAGGTCCCGACCTGGACCTGGTAGTGCGTACGCCGGTTCTTGCCGCGACCGCTGGCGACCCGATTGATCTCCGCGTCGAGGCCGCGTTTCCCGAGCGCGCGCCGCAATCTCTGCGCGCGGTCGATGCGATCGAAGGTGCCTACCTGGACCGCGTACCGGCCCGTGCTCGACGCCGAGCGCACGGTACGACGAGCGTTCGCTCCCCGCTTCGACGGTGTGAGTCGTGCGCGCTGCAGCAGCGGCTCGGGCGGCATGCTCTCGCCGAATCCGAACTCCAACAGCCGGCGCGTGTCGCCCCAGAGATCGGTGGAGCCGAGCAACGGCGACGATGATCTCGCGCCCGTCGTGGTTGCCGGCGCCGACGAAGCACTTCTTGGCCGGGATCGTGTACCCGGTCTTGCCGACGACCGGAATGCGGTAGCTGTCGAGCAGCCGATTGTGACTCCGGAGCGAGATCGTCCTCCGACTGTTCTCGACGCCGACGGAGATCGCCTTGGTGCTGATGATGCCGCGGAACTTGGGGACGTCGAGCGCATGCCGGAAGATCGTCGCCAGGTCGCGCGCCGTCGAGTAGTGCCCTTCGGCGGTGAGACCATGCGGATTCATGAACCGGGTGTTCAAGGCGCCGAGTTGGCGCGCGCGCGCGGTCATGCGCTCCGCGAATGCGGTCACCGATCCGGCCAAGCCTTCCGCGATCACCAAACTGGCGTCGTTGGCGGAGTTGAGAAGGATTGCGTAGACGAGGTTCTCGAGATTCAAGCGCTGGCCGGGGCGCAGGCTGACCTTGCTCGGCACGACCCGGCAGGCTTCCGTGCTCGCGGGAAACGCCTGTCCCAGCGACCCGCTCTCGAGCGCCAGCACCGCCGTCATGACCTTGGTCGTGCTCGCCGGCGGCAGCTCGAGATCGGGCTCGCGCGCCCAGATGACCTGGCCGGTTCCGCCGTCCATGAGTACCGCGGCTCGCGCGCTTATCCGCGGCGAATCCGCCGTCGACGCGACGCCGGCTCGCGGTATCGAGAGCGCCGCCATCACCACCACCACCCATCCCCACAGGCTCCGCATTGCCATCCGTACCTCCGAGAGAGCACTCGCGTCCCCCAGGGACACGAGAAGGGAATTATTTCACAGGAGATTCGCTGCCGACAAGCAATGACCTGCTGCTCGAGCGCCGTATACGATCGAGGGATGGCAAAGCACCCGCCATACGGCATATTGCTCCCTGGATGCATCGCGACAGCGCTAGGCACGGGGAAAACCCTCACCGGATGAGCCGCCTCGGACGCGTTGCGTCGATCGCGATCGTCCTCGTTGCCGCCGTCGCGGCGCTTCTTTCCGGCATGGCGGCGCACGCTGGGAGGTGGACGGAAGAGGACTTCGCGAGCCGCGTGCCCATCACCTACGCCTTCGCCTCCGGCAACGGCGACACCGAGCGAACGGTCGTGGGCGGGCTTGCGACCTACACGGTCGAGGAGGGTGACACCCTGCTCGACGTCGGGCGTCATTTCGATCTCGGCTACAACGAGATGATCGCCGCCAATCCGGGAGTGGATCCGTGGCTTCCCCCGCCCGGCGAGGTCATCGTGATCCCTACCGAGTACGTGCTTCCGGAATCGAGCTCCCAGGGCCTGGTGGTGAACATCCCCGAGATGCGGCTCTACTACGTGCATGGCGGCTCGAAGAGCGGCGCGGGGAGGGTGGTCACGACCTATCCGGTCGGCCTCGGGCGCGACGATTGGCGAACGCCGCAAGGGCGCTTCAAAGTGCGGGGAAAGACCGAGAACCCGACCTGGGTGATCCCCGAGTCGATTCGCGCCGAGCACATTCGCGATCGCAACGACCCCCGCACCTTCATCGCCGGCGGCGACCCGGAGAACCCGCTCGGCGCCTACCGTCTCGAGCTCACGCTACCCCTGTACGCGCTGCACGGCTCGAACATGCCCTGGGGCGTCGGTATGCAGGTGAGTCACGGCTGCATTCGTCTCTACAACGAGGACATCGCCGCGCTTTTTCGAGAAGTGCGCGTCGGAACCCCAGGGGAGTTCCTGTATCAACCCGTGAAAGTCGGGATCCGCGATGGACGGATCTACATCGAGGTCCATCCGGACATCTATGAGCTTGACCTCGAACCTCGGCGAAGAGGCCGAGCGTATGCTCGGTCGGCGCGGATGGAGCGATCGGGTCGATCGGGAGCGCTTGCGCAAAGCGCTCGCCGACCAGAGCGGGCTCCCGGTGATGATTTCGAGCGATCGCCCGCTCGAGACGGTCGAGCGCTAGCCTGCTTAGCCTAGGGCGAGAAGCCCGTCAGGCAATCGCGTTCTGCAGCCCTTCGTACGACGGCTCGGCGTGCATGCGGCCCCTCGCTGCGAGGTCGCGACGCCAGCGATCGAGACCGGTGCGCAGGTAGTCCGCGTCCATCTCGAGGACGTCGCAGATGTTCTCGAAGGCGAAAAGCCACGAGTGGTCTGAGGACCAGAACCACTCCCGCGCTTCGAGAAACGACGCCTGCTCGCGGGGATCTCGCGCCAGGGCGCACTTGCGGTAGCTGTCGACAGCGTCTTCCAGCACGGCCAGCATGAGGCGGCGTTCGCCCTCGACGGCTCGGCCGCGCTTGAACGCTGCAAAGTATTGATTTGGAAGAAGAATGTCGGGCTCGAATAGACCGGCTCCGCTCCCACCCTCAGACCTCTTCGCCCGTGATTGCATCGTCCTCCCTTTCCTATGCCGCAATGCGGCAATTTAGCCCGGTAGGTCGGTCCGATGAAATGAAAAAACTTACAGACGTGGATAAGCTGTGCTTATGTGGAGCGCCGCTTCACGTGCAGCCCGACGGGCGTCGCGAGCGCCGGAAGCGCCGCTCAAAGACCGAGCGGCCGGATCTCACTCGCGTCCCAACCGAGTCTCGCCGCAACCGCGCGCATCCGTCGGCTGATTCTCCCCGCCTCGTCGAGCAGCGCTTTGCGGAGTCGCGGGCTCTCGGTCGCCGCGTAGGTCACGTACAGAGCGCGTAGGCTTTGGGCGAGCGCCTTCGCTTCCGCGCGCCATCGCTGCCCGCCTGCCGTGACGTGCGTGCGGACCAGGCGTTCCCACTCGACGAGGTTGTGCTGCACGATTCGAAGCGCGAGGTCGAGAGTCCTTCCGTCGGCGTGCGCGACGCGCGCCGTGCGGCGCGGCAGACATGGCGGCGCGGCAGCGGGCTGCCGACCGGCGAAAACACGCTTGCGAAGCACGCCGAGCAGAACCCCGACGACACGCACCCGTTCACTTCGTACGACGAGCGGCAGGACGCGATCGTTCGCGGGCTGGAGACGTACCTGGCCGTCCGGCTCGGGATACCACCGCTTCACGCTCACGTGTCCATCCACCTCCGCAACGATCGTTTGACCCGGCGCGCATCGGCCGCGACGGCTCCACCAGAATCCGATCCCCATCCAGGATACCGTCCTGGGTGAGCGAGCTGCCGCGAACCCTCAGCGCGTAGACGTCGCGCCGCCACACTCCCGGCGGCATCTCGAGCGTTTCGAGCACTTCGGGTGTGACTGGTTGCGCCGGCAGGCTGCCGGCGAGCGGCACTTGCCGTCCCGGCTCGACACGTGCGGCAACGATCTCGAAGCCCGGGCCCACGTCGGTGGTGCGTACAGCGCTCTGCATTTTCACTCGCCTCCTGAAAGAATGGCTACACGAAGAAAAGGCGAAAGGCAACAGGGCGGGCGAGACCCTGACGTCAGACGATATTCACCCGCAGAGGGCTCAGCCCTCCGGCAGGCGATACGTCGTGTGGGCGATCAGCTTCGCCACGTCGCGGTGCCACTCGCCATCCCAACGCTCGGCGAGCAGGCGTCCTTGCGACTTCCCGTGTCGCACCAGGTCCTCGAGCGGCTCGAGGTAGAGGCTCTCGGTGTCGCCACCGGCGTTGGTGCGATGCTGGCGCTCGAGACCGCTGGTGGCGATCGTGATCAACTCGCGCGCGAGCTCGGCGAGCATGATGCCACGGATCTTCGCGCGCAGGCCGTGCGCGGTGCGCGGCGCCGTAGAGCTGTACGCGCTCCTCCCACGACCAGGCGCGGACGAGATCCCACGCGCGCTTCGAGTGAGTCGGTCTCGTAGAGGATGCCCTTCATCAGCGCCGGGAGCGCCAGCATCATCTCGGGCGGCTGGCTGTCGGCGCTCCGCACCTCCAGGTAGCGCTTGAGTCGCACCTCGGGAAAGAGCGTGGTGAGGTGAAGCGCCCAATCCTCCATCGTCGCGCGCTCGCCGCCGTGGCCGCGCTCGAGAAAGCGCCGGAACGTGAGTCCGGTCAGATCGACGTAGTCGCCGCCGCGAATGATGAAGTACATCGGGACGTCGAGCGCGTACTCGACGTAGTCGTCCACCCCGGCGTTGGGGTTGAACACGAAGGGCAACATGCCCGAGCGCGCGGAGTCGGTGTCGGTCCAGATGTGGCCCCGCAAGGTCATGAAGCCGTTCAGGCGCCCTTCCGAGATGGAGGAGTTGGCGAACATCGCCGAGACGAGCGGCACGAGACCCATCGCAACCCGCAGCTTCTGCATCGCATCGCGCTCGTCGGCGAAATCGAAATTCGCTTGCACGGTGGCGGTCTGCTTCATCATCCGCTGGCCGAGCGTGCCGACGCGCAACATGTAGGGCCCCATGATCTCGTAACGCCGCTTCGGAACCCACTCGATCTCGTCGACCGTGCTGAGCGGCTGGATCCCGAGCCCGAGAAAGACGATGCCGAGCTCGGCGCCGACGGTCACCACCTCGCGCACGTGCTCGGTGAGCTCGTCGATGCGCGCAGTGGATGCTCTCGCACTGCTCGCCGCTCAGCTCGAGCTGCCCGCCGGGCTCCACCGTGATGTTCGCCTTCCGGCCATAGAGCGCGATGATCCGGCCACGGTCGGTCTTGGGCTCCCACCCGAACCGTTCGGCGAGCTGCCGCAACACCACCTCGATGCCGCGTGGTCCGCTGAACGGGGCCGCAACGCCGCTCTCGCGCAGCACCCCGACCTTTTCGTACTCGGTGCCCACTTTCCACTCGCTGCGCGGCTTGCCGCCGGCCGCGATGTAGCGCACGAGCGCGTCCCGATCAGTGATGATCTCTTGCGCAGCGGACCCTTCGGCCTGAAATTCCGACATCGCGCGAGGAAGCTAGCAGATCACCGTTCTGTAGCAACGCAATCCGACAGCTCGGGCGACCGGGTATGGTCCGGTCTCGTGCTGTCGCATTTCGAACCAACGGCCCGGTGACGTTTCACAGCCGACGAGGGCCGACCGGCGGCCCGCGCCCGCGAGCTCGAGGACGCAGCGCTCGACATCACCGCTACTTGGCGTCCGATCACCGGCTCGAGGAGACGTGGCACACCTCCTGCTCTAGCAGCGCGTATCGGGAGGTGGAGATCCATGGATCGGCGCATCGCACGAATCGTCGAAGATCACACACCGACGCTGTTCGGACCAGACACGCTGGTACCGGCCCAATATTTCGATCGCATGGGGACGCGACGCGGCGTTTCAGCCCGAGAAGCGCCTCATGTTGGCCGTGCTCGAGGAGGCCATCGCGACGTTCCAGCGCCATACCGGCTCTGAGACGCGCCGCGGCCTTCGCCTGGTCGAAGAGGTCGAGGAATGGATCGCGGGAAACGGACAGGAGTGGCCGTTCTCCTTTGCGAACATCTGCTCAGCGCTCGACCTGGATCCGGAGTACATCCGTTCCGGTATGACCCGCTGGAAGGACAACGAGCGGCGCAAGGAAGAGCGTGGCGGCTCGACCGTCTATCGCTTCCCGTTCCGCCGCGTGAACGGACGGCGGCACAGCATCACGGGCCCTCGCGAGTACCTGCGCAAGAGCGCCTAGACACCACTCGGCCCTCAAGCCGTGCACACTACCTGCAGAAGGGCGCCCTGAGCGCCCTCGAGGCCCTCAGTGCCCCCTGGGGGCGGCGCTGCACGCGTCGTCGAAGAAGATCTCGCCGTCGAAGATCAGCGCCTCGACGACGTTGTTGAGGCGATCGAGCGGTGAGCCGTCGACCCGGTAGTGGCGCACGCCGCGCCGCATCGCATCCGAGAGCTCGCTCAACAGGAACAGCGTCTCGTACGAGGTGCGGAAGTCGAGCTGCATGTCGCTGACGAGGGGGGCGCGCACCGCGACTCCGCGAGTGGGATCGTCGAACCGGAACTCTGCTGGTCGAGCCACGCTGCCTCCTTCGTGCTGCACCCGACGTCGAGGGCTTGAGCTTTTCGCTTCGATTGCCCTCGAGCCGTCGTTTTCGACGGTGCAACTTCGGTAGGCTAGAGACCAAGTTCCGTGCCACCCCCCGCGACTGCGGCGGGTTGGCGGCCTGGGTGGGGCGGCAGACGTGCTTCGCGACGCGGCTCGAGTAGCAGCCGTCGACAAAAGACGAATCGAACCGGATAGTTGGAAGAGAGTAGGGCGGCCCCTCATCGGTCCCGGCGGAGTGTACGCAGGGGACGATGCGCGAGCGTTCGCCCGGTGAAACGCGGCCCCGTCGCAAGCCGGCTATGCTTGCAGAACTGCGCGCTCCGCGAATTCAGTGCGCCGTTGCGGCGCACAATGACACGTCGGCGCTGGAATCGGGCTCGCGGTGCGGGAGCGCGCTACTTGCGGAGTCGCGCATGAAACGCGCGCTCTGCCTGCTCGGCGATGCTCTCGGCCCGGTCGGCGCTGGCAGAGACCGAGTCGGCCGCCCGTTCCACGCGGTCGGCCGCAGCTTCGGCCCGCGCCGCCGCCAGCTCGGCACGGCACGCTGGATCGTGTGCGAGGTAGGCCTGCTGGATACGCTCTCGCATGGCTGGTGAGAGCGGACGTTCGTGGGTGCGCAAACCGATCATCGGGCGCCCGAGAATGAAGGCGCGAGTGAATCCGACTTCCTTGTCGAGACGCAGGTAGTAGAGGCGTACTTCGCTGGCATCGAGCGGCCGCTGATTGTCGACCTCGACCTCCTCCGCCCAGTCGGGATAGCCGCGGCGAGCGACGTAGATCGCGATCTCGGGATTGCGCTTGATCCGGGCCTCGAGCGCACGCTCCCCGATAGGTACGGGCCTTGCGACCGGGATTCCCGTCGCCGAACCGAGACTCGCTGACGCCGCAATCAAGAGCGCAGCACCGCCCACCACGAAACCGCTTCGCATACGCCACCTCCTCGCCGTCGGTCCATCGAATGTAGCCGATACCCCCGCCCGTTGTCACCACGCGAAAAGTCGCGCCCTTGCGCCCGCGCCAAGCGATTCGCTACAGTTCGACGTCTCGCTCGATGCGGACGCGCCTAGCATCTGCCAAGGTTTCGCGGCCTCGCACGCGGCGCGGTCTGGGTTCGGTGATGCAATGAGTACGGGCATTTACCTTCTCCTGGCCGCCTTTCTCGTCCTCCTCAACGCTTTCTTCGTCACCGCGGAGTTCGCGATCGTGAAGGTCCGGGCGACCCGGGTCCAGGAGCGATTGCAGGAGGGGGTACGCGGTGCCGCGGCCGCGCAGGCCGTGATCCGGGATCTCGACGCCTACCTGTCGGCGACGCAGCTCGGCATCACCTTGGCGAGCCTCGGCCTCGGCTGGATCGGCGAGCCGGCCTTCGCCACCCTGATCGCGCCAGTGCTCGGAGCGTTCGGGGTGTGGTCGCCGACGGTCGTACACAGTATCGCCCTCGCCCTTGCCTTCGCTCTGATCACGTTCCTGCACATCGTGCTCGGCGAGCTGGCACCCAAGACCCTCGCGATTCGGCGTCCTGAAGAAGTGGCGCTCGTCGTCGCGACGCCGCTGCGCATCTTCTACCGGATCTTCTACCCGGCCCTGTGGCTCCTGAACGCGTCGTCTACGCTGTTTTTGCGGCTCCTCGGATTGTCTCCAGCCTCCGAAGCAGAGCTCGTGCACTCGGAAGAGGAGCTCCGCCTTCTTCTGGCCGAGTCGCATCGCACCGGCGCGCTCTCGACGTCGAAGAGGAAGTTGCTCGAGAACATCTTCGACTATGCGCGACGGTCGGCGAAACACATCATGGTTCCACGCGCCGAGATCGTGTACCTGTCCCTGCTCCGAACGCTCGACGAGAACCTGGAGACGATTCGGAATTCCCAGCACACGCGCTATCCGCTGTGCGAGACCGACGTCGATCATGTCGTCGGCATGATCCATGCGAAGGATCTCTTCCATGCCGAGGATCGGGTGCACGCGGTTTCCGACCTCCTGCTGTTGAAACGCGAGATCCTGTTCGTCCCCGAGACCCGTTCGCTCGACCTCCTGCAACGCGACTTTCAGCAACGACGCGTGCACATGGCGGTGGTCGTCGACGAGTACGGAGGCACGTCGGGCCTGGTCACACTCGAAGACATCCTGGAAGAGATCGTCGGCGAGATCCAGGACGAGTTCGACGCCGAGTCGCCGAAAATGGAGTCGACGCCGGAAGGCTACGTCGTCGACGGACTCGTTCTGATCGAGGAGGTCGGCGAGCGGCTCGGCGTGCATTTGCCACCCGACGAGAGCAATACCCTCGGCGGCCTGGTGATCGCGCGGCTCGGCAGAATCGCGCGACTCGGTGACCTCGTCCGGCTGGACGGCTACGACGTGAAGGTCATCGAGATGAAAGGGCGTCGCGTGAGCAAATTGCTGCTCACCCCGCGTGCCAAGGGCCCCGGCCTCCCGTCCGACCCTGCGTAGACCGGCGCGCCACGGTGCAGGCGCCTGCACTGATGGCCGCGTTTTGCTCGTTTGGCTGGCTCTTTGTGCCATCGGATCGTCACTTCGAGATCGGCGACCGGCCTAAGTGCGTCGGAATCGATGCGCTGCGAGGGTCCTGCGCACCTGGCGCGCGCCTTGCTTCTCTCCTGGGTGTCCGAGGAGGAGCCATGGAAGCCTTGCTGCAGAGAAAGACCCTGCTGATCGACGGCGAATCGCTCGAGCTCTGGACACCTGCCAGCGCGGATTTCTCTTGCCGGCCAGATGACGTGCGCTACTACATCGCCAGCGAGCGCTGGGATCTGGTGTTCAACGCGCTCTGCTATCTCGCGGGCACCGTCCAGGAAGGCTCGGCCTAAGGACAAGCGGCCAGCGCCGCTTCCACGCGCTTGCGCGTGCGACGCAAGACTCGCACGAGCTTGGCGCGCGCCTGATCCTCCACCAACTCGACGTCCAGGCCGCGTAGCTTTCTATTCAAGCGCCGCGCCGCGGCCATGACTGCGGCAGCGACGGCGTCGCCCGAGTCGCCACGTCGAGCCTCGCGGAACTTGTGCACCGAGAGGTTCGCCAGCTTCACACGGCGCCACAGCTTGAGCATCTCCTCTTCCGACCCCTGGCGAGCGGTCGCCATCAAGATCTCGCGCGAGATCGCCGGGTAGCGGTGGACCTCCGCTTTCACCTCCGCGGGAAGCCGCGTCAACACCAGCATGTTGGAGACGTAGGGGCGGCTCTTGTGCAGGAGCTGCGCCAGCGCCTGGTGCGTGTAGCCATAGCGGGCGACCATGGCGCCCAGGCCTTCGGCTTCCTCGAGCGCGGTCAGGTCCTCGCGTTGCAGATTCTCGATCAGCGCGATTTCGTTCGGATCGTCGTCGCGCACGATGGCCGGAAGCGTCCGCAGGCCGGCCGCACGTGCGGCCCGGTATCGCCGCTCACCGGCCATGATCATGAACCCGGCGCCCTCGCGCTTGACGATGATCGGTTGCAGCACGCCGCGCGTGCGAATCGACTCGGTGAGCTCGTCGAGTCCCTGCGGGTTGATGAACCGACGCGGCTGATTGGGATTGGGATGAACCTGGTCGATCGGAATAGCCGCGAGCAGCACTCGCTGACCGCCGAGAAACTGACCTGCGGCAACGCCGGTGCCTCGTGCAGCTCCTGCGATACGCCTCCACCCGAGCCTCCTTTCCCCTCCACCACCGTTGCAGGAACCAGGAATTCGAGGAGCGTCGGCGGGCGGATCATAGCCCAGGTTGCGGCGCGGACCCAAGGCTTTTCTACGGCCGCAACCCCAAAATGAAAGGGGGACGGGAAAACCCGCCCCCCTTCCGAATTCCACGCGACGCTGCCTTCGAGACCCTAGATCTTCCCCTGCAGGAAGAACGCGATCACGAGCGCGTAGAGGCAGAGCGCCTCCATCAGCGCGAGACCGATGATCATCGGGACGAAGATGCGATCGGCAGAGTTCGGGTTGCGGCCGATGCTCTCCATCGCGGCCGCGGTCGCCCGTCCCTGCCCGAGCCCGACGCCAAATGCGGCGATACCGATTCCGAGACCGGCGCCGAGGGCGATCAGGCCCGCGAAGCTACCCCCAGCGGCCTCTTCGGCCGCGAAGCTCGGGGTCGCCCCGAACAGTACGGCCACCACGAATGCGATGCTGCAAACCACTCTCATCATAGCAACCTCCTAGGTTAGAGCCCGCGTCGGAACCGCTTCCCAGCCCCTCTTTTCCTCTTCCCCGCGCGCGGCGGACGCGAGCTCTGGTGACTCGAAAATTTCAATGGTCGTGACTGATGGCCAGCGCCGACGTAGACCATCGTCAGCAGCGTGAAGACCAGCGCCTGTACCAGCGAGACGAAGGTCCCGAGGACGTAGAAGACCACCGGGATCGACGAGCTTCGTCAGGTCCGTGAAGATCCCGAGCAGCAGATGGTCGGCGAACATGTTGCCGAAGAGGCGGATGGCGAGCGAGGCCGGTCGAAACAGGTGACTGAACACCTCGACGACGATCATCAATGGCGCGAGCAGCAGGAGCGGACCCATGAACTGCTTCAGGTAGGCGACGCCGTGGCCGCGGACGCCGTAGTAGTTGTACGCGGCGAACGACACGACGCCCGAGCGCGAGCGTGACGTTGAAGTTGTCGGTGGGCGGCGTGAAGCCCGGCATCAGCCCCATCAGGTTGGCGACGAGGATGAACACGAAGAGGCTCCCGAAGAGTGGGACGTACTTCGGGCCATCGTGGCCGATGATGCTCTCGGCGAAGTTGGTGATCATTTCGGTGACGACTTCGGCGATGTTGCGGGCGCTGAACCCGCTGTCGGGGACGATCGGATCGGAGACCGCCGCGTATTGCGACCGTACCCGCAGCGCGAAGAGGGCGAGGCCGATCATGACCAGAAGGGCGGTGGCGGTATGGGCTCGGCAGGCTTCCGAGAACCGGCAACGTCGAGACCCAGCTGAAACCGTGCTCCATATGCACTCAGCTCCCGTAGGCGTGGGCCGCCGGAATGGGCAGGGCGGCGTCGAGGACGATGGCCAGCGGCAGGGCGGTGACGCCGATCGCGAACGACAACCCGTCGACGAGCTCCGGCGGCAGGAGCAACGCACCGGCGCCGAGCCCAACCACGACAACGACTTGGCGAACGCCATCGGGACCAAGAGCGCTGGCGATGGTCGCTGCTCCAACATGGCGGCGCCCAGGCGCCGGATGAGCACGAAATCGAGCCAGGCTGCGCCGCCGGCCAGCGCGATTCCGATCGGGCGCGACAGCCCGAGCAGCGCCGGCCAGCGACCGCTGCCGCGGTCGCTACCGACAAGATCAGAGTCTCGATGCGATCAAGGCGATACGTCATAGCGTGCGCTCGAACCGTCGCAGGATCTGCACCATGCGGTAGAAACCGATCGCCGTCCCAGCGATGGTCATGGTCGAGGACCAACCACGGCGTCGGTTCGAAGCCAGGCGTCTAGCGATAGCCGAGGAAAACGCCAGCCGCCACCGAGCCGAGGAACTCGAAGGCGACGGCAGGAACTTCATGTAGCGCATCGCCGCCGACCCCGGCTTCGGACGGCGGGACGGCGGACGGCGTCATGTCGCCGGCGGCGCGGCGCGCACCGCCTCGCCGGCGGCGGCGACGAAGGCGTCGATGTCCTCGTCGGCGTGCGCGAGCGAGACGAACAGCGCCTCGAACGGTGACGGCGGCAGGTAGAACCCGCGGTCCAGCATCGCGAAGAAAAACGCGCCGGAACCGCTCACGATCGGCTCGCTCCGCGTCGGCGAGGCTTGCCGCGCGATCGACCCGAAGAAGAGAGTCAACATCGAGCCCACACGCTGGACGCAGCCTGGAATGCCCGCGCGACGCGCAGCACGTTCCTGAGTCCCGCTTCGGCCCGCGCGCCGAGCGCCTCCAGGTGCGCGTACGCCAGGCGGGTCGAGCAGCGCGAGCGTCGCCCGGCCCGCCGCCATCGCGAGCGGGTTCCCGGACAACGTTCCCGCTTGATAGACGGGTCCGACGGGCGCCAGCAGGTCCATGATCTCGCGCGGCCCCCGAAGGCTCCGACCGGCAAGCCGCCGCCGATGATCTTGCCGAGGCAGGTGAGGTCGGGCACGACGCCGAACCGACCCTGTGCTCCGCCGCGCGCCAGCGCGAAACCCGGTGATCACCTCGTCGAAGACGAGCAGCGCTCCCGGCCTCGGGTCAGCTCGCGCAAGTGCGGCGAGGAAACCTCGGCGGGCGGGACCACCCCCATGTTTCCGGCCACGGGCTCGACGATGACGGCCGCGATCTCGTCCCGTGCGGCGCCGAACGTAGCCGCCGACCTCGTCGATGGCGTTGTATTCCGCGACCGAGCGTGTGGCCGTGATCGCCTCCGGGACGCCGGCGCTGTCGGGCAGCGCGAACGTCATGGCGCCCGAGCCGGCGCGCGCGAGCAGGCCGTCGGAGTGGCCGTGGTAGCAGCCGGCGAACTTCAGGACGGTCGGTCGGCCGGTGAACGCGCGCGCAACCCGGATGGCCGACATCGTCGCTTCGGTACCCGGAGTTGACCATGCGCATCTGCTCGATCGACGGCATGGCGTCGCGGATCGCCCGGCCGAGGTCGATCTCGGCCGGCGTCGGGGCGCCGTAGCCGAGCCCGGCGGCAGCGCGCGCTGCACGGCCCGCACCACGCGCGGGTGCGCGTGCCCCACGATCGCTGCACCCCACGATCCGACGAAATCGCAGTACGTTCGCCCGTCGGCGTCGGTGACCGTGGCGCCAGCGGCGCGAACGATGAAGCGCGGTGTACCACCGACGTTGCGCCAAGCCCGTACCGGGCTGTTGACGCCGCCGGGGAACAACCGCGCGGCCTCATCGTAGAGCTTCGCGGAGAGCGTCATGGTCGCGAGCGGAGGTTGGCGATCGTGGGCAGCGACGCTGTCGAGGTAGCACCCGACTGTGGTGGGGTCAACGACGTGTTCCTATCGACACGTCGAAGCGGCGACGTGCGCGCACGCAACAAAATACTTGCTTCCCTCGATCAAAGGGTCTACACATGCCGCCGGTCTGCACGTCCCGTTCCTCTTAACTCCTCGCGTCGGGTGGTCGCCGATGAGCTCGCTGACATCGCAGCGCTGATGAATCGCGCCAGCCTCTGTCGTTCCGTCTGCGGAACGCGCGTGGGAACGCGCGCAGCAGATCTTGCTCGCGCGGCTGGGGCCAGCGACGTACGAGCGCGGGTTCAAATCGCTGCGCCTCGCGGCTGTCGACGGTCGCTCCGTTCGATTGCTCGCGCCGTCCTCGGCGGAAGCGAGTTGGATCGAGAAGCACCATTCTGGCGCACTCGAGGAAGCATTGCGCGCGGCTGGATTGCCGGGACGCGTTGCGGTGTTCGGTGGGGAGCGCGGCCAGGGCGAGCTCTTTCCGGAGGAACAGCCGGCGACGCGCCGACCACGCCTGCGTTTCGGCTCGCTCATTCCCCGCTACACGTTCCAGAGCTTCGTCGTCGGCGCGAGCAATCAATTCGCCCATGCGGCCTGCAAGGCCGTCGCCACGCAACCCGGCCATCACTACAACCCCTTGTTCTTCTACGGCGGCGTCGGCCTCGGGAAGACGCACCTCGCGAACGCGATCGGGCACGAGACGTTGGAACGCCAGCCGCAGAGCCGAATCGCGTACCTGAGTGCCGACACGTTCATGACCCAGCTGATCACAGCGCTGCGCCGCGACCGGATGGAAGACTTCAAGGCGATCTTCCGCAAGGTCGACGTGTTGATCCTCGACGACGTCCAGTTCCTCGCCAACCGCGAGCGCACGCAAGAGGAATTCTTCCACACGTTCAACACTCTACACGAGGCGCGCCGGCAGATCATCCTGACCTCGGACAAGGTCCCGAAGGACATCACCGGCCTCGAGGAGCGACTGCGCAACCGCTTCGAATGGGGATTGATCGCCGACATCCAGCCTCCCGACATGGAGACACGGGTCGCCATCCTCGAGAAGAAGGCCGAGATCGAAGGCATCGACCTGGCGCGGGACGTCGCCATCTTCCTCGCTTCGCAGATCGACTCGAACGTCCGCGAGCTCGAGGGATCGTCTCACGCGCCTGTCTGCGGTCGCGTCACTCTCCAAGACACCGATCACGGTCGATTTCGTACGCGACGTCCTCAAAGATCAGCTGCGCGATCGGTCGTACGGTGACGATCGAGGCCATCCAGGCTGGGGTTTGCGAGCACTACGGCATTCGACTGAGCGACCTGCTGTCGGAGAAACGCACCAAGCAACATCGCGTTCCCGCGCCAGGTCGCGATGTATCTCGCGCGCGACCTGACGGCAGCATCCTTTCCCGACATCGGCGAGCGCTTCGGGAATCGCGACCACTCGACGGTGATCCACGCCTGGAAGACGGTCGGCCGCAAGATGAGTGAGGATGACGGGCTTCGCTCGGCTAGTCGATCAGATCGCGCGCTCCCTTCAGAGCGCCAGTGAGCTGTGGATAGTCGTTGGAAGCGTACTGGACTGATCAGTGGACGACGCGTGGGTACCTGTTCGTGATTTCCTGACGCTGGCCCAATGTGCCGGAAACCACCACCTCACCCGCTGCCGCCAAGCACGCGTGGCGAGAGCGTTTCCGTCTGCCTTCCACCGTTTACCGCCCCCTACTAGTAGTGGTCTTTTCTCCTGAGTTCATCCTATAGGTAGGCAGAGCGGTAGGAGACACACATGGATCTGCGGGTCGAAAAGAACGAGTTTCTGCAAGGGCTCTACCTGACTCAGGGCGTCGTCGAGAAGCGCAACACGCTGCCCATCCTCGCGAACGTCCTCATCGAACCGACGGCGAGCGACATCGCGCTCACGGCCACGGACCTGGAGGTCGGCATTCGGAAGACGTGCCGGCGGCAAGGTCGCAGAAGACCGGGCTCGATCACGCTGAACGCGCGCAAGCTCTACGAGATCGTGCGCGAGCTGCCGGCGGACGAGGTGGTGCTCCGGACCGGCGCAGGGCGGCTGGGTCGAGGTCAGCGCCGGCAGAGCGCGCTACCGCATGGTGTCGATGGACCCAAGGACTTTCCGAGCATCCCGCTGAGCACCCCGGTGGCGAAGAAGAGCGGCGGTGATCATGACGCTCTCCGGAGCGGTGCTCGCGCGAGATGATCGAGAAGACGCTGTTCGCGGTCTCGACCGACGAGACGCGGCTCAACCTCTCCGGCGTGTTCGTCGGAGAGCGTCGAGAAGAACCAGGTCCGCTTGGTCGCCACCGACGGGCATCGCTTGGCGTTGGTCGAGCGCGAGGTCGCCGGGCGTGAAGCTCGAGCCCGGCGTGATCCTGCCGCGGAAGGGCCTGGTCGAGGCCAAGCGCTTGCTCGAGGAGGCGCGGCGACGACGATCACGCTTTTCGATCGCCGGAAACCTCGCACGGGTCGGAGCGCGCCGGTGTCGAGCTTCTTCATGCGCCTCATCGAAGGCGAGTTTCCCGACTACCGTCAGGTGATTCCGAAGGAGAGCACGCGTCGCGATGCGCGCCGACGCGAGGAGCTCCTGCTCGGCGCCCTGCGGCGCGTGTCGCTCCTCTCGAGCGAGCGCTCGCGCGGCGTGAAGCTCCGCCTCGAGCCCGGTACGCTCGAGGTCGCGACCAGCAAACCCGGACATGGGCGAGGCCACGCGAGGAGATCGAGGTCGACTACGCGGGCGAAGATTCACGATCGGCTTCAACGCCCGCTACCTGCTCGACGTGCTGGCGCATCGCGGGGGTGACGGCAAGTCGAGATCGGCCTCACGGACGAGGTGGGCCCCGGTGTGGTCCGCGCTCAGGAGGACGAGGCTACTCGTACGTCGTCATGCCGATGCGGCTCTAACCAGCGAATGTAGCTGGCGGAAACGCTTTACCAGACGCGCGGCTCTTGATAGGGTTCAGCGATGGAGGGGTGGGGAGGTCGCGCGCGTAGCCGAAGGGCCCTTCGTAGTCCCCGACAAAGTCGTGAATGGCAGAGAACGCCGCCAGCGATAGCTCGACCTACAGCGCCGACAACATCAAGGTCCTCGAAGGCCTCGAGGCCGTCCGCAAGCGGCCCGGCATGTACATCGGCGACACCGGCGAGCGCGGCCTGCACCACCTGGTGTTCGAGGTCGTGGACAACTCGATCGACGAGGCGCTCGCCGGCTACTGCGACGCGCATCGACGTCACGATCCACGTCGACAACAGCGTCACCGTCGAGGACAACGGGCGCGGCATTCCGGTCGAGATGCATCCCGACCGAGAGGCGTCTCCGCGGCCGAGGTCGTGCTGACGAAGCTCCACGCCGGCGGGAAGTTCGACAAGGGCGCCTACAAGGTCTCCGGCGGCCTGCACGGCGTCGGCGTCTCGGTCGTGAACGCGCTCTCCGAGACGCTCGAGGTGGAGATCAGGCGCGACGGCAAGGTGTACTTCCAGCGCTACCGGCGCGGCGAGCCCGAGAGGCCGCGTGCAGGAGATCGGCGTCACCGAGCAGCGCGGCACCAAGGTCACCTTCAAGCCCGACGCGCTCATCTTCGAGACGACGAGTTCAGCTTCGACATCCTGTCGCAGCGCCTGCGCGAGCTGGCGTTCCTGAACCGCGGCATGCGCATCACCATTCGAGGACGAGCGCGACCAGAAGTCGCCACGAGTTCCACTACGAGGGCGGCATCGTCTAGTTCGTCGAGCACCTGAACCGCACCAAGACGCCGATCCATGCACGACGTGATCTACCTCGAGGGCCAGCGCGACGGCGTCGAGATCGAGATCGCGCTGCAGTGGAACGAGGGCTACGCCGAGAACATCTACGCCTTCGCCAACAACATCAACACGATCGAGGGCGGCACGCACCTGATCGGCTTCAAGTCCGCGCTCACGCGCACGATCAACGCTACGCCGGCACCAACGGACCTGCTCAAGAAGGACGCAGCGAAGCGCTGCAGGGCGACGACGTGCCGCGAGGGGCTCACCGCGGTCATCGCGTCAAGGTGCCCGAGCCGCAGTTCGAGGGGCAGACCAAGACCAAGCTCGGCAACAGCGAGGTGAAGGGCATCGTCGAGGCGCTGGTCAACGAGAGGCTCGGCGCCTACCTCGAGGAGCACCCGGCCGAGGCGCAAGCGCATCGTCGCAGAAGGGCCTCGAGGCGGCGCGCGTGCGCGAGGCGACGCGCAAGGCGAAGGAGCTCGCGCGCCGCAAGGGCGCGCTCGACTGCGGCTCGCTGCCCGGCAAGCTCGCCGACTGCCAGGAGCGCGATCCCGGCGCTCTCGGAGCTCTTCATCGTCGAGGGCGATTCGGCCGGCGGCTCCGCCAAGCAGGGCCGCGACCGGAAGAACCAGGCGATCCTGCCGCTGCGCGGCAAGATCCTGAACGTCGAGAAGGCGCGCTTCGACAAGATGCTCTCGTCGCAGGAGATCAAGCTGCTGATCACGGCGCTCGGCGCCGGCATCGGCAAGCGAGGACAAGGACATCGCGAAGCTCCGCTACCACACGATCATCATCATGATGCGACGCCGACGTCGACGGCGCGCACATCCGGACGCTGCTGCTGACGTTCTTCTACCGGCAGTTCCAGGAGCTCATCGAGCGCGGGCACCTCTTCATCGCGCAGCCGCCGCTCTACCGAGTCCGAAGCGCGGCAAGCAGCGAGCAGTACCTGAAGGACGAGGCGGCGCTCGAGGACTACCTGATCGAGCTCGGCGCCGAGGACGTGCGCGCTCGAGTCGAACGGCGCGCCAGCCTGACCGGGCACGCCGCTGAAGCAGCTCGTGAAGACGCGCCATCGCGCCTCGAGAAGATCACTGGACGTGCCTCGAGCGCAAGGGGCGCAACCGCGCACGTCGTGACGGCGCTCGCGCGCCAGCGCGAGCATGGACGCTCAGGCGTGCGCTGCGCGACGACGAAGCAGCTCGCGAAGCGTGGCGCAGGCCGCCGAGCGCCACCTGCAGGCGGCCGCGCCCGAGCTGCTGCCGGTGACGCTTCGCCTTCGAGGAGGACCGCGAGCACGCCTGCCTGCGGCTCGTCGTTCACGACCACGCGCCGAACGGCGGCGCGCACGCGCACCGTCGTCGACCTCGAGCTCTGCCTAGTCGCCGAGTTCGAGGAGGTGCGGCGCCTGGCCGCGCGAGCTGCGCGGCCGCCGGCGAGCCGCCGTTCACGCTCGGCGAGGGCGAACGGCGCGCAGCAGGCGCGCGAGCCTGCGCGAGGCCGTCGACGCACATCATGACGCGAGGCGCGCAAGGGGCTCGAGATCCAGCGCTACAAGGGCCTCGGCGAGATGAACCCGGAGCAGCTCTGGGAGACGACGATGAACCCGGAGACGCGCACGCTGCTGCAGGTGAAGATCGAGGACGCCTACGAGGCCGACGAGATCTTCTCGACGCTCATGGGCGACGAGGTCGAGCCGCGCCGGAAGTTCATCGAGGAGAACGCGCTCAACGTGCGGAACCTCGACATCTGAGCCAGCGGTCGCACGTGGATCGAAGCCGCGACCGCAGCGCGATCCCCGTCAACATCGAAGACGAGATGCGCGAGTCCTACATGGACTACGCGATGTCGCGTCATCATCGGGCGCGCGCTGCCCGACGCGCGCGACGGCCTGAAGCCGGTCCATCGCCGCATCCTCTACGCGATGTTCGAGCGAGGAACTGACTGCACAACCGGCGCTACTCGAAGTGCGCCGGCGTCGTCGGCGAGGTGCATCGAAGCAAGTACCATCCGCACGGCGACTCCGCGGTCTACGACGCGCTCGTCCGCCTGGCGCAGGACTGGAACATGCGCTACCCGCTGATCGACGGCCAGGGCAACTTCGGCTCGGTCGACGGCGATCCGCCGCGGCCTACCGCTACACCGAGATGCCGGCTGACGCGAGCTCGCCGAGGAGCTGCTCGCCGACATCGACAAGGAGACCGTCGACTTCGTCCCGAACTTCGACGACTCGACGCAGGAGCCGCTCGTCCTGCCGACGCAAGGTCCCGAACCTGCTCGTCAACGGCGCCGCCGGCATCGCGGTCGGCATGGCGACGAACATCCCGCCGCACAACCTGAGCGAGGTCTGCGACGCGCTGATCGCGCTCATCGAGAAGCCCGACATCACCGTCGACGAGCTGATGCGGTACGTCCCGGGCCCGGACTTCCCGACCGCCGGCTTCATCTGCGGCCGAGGCGCCATCCGCGAGGCCTACACGACCGGCCGCGGCATCCTCACGGTGCGCGCGCGCGCGACGATCGAGACCGACGAGAAGAGCGGCCGCATCAGCGATCATCGTCACCGAGATCCCGTATCCAGGTGAACAAGGCGCGGCTGATCGAGCGCATCGCCGAGCTGGTGAACGAGAAGCAGCTCGACGGCATCTCCGACCTGCGCGACGAGTCCGACCGCGAGGGCATGCGCATCGTCATCGAGCTCAAGCGCGACGCGGTCGCCGAGGTCGCTGCTGAACCAGCTCTACAAGCACACGCCGATGCAGGAGTCGTTCGGCGTCAACATGCTGGCGATCGTCGACGGCCGGCCGCGGCTGCTCGACCTGAAGGACGCTGCTGCAGCGTCTTCCTCGACCACCGCCGCGAGGTGGTGACGCGCCGCACGCGTCTTCGAGCTGCGCAAGGCCGAGGAGCGGCTGCACATCCTCGACGGGCTCCGGATCGCGCTCGAGAACCTCGACGCCGGCGATCGCGATCATCCGCAAGGCGCGACCGACCCGGCGACGCGCACGCGAGGGCCTGATGACGACATTCGCGCTCTCGCGAGCTCCAGGCGCAGGCCATCCTCGACATGCGCCTGCAGCGCCTCACCGGCCTCGAGCGCGACAAGATCCTCGAGGAGTACGCCGAGACCGAGGCGGCTGATCGCGCGCTACCGCGCAGATCCTCGCCGACGAGCGCGAGGTGTCGAAGATCATCGTCGACGAGCTGCAGGAGCTGCAAGAGAAGTACGGCGACGCGCGCCGCACGCGAGATCGTCGACGAGGCCGCCGACGATCTCGATCGAGGACCTGATCGTCGAAGAGGACATGGTCGTCACGATCTCCCACGAGGGCTACATCAAGCGGAACGCCGGTGTCGCTCTACCGCGCGCAGCGGCGCGGCGGGCGGGGCAAGATCGGCGCGACGACGCGCGACGAGGACTTCGTCGAGCACCTGTTCGTCGCCTCGACGCACTCCTACATCCTGTTCTTCACGACCGCGGGCAAGGTCTACTGGCTCAAGGTGCACGAGGTGCCGCAGGCCGGGCGCGCCGCGCGCGGCAAGGCGATCGTCAACCTGCTCGAACCTCAAGCCCGACGAGAAGCTCTCCGCGTTCCTGCCGGTGCGCGAGTTCCAGGAGGACCGCTTCGTGCTCTTCGCCACCAAGCAGCGGCGTGGTGAAGAAGACCGACCTCATGCAGTACTCGAACCCGCGCGCCGTCGGGCATCATCGCCATCGCGCTCGAGGAGGGCGACGAGGTGATCGGCGTCCGCCTCACGGACGGGCAGCAGCGAGGTCATCCTCTCGACCCGCGACGGGCAGGCGATCCGCTTCCAGGAGGACGAGGTGCGCCGCATGGGCCGCGGCGCCTACGGCGTGAGGGGCATCACGCTCGACGAAGGGCGACGAGGTGGTGAGCATCGAGACCTCGTCGAGCCGGGCGCGAGCGCTCCTGGCCGTCGTCCGAGAACGGCTACGGCAAGCGGACCGAGATGGACGAGTACCGGCTGCAGCGCCGCGGCGGCAAGGGCATCATCACGATGAAGACGACCGATAAGACCGGGCGGGTCATCGGCGTCCGCATGGTGACCGACGACGACAGATCATGCTGGTCACGAGCGGCGGGAAGGTGATCCGCCTGCGCGTGAACGAGATCCGCGTGATCGGGCGGAACACGCAGGGCGTGCGTCTGATCGACCTCGAAGAGGGCGAGCGCGTCGTCAGCCTCGCCCGGCTCGCCGAGCAGGAAGAGGACGAAGAGAACGGCGGGTCCGAGTGACGCGCTACGTCCGGCGCTTGCGCGCGGCGCGGTAGGTACGCGGCTCGCTACTCGGGAGCGCCGGCTGCTCCGCGCTCCCGCCACTCAAGAGATCTCGCCGCCTCGTCGCACCAGGCGACGTAGTCACTCTCGTAACGGATGCCGCGCAGCAACGTCAGGTAGGCGCCGAGACGTAGGCGGTTGGTGCCGACCGGCCCGCTGCGAAGGAAGCGCTCCAGCTCCTGATACTGGCGCAGCCGCTCCCGATGCTGCTCGCGATGCTGGGTGATGAGGTCGGTCGCCTCCTCGCGGTCGAGAAGACCATAGGAGAAGGTCTTCAGCATCATCTCGTCTTTGACCCGTTGTGCGCCGACGGGTACGCGCAGCCAGCCGAGCAGGGCGGACTTCCCGCTCTCGCTCAGTGAGTAGATCTTCTTGGTCGGCCGCCCGCGCTGCTCGACGCTGCGGTGAGTCACCTCGCCGTCCCGTTCGAGACGCGCGAGCTCTTTGTAGATCTGCGGATGGGTGGCGTGCCAGAAGTACGCCACCGAGCCGTCGAACAGCTTCATGAGCTCGTAGCCGGAGAGCGGGTCATGCGCGAGCAGGCTGAGAATGGCGTACTTGAGGGACACGAGGGGAACGCCTCCTTCGGCTTTCGAGGAGGGCATCCCTAACGAGATTCGTTCGTTGCCGTCAAGTCGAAATTGCGCGGTGAGGGGCGGGGTACGTTCCGGGTCCGCAAGCCGCCGCCGCCCGCGCGGGCCGGCTTGCGGTGCCGCAGACGATGTGAGACACCCCGCCCCCGTGGCGACGATCGGGGTCATCGGGGCCGGCAGCTGGGGCACCGCGCTCGCGAAAATGCTGGCGGAATCGGGCCATGAGGTGACCCTGTGGGCCCACAGTCCCCAGGTGAGCCGCACCATCGCCGAGAAACGGGAAAACGCCACCTACTTGCCCGGCTTCGAGCTACCCGCCGCGTTACGACCGACGAGTGACCTTCGCGAGGCGGTGGCCGGGAAAGAGGTCCTGTTGTCCGTCAGCCCCTCGCACGTCGTGCGTGAGGTGATGACCAGCGTCATGGCGCACGTGACCGGCCGGCCCTACGTCGTGAGCGCGTCGAAGGGTGTCGAGGAATCGAGCCTGCTCACGATGGCGGGCGTACTCGAGCAGGTCGTCGGCGCGCGGCACAGTGAGCGCATCTGCGCGCTTTCGGGACCGAGCTTCGCCCGCGAAGTGGCGGCGCACATCCCGACGGCGGTGACGGTCGGCGCGCGGACGCAGGGTGTGAGCGCCGACGTGCAACGGATCTTCACCGCGAGCTACTTTCGGGTCTACTCGTCCGAGGACCTCGTCGGGGTCGAGATCGGCGGGGCGGTGAAGAACATCATTGCCGTCGCGGCTGGGGTGAGCGACGGTCTCGGATTCGGCTCCAACACGCGAGCGGCGTTGATCACCCGAGGCCTCGCCGAGACCGGCAGACTCGCGCTGAAGATGGGCGCCGATCCGATGACGCTCTCCGGGCTTTCCGGGCTCGGTGATCTGGTGCTCACGTGCACAGGCGATCTCAGTCGGAATCGCAATGTCGGTCTCCGACTGGGGCGCGGCGAGCGTCTCGATGCCATACTGGCGGACATGAAGATGGTGGCGGAGGGCGTGAAGAACACGCGCTCGGTGCGCGCTCTCGCTTCCAAACTGGGCGTCGAGATGCCTATCACAGAACAGATGTACAGCATGCTCTACGAGGAGAAGCCGCCGCGGCAGGTCGTCACCGACCTGATGGGCCGCGAGCTCAAAGCCGAATTCGGCGCCCGTTGAGGGGCGGAGGTCGGCGAAATCCAGAGGAGAAACAATGTCGAAGGGTACGTGCAAGCTCGAAGGATGCAGCCGCGCGGTGGTCGGGAAGCGCTACTGTGCGCGTCACTACAAGAAATGGCGCCAAGGAGAGTTGCCCAAAGCGCGCTACAAGATCTGCAGCCACGAAGGCTGCCGAAAGCCACGGCGGCTGCGGGCGATGTGCGAGGAGCATGCGCGCAAATCTCCCGAAGGAGCCGCCGCCGCGCCTGCCGCGCCCGCGGCACCCGCGGCCGAGTGAAATTGACAGTCCGTCCTCGCTGTGATGGATAGACCCGATTCCCTATGAAGCGAACCTTTCAGCCTAGCAATACGCGTCGCAAGCGCACCCACGGCTTCCGCGCCCGCATGGAGACCCCCGGGGGGCGCCAGGTGCTCAAGCGTCGTCGCGCCAAGGGTCGAAAGCAGCTCACCATCTCGATTCCGCCGAAGCAGCCGAGATGAAAGCGCCCACGGGTGAGGGTTTCCCGAGAGCGGCGCGTGTGCGCCGCCGGCGGGAATACCTGGCACTCGGTCGAACGGCGCGCAAGCGCAGCAGCGCGCACTTCGTCGTTTTGGCGCAGGCACAGGCAGGTGGAACGCGCCTCGGGATCACCGTCAGCCGCAAGGTCGGCGGCGCGGTGACTCGGAACCGCGTCAAACGTCGCGTGCGGGAGGCGTTTCGGCGCCATCCGGAGCGCCTGGTTCCGAACCACGATCTGATCGTGATTGCCAAACCCGGAGCCGGGAGCATCCCGTTCGCAGAGATCGTCCGTGAGCTCACCAGTGCGGTTGCCGGGCGTCCGGAGGCGCCGCGCGGCCGCCGGGCATGATGCGGTGACACTCCAACGCGTGCTCCGCGAGGTGGCGGTCCTGCCACTTCGCCTCTACCGACTCATGCTCTCGCCGCTGCTGCCGCCGAGTTGTCGCTTCGACCCTCCGTGCTCGGCGTACGCCGTGGACGCGGTCGTTCGGCACGGCATCGCCCGTGGCGGCTGGCTCGCGGTGCGACGGGTGGCGCGTTGCCGGCCAGCGTCGCCCGGCGGCCACGACCCGGTCCCGTTCGTCGCCTCGAGGTGAGCATGGAACAGCGCCGGGCCTTCCTCGCGGCGATTCTCTGCCTGCTGGTTCTGATCGGCTACCAGGAGGGCCTGCGCTACTTCTATCCCCAGCCGCTGGAGGAAGAGCCGCTTCGCTCTTCGCCGGCGAGCGCGACGCCGCTGGCTCGCGACCAACCGGCTGCCGACATCGCGGTGGAGGCCGGGGAGCAACCCGCTGCGGTTGCGGGTCGCGAGATCAGCATCGAGACTGATCTGTACGCGGCGCGGGTGACGACGACGGGTGGTCGCCTGGTGAGCTTCCGGCTGAAGAAGTTTCGCAGCGCGGTCGACGAAGCGAGTCCGCCCCTGGAGCTGGTCGAGGTCGCGCCCAACGCCGCCCCTCCGCTCGGACTGCGGTTCGTCGCCGACGACGGCAAGGTCTTGGACGACACCGGCGTCGTGTACGCCGCCGATCGTGAGCAGGTGACGCTCACGGGATCCGAGACCGGCGTGCTCACGTTCTCCGGAGCCCTGCCGTCCGGGGAAAAGATCGAGAAATCCCTGCTGTTCACCGGCGACGCGTACCCCATCACCGTGGGGGTGCGGGCCGACGGATTGCCGGCGAAGTTCTCGCGCGTCGGCCTGAGCTGGCGACGACACGTGGTCATCCAGAATCACAGCGATCCCGAGGCCTACTATCGGGGCGCGGTGATCCTCGCGAAGAACAAGGTCGTGCACGAGCTGGCGAGCGGCATGGAGGCCGGCTCACAGAAATCGTTCCCGGAGCCGGTCGGTTGGGCCGGCTATGCCGACCACTACTTCCTTGCGGCTCTCGTCCCCCCGATCCGGCGAACGCCACCGCCGTGGTGAGCCCGGAGAACGACGGCGTGCAGATCCTGTTGACGAGCCCCAGGAAGGTAGATCAGGAAAACGGCTCGTTCACGCTCTACATCGGTCCCAAGGACGTCGACGTTCTGGAGAAGGTCGGCCATCAACTCGCACGTGCGGTCGACTTCGGATGGTTCACGTTCCTGGCGGTGCCGTTGCTCCGACTGCTGAAGATCTTTCACTCCGTGACCAGCAACTATGGCATCGACATCATTTTGCTCACCGTGCTGGTCAAGGTCTTGTTCCTGCCGCTCTCGCACAAGAGCATGAAGTCGATGCGAGACATGCAGCGGCTGCAGCCGCAGATGGCGAAGCTGCGCGAGAAGTTCAAAGACGATCGTGAGCGACTGAACAAGGAGATGATCGAGCTCTACCGCCGCCATCGCGTGAACCCGCTCGGCGGCTGCCTGCCGATGCTGCTGCAGTTCCCGGTGTTCATCGGTCTGTATCAAGCGCTGAACCAGGCGATCGAGCTTCGTCACGCGAGTTTCGCGCTCTGGGTCCGGGACCTCTCGACGTACGAATGCTATCCCTGGCCGGGCCAAACCGTTGCCGTCGGCTGCAACGATTTCTCCGTGCTCGGCTTGGCCATTCCGGTGCTCGTCATCCTGATGGGCGCGAGCATGCTGCTGCAACAATGGCTCACGCCGGCGACCGGTATGGATCCTGTCCAGCAACGCATGATGCTGGTAATGATGCCGGTCATGTTCACGGTGATGTTCGTGAACTTTCCTTCGGGACTCGTCCTGTACTGGCTCGTGAACAACGTGCTCACGATCGCGCAGCAGTGGTGGACCAACCGGGCGACGGCCTGAGCGGGCGGCGACGCATGCGGTCAGTCGAGGGGGAGGGCACCACGATCGACGACGCGATCGCGCGGGCGCTCACATCGCTGGGTGTCGGGCGTGATCAGGTCGAGATCGACATTCTCTGGAACGCGAACCGGGGCGTGTTCGGTTTCGGTCGCCGCAAGGCTCGGGTGCGGGCGACGGTGCGAGCGCGTCTCGAGATGGCGCCGGACTCGAGGTTCGACGAAGACGAAGCGGCCAGCAGCGCAGTGGAGACGGCCGTGCCGTCGCGTGACGCGGGTGCGCACCGTGATCGGCCGGCTGAACGCAGCACCACTTCGGTTGAGCCGCTTTCGCGCGCGAGTGCGTCGCCCGCGGGAGCGAACGGCGCCGCCGTCGACGCCGTCGCCATCCTGAAGGAGATCGTCAGCGCCATGCGGCTCACTCTTTCGGTCGTCGAGGTCGGCGGCGGGGGAGGCGAACGCGTCCTGCGGGTCGAGGGGCCGGATCTGGCAATCATGGTCGGTCGCCGCGGGGAAGTGCTGGAGGCACTCGAGTACCTGGTGAATCGCATCGCGGAGCGCGCCGGGGGCGCAGGAGGGCGAGTCGTGCTCGACGCGACCGGCTTTCGCGAGCAGCGAGCAGCGGGGCTCGAAGAGCATGCGCGTGGTCTCGCCGAGCGTGCGCGGACGCGCCGGAAGCCGGTCACGACCAGCGCCCTCAGTCCGAACGATCGACGCGCGCTCCACCGGGCGCTCGAATCGGAAAGCGGGGTCGTCGCCCGCAGTGTCGGACGGGGCTTCTACCGTAAGCTGGTGATCATTCCCGAGGGGACGCGGAGGGGCGGCGGTAAGGCGGCGCAGTGACCCGCCGCGGCGATACCATCGCCGCGATCGCCACGCCGCCCGGGCAAGGCGGGGTCGCGATCGTCCGCGTGAGCGGACCGCAGGCGCAGGAGATCGTCGGATCGCTCTTCCGAGGCGGCGACGGCGCGCTCGTCGAGCCGCGCCGGATCTACGTCGGGCGCATACTCGACTGCCCGGGCGGAGCGCCGATCGATCAAGTGCTGGCGTTCGCGATGCCGGGACCACGGAGCTACACCGGCGAGGACGTCGTCGAGGTCCAGTGTCACGGAGGCTCGATCGTCTGCCGCAGGATCCTGGAAGCCGTGCTGGCAGCGGGTGCACGTCCCGCCGCCGCCGGGGAGTTCACCAAGCGGGCGTTCCTGAACGGCCGGCTCGATCTCGTCCAAGCAGAAGCGGTCGCCGATCTCATCGCCGCGCGTAGTGAAGCCGGCTTGCGGCTGGCGCGCTCGCAGCTCGAAGGCCATCTATCGGCGCGCGTCACCGGGCTGCGCGCCGCGATCCTCGCGGCCCGCGCGCTCTGCGAAGCCGCGATCGACTTTTCCGAGGAGGACGATATCGCCGAGCTCGCTCCGGAGCGACTCGAGCGCGAGGTCGCCGTCGTACGGAGGGCACTCGAGGCGCTGGCCCAGAGCTTCGAGCGCGCGCGGGTGCGCTACGAAGGGGCGCGCGCCGTCCTGATCGGCAAGCCGAACGCCGGCAAGTCGAGCCTGCTGAACGCGCTTGCGGGTCGCGATCGCGCGATCGTCACGGCGGTCGCCGGCACCACCCGTGACGTGGTCGAGACACTGGTGACGCTTGCCGACGTACCGGTGATCGTGGCGGACACGGCCGGTATGCGTGAGACCAGCGATGTCGTGGAACAGCTCGGGGTCGAGCGGTCGCGAGCCGCGCTTGCCGACGCGACCTGCGTGATTGCCGTGTTCGACGGATCGCGACCGCTCGACGTCGACGACCGCCTGGTGGCGGCGGCGATAGAGGGCACGCCGGTGGTGGCGGCGCTGAACAAGAGCGATCTCGCGGCGCAGGTCACGACGCCGGAGGTGAGCGCGCTCGTGGGCGGCGCCGCGATCGTCGAGGTGAGCGCGCTCACCGGCGTCGGGGTGGAAGCGCTCGCCGCCGCCATCTCGGCGGCGCTTGCGACACCCGCGGACGGTGGCGAGGACGAGATCGCGATCTTCCGGGTACGCCACCGCGACGCCGTCCGGCGAGCGGCTCTGGACCTGACGCGTGCCGAAGCGGCGCTGGCCGAGCGCGCGCCGGCCGAGCTGGTCGCAAGCGATCTCGGTGCTGCTGCTGCCGAGCTCGGATCGATCACCGGCGAGGTGACGAGCGAGGAAATTCTCGATCGAGTATTTGCTGAATTCTGCATAGGCAAATAAGGTTCGACGTCGAACAGGTGGCGGGGGTGACCCCGCGGCACTCACCATGAGCGACCGGATCTACGACGTGATCGTCGTCGGTGCGGGCCATGCCGGCATCGAAGCCGCCTTGGCCGCGGCGCGCATGGGCGCGGACACGCTCATGTTGACGCTCAACCTCGACCACATCGGCCAGATGTCGTGCAACCCCGCGATCGGCGGGATCGGCAAGGGCCATCTGGTGAAGGAGATCGATGCGCTCGGCGGCGAGATGGCACACGCCATCGACGCCACCGGCATCCAGTTCCGCACTCTGAACACGAGGAAGGGCCCCGCCGTGCGGGCGACCCGCGCGCAAGCCGACAAGGCGCTCTACCGAGCCCGCATGAAGAGAGTCGTCGAGGAGGCTTCGGGCGTGACCCTCCGGCAGGCGAGCGTCGAGCGTCTCCTCACCCGGGACGGCCTTGCGGTGGGGGTCGAAAGTCAGATTGGAGAGGTGTTTCACGGCCGGACGGTGGTCCTGACCACCGGGACGTTCCTGCGTGGGCAAGTGCACGTCGGCTCCCGCAACTATGCGGCTGGCCGCGCTGGTGACTTCGCGGTCGAGGGTCTCTCCGAATCGCTGGCGGCGCTCGGCTTCCGGATTGGCAGACTGAAGACGGGCACCTGTCCACGGCTCGACCGGCGCACGATCGATTTCACGCGCCTGACAGAGCAGCCGGGGGATCCGGATCCAACACCGTTTGCTTTTGAAAGCGCCGGGATCGTTCAGCCGCAGGTGCTGTGCCACATCACCTACACGAACGCGCGCACGCACGAGATCGTTCGCGCCGGGCTCGACCGCTCCGCCATGTACTCTGGACACATCAGCGGCCGCGGGCCGCGATACTGCCCCTCGATCGAGGACAAAGTGGTGCGCTTCGCCGAGAAGTCGCGCCACCAGATCTTCCTCGAGCCCGAAGGACTCGACACGAGCGAGATCTACCCGAACGGCCTCTCGACGAGCCTGCCGCTCGAAATCCAGCGCGAGATGGTGCGCTCGATCGCGGGGCTCGAGGAAGCCGAAATCATGCGGCCCGGCTATGCGATCGAGTACGACTACTCGGATCCACTCCAGCTCCACGCTACCCTGGAAACGAAGCTCGTGAGGGGTCTCTTTCACGCCGGCCAGATCAACGGCACGACCGGCTACGAGGAAGCGGCGGCGCAGGGCCTGGTCGCTGGCGCCAACGCCGCGCTGCTGGCGCGCGGCGGAGGCGTCGATCACGATCGGCCGCGACCGTGCGTACATCGGCGTGATGATCGACGATCTGGTCACTCGCGGCGTCGGCGGCGAGCCCTATCGGATGTTCACGTCGAGGGCCGAGCACCGGTTGGTCTTGCGCGAGGGAAACGCCGACCAGCGACTGACACCACTCGGTGCGGAGATCGGCCTCGTCGATCGCGGACGAGCCGAGCGGGTTTCGGAGAAACAGCGTTTTATTAAGGATGAACTCCTCATGCTGGAGCGGAGCGGCCTGGCCGGCGAGCTACGGCGGCCAGAGATCAGTTACGCGGAAGTCGCGAAGCGCCGGCCTGCGGACGCGCCGACATTGCCACCGTCGCTCCGGGCCGAAGTCGAGTGCATGGTGAAGTACCACGGGTACATCGAGCGTCAGCTCCGAGAGATCGAACGCAGCCATGAGCTCGAGGCCGTTTCATTGCCGCCGGAGCTGGACTACTCGACGATGACCGCGCTGTCGCATGAGGTGCGTGAGAAGCTTCTCGCGGTACGACCAGCCACTCTCGGGCAGGCCGCGAGGATTCCGGGTCTCACCCCGGCCGCGATCTCGATTCTCGCCGTCCACGTGAAGCGGGCGCGTGCGGAGCGGCCCCGGGATGCTGAATCTCGGGCCGGCTGAGCGCGAGCGCCTGATTGCGGGTGCCGCGATCGCCGGCGTCCAACTGGACGCACGCGCTGTCGACCGATTCAGACTTTTCGCCGAGCTGCTCACGGCATGGGTGAGCAGGACGCGTCTGGTATCGTGTCGGACCGCAACGGAGCTGGTCGACCGGCACCTCCTCGATTCGTTGGCGCTCTTTCAATTGGCACCTGAGCAAGCACCGATCGTCGATCTCGGGAGTGGCGCCGGGTTCCCGGGCGTTCCACTTGCGATCGCGCGGCCGGAAAGACCTGTGACGCTGGTCGAGGCTCGCCGCCTTCGAGCGAGCTTCCTGCGCGAGGTCAAAAGAGCTCTCACGCTCAGCCACGTGCAGGTACTCGAGGCGCGCGCCGAGGAAGGCCCACAGGCTTCCGCAGCGAGCGTCGCGGGCGATGTCGCTGTCTGTCGAGCCGTCTGGTCCGACGAGTCGATACTTCCGATTGCCGCGCGCTGGATCCGGCCCGCCGGAGCTCTGCTCTGGATGCGAGCCCGCGGGCGCGGCTCCGAGAGGACCGCCGCACGACCGTCGAACGACGGAATGGTCTTCGAGCGCGAGCACACGTACCGGATCGGTGAGCGGAAGGGCGTGATCTGGGCTTTCAGGCGTCTCCCGGACGAGTGTTTCACGTGAAACACAGCCGGGGGAGCGGCGCCGACCTCTTCGTTAGTGCTGAATGTTTCACGTGAAACATCACTGCGCGCAGAGTTCGCTTTGCGCGTCTGGCGCTTTGTGCTAGAGAAATCGCGACCGTCGGCGTGGAGGTGCGTGTGGGACGGGTTCTCGCGGTCGCCAACCAAAAAGGCGGAGTCGGAAAGACCACAACCGCGGTGAATCTGAGCGCGGGATTGGCCCTTGCTGGTCACTCGACGCTGCTCATCGACCTCGACCCGCAATCGAGCGCGACCAGCGGCCTGGGCGTCCACCCCCAGGACGTCACGACCTCGATCTACCACGTGATCATTGGCGAGCGTCCGGCGGAAGAGGTGGCGCTCAAGACCAAGGTCGAAAGGCTCAGCCTGCTCCCCGCGAGCCGGGATCTGATCGGTGCCGAGATCGAGCTCGTGCCGCTACCCCGCCGCGAATACCGTCTCGACGACGCGATCAGTCGGATCCGCCGCGAATACGAGTTCGTCGTCATCGACTGTCCGCCTTCCCTTGGCCTTCTCACGGTAAACGCCCTCAGCGCGGCTGACGCGGTTCTCATCCCACTTCAGTGCGAGTACTACGCCCTCGAAGGCCTTTCGGCGCTCCTCGACACGATCGGCTTCATCCGCCAGAGCTTGAATCCCAAGCTCGACATCCAGGGGCTTCTTCTAACAATGTTTGATACTCGTAACAGCCTTGCGCACCAAGTCGTAACGGAGGTGCGCCAGCATTTTCCAGATCAGGTGTTTCAGGCAGTAATTCCGCGAAATGTGCGACTGAGCGAGAGTCCGAGCTACGGCGTTCCCGCAATGATATACGACGCCGCCTCCCGTGGCGCGCGGGCGTATGCGGCGGTAGCCAAGGAACTGATTCAAAACAGCGTTAGGAGATGAATATGCGAAGAGCCCTCGGGCGTGGTCTGGATGCCCTGATTCCCGGCGCCGGCCGGACCGGCTTCCCGGCGGCGTCGCCGTCGTCGGTCGCCGCACGTCCCTCCGCGGAGCAGGACGCGCCCCTCGATGCCATTCGACCGAACCCGCGCCAGCCGCGCGCGCAATTCGACGAAGCCGGCATCGCGGAGCTGGCGGCCTCCATCCGCGAGAAGGGCGTGCTCCAGCCCCTGCTCGTTCGTCAGATCGCTGGCGGTGAGTACGAGCTCGTCGCCGGCGAGCGGCGACTGCGGGCAGCCAGGCTCGCCGGTCTCTCACGGGTGCCGATCGTCGTGCGCGAGGTCGGCGACGGCGAGAGTCTCGAGCTGGCGCTCATCGAGAACATTCAGCGCGCCGACCTCTCACCGCTGGAGGAAGCCGCGGCGTACCAGCAGCTGATCGACGAGTTCGGCCACACGCAGGAAGCCTTGGCCGAACGGGTCGGCAAGAGCCGACCCGCGGTCGCGAATGCGCTCCGACTGCTCCGCCTGCCTGAAACGATCAAGCAGGAGATCGCACGCGGACGCCTGACGGCGGGACACGCGCGCGTGCTGCTGTCGCTCGACGATGCCGACGCGCAGTTGCGCGCGGCGCGCCAGATCCTGGCGCGGCAAATGTCGGTCCGCGACACCGAGAAGATGGCCGCCGGACGCCGGTCCAACGCCCGTCAGGCCGCCCGCGACCCGCATCGTCACGCGCTCGAGCGCGACCTCGCCGCGGCACTCGGGACACGGGTGCGAATCCGGCCGCGCGGCAAGGGGGGAACGATCGAGGTCGAGTACTATTCGCATGAGGAGTTACAAGGACTTGCGGATCGTCTGCGTCGTGGCGCTCGCAACTTTGACAACCCCTAGATCGGGTGGTAAGAGGACCCGTTTTTGGGCCGCTCGCAAGCCGATCAAAACATCGAAAGGAAGCCCCCATGGCGCTTTTCGGCAAAGAGAATCGAGATCGGCAGGATCGTTTCGACCGCGAGGAGGTGCGTCCCATGGCGGAGGAGACCGTGCTCAAAGATCGCGAGACCTTCGATCGTGCCGGTGCGGCGCCAGCAGCGCGAACGGCGAGATCAACGCGTATCTCGGCAAGGGCAGCAAGGTTGCCGGCAAGCTCACGTTCGAGGGAACGGTGCGTCTGGAAGGTCAGGTCGAAGGCGAAGTCTCGGCGCAGGACACGCTCATCATAGGTGAGAGCGCCGTGGTCAACGCGCAGATTTCCGGAAGTACGATCGTCATCACGGGGAAAGTCACGGGCGACATCACGGCGCGCAAGCGCGTCGAGATTCGCGCTCCCGGCAAGCTATTCGGCAACGTTACAACGCCATGCTTGACCATCCAGGAAGGCGTGATCTTCGAAGGACACTGCTCGATGGGCGGTGGCGAGGCGGCCAAGGGTGATCGCAAGGTGACGCCGTTCCCCAAGGACGAGCGAATCATCGACGGGATCGCGCCCAAGGTCGTCCACTCCGAGGTGGGCAAGTAGTTCGCGCGCGCGTTTCCTGACGTCGTCGACGGCGCGCCGACAATCGCCGGCCGCCCCCAAGGTAGAAACCATGAAGGTGTACCGAGTCTGACGACCGATGGACGCGCTGCAACCGGACCTCACGCTATTCGTCCAGATCGTGACTTTCGTCGCGCTCTGGCAGTTTCTCAAGTGGACCTTGTTCGCGCCCGTCGGACGCGCACTCGCGGCGCGCGCGGCTCGTACGACTGGTGACAAGACGCGCGCACAAGCGCTGCGTGCCGAAGCGGACGCGACGCTCGCCGCGATCGAAGCAGGCCTCGCCGAGGCACGCCAGGTGGGTGCGCGCGAAGCGGACGCGATTCGGCGCCACGCGGAGGGTGAGGAACAGAAGACCCTCGGTCGCTACCGCGACGAAGCGCTTCAGGTTCTCGAGCGCGGCCGTGCCGACACGCGCGCGCAGGTCGATGCGGCGCGCGCCCCGCTGCGCTCGGAAGCGGAGCGCCTGGCGGCGAAGGTGGTCGAGAAAGTGCTGGGCCGGGCGGCATGAAACGGCGGCGATGGATTGCTCCAGCGGGCGCCGCGCTGGTCGCGGGGCTCATGCACCCGGCGTGGAGCCTGGCCACCGAAGCCGCCCATGGAGAGGGACACGCACCCGGCATCGGCGACCTGCTTTTTCCGGCCATCAACTTTACGATCTTCGCCTTCATCGTGGCCAAGTACGTCGTGCCGGCTCTCCGCGAGCTATCTGCGCCGGCGCGCTGACGACATCGTAAGCGCGACGCGTGAATCGACCTCTGCGCTCGCGGCCGCCGAGAAGGCACTCGCCGACGCCAAGCAGAGACAGAGCGGGCTCGCGGCCGAGAGCGAGAGCCTCCGGCGCGATCTCGTGGCGGCGGCGACACGTCAAGCCGAACGGTTGCAAGTCGATGCGGAAGCGAGCGGCAAGCGCCGGGTCGTGGACGCGGGAATGGTCGCCGATCAGGAGCGGCAGCGCGCGCTCGCAGAGGTGCGCGCGGCAATCGCGGCGCTGGCGACGGAGATGGCCGAGTCGCGTCTCCGCACGGCGCTCTCGGCCGACGACCAGCGCGCGTTCGTGCAGCAGTTTCTGAAGGACGCACCCAGACGATGAAGTCGCACGCGGTAGCACGCCGCTATGCGCGCGCGCTGTTCGCGCTCGCCGAGGAGCAAGGCGTCGTCGACGCGGTTGGCGCGGCGCTCACCACGACCGCAGAGCTGCTCGAGGATCCGCGGGTGGGCCGCGTGCTCGCTGCCCCGGTATCGCAGGAGAAGAAGCGAGAGCTGTTGCGGACCATCGCTGCCAAGACCATGGCACCCACCGTGTTCCGCGACCTGCTGCTGCTCCTGGTGGAGCGCGCCCGCTTGAATCAACTGAGTGCCATCCGTGCGGTCTTCGACCAGCTCGTCGACCGAAAGCGCGGACGCACGCGGGCAAAGGTCCGCAGCGCCGTGGTGCTCACGGACGACACGCTTGCCGAGCTGACCAAGGTTTTCGGCACCGTGACCGGCAAGCAAGTGCTTGCCGACGTCCAGGTCGATCCAGAATTGCTCGCGGGCGTAATCGTCGAGGTCGACGGACGGGTCTACGACGGCAGCCTGCGCACGCAGCTCGGGAAGCTCCGCCGCCAGATGGCGACGGCTACATAAGGAAGGCGACAAGCCATGGAAATTCGTGCCGCGGAGATCAGCGAGGTCATCAAGCAGCAGATCGCGGAGTACAGCCGCGATGCTCGAGGTGCGTGAGACCGGCACCGTGCTCTCGTGCGGGCGACGGCATCGCGCGCATCTACGGCCTCGACAAGGCGGCGGCCGGCGAGCTGCTCGCAGTTTCCGCACGACATCTACGGCATGGTGCTGAACCTCGAAGAGGACAACGTCGGCGCCGTCATCTTCGGCGAGGCGCGAGCGATCGGCGAAGGCGACGAGGTCCGACGCACCGGCCGCATCGCCGAGGTGCCGGTCGGCGCTGCGCTTCGCGGGCGCGTCGTCGAATGCGCTCGGGCTGCCGATCGACGGCAAGGGCCCGATCGAGAGCACCGAGACGCGCCGCATCGAGCTGAAGGCGCCCGGGCATCGTCGCGCGCCAGCCGGTCAAGGAGCCGCTGCAGACGGGCATCAAGGCGATCGATACGATGATCCCGATCGGCCGCGGCCAGCGCGAGCTCATCATCGGCGACCGCCAGACCGGCAAGACCGCGGTCGCGCTCGACACCATCATCAATCAGCGCGGCGGCGACGTGACCTGCATCTACGTCGCGATCGGCCAGAAGCGCTCGACCGTCGCGCAGGTCGTCGAGAAGCTGACGCGCGCCGGCGCCATGGAATACACGACCGTCGTCGCCGCGACCGCTTCCGAAGCGGCGCCGCTCCAGTTCATCGCGCCCTACACCGGCTGCGCGATGGGCGAGTACTTCCGCGACAACGGCCAGCACGCGCTGCATCGATCTACGACGACCTCTCGAAGCACGCCGTCGCGTATCGCCAGCTCTCGCTGCTGCTCCGCCGGCCGCCGGGCCGCGAGGCGTTCCCCGGCGACGTCTTCTATCTGCACTCGCGCCTCCTCGAGCGCGCCGCCAAGATGAGCGCCGAGCGCGGCGGCGGCTCGCTGACCGCGCTGCCGATCATCGAGACGCAGGCCGGCGACGTGTCGGCGTACATTCCGACCAACGTCATCTCGATCACCGACGGCCAGATCTACCTCGAGAGCGACCTGTTCTACTCCGGCGTGCGGCCGGCGGTGAACGTCGGGCTCTCGGTATCGCGCGTCGGCGGCTCCGCGCAGATCAAGGCGATGCGAGCAGGTCGCCGGCACGCTGCGCCTCGACCTCGCGCAGTTCCGCGAGATGGCCGCCTTCGCGCAGTTCGGCTCCGACCTCGATGCCGCGACGCAGAAGATGCTGGCGCGCGGCGCGCGCCTGGTCGAGATGCTGAAGCAGCCGCAGTACCAGCCGCCGCCGGTCGAGCGGCAGGTGCTCATCGTCTACGCCGCCACCAACGGCTACGTCGATCGACTCTGCCGGTCGAGGCCGTCGCGCGCTTCGAGAGCGAGCTCTTCGACTTCGTCGAGACCAAGCACCCGCAGGCTGCTCACGGCGCTGCGCGAGAAGCGCGAGCTCGACGACCGAGGTGAAGCAGGCCACTCGAACGCGGTGCTCGACGAGTTCAAGGGGCGCTTCGCGGCCTGATGGCGAGTCTCAAGATCATTCGCAAGCGGATCGGTCTCGGTCCGCAACACGCAGCAGATCACCAAGGCGATGAAGATGGTCGCGGCGGCGAAGCTGCGGCGCGCGCAGGAGGCCGTGGTGCCGTCGCGCGCCTACGCCGAGAAGCTCGGCGAGGTCGTGGCCGGCCTCGCGTCCGAGAGCGCGCGTGCGCGAGCATCCGCTGGTGCGCGAGCGCGAGCCGAAGAGGCGCGCGTGATGCTGCTCGTCCTCACCGCCGATCGCGGTCTTTGCGGCGGCTTCAACACCAACCTCATCCGCCAGAGCCGAGCGTTCCTCGCCGACGCCCGAGCGTGCCACGGTGCCTCGGCCATCGTCGGCCGCAAGGGCTACGACTACTACAAGCGGCGCCAGGTCGAGATCGCTCGAGCACGTCACGACGTCGGCGCAGCCGCGCCGATCGAGCTGGCGCGCGACATCGTCGGCGCGCGCCGTCGCGCGCTTCGTCGAACGAGGAGGTCGACGCGGTCTACATGCTCTACAGCCGCTTCCGCTCGGCGCTCTCGCAGGTGCCGACGCTGGAGCGCCTGCTCCCGATCGAGGCACCCGCCGCGCGCCGACGACCCGCGCGAGTACCTCTTCGAGCCGACGCGCAACGCGGTCATCGAGAGACCTGCTGCCGCGCTACGTCGAGGTCAAGGTACTTCAAGCGCGTCCTCGAATCGCGCGAGCGAGCATGGCGCGCGCATGACGGCGATGGAGAGCGCGACCAAGAACGCATCCGACATGATCGAGCGGCTGACGCTCGAGATGAACCGCGCCCGGCAGGCGACGATCACCAAGGAGCTCATGGAGATCGTCGGCGGCGCCGAGGCGCTGAAAGGCTGACAGGAGGTCACTCCGTGGCAACGAACGGTACCGGCAACGTCGGACGAATCACGCAGGTCATCGGCGCGGTCATCGACGTCGAGTTCGAGAGCGGCACAGCTGCCCCCGATCTACAACGCGCTGCGGGTCACCAACCCGGCGATCGACGACCGCGAGGACAACCTGGTGCTCGAGGTCGCGCAGCATCTCGGCGAGCGCACCGTGCGCTGCATCGGCATGGACTCGACCGAAGGTCTGGTGCGCGGCATGGCGGTGCGCGACACCGGCGACGGCATCCGCGTCCCGGTCGGCGAGGGCACGCTCGGGCGCATCCTCAACGTCATCGGCGAGCCGGTCGACGAGCGGGACCGATCGCCGCCAAGACGACGCTACCCGATCCATCGCGAGCCGCCGCCGTTCGTCGACCAGGCGACCGAGGTGCAGGCGTTCGAGACCGGCATCAAGGTCGTCGATCTGCTCGCGCCCGTACGCGCGCGGCGGCAAGATCGGTCTCTTCGGCGGCGCCGGCGTCGGCAAGACGGTCATCATCCAGGAGCTCATCAACAACGTCGCCAAGCAGCACGGCGGCTACTCGGTGTTCGGCGGCGTCGGCGAGCGCACCCGCGAAGGCAACGATCTCTGGCTCGAGATGAAGGAATCGGGCGTCATCTCGAAGACGGCGCTGGTCTACGGCCAGATGAACGAGCCGCCGGGCGCGCGCGCGCGCGTCGCGCTCTCGGCGCTCACCGTCGCCGAGTACTTCCGCGACGAGGAAGGCAAGGACGTGCTGCTCTTCATCGACAACATCTTCCGCTTCACGCAGGCCAACTCGGAGGTGTCGGCGCTTCTCGGACGCATGCCGTCGGCCGTCGGCTATCAGCCGACGCTCTCGACCGACCTGGGCGAGCTGCAGGAGCGCATCACCTCGACCAAGAAGGGCTCGATCACCTCGGTGCAGGCGATCTACGTCCCCGCCGACGACCTCACCGACCCGGCGCCGGCGACGACGTTCGCGCACCTCGACGCGACGACCGTGCTGTCGCGGCAGATCGCCGAGCTCGGCATCTATCCGGCGGTCGATCCGCTCGACTCGACGTCGCGCATCCTCGACCCCGACCATCGTCGGCGAGGAGCACTACCGGACGGCGCGCGCGGTCCAGGAGATCCTGCAGCGCTACAAGGACCTGCAGGACATCATCGCGATTCTCGGCATGGACGAGCTCTCCGAGGACGACAAGCTCATCGTCGCGCGCGCGCGCAAGATCCAGCGCTTCCTCTCGCAGCCGTTCCACGTCGCCGAGGCCTTCACCGGCCGGCCGGGCGTGTACGTCAACCTGAAGGACACGATCAAGGGACTTCAAGGAGATCGTCGACGGCAAGCACGACGACATTCCCGAGCAGGCCTTCTACATGCAGGGCACGATCGAGGACGTGCTCGAGAACGCCAAGAAGCTCGCCGCCTGAGCGGATACCCCATGGCCGGCACCTTCAGGCTTCGCATCGTCACACCCGAACGCGAGCTCCTCGACCAGGAGGTCGAGGAGGTGATCGCTCCGGGCGCAGCCGGCGAGTTCGGCGTCCTGCCCGATCACATCGCGTTCCTCACCACGCTCGCGCCCGGACGGTTGATCTATCGAAGCGGCAGCCAGCGCGAGGTCGTGGCGATCTTCGGAGGCTACGCCGAGGTCGCGGACAACGTGATGACCGTGCTCGCGGACGGCGCGGAACCGGTCACGGAGATCGACGCCGACGCCGCGCGCCGCGTGGCGCAGGAGGCCGAGGAGTCGCTCGCGCGGCTCGAGCCGGACGGGGCCGAGTTCGTGGCGGCGCGGCGAGCGCTCGATCGCTCCACCGCGCGTCTCGCCGCAGTTGCGGAGAAGCGCTAGCAGGCAGCCGGGACGCTACGCCCCGCCCTCTGGCAGACGCAGGTTCCGCACCACCTGTCCCGAGCCGCCGAGGCGCGGCAGCTCGCGCCCATCGAGCGTGAGGGTGATCCCGCCCGCGTTGCCGACCGTGAGGGTGAAGGACTCGTGTGCGTTCCAGGTGCGGCCCTCGCCGGGCCGCATGAGGAACTCCTTCGGCGGCCCACCGTCGATCGCGAGTGAAAACCACGTCTCCTCGACGGCGACGACGCGAAGCTCGCGACCGCCGGCGGCGCCGTCCGCAACCGACGGCATGGTAGCGTGGCCGTCTTGGAGAGGGCTGGCGGCGGCGTGCGCGGGCGTCGGCCGCGGGCTCGATCCAGGCGGAAGCTCCGGCGTCGCTTGAGCCGCGGCCTGCGCCGCCGGTGCCGCTTCCGGCGCGGCCGCGACGGCGACATCGCCCTCCGGTTTCGCCGCCATGGCGACGGGTGCGGTGGTCGCACGGGCGGCGGGCTCGTCCCACGAGTCGTCCAGCACCGATCGACGCTCCGGTGACTGCCGCGCCATCAACAACACGGCCGCGGCGACAGCCGCACCCGCGACGACGAGCTTTCGCACGCTCGCGAGTCGTGAAGGATACGAGAGCGGCGGTGGCGGGGCGCCGGTCCCCGGTAGCTCCTGTACGTGTCCGAGAAAGTCCGGCAGCAGTTGCTCGGGATTCAAACCGACAAAGGACGCGTAGCGACGAAAGAACGGCACCAGATACAGCTCGTCCGAAATTCCCACCCCTGCTCCGGCGTCACCCTCGAGCAACCGAGCGTAGCGGAGCGGGATGCCGGCACCGGACGCCGCCTGCTCGATCGCGAGCCCGCGCTCATCGCGCGCACTGCGCAGCGCCTCCGCGATCCGGGAGATTTCCACGCGCGTCACCATACCGACGACCCCGGAAATTCACCAGCTTCGGGGCCCCGTTGACACGGTGTGACATGACATACTAAACGTTCAGTATGTCGGTCCGCGGACGCAATCCCGAGGCGAATGCGGTCGTCCGCGATCACGCCACCAAGGAAAGGAACGAGGTGTGAGCGATGCGCGCACGCACCTGACGGCCGTCGCGATCGACTGCTTCGCCCGCTACGGCTACCAGGGCACCTCGATCGAGCGCATCGCGAGCGCGGCCGGCGTCACCAAGGGCGCTCTCTACTACCACTTTCGCGACAAGGAAGAGCTGCTGTTCGCGGCGGTGAAGGACCGCATCACCGAGTTCGAGCAGCGGGTCGTCGGCAGCGTGACGCCGCTCACGGATCCCGCGGCCGCGCTCGGCGAGATCGCGCGCGTGTGCGCGCACATCGCGACCAAGAACAATCTGCGTCGCTTCATCCTCACGCTGATGGTCGAGGCGCTCGACACCAATCCTCGGCTGTCGGAGTCTTCCGCGACATCCTGCGCCGGTTCCGCGGCTACCTCGCTGGCATCGTGCGTTCGGCCAGGAACAAGGGGTGTTTCGCAGCGACGTCGACGCCAGCACTGGCGGCGGCAGCTCTTTGCCGGCGGCGTGATCGGCGCCGAGCTTCAGCACTACCAGGATCCCGAGCGCGTCGACCTCGGGGCCGCCATGCAGGGCGTCGTCGATCAGCTGGTGCTCTGGCTCACCGGTCCCGCCGCGGACCGTCCCGCAGTCACCCGCGCCCCACGGGGCGAGCGGCACACACGAAGGGAGTCCCGATGATCAACTTCGAGCTCGACGAGGAGCAACGGCTCATCCGCGATACCGTCGTCGACTTCGCGCGCGACGGAAGTGCGACCGCACGCGCGGGAAGCGGACGAAAAGGGCACGATCCCGGCAAGCCTGATTCAAAAGGGCTGGGAGCTCGGGCTCGTGCAGAGCATCATTCCCGAGCAGTACGGCGGTTTCGGCAACGCAGCACTCGGCGATCACCGGTGCGGTGGTCGCCGAGGAGCTCGCCTACGGCGACCTTTCGATCGCCATGCATCTCCTGGCGCCGCGCCTGGTCACGGTGCCGCTCGTCGAGTTCGGATCCGCGGAGTTGAAGAAGGCGTTGCTACCCGCGGTTCTGCGGCGACGCGCTTCGAAGCCGGCTCGGCCGCGGTGATGGAGCCGCGCTTCGACTTCGACGTGAGCGACGCCGGCGACGCAGCTGCGCCGCGACGGCGACGACTACGTGCTCTCCGGCGAGAAGTGCTTCGTGCCGCTCGGCAGCCGAGGCGCAGCACTTTCTGGTGCTCGCCGGCGCGACCAACGGCGACGGCGAGGTGCATCCGCAGGCGCTGATCGTCGCGCGCGACACGCCGGGTCTCACCGTCGGCGAGCGCGAGCGGAACATGGGGCTCAAGGCGCTCGCGACCACCGGCCTCGTGCTCGACGCGTGCAAAGTCCCGCGCGAGAACCTGCTCGAGTGCGGCGACACCGGCGAGCCGGTGCGACGCCTCGCTCAACCTCTGGCGGGTCGCGCTCGCCGCGATGGCGTCGGCGTGGCGCGCGCCGCGTACGACTACGCCCGCGACTACGCCAAGGAGCGCCGGGCCTTCGGCAGGCCATCGCGCAGAAGCAGGCGATCGCCTTCATGCTCGCCGAGATGGCGATCGAGGTCGACGCCACGCGACTGCTCGTCTGGGAAGCGGCGTGGAAGCTCGATCGCGGCGAGGACGCGACGCGCGAGGCCTGCGCTCGCCAAGCACTACGCCGCCGACATGGCGCTCAAGGTCACCGACAACGCCGTGCAGGTGCTCGGCGGCCACGGCTACATCCGCGACCACCTGGTCGAGCTGTTCCTGCGCAACGCGCGCGGCTTCGCGATCTTCGAAGGACTGGCGATCGCCTGAGCGGGCGCCGAAAGGAGAACGACATGATCGACTTCGAGCTTTCACCCGACATCGACGAGGACGCGCCAGCAGACTGCACATGCTGGCCGAGCACGCGATGCGGCCGATCGCGCGCGAGTACGACGAGCGCGAGCACGAGAAGCCCTGGGACTTCATCAACATGATGTGGCAGATCGCGCGTGAGCTCGGGCATCGGTCCGGGCGCGACCAAGGACGGCAAGAAGGAGACGAAGCAGACGAGCCAGGATCGCCGAGCGCAACCTGCGCACCGTGCGTCGCCGTCGAGGAGCTGTCGTGGGGCGACGCCGGACTCTACCTTTCCATTCCGGGTCCCGGCCTCGGCGGCGCCGCGGTCATGGCGGCCGGCACGCCCGAGCAGAAGCAGCGCTTTCTCTCCCGCTTCAAGGGCGACAAGCCGAAGTGGGCGGCGATGGCGATCACCGAGCCGGGGTGCGGCTCCGACAGCGCCGCGATCCAGACGCACCGCGGTGCGCGACGGCGACCACTGGGTGCTGAACGGCACCAAGATCTTCTGCACCAGCGGTCTCATGGCGGCGACGCCAGCAAGTCGGACGGCTTCGTCGTCGTGTGGGCGACGGTCGACCGCTCGGCGGGCCGCGCCGGCATCAAGTCGTTCATCGTCGACGCCGGCACGCCCGGCATGACGGTCGCCAAGTGCGAGGACAAGCTCGGCATCCGCGCCTCCGACACCGCGACGCTGATCTTCGAGGACTGCCGCATCCCGCTCGACAACATCCTCGGCAGCGCCGAGGTCCCGAAGACCAGCGAGGGGTTCAAGGGCGTGATGGCGACCTTCGACGCCACCCGCCCGATCGTCGCCGCGAGCGCGCTCGGCGTCGGCCGCGCGGCGCTCGACTTCGTGCGCGAGGAGCTGAAGAAGCAGGGCATCCCGATCCGCTACGATGCCTCGCCCCACAAGCTCACCGCCATCGAGCGCGACTTCATGGACATGGAGGCTCAGCTCCAGGCCGCGCGCCTGCTCACCTGGCGCGCCGCCTGGATGATGGACCGCGGACAGCAGAACAATCTCGAGGCGTCGATGGCGAAGGCGAAGGCCGGCCTGGTCGTCACGCAAGTCACGCAGAAAGCCGTCGAGATGCTCGGGCCGCTCGGCTACTCGCGCAAGCTGCTGCTCGAGAAGTGGATGCGCGACGCCAAGATCAACGACATCTTCGAGGGCACGCAGCAGATCAACATGATGATCATCGCGCGCCGCATCCTCGGGTACTCGAGCAAGGAGCTGTCGTGATGATCATCGCGCGCCGCGTTCTCGGGTGCTCGAACAAGAAGCCTCTACTGAGAGTGGACGTTTTGCGCGTTCCGCTCGTGTGATACTTTTCGCGCATGGACGTCTACCAGGTCATGTCGGGACGTACCGGAGTACGGGGAGTTCCTCACCGTCTCCGAGCTCTCCGCCAGCTCACGCGAGCTCGCGCGTCGCTTCCCGAAGCTGGTCACGTTGCAGACGATCGGCACCTCCACCGAGGGACGTCCGATCGACATGCTGACGATCGGGACCGGGCAGCGGAAGGCGCTGTTGATCGGCACTCCGCATCCGAACGAGCCCATCGGTACGCTCACGCTCGAGTACCTGTCGCGCCGGCTCTGCGAGGACGACGACCTGCGCGATGAGCTCGGCGTACACGTTCCTCATCATCAAGTGCGCCGACCCCGACGGCACGATCCTGAACGAGGGTTGGTTCAAGCAGCAGTTCTCGCCGCTCACCTACGCGCTCAACTTCTACCGCCCGCCGCCGCGCGAGCAGGTCGAGTGGAGCTTCCCGGTCCACTACAAGACGCTGCATTTCACCGAATCGCTGTCCCGAGACGCGTGCGATCATGGCGGTGATGGAGACGCATCGCCCGAGCTTCCTCTATTCCCTCCACAACGCCGGATTTTGCGGCGCCTACTTCTACGTCTCCCGTCCGCTGCCCGGGCTCTTTCCGCGCATCCGGCGGGTCGTCACGTCGCAAGGGCTCGCCGATTCACCGCGGCGAGCCCGAGGTGCCCTACGCCAAGGCGTTCGAGGACGGTATCTACGCGCTCTTCGGCGCGCAGGAACGCTATGACTACCTGGCGCGCAACCTCGGCGAGGATCCGGCGCCGTTCATCGAGGCCGGCACCAGCTCGGACGACTATCTGAAGACCCTCACCGCCGGCTACTCGCTGGTGTGCGAGCTGCCGTACTACTACGACCCGGTGCTGCAGGACACCTCGCCCGCGGGCGCGACGCGCCGCGAGGCGATCCTCCAGGGCGTGTTCCGCGTCGACTCGATCTACCACGACGTGCGCGAGTACTTCGCGATCGTGGGACGCGGTGCGCCGCGCGATCGGATGTACCGGTCGGTGGACGACTACATGAAGAAGACCGCGAAGCAGATCGCCGCTCTGAAGCGCGAGGTCGAATCGCCGCAGTACGCGCGCGAAGCGACGCGCGCCGAAGCCTTCGACGCCACCGTCTGTCGCGTCTTTCAACACATGCTGTATCTGGGTGAGGTCTACCGACTCGCGGTCGCGCGCGGGTAACGAGGAGGTCGCGCGCATCGTGCGTCGCCGGCTCGAGGAGATCTGCACACAGATCGCCGGTCAGAGCGAGCTGCAGACCGTGCCCATCCAGAAGCTCGTCGCGGTGCAGGTCGGAAGCGGGCTGCACGCGCTCGCGGCGTGGCAGGAATTCGGCACCTCCGGTCCGCCCGAATGGCGCTGAGGCTGCGCGCGTCATCCGCAGACACCGCGTCGCCGCCGCTACTCGAGTTGGCGCGCGGGTAGGATCCTGGCGCGTACCGGCGCGCCCGGATACACTTCGACACAGTGTCCTCTCATCAGCCGAGTACGACCAACCGTCTCGCACGCGAGACCAGTCCCTACCTCCTGCAGCACGCGCACAACCCGGTCGACTGGTATCCGTGGGGACCTGAGGCGCTCGAGCGGGCGCGCCGGGAGAACAAGCCGATCCTCGTGAGCATCGGCTACTCGGCGTGCCACTGGTGCCACGTCATGGAGCGCGAGTCGTTCGAGGACGCGCGCATCGCGGCGCTCATGAACGAGCACTTCGTCTGCATCAAGGTCGATCGCGAAGAGCGTCCCGATCTCGACCACATCTACATGAGCGCGGTCCAGATGCTCACCGGTCACGGTGGGTGGCCGCTCACCGTCTTCCTCACCCCGGACGGCGCGCCGTTCTACGGCGGCACCTATTTCCCGCCCGTCGACCGCCATGGCATGCCGGGGTTCCCACGCGTGCTGGCAGGGGTGGCCGAGGCATATCGCGCGAAGCCAGATCAAATACGCGAGAGCGTGCAGCAGCTGCGCGACGGTTTGACGCGCGCCGAGCACCAGCAACCGACGGGCGACGCGCTCGACCCGGACCTGCCGGTCGCAGCGGCACGCTCGCTCGTCCGCCACTGTGACCGCGAGCATGGCGGACTCGGCGGCGCCCCGAAGTTTCCCAACTCACTCGTGTTCTCGCTCTTCTTACGCGCCTGGCACGCGACCGGCGACGGCGAGCTGCGCGACCTCACGCTCGAGACCTTGCGCCGCATGGCCGCCGGCGGCATCTACGATCAGCTCGGCGGCGGCTTCCACCGCTACTCCGTCGACGCGCACTGGCTGGTGCCGCACTTCGAGAAGATGCTCTACGACAACGCGTTGCTCGTACGCCTCTATCTCGAAGCGTACCAAGCGACCGGGGGCGATTCCGAGTGCCGGCGCGTGGTCGAGGAGACGCTCGGCTACGTGCGCCGGGAGATGACGCATCCCGACGGCGGCTTCTATGCGGCGCAGGACGCCGACAGTGAAGGCGAGGAAGGCAAATACTTCGTCTGGACACGCGCCGAGGTGATGGAAGAGCTCGGTTCCGACCACGGCGAGATCGTCTGCCGCTTCTTCGACGTCAGCGACGCCGGCAATTTCGAGCACCGTAACATCCTGCACCGCACCCTCGATTTCGAGCAGATGGGAAGACTGTTCGCGCGCCCGGCCGCCGAGATCGCGACCATCGTCGCCGAGGGTCGCGCGCGGCTCCTCGAGCGGCGCAGCCACCGGGTGCCGCCAGCGCGTGACGACAAGATCCTCACCAGCTGGAATGCGCTCATGATCGGCGCCTTCGCCGAGGCGTACAAAGTGCTCGGCGACGCGGCGTATCGCGCCGCCGCGGAGCGCGCCGTCGCGTTCATCTACCGCCACCTCGTCCGTGACGGCCGCCTGCTCAGGACCTTCAAGGATGGCGAAGCAAAACTGAACGCCTATCTCGACGACTACGCGTTTCTCTTGAACGCGCTGCTCGACCTCTACGAAGGCACCTTCGACATCGATCTGGTGACGCGGGCGAGCGATCTCGCGGAAGCCCTGCTCACCCACTTCGAGGACCAGGAGCATGGCGGTTTCTTCTTCACCAGCGCCGACCACGAGACCCTCGTGCATCGGCCGAAACCGGCGTTCGACGGCTCGATCCCTTCCGGCAATGCGGCGGCCGCGCTCGGACTGCTGCGACTCTTCTCCTACCGGAACGAGCCACGGTTTCTCGCCGCCGCCGAGCGCACGCTCCGGCACTTCGCGCACGGCATGCGCACGCAGCCCTTCGGCCTCGCCCACATGCTCGCGGCCGCCGACCTCTATCTACGCAAACCGCGCGAGATCGTGGTCGTCGGCCGGGCCGACGACGCCGGCACACGCGCGCTCATCGAGCGTATCCACCACGCATACGTGCCCAACAAGACGCTGATCGTGACCGATCCCCACGCGTCGGAGCGCTTGCCACCCGCCGACGGACAAGCCGCAGCTCGACGGCCGCCTCACGGTCTACGTGTGCCACGACTACGCGTGCTCGCCTCCCGCCACCACCTGGGAAGCCGTGGAGCCGCTGCTCGCGGTACGTGCGGCGTGAGCGGGCAACCGGCGAGCGTCGACAGCGTGCTCCGCGAGCGCGTCGCCGCGGCGCACAACCAGCGCACTGACGAGTTGCGTGCGCAGGCCGACGCGGCGACGCGCCGGCTCACCGAGCGACTGGCCGTCGCCGCCACGCTCCGCCTCGTGCTCGAAGGAGCGGACGGGGGCGAGTGGTATCTCGTGCTCCGGGACGGGCGGATGGAGGTCACGTCCGCGAGCAACGAAGCGCCCCTGGTGACGATCTACCAGAGCGCCGAGAGCTGGGCGCGGCTGCTGGCTGCCGGCAAGGGTTTCCTGGCGGCCGGTGGCGGCCCGGAGCTCGATGCCGGACGCGCGGCACGTCTGCAGACGATCGCGGGCGCCATCGAGTTCCGCTTGACCGAGGTCGACGACGGTGGGCCGGTCACCGTCGTCATGCAACTCGGCGGTGGGCACGAGCGGCTGACGCCGACGACGACCCTCACGCTTCGCGCCGCCGACGCGCAGCGCCTGCGCACGGGCGAGTTGCAGCCGCCGCAAGCGATGATGCAAGGGCTCGTGCAGATCGGTGGCGACGCGTCACTGGCGATGCAGGTCGGGGTCGCGCTCTTCATGTGACGCCCGTGGACACCCCGGAATCTCTCGTCGACGCCGCGGCGCCGCTCGGCGTTCTTCCGCATGCCGAGACTGCTGCGACCGTGAAGCCGGTGGCGCACCTGCGTCAGCTCACGTGGGTGCTCGCCTGGGCAGTCGTCTTCTGTGACATCGGGACCTCGGTCTACTACGTCCCCGGCATCTTGTACGAGACCGTCGGCAATCTTGCGCCGCTCTTCGTCGCGCTCACCACCGTCGGGTTCGTTCTTCTCAGTCTGAAGTACATCGAGATCGCCTGGCGCAATCCCGAGGGCGGCGGCGTCGTGAGCGTGACGACGAAAGCGTTCACGCCCAAGTGGGGGTGCTTCGGCGGCATGCTGATCACCGTCGACTACTTCCTGACCTCTGCGATCTCCTCGGTCTCGGGTTTCTACTACCTGGCGAGCGTGTTCAGTACGATGGAGCCGTACGTCGCCGAGCTCGCCGCCGCTGGGCTCCTCGTGCTCGCGCTCGTGAACATCATCGGCATCCGCGAGAGCGCGACACTGGCGCTCGGCATGGCGGTCGCCGCGCTCACCGTCAATCTGATCGTTGCGCTCTTCGTCACGGTGCAGATCGGCCCGAGCGGCATCGTCGCGCTCATCCGCGCGTTGCCGGAGCCCGCGGATCTGAGCATGAGGCAGTGGCTGGTCGGTTTCGGAGCGGCGTGGCTCGCCTTCTCGGGCCTCGAGAGCATCACCCAGCTCTCGCCGGCGATGGTGGAGCCACTGCGCCGGACGTCGCGGCGCGCCATGGCGGCCGTCATGGTGACCATCGTTCTCACGTCGCCGGTCCTGACGCTCTTCTCGGTCGGGTTGCTGCCGACGGCGGTGAAGGACGCGCAGGCCGAACGATTCATCTCCGAGCTCGGCGTCACGTCCGGTGGCTGGCCGATGCAGCTCGCGGTGGTGATGACCGCGACCAGCTTGCTGCTCTTCGCCGCCAACACCGCCATCATCGGCGGCTATCATGTATTCCTCGCCCTCGCCGCCGGCGGCTTCCTGCCGAGCGTCGTGACGCGCCGGAACATCCAGTTCGGGACGCCGCACGTGGCGATCGCGATCGCCACCGCGGTGCCGATCGCGGTCGTCCTCTTGACGGGCGGGCACATGGTCCTGCTCGGCGACATGTACGCGTTCGGTCTTCTCGGGGCGTTTGCGCTCTCCTCGATCTCCGTCGACGTGCTGCGCTGGCGTGGCCGCCGGCGCGGTCCGATGTTCTGGATCGGCATATTCACCAGCGCGATGGTGGTCACCGCGTGGCTGGTGAACCTGGTCGCGAAACCGCTCGCGACCTACTTCGGCGGGGCGGTGACGGGGGTCGGCATGCTGATCGCCGTCGGCATGCAGCAAGGAGTCTTCACCGATCTCTTCTACGGCATTCCGTTCGTGGCGCGCCTGGCGTCGAGAAGAATCGCCGCCGCCGAGCGCATCGCCGAGGACGTGCGCGGTATGGTGAGTCTGGGCCAGGCCGTCGAGGTGAAGGCCCTCTATCCGAGCAGCACGCTGATGGCGATTCGCGGTCGCAATCCGTCTCTGGTGCGCGAAGCGGTGGCGCGCGTGAAGGGGCGCGGCCAGAGCACGGTCTATTGTATCTTCGTCGAGGAACGTCCGGGTCTCTTCACGGGAGATGCGCCCGAGCGGCCGAACCAGGAGGGCATCGAGAGCCTTTCGAGCGCGATGCAGGAGGCGGAGCATGCCGGCGTCGAGCTGATTCCGATCTGGACGGTCTCGCACAGCGCCGCAGAAGCGATTGCGCGCGCCGCCGAGGCGCTCGACGTCGACGGCGTGATGGTCGGCGTCAGCCGGCGAAGCGCCATCTACCACTTGCTGCGCGGCCACGTCGTGAAGGGCCTCGCGTCGAAGCTACCGCGCGACTGCCACCTGATCCTCTGCAACTAGAGACGAGAAACGCGATTCGAGGGCGACGATCGCGTGTGACGCTCAGCTGCCGGTCGGCGTCGAGGGTAGCGAGGGGAACCCTCCGGCGATGGCGAGAGCGCGAGCCCGCAGCTGCCGGTCGGCGTCGTGCGCGCTCATGACGATGACCCGATCCATCATTGCCAGCGCCTCGAGGGCGAGGGCGGGCGTTCCGCTCTCGATCCGCCACACGGCACGCAGCCGGAGCGTGTCCGCATAGATCGCGTCGTCAGGACTGATTCCCGAGAGCCGGTCGTCGAGGGCTTGCACGCGCGCCCAATCGCCCGCTGCCGCCGCGCGCCACGCTTCGATCAGGGCAGCCATGGGGTGGCTGCGGAGGGGCTCGGCGAGCGCCATCACCTCGGGCGTGCCGGCGAGCAGCGATGCGTGCTCCAGGCGCAGCAGCGCCACCCGTGCCTCGTAGGACTGGGGCGCGAGACGGAGCGCCTCGCGCAACGTCGCCTTGGCGTCGTCGATACGGCCCGCCGCCGCGTAGATGAGACCCCCGGCCACCAGCTTCTCCACGGGGTCGAGTGCGGTGACGAGGCGTTCGGCACGCGCGCGGTAGTTGTCGGCGAGCAGCCTCCGAATCAGATAAAGGCGTTTCAGGTTGCGGCTCACCTCCGGCAAGGGGTCGAGCGGCCCGAGGATGCGATCGCCGCCCGCGGTCCCGAGCGGCGCCGCGAGGATCGTCGGCGAGCGACTCTGCAGAAGATTCTGATCGTCGGTGGTGATGACCCCGCCGCGCGCCAGCCGTCTCGCCCCCTCCTCGTCGAGCGCCAGGGCGGCGGCCACGTCTTCCGGCGTCTGGATGTTGGCCCAGGCGAACGTTTTGGGAGACGAGGCGATTGCCCGCACCGCCTCCGACTCCACCGGCAACGGCTGATCCGAGCTGACGAACAGGAGTCCGCTCCGGAAGACCGGCCGGTAGAGACGTACGTTCGGGAAGACTTCGAGGAGCGTCGCGACCAGTGACTGGAGCAAGGGGTGGTCGAGGAACGCGAGCTCGATCCATTGCACGAACACCCCACCTGGCGTGAGATGCTCGTGGACGAGCGCGAAGAACTCGCGCGTGTACAAGTGCGAGGCGCCCGCGGTCCACGGATGCGAGGGTTGCGACACGATCGCGTCGTAGCGCTTGGCGGTGAGCATGAGCGCGCCCCGGGCGTCGTTCACGTGGAGGTGGATTCGCGGATCGACGAGCGGATCGACGGCCCGTCGTCCACTCAAGAGGCGGTTCGCCTCGACGACCTTGGGCTCGAGCTCGATCACGTCGACGGACTCGACGGTCGTGGAAATCGTCTCGAGGGCCGAGCCCCCGCCGAGTCCGATGACGAGCATCGAGCGTGTATCGGGTCGCGCCAGGACGGGAAGCGCACCGAGCCAGCGCTCGAGAACCGACGCCTGGTTCTGATTGGCCGGAAGGATCATTCCCTCCGGCAAGCCGTTGATGCGCATCTTCCAGGCGTTGCCCTCCTCCGTGAGCGCGACGGTGGCGCTGCGACCGACGGCGAAATACTGAGGCTTCTGTGCCTGGGTTTTCAGGGAGAGAGCCACCGTGCTGACGAGCTTCCAGGGCGTCGCCGGTCGGGCAATGACGAGCACCGCGAGCCCCGCGACGGCCGCGAGAGCGAGGGGCCGGGATCGCGGTCGCATCAAGAGCGCCACGGCCATCGCCAACAGGAGGTTCAACGCGACTGCCGCGGCGAGCATGCCGGCATAGCCGAGCAAAGGGATCAGAAAGAAGCCGGAACCGATCGCTCCGAGGATGGCGCCGACCGTATTCCATGCGTAGACCCGCGCACTCGCCTGTCCAGCGTCGGCGTCGCGCAACGCCAGGATGCGCACCGCGAACGGAAACGTCGTACCGATGCAGAAGGCGGCCGGCAGCAACGCGAGGCCCGCGACGATCGCGTTGGGAGCGAGCCCCGCCGATCCCCCGGCGCCCATCCACACGGCGAAGCCCGGCAGCGAATCCGCGCTCTGGAACGCGAGGTAGGAGAGCGCGGCGGTCCCGAGCTGAGCGAGCGCGAATCCGAAAGCCGCGCGCGACGGTGTGCTGGCAAGCCGCGCCGCGACGCCGCTGCCGAGCACGATGCCGGTGAGAAAGCTCGCCAGCATGGTCGCGAACGCATAGACGCTGCCACCGAGAATGTGCCCGAGCAGACGCGTCCAGAGCACCTCGAAGCTGAAGGAGGCGACGCCCGACACGAGCATGATGGGAAGGATGAAGGTGGAGCGATCGAACGCCGCAGCGAGGGGGACCGCGCCGGCCGATGCTCCGGTCGGCGTGCTCGGCGCGGTCGATGACGCGGCAGGTGTGCTGCGCGCGAGCAGCGCGGCGGCGGCGCACACGAGAGCATTCACCAGTGCGCCGACGAGAACGGTCGAGCGCTGGCCGAGCCGCGGCAGCAGCACGAAGGCGGCGACCAGGGTGCCGAGCACGGCGCCGAGGGTGTTGGTTGCGTAGAGCACGCCGACACGCGGGCCGATCTCCTGCTGGCGATGAACGGTCGCGCGCGCCAGGAGCGGAAGCGTCGCGCCCATGAGCCCGGTCGGGACGAGCAGGATCGCGAACGAGCAGACGAGGTAGAAGAGAGCGAATCCCATTCCGCCCGCCTCTGGTGGCGCCGTACCGCCACCGAAGAGTGCCACGCAGAGCGCGGTCGAAGCGCGGATCGCGCTCGGTACCGCCAGGGCGGCGAGCGCGATCCCGATCTCGAGGATCCCGTAGATGTACACCGGACGCTCGAGCCTGCTGGCGAACCGACCCGCCACGGCGGCGCCAGCGGCGAGGCCTCCCATGTACGCCGCCAGCACGGTTGCGACGGCCAGCTCCGAGGTGCCGAAGACCAGCGTGAACTGACGCGTCCAGACGGTCTCGTAGAGAAGAGCGGCGAAACCGGAGAACAAGAAGCACAGGAGAAGGATCAGGAACGAGCCGTCGACACGCCCGCGTGCCGTCGATCGCGCACCGCCTTGCCCCGGCGGGCGCACAGTCTTCGGACGGCGCTCCTTGTCACGGCGGCTCACGGAGAGTCCTCGCGGGTGGCGATGCTCTCCGCGCTAGAAATCGCGATGCCGAACGCTCCGATCGAAGGACAGCGGGCCCACGGCTGCCGCTACTTTCCTTTGAAGATCGGACGCCGCTTCTCGAACACGGCGCGCAGGCCTTCCTGGAGATCCTCGCTGCGACGAGTCGCCGCCGCCTGCGCGGCGAGCGGGGCCGACGGCGTGTGCGAGCGGAAGCCGTTGGCCTCGTTGATCGCGGCCTTCATGGTACGAATCGAGAGCGGCGCATTGGCGGCGATCTCGCTCGCCAGGGCCCGCGTCGCGGTGGCGAGCTCGGCATCGGGCACGACACGGTTCACGAGGCCGATGCGGCGCGCGCTCTCGGCATCGAGCAGCGCCCCGGTGAAGAGCATCTCTTTGGTGGTCGCGGTCCCGACGGTGTCGAGGAGCTTCTGCGTCAGCGCGTACGGGACGACCAGGCCGATGCGCGCGAGCGGCATGCCCATGCGCGCGCTCGCGGCGGCGACGCGCAGGTCGCAGTGCAGCGCCAACTCGAGGCCGCCGGCTATGGCGTCGCCCTGCATCATGGCGATCGTCGGCAGCGGGCAATGCTCGAGCTCGCGGAGCGCGTCCTCGATGTCGGGATACTCGACGCTGCCGTCGGGGCGGCGGGCGAGCCCCATCTCCTTCAGATCGAGCCCCGAGCAGAACGCCTTGCCGGCGCCGGCGAGAATGACGGCCCGCACGTCGGTCGGGGTGGCGAGCGCGCGAAACGCGTCGCGCAATGCCACCAGCATCGGCACCGTCATGGCGTTGCGCTTGTCGGGGCGATTGAGCGTGAAGGTCACGAGCGGACCATCACGCTCCTCGAGGAGCACGGGCTCGTCCATCTAGAAGGCGTCCTTCAGCTCGCGCGTCTTCGCGAACACCGCCACCGGATCGTCGGGCAGATCCGGAAAGCGCGCCCGTACGCTCTTCTGGAGCTCGGGAACCTGCGAGCGCAGAAAGGGGTTGGTGGCTTTCTCTTCCGCGATCGTCGACGGCACGGTCGGCTCGCCCTTGGCGCGCTGCGCGCGCACGCGTGCCAACTTGGCGCTGATCGCCGCATTCTCCGGCTCGAGCTCCTGCGCGAAGCGTAGGTTCTTCTCGGTGTACTCGTGGCCGCAGTAGACACGCGTGGCGTCGGGAAGCGCGGCGAGCTTTGCGAGCGAGCGCATCATCTGCTCCGGCGAGCCCTCGAAAAGGCGTCCGCAGCCGGCAGCGAACAGCGTGTCGCCGGAGAAGACGCTCGGCACGCCGGCGCTGAAGAAGTAGGCGAGATGACCGCTGGTGTGCGCGGGGATGTAGAGCGCTTGCCCGCGTAGGCCCGCGACCTCGAAGTCCTCGCCGTCGGTGAGCGCCTCGCTCAGCGCCGGAACTCGCGTGCGATCGGCGCGTGATCCGAGCACGCGGACTCCCGGCACGGCGCGCGCCACCTCTTCGTTGCCTCCGACGTGATCGTAGTGGTGATGGGTGGAGAGAATCGCTTCCAGCTGGAGGCCCCGGCGTGCCACCTCGCGCAGCACCGGCTCCGCTTCCGAACAGTCGACGATGGCGGCGCGGCGCCCGTCCGGACCGATCACGAGATAGCCGTAGTTGTCGGATAGCAGGGGGACTGGAACGATCTCCACGGTCGCCCTACTCGATCTGGTCCAGGTATTCGGCGAGGCCGTAGCCGATGGCGTCGCCGCAACGGTATTCGGTCAGCCCCTCGCTGATGCGTGTCACGTGGCCGTTGCGCCGGTTGCGGAGCGGGATCAGAGACAACACGCGCCCGCTCACGTCGAAGGTGCCGGCGTCGGTCTCGAGGCGCGCCCGCAGGCCCTGATGATAACGTTCGGGCCCGACGAACTCGGTCTCGAGCTGCCAGCGCCGCACGCGATGGTTCTCGCCGTCGCGGTAGACGAAACCGGCGAGCAGCTCCGAGCCCGCCTGGGTCACGATCTGCGAGCCCATGAAGCCGAAGTGCGGGCTGAACTCGCAGGTGAGCCAGCGGTAGAACCTGGGCGACTGCCAGGATCGCGGACCCCACGAGTGATCGCGGAGCCCGAGCCCATCGATCGACGTTTCGACGCCGTCGATCGTGAGCGTGCCGCGCGCGCTCACGTGCTGCTCGTAGTGCGCTTTTGCGAAGGTCATTTCGGGATGGTCCATCTCCGCGATTCCGCCGTAGATCGGTGACAGCCCACCGTAGGCGAGCGCGAGCTTCACCTGGCAGTGCGGATTCTCCTTGAAGGCGCGTGCGGGATCGGCCATGGCGTGCGGGTCGACGAGCGACACGGCGCCGCCCTCGTAGCGCACCGTCAGAGCCTTGAATGGCTCCACAACCGCGAACTCCATGCCACCGGCGCGGTAGCCGCCGTTGTCGGCGATCGGTACGCGCCGGAAATTGAAGAGGGCGCGATCATCGGGCAGGTAGGCGCAAAAGGTCATCTCGGCGTAGCCCTCGTTCGGGCGGTTGCCGATGCGCACGAAGCCTCCGGTGCGAGCCGCGCGGTCGTAGAAATTGAAGTACATGCTCTCGTTGAAGTTCGCGTCCCCGGGGACGGGGTGCGTGTACTCGTCGCTGGGAGCGAGGGTCGCCATCAGGTGGTTGGCGCAGGTCAGTGACCGTCGGTACGTCCGCTGAACGGTGGCGAGGACGCGGCAGGCGTCAGCGTGGTCTCGAGCTGTCGTGTACGGGCCACGAGGGCAGCCAGCTCCTCGCGTGTCGCCGAGTGACGCTCGGCGAGGTCGCCCAGGCGGAGATCGATCTGCTTGAGTGTCCGTTCGATCTCTCCCGTCGTGAGTGCCATCCGGTCGAGCTCGCCGCGATCGAGAGCCCGCCCGTCGACGACCGCCGCGACGCGCTCGGTCGCGGCGCGTGCCTGACGCGACGACTCTTCGAGCTCGCGGGCGAGCGTCGCGTACTGTTGCTTCATCTCGTCGTGGTCAGCGAGTTGCGTCCCCTGCTCCTTCAGTAGATCGCCGAAACGCATCTCGAGACGCACGATGCGATCGTGAAGCTTCCCGAGATCGAGGCCGCGCGTGACGTGCTCCTTCGACAAAGCGTCCAGGTGTTCGTGCACTCGGGCCAGCTCCTTGCGGGTCTCGTCCTCGGTGCTCAGCCGGAGCTGGATCTCCCGTAGACGCTCGCTGACGTCGGCGCGCAGCTCCTTGTTTTGGCGCTCGATCTCGGTGAGCGCGGCCATGAGCTGGGCGCGATCGTCGAGGAGCGGTCCGAGCCGTCCTTCGAGGTGCGCGATGCGGCGGTCGAGGGCTTTGGTCTCCGCATGGGAGGCGACTTGCACGCGGCTGAGCAAAGGCTTGAGCCCGCGGACGGCCTGCTTCTCGAGGTCGCCGAGCAGCCGCTCGGCGCGCGCTTCGAGGTCGCGGCCGGTTGCCTGGGCGCGCCGGCTCACCTGACCGCGCAGGCTGCGGATCTGAGCCAGGACCGACTCGAGCCCCGGCTCACCCTCAGCGAGCCAACTCTTGCCGAGCTCGGGAAACCAATGCAGGAGTTGCTCGCCGCGCGTCTGCAAGCGGTGCAGGGTGCTTTGGGTCGCCTTGGCCGTCGTTCTCGATCGATTCGACCGCCCCGTTCCCTCGCGATCGTTCATGACCACTCCTCCGCGGATCGGCACCATAGTGCCGCCCGGTCGCGTTGTCCATGTCGCAGCACTCGTACGCGCGACACGGAATCGTGATGCAGCATCAGTCGGTGCGAAGCGCCGCTCACCGTCTCAGGAAGAGTCGCGCTCGCCGAGAAAGAGAGGGAACACCCGACCACGTCGCGGCACCAGCGTAGGAAGGCCGGTGACGTCCGACAGCACGGAGAGGGGAGCTCCGGACCCGAACCACGAGGCATCATGCGTCCTGGGTGCCTGCAAATGCAAGGCTTGGCGCGGCTCGGTGTGAGCTGAAAACCGCACGACACGGCGTGACCACGCTGCGGCGTGTTCGTGCGACCGACGCGGGCGCCTGCCGCTCACTCGATGGCGTAGGTCACACGCAGTCGCGTCTCGGTGGTGACCTCGCCCGGCTCGATCGGGGTGTCTGCCATTCCGCCGCGCTATGACGTGCGAGCTCGTAGGTGTGGGGTATCGGGCGCCCCGCCCCTTCCACCTCGGCTACGAGAACAGTCGTGACGCGCACCTGCATCGCCTCTGCGATCGCCTGCGCTTGTCGCGCGGCATCGGCGGCAGCACCCTTCAGGGCACGCGCCTGTACGGGGGCCGGGTCGTCGATGGTGAAAGAGAGGCCGGTAATACGCCCGGCGCCGGCCGCGATCGCCGCATCGATCAGCGCCCCCACGCCGTCGACGCGCCGCGTGCGTACCGAGACCTCGTTGATCGCCGTGTACCCGACGATCTCGGGGCTGCGCGCGCGGCCGCCCCCTGGATTGTCGTCGGTGCGATAGACCGGATTCAGCTGGAATCCGGCAGTCTCGACCCGGCCGTCGCTCCCGGACTCCTTGCGCAGCGCTTCCATCACCTGGGTGGCCGATTTGGCCGCGGCCTGACTCGCCGCCTTCGCGCTCGGCGCGGTGTGCTCGACGGCGAAACGGAGCTGGGCGGTGTCCGGCGCCCCGCGCTCGCGCCCGACGCCGACCACCGTGATGCTGCGGTGCTTGGCGGTCTCATCGACCGCGTGGGCCGCAGGTACGTGTCCGGCGACGAGCAGCGCGGTGAGCGTGAATGACAGGCCTAGCGAGCGTGCGACCTCCATCTTCGACCTCCGGTGGGCGCGCCGCCATCGGGTGTACGTCGGGGCGCGCGGCGGGCGATCCTACTCGGCACCGGGCGGGCTGGCTAGGTTTCCCTACCTCTTTGGCTCGGCGGCGCCGCGAAAGCCGGTCGCGACGAGGTAGAGCTCCGACGACCCCTTACGCGTCGCCGCGAGTCCGATACGGCGCACCTCCGCGTAGGCGGGTACGAGGGTTTTGCGCGCCTCCTCGGCATCCGCGCCCCCGAACGTCTTCAGCACGAACGTACCGCCCGGGCGGAGCGTCGCCGCCGCGATGCGGGAGGCATGGCCGGCGAGCTCGGCGGCGCGTGCCTCGTCGCGCGGCGCGATGCCGGTGAGCTTCGGCGCCAGGTCGGAGAGCACGACGTCCGCGGGCCGTTCGAGGAGCGAAAACGCGCGCGCCGGCAGATCCGGATCGGCGACGTCGGCGCGCAATACCGAGATCTGCGCCGGCGGCAGCGGATCGATCGGCGCGACGTCGACGCCCAGCACCCGCCCGGTCGGACCGACGAGCTCCGCCGCGACCTGCAGCCAGCCACCCGGCCATGCGCCGAGGTCGATCACGGCGTGACCGCGGCGGAAGAGACGCGCGCGACGTTCGAGCTCGAGCAGCTTGTAGGCGGCGCGCGAGCGGTAACCCTCGCGCTTCGCCTGCCGGTATCGCGCGTCCTTGCGTTCGTACATCGAGATACTTCCTATCAGAGCGTGGCTCGGGTATAGAAAGCGCCCCTGCGCGCGGGCGATCACGGTGGCGACGAGCGCGCCGCCGACGCGGTGTCGCACGGTCCGGGACGAGCGGTGGGCGCGGCGACGCAACTGAACGAGAGACAGCGCGAGGCGGTCGAGCACGGCGACGGTCCCCTCCTCGTGCTCGCGGGTGCCGGCAGCGGCAAGACGCGCGTCATCACCATGCGCATTGCGGCGCTGGTCGAGGCGGGAGCTCCCACCTCGTCGATCCTGGCGCTCACGTTCACCAACAAGGCCGCGGCCGAAATGCGCGGCCGGCTCGAGAGAGTCCTCGGCGCGCACGCGGCCGACGTCTGGGTCAGCACGTTCCACAGTGCCGGGGCGCAGATCCTGCGCCGCCACATTCACCATCTCGGCTACCGGCCGAGCTTCTCGATCTACGACGATCAGGACCGCGCCAAGCTGATCCGCCAGTGCATGCAGGAGCAGAACATCTCCGAGGAAACCCTGGCGCCGGCGGCGATCGCGTGGGCCATCGACAGGGCCAAGAACGAGGCCCTCACCCCCGAGGATCTGGCGACACGCCCGCACGCGCCCCTCGGCGAGACGACGGTGCGCGTCTATCGCAGCTATCAGGCGGCGCTCGTGCGCCAGAACGCCGTCGACTTCGGCGATCTGATCATGCTCACGGTGACGCTCTTCCGGCGGCATCCCGACGTGCTCGCCCGCTACCACGAGCGCCTGCGCCACCTGCTGGTCGACGAGTATCAAGACACCAACCGCGCCCAGTATCTGCTGCTCCGCCAGCTCGCCGACGGCGATCACCCCAACGTGTGTGTGGTCGGTGACGACGATCAGTCGATCTATGGCTGGCGCGGCGCCGAGCTGCGCAACATCCTCGACTACGAGCACGACTTCACGGGCGCGCACGTCATCCGGCTGGAGCAGAACTACCGCTCGACCAAGACCATCCTCGCCGCCGCCGGCGCCGTGATCGCCAACAACCGCGACCGCAAGGGCAAGACGCTCTGGACCACCAACCCGAGCGGCGACCCGGTCACCGTGATGGTGGCGGAAGACGATCTCGCCGAGGCGCGTTTCGTGATGACGGAGGCGCAGCGTCTCGCGGCGGCCGGGCAACGATTGGACGGGATGGTGGTCTTCTACCGGACCAACGCGCAATCCCGTGCCGTCGAGGAAGCGGCGATGAGGGTCGCGCTGCCCTACGTGATCGTCGGCGGCATTCGCTTCTACGAGCGCAAGGAGATCAAAGATATGATCGCCTACCTGCGCGTGCTCGCCAACCCCGCCGACGACGCCAGCCTCGAGCGCATCATCAATTGCCCGACGCGCGGCATCGGCGACCAGACGGTGGCGGCGCTGCGGGCCGCGGCGCGCGGCGCCGGCACGTCGATCGTCGAGGTGTTGCGCACACCTCAGCCCTACGCGTCCCCGCTGTCCAGCACTGCGACCCCCGGGCTCGGGCTGGGCGCCGGACCGGCGGCGCGCGTACGCGAGTTCGCGGCGCTCCTCGGGCGGATCGAGAAAGCGCTCGACGGCGACTCGCTCGCCGGCTTGCTCGAGCGCGTGCTCGTCGAGACCGCGTATCGCGATCGCCTCGAAGCCGGCGGCGCCGAGCGCGCCTCCCGGCTCGAGGACATCGAGGAGCTGCTCGGGGTGGCGCGTGAGTTCGACGCGCGCGCGCCCGCCGGCGAGTCGGTGCGTGAGCGCCTGGCGCGGTTCCTCGAAGAGGCGGCGTTGCTCTCGGACTGGGATCGCCAGGAGCAGTCGCGCGAGCGCCTGACGCTGATGACGCTGCACACCGCCAAGGGCCTCGAGTATCCGGTGGTCTTCATCCTCGGGATGGAGGAAGGCATCTTTCCGCACCAGCGTGCGCTCGAGGACGAGAGCGAGCTCGAGGAGGAGCGGCGCCTCTGCTACGTCGGCATGACGCGCGCGCGCGAACGTCTCTACCTCCTGCGCGCCGAGCGGCGTCTGCGTTTCGGCACCGTGAGCGAACGATCGCCGTCGCGCTTCCTCGACGAGATACCGGAGAATCTGGTGCAGACGCCGAAGCGAGCCGACGCGCCCGGAGCGGCGCGCCGCGACCGGTCCGGTGATCGACTACAGCTTCAGCCAGCTACAACCGTTCGATGACGACGCGATGGCGGGGCTCGCGGCCGGCACGCGCGTGCGTCACCCGACCTTCGGCGTCGGAGTCGTACGGCGCAGCGAGGGACGCGGCGAGTCGGAGAAGGTGTCGGTGCAGTTCGCGCGCGGCGGCTTGAAGAAGCTCATGCGCCGCTTCGCGAACCTCGAGGTCGTCGGCTGATCACTTCGCCCCCGTCGGCGGGCGACGCGCTCAGCGCTCGTCGTAGTAGCGATCCTCGATGTTCGCTTCGGCATCGCCGAACGGTGACTCGCCGTAGTACGCGTGCGAGTCGTGCCCGAACACCGGCTCGAGATCGCGGCTGCGCCACCAACTCGTGGAACGGACGCGTCACCAGCCATTCGGCGGTGAACCCGATCGGGTGAAGGATGTAGGCGAGCAGCCTGAGCGGGTGCGACTGTGAGTCGTCGTAGTCGTCCGCCCCTGCCCACACGACGTTCGCGCTCGTCATCAGAACCAGCGCGGCCACCAACACGATCAGCTTGCGCATCCGATGGTCCTCCTCCCGGACTACGATCCTTCCCGAGGCTAGCAAGTTCGCCGCGGACCAACAAGCCGGATTTCCAATCCTCCAAACCGACCCGTACAGCAATGGACAAGGCAGCTGTCGAACCCTAGAATCCCCGCCGTTCGGGGAAGGGAGGCCTGATGGCGCGCACCTTTCGGACGCTCGACCAGCTATCGAGCTGGCGCAGACTCGCTCCGCACGTTTGGGATCGCCCGGCCGACCCCACCGTCTATGGCGTGATCGATCTCGTGGTCGATCGTGCCCTGCCCTACCTGGAGGAGCTTTCGCGGGAGTCCGGTACCAAGGTGCGTCTCACCCACCTGGTCACCAAGGGTCTGGCGATGGCGATCGCGCACAACCCCGACGCCAACGGCATCGTCTCGCAGCGGCGGATCAAGGTGCGGTCGTCGGTCGATATCTTCGTGCAGGTCGTGACCGAAGGGGGTCGCGATCTGTCCGGCGCCAAGCTCACCGAGGTGGACCGCAAGAGCCTCGTCGAGATCGCGGCGGAGCTTGCCGAGCGCGCCGATCGCGTGCGGCGTCGCGCCGACGCCGGCGTCGAGCGTACCAAGGGGTTCACGGCGCTGCTCCCGAACTGGATTCTCGGTCGGACGGTGCGCTTCCTCGAATACCTGCTCTATGATCTGCAGCTCGATCTCACCCGCTTCGGTCTTCCTCCCGATCAGTTCGGGAGCGCCATGGTCTCGAACATCGGCAACTTCGAGGGTTTCGGGATGAGTCTCGCGCTCGCGCCGCTGGTGCCGATCAGTCGCGTGCCGATGGTGGTCTTGATCGGCGAGGTGCAGCGGAGACCCGTCATCGAGGACGAGCGCATCGTGGCGCGCTCGGTCGTGACGCTCGGCTGCACGTTCGATCACCGCATGATCGACGGGTCGCAGGGTACGGCGATGGCGGCGATTCTGCGCCGCGTGGTCGAGGATCCGGAGCAGTACCTGGGGCCCGTGGTCGGCGCCGGGCACGAAGAGCGCGCGACGCAGAGCGGATCGGCAGGGCGCGTCATCCACTGAGCGTGTCACGAGCTGACGGAGCTCAGCTCCGCCACCCGATGTAGCTCAGCTGCCGGCCGGCGTTGGCGCCGTCGCGCCGATAGGAGTGCAACTCGTCGGGGTGCTCGGCCGTGCATGGACCGAGCGTCGTGATCGCCGACGGGTCGAGATCCGCCTGCTCGAGAGCAAGGGCGGCGAGCAGTCGAAGGTCGAGATGACCGCGGGCCGCAGCCGATCCATCGGCGCGCCAGGCGCGCGTCGCGGCGGATCCGAATCGCGAGACGAACCGCGGCAGGTGGTCGGCGCCAAACTCGTAGCAGCAGCCCCCGATCGCGGGGCCGATCGCGGCGCGCACCGCGGCTGGTCGCGCGCCGTAGCGCTCCTCGAGAGCCGCTACCCCGTTTGCGACGACTCCGCCGAGCAACCCGCGCCACCCCGCGTGAAGCGCCGCCACGGCGTGCGCCGCCGGCGCCACCAGCAGGATCGGGACGCAATCGGCGGTGCGGATGGTGAGAATGACGTCCGACGAGGCGCTCACCAGCGCGTCGGCTTCCGGAAGCACGTTGGGAAGGTCGCGGACTCGAGCGCGGTCGTCGAAGGATGCGAGCGCGGCCTCGGGCGTCAGTACGGCCGATCCATGGACCTGGCGGGCGGCGAGAATGACGCGCGGCCCCTCTCCCGCGGCGCTGAGGCACGCTCGCAGGTCGCCGAGGCTGAACCCACCGGATGGGAGCGCGTGCGCGCGGCCGAGAAACCCGTGGACCAGTCGAGGCACGTCTCGCCAGGCGGACACGCGCAGCGGATAGACACGAACAGAGTCGCCGTTGCCGGGCGCCATTCCCTCATTCTATAGTGCGCGCCCGCTTTGCCGTCACGGCCGCGCGGTGGCGCGCTGACTCGGAATCGTCGCGCTGGGCTGAAAGGGGTGTGGGGGAGTGAGGGTCTTCGACTTGATTCTTGCCATCCTGGTGCTTGCGGCGTTGCTGTTCGTCGCGCGCCGCCAGTTTCCGGTGTACGAGGGGAAGTCCTTCACGCCCGTCGCCGCCAGTACTGCGAGCGCCTCTCCCCTGTCGCCGACCCCGGCCGCTTCGCCGGCGACTCCCTAGCCGTCAGCCTTAAGCTCGCGGAATTTCTAGACGCATTGGCAGTGTCAGCTTCCGCTCACGCTCGCTCAGAGGGTGGGTCGCCTACGTCGTCCTCTCCTGCTAGTGAAGTGTATGGAGGGTTCGCCTGACATGACCACCCGATACCGCCGCTCCTGGTGTTCGAGCCTCGTTGCCGTTGCACTCGTGACATACGGCTGTTTCCCTGCCGCTGCCGGCGCACGCCGGCTTCCTCGAGTTCGTCGAGTCGCAGAAGGATGGCGTCGGCGGCGTCGAAGGACTCGCCGGCGTTCTTGCCCTCGCGGTCAGCAGTGACGGCCAGAACGTCTACGCCGCTGGAGGAAGCAGCGACGCCGTCGTTGCCTTCGGGCGCAATGCGGCGACCGGGGCGCTCAGTTTCATCGAGACACAAAAGGACGGTGTGAACGGCGTGGACGGCCTCTCCTTCCCGTCGTCACTCGTGCTCAGCCCCGATGACAAGCACCTCTACGTGACCGGCACCGCCGACGATGCCCTCACGGTATTCGGTCGCGACGCGACCACGGGCGCGCTCAGCTTCGTCGAGGCCTCCAAGCAGGGAATCGGCGGCGTCGACGGCCTGCAGGGCGCGCGCGCGGTGGCGATCAGCCCCGATGGCGCGCACGTGTACGCCGGTGGTCAAGGCGGGAGCGCAATCGCGGTCTTCCGTCGCGACCCGACCACGGGCGGACTCACCTTCATCGAGGTGCAGCAAGATGGCGTGGATGGCGTCGAGGGTATCACCGGTCCGCTCGCGTTGACGGTCAGCCCCGACGGCGCGAACCTCTACGTTGCCAGCGGCGGCGACTACGCGGTCGCTGCGTTCCGCCGGCGCGCGAGCACCGGACGCCTCACCTTCGCCGGCGCCGACAAGGAGGGCGCGGGCGCCCGCTTCGGCATCAGCGGCACGCATTCCGTCGCCGTGAGTCCCGACGGCACGCACGTCTACGTGACGGGCCCGGTCGACAACGCCGTCGCGACCTTCCAGCGTGCGAAGCGCACCGGTTCGCTCACGTTCACGAGTCTCGTGTCGCAGGAAGACGACGGCAGCGTCGACGGTCTGCGCGGCGCTCTCTGGGTGACGGTCAGTCCCGACGGGTTGGTCGTCTACGTCGCCAGCACGCACTCGAATGCGCTCGCGGTCTTCGAGCGCGACGAGCGCTCGGGCGCCCTCAGCTACGTCGAGTCCCACACCGGCGGCCCGAACAACAACTGCCTCGCGTTCGCGCGCGCCGTCGCGGTGAGCCCCGACGGCTCGAACGTCTACGTGGCGGGGGCGAGCTCGAACGCCATCGGCGTCTTCCGGGTGGCCGGACAGTAGCGACGGTCCGCGCTCGCGCGGGCGGCAGAGCAATCGGTACCGCGGTAGCGTCGAGTGTCGGCGCGGACGATGGTCGGCGCCGAGCGCTCACGCGCTCAGCTAAGCGGGCGTCGCCTTCCAGTGCGCCCGCAGCTCGTCGTTGAGCTCGCGACAGCGCTCCTCCGGGAAGAACAGACGGGCGCCGTCGAGCACGACGCGCCGGCGCGTTCCTGGGATGGTGTTGGCGAGCCACTCGGACCACTTCACGTCGAAGAAGATGTCGTCGCTCCCCCACACGATGAGCGTCGGCGCCTGCAGCGTCTTCAGCTTCCGTTCGATCGCGACCGTCTGTGCACAGTCGAAGGCGGCGAGAAATCGCTCCAAGTCGCGGACGCGCTTTGCTGAGGCGACGTTCGGGCGCAGGTACGCTTCGATGGTCTCGTCGGCCACTCGATCCGCGTGCTCGTACGCCAGCCCGAGCGCCTGCGGCGAGCGGAAGAACGGTTTGTCCGAAAGCATCGTCTCCAGCGCCCCGCGGAGCCCACCCTGCGCTGCCATCTCGAGGAAGGGTTTGAAGGCCTCCGGAGGCCAGTTGTCGTGCGTGTCGCAGTCGGTGAGGGCGAGGCTCCGCACGCGTTCCGGGTGATTGGCAGCGAAGATCAACGCGATGCCGCCACCGCTATCGTTTCCGACGAGGTCGACGCGATCGATCTTCAACGCATCGAGAAACTCTCTCAGCATCGTCGCGTTCGCGGTCGACGAGACGTCCTGATTTCCCTCGATCTCCGTGTGACCGTGCGCGAGCAGGTCCACGGCGATGCAGCGTCGAACGTCGGCGAGGCCGGCGAGCTGATGGCGCCAGAGGTGTCCGTTCAACAGTACGCCATGCACGAAGAGGGCGACGGGCCCCGTCCCCTGCTCGACGTAGCTGATGTTCCCTGATGGTGTCGTGATACTCCGGCGTTCGGCGGCGAGATTCTTCGTCTCCATGTGTGTGCTCTCCTTCAGGTCTGTCGGAACAAAGCGTTCAGCTCTCCATAGGGAATCGTCTCCGCGAACATGGCGTCGTACGTCCCATCCTCGAGGAGACGTGTGGCGGCGCGCCGCGCGATCGCGTACGCCGCCTGGGCGATGAATTGACCGGCACTCACGCGCCGCACCCCGAGCTTGCGAAGCTCTGCCACGGGCGGGAGGTTGGGCACGACCATGAGATTCAGCGGCAGCGTGATCTGCTCGGCTATGGCGCGGATCGCGGCGCCGTCGGCCAGACCGGGGACGAACAGGCCATCACAGCCGGCGTCGCGATAACTGCGGGCGCGCTCGAGAGTCTCCGCCATCGCCCGCTCGGCAGGCACGAGGCCGCGCAGGTACACATCCGTCCGGACGTTGACGAACAGGTCGATGCCGGTGCGCACCGCGGCCGCCTTGACCGCGGCGATCTTGGTACAGAGCAGCTCCGGTGTCCCCGCTCCGTCCTCGATGTTGATGCCGACCGCGCCGGCATCCATGACCGCCACCACGGTTTCTGCTACCGCGCGTGGGTCCGCCGAGTATCCGTCCTCCACGTCCACCGTCAGCGGTACGGTGAGCACGCGTGCGATCTCGCCGACCGCGCGCAAGAGGACCTTTGCCGGGAGCGCACTTCCGTCCGGGTAGCCGCGCGACCAGGCAAGCCCAGCGCTCGTGGTTGCGATCGCGGCCGCACCGCACGCTTCGATCACGCGCGCGCTTCCGGCATCCCAGACATTGGGGAGCACGAGGAGGTTGCCCGGCGCGTGCAGTCGCCGGAACGTCGCAGCGCGATCCTTCAGTGCTGTCGTCATGCCGACATCCCCTCTCTTGCGGTCGACTGTTCCGACCACCACTGGCGCTCATGGTCCAGGAGCCAGCGCTTGCGATCGACGCCGCCGCCGTAGCCGGTGAGCGTGCCGTCGGCGCCGATCACGCGATGACACGGGACCACGATCCCGACCGGGTTCGCACCGTTGGCGAGTCCGACGGCGCGACACGCACGCGGACGACCGATCGCCGTTGCGAGCTGGCTGTAGGTGGTCGTCGCTGCCGCCGGGATGCGACGGAGCGCGGCCCATACGACGCGCTGAAACTCAGTGCCGCCGGTGTGGACGGGGATGCCATCGATGGCGCCGATCTCTCCGTCGAAGTACGCCGCGAGCGCGGCGGTGACGGTGTCCGGTGCGCGTCCTTCCACGAGCGTGTAGCCACCCGTGCCGTAGTGCAGGCGCATCTGGCGCTCCATGCGCGACTCCTGATCGTGAAACTTGAGTGTGCGGAGCGCCCCCGCGGCGTCCGTCACCAGCAACAGCGGTCCGAGCGGCGACGACACACGGTCGACGACAAAACGTTGCAGTTCACGCATCACACAACCTCCTTGGTCCAGAGATGCTGGGCGGCGTAGGCCCGCCACGGCCGCCATGCTTCGGCCCGAGCCAGCAGCGCCGCCGCCGTCGGCCGCGTGCCGTCGATGGCCATCGCACGGAGAAGACCGACGTCGGCGGCCGGAAACGCGTCCGGCTCGCGCAATACGCGCATGGCGACGTACTGCGCCGTCCACTCACCGATTCCCGGGAGCGCTCGTAGACGCGTGATCGCGGCGTCGAGATCACCATCGCAGTCGAAGAGTCTCGGATCGGCTGCCGCCGCCGTGGCGAGCGCCGACAAGGCGGCGACACGTGCGCGTGGCATGCCGAGCGATCCGAGGTCCGCGGTCGCGAGTCGCCCGGGTCGTGGAAAGACGGTCGTGAGCCCGTCGTCCGTGCCGGAAGCCAACGGCTCTCCATGCTCGGCGACGAGCTTGCCGGCGAGATGGCGGGCGGCGGTCACGGTGATCTGCTGACCGAGGATCGCGCGGATCGTCATCTCGAATCCGTCCCACGCCCCCGGGACACGCAATCCGGGCCGTGCCGTCACCAGCGGCTCGAGACAGGGATCCTCGGCGAGCTGGGCGGTGATCGTCGTGACGTCACTGGCGAGATCGAAAACGCGTCGAATGCGGCCGACGATCGCCGGCAGCGCTTTGACGTTGGCGAAGCGAATGGTCGCCGCGAGCGCGTGACGCCCGGCGATGGGGGCGACCTCGATCGTGCCGTGGCAGCCGTCCAGCTCGACGGTCCGCCGGTAGCGATCGGGCTCGACCACCTCCACGCCGGGGATGGCACGTGCAGCGAGGAAGCCGATCATCGCCTGCCAGTCGTACGGCGGGGCGTAGCTGAGGGTCAGCTTGATGCCGGAGCGATCGCCTCCCCCGGCGCCGTTGGATTGCGACGCCGGTGTCGCGCGCCGGAGCGCGGACGGCGGTCGTCCGTAGAGACGGCGGAAGGTGTCGTTGAAGCGCCTGAGACTGTTGAATCCCGCCGCCAGCGCGACGTCGATCATCTTCATCCGCGTCTCGTGAATCAGTTGCTTGGCAAAGAGCGCACGCCTGGTCTGCGCCACGGAGATCGGCGACGCGCCCAGGTGCTTCTCGAAGAGGCGTCGCAATTGCCGCTCACCGATCCCGAGCCGAAGCGCCAGGCCGTCGACGTCGGCGTCGTCGCCGTCGAGCGCGCCGTCGGCGATCAGCGCGAGCGCGCGCGACACCGTGCTCGAGGTGCCGCGCCACGCGGCGAGATCGGGGGAGCACTCGGGTCGGCAACGCAGGCAGGGGCGGAATCCGGCTTCCTGCGCGGCCACGGCGTTCCCGTAGAAGACGATGTTCTCGAGCTTCGGGCAGCGCGCGGGACAGATCGGGCGGCAGTAGATGCCGGTGGTTCGAACCGCCGATGAAGAACCGACCGTCGAAGCGCGCGTCGCGGCTTCTGAGCGCGCGGTAGCAGGCCTCGCGATCGAGCGTCATGGCCGACAACCTGGCAGTGCTCTCGCCGCTCGACTGGCCATTATCGGACGCCATGGTCAACTCCCGTGTCTCCCACTCTGCAACCTCTGTCGAGGGGAAACGTGAAATCGCGCTGGGACTGGTGCCGCCGGCGGGTGTATCGCCTCAAGCGCCCGAAGACCGCCCGTGCAGCAGAACGCCACGGCCGTGGCGCCGACTCCGCGGGCGGTCACACGGGCGCTTCGGCGACACACCGCCGGCGAGCGCTCAGCCGCCGTTGCCGCGAGCCCGTGCGGCGCGCACCAGCGCTTCGAAGAGCCCCATCTCGCAGGGGTTGCCGCGGGCACAACTCTCGGGATGCCACTGGACGCCGACGGTGAACGGGTGCGTCTCGGATTCGAGCGCCTCGACGACGCCGTCGGGACTCCAGGCGACCGCGCGCAACCCGGCTCCCAGCCTGCCGACGGCCTGATGATGCCAGGAGCGGACCGCCAGCTCGGTGGTGCCGAGAATGCTCGCCACACGGCTTCCGGACTCGATCCGCACCGGGTGCTCGACCGGCGTTCGCTCGGGGAGGCGATGCGCGACCCCGTTGCCGAAATGATCCGGAATGTGCTGCACGAGATCGCCGCCGAGCGCGACGTTCATGACCTGCATGCCGCGGCAGATGCAGAGGATCGGCAGCTCGGGACGCTCGATCGCGGCGCGCGCGAGCCCGAGCTCGAAACCGTCGCGCTCCGCGGAGATGCCGTAGTTGGCCTCGTGTGGCGTCGCGCCGTAGTGCGACGGATCGATGTCGCCGCCGCCCGAGAGAATGAGCGCGCCGAGCATCTCGATGGTCTCGGGGATGCATCCCTCGGTGCAGGGCAGGATCACGGGTATGCCGCCGGCGTCGCGCACGACGTCGACGTAGTCGCCGGGGAGCGAGAAGCTCTGGCGATCGCCGGCTCGGCCATAGCTCGAGATGCCGATCAGCGGGCGCCGGCCGTTACTCACCGAGCACCCGGATCGGCTCGGCCATGAACGTCGCCGCGAGCAGCGCGATCGTCAGCCAAGCCGCCAGCCGGCGCCGTCCGTCGAGCGGCGTGTCGTCGATGGTCGGGGGATGGTCGAGGCCGATCACCACGACCAGGACCGCCCACATCATCCAGCCCTGCCATCCGCCCCAGGCGAGCAGCAGGATGGCGGCGAAAGCGACGCGCGCGACCCACCAGTGGTGGCGACCGAGCAGGGCATAGACGACGTGACCGCCGTCGAGCTGCCCGATCGGCAGCAGGTTGAGAAAGGTGACGAAGAGCCCGAACCAGCCGGCGAGCGCGATCGGGTGCAGGACGATCGTGGCTTCGGCCGGAGAGACGCCGAGCGCGAGACGCGCGAGCGCGGCGAAGATCAGCGAGTCGCCGAGCACGAGACCGCCGGTCTCGGGAGCGAGCGGCCGTACCTCGGAAAGCGAGAGGCCGTAGAGCACGGCCGGAATCGCGACCACGAAACCCGCCCAGGGCCCGGCGGCGCCGACGTCGAAGAGCGCGCGGCGATCGGTCGGCGTCCGCATGCGGATGAAAGCGCCGAAGGTGCCGATGAGGAACGGCGGCGCGGGAATGAAGTAGGGTGGGGTGGCGGCGACGCCGTGCACCCGCGACATGGTGAAATGCCCCATCTCGTGGATGAGGAGGATCGTCATGAGCGTCACCGAGAACGGCAAGCCGTGCACCAGGAGACGCGGATCGTCGAAGGGGTTCACGCCTGCCTGAAAGCTGCCGGCCATGGTGGTGGTGAGAAGCGTCGCGAGAAAGAGCACGACGTGGACCGGACGAAGCGTGCCGTCGCGCACGTCCAGCCCGCGACGGCGCGCGCGCCAGCGATCGTACCCGACCGGGGTGATCAGCTCGGTGTCTTCGCGGTAGGAGGGATCGGGCATGTCAGCGGCGCCGGACGATGACTCTGGCGCCGCGCTGCGCCCCCAGCACCTCGGCCGCCGCGCCACGATTCACGGCGATCTCGAGGAGGTCGGCGCTGTTCACGAGCGCGACGGCGCGTCCGGCGGGCGCCGCAGCGTACGAGTCGCGCAGGCGAAGCTCATGATCGTGGATCGTAACCGAAACCTCCCGTCCACGGAAGGCGCCAAGCGCGGCGAGATCGCTACGGCTGATGTTGGTGATGAGATTCGAGAAGCGGTCGATCCAGATCACCTGGCCGTGCAACTCGCGACCACGGCGGCGAGGCGCCGGCGCGCGCAGACGTACCATGCGCCGCACGCGGCGGCCGAGACGAGCGGGCGCTACGCCGGCGGCGAGGTGCGCGGCCACGGACGCGAAGACGTCGCGGCCGTGGAAGGTACGACTCACCGGTCGCAAGCGGTAGGCGGAGCGCGAGACGTCGTAGATGCCGACGACGTCGGTCGCCTTGGCGGCGATGCTCACGATGCCGTTGTCGGGCGCGAGAAAGAACGCGCGTCGCGTCTCGACGAGCAAGGCGCGCCGCCGTGTGCCGACGCCGGGATCCACCACCGCGACGTGGATCGTGCCGGGCGGAAAGTACGGCACGGCGAGCCGCAGCATGTAGCCGCCGGCCAATACGTCCTGCGGGGGAACCTCGTGCGTGACGTCGACCACGCGCGCGTCGGGCGCGACCGTGAGGATCACGCCCTTCATCACGCCGACGTAAGGCTCGTGCAGGCCGAAGTCGGTGGTGAGGGTGATGATCGGCGCCGGCGTCGTCAGCCCCCGAGCTCCTCCAGGACGGCGCCGAAGAGCAGCGGAAACATGATCTCGTGGTGGCCGGTGAGCTGGATCGGCCGCCCGTCACCCTCGGTCGGCCGGCGCAGAACGTTCATGCCCGGGCGGTAGTGGCGGATGAAGTCCATGTCGATGGTGGTGAGGCCGCCGACCCGGTGGCCGAGGTTGCGCGCGAGGTTGAGCGCCTTCACGAAGACCTCGGGGATCACCACCGCCGAGCCGAGGTTCACGAACACGCCGCGGTCGAGCGTCGCGACCGTCGCCGGCGAGACGATGGAAGTCGCGCAGGCTGGTGGCGCCGATCGCCGCGCCGTCGGCCTCGGGATGCATGTGGATGATGTCGGTGCCGAGCGCGACGTGCACCGTCACCGGAACGCCGAGACGCGCGCCGGCGGCGAGGATGCTGAGCTTGCGGTATTTGAGGCGCGTGCCGGCGAACGCGCGCCCGAGTCCCGAGCCGAGCGCCGAGGCCGGCGGCCGCGGCCTCGCGGATGGCGCCGTTCAGGAAACGTCCGGTCTCCTCGGCCATGCCGCAGCTTCCCTCGCGCAGACCGGGGCCGACGTCCTCCGACGTCGCGCCCGCAAAGGCCAGCTCGAAGTCGTGCACGATGCAGGCGCCGTTCATCGCCACCGCCGTGACGACACCGCGCTCCATCAGATCGACGATCAGCGGCCAGAGGCCGACCTTGATCGGGTGGGCGCCCATGCCGAGCACGACGCCACGGCCGGCGCGGCGTGCGGTCGCGATCGCGAGCGACCGCGGCACGCAGCTCGCGCGCCGCCAGGATGTCGGGAAGCGCGGCGAGAAAGCGCGCGAGGCTCATGCCGCGCCGCAGCGGCTTCCCGAGCGTCGCGTGCGCGACCAGATGCTTGCGCTCGGCGAGGCGGTAACGGCGGACCTTCGAGAGATCGAGTGGCGCCGCCGTCGGCTTGGGCGGCGAGCGTCGGCCGGACGTGCTCCCGTCGGCGGGCGCGGGCCGGCGCGCAGCGCCGCGCCCGGGCGGCTTCTTACTTCCCGCCACCGTAGAGCTGCTCGTCGACGAGCTCGCAGAGCACGTGGCCGACCAGGATGTGCGTCTCCTGGATGCGCGCCGTCTCGCGGCTCGCCGAGACGTTGAGCAGGTGATCGACCTGCCCTGCGAGCTTGCCGCCGTCGCCGCCGGTGAGGCCGATGGTGTGGATGCCGAGCTTGCGGCAGCGCGTCGACCGCGCGCAGCACGCTCGGCGAGCGTGCCGCTGGTCGAGATCGCGATCGCGACGTCGCCGGGGCGACCGAGGGCGCGCACCTGCTTCGCGAAGACCTCGTCGTAGCCGTAGTCGTTGGCGATGCTGGTGAGCGCCGAGGTGTCGGTCGTGAGCGCGATCGCCGGCAGCGGCGGACGCTCGATCACGAAGCGGTTGACGAACTCGGCGGCGATGTGCTGCGCGTCGGCGGCGCTGCCGCCGTTGCCGAAGAGCAGCAGCTTGCTGCCGGCGGCGAAGCGCTCGGCCACGAGATCGGCGGCGCGCGCCAGCGTCGTCGCGTGCTCGCGCAGGAACACGCGCTTGGCGGCGATGCTCTGCGCGAACGCCTTTCGTATCGCTTGCGTCGAGGCTGACAAGGCTGCGCATTGAAATCAATTGCGTGTACGGCGTCAAGCGTGCGTGTAGGCGGGTCCGACTCGTCGGGTTGGTTGACAGGTGCGGCCGCGCCCAATAGCTCGGCGCCATGACCAGTCGATTCGTAGGCAAGACCGCCATCATCACCGGTGCATCGACGGGCATCGGCGCCGCCGCGGCGCGCATGCTCGCCGCCGAGGGAGCCCACGTCGTGCTCGCGGCACGCAGCGCCGAGCCACTCGAGAGGCTCGCCGCGGAGATTGCCGCGGCGCGGCGGCCAGGCGCTCGCGGTGCCGACCGACGTCGGCCACGTCCGCTCGGCCGAACGGCTGCTCGCGCAAGCCGCCGAGCGCTTCGGCGGCATCGACATCCTCGTCAACAACGCCGGCGCCAACAAGCGCGGCGCGATCGAGCGCTACGCCGCCGACGAGCTGGCGAGTGTCGTGCAGGTGAACCTGATCGCGCCGATCGTGCTCACGCGTCTCGTGCTCCCGTACATGCGCACGCGCGGCGGCGGCGCGATCGTCAACGTCGCCTCGATCGCCGGGCGCATCCCGGTCGGCCACGAGGCCGTCTACTCGGCGACCAAGTTCGGGCTCCGCGCCTTCACCTTCGCGCTCACCGAGGAGCTCGAGGGCTCCAAGATCACCGTCTCGGCGGTCTCGCCCGGGCCCGTCGATACCGGCTTCATCATGGAGAACCTCGACGACGTTCCCGACGTCGTGTTCGCGCAGCCCATGAGCACGGCCGAGGACATCGCGCGTGCGATTCTCGACTGCGCGGCCGACGGGGCGCCGGAGCGGACCATTCCGCAGGTGACCGGCTATCTCGCCACGGCGGGCTATCTCTTCCCGGCGGTGCGGAAGCTGATCTATCCGTTCATGGAGCGACGCGGAAAGCAGGTGAAGGAGACCTACCGGCAGCGGCAACAGTGCGCGGGTGACGGCGGCAGCGCTGCAGCCGCGCACTGCGCCGCAACGGCATGAAACCGAGCCGGCGGCGAGGCTTGTCAGGGCGGAGCAACTTCTGTATCGAGGCAGAGTCCAGGCGGGCGTAATTCAGCGGTAGAATGCCAGCTTCCCAAGCTGGACGTCGCCGGTTCGACCCCGGTCGCCCGCTCTTACTGAAGACCCCGGAACAGCAGGTTCTTTTGCTTTCGCGGAAACGACGTTGCGTTTCCGAGCCGACAAGGTTCCGGTAAGGTTCCGGGTTTCGGCATTCGAGATCATCGCGTCGAGCTCCTCGGCGAGCACATTCGTCTGGCCGTAGTGCTCCTCAATCATCTTGAGGCTCGTGCCCGTCGCCTGCCCCTTCGTGTCCTGGGACGAACGGCAGCTTCGGCTTGACCGGCCAATCGCCGTCGGCGGCGTGGACGTCCGTATGGCACACGCCGCACGCGACGACCCTGATCAGCACCTCGCCGGGCCCAGGCGTCGGAATCGGCACTTCGTCGATGACGAGCGGCTCACCGAAGGTGCGTACCACCGCCGCTTTCATGGTCTTCGCCACGAGAACCGTCTTTGTATGCGACCGGGGCGGTGCATGCTTGTCATCACGCGCCAGCCAGCCAACCGCCCTGGAAGCCCGCCCGCCGCAGTCCTGCCACGACGTAGGGGCAGCGGCGCATGATGTTCCAGATGAGACCGGTGCGGTAGTTCTCGACCATGAGACTAACCGGGCCCTGGTCGATCCCGAAGTGGTAGGGGGTGACCCACAAGCCCGTCGGACTGTCCGGCACCGCGTAGGTCGGGTTGAACGACGGCCAGAAGCCGTAGCGAATGGTTGTCCCGAAGTCGATCCCGACCATGGCGCGCAGCGTGGGGATCACGATCTCCGGGGCGAAGGGGAGCGAGGCGGCCACCACCCACGGCGACACCGTCCCGTCGTCGGGACCGTAGGGCACTCCGCGGGCATGGTAGCCGTAGAACTCCCGGTCGATGCCGTTCACGCGCCGCTGCTCGAAGCCGGGGCCGTCGCTCGCGGTGATGCCCCAACAGTATTCACCGTAGCCGGCGAACTCGAGCGGATTCCGCCGCGCGTATTCCTGCTGGATGTAGGTCGCCTGCCGAGTGTTCTCGAAGTAGTCGCTGCCGTGGCTGCGCATGAACGCGTCCGGATGCCGCGAAAATCGATCCAGAGGTGCGAGAGCTGGTGTGTGAACAGCGGCCCCGAGTAGAGGACCTCGCGCGCGTAGATCGTCTTCCACTGGTACGTCGAGCAGTAGGCCGCGTAGCTCTCGGGCGGCAAGGGAAAGGTTGGTGAGCCGAGGCCGAGCAGGTAGATCAGCAGCGCCTCGTCGTACCCGTTCCAGGTGTGGGGGATGAACCCCGTCTCGGGCCGCCAGCCGTGGGAGACGGCCGCACCGCCGGCTAGCGCCCACTGCCAGTCCGCCCGGCGGTAGAGATCGTCGGCCACCCGCCGGACCTCGGCCTCCTCTGCGGTGTCCGCGTCGAAGTATGCCGCGCAGGTGAGCATTCCGGCGAGCAGGAAGGTCGAGTCGATCGTCGACAGCTCGCAATTCCACACCCGGCGGCCGGTCTTCATGTCGAGGAAGTGGTAGTAGAAGCCCCGGTAGCCCGTGGCATCGGGCCCGGGGCCCTGCGGGCTGTCGCGGAAGAAGCGTAGCGCGCGAAGCGCGACCTCGGGAGCGAACTCGCGCGCGATCACGCCACGGTCGACGAGGACCGGGATGTTCGCCAAGCCAAGGCCCACGGCAGCGATGCTGGCGGGGGCGCTGGGGTCGGTCTTGTCGCGGATCAGACCGGTGGCCGGGTTGGTCTCGTGCAGATAGTACTGCAGCGTGGTCACCTGGAGCCGGTCCGCCTCCTCCTCTGTCGGGGGGCGGCTCAGGTCTTCGTTGGTCGGAAGCTGTTGCATCGTCACGCGAAGCCGCGCACCTGTTGCAGCGAGTCGATCGCCTCGCGCACGACAGACGCGCTCGCATGCAGGACTTCCGTTCGACGTTGTTCAGCCGCGGGCGCGACCGTCGCGCCGGCGCCGCGGCCGCTCACCAGATGCGGCAGCGCGAAGGTGACGCCTGTGAACTGGGCCGTCGGGTCGACGCGGCAGATCGTGAGGAGAGCCGGGCGGTCGTGCAGCGTCACGGTGCTCGATCTGGAGCACACAGGCCGGTGGCGCTGGACGCCGCTTCGAGTCGAAGGGGTCAGGGGATGAGCATCGCGCGGCGTGCGCGCGTTCGTCGCGGCTGAGGGCGGCGGGCAACTTCTCGGCGTGCCGTCGGCCCTCCAGATCGGGCCGCGGTGTCGCTGGATCTACAAGCACGCCGGCGACGTGTTCGAGGTCGAGCGCACGCGGTGACCACGCGTTGCGAGCTGACGCCTGCGCTCGCGGTCTTCACGGGACCGCCACGGCGGTTCTTCAGTATTGCCGGGGAGAGAAACCCGGAAGTCCGAGAACACGCGCTATAAGCGCCCATTGGGATCATTCTTGGCTACTTCTCGCCATGGGCGGCGCAGCTCGGGACGTGTCGGAAGGGCATTGAGCGGCTGGTTCGCCCCCGTTGAAGTTCGCGATCCACGCTGCACGCACTCAATCATCGGTGTAGCGCGTGACTAGGCGATCCGCACCCCGAGGCGATCCCGGCGCACGACCGCGAAACGGACGAGGGTGTTCTCCCGCGCGTCGTCACGGCTGATGCTACAGACGTCGAAGAGACCGCCGAACCGGGCGTTGCCGCCGACGAGAGCGCGGAGGCGGCCGCCAGTGAGCACCTGGTAGCCGTCGAAGTGCGTCCACTCCTCTCGCATGCCCCAGCCGCGCTCCCGGCCGATGCGGGCGTACAGGTCCGCCGGTATGCACACGAGGCGGAAGGCAAGCGCGTCGAGGCCGAGGTGGTCGACCAGGACACGAGCCCCGTGCTTGAGGAGCGCCGTCTCGACGTCGTCCCGCGCGAGCGCTCGCCGGCGATCGAACCCGAGCTCACGGAGGAGCGGCGTCACGCGCTCGTCGCCCTCGGGGTGGCTCTCGATCAGCACCGGTTCGCGGGGCGCCGACAGCGGCACGTATCGGAGGCCAGCGGAGTTGACGGTCAGGTGAAGGGCGAGAAGCGAGAGGTTCCCGGCCAAGGTCTCCGCCGCCTCGCGAGGCAGGCCGACGCCCTCCGTCGCGAGCGTAATTTGCGCGATGCCGTCCGAGGCGCGCTCGAACGCGGCGGGAGAGGCGGCGATCGCGTAGCGCTCCAAGAAATCGGAGACCGCGCTCGCCAGGGATGACTCGACGGCGGTCGCCTCGACGCGCTCGAGCCCGAGCGCCGCAGCGCGTGACACGCCGCTCTCGGGGATCGGTTCGCCGAGCGAGCCGGGCACCATGATGTGGCGGCGCGTCGATGCGGTGTGGCCGCTCGCTGGCTCGGAATCCGCGGGTGCCTTTTTCACGGACATCGATGCGGTCAGCTGCTCGAGCGCCGCCACGTCGCCGCGCTCGATCGCCTGGAGCATCTGCTGCTCGAGGTCAGCCGCTGAGCTCGGTGCCGGCGACGACCCCGCGTCGCCGTCGCCGCCCACGGTCCCGCCGCCCGATAGCTGAGCGCGTCGAGGGCGCCCTTGCGCGCGGCGTAGAGTGTGCGCATGCCGACATCGTCGCGCCCGAGGTGGCCCAGCGCCGCGCACACCTCGTCGCGCGCCTGGGCCGCCTGCGACCACCGTCGGCAAAACGACAGCAGCCCCGGCGACAACGGATCGAGCACGACGGTGGGCGTGCCGTAGACGGTCTCGGCGACGGCGAACGACCCGTGCACACCCTGGACCGATTGTTGGAGAACGGCCGCCCGCGTGCCGAGCTCGCGGACCCGCTCCCATTCCTGGTGCGCGACTGCGAGCCGCGCCTGCGCTTGCAGCCGGGCGACCTCGGTGCGGTTTGCGACCACGGCGTCGTACTGCGGCTCGCTGACGATCGGCGAGAGGATCTCCGCCGCGCGCCGCAAGTAGACGTCGCGATAGAGAGTGTCGCCGTCAGCGGCGGTGACGAGATGCGAGACGACCGCCATCGAACGCTGCTCGTCGCTCAGCGCGGATCCGGATTGTCGTACCATGTCTTCCTCCTCAGCGGTGGTGGCTAATATGGTTTCGTTGACCGCATGATCAGAACTTTTCGGGGACGAACTTGTACGGGTAGTCGGGCTCGCGGTAGCCGTGCGGCTTCTGCCGCTTCGGCAGCTTCGATCTTCTCGCGCGGCACCTTCTTGTACGGGATCTTGCTCAGGAGGTGGGTGATGACGTTCAGGCGCGCGCGCTTCTTGTCGTCCGAGTGCACCACGTACCACGGCGCCCACGCGGTGTCGGTCGCCTTGAACATGTCGTCGCGCGCCCGCGAGTAGTCGTACCAGCGGCTGTAGGACTCGAGGTCCATCGGCGAGAGCTTCCAGATCTTGCGCCCGTCGTCGATGCGCGCCTCGAGGCGGCGCGTCTGCTCCTCCATGCTGACCTCGAGCCAGTACTTGAGCAGGATGATGCCCGACGTCGACCATGATCTTCTCGAAGGCCGGCGCCAGCTCGAGGAAGCGCTTCACCTCGCTCCTCGGAGCAGAAGCCCATCACCCGCTCGACGCCGGCGCGGTTGTACCAGCTGCGGTCCCAGATCACGACTTCACCCGCCGCGGGCAAGTGGGGCATGTAGCGCTGGACGTACATCTGGCTCTTCTCGCGCTCGGTCGGCGCGGGCAAGGGCGATGACGCGAAAGACGCGCGGGCTCACCCGCTCGGTGATCGCCTTGATCGTCCCGCCCTTGCCGGCGCCGTCGCGGCCCTCGAAGACGATGCAGACCTTGAGGCCCTTGTGCTTGACCCACTCCTGCAGCTTCACGAGCTCGACGTGGAGCTTCGCGAGGTGCTTCTCGTACTCCTTGCGGGTGAGCTTTTCCGGCTTTTCTTTCTGCTGGTGCCGCCCTCGTCGATGCCTTTTTTCGGGATGCCATTTGGTCCTCGGCTCAGTCGACGAGCGCACGCGCGCCAATGCGGTTCCCGGAGAAACGCCTCGATCGCGGCGTGCACGGACGGAAAGACGGTGCTCTCGTCGAGGTGCTCGCCGAGGCCGAGCCGCGCGATCTGCTCGCGCAGCGGCCGGTTGGCGCGCGCGAACTTGAGATCGATCCCTTGGGCGTCGAGCTCGGCGCCGAGCCGGACCAGCATCTCCGCGGCGGTGACGTCGATCTCGGTGACCGCCTGGACGTCGACCAGCACGCACCGCACCGGGTTCCGGCTCGCGGCGACGAGCGCGCGCACGCGCTGCATGAAGTGGTCGGCATTGGCGAACACGAGCGGCGCGTAGAACCGGTAGGCGATCAAGCCGGGCACGGTCTCGGTCGCCGACGGCGTCGCCGAGATCATGGAAGCTCGCCGTCCCCGGCACCCGCTGCAGGACGGCGTCCACCGGCCGCGCGAGACGACCGAGGAGCACGATCAGCGAGAGCATGACGCCGATCACGATCCCGGGGACGACGCCGATGAGCAGCACGCCGAGCGTGACGAGCAGCGCGTTGACGAAGCTGAGAGGCGCGATGCGGTAGAGCCTCGCGTACTGCGCCGAGCTCGACGAGCTGCGCGCCGGCGAAGATGACGATCGCGCCGAGCGCCACCATCGGCAGCAGGCGCAGGAGCGGCGTGAGCAGCAAGAGGAACGGTACCAAGGCGGCCGCGGCCACGAGGCTCGCGAGCTGCGTCCGGCCGCCGGCGGCGTCGTTCACCATGGTGCGCGATTGGCTGGCGCCGACGGGAAAGCCCTGGAAGAGGCCGGCCGCGAGGTTCGCCGCCGCGAGCGCCCGGAGCTCCTGCTCCGGCTGGACGTCGTAGCCGTTCTTCGCGGCGAACGCGCGCGCCAGGAGGATCCCTTCCGGGAACGTCAGCAGCGCGATGCCGATCGCTCCGGGAAACAGGTCGCGGAGATCGGCGCGCGAGATCACGGGGAGCACCGGCGTGCGGCAGTCCGCTCGGCACGTCGCCGACGACCTTGACGCCGAGCGCCTCGAGATCGAACGCCGCCGAGGCGGCGATGCCGAGGACGAAGACGACCAGCGCGCCCGGCAGCCGGGGCGCGACGCGCGCGAAGGACGCCGAGCACCGCGAGGAATCCGATCCCGAGCGCGAACGTCGGTACGTGGGTCTCGGGAAGCTTGCCGGCGAGCTCGGCGAGCAGCGGAAAGAAGTCGTGCTCGTGGATCTTCAGTCCGAAGAGCTTCTCGAGCTGCGTCGAGACGAGAATCAGCGCGGCCCCGGTCATGTAGCCGACGAGCACCGGCTTGGAGAGGAAATCGGCGATCATGGCGAGGCGGAGCCGCGCCGCGATCAGCATGATCGTGCCGCCGATCAGCGCCGTCGCGGCGGACAGCACGGCGGTACGCGCCGGGTCGCCGCCGGCGAGCGGCCCGACCGCGCTCGCGACGAGGAGGGCGATCGCCGCGTCGGGCCCGGCGATGACCTGCCGCGAGCTGGCGAACGCCGCGTATCCGAGCATGCCGGCGAGCGCCGCGTAGAGCCCGTGGGCCGGGGGAAGACCGGCGAGATCGGCGTAGGCGATGACGGACGGAATCATCACGACGCAGGCGCTGATGCCGCCGATGACGTCGCCGCGAAGCGATTCGCCGCCGCTCTCCCGCGAACAGCCGGGCGATCGGCAGCGCGTCCTTCCAGCCGGATGCGCCGGACGGGTTCTCGCCCGGCTCGCTCGCACGTGCTCTTGGTGGACGACGTGTACCGCCACCAGCCGATCGCTGCGCGGTCATGGCGCGTCCGTGGCCCTGCGGGGCCGTGCAGGTGCCCGGCGCACCGGCGGCGCGTTCGGCGGGACGGTCCCGGTTAAGAAGCTTCGTGCTTCGAGCGCTTGCCGGGCGAAGACCTGCTGTTTCGTGATGACGCGCTGGGCGCGTCCGCCGCTCGAGGAACGCGACCGTCCAGTTGAAGAGGACGGAGATGCGGTTCTTGAAGCCGGTCAGCGCGAGCGAGGTGGACGACGAGCCACGCGATCCAGGCGAAGAAGCCCGAGGCGCGCAGACGGCCGAGCACCGCGATCGCGCGGAAGCGCGAGATCGTCGCCATCGTTCCGAGGTCGCGGTAGCGGAACGGCCGGCGCGTCGTGTCGCCCGCGATCCGCCGCACGATCGTCTCCGCGGCGTGGCGGCCGGACTGGATCGCGACCTGCGCCACGCCCGGCAGGCCGTCGAGGCTCATCAGGTCGCCGATCGACGAAGACCTCCGGGTGCCCCGGGAGCGTGCAGTCGGGCTCGACCTTCACCCGACCCGCTCGATCGATCTCGGCGCCCGCCGCTTCGGCGACGAGGCGCCCGAGCGGCGAGGCCTCGACCCCGGCGGCCCAGAACTTCGTCGCCGCCTCGATCCGCCGCAGCTCGCGGATCCGAAGAGCTCGTCTCGATTCCGCGCTCGTCGACGCCGGTGACCCGCGTGCCGACATGGATCTCGACTCCCATGCGCTCGGAGGTCTCGCGCTGTCGCGCTCGTCGCAGCGGCTCCGGGAAGGAGCGGAGGATCGCGGGCCCGGAGTCGAGCAGGACGATCCGCGCCGTCGGCCGGATCGATGTGACGAAAGTTCCGGCGCAGCGACCGGCGTGACAGCTCGACGAGCTGGCCCGCGACTTCGACGCCGGTCGGGCCGCCGCCGACGACGACGAAGGTCAGCCACCGGCGTCGTTCGTCGGGGTCGGTCTCGCATTCGGCCATCTCGAACGCGCCGAAGATCCGCCCGCGAAGCTCGAGCGCGTCGTCGATCGTCTTCATCCCCGGCGCGTCGTGCGCGAACTCCGGGTGCCCGAAGTACGACTGGCTCGCGCCGGTGGCGAGGATCAAGCTGTCGTACGCGATCTCGCTGCGGCGTCCGACGCGTCTCGACGGTGAGGCGGCGGGCGTCGAGATCGATGCCGACGACCTCGCCGAGGACGACGCGTCGTGTTCCGTTGGTGCCGGAGGACGTCGCGGATCGGCGGCGCGATGTCACCCTCGGACAGGATCCCCGTCGCAAGCTGGTAGAGCAGCGGCTGGAACAGGTGGTGGTTCGTCCGGTCGATCACCGTGACGTCGACATCGGCGCGCCGCAAGCCGCTTCGCGGCGAAGAGCCCACCGAACCCGCAGCCGACGATCGCGACGCGATGGCGGCGCTGCCGTCGTGAGTCTCGTCGTCATGGTCACCGCATCGCCGTCCAGGCGTCGTCGGCGAGGTTCCAGCCGCCGCCGAGCGCCTTGTACAGGGCGACGACCGTGAGGAGCTGGTCGCGCTGCGACTGCGCGAGCGCATCCTCGGCCGGATAGAGCTGCTGCTGCGCTTCGAGCACCTCGAAATAGCTCGCGAGCCCGGTACGGTAACGGTCGAGCGACAGCTCGACCGCCCGGGCGAGCGCCTTCACCTGTCGCTCCTCGGCCGCGCGCCGCTCGACGAGCTTCGACTGCGCCGCCAACGCGTCGGAGACTTCCCGCAGCGCCTGGACGATCGTTCCCCGGTACGCCGCGATCGTCTCGTCCCAGAACGCCTGCCGCGCGCGGTACTGCTCGAGGAGCCGGCCGCCCTGGAAGATCGGTCCGCTCACGCTTCCGGCGATGTTCCAGATGCTGAAGTTGTTCTTGAGGACGTTGTCGATCTCGGCGCTCTCGCCGCCGTAAAGCGCGGAGAGACCGATCCGCGGAAAGAAATTCGCGACGGCGACGCCGATCTCGGCGTTCGCGCTCATCATCTCGTGCTCCGCCCGCAGGATGTCGGGACGGCGTTGCAGGAGATCGGGGGTCAGACCCGCGGGCGCCGCGGGCGGCGACTGCGCGGTGAGCGGATTCCCGCGCTCGATCGGCTGCGGCGGCGCGCCGAGCAGCTCGCTGATCGCGTTCTCCTGCTGGACGATCGCCTGGTCGAGGCGTGCGATCGTCGCGAGGCTCGCGGCGAGCGATGCCTCCGCGCGCGACGTCGAGAGCTTGGTGTCCTTGCCGCCCTCGTAGCGTTGCGTGAAGAGGTCGAGCGTCCGCTGATACGTTTCCGCGCTCGACCGCGCGATCTCGCGCTCGCGATCGAGCTCGAGGAGGCGGAAGTACCCCGAGGCGACGTCGCTCACGAGCGACAGCATGACCGCGCGACGAGCGTCCTCGCTCGCGAGAAACTCCGCGCGCGCGGCTTCCGTGGAGCGGCGGATCCGGCCCCACACGTCGATTTCCCAGGCGACGTCGAGGACGCCCGAGAAGACGTTGAACGTGCGGTTCCCGCCGGATCCGACGGGCAGGAACGCCTTTTCGCGCGCGGCGGAGCCGTCGTATCCGACCTGCGGATAGAGCTCGGACGCGGCGACACCGACCCGCGCGCGGAACTGCTCGACGCGGGCAATCGCCGATCTTGAGATCGTAGTTGTTCTCCAGTGCCTCGCGGACGAGCCGCTGAAGCGCCGGGTCGCCGAAGACGTCCCACCAGGGAAGGTCGGCGAGCGACGCCGGATCGGCGGAATCCGGCTGGCCGCGGAACCGCTCGGGCAATTGGGTGGCCGGCCGCTCGTAGTTCGGACCCACTTTGAGACGATTGAGCGCGCCCAAGATTCCGCGCGGCTCCGCGGTCGCGGAGCAACCGGCGAGAGCAATCGTGACGAGGAGAGTGGCAACGAGGTGCGAGGTCTTCATCGTCCTTCTCCACCTGCGGCGAGAGGCACGCTCACGACGGGGTCGCGCGCGACCTCCGGCGACGCTGCGACGGCGTTCTCGGTCCGTCGCGCCTCGCGACAGCCGCTCGATCAAGACGAAGAGCGCGGGGACGAGGAAGATCGCGATGCCCGTCGAAAACAGCATGCCGACGATCGTCACCGTGCCGATCACCTGGCGCGCCACGCCGCCGGCGCCGAGTGCGTTCCAGAGCGGCGCCAGGCCGAGGATGAACGCGAACGACGTCATGAGGATCGGCCGGAGCCGCTTCCGCGCGGCGTTGAGGGCCGCGTCGACGATCGACGCGCCGTTCTCGAGCTCGGCCTTCGCGAACTCGACGATCAGGATCGCGTTCTTCGCCGCGAGGCCGATCAGCATCAGGAGCCCGACCTGGGCGTAGACGTTGTTCTCGAGGCCGCGCGCCCAGAGGCCGAAGAACGCGCCCGCGACGGCGACGGGCGTGGTGAGCAGGACGCTCCACGGCAGCGACCAGCTCTCGTAGAGCGCCGCGAGGATGAGGAAGACGATCAGCAGCGACAGGGCGAAGACCGCCGCGCCGCTCCCCGCGATCGACTCCTGATAGCTCATGCCGTTCCACGCGTACCCCATGTCGCGCGGCAGCACCTGATCGGCGACGGCCGAGACGGCGGCCATCGCCTGACCGGAGCTGTAGCCCGGCGCCGGCATCGCCAGGACTTCGATCGCGCGATACTGGTTGAACCGGGTCGAGTACTCGGGGCCGGACGACTTCTCGAGCGAGACCAGCGTCGACAGCGGGATCGCCTCGCCGTGCTGGTTGCGAACGTAGAACAGGCTGAGATCGTCCGCATCCGTCCGGTACTGCGGTTCGGCCTGGAGGAAGACGCGCCAGACGCGCCCGAACCGGTTGAACTGGTTCACGTACGCGCCGCCGAGGAACGCCTGGAGCGTCTGGTACACGTCCTGGATCGGGACGCCGAGCTTGAACACCCGATCCTCGTCGACGTGCGCGAAGAGCTGCGGCACGGCGGGCGCGTACGTCGTCGCCACGAACGCGATCTCGGGGCGTTTCTGCAGCTCGCCCATGAAGCGCTGCGTGTTCTGCCAGAGGTAGTCGACGGTCTTGCCGGCGCGATCCTGGATGAACACGTCGACGCCGCCGGCCTGGCCGACGCCGGGGATGGCGGGCGGGAGGAACGCGAAGACCTGCGCCTCGGGCAGCCCGTAGAGCTTCCGGTTCACGGAGGCGACGATCGCGTCCGACTGGAGCTCGCGCGTCGCCCGCTCCTCGTACGGGCGTGAGCTGGACGAAGTAGAGGCCGTTGCGCGGGCTCGCCGTCTGCGACAGGAGGCTGTACCCGGACACCGCGTTGACGTAGTGCACGCCGGGCTCGGCCTTCAGGATCTCGTCGATCTTCCGCATGACCGCGTTCGTCCGCTGCATCGACGCGGCCTCCGGGAGCTGCACGTTCATGAAGAAGAAGCCCTGGTCCTCCTGCGGCATGAAGGACGTCGGCATGATCTTCCCGAGACCGCCCGCGAGCGCCGTGAAGGCGGCGAGCACGGCGAGCGCGACGACCACCTTGCGGATCAGGAATCCGCAGGCACGGACGTAGCCCGTCTGCGCCGCGGTGAAGCCGCGATCGAACCCGGCGAAGAACCGTCCGAGGAGTCCGCGGCGCGCGCCCTTCGACCGCGGACGGAGGATCATCGCGCCGAGCGCCGGGCTGAGGGTCGAGCGCATTGAACGCGGAGATGAGGACCGAGAACGCGATGGTCAACGCGAACTGACGGTAGAGCGACCCGGTGATGCCGGCGATGAAGGCGGCGGGGATGAACACGCTCGACAGCACGAGCGCGATGCCGACGAGCGCGCCGCTCACCTCGTCCATCGCCTGGAGCGCCGCCTCGCGCGGGGCGAGGCCCTCCTCGATCTTCGCCTCGATCGCTTCGACGACGACGATCGCGTCGTCGACGACGAGGCCGACCGCGAGCACGAGCCCGAGGAGCGACAGCGTGTTGGTCGAGAACCCCATCATCGGGAAGAACACGAAGGTGCCGACGAGGGACACCGGAATCGTCAGGATGGGGATGAGCGTCGCCCGCCAGTTCTGGAGGAAGACGAAGACGACGAGGATGACGAGCGCGATCGCCTCGAGCAGCGTGATGACGATCTCCTTCGCGCCCTCCGTCACGGGGACCGTCGTGTCGAGCGTCAGGGCGACGTTCATGTCCGACGGGAATTTTTCCGCCAGGCGGGCCATGGTCGCCTTCGCGCGATTGGCGGCATCGAGCGCGTTCGACCCGGGGACCTGGTAGAGACCGACGAGCGTCGCCGGGGCACCGTTGCCGTACGCCTGCTGCGTGTAGTTCTCGGCGCCGAGCTCGATCCGGGCGACGTCCTTCAAGCGGACGAGCGAGCCGTCGGCGTTCGCCCGCACGACGACGTCGCCGAACTCCTCGGCGTTCATCAGGCGGCCGCGGGCCCGGACCGTGTACGTGAGCTCCTGGCCGGGCGGCGCCGGCTCGCCGCCGAGCGTGCCCGCGGGATTCACGACGTTCTGCGCCGTGATCGCGTTCACGAGGTCGGTCACCGTGAGGCCCAGCTTCGCGATCGTGTCGGGCGTCGACCCAGATGCGCATCGCGTAGTTCGCCGCGCCGAAGATCTTCACCTGCCCGATCCCGGGAACGCGGGCCAGCTCGTCCTTGAGTTGATGACGACGTAGTTCGAGAGGAAGTTCTGGTCCCACGTCTTGTTCGGCGAGTTGATCGTGAAGACGAGCAGCGGGATGCCCGCCGTCTGGATCGTCGTGAGGCCGTAGTCGTTCACCGCCCTGGGCAGGTTGGCCTGCGCCTGCGCCAGGCGGTTCTGGACCTGCACCTGATCGATGTCGATGTCCGTGCCGGTCTCGAACGAGACCTGGAGCGTCATCGTGCCGTCGTTGCCGGAGATCGCCTGCATGTAGATCATGCGCTTCGCGCCGTTCACCTGCGCGTCGATCGGCGTGGCGACCGACTGCTCGACGGTGAGCGCGTCGGCGCCGGTGTACATGGCGGTCGTTTCGATCTGCGGCGGCGCGATCTCGGGGAACTGCGCGACCGGCAGCCGGAACACCATGACGGCGCCGCCGACCACGAAGAGGATCGAGATGACGATCGCGACGATTGGACGCTTGATGAAGAATCTCGACATGGCTCAGCCCTCGCTCGCGGCGGTCGCGCCGTGACGATCGGCGCGTCCTTCGGTTTCACGACCATTCCGTCCCGGACCTTCTGCAGTCCTTCCGTGATGACGCGTTCCCCGGCCGTGAGCCCCTCCTCGACGATCCAGAGGTCGCCGACTTGCTCGGCGGGTTTGACGGTGCGGAACGCGACCTTGTCGCCGTCGCCGACGACGGCCGCCTGGTACTGGCCTTGCGTCTCGAGGAGCGCGCGCTGCGGGACGAGGAGCGCGCCGCGCTTCACCACGGTCGGTGCCCGTACCTTCGCGTAGAGGCCGGGCCGCAGGATGCCGTCGGGATTCGGGAACAGGGCCTGGATCTGAATCGTGCCGGTCTCGACCTCGACCTGCCGATTCGCGACGTGGAAGCGTCCCGGATGGGGATACGGCTTGCCGTCGGCGAGAATCATCTCGATCTCCGGCTCGTCCGCGCCGCGCCCGTTTCGCTGGTGCTCCTGAATGCGATCGGCGAACCGCAGGTACTCGCGCTCGCTGATCGGGAACGTCACCTTGATCGGGTCGAGCTGCGAGATCGTCGTCAAGAGCGTCGCCGGCGTGACGAGGTCGCCGACCTGAACCGGCGCGATGCCGGCGACGCCGTCGATCGGAGCGTAGACTCGCGTCCAGCCGAGGTTCAGCCGCGCGGTCTCGACCGCGGCCGCGGCGGCGTCGACCTGCGCCTTCGCTCCGCGGGAAGCCTGGATCGCGTCGTCGAGCTCTTCTCTGCTGACGGCGCCTTTCGCGGCGAGCGGCGTGTAGCGTGCGACGTCGAGCTCGTATTTCTTGAGAGCCGCCTGTTGCGCGCGCCAGGTTGCCGCGCGCTTCGTCGAGCGCGGCTCGGTATTGGCGGTCGTCGATCTCGAAGAGGAGATCGCCCGCTTTGACCGAAGCGCCGTCAGCGTACGTCTGCCGAAGGAGGTAGCCCTGCACGCGGGGCCGCACCTGCGCATTGACGAATCCCTCCGTCGTCCCGACCGCCTCGGAGTAGATCGGCACGTCGCGCTGGGCGACCTTGGCGACGAGAACTTCCGGCGTCGGCGGTGCGGCCGGTGTCGGCTTCCGACAAGCGCTCGATCCGAGCGCCGCGGCGGCGATCGCGATCAGGAAAGCGGATCTCCGAGATCCGCTCATGCTTCGTTTCCACGTTGGCATCATTCACCTCGCTCGTTTCTCTTGCGCGATCTCTTCGATGATCGCGCTCGTCATGCACGCCGCGCGCCGTGAGCAGCGCGCCGTCGTCGTGAAGACGGGCGAGAAGCGCCTTGCCCGCGGCGCTGACGAACGTCACGCCTTCGAGATCGACGCGGATCGGCCCCGCGTGGTTCTCGTCGCGCAGCCTCGCCCAGCATCGCGCCAGCTCGTCGACCCACGGTCCGGTGAGGCGTCCTTCGAGAACGAGCAGCGTTTCGCCGGGTCTGGAAAGCGTTCGAAGGCGGAGCATCGTCGTCGTCCTCGGAATCGGCCTTTCGTCTCCGATCCCAGGGCAACGATCGTGCCGCGTCACGCCGATTCGGTTATCGGGTGGCACACCCCGACGATGCAGGCGTTTTTCGCGCCCGATCACCGGCGGCGGCCGCGCGAGTCGAACGGTCGTCGTCACGTGACGACGCATGTCGTCACGAGTGCTGCGGGCTCGAAGGCGACGGGGCGCGACTCAGGCCTTCGGTCGCACGATGCCGAGCTTTTCCATTCGCGAGTGGAGCGTCGTCCGCTTGATTCCCAAGCGGCGCGCGGCTCCCGCGGGGCCTCCGATGACCCAATGGCTCTCACGGAGCGCCTTGAGAATCGCTTCGCGCTCGGTCGCTTCGAGCGTCCCCTCCGCAGGCGGCGGAGCGCTGCTGCGCCTGCGGAGCTCCGCCACGGGCACCTGCAGCACGGATCCGCTCGTGAGGATCACGGCGCGCTCGATCGCGTTTTCGAGCTCGCGCACGTTGCCGGGCCAGTCGTAGGCGGCGAGCGCGCTCATGGCCTCGCTCGGGATCGTGTCGATCATCTTGTTCATCCCGCGCGCGAACTTCTGCACGAAGTATCGGACGAGGCGAGGGATGTCCTCGCGCCGCTCGCGAAGCGGCGGCAGCACGATCGGGAAGACGTTCAAGCGGTAGTAGAGGTCGCTCCGGAACGTCCCCGCGGCGACCATCTCTTCGAGGCTCCGATGCGTCGCTGCCACGATCCGCACGTCCGCACGCTTCGTCCGCGTGCTGCCGAGGCGCTCGAACTCCTGCTCTTGCAGGACGCGCAGCAGCTTCGGCTGGAGCTCGAGCGGAATGTCGCCGACCTCGTCGAGAAAGAGCGTTCCGCCGTCGGCGAGCTCGAACCGGCCGATCTTCTGCGCGATCGCGCCGGTGAACGCGCCGCGCTCGTGGCCGAAGAGCTCGCTCTCCAAAAGGCCCGTGGGAATCGCGGCGCAGTTCATTTTGACCAGCGTCCGTGCCTTGCGGGGCGAGAGCTCGTGGATCGCCCGGGCGATGAGCTCCTTACCCGTTCCGGTCTCGCCGCGAATCAGCACGGTCGACGACGTCGGGCCGACGGTCTCGACCTGCGCGAGGACGGCCTTCAGCGCCGGCGACTCGCCGACGATCTCTTCGAAGTCGTACTGGCTGCGCAGCTCCTCCTCGAGGTAGACCTTCTCGAGTGCGAGCTTGTCGCGCAGCGCCGCGATCTCCTGGAACGCGAGCGCGTTCTCGACCGCGAACGCAATCTGACCGGTCGCTGCCGCAAGGATATCCACGTCGGCGTCGCTGAACGGCTCGCCCCGCAGGCGGCCGACGACGATCGCGCCGATGCGGTGCGCGCGCGCGCTCATCGGCAGGAGGCACGCCGACTGGATGCCCATCTCGGCGAGGACCGGCCGGTTGCGGGCCCCGATCGTCGCGATGACGTCACGGCCCACGCGCAGCGGCGTTCCCGCCCGGAACGCCGCGACCGCCAGCTCTGCGTCGTCGTCCATCGGGAAGAACTCGCCTTCCCGAACGACCTCTTTGTTCTCGAACACGACGGCGGCGACCCGGAAGCCGTTCCGCTCGGAGTCGTACATCGTCAGGGCCGTGAGGTCGTGCGCTACGACGCGCCGGAGACACACCGCAATGTCGTCGAAGAGCGCCCGGGGCTCGAGGTTCGAGACGAGCGCGTTGTTGATCTCGAGAAGAATCCCGAGCCGGTCGCGCTCCTGCCTGAGCGCAGTTCGGCTTTTTCCGCGCTCTCCTGATGGAGCGCGTTGTCGACCGCGAGCGCGACCTCGTCGGCGAGCTGCTGCAGGAATTCGGGATCGACGTCGTGGAACGCATCGGTCTCGCGGCTCGCGAAGCCGAGAACGCCGAGCCGGCGCACCGGCGACGTCAGCGGAAAGACGCAAAACGAGCGCGTGCCGTACGAGCGCGCGACCTCGATGATCTCGGGGAACCGCGTTTCCCGCTCGACGTCCGGGACGAAGATCGGCTGCTGCGTGAGCCATGCGAGCCCGGCGGCGTCGGCCTCCAGATGAGTCACAATCTCCTTCGCCGGGAGCGCGGACCCGCCGGCGAAACGGAGCACCATCTCGCGGCGCGCGGCATCGTGGAGGACGACGGCGAGCCCGTCGAACCGCACCGCCTTCTGCAGCACGACGACGAGCTCGCCGAGGAGGCCGTCGAGGTCGCGCCGCGATGCCGCGAGCCGCGAGACGTCGAGGAGGAGGCGCTGGAGGTCGACCGGCTCGCGCCGCTGCGTCGCGTCGCCACCGCCGACGGGTACGCGCTGCGGCGACCGCGCGGACTCGTCTTCCATGGACGCGATCCTAACACCGCACGCGGCCTTCGAGCCAGCCGCGCGTGCGCGCCAAACCGGTCGGAATCTCATGCACGGCGAGAAGCACGGCCCGATGACGACCAAGAGGCCGCCAGATTGCTGGCGGCTCGTGAGTAGAGCAGGCTGGAGTAGGAGCGAAGAACCCGCCACGGTTTTTTGGCTTTTGCTAGTGCCGGTTCGCGTGCCGATTGAACAGCGAAATGAGGCGAAAGTCGGTGAACCTCAGCGAAAACAAAAAGCCTCCAACTGCCTGGGCAGCCTAGAATTCCTCTTGCAGATCGGAATCTTCGACCGGCGGTTAGGGCCGCCCGGTTGCTTAGTTACTGTACGCGACTTCGACCCGAACTGCCTTGGTTTCCGGACGCTTCGCGATCGTGACGTCAAGGACGCCGTCCTTGTACGCGGCCTTGATCGCGTCGTGACCTACGTCGCCCGGAAGCCTGAAGCCCGATGGATGTGGCCGTAGCGGCGTTCGGCACGGTGCACCTGCGCGTCCTTGGCCCATGCGGGCTCGTTACGCTCGGCGTCGATCACCAGTGTTTCGTCCTCGACCTTCACTTCGAGCGAATCTCTTCAAACCTGACGAGGAGGAGGTGGAAGCGCGGATCAGCGCGCGCTTGCGGCTGCTGGCTCGGTAAGCGGAAGCCTTCTGGGTCGGAAGCTGCGGACTCGGCAACCCTTCTAGGCGCCCTCGTCACTGATCGCCTCGAGCTCGCGCTGCTTGGTTTCGGGGAGAAGCAGCACGACCACGCCCGCGAGCGCGACCGCCCACGAGAGGAGACTCGTCATGCGCGCGAGGGCGCTCGCGTTCGCGAGATCGAGCGGTACGAGATCGAGCGCCGCATGCAGGAGGCCCTCTCTGGCCGCGACCTGGGTGCCGAGTCCGAGCACGGCAAGCCCTGCCGTGGAACCGACAGCACCCATGACCTCCGAGAAGCCCATCGCGCTGCCGCGCTGTGACGTCGGGAAGAGCTCGGTCGCGAAGGCCCGCAGCACCGTGGTGTTCGCGCTCACGCAGAAAACGAAGGCGACCCACGCCGGTGACAGCGCCCAATCCGGACCGAGGTAGAAGATCGAGGCGAAGAACGGAAACGCGAACATGGACGCGGCGCCGACGGCGCGGCGGCCGAAACGATCGCCGAGGTGACCTGCGACGACGTTGCCGACGATGCCGACCGCGCCGCCGAGGACGAACATCGCCGAGAACTGCCACGGTGCCCAGCCACGCTCGTCGAGCGACGAACTTCCCGATGAGCTGGAAGACCGACACCTGGCCGAAGAACATGGAGAAGGACAGCACGCCGATCAGCAGGGCGCGGGTCGGGTGCGCGCGCGCGAGGCGCGCAATCGGGAGAAACCAGGCGGTGAGGACGGAAGGCCGGCGCTCATTCTCACGGTCGGCGACGTGGCGCTGGAAGCGGCGCGTTTCTGGACCTCCGCGGCGAAACGCGCTGAAGAACAGCACCGGCGCGAGGCCGACGAGGTAGAGCGCGCGCCAACCGTACGGCAGCACGTCCACGAGCGCGAAGAGGCCGGCGGCGAGTCCGATGCCGGTCGCGCCGAGGGCACCGAGCATCCCGATGCCCCAGCCGCGGTGCTCGGCCGGAAACTCCTCGGTCACGATCACGAACGCCAGCGAGAGTCCCACCGTCATGAACGCCCGCGTCACCATCTGGATCACGACGAACTGCGCGATCGACTGCGCGAACGCCGTGAGCCCGGTACCGATCGACATCATGACGATCGACACCAGGAAGAGCCGGCGCCGCCCCAGGCGGTCGGCGAGTGGAAGGACGAGCAACGCGGGGACGGCGCCGAAGCGGATCAGGGAAAGGGTATAGCCGAGCTGAGCGTCGTCGAGCCCGAGATCGGCCGTGATGCGAGGGAGCGCGGCGCTGAGCATCCCGAAGTCGTACTGGTCGAAGAGGAGGCCGAGCGACACCACGCCGAGCATCCGGAGATGCTCCGGCGCCACGTCGGGGACGGAGCCGAGGAACGGAGGGATCCACCAGGGGCGGCGCGGCCCCCGTGCGCGGGTCGTCACGTCTGCGGACTCATGCGTGCGTCGGCGTGTCGCACGGAGCGCGGGACTTCTGGCGACATCGCGATCCGCCAAGTGCGCACGTTTTTCTCCTCTACGGAAGCCAAGTAGGGCGCCGTCCGACCAATCTGATCGCGGGCTAGTGCCAATGCCGGTCACATAAGACCGGGTTGACGGTTTCGGATCGGCGGCGTCGTCCGCTATCCCCATCAGTGGATGTGGGGGTGGGACGATGGGGATGGGGGAGGCGTTGCTCGCTGGCGTCGATGAACGCGCGGCGAGTTTCGATATCTTTCGCGACAGTATCGATCCAGCTTGGATCACCGCGGCGCTGGAGGCGACGGGGACGGCGACGATCCGCCGCCGGAAGCTGCCCGCTGAGTACGTGGTGTGGCTCGTGATCGGCATGGGGTTGCTGCACGATCGCGCGATCACGGAAGTCGTCCGGCATCTCGATCTCGTGCTGCCTGCCCCGACAGGTGGGCGCGGGACGGTGAGTGGCAGTGCGGTCGCACAAGCGCGCACGCGCCTGGGACCCGAGCCGCTCGCCGCACTCTTCCGGCAGACCGCCACCGCCTGGGCGACGCAAGCCGTCGCCGATCGATGGCACGGGCTCGCGGTCTATGGGGTCGATGGTACCACGCTGCGCGTGGCCGACACGCCGGAGAATCTGCGCGCCTTCGGTCGCCCAGGCAGTCGGCACGGCGACGGGGGTGGCTATCCGCAGCTGCGGCTCGTCGCGCTCATGGTTCCGCGGGTCCATCTGCTGGCAGGCATCGCCGTGGGATCGTATCGCACCAGTGAGCTGACCCTCGCGGCTGAGCTGTGGCCCCTCGTGCCCGCCCACTCGATTACCCTCGTCGATCGTGGGTTTGCGACCTACAGCCTGTTCCACCAGCTGCACGACCCGGCCACGCAACGCCACTGGCTCACGCGGAAAAAGAAGGGGCTCACCGTCCGCCGTGTGGAGACGCTGGGCGCGGGGGATGCGCTGGTCGATCTCGTCCCCAGTCGAGCCACTCGCGCCACCCATCCCGATCTCCCCGCTCGCATCCGCGCCCGCGCCGTCCGCTATCATCGCGCCGGCTTTCGGCCCCAGACGCTGCTCACGTCGTTGCTCGATCCCCTCGCGTATCCCGCGGCCGAGCTGGCAGCGCTCTACCACGAGCGCTGGGAACTCGAGCTCGGCTTCGACGAAGTGAAAACGCATACCCTCGATCGCCACGAAGCCCTGCGCAGCACCGCGCCCGCTCGCGTCCATCAGGAAGTGTGGGGACTGGCGCTCGGGTACAACCTCGTCCGGCTCGCCATCGCCCGCGCGGCAGCCCACGCGGGCGTGCCGACTCTGCGCATTCGTTACCGTCATGCACTCCTGCTCGTCCGCGGCTTTTGGGCGAGTGCCTGGCACGCGGCGCCGGGTGTCCTGCCGCAGCGCATCGCCATCTTGCACGACGAGCTCTCCACGCTTGAGGACGTGGGGTGTCAGTTCGAGATCCCAATCCCACCACGCGAGCCACGCCATGCCGCGGCTCGATCTATCACCGGAGCAAATCGCCGAGAATCGCTTCGCGGCGTCGCCCAATTCAGTGCCGGTACTGGTGCCGGTTGAGCAGCGAAACGAGGCGAAAGCCGGCGAAGCTCAGTGAATCCCGAATACGCGGCAACCATCTGGAGTCACTAGATTTCCCCCTTCTGAATCAACCTCTTCGACCTTCGCCTAAGAGCCTATCCCATAAGTGATGCGCGCCTCGGTCTACACCCTCGCCTGTAGTAGAGTGCCCTCGGATGCCGCCAGGGGCGGCGGGGTGGAGGGGTGGCGATGGGGCGAACGAGGCGACGGGGACGTCGGCGGGTCCCCACGATTTGGAAGGTGCCCGACGAGCTGTGGGAAGCGGATCGCGCTCTTGTTCCCGATCGAGGAGTTTCGGCCGACGGGAGGCCGCCCGTGGACTGCCGCCGCGCCGCATTCTCGACGGCGTGCTCTACGTTCTGCGCACGGGCTGTCAGTGGAAGGCCGTCCCGCGGGAGTATGGGTCCGGGCTCGACCCTGCACCGACGCTTCCAGCGATGGGCCGAGTTGGGCATGCTGGGCAAGCCTGTGGCGGCGTCTGCTGCAGCACTACGATCAGGACGTCGGGCTCGCGTGGCAGTGGCAGTCCGCCGATGCGTCGCTGCACAAAGCCCCGTTGGGTGGGGAAAAAAACCGGCCCCAATCCCACCGACCGCGCCAAGGGCGGCACCAAGCGCCATCACCTCACCGACACCGCCGGGATCCCGTGGCGGTTGCCCTCACTGCCGCGAATCGGCCTGACAAGGAAGCGATCGGCGTCGCTGCTCGATGCCCGCGTCGGCCGTGCCCCGGCCGACACCGAGCCAGCATCTCTGTCTCGACAAAGGGCTACGACTACGCCGATGCCGAGCGTGCCGTCCGCCGGCGCCGGTACCTGCCGCACATCCGCCGGCGGGGCGAGGAGCGGCGGGAGTGTCGCCGCGGCACCCGGGCGCGGCGCTGGGTCGTCGAACGTACCACGTCCTGGTTCAATCGCTGCCGCAAGTTGCTCATCCGGTGGGAGAAGAAACCGCAGAACTACCTCGCCCTCGTCCACTTCGCCGCCGCACTCCTCATCTGGCGGCACTTACGGGATAGGCTCTTAGTCTCATTCCCAAGCTGGACGTCGCCGGTTCGACCCCGGTCGCCCGCTCTTTATTCGAGAGCGAGAACCCGCTCAGGCACTGGCCTCGAGCAGCGTCTCGTTGATCACCGTTTGGTAGCCAACGCCTCGGCGCTTGGCTTCCTTCCGGGCCCAGGCCAGGGCCTTGGGGCTCAGGCGGATTGAGACCGCTCGGTACTTGGCTGGCCCCTTCGGCGGTCGACCCCGCCGCGGACGCTTGTGCCGAGCTTCTTCTCGATCGCCTTGCGTGCCGCCTCGGTCTCGCGGGCGGTCACGCGTCGCGCCGACTCAAACGGGAAGCTCTTTGCTCTCGGCATATCGCTGCCGCTCCTTTCGATTCGCCGGCCTCGCGCTGATGATCCGATGGACGTTCCCGGGGTAGCGAACCGTGAAGACCACCACGAGGACGCCGAAATCGGACTCTCCGATCAGCCATCGTCGCTCTTCTGCGAGGTCGAGTGAGCCGCATCGGGTGCGACGAGAGCGAACGGGTCATCGAAGGCGGTGATGGCTTCGGTGAAGGGATGCCGTGCTTCGCTCGATTTGCCGCCGCCTTCCGCTCGTCCCACTCGAACCTCACTTACGGTATATACCGAAACGATGAGGATCGTACCAGACCTGAGTGCAGCGAGCTTCGTCGTTCCGGGACCCGGAACGGTTCCGGGTTTCACGGGACGACGCGGGACAACGCGGGATGTTCCGGGACCCATGCTCTAGATTCCAAGTGCGTAGAATCGTACCAACTATCGGCGATTCCTCGGTTTTCGCCGCGACGCCTTGCGCGGCTTCCCAAGCTGGACGTCGCCGGTTCGACCCCGGTCGCCCGCTCTTGAGTGCGCTGCGGAATCACGGGGTCCGCAGCGCACGACCTCACCCATCGCGGTGCGCGATGTCGGAGCTATCACCTGACACGTGTGACGAGCGCCGCCCGCCTTCTTGCGTGGACATATAACTACTCGCGTAGTAGTCCGCGCTTACGGGCGTGCAGTACTGTGTGTAGCCTCTTCAAGGAGGATTCGGATGTGCTGACGCTCGGGGGAGGTTTATCGCGTTGTCGGAAAGCTGCAGGTCGCCGTCATCGTGTCACACGGTGGTTGTCACCCTCGGCACGCTCAAGAGCGAGCTGAAGCGCTGCCGTCTGATGGCGCGGCGACAGGTCGCAACGGAGGAACAGCCATGAACGCACAGGAAGACAGGCGAAGGCCTGATCCGGTGCGGCGACGGACTGTCGAGCTTAGGTCAGCCAGGGCAACCGTTCGGAAGTCCTAGCAGGATGCTGAAAAAGTCGCCGCCGGCGACGGTTGAGGTAGAAGGCGCTGCGCAGCACGCGACGCGCAGAGGGGGAGGTGGACGATGCGGGGTGACGGACCGGCAGCAGGCCACGATGTTCAGCTATCTGTCGCCGGAGCGCCGTGTGCCGGCCGATCACCCGCTGCGGACGCTGCGGCCGATGGTCGATGAAGCGCTCGGCAAGCTCTCGGCGGCTGTTCGACGCGATGTACGCGACGGACGGCCGGCCGTCGATTCCGCCGGAGAAGCTGCTGCGGGCCTTGATCCTCCAGCTCCTCTACAGCGTCCGCAGCGAGCGGCAGTTGATGGAGCAGCTCGACTACAATCTGCTGTTCCGCTGGTTCGTCGGCCTCAACGCGGACGAGCCGGTGTGGGACGCCGAGCACGTTCAGCAAGAACCGCGATCGGCTGGTGGAGCAGAGATCGCGCGGCAGTTCTTCGCGCAGATCGTCGGCCAGGCCGGACGCGGCGGCCTGCTGTCCGCCGAGCACTTCACCGTCGACGGGACGCTGATCGAAGCGTGGGCTCGGCTGAAGAGCTTCCGGCCGAAGGACGAGAAGCCCGGCGATCGGCCGCCGCCCGACGACCGCGGCAACCCGACCGTGGATTTCCACGGCGAGCGGCGGAGCAACGCGACCCATCAGCTCCACGACCGATCCCGACGCGCGGCTCGCGAAGCAAAGGCAGCGGGCAAGAGGCGAAGCTCAGCTACACGGGGCACGTGCTGATGGAGAATCGCAACGGGCTGGTGGTCGACGCCGAGCTGACGACCGCGACCGGCACGGCCGAGCGCGACGCGGCGGCGCTGATGGCTGACGACGATCCCGACGCGCCGGCGCGGCGACGCTCGGCGCCGACAAGGGCTACGACACCGCAGGACTTCGTGCACGCAGTGTCGCGCGGCTCGACATCACGCCGCACGTGGCGCAGAACACGAGAATCGACGCAGTGCCATCGATGAGCGGACGACGCGCCACCCGGGCTATGCATCAGTCAGCGGGTCCGGAAGCGCATCGAGGAGATCTTCGGCTGGATGAAGACGATCGGGCTGCTGCGCAAGACCCGCCATCGCGGACGCGAGCGGGTCGGCTGGCAGTTCCTCTTACCGCCGCCGTCTACAATCTTGTCCGGCTGCGCACCCTGAGCGCTGCCGTCACGTGAGCAGCGCGGGCAACGAGGGCGGGACTGTGCAACTCTCAGCGGAGCGCGAACAAGAACCCGACCGGGCGGGAGCGTAAGCTCGGCGCGAGCGCGACGATCCCGTTCAAAGAGAGAATTCACATGCCCTGTCACCGTTTTTCAGCATCCTGCTAGGCTTCCGCAGCGCGGGGGTGGGCGATCCATCGCGGCGTCTATGCGCGCCCATTCTTCCTTCCGTATCCGCCGATCTCGCGGAGCCACTTGCCGATCCGCAGTTCGTGCTTACGTTGCAATGGCAGCAAGCAGCGCGAAGCCCGTGGACTCCCACGGGCGGAAAGGTGAGCAAACATGGACCTCTTGCTTAACTATGGTTTGGCGAACGGCGGATCGCTGTTCGACCGGGTGAACGATCTCTTCAATGCGCAGGCGATCAATGGGCGGGCGAGCGAGGCCGAGCGAGCTTCACCGCCAGTCGATGTGGCCGAAGACCAGGACGGGTATCGCTTCAGCGTCGAGCTGCCCGGTTTGAAGAGAGACTCGCTCGAAGTGAAGGTCGAGGACGAGAAACTGGTGATCAACGCCGAGCGCAACGGGCCCGCATGGGCCAAGGACGCGCAAGTGCACCGTGCCGAACGCCGCTACGGCCACATCCATCGGGCCTTCAAGCTGCCGGGCGATGTAGGTCACGACGCGATCAAGGCCGCATACAAGGATGGCGTACTTGACGTAACGATCGCAAAGCGTCCTGAAGCCAAGGCAGTTCGGGTCGAGGTCGCGTACAGTAACTAGGCAACCGGATAGCGCGGTCGTCTTCTCCGCGCCGTGGCCGGGAGCCAGGATAGTGGCTGGCGGCGGACCACGGCGACGGAGTTGGAACAGCTGCCAGCCGGCAATCGACGGGGGGTCCCTAACTAGTCGCGCCGGCGTCTGCGATTGTGGTCACGATACGCGACTGATACTCTGCTGATGAACCTGACTGTCTGGCGCGAGAAGCTCACCTAGCCCCTTCGGCGTCTCCGCACGCCTCCCGCACTCACATTCAGCAGCCGATGAATCAGCGCCCATTGGCACGTGGGGTCGTCTCTCCACGTGAATCCGGTGCTGCCACAGTCAAAGAAGGAGTGTGTGCGATGGGGAAAAAACTCTACGTCGGGAATCTCGGATTCGATGTCACCAATCAGGAGCTGCAGGACGTGTTCACCGAGATAGGCGCGTGCGACTCGGTCGCGGTGATCACGGACCGCGCCACCGGACAGAGCCGCGGCTTCGGATTCGTCGAGATGGCCTCGAATGGCGATGCGCAAAAGGCGATTCAGCAGCTGGATGGCAAGGAGATCAAAGGCCGCGCCGCTCAAGGTCAGCGAGGCGCGCGAGCGAGACAACAGCCGTGGGGGTGGGGGTGGCGGACGCGGCGAATACAACCGTTGGTAGAGTCTTCGAGTCGCAGGATGATTGAGCGTCTGCGTCAGGCGCTGGCGCGCTCGTGGGAGTGGTTGCGCGGACGAACCGAGGGGCGCGGATTGCTCAGCCGCCGCGCCCGCTTCTGGGCCGAGTTGCGCGAGGGACAGCGTGAGGCTGAGGCGCAGCGTTCAAGGCCGCGTTCCTGATTGGTCACGTCATCCAAGAGGTGGCGGGAGAGTGGGGGGTCCACGTCATGTTTTCAACGCAGCCTATTCCCGGCGACGACGCGCGCCTCGTCGAGCCGCACAAGCGGCTCATGGCGGCCGTACTGCAGACAGTCGTAGACGACTGTCACGGCACCGTCCACCGGCGAGCGGCCGGGGTTAAGGGGGCGCCCAGCACGGGTACCCAGGGCGTCCACCGAGCGATCGCCTACGTGACGAGCGAGGATCGCGAGTGGCCGTTCAGTTTCGAGAACCTTTGTGACGCACTCGATATCGATGCCGGTTGCTTCCGGCAGGAGTTGCGGAAGGAGCGCGGAACATGACGACGCGGTTCACACAACCTAGCCCGTGCGACAACCTGAACCATCGACGCGCCAATGCTCCCGTCGGCCATTGCCCGCAGTGTGGTGGTGTCGTGAACGCGGGTGTTCGCGCGCGCTCGTGTAGCGAGGCCGAGCACGTGGCGGCACGGCGGCGCCACACCGCGTTCTGCGTCGATTGCGGCGCGCGATTGATCGGTCGTTGAGGGGGAGGCGCGCAGATGGATCAGTCTGCGAGCCCCTACAACAATTGTAGGAGGTCTTTTTGCCGAGTTCCATGGAATTTCCCGATGTTCAGGTGCTCTTCGACACCGGGATGAGCCTTGTCTGTCTTGTTGAGGGGATGCGAGTCAGGATTCCACTGTCACTGATCCGGCCAGGCAGTGATGTTCGGCGGAACGGCGACCATGGGAAGCTGGTGATTCCGAAGTCGCTGGCGCTCAGCGTCGGGTTGCTGAACTAGGAGGGCAGCCGCGGCGCGTCGGGCCTGCGATCGCCGACCGAGGCCTCTTGCGCGATGGGACGACGCGACTGCGTGCAGTGCGGACGTGGCGCAGCGGGATCCGCCGCATGGTGTCCGTCGGACGATCGTGCCAGGTGAGAAGGCCGCGGGCGAAGTAGCTCGCTTCGATATCCAGTGCCTCGCAGATGTTGTTGAAGGAGAACGGCCAGTCGGTCGTGTCGTCGCTGCGGATCCAGTTCTCGGCGTCGATGACGTCCTGCGCGTCGCGACTCCGGAGCTGGAGGATCGCATTCATGAGGACGGCGATCATCAAGCGCTTCTCCGGAGCCGCTGTGGTGCGAGACGCAGAACGGTCGAAATGTTGCTGCGGCGGGGGAGCCTGGCTGGCGGAAATGTCGGGACGATCATCCGAGCGGCCTGCGGACTGCGACCCGCCCTGCTCGCTATTCTGCATGCTCAAACTCTCGCTGTCGGATCGATCGTTCTGCTCTGCTTGACCGGCCCGCCGCTCAGGTGATCCGCGCCGATCGGCCCGTAACGAATGCGACGATCAGAAAGATGACCGCCACGACCACGAGCACGTAGCCGATCTCGGCCGAAAGCCCCGCGATCCCTCCCATACCCAGCGCCGTTGCGATGATGGCAACTACGAAGAACATCAATGCGTACTGCAACATGACGTGCTCCTCTCGATACAACGAAGCCTAGGCTGACATTCACATGCCGCTTAGGTTTTCAGCTACCAGCGGACCACTCGTGCGCGAAAGATCGTACTAGTACGTGCGTAGGACTACGTGCGTAAGAGTACGTGTCTCCGCTGCGGCCTGAGGACGGTATGGACGAATCGAGGTCGACACCCGCCGGCGGCGCTCACTCCGCGGAGAGCGCGGAGGGCGCGGAGGGCGCGGAGGACGCAGCAGGAATCGCAGGCTCGACGCGCCTGCCCACCCGGCGCCGCCGGCGCGGCCGCAGCGTCAGCCGCGGGCGCGTGGCCGGCCGCAGCCGTCGGACCGGGCGGCCTAGCAGATGAGGTTCGTCGCCCTTGCCCCACGCGAGCAGACCGCGCGCGAGATACGTGGGCTCGATGCCGACGGCTTCACACACGCCGCGAAACGAGCATGGTCCGCCCGCATCGCTTCGGATCCATCGCTTCGCTTCGTCGGCGTGCGGCGACGTCCGTCGCTGCAGTTGGGTGATGGCGTCGAGCAGAATCGCGAACATCAAGCGCCGCTCCGGCACCGCCGTCTCGGCGCCCTCGAAGAACTGCGCCGGCAGGAGCACGGCGGGTACCGAGGCGTCGTCGGAGACCTCGTGCTTCGGGGGGGCACGTACGATCGTCGACTGCGCGTGATTCAGCGTAGCGAGCCTCGTCATGGGAATCAGTCGCCGGGAAGAGCCTTGTTGATCTTTTTCCCGGCGTCCTCGATGGCGTCGCCCGTACGATCCGCCGCCCGATCGATCTGCGCGCCCGCGCGCTCGGCCGGCCCCTCCTCGCTCTTGCACCCAGTGGCGATCAGCGGCGCGCTCGCCGCGACCGCGATCGCTACCAGCGTGTACCAGGCGACGAACTGCTTCTGCATCATGATCATGGCGTCCTCCGTGCGACGGGCTTCACTGCGGCAGACTGCGCTCCGCCTGTCGTTCAGTCTCCTCAGCTAACAGCGCCCGCCCACGGCGGAAAGATCGTGCTAGTACGTGCGGGGTCCTACGTGCGTAGATCTACGGGCCGCTGGCGGACTCGACACGGCACGGCCGAGCTGGGCAAAGAGGCGCTACGTCACGCTCGACCGTCGGCGCCTTGACCTCCGGCGCTCGCGGCAAGATAAATCGGATCCGTGAGGCGCCGTGAAGCCAGGTCTGCGAAGCCGGCGGAGCGAAAGCGTCCTCCCGTGACGGACCGTCGAGGTGTGGCGGCGGGTGACGGAGCGGACGACCGGGCGGTATTCCCGATCGTCGGGATCGGCGCCTCGGCGGGCGGGCTCGACGCTTTCAAGAAGCTCTTTGGTGCCATGCCCGCCGACGGCGGCGTGGCCTTCGTGCTGATCCAGCACCTCGACCCGACCCGTGACAGTCTCACTGCGGAGTTGGTGGGCACGTACACGCCGATGCGCGTGATGCAGGCGGAGGACGGGATGCGGGTGAAGGCGAACCACGTCTACGTGATCCCGCCCAACACGTACCTGAGCATCCGCGAGCGCACGTTGCGGCTCAGCGCGCCCACCGCGCCGCGCAGCTTACGCATGGCCATCGATTGTTTCCTGCGTTCGTTGGCCGAGGACCAGCAAGAGAACGCGATCGGCATCATCCTGTCGGGCACCGGCACGGACGGCACGCTCGGCCTGAAGGAAATCAAGGCGGCCGGGGGCATGACGATGGTGCAGGATCCGCAGACCGTGCAGCACGACGGCATGCCTCGCAGCGCGATCGCCACCGGCAGTGCCGATTACGTCCTGCCTGCCGAGCAGATGGCCGATGCCCTGCTGCGGTACGTGCGGCACGCCGTCGTGACCGCGACCAGCGTGGAAGCGTCACCGGAAAAGGCGCCCGACTCCCTGACGACCGCAGTGGCGTTGTTGCGCACGCAAACCAAGTTCGACTTCAGCGGCTACAAGACGGGCACTCTGCGGCGGCGGATCCAACGCCGCATGGGCTTGAAGCACCTCGACCGGATGTCCAAGTACGTGGAGCTGCTGCGCAGCGACCCCGCGGAGGTGGCCGCGCTGGTCAAGGATCTTCTCATCAACGTGACCAGCTTCTTCCGCGAGCCGGCGGCATGGCAGACGTTACAGGAGCGCGTGATTCGGCGGTTGGTCGCCGAGAAGGCAGCGGACGCCCCGTTGCGCGTCTGGGTCCCTGCCTGCGCGACCGGAGAGGAAGCGTACTCCCTCGCGATGGTGCTGATCGAAGAGATCCAAGCATCCGACAGGGGATGCCCCCTGCAGGTGTTCGCCTCGGACGTCGATGCCGACGCACTCGAGACGGCGCGGGCCGGTGTCTACCCTGAAGGCATCGCCGCCCACGTCCCACCCGGACGGTTGGCCCGATTCTTCGTCCCGCGCGAGCACAGCTATCAAGTGAACAAGGAGCTGCGTGACACGGTGGCCTTCGCGCAACAGAGCCTGATCAGCGACCCGCCGTTCTCCAGGCTCGACGTGATCAGTTGTCGGAATCTCCTCATCTATCTCGAGCCGGCGATCCAGGAGAAGCTCCTCCTCTTGCTGCACTTCGGTCTCGTCGAGGGCGGCTACCTGTTCCTGGGCAGTGCCGAGGGCATCGGGCTGCAGGAGGACTTGTTCGAGGTGGTCTCCGCGAAGTGGCGGATCTACCGCCGCATCGGCCCGACACGTCACGAGAAGCTCACGTTTCCCGTTGTCGCCGCGCCCGTCGTGCGCGCGCCAACACCGAATCCGCCGCACGCAGGCCGGCTGCCAGCGCTGGCGCAGCATCTGCTGCTCCAACGCTACGCGCCTGCGTGCGTGATCATCAACCGCAGCGGTGAGATCCTCTATTTCCACGGCCCGACCGACGACTACCTCGGGCAGCCGAGCGGTCCGCCCACGCAGGATCTCATCGCGCAGGCTCGCAACGGGCTGCGAAGCAAGCTGCGCGGCGCCGTCCAGGTGTCGATCCGCGACAACCAGCGGGTCGTCGTTCCCGGCGTCCAGGTGCGCCGTGGCGGCGCGTTCCCGCGTGTGCGGATGACGATCGAGCCGCTCGATGCCGGCAAGGAGTTCGAGGGCCTGTGGTTGGTGTCGTTCGAAGACGAGCCGGAGACCACGACGCCCTCCGCGGTTGCCACTCACACCGCCTCTGAAGCGAGCGGCGCCGACGCGGCGCTCGTGCGCCAGCTCGAGTACGAGCTGAAGACCACCAGGGAGGATCTGCAGCAGACCATCGAAGACTTGAGAGCGGCCAACGAAGAGCTCATGTCCGTCAACGAGGAGCTCCAGTCCAGCAATGAGGAGATGGAAACCTCGAAGGAGGAGCTCCAATCGCTCAACGAGGAGCTCACCACCGCCAACACTCAGCTGGGGGCCAAGATCACGGAGCTGGAGGCATCCAACAACGACCTGGACAACCTGCTGACCAGTACCAACATCGCGACGCTGTTTCTGGACACACACCTTTGCGTCCGGCGCTTCACGCCGGCCGCCACGAGCCTCTTCAGTTTGATCCAATCGGACATCGGCCGGCCCATTGGCGATGTCGCGCAGAAGTTCACGGACCCCGGCCTCCTCGCCGATGCCGCGGCGGTTCTGGGACACGCGACGACGCCGGAGGTCGAAGTTCAAGCGCACGACGGCCGGTGGTACATGCGTCAGGTTCTCCCGTACCGCACGCGCGACGGCCGGACCGAAGGTGTGGTGATCACGCTCTCCGACGTGGCGGCGGAGGTGCTCCAGGAAGCGCGACTCTATGCCGAGTCCATCGTGGACACGGTGCGCGAGCCGCTGCTGGTGCTCGATCAAGATGTGCGGGTGCGCTCGGCGAATCAGTCCTTCTACGCTACCTTCCAGGTTGCCAAGGAGGAGACCGAGGGGCGGTTGCTGTATGAGCTGGGCAGCCGCAACTGGGACATCCCTCAATTGCGCACCCTGCTGGGGGAGATTCTCCCGCAGCAACACGTGCTGAACGACTTCGAGGTGGAGCACCGCTTTGAATCGATAGGCCTGCGGATGATGCTTCTCAACGCACGCGCCCTCCATCGCGGCGGCGATCGTCCCGACCTGATCCTCCTGGCGATCGAGGACATCACCGAGCGCAAGCTGATCCAAGAAGCCTTGCGGGAGAGCGAATCCCGCAAACACATCGACGAACAGGTGCGGCAGCGGCAGGCCGAGCTCGCGCACGCGCTGCGCATCATCACCGTCGGCGAGCTGGCCAGCGGCTTGGCGCACGAGCTCAACCAGCCGCTTTCGGCGATCGCCAACGGGGTCGAGGCGTGTTCGCGATACGTCCGGTCGGGCAAGACGAAGCCCGACAAGATCCTTGCACTGCTGGATGATGCAGCGTCCGAGGCACTGCGTGCTGGCGAGATCGTGGAGCATCTGCGAGGCTTCATCGAAAAGGGGGAGCCGCGATTCGAGCGGTCCGACCTGCGCGAGATCGCCCGCGCGGTGCCGCGGTTGTTGGTGCACGAGATCGAGCGGGCGAAGGTCACGGTCCAGCTCGACTTGACCTCGCGACCGCTCCCGATTCGCGCCGACCGCATCCAGATCGAGCAGGTCGTCGTGAACTTGATGCAGAACGCGATCGACGCCGCTCAGGAAGCCGGCAGCCACGGCAGGGAGATCCAGTTGCGTGCACGGGCCGTGAAGGGGATGGCGGAACTATCCGTGACCGACATGGGTGCTGCTGTCTCTGCTGAAACGTTGGAGCGGGTGTTCGAGCCGTTCTTCACGAGCAAACCGCAGGGCCTGGGAATGGGCCTGTCGATCAGCCGCTCCATCATCGAGGCGCATCTGGGACGGATCCGGGCGGAGCGCCGGGCTGACGGCAGCTCCGGTACGACGGTCCGCTTCACGCTGCCGCTCAAAGCGCCCAAAGCCGGCGCGGGAGAAGCGCTCCACATGACGAGCAAGCCGACCGTCTTCGTGGTGGACGACAACGCCGCCGTGCGTAAGTCGATGGAGGCGTTGATGGAGTCAGCAGGGCTCGCGATCGAGACCTATGCCGCCGGCGAAGAGTTCCTCGCCGCCTATGATCCGGAGCGCCCGGGCTGCCTCGTATTGGACGTCCGCTTGCGAGGGGAGAGCGGCCTCGATCTGCAGGACGAGCTCCGCCGGCGCAACGCGACGCTGCCGATCATCATCCTGACCGGCCACGGAAACGTGCCGACCTCCGTGCGTGCGCTCAAGGCCGGAGCGGCCGACTTTCTGCAAAAGCCGGTGCCGCCCAAGCTGTTGCTGGAGCGGGTCCGCGCGGCCATCGACGCCGATCGCCAGGCACGCGAGACGGCAGCGGAAGGCGCCGTCGTGATCGAGCGGATCGCGCGCCTGACGCCACGCGAGCGCGAAGTCATGGAGTTGCTGCTCGCGGGCAAGACGTCCAAGGAAATCGCGACGGCGTTGCGTCTCAGCGTCAGAACGGTGGAGGGACACCGCCGGATGGTGCTCTCCAAGACGAACGCCTCCTCGGCCGCGCAACTCGTCAGCGCAGTGCTGAGCGTGCGGAAGCCATCTCAGCGCTCGTAG